>CAWJLG010000022.1:0-213130 GCA_963843595.1 uncultured beta proteobacterium | reverse complement strand
CCGTGTTCGGTCGCCGAGGATCGTGGCTTGCTTGTCCTGTGCATACGCGAGCCGATTGCGATCACCCAGCCCTGGCCGTGCTAGAGTCGCAAGCGAAGGCGCTTGATGCGTCCGCTTGCCAATCATGGCTGACAATAGTCAATGTTCGGTGCCGAACATACGGCAAACCGCGTGCACGGGGAGAATGCCTGTACGGATGATCGACGTGCTTCGATCAGCGGCTGCCGTTGAGGTCAGCGCGGTGCCGGAGCGCTGGCCGAAGGATTGTCCGGTGCGGTGACCACACTTTCGGTAGGTGTCGGGAGTCCGTCCGATGGGTGCACCTCGTGCGCGGCCGCGCACCAGGCCGCTTGACACTCATAGGGAGAAGCCATCTTGTCACTGACACCGCCGCATCCGATACGCGACAAGAAGTCGAAATTCGTGATCTGTTCCACGTATTCAACTGCGGTATCCCGGCGGCCGCTCGCCGTTCTCGCAGTGACGATGCTGGCCATTGCGTGCATGGCGATCGCGCCGGCGACCATGGCCAAGGACGGGAGCGACGCCGGCCATTGGGTCGGTACATGGAACGCGAGCCCTCAGGCCGCGTTCCATCCGGTCGAGCTCAATGGCCAGACCATCCGCCAGATCGTGCACGTGAGCATCGGCGGCAAGCGGCTGCGCGTGCGTCTCTCCAACGCCTACGGTGCGGATTCGCTGCATATCGGCGCGGTGCGTGTGGGCCTGCGCAGCACCGGCGCATCGATCGCCGCAGGCTCGGACCGGGTGCTGACATTCAACGGGTCGGAGTCCATCACGATCCCGGCCGGCGCTCTGGCCATCAGCGACCCGGCAAATCTCAAGGTGCCCGACCGCGGCGACCTGGCGGTCAGCATCTACGTTCCCGGCAACGCGCTCGCGGCGACCGAGCATTCGCTGGGGTTACAGACGACCTATATCTCGCCTGAAGGAGATTTCAGCGGCGCCGACACCCTGCCGACGGCGACCACTACCCAGTCCTATTACTTCCTGACAGGCGTCGAAGTGGACGCCCCCCCGAAATCCAGGGCCATCGTCACGCTCGGCGACTCGATAACCGACGGGTTGCACTCGACTCCGGACGGCAACAAGCGCTGGCCGAATCGTCTGGCCGAGCGGCTGCGCTCGCAGAAGGGCGGTAGCAAGGTCGCGGTGCTCAATGCGGGCATCAGCGGCAACAGGATTCTGCACGATATGGTAGCCACGAACGCATCGGCGCGTCTGGATCGTGACGTATTGGTGCAGTCCGGCGCGCGCTACCTGATCGTCCTGCTGGGCATCAACGACATCGGGTTTCCCGGAACCGCGACCGCCGACGAGATCATTGCCGGCCATCGTCAGATCATCGATCGGGCGCATGCGATGGGCCTCAAGGTTTATGGAGGGACCCTCACGCCGTTCCAGGCGTTCCTGCCCGGGCTCTACTACAGCGCCGACGGCGAGGCAATGCGCCAGGCCGTCAACCACTGGATCAGGACCAGCAAAGCCTACGACGCGGTGATCGATTTCGACAGGGCGATACGCGACCCGAGCAATCCGGCGACGATGCGCTCGGCCTACGACAGCGGCGACAATCTGCATCCGAACGATGCCGGCTACCAGGCGATGGCCGATGCCATCGACCTGTCGTTGTTCACGGACCAGGATCTGGGGCGCCGTGCGGTCAATGCGAAAAGCCAGTCGCCGCAGACGGAGAAGCCAAAGGCGACGCTCTGCCCGTGCCCGCCTTGACATGCTCTGGCTGCTTTGTCGAGAAGCCGCCACGGGCCATGCTGCTGCGGACTTGCTTCATTCGGCCCTCCCGGACCGTTGCTTTCCGTTCATTCGATGGCACGCAGCAATCGGGACAATGTCGGGATACTGCTGTGATCAATACGGAAGCCTTTCTTTGAGCTTCAGGATCGGCGCCTCGACAAAACGCCACATCGCCGTCGCCAACAGGACCGTCAGTCCGAGCCGCGCCGCAAAGGGAGGAAGCTCGCGAATCACGGAAGAATGCACGGAGAGCCAATCGACAAGCGGCCACATGAAGAGGTGGATGAGATACAGGCCGTAGCTGATCTTGCCGAGGAAACGAAAAGGTGCGTAGTTGAAGAACCCGAGCACCCAACGGTTGTCCGTTTGCCACAATCCCAGCACCATCGCCAGAAACCCGAGCGCAAGCAGCGTTTGCATGTGTGGCGGGTGCATGACGTGGTCGATCGACGGCGTCTCCGGCCGAAACAGCGCGAACAGTGCCACCACCAGCGCGAGGCCGACCGGAAACATCCATTGACGAGCAGCGGCGCGTATCCTTTCGGCGGTAGCCGACGTATCCGCAAACACCACGGCGCCCACCGCACCCGCGACCAGATACTCACCGCAGACCAGTGGAATCAGCCCATACGCCGCGCTTGGCAGGAACGCGGCGCAGAGGACGCGAAAGCCGATGCACGCGCCCCACAGCGCGAGCAACCAGGAAAGCCTCGCACGCCCCGGCCGCAGGAAGGAAAACAGCAGCGGGAAGACAAGATAGAACTGCTCTTCGACGCACAGCGACCAGAAGTGGATGCCGTACATCCGCACGGGATCCCACGCAATGTCCGCAAGTTCAGGTTGGATCCACGTGTAGAAGAAGATCCCCCAGTTCATCACGTAGAGAACAAATGCAGGCAGGTAAGCGATGCCGACCGTGGCTGCCGCCAATCCCAGTACGAGATAGTAGGCGGGAAAAATTCGCAACGCGCGGCGCGCGTAGAAGCTCTTGAGCATCTGCTTGCGCGGTCGGTTCTCGAACGCGATCAGGATTCGGGTGATCAGGAATCCGCTGATCACGAAGAACAGGGAGACGCCATAACTGCCCCACCAGAAGTGCGTGACATCGCTGTGCACCAGAAACACGGGCAGGAACGCGAAGAACCGAAGTCCGTCGAGCTGTCTGCGATGTTCCAGCGTTTGCATCTGGCGTGGGGACGGGAGGAAATAGCGCAGACAGCGCGCGCTGCTTCGCATTTTGTGTGACGTGGTGCCGGTGAGGCGCGGTCGCCCACGTTCGGTCATTCGTCGCTCGAGAATAGCAGACGGTCGCCGGCAGCAACGAGCGATGCGACCGGAGCGAGCCCTAGCCGTTCATGATCGACGTCTTGACAAAGCCCGAGTGTTGCCGCGGCGGGTCGAGATAGAATGCCGCAGGGCCGTCAACGACAGGGACGTCGGATAGCCCAGACGTCGTGAACGATTCGGACTGGCGCCCACCCCGTGCCCGCGGAAGCCGACACCTGCCGCAAACTCCTCGTCCCACCGCTGCAAGCGGCGGGAGGGTCCGCGCCGACGAAACCGCGGTGGCGTGAGCGGCGCCTGTGCCCGGGTTGCCACGCATGACCACCACGGCCCAGGAATCGGTTCTGGTCACCGGCGCCAGCGGATTTATCGGCACGCACCTCGTGCGCCGGCTCATTGCGCGCGGCTTCCGCGTGTCCTGCCTGGTGCGGGCGACGTCGCACGTCGACGAGCTGCGCGGCGCGGGAGCTCTACAGATCGTCGGCGACGTCGATGATCGCGCGGGCGTCTCCCGCGTCCTCGCGGCATCGAAGGCCCGGTTCGTGTTCCACCTCGCGGGCCTTGTGCGGGCGATGTGTGCGCAAGACTTCATGCGGGTGAACGCCGGGGGCGTCGACGCGGTCGCTGCGGCGTGTGCAGAGCAGGCGGACCGCCCGGTGCTCGTGCTCGTCTCATCAATAGCCGCGGCGGGACCGTCGGGCGAGATCCCGACAGCCGAGAGTGATCCACCGAAGCCCGTATCGGATTACGGGCGCAGCAAGTTGGCCGGCGAGCGCGCAGCCGCCAGATACGCCGGTGCGGTGCCCATCACGATTGTGCGGCCGTGCATCGTGTTCGGCGCGGGGGACCGCGGAGTCTACGAGTTGTTCAAGCCGATCGCTCACTCAGGTGTCCATGTCGTCCCCGGGCGCGGCGACCGGCGCGTCTCGCTCATCGCCGTTGCCGACGTCGCCGAATGCATCGTGCTCGCGGCACAGATCGGCGAACGCCTCGCAGGGGACGACCCGGGCCGTGGCATCTACTTCGCCGCGGCGGAGGACCTTTCGCATGTGGAGCTCGGCGACGCGATCGCTCAGGCGCTCGGGAAACAGCGGGCCCGCATCGTCCATCTGCCGGAATGGGCGATGCGGGCAATGGGTCTGGGCGGCGATGTCGTGTCCCGGCTGCGCCACCGCCCTGGGTGGATCGGCCGCGACAAGATCTCCGACCTTCTCGCGGGTTCGTGGACGTGTTCGTCCGCGAAAGCGCGGCGGCAGCTGGGTTGGTCGCCCGCGGCGCCACTCGCCGATCGCCTTCGTGAAACCGCGCAGTGGTATCGCGAGGCGCACTGGCTTTGATTGCGCCTGCCCCGGTTTGCCGTCCTCGCACCGAGCCCTTCGATAGAGCGACCGAGCGTCACAGCGTCCGGTCATAGATCCGGTAGGTCTTGCAGCGCCGGGTCCCCGCGCGCTCGAGTGTCCCGCGCGAGCTCTCGTTGCTCTCGAGCACCCAGGAAAATTCCCAGCGCTTGAGGCCCCACGGCTTTGCCGCGTCGACGAGCCGGTCGAGCAGCACGATGCCAAGGCCCGATTGCTGGAACGCGGGCAACATCGTCACCGCCATTGCACGCGCGACGTCGATCCGCCTGCGCCCCCGGATCAGGCGAAAGATGCCGAACGGAAGCAGGCGGCCGTTGAGCTTGCGGATGATCTGGTTGTAATCGAGCAGCGCGAGCACGGCGCCGACCGTCTTTCCACCGGACATCGCGAACGCCATGAATTCCGGCGCAATGATGTGCCTCAGATCTGCGGCGATCTGCTTCACCTCTCCCTCCTGCAGCGGCGTGAAGCCCCAGGTGCCGTCGAGCGCGCGGTTGTAGATTTCGAGATACGTCCTGATTTCTTCGTCCAAACACGATGGGTCCAATTGCCGCAGCGAAATATCATCGCCCTCGAGGGAGGACAACACCGCGGGCTTGTAGCGATCGACCAGCTTCGCGAGCAGCGCGACATCCATCTCGTAGGCGTAGAGGTCCTGCGATTTGGCGAATCCGCACCCCTCGATCAGGTCGGCATAGTACGGCGGGTTGTAGGTCATCAGAAACGTCGGGGGGGTGTCGAAGCCGTCGATGAGCAGGCCGCAGGTATAGTTGAGCGACGGATTCACCGGCCCGCGCCACTCCGTCATGCCGCGTTGGGCGAGCCACGCACGCCCGGCTTCGAAAAGCTTTCGCGCCACCGCGACGTCGTCGACGCATTCGAAGAATCCGAAGAATCCCCGCTTTTCGTCGTACTTGCGGTTATGGACGTTGTTGACGAAGACCGCGACGCGCCCGGCGACCTTGCCGCGCCGCTCGGCAAGCAGCGTGACCATCTCCGCATTGGCGAAAAACGGGTGACGCCCCCAGCCGAGCAGCAGTCGCTCCTGCGAGAGGATCGGCGGGACCCAGTTCCGATCGCCCGCGTAGATCGCCCACGGGAAGCGCTGAAAACGCCGCCGGTCCCACCACGATGTCGTCGCTCGGACTGTGATTTCGTCGCTCACAGGACGCGCCCCACGCTCGCGTCGGTCACTGCAGCGCCTGATCTTCGAGCACACGCCGGCATACATTCGCGATATTGAGCGCTGCGGAGTGGTTCTGCAGGGGCGACAGCCTGCGCAACTCGTCCATCGGGTAGTCCGAATACGTTTCCTTGCCGAGCGCCAGTCCGACGAACACCGTTGACGAGTATCGGGTGATCAGCACGTCGCAGTTGGCGATCATCTCCTCCGCGCTCCCGGTCTTGAAGACCAGGGCGCCCGGGGCATACCGATTCACCTCCTTCTCCGCTCGCGCGAGGTCTTCGTTGGGATGGAATTTGAAGATCATCGGACGTCCGCTGGCGATCCTGACGGCATCGAGGATGAACGACTTCCGATCTTCGCCACGGAAAATCTCCCGCAGCGGTGACGTGCAGACCAGCACGAAGTGGCGGTGAGGGAAGGTGTTGTCGCGATAGCGTTGGCAGTCGTCGAAGTTGGGGATGCCGGTGACCACGATCTTGTCCGCCTTCGCGCCCTTGCGGATGAAGAAGTCGCGGTACCCGTCGCTGGCGACGCAGAACGCGCGGTAGGCGTCCGAAAGGCCCGTCGCGGCGGTTCCCGCGATCCAGAGCGGGAGCCAGCGATGTCGCTGCACGAGGCGGAAATTGCGGTCTTCCGGATCGGTAATGCCTTCCTGGACCAGAACGATCCTGCTGCCGCGAATGTTCTTCTGGACGAACACATCCGAGCAGGTGAGCACGAGGTCGTACGGGCCGTCGCGCCCCCCGTAGTCGATGGCGAGATTCTGGTCCTGCAAATACGTCTGGCAGCGCTGCGCGAGCTTGTCGCCGATGATCGTGAACTCCAGCAGCTTCATGCGCCGCATGAGTTCATGAGCACCGTGGCAGTAATACGGCGTGAATGCCTGCCGGTACTCGGGCAGATGCAGTGATATCTGGTGCATTTGCGTCGTCTGGTTCATCGACCCGCAAATGAAAAGGATTCGCTTGGCCGTAATCACGTGTCCTCGTCCCACCGCGTCTTGAACGTCCCGGCGGCGAACACGACCGCGGCGAATGCGGCGGTCACGCCCGCGCTCCGCAACGTCGCCGGGTCGTCGACGAAAATCATCGCCGCGCGCAGCGCTTCGTTCACGTAATAGAGCGGAAGGAGCTTGGCGAAAGCCTGCAGGAAGGCCGGCATCATTTCCACCGGAAAGAACGTGCCGGAAAGAAACATCATCGGAAACAGGAAGGCGTTGCCGACGGCTGACGCGCTTTCGGCCTCCTTCGCGAAGGGAGTGAGCAGCATGCCGATGCCGGCGAAGGCGATGACCTCGACAACGACGATGAGCGGGAGCCAGGCGTCGATGTGCAGGCGGACATCGAACACGGCGTAGCTGACGAGGAGGATCGCTGCGGTGGAAACGGCGGAGAGTATGAGCTGGTACAGGATGCTCGAGACGAGCCAATCGGCGCGCGTGATCGGCGTCGTCGCAAGCTTGCGGAGAATGCCCTTTTGCCGAAGCTCTGCGTTCATGTTGAGGGCGTTCGACAGGCACGAGGTCATGATCGCCATGGCGATGATGCCGGGGACGAAGAATTCGATGAATCGATAGCGCTCCGGCAGGATCGACGCCGGGACCAGCTTGAGATGCGCCGCGATGCCCGTGATCTTCTGGTTCATCGCGGCCACCATCATTTCGAGCAGCTGGATCTTCGTGGTCACCGATGTCGAGCTCGGGTCGTAGACATAGGTCAGCGACACGGCGCCGGCACCGCCGCGTGGGTCGAGACGCTGAGTCGGTGGCGCGTCGAAGTTCCTGGGGATCACGAGCACGAGGTTCTGCTTGTGCTCCCTGGCGTATTGCGTGGCATCGACGTCGGTGGGCACCGGCGCGATCCTGAACGTCTGATCCGCGGCGAGGGCTTCGAGCAGCATCGCAGACGACGCGCTGCCACTCAAGTCCTGCACGGGAAGGTCGAAGTTGAGGTGTTCCGGCTTCGTGAAGATCGTTCCGAAAACGAGCACGAGGATCACCGGGAAGGCGAACGTGAAGAACATCGCCGATCTTTCGCGATAGAAGATCCTGAGCCGGACGCCGAGATTGGCGGCGATGATCCGCGGCGTCATCCGGCTCCTCCGCGCGCGCGGTCGTCGTGGGGCGCGTCGGTCAGCTTGAGGAACACCTCTTCGAGGTTCGGTTTTCGCACGTCGAGCCCGGGGAGAGCGAGGCCGGCACGTTGGATTTCATCGAGAATGGCGCGTACGTCGTCCGCGTTCGCGACCGGGACACGGATATTTCCGTTGTCGGTGCGCACGGGGACGAAGCCCATCTTCTGGATGAGGCCAAGCGCCACCGCGTCGATCGACTCGAGCGTGAGCCGCGTCTGTTCGACGTTCTTCTCGGTGAGGCGCGCCGGCGCATCGATGGCGACGATCCTGCCCCGCGAGATGATCGCGACCGTGTCGGCGAGGAGTTCGGCTTCTTCCATGTAGTGGGTCGTGAGAAAGACCGTCTTCCCGCGGTTCTTGAGTCCCTTGAGCACATCCCAGACCTGGCGTCGGGCGTGCGGGTCGAGCCCGGTCGTGGGCTCGTCGAGAAAGACGACCTCGGGATCGTTGACCAGCGCGGCGGCGATCCCGAGCCGTTGCTTGAGGCCGCCGGAGAGGGTATTGAACTGAGCGTCGGCCTTGTCGGTCAGATTGGTGAGGTCCATCAGGGCGTCGATGTCGGCCCTGCACCCGAATACTCGCGCGTAGTACCGCAGGCTTTCGCGAACGGTGATCCGGTCGAACGAGCTGAAGTCCTGGGGAAGCACGCCGATCCGGCGGACGATCTCGGCCTTGCGCTTGCCGACGTCCAGTCCGAGCACGGTGACTTTGCCCGACGTCGGCGTACGAATGGTCTCGATGACCTCGACCGTAACGCTCTTGCCCGCGCCGTTGGGGCCCAGGAACGCGAAGACTTCGCCCTTTGCGACCGTGAACGAGACGTCGTCGACGGCCAGCAGGTCTCCATAGCGCTTGCACAGCTGGTCGACTACGATGGCGTGTTCGGCGTTCGGCATGGAATGGCGCCTCGATTCGGCGCGACCAACGCGCTCATCGCGCTAGAGTCGCGCGAGCTCTTCGACGATCGCGTCGACTGTGCTCCTGACCTGCGACTCGGTGTGGTTCGTCGTGATGAACAGGCGCAGTCGTGCGGCGTGCTCGGAAACCGCGGGGTTGATGATCGGCTGGACGTTGATGCCGCGCCGAAAGAGAGCGCGGCAGAGCAGCAGGCATTTGACGGAGTTGCCGATGATCACCGGGATGACAGGGGTTCCCCCCGCGTGGCCCGTATCCAGACCACGTTTGCGCGCGAGCTCGAGGAAGAGGCTGGACAGCGCACGGAGCCGGTCGACGCGCTGCGGCTCTCGCTGCAGGAGCGTCAGCGCGGCGAGCGCAGTGGCCGCGTTGGGCGGCGAGATGCCGACGCTGTAGACGAAGCCCGGCGCGGTGTACTTGAGATATTCGACGAGCTCGGCGGAACCCGCGATGTACCCGCCGCAACTCGCGAGCGATTTGGACAGCGTACCCATCCACAGCTCGACGCCCCTGCGGTCGATACCGGCGTGTTCGCCGATACCGCGGCCGGTCCGGCCCATCGTCCCCAGCGAATGCGCCTCATCGACGAGCAGCATGGCCCGGTGTTTCGCCTTGACGTCGACAAAGCGTGCAAGGTCGGGATAGTCGCCGTCCATGCTGTAGACGGCTTCGATGGCGATGAGAACCCGCCGGAAGCCATGGCGAATGCCCGAAAGGAGCGTGTCCAGCGCGCGCCAATCGTTGTGGGCGAACCCGCGGCTGGTCGCGCCGGAAAGCCGCGCACCCTGCAGGATGGAATTGTGGGCAAGGATGTCGTGGACGATGAGGTCGCCCGGACCCATCAGATGCCCGATCGTGGTGACGTTGGTCGCATGCCCCGAGACGAAGACGATCGCTGCGGGCGTGCCGAGAAACCTGGCGAGCGCGTCCTCGAGCTCACGATGGATGTGCTTCTCGCCGGAAACCAGGCGGCTTGCGCCCGCGCCGGTGCCGTATCGATCGATCGCTTCCTTGGTCGCGGCGCTGACGATCGGATCGTGGGCCATGCTGACATAGTCGTACGCGCAGAAATTCGTCAGCGCACGACCTTCGATCCGAGTGCGGCCATCGCGGCCCGTCGTCGGCGAGTCGGCGCCATGGTCGACACGGAAGTAGGGGTTGCTGTCGGCGATGGCCACCACCATGCGCTCGTGGCGCTTGAGTTCGAGGTATTCGGGGAAGAGCGCAACTTCGTAGTTCTCCGCGGGGATTTCGCGTACGGGAGCGTCGGTTTGCGGGTGATCGATCAAGTGCTTCTGGACAGCGCTGGCGAGGTCACCGAGGGTTCTGGCCTGGCTGTAAACGGTGTCGGGCAGGTGCCGGCCGAAACTCTTGTCGAGCGCGGCGACGAGCTCGACGCGCTGCAGCGAGTCCAGGCCGAGGGCGTCGATCGTAGTTTCGGGCGTGACGTCCGCGAGGACGGTACCCGACATCGCGAGCGCGTGCTGACAGACGGCGGCGAGCGCGGCGGACTGCGCGGGGGGTACGGGGGACGTGGGCATCGGATGCCTGTGGCGCTGGGCGAGGGGCTTGAGCTGACTGGCAATGAATGCGGCGCGGCTGGCGTGGCGCTGCACCTTGCCGCTGGATGTCTTGGCGATCGTGCCGCAACGGATCAGCACGACGGCGTCGAGCGCGAGGCCGTGCTCGTCGAGGACCGCGGCATGGACGGCATCCAGGACCGGGGCCAGGTCGCTGCTGCCGTCGCGCTCGACCTCGTGCACGAGGACGAGGCGCTGCACCCCGTCCTCGTCGATTGCGAACGCGGCCCCGAGACCGGCTTCGAGCAGGGGGTGGCATGCGCGCGCGGTGGCTTCGATGTCCTGCGGGTGGTGGTTGAGGCCGCGGACGATGATGAGGTCGTCGACCCTGCCGGTGATGTAGAGCTGGTTTTCGTGGACGAAGCCAAGGTCGCCGGTGCGGAGAAAAGGGCCCTCGCCGGTGTCGCTGCGGCGCGCGTGGAACGTCGCTGCGGTCTTTTTCGGGTCGCGCCAGTAGCCCTGGCCGACGGATTCGCCGGCGACCCAGATCTCGCCAACCCGGTTCGGCGCGACAGGCGCGAGGGTCTCGGCGTCGATGATGGCGACCGCGAGCGAGCTGACCGGCGCGCCGCACCCCACCAGGCGGCGCGCGTTCGGGGCGTTGTCGGGTAGCGGCTCGGCGCGGTTCTGCGCGAGGGCGTCGTCGCGGAACGCGCGCACCGCGGCGCCGGCACCGGACTTGGGCCCGGTGACCATGAGCGTCGCTTCCGCCAGGCCATAACACGGATAGAAAGATTCGGGGTTGAACCCGCACGGCGCGAAGGCCTCGGTGAAGCGCGCGAGCGTTGCGGGCTGGACCGCCTCGGCCCCGATGAAGGCGAGGGACCAGGAGGAGAGGTCGAGTGTGGCGCGCTGTTCCATGCCGATCTTGCGCACGCAGAGGTCGTAGGCGAAGTTGGGGCCGCCGGAGATCGTTGCGCGGGATTTGCTGATGGCGTCGAGCCAGAGAAAGGGATCCTGGAGGAACCTTGTCGGCGGCATGATGATGTTGGTAATGCCGGAGTACACGGGCGCGAGGACGCCGCCGATGAGCCCCATGTCGTGGTAGGCAGGGAGCCAGAAAACACCCACGGTGGTGCTTTGGACCTCGAAGGAGTTGCTGATGGCGCGGGTGTTTGCGACGAGGTTGGCGTGGCTCAGAGCGACGCCTTTGGGCTGGCTGGTGGAGCCGGAGGTGTACTGGATCATCGCGAGGGAATCACGCGGCGGGTCGTGTTCGATCCAGCGGTCGGCGTCGGCGTCCGCGAGTTCGTCGGTGGCGAGCCACTGGATCGCAGCGATGTGACCGGTCATCGCTTTGAACTGGGCGATCGAGGACGCGGTGCCGAGCGCGAGGCGCGCGCCGGCGTCGCTGGCAATGGCGTCGAAGCGGTCGAGCGTGCGGCGGCGCGGCGGGTAGACGGGAACGGCGACGCAGCCGGCGTAGAGAACGCCGAAGAAGGCCGCAATGAATTCGAGGCCGGGCGGGTACGCAAGCACGACGCGCTCGCCAACAAGGCACATGTCCTGGAGGCAGGCGGCGATCGCGCGGGCACGATCGTCGAGTCCTCCGTAGGTCATCGTCGTCTGCCGTGACGGGTCGTCGACCAGGCCCACGAACGCGGCGTCGCCGGGACGTTCCGCAGCATGCGCCCGCAGGCAGCCGACCAGATTCGCGTGGCGCGCGTGCGTGCCGACCCACGCGCCTGCCGGATTCTCCAGTTCTGGAAAGCTCCTGTGCAGCTCAGCGCAAGCAAGGGATTGTGCGCCGTGAACGATTCCACCGGCGCGGTTACGCTCCACGCCCACACCACTCTGCATCGCATTCGTCAGGAGTTCTAAGTGCCGCTGGTCGCCCGGAATTGCCCGAGGGACTTCGGCTCGCCGCAAGGTAGGCCCGCCTGGTCCATCGCCAAGCCCCTCAACCCCGCGTAGCGCGAATCGCATGGCGTTCTCGGCAACGCGGCCGTTCGCTATGGGCGAATCGTCGCTGACCGCAATATGCGAATCGCCAAGGGCGCCGTCTGCCGAAACGCCCGGCCGTAGAGTTGCCATCTGGTCGCCGCGACTCTTGTCGGAACGGGATACCCAATTCATCGTTCACTCCGTCAATCCGGAGCCGCAGCAACCCCTGTCCGCAGGAATCCGGGCCGGAAAGTGCCGATACGGCGTGAGACGAGTGTTGTCCGAGGTCACCACGCAAGTCTGTGCGGAAGCGAACAGAGCGACGGCGTGGCCGTCACCAGCGGCAAGTGCTTGCCGCCATCGCCAAGGGCACAACTGCCTCGGTGATCCGACCCTCGACGACGTGATCCTCGACCGCATGTTGGCACCACGCCCACAAGAGTTCCATTCTGGCTCGGCGAGCGGTCGATGCGATGGCGTCGATAACGCCAAACCGGGGTGACAACCAGCCCCTAACCCACTGATACCGCTAACCCTTGGGGCCTGCCAGCCTGCCGCATCGCCGTGAAGCCGGACACTAATGTGGGACCCATTATCGGAATTGGCGGCCCCCGACGAGTATCGGGGGCACCGGTTCAATCGACGCCCCGCTTCGATTGACCGCCGACGCTAGCTCTGCACCACGCATCAGTCGGCGTTGTTGCGATGTGGCCGTTTGGCTGCGGTGTTTGCGCTCGCTGGGCAGCGCACGATCCAACGACGTGGCGTCGCAGTCTTCCTTGGTCTGCTTCACGATCTTGGGCAGGCCAATCCTTGTAACTTGTATCCGGCTTATGCCCATTGGCAGCGGTGGTGATAAGCGTTTACTGCGCCATTATCCAGTCCTCGCTCCAGTAAACCATGGACGACGCGTCGTCACCCACCGTGTAGCCGACCTGGTAGTGACCCGGCGCCAGGCTGGCAGTGGCCACGGTTCCCCAGAAGTATCCCCAGTCGCCGCCGAAGGGCGTCCGGACGCCGGGCATCGTTATCAAAGTGGCGCGATAGCGGCGCTCGCCGTCGGCCAGCCACATGAAGACGCGTCCCCGGCTGTCGGGCATGTAGCCGAGCACCGTCACTGCGCCGGCGGTCCGCATCAGGTGTTCGACAATGAGCGGCGACGGTCGCGACGATTGCAGCGCCCGATTGTCGGCAACGAGCCGACGTGACGCATGCCCGATGCGGGTGGGGTCGTAATAGCCTCGCCAGGCTGCGCGTTCCAGCAGAAAGTCGCCGTACTCCGCCGGCGGCCACGCCCCGTATTCAGCGTGCCCGTCCGCAGCATAGTGATCGAGGCGGTTCCCAAGCACAATCGATTCGTGCGTGATCACCGGCATGCTCGTCTGCCAGTTCACAGCGAACCAACCGACACTGAGTGGCAAGGCCGCCCAGAGGATTCGCTGGCGGACGTTTGGCCCGACCTGATGCAGGACGGCAACCAGCGTCACCAGGAACGCCATTTCAGAGTACACGCGATAGCGGCTGATTAGTGCGCCCTCGTCGCCAAAGCTGACGCGGCCAACCGCCATCGCGGCGTACGAGAGGACGAGGAAGGCAAACCAGCCGACCAGCACTGGCGATACCGTCTTGCGGCGCCGGACGATCAGCCATCCCCAGGTGGCCGCCAGGCAAGCACCGACTGCAACCGCCGGTACAAGATGAACCGCTAGCGATCCGAGCGCCGCCAGGAAGAAACGGAATAGCGCAACGGGATTGAGCAGAGTCTCGAACGCTGACTTCTGGAACTCCGGTCGCTCGTAGCCCCTGAAATAGACGGCGAACAGGATGATCGCGAGCACGACCCAGAGCAACGCCGCCCGCCGCCGGCTCGCCATCCAGAGCAGGGCAGCCCCGGCGGGGAATGTCATCAGGCCGTTTGCCGATGTGAAGGATGCCGCGAGCCCGAGCGCAAGCGCCGCCAGGTTCCAGCCGCGCCCGGCCCGCGCGAGGCAATAGAGGGCACCGAACGCGTACGCGATGACACCGAAGTGCTGTAACGCGCCGTTCGCCCAGAACTGCGCCTCGTGATTCGCCAGCGAGAAGAGCAGCGCCGCCGCGACCGCCGCGAGCAGCGGGCGATTCGCGCGAGGCGCCACCTTCACCACAAGGCCCGCGGCACCCACGAGCAACACGCCGCCAGCGAACATCAACCACGGAAAGTTCACGCTTCCGAAGAGTCCCGCCTGGATGAGTGCCGCCAGACGAAGAGTGACGATCCGGTGCTCGACCGAAAGCGAGAAGACATAGTCCAGTTGCTCCCAAAACGTCCGCTTGGCCGCCACATAGTGCGGAACGGCAAGGATTTGGCTGAAGTCATCCGCGTTCGGAAAGTTGACCGCGTACCGCGCCAAGGTCCATGCGTAAAGCGAAATGACGAGCGCCGCCACGACCCAACCGAGCCATGGCCCGGCATCGGCTCCGCGGGCAGGTATGTCGCGAAGTGCGACGCTACTTGCGATGGGCGTTCCCAAGCGGAAGCGACACTTCGGCCACCGGTTCGACCTCCGGCGCCGGCTCCGCCCTTGCATGCGCTGTCGACGACTCCGGCTGCGTCTGGCGGGTCGTCAGATCCGTAAGGAGACTGTAGAGCTCCCGCGTGCGCCGGTTGACGGTGTCCAGGATAAGGCCGGTGGTCAGCGACAGCAGCCCGACGACCAATGCCGTCCCCGACAGCACCGCGCGGGCCGCGCCGACCACGCGTTGGTACTCCAGGAACTCGCGCACTACTTCCACCCCGAGGGCCACGCCGACAAAGAGCGCGGCCGCACCCACCCACCCAAAAAACACCAGGGGCCGGTAGTCCTTGAACAACCAGAATATCGTCTTCAGCACCTTGTAGCCGTCGCGCAACGTGTGCAGCTTGGATGTGCTCCCCTCAGGGCGCAGTCCGTAGGGCACCGGGACCTCGACTATCGGCATGTCGTGGGTCAGGGCGTGCAGCGTCATTTCCGTTTCGATTTCAAAACCGCGGCTCAGCACCGGCATCGACTTCATGAACTCACGGGAGAAGACGCGGTAACCGGACAGCATGTCGGTCAGGTGCGCCCCGAAAGCCACGTTGCTCGCCCGCAACACAAGCTGGTTGCCGAAGACATGCAGCGGCCGGAAGCTTCCTGGCTGGTGGGTGACCAGGCGCGTACCGACCACCATCGCTGCCCGTTTGAACAGGACCGGCGCAATCAGCGTACGGACGCCATCGGCCGGGTACGTGTCGTCACCGTCTACCATCACCGCCACGTCAGCATCGATCTCGCGAAACATCGCGCGGACCACGTTCCCTTTGCCGCGGCGCACGACGAAATGCACTACGGCACCGGCGTCGAGCGCCTCCTGATTGGTCCGATCGGTGCTGTTGTTGTCGAACACGTGAATGGCCGCCTCGGGCAATGCCGCGCGAAAATCGCGGACGACTTTGCCTATCGTCAGCTCTTCGTTGAAACACGGAATTAGTACAGCAATCTTCATCATCATCGCCCTAGGTCGTGGCCTCTTGGCCGGTAGACCCAGTGATGGCGCGCAAGAAAGTTGAATGCCATGACCACCGCCGTCGCATTCACCTTGGCGATCACTAACGGCCAACTGAGAACGGTGACGCTTATCCACACTATCGCATTATTGATCAGCAGGCCCACGAGGCTCACGGTCAGCGTCGCAACGTAGGCCCGAAACCACCGCTGGTCGTCGCGGAGGCCCCTAAACACCCACCAGTGTCCCAGTAGAAAGTTGGCGACATTGGCAATCAGGAATCCGACCGTGTTGGCGACGAGCAGCGGTGCGCCGATGGGGCGAACCAGCCATGCGGTCACGCCGAAGTCGACGGCGAAGGCAATGAGCCCGACCACACCGTAGCGCAGCGCGCGAGCCTTCATCGTGTGGTTGGCTGCGGCTTGGCACCATCAGGTGTTCGGCACATCCGGCACGTGGAATTGAACGTGCGCTTCCACACGATCCGCGCCGACCGCATCGGCGGACATGCCGCCACCTCGATGCTACGTCGAACTCCGCTTGGCGCCGGCATGGCCCGGTCGACGCCGCAATGTTTCCGGCGCCCTGTCACGCATTCGTTGATCATTTTCTTGCGTACACAAGCCCGTGTACGATCAGTCGTCACAGCGGCAGGGTACCGTGGAGCAGCACACGCCACAACCCGCGACAGGGCAGATTGAGAGTTTACGTACTACCATCCGACTGCCGTGGGTCGTATCAGCTTCTGCACACAGGACCTACCGGGCCCCGAGTCTTGCGCTCACCTGGTTACAACTTTACGAACAAGTGAAGCTCCGTGCGGTGTTTGCTACCATCGTCTTGGTTCCTGGCTCTGTTTCGCTTGTTCTTGGCAGGCCGGTTGTTCTTGAATTCCCGCAAATGGGGCTTGGCGCAGGGGTCGCTAGTCAAGCAATGGCGCGCGTTCTTGGTGACGAACAGCGTTGGCCGTGTCGGTAAACGGCGCGTCGGCATCTTGCGCGACTCGCCGGGGATGAGCGGCCGGCGATGAAGCCAGACATCAAGGCGTCGCGCGCGGGCTGGCGCAATCGCGTGCTTGTCTGCGCCGTTGTGGCCGTCTACCTGTTGCTTGCGACCCACCTGATCACGCTTCCTGGAATCTACATGGATGCGGTCAACCCTGATTACCTGGCGGTGAAGCTGCTCAACAAGCACCACGAATCGCCGCTGGTGGCGTGGGTGCTGCCCGGCAACTACCTCATGGGCAATCGGTTTCCCGTCTTGGTTTCCATGTATCACGGAATGCAGCAATTGTGGCTGGGTTTGCCGCTCTATGCGCTGCTTGGCACTGGCGTTTCGGCTATACGGCTCGTACACGCTGCATTTGGCGCTGGCGTTCTGCTAAGCCTATGCGGACTTCTCCGCGCCGCCAAGGTTTCGCCGCATGTCTGGGCTCTTGCGGCGACTGCGTTGGCGACTGATCCGGCGTTCTTGTACGCGTTTCGCACCCAGAGTTACATAACCCTTGCCCCGGTGGCGTGGTTGCTGCTGTCGCTGTCATGCCTGCTACTGAAGAGGCCAAACGAACATGTGCGCGTGGCGTTGAGTGGGCTCTTCTTCGGCTTGTCGGTGCTCGGCTACTTCATCTATGCCTTCTTTGCGCCGGCCATGCTTCTCGCCCTCTTTCATTTGCGCAGCCGTCCTTCGTCAGGCGAACAGCGGCCGGCCAGCAGCCCTGCCGTTCTCGGCTCCTGGGTCCTCGGTATCGTTTTCGGCTGCGCCTATTACGTCTGGGGATATGCGTTGCTTGCGCGCGCGGAGGGAGGAATTGCCGGCCTTTACCAATACTTCCTCAACTACCAATCGCGACTACAAGTTCTTTCTACACCGCTTTCGTGGCTCGAGCGGGTTGAGAAGAGCTGGGAGCTGCTCTACTACGCGCTCACCAACAGCTGGAATCACGCGATGATATTTGGCGCGCTGGAGCCACTGCCGTTCTCGGGCATCAAGGTGCTGGCCATCCTGATCTTCCCGACCTGTGTCTATGTGGCATTGTTCATGCGGGGCGAACGGAATTCCGTGCTAGGCGTCCTCATCGCCCTATTCGGCTCGTTCTTCGGCTTCTCGCTGATATTCGGTGACAGATTAGGTGGCCACCACTTCATTGCATTACTGCCTATTGCCTATGGCGGGCTGGCCGTGGGAGCCGGGCGAATGCACGCGCTCGCTGGGCCCGCAGCGCGCTTCTTCGTGGTTCGTCTGATTCCGGCCACGGTGCTGGGGAGCGTGATAATGATCAACTGTGCGGGACAGGCCAGGGAATTTGCATTGCTCGAGCAGACCGGGGGGGTTGGGCTCTTCTCCGACGCCATCAATCGATTTGCCGACGACCTGAACAACTCCCCGGTCAAACCACTGGTTGTGATGCCCGACTGGGGCCTTGCCCTTCCGGTCACGATGCTCACGGCCGGCACAGTGGCTACGTTGGAAATGGTCGACGTTGCGTCGGTGACACGCGCATTGTGTGCCGGGCGAGACGTGACGATTGCGCTCATCAGTGGCGACCGAACGGTGCGTATTGCGCGCTGGCAGCAGGAACTGGGATGGTCGGCCCCCATCGTTAAGCACTATCGTCAACGAGACGACACTATCGTATTTGACACCGTGACCTTCCTGGCAACAGACAGAACTGGTCGGTGCCAGCTTGCATCGCAGCCGCGCTCGGGGCATTGACCTGAGCTTCAAATCCTAGACTGTCGGATGGTGCGCAATTCTTCGGGGGCGCTGAATTGGAGGCGTCGATGAAGATGTGGCAAGTTGACAAGCAACCGATTGCTGGGCTGTTGAGACAGGCCGAAGGCCGGACCACGTTCGATGAGCCGTGTTGCCGACTGCTTTGGGCGACAGGGTCGTAGGGCTGCTGCTGGCCGCACTGACGTTGATTGCGGTCTGACGCCCGAGCAAGCAGGCGCTGGAGCGCATGCCGCTCAGGTCGCTGCTGACGGCGGACAAGCGCGCCAATTTCGCGCTCGAGGCGGGCGACAGATTACCGCAATCGGGTTTTGCCCCGTTTTCGTGCGCCCACGGTACTTTGGACCGTATGTGGACCACGGCTTTTCGCGCGGCAAACGAAAAGGGTTAGGCGCATGCCTAACCCTTTGAGTTTACTGGTGGAGACGAGGAGGATCGAACTCCCGACCTCCGCATTGCGAACGCGGCGCTCTCCCAGCTGAGCTACGTCCCCAGGTAGCCGCATATTATAGCGGCGGACCGGCGGTCGGGCAACGACCGGGGCAGTGCCGTGCATCGGGGCCCCGGGTCCAGGCGCGGAAACGCGGTTTCCCGGACTGGATTCGGCGGCGTTCGCCCCCACGTGGGGGTGGCTCGACGGCTCCGGCAGGTCGATGGTCAGTTCCGATCCGGGCACGGGAAGGCGGCCAAACCTCCGCGACGACTCTCCGACGGACAATGCGGCGGCGCGTCGCCGGGGCAAGGGTCCATTGCCCGGAACGCAGCCCACGAATCAACGATTGCGCGTGAATGGAACAACTGATCACCCTGCTGCAGCACTACGGCCTCGGGCTGGTGTTCGTCAACGTGCTCGCGCTGCAGGCGGGCGCGCCGGTGCCGGCGTACCCGACGCTGATCGCCGCGGGCGCCTACCTGACCGGTGGGCATGGGCTTGCGGCGCTGATCGCGACCGGCGCGTTCGCGGCACTGATCGCCGACACCGGCTGGTATCTGGCCGGCCGCCGTTACGGAACCCGCGTGCTGAAGACGCTGTGTCGCGTTTCGCTGGAGCCGGACTCCTGCGTGCGCCAGACCGAAAACATCTTCTCCCGGTTCGGCGCGCCGTCGATGATGTTCGCGAAGTTCGTGCCGGGCTTCGCGACGGTGTCCACGGCGATGGCCGGCGCGGCGCGGCTGCCGTACTGGAAATTCCTGTTCTTCGACCTGATCGGCGCGACACTGTGGGTGGGCGTGGGCGTGGGGATCGGGTACGTCTTCCGCGACGCGATCGGCGAAGCGATCGAGACGCTGCAGTCGTTCGGCAAGTGGGGGCTGATCCTCCTCGCCAGCGCGCTTGCGCTGTATATCCTCGTCAAATGGGGGCAGCGACGGCTGTTCGTGCGCCAGCTGCGCATGGACCGCGTCACCGTGCGCGAACTGAAGGACATGATGGCGAAGGACCGGGTGCGGGTGATCCTCGACGTCCGCTCGCCGATGATGCAGAAGGCGAGCGGACGCATTCCCGGCGCACGTGCGGTCGACATGACGCGGATCGCCGAAGGCGTCACCGGCGTGCCGACCGACGGCGAGATCGTCGTCTACTGCGCCTGCCCGAACGAGGTGAGCGCGGTGAAGGTCGCCGAGCAGCTGAAGCGCGTCGGGTTCAAGCGTGTGCGGCCGCTCCACGGCGGCATCGACGCGTGGATCGAGGCGGGCCACGAAGTCGAGTTCTGACGACGTCGATCGGCTCGGCCGCCCGGCGCGCGGCGCCAGACGGGATGCGTGCCCGCACGTTCGCGGACACGGCAGCGTGCCATGCTACATTCGAGCACTCGCCTGTGAAGGAGCCGCGTCATGCCGAAAGAGCCGATCCATTCCAAGCATGCGCCCGCAGCGATCGGCCCGTACTCGCAGGCCGTGCGCGCCGGCAACACCGTCTACCTGTCGGGTCAGATCGGGCTCGATCCCGCGACGGGCAATCTCGTCGAAGGAGTCGAGGCGCAGGCACATCAGGTACTCAAGAACCTGCGCGCCGTTGCCCAGGCCGCGGGCGGTGAGCTCGACGACATCGTCAAGCTGACGCTGCTCCTGGCCGACCTCGGCGATTTCACCAAGGTCAACGAGATCATGACCACCTACTTCAGTACGCCGTACCCGGCGCGCGCGACCTATCAGGTGGCCGCCCTGCCCAAGGGCGCCCGTATCGAGGTCGATGCCACCCTCGTGCTCACGCCTAAGGGCGGCACCACGGAAGGCACCGGCTGGCGCGAACCGTTCGACCAGACCAAGGGGCAGTAGGGGTCAGAGCCGTAATCGTTCGAACGCGACCGAGTTGTTCGGTCCCGATGAGGCGGAGAATCACGGCCCCGACTTCGTCATGGCCCCGTTGCTGCGCCGGAAGCCCGCGGCGCAGCTGCTCTCGACGCCGAGCCCGGTCCTCACGGTGACAAAATCCACAACCAAGGCGACCCGGCGTCGCGCCGCGAATGCCGAGACGGTGGCCGACCTCGTCACCCCGGCGAAATCGGTCTCCTCCAAAGCGAAGCCGGAGCGCAGTTCATCGCGCGGCCTGCACGACCAGCTCGCCAGACTTGGACTGGTGCGCGACCAGGATCTGGTGCTGCACCTGCCGCTGCGCTACGAGGACCACACGCGCATCGTCCCGCTCGCGGCGCTGCGCTCCGGCGTCGAAGCGCAGGCCGAGGGCACGGTCGTCTCCACGGACATCCAGTACCGGCCGCGGCGGCAACTCGTCTGTCTCCTCGAGGACGGCGCGGACGATGGCGGCGCCCGTGCGCAGCTCGTGCTCCGTTTCTTCCACTTCTACCCGAATCAGCAGAAGGCGCTGGCACCCGGCAGGCGCGTGCGCGTGTTCGGCGAGGTGCGCGAGGGCCACTTCGGTCGCGAGATCGTGCATCCGCAATTCAAGGTCGTCGAAGCGGGCGCACCGCTACCGGATCGCCTGACGCCGGTCTATCCGACGACGGCTGGGCTCGCGCAGGAGACGTTGCGCAAGATCACCGCGCGCGCACTTGCCGCCGATCCGACGCTGACGGCCGAATCGTTGCCGGAGTGGCTGATCAAACGCCGCCATCTGTGGAAGTTCGCCGACGCGGTCGGTTTCCTGCACGCGCCGCCACCCCGGCTCAGCCCGCTCACGCAGCGCGCGCTGGACGAGCGCACGCATCCGGCGTGGACGCGGTTGAAGTTCGACGAGCTCGTCGCGCAGCAGTTGTCGTTGAAGGCGCATCGCAAGGCCCGCGCCGCGCGGCGCGCCCCCGTGCTCACCGGCACCGGTGCGCTCACCGGCGCACTGCTCGAGCGCGTGCCGTTCAAGCTGACCCGGGCGCAGGAACGCGTCTGGCGCGAGATCAGCCACGACCTGAAGCGCGCGACGCCGATGCAGCGCCTTCTCCAGGGCGATGTCGGGAGCGGCAAGACCATCGTCGCGGCGCTGGCGGCGCTGCAGGCGATCGAGAGCGGCCGGCAGGTGGCGTTCATGGCGCCGACCGAAATCCTGGCCGAGCAGCACTACCGCAAGCTTTCGCAATGGCTCGACGGGCTTGGTGTTGCGATCGCGTGGATCTCGGGCGGACTGCCGGCCAAGGCCCGCAAGGCCGCGCTCGCGGCGATCGCGAGCGGCGAGGCAGCCTTTGCCGTGGGCACGCACGCGCTGTTCGAGGACGAGGTGCTGCTGCCGCGGCTGGGCCTCGCGATCGTCGATGAACAGCACCGCTTCGGCGTCGCGCAACGCCTGAAGCTCATCGGCAAGGCGATGGGCGAGGCGCACCAGCTGATGATGAGCGCCACGCCGATTCCGCGCACGCTGGCGATGACGTTCTATGCCGACCTCGACGTGTCGGTGCTGGACGAGATGCCGCCCGGGCGCACGCCGGTCCACACGCACCTTGTCAACAACAAGCGTCGCGCGGAGATCGTCGAGCGTGTGCGCAAGGCATGCGCCGCGGGACGGCAGGCGTACTGGGTATGCCCGCTGATCGAGGAGTCCGAGAAGCTCGAGCTGCAGACCGCGGTCGCACTGCATGCGGAACTCACCGCCGCGCTGAAATGGGGTCAGATACGTAATCACTCCGAACGCGACCGGGCCGATCGAGGGTGATGGGACGGAGAATTACGTATCTGACCCCATTTCCGTCGGTCTGCTCCACGGCCGGATGAAGCCCGACGAAAAGGCGGCGACGATGGACGCCTTCGTCCGTGGCGAGGTGCACGTGCTCGTCGCGACGACGGTGATCGAAGTCGGCGTCGACGTGCCGAACGCGTCGCTGATGGTGATCGAGCACGCCGAGCGATTCGGGCTTGCGCAGCTCCACCAGCTGCGCGGACGCGTGGGCCGGGGCGCGGCGGAAAGCACGTGCTTCCTGCTGTTCGAGGAGCCGCTGACCGACACCGCCAAGGCGCGGCTGAAGGCGATCTACGAGACCAACGACGGTTTCGAGATCGCGCGCCAGGACCTCGCCATTCGCGGCCCGGGGGAATTCCTCGGCGCACGGCAGTCGGGGGTGCCGCTCCTGCGCTTCGCCGATCTGGAAAAGGACGTGGCGTTGATCGAGCAGGCGCGCGACGCGGCCGACGAGCTGCTGCAGAAGGAGCCGGCGGCGGCGGCCGCGCATCTTTCGCGCTGGCTGGGCGGCAGGGAAGAGTTCATCAAGGCGTAGCGTGCGGCGTCGCGAGCGCTAGGTGCGGCGCGCGTTCGGCCGTCCGGCCGAGCCGCTCGGCGGATTCCGTGCGTCGCGTAGGCATGGCCCAATCGTGGCGTCGACGACCCGACCCGCGCCCGTCATGAAGGCTCCCTGCGTCTACATTCTCGCCAATCGCCGGCACGGCACGCTGTACGTCGGCGTCACCAGCCACCTGCCGCGACGCATGGCCGCGCATCGCGAAGGCATCATGGCCGGGTTCACCAAGTACTTCGACGTGCAGCGCCTCGTGTGGTACGAGGAGCATGCGAACATGACGGCGGCGATCGAGCGCGGCGAGCAGCTGCGGCGATGTCACCGCCCCGGACAGCTGCGCCTTGTCGACGCCGAGAACCCGGAATGGCGCGATCTGGCGCCAGACCCGGGCTGATCGACGAGGCGACGGCAAGCGCCGTCGCACCGAAGCCGGGTTGCTAGACTACGCAGGTGATCCGCATCGTCGCTCTGTTCGTGCTCATCGCCGCCCTTGGCGCGACGTCCGCCCGCGCCACGCCGGGCGAGGTGGAGGTCGGCGGCACGCTGCGCGAGGCGCCGATGTACGGGTTCGCCGGCGATTTTCGCAAGCTCTCCGAGTACCGCGGCAAGCCGCTCGTGATCAACGTCTGGGCAAGCTGGTGCGGCCCGTGCCGGATGGAAATGGGCTCGCTGGAGCGGCTGTTCCGTCGCGTCAACGGCCGGCAGTTCAACATCGTCGGCGTCTCCACCGACGACGACGCCCGCGCCGCGATGCGCTTCATCCTCCAGTCGGGGATCACGTTCGACAATTACCTCGACAACAAGCTCACGCTGGAGAACATGCTCGGCGCGAGTTCCATCCCGCTGACCGTCCTGGTCGACGCGCAGGGCCGCGTGGTCATGAAGATCCGTGGTGCGCGCGAGTGGGACAGCCCCGAGTCGCTCGCGCTGATCGCAAAGGCGCTGGGTGTGAGGTTCTGATTCGGCGCCGGCGCGCCACGGGCGGGTTCGGCGCCGCGGCCATGCCAGCGCAACCCCCTTTTCTGACCGAAATCAAGGTCTTGCCGATTGCAGCCCGGGCGAGTAGGCTAAAATGCGTGCCTCGGCCCCGGTAACGCCATGTCCCTCTACGCCCTCGGCCTCAACCACACGACCGCGCCGCTCGCCGTGCGCGAGCAGGTCACGTTCGCGCCCGAGGCGATGGGACACGCGCTGCGCGACCTCCTCGCTCGCCCGAAGATCAAGGAAGCGGCGATCCTGTCGACCTGCAACCGCACCGAGCTCTACGTCCACGGCGCCGAGCCGCAGCCGGTGGTGCAGTGGCTGGAGGATTTCCACCACGTGCCGAAGGATTCGCTGGCGCCCTACATGTACACGCTGCCCCGCGCCGAGGCGGTGACGCACGCGTTTCGCGTCGCCAGCGGCCTCGACTCGATGGTGCTCGGCGAGCCGCAGATCCTGGGCCAGATGAAGCAGGCGGTGCGCCACGCGGAGGCCGCCGGGTCGCTCGGTCTCGTGCTCAACCGGCTTTTCCAGCGCACGTTCGCGGTGGCCAAGGACGTGCGCACGCAGACCGACATCGGCAGCGCGTCGATTTCGATGGCGGCGGCCGCGGTGAAGCTTGCCGAGCGGATCTTTCCGGCGATCAGTGACCAGCGGCTGCTCCTGATCGGCGCCGGCGAGATGATCGAGCTGACCGCGACCCACTTCGCCGCGAAGAACCCGAAGTCGATCACGATCGCGAACCGGACGATGGAGCGCGGCCGGCAGCTCGCCGAGCGCTTCAAGGCCGAGGCGATCACGCTGAACGAGATGCCCGACGCGCTGCCGCGCTACGACATCATCGTCACCTGCACCGCGAGCACGCTGCCGATCCTCGGCAAGGGCCTGCTCGAGCGCGTGATCAAGTCGCGGCGGCACGCCCCGGTGTTCATCGTCGACCTCGCCGTGCCGCGCGACGTCGAGCCGGAGGCCGCGCAACTCGACGACGTGTTCCTCTACAGCGTCGACGACCTCTCCAACATCGTCAAGGACAACCTGCAGATCCGCAAGGAATCGGTGGTCCAGGCCGAGCAGCTGATCGCGACGCAGACCGACAGCTTCCTGCGCTGGCTGGAAGGCCGCGCCGTGGTCCCGACGATCACCGCCCTGCACGGCCACCACGACGCGCTGCGCTCGGCCGAGCTCGAGCGCGCGAAGAAGTTGCTGCAGAACGGCACTCCGCCCGAGCAGGTGCTCGAAGCGCTCGCGCGCGGGCTCACCAACAAGTTCCTGCATGCCCCCACGCAGGCGCTGAACCAGGCCGGCGAGGCCGAGCGTCTCGAGCTCGTCGCACTGTTCCAGCGCATCTACCAGATTCCCGACGGGCATTAGCGGCGCTCGCCGCCCCCGCGCTGCCGCTGCGTGCGGCACGCTCGCCCCGGCCGTTTCCGCGCTTGCGGAAGCGACGCAGAACCCAAGTACGCGCCTCACCCGTAGCGGCGGGCGCGAATTCCGAAGCCGATGAAACCTTCGCTGCGCC
The DNA here is from genome assembly GCA_963843595.1 of uncultured beta proteobacterium. GTDB lineage: Bacteria > Pseudomonadota > Gammaproteobacteria > Burkholderiales > Casimicrobiaceae > CAIWHR01. The sequence continues at coordinate 187,604 of CAWJLG010000022.1, read as the reverse complement.
TCAAGCTCGACCAGCTCGCACTGCGCCTCGACGAAATCAACGCGATGCTGTCCGCGGAAGACGCGACCCGCGATCTCGACCGTTATCGCGCGCTCACCAAGGAGCGTGCGGAAATCGATCCTGTCGTCGGGCGCTTCCGCGAGTACCTCGGGGCGGAACGCGATGTCGCGACCGCCGAGGAGATGGCGCGCGACCCGGAGATGCGTGCCTTCGCCGACGAGGAGCGCGCCGTCGCCACCGCGGCGATGGCGGCGATCGCGGCCGATCTGCAGCGGATGCTGCTGCCGCGCGACCCGAGCGACGAGCGCAACGTGTTCCTCGAAATCCGCGCCGGGACCGGCGGCGATGAGTCCGCATTGTTCGCCGGCAACCTCGCCCGGATGTACACCCGCTACGCCGAGCGCCAGCGCTGGCAGGTCGAATTCGTCTCCGCGTCGCAGAGCGAGCTCGGCGGCTACCGCGAGGTCATCCTGCGCATCGCCGGCGCGGGGGCGTACTCGCGGCTCAAGTTCGAGTCGGGCGGGCATCGCGTCCAGCGCGTGCCCGAGACCGAAGCGCAGGGACGCATCCACACGTCGGCCTGCACCGTCGCCGTGATGCCGGAAGCGGACCCGGTCGCCGACATCGCCATCAATCCCGCGGACCTGCGCATCGACACGTTCCGCGCGTCGGGCGCGGGCGGGCAGCACATCAACAAGACGGATTCCGCGGTGCGCATCACGCATCTTCCGACGGGACTCGTCGTCGAGTGTCAGGACGACCGCTCGCAGCACCGCAACCGGGCGCAGGCGATGACGGTGCTCGCTTCGCGTCTGCTCGATCGCCAACGAACCGAGCGCCAGCAGAAGGAGGCGTCGATGCGCAAGAGCCTGATCGGATCGGGCGATCGCAGCGAGCGCATCCGCACCTACAATTTTCCGCAGGGACGCGTCACCGACCACCGGATCAACCTGACGCTCTACAAGATCGACGCGATCATGGACGGGGACCTCGACGAGCTTCTCACTGCACTCGCGCAGGAACACCAGGCCGAGCAGCTCGCGGCCCTTGCGGGGGAGGACGCATGAGCGAGGGGCCGAAGGCCAGGCCGGAACGGCGCGTCGCGAGCGATCGCGTGCACCCGACGACGCGGCCGGCGATCTGCGCTGCCGGTGGTGGAGGGCGTACGTGAGCGCGATCCCGGCCCCTTGGCTGCAAACCCTGCGCGTCGACCTGCGCGATTTCGTGTCGACCGATCTTCCCGACCTCGTGCGGCTGGACACCGATCCGCGCGTGATGCGCTACATCGCGGATGGCAAGCCTGCGGTGCCGGCGGCCGTCGCCGCAATGCTCGGGCGCGTGATCGCCTATCCGCGGCTTTATCCCGGCCTCGGCTTCTGGCACGCGACGCGCCGCGACACCGGCGCATTCGTCGGCTGGTTCTCGCTCAAGTACGCCGGTCGTTCACCCGACATCGAGGTCGGCTACCGGCTGGTGCCGGCGGCGTGGGGCAGAGGCTACGCGACCGAGGGCGCGACGGCGCTGGTCGACTACGGTTTCGACGACCTCGACCTCGACCGGATCATCGGAGTCACGCATCCTTCCAACCGCGCCTCGCAGCGCGTGCTGCAGAAGGCCGGATTGGCGGACGAAGGCTGGGGCCGCTACTACGAACGTCGGTTGCGCCTGTTCGCGGCGCCCAATCCGTACCGATGATCGATGCGCCGACCGTCCGTCGTGCGCTTGCGCAGTCGGGCCTCGTTCCGGTCGATGCGCAGGCGCTGCTCGGCCACGTGCTCGGCCAGGGGCGCGCGTGGCTCGCAGCGCACGCCGACGATGTCCTCGATCGCACGCAGGCCCAGTCGTTCTTTGCACTGGCAAAGCGCCGACGGGACGGCGAGCCCGTGGCGTATCTCACCGGCGTGCGCGAGTTCTGGGGCCTCCCGCTCCTCGTGTCGCCGGCCGTGCTGATTCCACGGCCCGAGACCGAGACGCTGGTCGAGCTGGCGCTCGCGCGCCTGCCGTCGGATCGGCCGGTTCGCGTGCTCGATCTGGGCACCGGCTCCGGCGCCATCGCGCTCGCCATTGCGCACGAGCGCCCGCGTGCGCACGTGCTCGCCACCGACCGATCCGCGGAGGCGCTTGTCGTGGCGGACGAGAACGCGCGCCGACTGCGCCTTCCGAACGTGGAATTCGCGTGCGCCGACTGGTTCGCGGGCCTGCCGCCCGGCGCGGACGACACGCCGTTCGATCTCGTCGCCAGCAATCCCCCCTACGTCGCCGCGCGCGACCCGCATCTCGCGGAAGGCGACCTTCGCTTCGAGCCGCAGGCCGCGCTCAGTCCCGGCGGCGACGGTCTCGGTGCGTTGCGCACGATCATTGCCGGTGCCGGGGAGCGGCTTGTGTCCGGTGGCACGCTCGCCGTCGAGCACGGGTACGAGCAGTCGGAGGCCGTGCGCGCGTTGTTCGCGGCGGCAGGATTCGCCGAGATCGTCGTTGCGCGCGACCTCGCGGGCATTCCACGCGTCGTTGCCGGACGTCGGTGGTGAATGCCGCGCGGCGCTGAACGACGTCAGGAACTGGCGGGAGAGCGATTCGTGCGCGCCGCGGCGCCGCAACGGGACCGCGTGCGTCGCTAGGAAGCGGGCGACTTCGTCGGCAGGTCGGGCGCGGGTCGGCGTCCGTCGATCAGGTGCGCGATGCCGAGGACGGGATGGCGCAGCAGCATCCGCGGACCCGAGTAACGCATGACGACCCGCACCTGTTCGCGCATCGCCGCGCTGTAGCAATGCACGCGACAGTTCGCGCAGGTCGGCTTGGCATCGCCGAACACGCAGCGCGTGAGGCGCCGCATCGCGTAGTCGAGAAGCGGTGCGCACTCGGCGCACGTCTCGGGCGCGCGGCCGTGGTGATCGGCGCAATACAGGCGCAGCATCGCGCGGATCGTCGCCAGCTCGCGCAGGCGACGACGGCCGACGGGACGCTTGCGGGATTCGGTGACGGCGGGCATGACGGCGAACGATGCCAATCGGGCGGGTCGAGCCCGCACTATGCCGCCGGGCTCGCTCGCCGGCCATGATGTACGTCAAGACGAGCGGCACCGCGGCGCGCCGTGTCCCCAAATTCCCGGTCCGAGTCGCGCGTCGCGCCTGATGCGGCGCGAGCCCCGGCGACCGCGCTGACCCCGGAAGCCACCGCCCTGCACGCGCAGCCCGGGATGCCCAGCCGCGAAGTCGAACGCCGCGACACGTCCGAAATCGTGCTCGCCGTCGACCTCCCGACGCTGGTGGCGCTGGCGGAGCGCCACGACGGCATGATCGAGTTCATCCCTCAGGTTGGCGATTTCGTCGCTGCGGAGGCCCCGCTGTTCGTGCTCAACGGTGGCGCGACGGCGATCGACGACCGCGCGGTGTGCTCGGCGGTGGCCTTCGGCCCCGAACGCACGCTCGAGCAGGACCCGATGTTCGCGTTCCGAATCATCGTCGACATCGCGCTGAAGGCGTTGTCGCCGGCCGTCCATGATCCGACGACCGCCGTACTCGCCCTTGACCAGGTACACCGGCTGTTGCGGTTGGTCGGTCGGCGGAAGCTGCGCGGCGAGGTCATTGTCGACGACGGCGGGCGGCCGCGGGTCATCTTCCGCCCCCCGAACTGGGAGGATTACGTCCAGGTCGCGTGCAGCGAGATTCGCGCATGCGGCGCGAACAACTTGCAGGTCGCGCGCCGCATGCGCGCGATGCTCGAAAACCTCCGAAGCACGCTAGCGGAATACCGTCGCGCCGCGCTGGACACGGAACTCGACTTGTTGGACGCGGCGATCCAAACACACTTCACCCGTCCCGAGGAGCTGGCGCTGGCTCGCATCCCCGATGCGCAGGGGCTGGGCGGCTCGATGGGCGCGCGTCGCGCGAACCGGGATCCCGGAAGCCTCGCCGATCCGTTACGTCGATAGGGCCACCGCCCGGCGGCTGTTGCTCGGCCACCGCTCGAACGTCGGCGATCGGGGAAACGGGCCCGGTCCCGGTACCCGCATCAATACGGCGGATTGACCACGACGAACTGCGACCCCTGCGGGGCATACCAGGTGCCGCCGCATTGCTGGTAGACCATCCCACCGTAGTTCACCGGCGCGCAGCCTGGCGGCACGCTGCGCACCATCGAACCTACGACCGCGGAAGTCACCGCAACCGTGGCGGTCACCGCCGCCGCCGTCGCAACCGGATGATAGTCGTTGTCCCAGCCGTTGTTGCAGCAACCGCCGTGTTGTTCGACATTGACGTTGACGTTTTTCTCGACGTTCACGTTGTTCACGCTGGTACTGCGGACATTGTTGGTACGCGCGTCGGCCTTGCTGTTGTTGACCTGAGCGCTTTGCCTGGCGCCACCGCCGCCCGTTGGAGCAGCACGAGCGCCGGCACCGCCACCAGCGGATGAGGCGCGAGCGCCGCCACCGCCACCGCCGCCACCGCCACCGCCACGACCGGCAGCCTCGGCGAAGGGGGTCATGGCGAAGCTGGCGAGGACGAGGGCGGCCAACGAGGCCTGAAGGAACTTGCCGAGCAATCTGTTCATGTGGGCGCTCCTCTACTTTGTGTTCCGCGGAACAATCTCGATCTTGGTCGCCCCTTTGGGCGGCGTGAACTTGAATACCGTCTCCTTGAAGTTCGGTTTCAAATTCCAGTCGATCAGCGATACCGCCTGCGGGCGCGCCTCGTCGGCGCGATTGGTGACCACGAGCTTGCGGGGCAGCGGCTTGCTCCCGGCAACGATCCAGATCTGCCAGTCGATTTTGCCCTGGCGAAAAGCGTAGTGGTCACAGAGATCGTTGCCGACGAAATCCTGGCCGGCATTCATCGCCGATTCGATCTTGTCGAGCGGCGCCGCCGGGGTGCCCCACCGGAAGAGATCCGACAAGGGGATTTCCACGCCGTACTTCTCTTCGAGTCGACTGATCAGTCCGCCGATCGTGTCGACGAATTCGACCGTCGAGTAGTATTTTTGCGCCGGGGTATAGAGGGTCACCGACTTGCCGTCGTACACGAGCTCGCGTTCGGACCGGGCGCTGTGCATCAGTGCGCGCAGCTTGTTCGGACGCTCGACATCCATATCCGCCGTCGCCGCATGCTGCAGCTTTTGGCCGTCGGACAGCACGCGCTCGCCTGTCAGCTCGGTCGACACCCGAAACCGCTTCAGCGTCTGCAGAAACGCACCCATGTCCTTGAGGGCCTGAATCGACGCTGGATCGACGGCAGTCGCAGGTGGCGCGGCCGCGCCGGCCGGTGCCGCCTGCGCAGGGGCGCTCGGCGCCGTCAGCGACATCGCCAGCAGGCCGACCGCCAGAATCGCTCTTTGCATGGAAATCTCCCGGGGTGAAAAGGCGCTTCTCGAGCAATACACGCGCTCAGCGTGTGGTCTCCGCCTCGATCGGCGTCGGGCGGGCTCAGAGCAACAATATTTATCCCCCGGCCCTCGGCTTCCATTGACCGACGTCAACAAGCGACCGATGGGCCGACCGACCGGGTCATCGACGGTCGCTTGCCCACGGGGCGGCTCGCGCGGATTCGAGCGATACGGCAATCGCGACTGCCGGACGCGATCCGTGAGGAGACGGCGGCGCGCGTACGTCCCGCCATCCCCAATGCGAAGTGCTGAGCCAGATCAATAAAGTGTCGCCGCGCACGGCTAGACTTGCCGAGTCGGCAACTCCGATGCAGGTTTTGCGACAAGAGCGGAAGAGTGATCCGGCAGCGCGCGGTGGAGCAACGCAGGTTGGCCCAAATGCGCGTGACTCGCGATGCCGGCTAGCGAATCTACAGACCCACTGAGCGGGAGGCAGCATGAATCGTCGCACGATGGTCTTGGCAATGGCTGTTCACGCTGGCCGCGTCCGGCGCCGCGTTCGGCGCCGACAAGGCAAAGGAGCAGGCGGAAGTGCGCAAGGCGGGGCAGGACGCGCTGGCCGCGGTCTACAAGGCGGCGCCGTCGGCGCGCAAGGCGGTCGAGTCGGCGGCCGGATACGCCGCCTTCAGCAACTTCGGCATGAAGATCCTCGTGGCAGGGGGCGGCTCCGGCAAGGGTATCGCGGTCAACAACAAGACCAAGGCCACGACGTACATGAAAATGGCCGAGGTTCAGGCAGGGTTGGGCTTCGGCGTCAAGAAGTTCCAGCTGGTCTGGGTGTTCGAAACCGACAAGGCACTCAACGATTTCGTCAACTCGGGGTGGGAGTTCGGCGCGCAGGCGACCGCCGCGGCGAAGACCGGCGACCAGGGCGCTGCGTACCAGGGAGCGGTGTCGGTGGCGCCGGGCGTCTGGCTATTCCAGCTCACCGACAAGTGGCCTGGCGCTCGAGCTGACCGCCAAGGGAACCAAGTACTACAAGGACAGCGACCTCAACTGATTCGCGCGCTTGGCGCACGACATCTCACCGGTCGCGTTGGAGCGATACATCGAGGTGCAGCTGGCGAAGCGAGAACGAAGCTGTCGGCGCTTGGCAGCGTCCAACGAGCTCGGGCCGGGACATGGTCGTCTCGGCCGGGCGCTGCGTGATCGAACTGCGCGCCGGTGTGGCCGGGCACCACAGCCCGCCGCACCGAGGCGGGCCTTCTCTCCCCGCCCGTCCGCAACGCCCGACCGGGAGTCGCATCATCGGCGCGCAAGGTGCATGGGGAGCTCGCTGCAGCGGTGCCTAAGGAGCGATGCATGAACCTTCATCGCGTGCGTGAGGATGAACTCGAGCCCCGCGGAGCCTCGGGTCTGCTCGATGTCCTTATCCGTGCCGGACTCATTCTCGGCCTGGCGATGCTCTGCTATCAGGTCTTTGCACCGTTCCTGACATTGATGGTGTGGGCGCTCATCCTCGGCGTCGCCCTCTATCCGCTTCAGCAGTTCCTGGCTGCGAAGATCGGCGGCAGGCAAGGCCTGTCGGCGAGCGTGATCGTGGTCCTCGGGATCGTCTTGATCGTTGCCCCGACCGCCGTACTGATGAGTTCGCTCGGCGACTCGGTCCATCGATTGGTCAACGACCTGCAGAACAACGTGCTCGAAGTCCCGGCCCCGCCCGATTCGGTCGCCGGGTGGCCGGTGATCGGCGAGAAGGTGCATGCGATATGGTCGCAGGCGCACGACGATCTCCCGGCACTCGTCCGGAGCATGCAGCCGAAGATCGGCGATCTGGCAAAGTCCGCGCTTGCCTTCGTCGCCAGCATCGGAGGTGGCCTTCTGCAATTCCTCGCTTCCTTCATCATCGCGGGCATCCTGATGGCCTTCGGAGAGTCGGGGGGCCGCGGAAGCCGCGCCATTTTCGAGCGCATCGCGGGCGCATCGCGGGGCGCCGAGTTCGCGAAGCTCGCCACGGCCACCATTCGAGCCGTCGCACAAGGCGTGATCGGCGTCGCGTTCATTCAAGCGATCATCGTCGGCCTTTGCCTGCTGGTCGCCGGCGTGCCGTGGGCCGGCATCCTGGCGGTCATCGTGCTGGTGCTCGGCATCGCCCAGGTGCCGGCGCTGATCGTGACCTTGCCCGCCATCGCCTACATCTGGGGGCTCGGGGACTACGGCCAGGTCGAGGCGATCGTCTACACGCTGCTGATCTTTGTCTCCGGAATGACGGACAACGTCCTCAAGCCGCTCATGCTCGGCCGGGGCGTCGACGCACCGATGCCGGTCATCCTGCTCGGGGCCCTTGGCGGAATGGCGGCCGCAGGGATTCTCGGAATGTTCGTCGGCGCCACCCTTTTGGCGCTGGGATACCAGCTGTTCATGGGCTGGGTCGCGGTGAACCGCCAGTCCGAGGCGACCACCCAAGAAACGGAGACCGCAGGGTCAAGCTGAACCGATGCCGGTCCTCGAACACGCAGGTTTCGCATGGGCGTCATGGCGCACACATCATTGCGGTAGATCATATCGGCGCGAAAGCGGTGGTCGCTAGAATAGCGCTACGCGCCGCATGTAGCGGAGCGCTGTGTGGCTGATGGTTTCGGCTCTGCAAGAGGTCCGTGGGAGTGGCGGCGTGGGTCGCTGCCTTCGCCCCCGGGGCGAACGCCTGTGTAGATAGACATCGAGAGGGGATGAAGATGAATCGTAAATTTTCGCTTGCCACGATCGCGTCAATGGCAGTGCTGGGTGTCTGTGCACAGCAACCCGTGCAGGCGCAGAACGCCCCGAAGACGGTGATATGTAACTACGCCTGGTGTCCAGTCCTGGTCCAAGTCGTCAAGAATGCCGCCGGCGCGGACGTGCTGTATGTTTCGTTCGATGCCATCACGATGGCGCCGAAGTATTCCGGTGCCACGCTGATCTGGAAGCTGGTCGGAAGCCCCGACTACGAATTTCGCATCGACAGCGTCACTGCCACGGGAGCCAACGCGGCAATCGCTCGTACGCAGTTTCCCGTGCGGCTGATCTCGGCAAATGAGTACGCCCACGATGACTTGAATACCAACGGCCTGACCTACGGCTACGAGGTTCGCGTCTACAAGAAGGGTTCGCCGGTCGGCTCGACGCCACTCGTCTCCAGCGGTACCGTCGTCAACTCCGGCAGCTGATCGTCCGCTGTCTGCCGCCCGCGCACGCGGGCGGCGCTTTCTCGGACGGCCGCGGCGCCCCGATTCGTCAGCGTCGACTGTGGACGCTGGGAGGCGCTTCGCGATCGCCGGGCGCCACGTCGACGTGATGAGCTGCGTGTCGTCGACTTGCTCGAACACTCGAAACAGGTTCGCGACCTTGGCAGCCCGCCGGCACCCAGCTCTTGTCGAAGTGCGCCGGCTTTCGGGGGCCGAGCGGGAGTGGGTCGACCAGCCGGCGCTCGGCGGTGTGTCGAACGCATTCGACGCGGTCTTGCCGGCCGTCCGACTTGGGTCGATGCCAAGGTCGACGGTGCCGTCAGAGTCCTTGACGATGTCGACGCACAGCGACGCATCGCATCGATGGAGCCATCGGCGGACCGCCTCTTGTCGCGGCGGAGATCGGCGGTCGATCAGAGTGACGCAGCGGTCCCGTCGCGCCCATCGGCGGCGTCGGTCATCCCGTGTTCGGCGAGCGCGGTGCGGTACGCCGCTTCGAGGCAGCGCGTGTAGTGGGCCATGTCGCCCAGCACCTTGCGGTCGAGCGCGGCGAGGATGCGCTGGCGCAGGCGCCGCGCGCGCCGGCGCATCCGTCGCGAGGCGAACCGCGAAGTCCACGAACGCCGTGTCGTCCGCAGCGATCAGCTCGGGCACACCGAGATGATGGAGGATGCTCGCGGCCATCCGTTCCGCATGCCGCGCGCCCGCGACGGTGACCACCGGCACGCCCATGTCGAGCGCCGCGACGGTCGCTTCGCCTCCGGTGTAGGGAAACGTGTCGAGCACGAGATCGGCGACGGCGTAGCGCGCGCGCCCGCGCGCCTCGTCGGACTTCGAACGGAACGAAAGCGACGCGCTCGGGCGGAATGCCGAAGGCGGCCAGGCGTGCCGTCATCGGCTCGGCCGTGAGTGGCGGCGCCGGCGACAACAGCAGGAGCGCCGCGGGCACCCGACGCAGGAACTGCGCCCACAGCGCGAGGCAGCGCGGCGACAGCTTGTTCGGGCCGACGAATTGCGCGCAGACGATCGCGCTCCTGTGGCAGGCCGAGCGCGGCGCGCGTCGGTGAGTCGGGCGCGGGCGCAACGCGGCGAAAGGGCAGCACGCAGGTCGCGAGCGGCAGCAGGCGCTCGATCTGGAACGCCGCGTTGGCGGGCGGGTCGGCAAACGCGTCGGTGATCTTGTAGTCGACCTGCTCGAGGCCGATCGGTCCGTGGTGGCCGAGGTGCGTGGCGATCACCGGCGCGGGCTTGTGCAGCAGGATGCCCGAGCGCGCGAATCCGGTGAGGCTCATCAGATCGACCAGCAGGTCGAGCTCGTGTGCGGCAATGCGTTCGGCGGCGGCCCGGTCGTCGAATGGGGTCAGCACCTCGTAGTGGCGTGCGAGCCGACGGCAGCGCTCGGTCAGTCCGTCCTCGTTGCCGGGCATCGCCAGCGAGAAGAGGTACGGTTCGACTACGGCGGGATCGTGGTTGCGCAGGATGTCGACCATCAGCAGGCCCATCGGGTGGACCCGGAAATCGGCGGACAGGTAGCCGACGCGCATCGGCTCCCCGCGCGCGAGCCTCCGCTTGATCCGGAACGTGTCGCCGCGCCGCTTCTGTTGCCGGAATTCATTGGCGCGCCGGTACAGCGCGAGGAGTCGCTCGCGCGGGACGTCGTAATACTGGAGGGCGCCGATTGCGTGAACGAGCGCGGGAAGCTCGTCGTGCTGCCAGTCGCGCGTGACGACCGCCTCGAAACAGCGCGCCTCGAGCGCCGGATCGGCCAGCATCCGCGCATGGACCAGACCCGCCGCGGCGAGCCGCGCCGACAGAGGAACGCGTCGGACGTGATCGGCGAAGAGCGCCGCGGCGGCATCCGGTTGGCCCGTGAGCTCCAATGTCCGATCGCAGGCTTCCCAGATCGCGGTGTTTGCCGGCGCGCGGTCGTAGGCGGCGCGGTACGCTTCGGCGGCCCGCGACCACGCCTGCAATCGCTCCCATGCCATGCCCGCGTTGACGCAGGGGCCGGGACGATCGGTGGCGATGTCGCCGGCGCGCGTGAAGGCTTGCGCAGCGGCGGCGAGGTCCCCCTGTGCGAACTGGTGATGGCCGACGTTGGTCCACGCCTCCGCCCAGTCGGGGCGAAGGCGACACGCCGCCGTTGCCGCGGAGAGCGCGTCCGCTCCGCGTCCGAGCCGGTGCAGGGCGACGCTGCGCGTCAGATGCGCGGGTGCGCTGTCCGGCGCGTCACGAAGCGCCTCGTCGCAGATCTCGAGCGCCTGGGCGTGCTCGCCGCGACCCATCAGCGCCATCGCCCGTTCCAGCAGGCGCGCGACCGGAGCGCTCGTTCCGGCCATCGACGGGAATCAGCGATTCGCCGGCATCGGCACGCCGAGCTTCTGCGCCCACGACGCGAGCGACGGCAGGATCGACGGGTGCAGCGCGACGCCGTTCGCAACCTGCTCGCGGTAGCGCTTCATCCCGTTCTCGCCGGGCAGGCGCACGCGCGCGCCGTCCGGCCGCGGCGTCGCGTCGTGGCAGGCGCCGACCAGCCAGTCCATCTGCCGCAGGAATGCGTCGCGCCCGCCGAACGCGGCGGGGTCCATCACCTGCACGAACACGGTCGCGCCCCAGCCTTCGGACGGATCGGCGCGGCCGAATCCGGTCAGTCCCGCCGTCATCGCTTCGACCAGCAGTGCGAGCGCGTAGCCCTTGTGGCCGGCATCGAGTCCGCCCAGCGGCAACAGCGTGCCTTTCGGCTCGTTGAACAGCACGGCCGGATCGGCCGTTGCGTTGCCCTGCGCGTCCTGCACCCAGGGATGCGGCAGCTTCTCGCCGGCCTTGAACAGGCGCGCGGTGAGGCCGTTGGTCGTGTAGCTCGCCGACACGTCGAGCAGGATCGGTTCCCCCGACGTCGGTATGCCGGCCGCGAGCGGGTTGGGCGTGAACACCGGCGACACGCCGCCGAACGGTGCGACGCTGCACGCCGACGGGTCCGAGCTGTAGACGAGCGCCATGTGACCGGCGTCGGTCGCACGCTTCAGATACGCGGCGAGGCAGGCGATGTGATGCGAGCGGCGGACGACGACGGTGCCGGTTCCCTGCGTGGCGGCCATTGCCGTTGCGGCGTCGAGCGCGCGCAGCACGAGCCACGGGCCGGGCAGCCGCCTGCCGTCCCACGTCTGCGCGGCGGGCCGCGCGCTGACGATGTCGGGCGCACCCGTCTTCGTCATCGTGCCCTTCTCGATTTCTCCCAGATAGCCGGCGAGCAGCGCGAGTCCGTGCGTCGTGTGCCCGAGAAGATCGCCGGCGACGAGCACGTCGGCCACGTCGTGCGCAATGTCGTCGCGCACGCCGGCTTTTGCAAGCAGCGCCCGCGCGAATGCGACAAGCGCCGCCGCGTCGTGACGCGCGACGCTCACTTGCGGAACTCCGCGAGCATCGCGAGCCCTTCCTGCGCGGCCTTGCCCAGCAACCAGGTGTCGGCGCCGTAGAGCAGCACGTTGACGCCGAGCTTGGTCAGCCGTTCGGCCTGCGGGGGGCTCATTGCCGTCGTGCCGACGGCCTTGCCGGCGGCGCGCGCGATCTTCGTCGCCTCCGCCACGAACGCCTGCACCCGGGGATCGTCGACCTGGCCCGGAATGCCCAGCGCCACCGAGTAATCGAACACACCGAGGTAGACGAGGTCGAGATTCGGCAAGGCCGCGATCGCGGGCAGATGCGCGGCCGCGGCCGGCGATTCGACCAGCACGCCGGTGAATGGATAGCCACGCTCGAGCTTGGGCTGGGGCTTGATGCCGTAGCGTCCGCCCCGTGTGTACGGGTTGTAGCCGCGCGTGCCCAACGGTGCGAAGTGCGCCATCGCGACGGCACGCGCCGCTGCGTCGGCATCGGCGATCTGCGGCACCACGACGCCGTCGGCGCCCAGATCCAGTACGCGCTGGATGAAGAACGCATCGGCGCCTGGCGCGCGCACGATCGGCGCGGCGCCGCCCTCCTCGGCCGCGGAGATCGCCGCATCGAGCGCGGCGAAATCCCAGCCGCCGTGCTCGCAGTCGAGAATGACGAAGTCGAAACCGGCGACGGCGAGCGTGCCGGTGACCGGCGCCGACGGGATGTCCTGCCAGATGCCGGCGACGATGCCGCCTGCGGCGAGCTTGGCTTTCAGGGGATTCATGGGCTGGCCCGAGACGTGGTGGCTTGGCACGCGGTTGACGCCGCGGCGCGATTCTCCGAGGATTCTACCTTCGCGGCCGAGCGTTGGCGCATCCGGCATCCCCTTCGCCCCCCGCGCTCCGACTCGGCGACAACGGCGCGACCGCTTGCGCGCACCGGCCACCGAATTTCCCTTGCCTGCCTACCCCTCTTCCTGCCGCGGCATTGCGGCAGCGCTGCCATGCTCCCCTCGTCGCTGACCGTGAGTGTCGTCACCTATCGGCCGGACAACGCGCTGCTCGAGCGCTGCCTGCGCAAGCTCGCACTCGCCATCGGGGCGGCACGCGAGGACGGTACGGTGAAGAGCGTGGCCGTCGCCTTGATCGACAACAGCGAGGATCGCGAGGTCGCCGAGCGGGTGATCAAGCTCGGCAAGCTGCGCTTCGCCGATTCGGGGATCAACGTCACCTACTTGCACGGCCACGCCAACATCGGCTACGGGACCGCGCACAATCTGGTGCTGCACGGCACCGGTGCCGATTACCAGCTGGTGCTGAACCCGGACGTCGAGCTTGCCGCGGATGCGTTGGCCAACGCCATCCGCTGGCTCGACGCGCATCCGGAGGTCGGCGCGGCCGCGCCCGCGGTACGCCGGCCCGACGGCACGCCCGACTTCCTGTGCAAGCGGTATCCCGCCGTTTTCGACCTGTTCCTGCGCGGCTTCGCGCCCGGCTTCGTGCGCGCGCTGTTTCGCAAGCGCCTCGAGCGGTACGAGCTTCGCGACCATATCGACCCGGACAGCGACAAGGCCGTGCTCGGGGTGCCGGTGATGTCCGGCGCCTGCATGCTGGTCAAGCGCAAGCCGATCGACGCGACGGGCGGCTTCGATCCGAAGTTCTTCCTCTACTTCGAGGATTTCGACTGGAGCGTGCGCCTGAACCGGATCACGAAGACGGTCTATCTGCCGTCGTTCCGCATCGTTCATCACGGCGGCGGCGCGGGGCGCAAGGGTCTTGACCACGTCGGCTGGTTCGTGACGAGCGCGTGGCGGTTCTACCGCAAGAACGGCTGGCGGTGGTTCTGACGACGGAGAAACCCGCATGACTTCCGGGAACGCAAGCGTGGTCGTCACCGGCGCCGACGGTTTCATCGGGCGAGCGCTGTGCACGCACTTCGCCGGCACGGGGCGAGCGCACCGGGCGGTTGTCCGGCGCCACGCGCCGGACCACACGCCGCGGCCGAACGTGGTGGCCGTTGCCGATCTCGCGACCGCACCGGATGCGGAACTCGACGCGCTCGTCCGCGGCGCCTCGGCGGTCGTCCATCTCGCCGGCCGTGCGCATGTTCGCGCCGGTGTCGGGCAGGATATCGACGCGCTCTATCGGCCCGCCAACATCGAGGCGACCGAGCGCCTGGCACGGGCGGCGGTGCGGATGCGCGTGCCGCGGTTCGTGTTCGCGAGCAGCGTGAAGGTCAACGGCGAGGCGAGCCCGCGGGGTCGCGCGTTCCAGCCGGGCGACCTCCCGGTGCCGCACGACGCCTACGCGCGCTCGAAGCTCGACGCGGAGCGCGCGCTGGCGGCCGTTTGCGGCGGCACGCCGACGATCCCGATCGTGCTGCGCCTGCCGCTGGTCTATGGCCCCGGCGTCAAGGCGAACTTCCTCGCCTTGCTGGACGAGGTCGCACGCGGCCGCCGGCTGCCGCTCGCGGCAATCGACAATCGCCGCAGCCTGCTCTACGTCGGCAATCTGGCCGAGGCGATCGATGCCGTCCTCGACACTGCACCACCGCCCTCGGGGGTTCATTTCGTCGCCGACGCCGAGGCCGTCTCGGTACCGGACCTCATTCGCGGGATGGCCGCCGCGCTCGACGTCGCCCCTCATCTGTCGTCGATTCCCGTCCCGTTGCTCGAGATCGCCGCGCGGCTCGCGCGCAGGCGCACGATGATGGACCGGCTCACGGGCTCGCTCGTGGTGGACACGACGTCGCTGCGTGCGGCAACCGGGTGGCGCCCGCGACACACGCTCGCCGAGGGCCTCGCCGCCACGGCCGCATGGTGGCGCGCGCGCCATTCGATCTAGCCGCCCGGCGGCCCGCGCCCGGCACCGCCGTATAATCGGGCCCTTCGCGCAAAGGGATCACGATGAGTGCACGCTCCAACGGCCGGCAGCACGACGAACTCCGCCCGGTCCGCATCCAACGCAAGTACACGAAGCACGCCGAAGGATCGGTGCTGATCGAGACCGGCGACACCAAGGTGCTGTGCACGGCGAGTATCGAGGAGGGGGTCCCGGCCTTCCTCAAGGGCAAGGGGCAAGGCTGGCTCACCGCCGAATACGGGATGCTGCCGCGGGCGACCAACACGCGGACGCGGCGCGAAGCGGCCGACGGCCGCCAGTCCGGCCGCACGCAGGAGATCCAGCGACTGATCGGACGGTCGCTGCGTGCCGTCACCGATCTCGCGCAGCTGGGCGAGCGCACGATCAAGGTCGACTGCGACGTGCTTCAGGCCGACGGCGGCACGCGCTGCGCGTCGATCACCGGCGCCTGCGTCGCGGTTGCCGACGCGATCGGCTGGTGCAAGGCGCAGGGCCTGATCGCCGGCGAGCCGATGCGCGATTTCGTCGCTGCGGTGTCGGTCGGCGTGGTCGACGGCGCATCGGTGCTCGATCTCGACTACGCCGAGGATTCCGCCTGCGACACCGACATGAACGTCGTCATGACCGGCAGCGGCGGCTTCGTCGAGGTGCAGGGGACGGCGGAAGGAACGCCGTTCACGCGCGCCGAGATGGATGCGCTCGTCGCGCTGGCCGAGCGCGGCATCGAGCATCTCATCGCCGCGCAGATGCAGGCGCTGGGAGCGCTGCCGAAGTGACGGAGTATGGCCGGCGCCGCGGTCCGGTCGTTCGCAGCCCGTGATCCCGATTCCACGTCTCGTCCTCGCTTCCAACAACGCCGGCAAGCTGCGCGAATTCCGCCGTTTGCTGGCGCCGCTGGGGGTCGATGTCGTCGCGCAGGGCGACCTCGGCATTCCCGAGGCGGACGAGCCCCACGTCACCTTCGTCGAGAATGCGCTCGCCAAGGCGCGGCACGCGAGCGCACTGGCCGGATTGCCGGCCCTGGCCGACGATTCGGGGGTCTGCGTGCGGGCGCTGGGGGGCTCCCCGGGCGTGCAGAGTGCGCGCTATGCCG
Organism: uncultured beta proteobacterium; assembly: GCA_963843595.1. Classification (GTDB taxonomy): domain Bacteria; phylum Pseudomonadota; class Gammaproteobacteria; order Burkholderiales; family Casimicrobiaceae; genus CAIWHR01. The sequence continues at coordinate 171,732 of CAWJLG010000022.1, read as the reverse complement.
GCGAGCCGAAGTCCGACGCGCGCAACAACGAGAAGCTGATCGCTGCGCTTCAAGGCGTGGCCGACCGGCACGCGCACTACGCGTGCGTGCTGGTGCTGGTGCACCACGCCGATGATCCGGAACCGATCATCGCCGAGGGCCAGTGGCACGGCACGATCATCGACACACCGCGCGGCACCGGCGGCTTCGGCTACGACCCGCATTTCCTGGACGAGGCCACGGGACTCACCGGTGCCGAACTGCCGCTCGAGCGCAAGAACGAGCTGTCGCATCGCGGCAAGGCGATGCGCGCGTTGATCGCGCGGCTGAGGGGTGAGCGATGAGTGCGGCGGGCGAAGCCCAGGCCGGCACGGCGCGTCGCCGCACGATTTCGCGCGCCCGACAGTCCGTCGCGCGTTGGTGCTCTGCAAGTGCGGAGGGCGCATGAGTGCGGCGGGCGTCGCGACACTCGATGTCGGCGGGCTTGCCGGGCCGCAGTTCGCCACGCTGCCGCCGCTCGCGCTCTACATCCACATCCCGTGGTGTCTGAAGAAGTGCCCGTACTGCGACTTCAACTCGCACGAGGCGCGCGGCGACATTCCCGAGGACGCCTATGTCGACGCGCTCTTTGCCGATCTCGAGTTCGCGCTGCCGTCGATCTGGGGTCGGAAGATCGTGTCGGTGTTCATCGGTGGCGGCACGCCAAGTCTGTTTTCCGCTGCGGCGATCGATCGGCTGCTCGCGGGTATCCGTGCGCGTCTATCCGTGATGCCGGACGCCGAGGTGACGCTGGAGGCCAATCCCGGCACCTTCGAGCGCGCGAAGTTCGCCGGCTATCGTGCCGCGGGCGTGAATCGGCTTTCGCTGGGCATCCAGAGCTTCGACGCCAACCATCTGGCCGCGCTCGGCCGGGTCCACGATGCCGACGAGGCCCGGCGTGCCGCGGAGAGCGCGCTCGCGATCTTTGGCAACGTCAATTTCGATCTCATGTACGCGCTGCCGCGCCAGACCGTGGCCGAGGCCGAGGCCGACGTCGCCGCAGCGCTGGCGTTCGCACCCCCGCATCTGTCCTTCTACCACCTGACGCTCGAGCCCAATACGCTGTTCCACCGCTACCCGCCGCCGCTGCCCGACGACGAAGCGGCCGCCGACATCGAGGACGCGGTGGCGGCGCACCTCGACGCCGCGGGTTACGTCCACTACGAGACGTCGGCGCATGCGCGCCGCGGCCGCGAATGCCGGCACAATCTCAACTACTGGCAGTTCGGCGACTACCTGGGGATCGGCGCGGGCGCCCATTCGAAGCTGTCGTTTCGCGACCGTATCGTCCGGCAGGTTCGCTACCGGCAGCCGAAGCAGTATTTCGAGCGGGTCGCCGCGGGCGCGCCGTTGCAGGAGCATGCCGACGTGACTCGGAACGACGTCGGTTTCGAGTTCATGCTCAATGCGCTGCGGCTGACCGCGGGCGTGCCCGCGACGCTGTTCGCCGAGCGCACCGGGTATCCGCTTTCGCTCGTCCAGCGTCCGCTCCTGCAGGCCGCGGTGCGGGGGCTTGTCGAAAGCGATCCGACGACGATACGGCCCAGCGCGCTGGGCCGCCGATTCCTCAATGACTTGCAGGCACTGTTCCTGAACGACACTCCGTCGCGGCGGGAAGGTGGGCGTGCGCCGGACGGCGTGCCGATGCGGAGGACGTGAGATGACCCAGAAGGCGCTGCATGCGTTGACGCTTACCGAGGCGGCCGCGGGCATCGCGTCCGGCAAGTTCCATGCACGCGCACTGGCCGACGCCCAGCTCGCGCGCATTGCCGCGACCGACGCCACGATCGAGGCATGGGCGCATCTCGACCCGGCGGCCATCCACGCGGCCGCGGATCGCGCGGACGCGGCGCCGAGAGCGGGGCGCGGCCCGCTGCACGGGATCGGCATCGGCGTGAAGGACATTGTCGCGACCGCCGATGCGCCCACGCAAATGGGCTCGCCGATCTATGCGGGTCACCGGCCGCGCGAAGACGCGGGCTGCATCGCCCGCTTGAAGCGCGCGGGCGGCTTCGTGTTCGGCAAGACGGTGACTACGGAACTCGCCTATTTTCATCCCGGCAAGACGAAGAACCCGTGGAATCCGCGACACACGCCCGGCGGCTCGTCGTCCGGATCGGCGGCCGCCGTCGCGGCGGGCCAGGTCGCCGGCGCCATCGGCACCCAGACCAACGGCTCGGTGATCCGCCCGGCGGCGTACTGCGGCGTGGTGGGGTTCAAGCCGACCGGGGGCACGATCGCGCGGACAGGCGTTCATGTTTTCAGCGAGACGCTCGACCAGGTCGGCACGTTTACGCGCACGGTCGCCGATGCGGCGCAGCTGGCGAGCGCACTCGCCGAGGCGCAATCGATCGCCGCGGTGCCGGCGGTGCTGCCGAAGGCGCCACGCTTCGCCTATCTCGGCGATTTCCCCTGGACCGTGCTCGATTGCGGCGACGACGACACGCGCGAGTCCGCGGCGACGCGGCTGCGCCTCGCCGCGGAGGTGGTGCAGGTCGACTTTCCGTCCGAGTGGCGCGAGGCGCATCTCGTGCTCCGGACGATCATGCTGTTCGAGGCCGCGCGCAATCTCGCGCCGCTGCAGGACCGCGAGCGGGCGCGGATGTCGGCCAGGCTCAACGCCGCCATCGACGACGGACGGGCGATCGCGCGCGGCGACTACGACGCGGCGCTGGCGGCGCGCGGGCGGGCGATCGCGGCGTTCACGCGCTGGCTCGAAGGTTTCGATGCGATCCTCGCGCCGTCGGCGCCCTCCGCCGCGCCGGCCGACCTCACGTCGACCGGCGATCCGTCGTGCTGCAGCCTGTGGTCGCTCTTGGGCTTTCCCGCGATCAACCTGCCGGTCGGGCTCAATGCGGCAAGGCTGCCGATCGGCATGCAGATCGCCTCGCCGCTGGGCACGGACGACCGGCTGCTCGCCGTGGCGGCGTGGGCGGAGTCGCGCCTGCCGTTCGCCGGCCTCGTGTGAAGCGCGCGAAGCGGCACGCGCCGCCGCCACCGAAGGTCCGCAATCCCGTGGCACGCTCGCCGTTGCTCGGCAAGGGCGGCGCGCACGGCAAGACGACGGCGGCAAGACGCCGGCAGGCGAAGGTTGCCCTGGGCAAGGCCGCGCGCGATCCGGACACGTTCGAGTGAAACGCTGGCCGCACGATCCCGCGACGCTGTGCCGCGCCGATCTCGAGCGGGGCAGGATGCGCGAGCTCTACGTGGCCGCGACGGATTCCTCGCGTGCGCTCGACGACGAGCAGCTCGCCGCTTCGCTCGCCGCCACGCTCGCCGCGAAGCCGAAAGGCGCGGGCTGGTGGATCTTCGCTTACGGGTCCCTGCTGTGGAATCCGCTGTTTCCCGTTGCGGAAATGCGGCCGGCAACGCTGCGCGGGCTGCATCGGAAATTCTGCCTGTGGTCACTCGCCTCGCGCGGGACACCCGAGCACCCGGGCCTCGTGCTGGGACTCGAGCGTGGGGGCAGCTGTCGCGGCGTCGTGCTGCGCCTGCCGGCGCCGCTGGCGCTCGATGAGCTGCACCTGCTGTGGCGGCGCGAGATGGTGGTCGGATCGTACCGGCCGCGCTGGGTCAGCGTGAACGCGGAAGGCCGCGAGCTCACCGCGCTGACGTTCGTGGTGCGTCGCGATCATCCCCAATACGCAGGCACGCTGACACCGGAACGGCTGGTCGAAGTTCTGGCGACCGCGCGCGGTGCCTTCGGCTCGTCCGGCGACTACCTCGAGCGCACGCGGATCGCGCTGATCGCGCACGGAATCGCGGACCGGTATCTCGACGACCTCGCACGGCGGGTGGCGAGCTTTCGCGACCCGGGGGGCTGACGAGCCGGGGCGCCGGACCGGGACTGCCGGCGTTGCGGAGCGGTCCGGAGCAAGGTCCCGGTGGCGTGACGTCGAACGGCGCTTGTAGCTCACGGCATGTCCGCGTCTTGTGTGTTGGTACGAAGCTTGCGTAAGTCGCGGCATGAACGCAAATTCAATCGATGGCGGCCGCCTGGAGCTCAGCCTCGTTCCCCTTTCGACAACCACCGACGAGGACGCCCTCTGCACCCGTAAAGGAGCCATCGGCAGGCGTCATACCCGAAGCCGAGCCTCGTTCGGACGGCGCCGACCGGTACCTTGCGCGAGCGACCCGGGAGTACGAGAAAGGTCACATCATCCAGCCGCTCTGGGTCAGGGCGGTTGCCCAGGCCGACGGGGATGAGACGTTGGCGAGGGCGGCGTATCTGCGCGCCCGCGCGACCGCCATGCGGCTGACCGAACGGGAAAAACGCACGGACATGGCGGCACGGATCGCCTTGGCACCGCAGGGCGCGGAACCGCCGGAAGCCCCCCCGCAATCAAGCGACGTCGCAGCGTCGGACAAGGCCGGCCGCAGCGCCGCCGACCCGAAGCGCAAGTATCTGGCGGCCATGGCGGTCGCCGTGGGTTCCATTGCCGTCGGCGCCTGGTGGTTGCTCGCCCCAGGCGAGAGCGTGTCGACCGCGCCCGCCGGCGTTGCGGCGGCGCCTTCGTCGACCCGTTCCGCCCGGGCGTCGCTTCCCGGAAGCAAGCAGGCAGCCGGCGCGACCGCCAACCAGGAAGACCCGAATGAGTATTTCGGAGCCAAGGTGCAGGAGCTCAAGCACGCTGGCAACTGGAATGTGCTGGTTCTCTATGCGGCGGAATGGACGCGCAAGCGACCGGAGAGCGGAGCGGCATGGAAGGAGCTCAGCATCGGCTACGCCAACATGCGTCAGTTCGATGACGCCTACAACGCTGCCCGCAAGGCCGTGCAGGTCGCGCCCGGCGATTCGGGTTCCTGGCGCAATCTCGGCCAGGTCAACCTTGCGTTGGAACAACCGGCCGCGGCCCTCGACGCCTTCGAACGGGCGGCAGCCTTGAACGACCAGGACATGCAGAGCCTCGTCCAGGTCGGAATCCTGAACACGCAACTGGGGCACCTGCCCGAGGCGAAGGATGCCTTCGACCGTGTGCTCGCGGCGAACGCGGAGAACGTGGACGCGCTCTGCGGAGAGGCCTCGATCGCGCAGCGACAGGGACGGCAAAAGGACGCGGACGCGCTGATGCGGCAATTGAAGTCCGTCGACGGAAAGTGTCGCGACTGGAGCGAGGTTGGTGGGGCGCCGGCGGCACGCAGCGTTGCGACATCTGCGGCCAAGACGCAAGCCCCCGCTCCCGCAGGCGCAGCTCGCCGGCTGGCACGATGAATTCCGTCCGGCGCGCTGCGCAGCGTGTTCTCGTTCCTGCGCACGCTTGATTGATCTGGGTCAAGTGCGCCGAGTGCCAATCCTTTAGCGTTGTTGTTGCGGATTGCAGGTTGGGCTGCTGCATGAGTGGGCACTCATTGGCGCATCCGCGTGGGTCCTGACGCAGGCGGCCAGAACGCACGCCCGCGCCCATGCTCGCAGAGGGACCGCAACTGCGAGGAGGGGGAAATGTCGACCCGCTCACGTCGCGAAGCGGCACGCCTGGCATGGTTCCGCTACCGGCCGACACGCGATGACGGCACTGCCCATTGCTGAGCTGACCCTCCGGACCGAGCGCGCGACGGACGCGGCGGCCTTCGGGGCGCAATGCTCGGGCGCATGGACCGTGCACGGAATCGCCCAGCTCGAGGAGCGGCTGGAAGCCCTTTCCTGGCCCGGCGAAGGACCGCTGACCATCGACGGCTCGGCGATATCGGCGCTCGATACCTCGGGCGCATGGTTGCTGCACCGGACGGCGCGAGCGCTCCAGCAACAGGGCCGCGAGGTCCGCATCACCGGCCTGCGGCCGGAGTTCGACTCCCTCATGCAGCTGATCGCGTCGCGCGAGATGGCGCCGGAAGCACCGGTGGCTGCGGCGCCGGGGTTCGTCGCCGGAGTGGGGCGGCAGGCGTGGTCCGACGTGGTCGGTGCGGCCGGCTTCTTCGCGTTCTTCGGCGAAGCCGTCACCATCCTGCTGCGCTCGATTGCGCAGCCGCGTCGCATCCGCTGGCGGGCGATCATGCACAACATCCAGAGCGCCGGCTTCGACGCTCTGCCGATCACCGGATTGCTGTCGTTTCTGATGGGGGTCGTGATCGCCTATCAGGGCGCCGACCAGCTGCAGCGCTTCGGCGCCAACATCTTCATCGCCGACCTGGTCGGGCTTGGCGATGCTGCGGGAGCTGTCGCCGCTGCTGACCGCCATCATCGTCGCGGGACGGTCGGGCTCCGCCTACACCGCGCAGATCGGGACCATGAAGGTCACCGAGGAGATCGACGCGCTGCGCACCATCGGCGTCGGACCGCAGGAGCTGCTGGTGCTGCCCAAGATGCTGGCCCTGATCGTCGTGCTGCCTCTGCTCACCGTCTACACCGACATCACGGGCGTCCTCGGCGGCATGATGATGGCGCAGTACAGGCTCGACGTCAGCTTCGAGGCCTTCCTCGACCGCCTCAACGAGGCGATCGTCCTGTCGACCTTCCTGACCGGCGTGGGCAAGACGCCGGTGTTCGCCATCATCATCGCGCTCGTGGGCTGCTACCGCGGTTTCCAGGCCACCGGCAGCGCCGACAGCGTCGGGCGGCAAACCACCGTCAGCGTCGTGCATTCGATCTTCCTCGTCATCGTGACCGACGCCGTGTTTTCCATCGTCTTTCTGTGGTTCGATCTATGAGCGCCGTGATCGAACGGACCGCAACCTCCGACGCCGTGGTCGAGATCCGCGATCTGCACACGCGGTTCGGCCAGGCCGTGGTGCACGAAGGGGTCAGCATGGCCGTGTATCGCGGCGAGATCTTCGCGCTCGTGGGAGGCAGCGGCTGCGGCAAGTCGACGCTGCTGCGCGAAGTCATCCTGCTGCAGCAGCCGGTCTCGGGCTCGATTCGCGTGCTGGGCCGGGAGGTCGTCGGCATGAACGACGACGACGCGCTGCCGTTGCGGCGCCGCTGGGGCGTCATGTTCGAGCGCGGTGCGCTGTTCAGCTCGCTCACGGTGACGGAGAATGTCGGCATGGTGCTGCAGGAGCACACCCGGTTGAGCAAGCGCCTGATCGACGAGATCGCCGCCATCAAGATCGCGCTCACGGGCCTGCCGGCCGACGCCGGTCCGAAGTACCCGAGCGAGCTCTCCGGCGGCATGCGCAAGCGCGCGGCGCTGGCGCGTGCACTCGCGCTCGATCCCGAGCTGCTTTTCCTGGACGAGCCGACCGCCGGGCTCGATCCGCTCAGCGCCACCGGCATCGACGAACTCGTGCGCAGCCTTCGCAGCGCCCTCGGCCTGACGATCATGATGGTGACGCACGATCTCGACCTGTTGTGGCGCGCTGCGGACCGGGTCGCCGTGCTCGGAGGCGGTCGTATCGTCGACTCCGGCACCATGACCGAACTGTCACATTCGGAGGATCCGCTGATCCACGAATACTTCTATGGACCGCGCGGACGCGCCGCGCGCGAGCAGGCATGGAAGCAAAAGTAAACTTCGTGGTGGTCGGCGTGTTCGTGCTGGCGCTGGGCACCGCATTCATTGGCGGCATCCTCTGGCTGACCAGCGGCAAGTACTACACGCGCAGCTACGACACCTACCTGACGTACATGGAGGAGTCCGTGTCGGGACTGAATCTCAATGCACCGGTTCGGTATCGCGGCGTCGACGTCGGCCGTGTGCGCAGGATTGCACTGCCCCCGGACAACGTCGAGCAGGTGCAGCTCACGCTGGACATCGAGCACGGCACGCCGGTGAAGGAAGACACCGTCGCCATATTGCAGACGCAGGGATTGACGGGCATCGCGTTTGTCGAGCTGACGTCGGGCCGCCAGGCGTCGGTGCCCCTGAAGGCCAAGCCAGGCGAGGAGTACCCGGTGATCAAGTCCGGTCCCTCGCTCCTGACGCGGCTCGATACCTCGGTCAGCGCGCTCATCGCCAGCCTTACGCGGGCGACCGAGAACTTCAATGCCGTGATGGATGCGGACAACCGGCGGGCAGTGAAAGCCACGCTTGCCGATCTCGAGCTCCTGTCGCGGACACTGGCGGCGCGGTCGACGGCGATCGACTCCAGCCTCACCAACGCCGCGCGCACGATGGAAGGTACCGCCCGCCTGACCGAGGAGCTGCCGCGGCTCGTGCAACGTATGGAGCGCAGCGCGGACGCGATCGACGATATGGCGCGCCAGGTCGGACGTGCGGGAGCAAGCGCGCGCGGCACGCTGGACAGCACCCGCACCGACGTGCAGCAGTTCACCGGCGAGACGCTGCCGGAGGCGCATCAGCTGGTGACGGAGATGCGGGAGCTGACGGGCACGCTGCGACGCCTGAGTGGCGAGCTGGAGAAGAATCCGACCATGTTGTTGTACGGAAAGCCGCCGGGCCGGCGCGGTCCGGGAGAGTGATTCGTGTCGTTGACCCGGCCGCTGTCGATCGCGATCGTGGGTGACCGTTCAGGGAGAACGACCATCGACAAGGTGAAACGTGCCCGACGCTGGATGCTGTGGATGCTGGCATCGGTGATGCTTGTCGGAGGCTGTACCGCGCTGCAGCCTCCGCGGGAGGAGAGCCCGGATCTTTACGTTCTCGGTGCTGCGCCGACGATCGAGGTCGCCCGCGCGAAACGGGATGCCGTGGTGGAAATCGCCGCGCCGCGCGCCTGGCCCGGTTTCGACACGCCGCAGATGGCCTACGTGCGCGAGCCGCACGCGCTGGACTACTTCACGAAAAGCCAGTGGGCCGACACGCCGCCCCGAATGCTGGGCCCGCTGCTCGTGCAGGCGCTGGAGCAAGGCGCGAGCTTTCGGGCGGTGGTGCAGTCGCCAAGCGTGGTTCCGGCCGACCTTCGCGTCGACAGCGAGCTCGTTCGGCTGCAACAGAATTTTGCGACGCGTCCCAGCCGGGTCGAGCTGACGCTGCGCGTGCAGCTGATCGACGTCCGCGCCAAACGTGTGCTCGCCATCCGATTGTTCGACGAGACCGAGAATGCGCCGACCGAGGATGCCCATGGCGGCGTGGTCGCGGCCAATGCGGCGCTCCAGCGCCTGCTCGAAAAGTTCGTCGATTTCTGCGTCGTCGAATCCGGGGCGCGCTGAAGACGCGATCCGACGCAGGCTGCGGTCGCGACGCCTCGGGGCGCGTCAGATCGCCATGTGCCGGCCGCCGTCGACGTTGATCGTCTCGCCCGTCACGTAGGGTGCGTCGGCGAGGAGGAACTGCACGGCCTTGGCGATGTCCTCGGGCGTGCCCTCGCGCCGCAAGGGCGTGTGCGAGATGATCCGCTGCCGCGACAGCTCGTCGAAGGACGGGTCGTCCGGCCACAGGATCGGACCGGGGGCGATCGCGTTGACGCGCACCTCGGGGGCCAGCTCGCGCGCGAGAGAGCGCGTGAGGCCGATGAGCCCGGCCTTGGCCGTGGAATAGACGACATAGTTCTTCAACGGCCGTTCGGCGTGGATGTCGGCGATGTTGACAATCGCGCCCTGCGTCTTCTTCAATGCCGGAGCCGCTGCCTGGGCGAGGAACAGCGGCGCGCGCAGGTTGGTGCCGATCAGGTCGTCCCAGGCTTCCGCGGAGATGTCGCCCACGGGCGTCGGGAAGAACGACGACGCGTTGTTGACCAGCGCATCCAGTCGGCCGTAGGTCTCCACGGTCTGCTCGACCAGCTTCGGCAGCTTGCCGAGTTCGAGGAGGTCGGCCTGGATCAGCGCCACCGAATTGGCGCGGATGTGGTTGAGCTCGGCCTGCAGCAGCCGGGCCTCGCCGGCGGAGGCTCGGTAGTGGAGCATCAGGGAAGCCCCGGCCGCGTGCAGGCGCCGGCAGATGGCCGCGCCGACGCGCTTGGCGCCGCCGGTGATCAGCACGATCTTCCCCTGCACGCCGCACTCCCGCAATCCACGTTAGACTGCCGTGGAATCTAGCACATCGATCTGCGCCCTGCATCGGGCGCGGTCACGTCCGAAGGCCCGCGCATGCCCGTCGCCACCCTCGACCTGCCGTTGCCGGCGCCCGAGGCCCGCGCGCACGGCGAACGCGTGCTCGCGCACATTCGCGATGCGATTGCGCGTTCCGGCGGGTGGATCACGTTCGCCCGCTACATGGACCTTGCGCTGTATGCGCCGGGACTCGGCTACTACGCAGCCGGCGCGACCAAGCTCGGGCCCGCCGGCGATTTCGTCACCGCACCGGAGATTTCGCCGCTTTTCGGCGCGGCGCTCGCAGTGCAGGTCGCGGCGATCCTCGACGCATCCACGACGCGGGAAGTCGTCGAGCTCGGCGCGGGCAGCGGACGCCTCGCGGCGGACCTGCTGAAAGCGCTGGCCGCGCGCGATGCGGTGCCCTCGCGCTACCGGATTCTCGAGCCCTCACCCGATCTGCGCGAGCGGCAGCGGGACACGTTGGCGCGGGAGGCATCGGCGCATCTCTCCCGCGTCGATTGGCTCGAGGCGCTCCCCGCAACGATCGACGGCGCACTCGTGGCCAACGAGGTGCTCGACGCGATGCCGGTGCACCTGATCGCGCGGCGCGGCGCACGCTGGGTCGAACGCGGCGTCGTGTGGAATGCCGCGGACGGCGCGTTCGCGTGGGACGAGCGTCCGGCGGACGCGTGCCTCGCGGAGGTGGCGGCGGCACGATTCCCGGCGACCGCCGACGACTACCTGAGCGAGATCAATCCGGCCGCGGAGGCCCTCGTCGAGGATGTCGGCAGGCGGATCGTCGCCGGCGCCGCGCTCTTCGTCGACTACGGCTTTCCGGCACGCGAGTATTACCACCCGCAGCGCAGCGCGGGAACGCTGATGTGCCACTACCGGCATCGCGCGCACGCCGATCCCTTCGCATGGCCGGGATTGACCGACATCACCGCACACGTCGACTTCACGGCCATGGCGGATGCCGGCGAGCGGGCGGGCCTCACGGTCGCGGGCTTCGCAGCGCAGGCGCCGTTCCTGATGGGCTGCGGCATTCTCGATGCGCTGGCCGCGACCGGCGCGCCCGACTCGGTCGTCCGCATCAAGGCGGCGGCCGGAGTGCAGAAGCTGCTGTCGCCGGCCGAAATGGGCGAGCTCTTCAAGGTGCTGGCGCTCGCGCGCAGCGCGCGCATCGCGTGGCCCGGATTCGCCCTCGTCGACCACAGCCCCCGACTCTGACGCGTCGCCCCGGAGCGCACGATGGAATCCCCGATCGCCTTCAACAGCCTCGTTCTCGGTTCGCTGCCGGCGCGGCACGCACGCTACCGTCCGCACCACACGGCGGTGATCGTCGCCGCGCGTCGACCGGGCGAGCGCGAGGTGCGTCTGTCGTGGCGCGAGTTCGACGCCTACGCCAACCGCTGGGCGAACGCGTTGGCCGCGCTCGGCACGGCGCGCGGCGACCGCGTCGCGACCGTGCTGCCGAACTCGCTGGAGCTGCTGGCGACGTACTGGGCTTGCGCGAAGCTCGGCGCGGCGGCGATGCCGTTGTCTGCGCTGCTCACGGCTCCCGGTCTCGCGTCGCTGTTGTCGGATGCGCCGCCGCGCGTCGTCGTCGCGAGCGGCGACCAGCTGGCAATGCTGGACGCGGTGCGCCGCGAATGCCCTGCCGCCAGAGACGCCACATGGGTGCTGGTCGACGCCGCGGCCGACGACGAGGCCGCCGGCTACCGTGCGTTCGGCACGCTGCACGCGGCCGCGAGCGACGCTCCCCCGGACAACCCTGTCGAAGCCGGCGATCTGCTGACGCTGATGTACACGTCGGGCACCACCGGGCTGCCGAAGGGCATTCAGCACACGCACTTCATCCGCGCGATGTACGCGATGACGATGGCCAGCGCGTGGCGGATGGCACCGGAGTCGGTCGTGCTGCACTCGGGGGCGATCGTCTTCAACGGCGCGATGGTGACGATGTTCCCGGCGTTCATGTGCGGCGCGACCTACGTCCTGCACCGGACGTTCGACGCCGAGGCGTTCATCGCCACGGTCGAGCGCGAGCGCGTGACGCACACGATGCTCGTGCCCGCTCAGATCATCGCGATCCTCAATTCGAAACGATTCGATCCGGCGCGGCTCACCTCGCTCGAGATGGTGCTTTCGCTCGGCGCGCCGCTGCACAAGGCGTACAAGGACCGGCTCAATGCGCTGCTGCCCGGCCGCTTCTACGAGCTCTACGGTCTTACCGAGGGCTTCGTCACCATCCTCGATCGCGACGACGCGCTGCGCAAGGCGGGCAGCGTCGGCGTGCCGCCGCCGTTCTACGAAATCCGCATCGTCGGCGAGGACGGGTGCGACGCGCCCCCCGGCGCGGTCGGCGAAATCGTCGGCCGCGGGCCGATCACGATGCCCGGCTATTACAATCGCCCCGCGCAGACGGGCGAGGCGCTGCGCGAGGGCTGGCTCTACACCGGGGATCTGGGCTACCTCGACGGGGACGGCTTCCTCTATCTCGTCGACCGCAAGAAGGACATGATCGACAGCGGCGGGGTCAAGGTCTACCCGAAGGACATCGAGGAGATCGCGGCGCGACATCCGGCGATTCTCGACGTCGCGGTGTTCGGCATTCCGCACGAGAAATGGGGCGAAGCGCCGGTGGCGGCGGTCGTGCTGCGCGAGAAGGAGAGTGTTGCCGCCGACGAGATCCGCGACTGGATCAATGCGCACGTGGCGGCCCGATATCAGCGGGTCGAGCGGGTGATCGTGATGGACGAATTCCCGCGCAACGCGGCGGGGAAGACGCTGAAGCGCGAAATGCGCGCGCCGTTCTGGGAAGGGCGCGAGACGAAGATCTGAGCGCAGGGGTGCGGGCTACAATGCGCCGATGAGCCTCGCCCCGGACGCGCCGCCACTTTCGCCGTGGCGCATCTGTGTCGCGCCGATGATGGACTGGACGGATCGGCACTGCCGGTACTTCCTGCGCCTCATCTCGCACCGCGCACGCCTGTACACCGAGATGATCACCGTCGGCGCGCTCACGCACGGCGACGTCCCCTACCACCTCGATTTCGACCCGGCCGAGCATCCGGTCGCGCTGCAGCTCGGCGGCAGCGATCCCGTGCAACTCGCCGCAAGCGCAAGGCTCGGTGAGCGCTGGGGCTACGACGAGATCAACCTCAACTGCGGCTGCCCCTCGGAGCGCGTGCAGACCGGCAGCTTCGGCGCATGCCTGATGGCCGAGCCGACGCTGGTCGCCGACTGCGTGACGGCGATGCGCGACGCGGTCGCCGTGCCGGTGACGGTCAAGCACCGGATCGGGCTCGACCACGGCGAGGATTACGGCTTCGTCCGGGATTTCGTCGGCACCGTGGCAGGAGCCGGTTGTGAAGTCTTCCTCGTTCACGCGCGCAACGCCGTGCTGAAGGGGCTCTCACCGAAGGAGAATCGCGAAGTTCCGCCGTTGCGTCACGACGTGGTGCACCGCCTGAAGCATGACTTCCCGGAACTCACGATTGTCGTCAACGGGGGCCTCACCCGCTGGGACGCCATCGATCGCGAACTCGCCGCCGTCGACGGCGTGATGCTCGGGCGGGCGGCCTACCACGATCCCTATCTGCTGGCGCAGGCCGACTGGCGCGCCTGCAACGATCCGGCGCCGGCACGCTCTCGCGCCGGCGTACTGCGGGCGTTGGCCCCCTACGCGCAGGCGCAGCTTGCGCGCGGAGTCCCGTTGCGGGCGATCGCCCGGCACGTGCTCGGTCTCTACCACGGGCAGTCGGGAGGCCGCCGTTACCGGCAGATCCTGTCCGATGCGCGCCGATTGCGCGACGCGGGACCGGACTTGTTCGCGGAGGCGCTCGCGGCGGTCGAGCCGGTCGCCGCGGAGGTGTAGCACACCCGTATGACGGCAAGCGGCGGAAGCGGGGCGGCCATCGCCGGAGGCGGCCGCTCAGTGCCGCCCGAGCTCGTCGGCGAGATACGCGCGGACGATGCTCTCGAAATCGCGATCCGCCTGCATGCCCAGCGCCGCCCCGAGCCGCGGCGCGAAAGTCGCCGGCCACGTCGACACGATCCGGTCGATCGCCGGATCGAACTGCCACCGGACACGGTCCGCGACGGCGTCGCCCGCGACCTTGCGCAGTGCGACGACCATGTCCCCGACGGCGACCGAGATGCCGGGAACGTTGACGCTGCGCGTGTGCGCGAACTGCGCGGCCGCTGCCTCGTGCCCGACGATCAGGTTGTCGACGACGGCCCGCGGCGACTGCACCCACATCCGCGTGGCCGGTGCGACGGGGCACGCCGCGTCGACCCCGGCGAGCGGCTCGCGAATGATGCCGCTCGCGAACGACGATGCCGCCTTGTTCGGCTTGCCGGGCCGCACGGTGACCGTCGGCAGGCGCAGGCTGCGGCCGTCGAGGAACCCCTTGCGGCTCATGTCGTAGACAAGGTATTCGCCGATCGCCTTCTGCGTTCCATACGACGACTGCGGGGTGAGCGGCGCGTGGTCGGGAACCGGATCGGGCAGCGGACCGCCGAACACGGCGAGCGAGCTCGTGAACACGAATTTCGGCGGCGCCGCGAGCGTGCGGCAGCGCTCGAGCAGCGCTCGCGTGGCGTCGAGGTTGACGCGCATGCCGACGTCGAACTCGGCCTCGGCCTGCCCGCTGACGACGGCCGCGAGGTGAAAGACGCTGGCGGTGTCCGGCGTGAGCGCACGCGCGATGACCGCCGGATCGGCGAGATCGCCGACAATCGCCTGGAGACGCGGATCCTGCGGCGCGGGCGGCGCGACGACGTCGAGCAATACGATTTCGGATAGCGTGCGCTTTGCGCCGCGCGCGTCGGTGAGCCCGCCGCGGGCGAGCAGGGCACGGGCGAGGCGGGTCCCGAGAAAGCCGGCGCCGCCGGTGATCACGATGCGCATGGGAGTGAATCCTTTCCTCGAGGGTGGCGCTATGATAGCCGGAGCCCGAGCCGGTGCCGGTGGAACCCATCGAGGGTCCCGGGCGGGCGCGACCACCGGGAGCGCTCGCCGCCCCGAAATCGGCGATGCTGCCGCCGGACGACCCGCCTTTCGCGAAGGGTGCCAGGCCCCCTGCACGGCACGATGCGGATCGATGCGAATGCCACCTGACGCAGGCCTCGCGGCGGCGACGCCGGTGGACGCCGTCGTCGCCGGGCTCGCGACCCACGGCATCGCGGTGGTGCACGACTTCCTGCCGGCCGAAGACGTTGCCGCATTGCGCGACCTGGGGCTGGCGCACGCGGCAGCCGGGACGTTGAGCGCGGCGAGGATCGGCCGCGACGCCGCCCGCGTCGAGCGGCCGGACGTGCGCGGCGACCGCATCCGGTGGCTCGACGAAAACGCGCCGGCGCCGCCCGAGGTGCCGTTCTGGACGCGGCTTGGGGAATTGCGTGTCGCGCTCAATCGCGAACTGATGCTGGGCCTGTGGAGCTTCGAGGGGCATTACGCGCTCTACCCGCCCGGCGCGCGCTACGAAAAGCACCGCGACCGCTTTCGCGACGACGACGCGCGCGTGGTGACGTGCATCCTGTATCTGAACGAAGGCTGGGCCGCCGGTGACGGCGGCCTGCTGCGCATCTGGCAGGGGGATAACGTGGTGCGGGAGGTGCTGCCGGAGGCGGCAACGTTCGTCGCGTTTCTCGCCGAGCGCTTTCCGCACGAGGTGCTGCCGGCGCGGCGTCCGCGGCTCGCGCTGACGGGGTGGTTCCGGCGCCGGGGTAGCGCGCGCCCGCCGCGCTCAGGAGTTCAGCCGTTTCCAGGCCCGGTCGAGCGCGTCCTCGAGATACGCGCCGTAGAAGTCGACGGTGGTGAGGCCGACGAGGGCCTCGGCGAGCGGCGCGCCGACGGCGTCGACGACGACAACGGTCGGCGTCAGCGCAACGCGCGTCGCGGCGGCGAACGCACGGTGGGTGGTGGCACGACCGTCGAAACCAACGAGCGGCAGCGGCCGATCGACCTCGATCTGGCGGAAGATCGCCCGCTCGCGCCATGGGTCGTCGCGCGCCATCGGGACCAGGTACTCGCGCAGCGCGCGCTCGCAGAACGCACAGTCGTCGCGATCGTAGAAGAGCAGGATCGGCCGTCGCAGGCGCGCGCCGGCAGCGCCGTCCGCGGCCAGATCGACCGCCATCGGCAAGGCGGCGCGGCGCGCGTCGGTCCGCGCGATCGCGGCGCCCGTCGAGGCGCCGGCGGCGCCGAGTGCGCATGCTAGAATGCGTCGCAGCGTCGCGCGACGTGCGGCACTCCAGTTGCCGCGCCGATCGCCACTGCGCCGGACCGTCATCGTTCGCCCGACCCCGCCTCGCTCGCCGTCCATGGCTCCCGCATCCCCGCCGCGCCGGCTCGTCATCGCGACCCGCGAATCGGCGCTCGCGCTATGGCAGGCCGAACACATCCGCGCCCGGCTCGCGGCATTGTATCCCGGCTGCGAGGTCACGCTGCTCGGTCTGACCACCGAAGGAGACGAGATCCTCGATCGGCCGCTGGCGGCAATCGGCGGCAAGGGACTGTTCATCAAGGAGCTCGAAGTCGCGATGGCCGACGGCCGCGCCGATCTCGCCGTGCATTCGCTCAAGGATGTGCCGATGGACATGCCCGCGGGCTTCACGCTTGCGGCGATCTCGGCACGGGAGGATCCGCGCGACGCGTTCGTGGCGATTCACTATCTCGATCTGGAAGGACTGCCCGGCGGGGCACGCATCGGCACGTCGAGCCTGCGGCGCGAGGCCCAGTTGCGTGAGCGGGATCCGCTGCTGCAGATCCTGCCGCTGCGCGGCAACGTCAACACGCGCCTGCGCAAGCTGGACGAAGGGCAGTACGAGGCGATCATTCTCGCCGCCGCGGGACTCAAGCGGCTGGGCCTCGGCGACCGCATCAAGTCGCTGCTCGATCCCGAGGAAAGCCTGCCCGCGGTCGGACAGGGTGCGATGGCGCTCGAATGCCGGGCCGACCGAACCGATGTCATCGCCGCCCTGGTGCCGCTCGCCGACCACGAAACGACACTGGCGACGACGGCCGAGCGCGCCTTTTCACGCGCACTGGCGGGCAGCTGTCATACGCCGCTCGCGGCGTACGCGATGATGCGGCATCGCGAGTTGTGGCTGCGCGGACTGCTTGCCAGTCCCGACGGCAGCGAAGTGATGCGCGGCGAAAGGAGTGCGGTCGTGGCGACGGTGCTCGATGCCGATGCGCTGGGGCGCGCGCTCGCACACGATTTCATCGCCCGCGGCGCGGCGCGGCTCTGTCCGCCGGCCTAGAGCCGCGGTCGGCGTGCGCCGACCGCAGCTTCCAAGGAACGCGATGGTCCAGCCGCTGACGCCGCCGCCCGCACCGGCGGGGCCGCTTGCCGGCTGCGGCATCCTCGTCACGCGCCCGGCGCGGCAGGCCGGCGGCTTCGCCCGGAAGATCGCGACGCTGGGCGGGATACCGGTGATCTTTCCGGCGATCGCGATACTGCCGCCCGCCGATACCGCGGCGCTGGCACGCGCCCATGCGGCATTGGCGAACTACGACTACGCGGTGTTCGTGTCGGCCAACGCCGCCGAGTACGGCGCGCCCGCGGCGGGGCGCTGGCCCGCGGCGCTCGTCGCGCTGGCCCCGGGGCCGGGCACCGCCGAGGCACTCGCCGACGTCGGTATCGCGGACGCGCGCATTCCCGCGACGAGCTTCGACAGCGAGGGTCTGCTCGCATTGCCGGAGCTCGCCGACGTGCGCGGGAAGCGCGTCGCGATCTTCCGCGGCGACGGCGGCCGCGAGCATCTGGGCGACACGCTGCGCGCGCGCGGCGCGCTGGTCGAATACGTCGCCTGCTACCGCCGGGCCGCGCCGGAAGGCGGCGCCGAGGGGCTCGCGGAGGCATTTCGGGAAGGACGGATCGACGCCGTGACCATCACGTCCAGCGAGGGGCTCGACAACCTGTGGGCGCTCGCCGACGAGGCCACGCGCGGCGCATGGCGGGCGATGCCGACGATCGTTCCGCATCCGCGAATCGCCGCCCGGGCACGCACGCTCGGCCTCTGGGTCCGGGAAACCGGCGGTGGCGACGCCGGCCTCATCGCCGGATTGCTAGAATGGGCCGCCGCCCGACCGACCACAAAACGCTGATCCCATGACCGCCGACATCATCGTCACCGCGCCGCTGCCGCCGTTTCTCTACGATCCGCTGAAGGCCGCCTACCGCTGCCACGACTATCACCAGTCGAGCCACAAGCCCGGCCTCCTCGCAGCCGAAGGCGGGCGGATCCGTGGCCTGGTGCAGGGCGGGGGGACGGTGACGCCGACGGCGCTGCTCGACGCGCTGCCGAAGCTCGAGATCATCTCGGTGTTCGGCGTCGGCTACGACGGCGTGCCGGTCGACTATTGCCGGCAGCGCGGCATCAAGGTCACCCACACGCCCGACGTCCTGACCGACGACGTCGCCGATGTCGCGGTGGGATTGATCATGATGACGGGCCGCGGCTTCGTGCGGCTCAATCGCTTCGTGCACGCGGGCGAGTGGGTCAAGCGCGGCCCCGAGCTGACGACGAAGCTCGGCGGGCGGACCGTCGGCATTCTCGGCCTGGGCCGCATCGGCAAGGCGATCGCGCAGCGCGTGAGTGCGATGGGCATGAAGGTCGCCTACACCGGACGCAAGCCGCAGGACCTGCCGTACCGGTTCGTGCCCGACCTCAAGTCGCTGGCGGGGGCTTCCGACTTTCTCGTCGTCGCCTGTCCCGGCGGAGCCGCAACGAAGAACATCGTCGACGCCGACGTGCTGGCCGCACTCGGCAAGAAGGGCACCCTCGTCAACATCGCGCGCGGCTCGATCGTCGACGAGCCGGCGCTCGTCAAGGCGCTCGCCGACGGCACCATCAAGGCCGCCGGCCTCGACGTGTTCGCCGACGAACCGAACATCCCGCCTGCGCTCTTCGCGATGGACAACGTCGTGCTGCTGCCGCACGTCGGCAGTGCCACGCACGAGACGCGCAAGGCGATGGGCGACCTGTGCAAGGCCAACCTCGACGCCTGGTTCGCCGGCAAGCCGCTGCTGACGCTGATCCCGGAGCTTGCCTAGCGGCAACCGGTTCGACGACGCGGCCGATGCTCGCGTCGACGTCCGAGCCCGTTCAGTCGTCCGGCGCCATCGGTGCGGGCGGCGGTTTCGGGGTCCACAGCACCGCGACCATTGCCGCGACGACGAGCGCCAGAGCGGTCCACTCGCCGGCGCCCGGCTTTTCGCCGAGCACGAGCATCCCGGCGAACACGCCGACGATGGGCACCGGCAGCGACGACATCGACGAGATCGCGGCGGGAAGCGAGCGCGCGAGCGTGAACCACGCCCAGTGCGCAACGGTGCCCGCGAGGAAGATGTTGTAGAAGATCGCGAACCACGCGGTGCCGGTCGAGACCTGCAGCGGCCCGGTGGCGAAGAACGGCGCCGTGACCGCGAGCGGGAGCCAGCCCAGCAGCATCATCCAGCCCGACAGCGTGTTCTGCGGAATCGGCAGCTTCCACTTGCGCAGGAGCACCGTACCGAAGGCCCACGCGATGGCCGCGCCGAGGATGAGCAGCGCCGCGGTCGGTGTGCGCTGGAGGTTTCTCCAGTCGTCGCCGAGGAGCAGCGCCATCCCGCACATCCCGAGTGCCAGGCCGACGATCCGGCGCTTCGACAAGGGCTCGTGCAGCAGCGCGAGCGAGAACAGCACGGTCCAGATCGGCATCGTGTAGGCGAGAATGGCGCTGCGCCCGGCCGGCAGCTGCTGGACGCCGAAAAGCACGAGGCCGTTCCAGC
Source organism: uncultured beta proteobacterium (assembly GCA_963843595.1). Lineage (GTDB taxonomy): Bacteria > Pseudomonadota > Gammaproteobacteria > Burkholderiales > Casimicrobiaceae > CAIWHR01. The sequence goes on along the minus strand of CAWJLG010000022.1, from coordinate 152,061 downwards.
CGGTGATGTTGAAGAACGCCAGCGTGGCCACCTTCGGCCACAGTGCTCGCGGCACCCGGATCGCATCGCCGGAGAGCCTCGCCACGAGGAGCAGCCCGAGCGCCGCGAACGGCAGCGTCAGCGCGCGGAAGGTCAGCGGCGCCAGCTCGGTGACACCCATCTTCAGCACCGGCCAGTTGCAGCCCCAGACGAGCGTGAGGACGCCGACCAGAAAGAGCGAGCGGGTGGTCACGTGCGACGCTCCGGCGATCGGTGCGGGCGATCTCATGCGCGACCTGACCGAGCGCATCAGAGTCGCTCCCCATACTTGCTCTGATGAAGCGACCGCGCCTGCGTGACCCATGTGTCGCGGCGGATGCGGCCGGGAAACTCCGGCAGCCGCGCGTCGAACTCGTCGATGTCGCGTTCGGTCCAGCGCGCAATCTGCCGGTACGTGGTCACCCCCAGCTGGTGCAGCATGCGCTCCAGGACCGGACCGACGCCGACGATGAGCTTGAGGTCGTCCGGCGTCCCCGGCCCGAACAGGACCGGGAGCGCGTTGTTTTCGAGGTCGACGACGAGTTGCCGGTAGCGTGCGGTCTCGGTGCGGGCCTGCGCGAGTTCGGCGAACTGCCGCGATCGGTCGGTCGCAAACGCGCGCAGCTGCGCGATTGCGGCATCGCGCGCGATCAGTGCGGCGCGCAGCGCGGCGGCCTCGGCTTCACGGCTGCGCACGATCCGGGCACGCTCGTCGGCGAAGCTGTCGACGACGACAGTCGAGGGCTCCGGTGCAACGGACGCTGCGGCTGGGGACGCGGCGGCGTCCTGCGGCGCGTCCGGCCGCACAACAACGGGTGCGGGAATCGGCGTGACCGGCGGCGCGGCGACGGCGGCATCGGCCCGACGATCGCCGCGGAGGCGCTCGACGAAGAGCCCCAGCGCGAATCCCGCGGCAGCGGCGACGACGGCAATGAGGGCGAGCACGGGGAACGGGGAGCGAGAGCACCGGGTCGGCAGCGCACGGGCCTCGGCGGGCCCCTGGCGCGTGCCTGGACCGTTGATTGTAGACGAGCCCCTCGTGTGCGGCCAATGCGGCGCAGCGGCGGCCCACCGTCCCCCTGCTAGAATTGTCGGTGGAATCGTTCCGCGCGCCCATGTCCGAAACACCTCCAAGCCCGCCGGAAGCCCTCGGCGACCGTGGCACCGGCAGCGTGGCCCCGCCTCCGGGCCGCGCGTCGCGGCCGCAAGGCCCGACGCGAGCGATGCTCGTTGGCGTGGCCATGCTGGCGTTCATCGCCGCGCTCGTGGTCTGGCTCGACGGGCGGCGGGCGCAGGACGCGCTGCGCGGCGAAGTGGCGCAGCGGCTGACGGCAATCGAATCGGCCACGCAGGCCGCGGGCAAGGCGCAGATCGACCAGGCGACCGAACTGCGGGACGCGCAGGCGAAGATCACCCTGCTCGAAGCGCGGCTTGCCGAATCGCAGGCGCAGCAGGCCGCACTCGAGGCGCTCTATCGCGATCTCGCCCCCTCGCGCGACGAGATCGCGTTGACCGAGATCGAGCAGGTGCTGCTCGTTGCCAACCAGCAATTGCAGCTCGCGGGCAACGTCTCGTCGGCACTGACCGCGCTGCAGCTCGCCGACGCGAAACTGCAGCGCCTCGACCGGCCGCAGTTCGTGCCGCTGCGGCGCGCGCTGGCGCGCGACATCGACCGCCTGAAGGCCACGCCCTACGTCGACATTGCCGGGCTTTCGGTCAAGCTCGACCAGGCGATTGCCGGGGTGGCGACGCTTCCTCTGGCGATGGACGAGCGGCTGCCGCCGCCCGCGCCGGAAACCGCGTCGCCGCCGGCCGACGAGCCGCCGTGGCGCCATTTCCTGCGTGCGGCCTGGGCCGATGTGCGCCAGCTCGTCCGGATCGAGGTCGAGGATCGGCCGGCGGCCCCGCTGGTGCCGCCACCGCAGCAATACTTTCTGCGCGAAAATCTCAAATTGCGCCTGCTGACGGCGCGCATCGCGTTGCTCAATCGCGACGACGCGAGCTTCAAGGCCGATGTCGCCGCCGCCGAGGCGTGGGTCAAGCAGTATTTCGACACCCGCGCGAAGCCCGTGCTGGCGCTGCAGTCGACGCTTAAGCAGGTGGCGGCCACGCCGATGGCGGGCGAGCTCCCCGACCTCGCGCGAAGCCTCGAGGCGCTGCGGCTGCTGAAACTCGCGCATGACCGTGCGCCGGGCCGCGTTTCCGACAAGCCAGCGCGGTAGCCGGCCGTGCGCGTCCTGTTCTGGTTCCTGCTGCTCGCCGCCGCGGCCGTCGGCGTCGCGCTTGCGGCGCGCATCACCGCCGGCTACGTCCTGTTCGTCGCGCCGCCGTACCGGGTCGAAGTCTCGCTGAATTTCTTCCTCCTGGCACTCCTCGCCGGCTTCGTCGGCACCTATGTTGCGCTTCGCGTCGTCCGGCGCATGCTCGACCTGCCCGTGGAAGTCCGGGCCTATCGCCGCCGGCAGCAGGAGGAGCGCGCTCGTGCGAAGCACGACGCTGCCGTCGTGGCCCTGCTCGAGGGTCGCTACGGCAAGGCACGGCAGTACGCCGAGGAGGCGCTGGCGATTCCGCGATCATCGGGCCTGTCGGCGCTCGTCGGCGCGCGCGCGGCCATCGACACGCACGAGTTCGCCGCGGCCGAGACGCTGCTCGCGCGCGCGGACGCGCAGGTCGGCAGCCTGAAGGTGCCACGGCTCATGCTCGAGGCGGAAATGAAGCTCGAGCAGGGGATGCCCGCCGAAGCGCTCGCGCTGCTGCAGGACCTGCGCAAGGAAGCGGGTGCGCACACCGCCGCGCTGCGGCTCGAACTGCGCGCGCTTCAGGCCGCCGGACGCTATGCCGACATCCCGCCGCTCGTCGATCAGCTCGTCAAGCGCAAGGTCTACGGGCCCGAGGAAGGCGACTACGTGCGCGCCGCCGCGCATGCCGAGGAGCTCGGCGCCCGCATGCACGACGCCGCGGGCCTGCGGGCCTATTGGAGCCGGTTGTCCGACGCCGACCAGCGGCTGCCGAAGATCGCGCGTGCGGCAGCGCGCAGCTTCATCGCGCTGGGCGGCGACCGCGAGGCGGCGGAGATTCTCGCCCGCAGCCTCGAGCGGCACTGGGATTCGGATCTCGTCGCGCTGTACGGCGAGTGTCGGATGCCGGACGCGACGCGACAACTCGAGCAGGCCGAGCGCTGGCTGGCCGAGCATCACCAGGATGCGGCGCTTCTCTACGCGCTCGGCGTGCTGTGCCAGCGCCAGCAGCTGTGGGGCAAGGGAGAGACCTATCTCGAAGCCAGCCTCGCGCTCGACAATACGTACCGGACGCACGTCGCGCTGGGCGAGCTCTTCGCGCGCCTGGGCCGGCACGACGAGGCGAACACGCACCTCGCCGCCGCGTTGAAGCTGGCACTCGTCGAGCTGGGGTAAAGGGTAAAGGGGTCAGATACGTAACTTCGGACCTTGTCAGGCGCTCGCGTCGCTGTCGGTCCGAAGTTACGTATCTGACCCCTTTACCCTTTACCCGGCGGCGTAGGTGAAGCTGTCGGCGAAGAACGCGTCGGCGGGGAGCCGGCGCGACCCGATGAATGCGGAACGCGCCGCGTCGACCATCGCCGGGCCGCCGCAGACGTAGACGTGGTAGCCGGAGAGGTCGTCGAAGTCGTCGATCACCGCCTGGTGGACGAGGCCGGTTCGCCCCGGCCACGCGTCGCCTGGCTCGGGGTCCGACAGCACCGGGATGAACGTGAAGTTGCGGCTCGCCTGCTGCCACCGGCCCGGGAGGTCCGGCAGGTAGAGATCCTTCTTCGCACGCACGCCCCAGTACAGCACCATCGGGCGATGCGCGTCGATGCCGTGATGCAGCGCGTGCTCGATGATGCCCTTGATCGGCGCGAAGCCGGTGCCGCCGGCGACGAAGATGACCGGCTTGTCCGAGTCCTCGCGCAGGAAGAACGTGCCCAGCGGCCCCTCGAAACGCAGGATCTCGCGACCCTTGAACTCGTTGAACAGCTGGTCGCTGAAGAATCCCGCGGGCACGTGACGGATGTGCAGCTCGAGCAGCGCGTCGTCGTGCGGCGGGACGGCGAGCGAGAAACTGCGACGGCGACCGTCCTTCAGCAGCAGCTCGATGTACTGGCCGGCCAGGAACTGCAGCCGCTCGTTGGCCGGCAGCTTGATCCTGACGATCGCCACGTCCGGGGCAGGCTTGTCGATCGACTCGATCCGGCACGGCAGCCGCCGGACCTGGATGTCGCCGACGCGCCTGACTTCCTTCACCTCGATCACGAGATCGGTCAGCGGTCTGGCGCAGCAGAAGAGCGCCAACCCCTGCGCCTTTTCGGCGTCGGTCAGCGTCGTCGCCTGATGCGGGCCGTAGTCGACGCTGCCTTCGAGGATCCTGCCCTTGCAGGTTCCGCACGCGCCGTTGCGGCAGCCGTAGGGAAGGATCAGGTCCGCTGCGGAGGCGGCGGACAGCACGGTGTCGTCGTCGGGACAGGCGAACGAGTGGTCGCTGGGCTTTATGGTAATCTGGTGCGGCATAAGCTTCTGCTGGGTGATCGATCGGTAGGTGCCGCGCCGCGCGATCCTCGCCGCGCGGGCGCGCAGAAAGCGGATGGGCAGACCGTGATCCGGGTATTGTTGATTGGCTGCGGCGACGTCGCGCTGCGCACCGCCGACCTGCTCCATCCCAGGGTACGCCTGTACGGGCTGACCCGCCGTGCCGAGGACATACCGAAGCTGCGCGCGCACGGCATCGTCCCCATCGTCGGCGACCTCGACCGGCCCGAAAGCCTGCGCCGGCTGCGTGCGGCGCCCTTCGCGGTGCTGCACTTCGCGCCGCCGCCCTCGGAGGGCCGCGACGACCCGCGCACGCAGCGCCTCATCGCCGCGCTGACGGGGGCGCGAAGCATACCACAGCGGTTCGTGTACATCTCGACGTCCGGCGTCTATGGCGACTGCGCCGGTGCGCGCATCGACGAAGTGCATGCCCGTCGCGCGCAGACGCCGCGCGCGAAGCGCCGCGTCGCCGCCGAGGACCGCCTGCGCGAATGGGCGAAGCGCTACGGCGTCACGCTGTCGATCCTTCGCGTGCCGGGCATTTACGCCGAGACCCGCCTGCCGCTCGACCGCATCAAGCAGGGCACGCCGGTGCTGACCGCGGACGACGACGTGTTCACCAACCACATCCATGCCGACGATCTCGCGCGGGCGACGGTGGCCGCGCTGTTCCGGGCGAAGCCCAACCGTGCCTACAACGTGACCGACGACGCGGAGATGAAAATGGGTGGCTGGTTCGACGCGGTGGCCGACGCGTTCCGGCTGCCGCGGCCGCCGCGCGTCACGTGGGAGGAAGCCGAGCAGCGCATCGCGCCGCTGCTGCTCTCGTTCATGAGCGAATCGCGACGCCTCGCGAACCGGCGGATGAAACGCGAACTGCGCGTCCGGCTGCGCTATCCGACGCCGCAGACGCTGCTCGCGGAAGTCGCCCCCCGCGACCTCAAGAAGCAGCTCAATCTGCCGCTATGACCCGGGCCTTTGCCGGCCGCGGCCCGCCGCGGACGCGCTGGGCTGCGATCGCCGCGCGGCTCGACGCCTACGAACGGCTGGTGCGGCTCGACAAGCCGATCGGCACGCTGCTCCTGCTCTGGCCCACGCTGTCGGCGCTGTGGATCGCGGCCGCCGGCCGGCCGACGCTCCACCACCTGATCGTGTTCGGCATGGGGACGCTGCTGATGCGCTCGGCGGGATGCGCGATGAACGACTGGGCGGACCGCGCCTTCGATCCGCACGTCAAGCGCACGGCGGCCCGGCCGCTCGCAACGGGCGAGATCCCGGGCTGGGAGGCGCTGGCGGTGGCCGCGGCGCTCGCGTTCTTCGCGTTCCTCCTGGTGCTGTCGACCAACGAGACGACGATCCTGCTGTCGCTGCCCGCGGTCGTGATCGCCGGCGTCTATCCGTTCTTCAAGCGCTTTTTTGCGCTGCCGCAGGCGTTTCTCGGTCTCGCATTTTCGTTCGGCATTCCGATGGCGTTCGCCGCCGCCCACGACACCGTACCCGGGCTCGGCTGGTGGCTGCTCGGCCTCAACCTGTTCTGGGTCGTCGCCTACGACACCGAATACGCGATGGTCGACCGCGACGACGACCTGCGTCTCTCCCTGCGCACGTCCGCGATCGCCTTCGGACGCTTCGACCTCGCCGCGGTAATGCTGTGCTACGCCATCTATCTTGGCGGCATGGTCTGGGTGGGCATGTTGCAGCAGATGGGCGTGCTCTACTACGCCGGCCTCCTCGGCGCGCTGGGCTGCGCGCTGTGGCATTACCAGCTGATCCGTGGCCGCGACCGGGATCGCTGCTTCCGGGCGTTTCTGCACAACCATTGGTTCGGCCTGGCCGTATTCGCCGGCATCGCGCTCGACTACGGCGTCCGGCTGCATGCCTGGCCGCAGCTGCGCTGACGACGTTTGCCGCATCACAACATCGCTGGCATGCGTCAAAGATCCCCGCCCGATGACGATCGATCGAAGTCCGGCGTGGCGCCCGCCGCTGCGACGCGACGCCGCGCGGTGCGGTCGATGTCACCCATGCCGCCGATCGCGTCGGATGCGCGCAAACGTGGCCTCGCGCCCGTGCTGACGCGCCGTACGCGCATCCTCGTTCTGGGCAGCTTTCCCGGGGAGGCGTCGCTCGCCGCGCGGCAGTACTACGCGCATCCGCGCAACCACTTCTGGCCGATCCTTTCAGCCGTCCTCGACGAGCCTCTCGACGGGCGGCCGTATCGCGAGCGGATCGCGCGGCTGCGCGCGCGCGGCGTGGGGCTGTGGGACACGATCGTCGCGTGCGAGCGACGCGGCAGCCTGGACGGCGCGATCCGCAATGCCGAGCGCGCGGACGTAGCTCGCGCGCGTCGCGCGGCACCGGCGCTCGCGCTCGTGTGCTTCAACGGCCAGACCGCGGCCCGCGCCGCACCCGTGTGGCGAGAGGCCGGCTATGCGACACTGGCGCTGCCGTCGACGAGCCCGGCGAACACGCGCCCGCTCGCCGCGAAGCTCGCGGCGTGGCGGGCGATCGCCGCGTTCCTCGCGTGCGGGACGACGTGAACCGGGTTGGCGACGCAGCCGTGCGCAGCGACCCGTTGATGGTCAAGGTCGATCCGGGCAGCTATCATCCTCTCGCCGCGCCCGACGTCCATTTCTTCATTTCCTGACGACCTCCCATGCGCATGTTGCGCCACCTTCTCCTCGCGATGACGCGTCCCCTGTCAGGTCTCGTTGCCGCCATCGCTGCATTCGGCGCTGCCGCGCAGGCGCTGCCTCCGGACATCGTCGTCACCAAGGTGATCGACGCGCCGGTGGCGGAAGTCTGGAAGGCGTGGACGACGCCCGAGGGGATCGAGAGCTTCTTCGCGCCCAAGGCGGCGAAGGTCGAGCCGGTGGCGGGAGGCGCATTCGAGCTGTGGTTCGGCGTCAATTTCCCCGAAGGATCGCGCGGCAGCGAAGGCTGCAAGTTCCACAGCGTGAAGCCGATGGAGCAGCTCGTCATCGAATGGAATGCCCCACCCACCATTCCCACGATCCGTCCGCTGCGCACGCTCGTCTACCTCGATTTCAAGCCTTTGCCCGACAATCGGACCGAGCTCACGCTGCGCAATTTCGGCTATGGCGACGGCGAGGAGTGGGCGAAAGCCAAGGCGTACTTCGTCGCCGCGTGGCCGGCGGTGATGGGGAGCCTCCAGAAGCGATTCGCGATGAAGTGAAGCGCGTCGTGCTGACCGACATCGAGATCGCGCAGGCCGCGACGTTGAAGCCGATCGCGGAGATCGCCGCACAGCTGGGCATTCCCGATGCGGCGATCGAGCCCTACGGCCGGACGAAGGCCAAGATCGCGCTCGATTGGCTCGCGCAGCTCGAGGGGCGCCGCGACGGCAGACTGGTGCTGGTCTCCGCAATCAGCCCGACGCCGGCCGGCGAAGGCAAGACGACGACCGTCGTCGGGCTGGGCGACGCGCTCATCCGGATCGGGAAGAAGACGGTGATCTGTCTGCGCGAGCCCTCGCTCGGCCCCGTGTTCGGGATGAAGGGCGGCGCGGCGGGCGGCGGCTATTCGCAGGTCGTGCCGATGGAGGACATCAATCTCCATTTCACCGGCGATTTCAATGCGATCGCGGTCGCGAACAACCTGCTCGCGGCGCTGATCGACAACCATCTCCACCACGGCAACGAGCTCGGCATCGACGTTCGGCGCATCACCTGGAAGCGCGTCGTCGACATGAACGACCGCGCGCTGCGCGAGATCGCCATCGCGCTCGGCGGCCCGGCCAACGGCTTTCCGCGGGAGGACGGCTTCGACATCGTCGTCGCTTCCGAGGTGATGGCGATCTTCTGCCTCGCCTCGTCACTGGCCGACCTCAGGGTCCGCCTGGGCAACATCGTCATCGGCTACACCCGCGAGCAGAAGCCCGTCCACGCGCGCGATCTCGCCGCTCACGGCGCGATGGCGGCGCTGCTCAAGGACGCGCTGAAGCCGAACCTCGTGCAGACGCTCGAGAACAGCCCGGCGCTGATCCACGGCGGTCCGTTCGGCAACATCGCGCACGGCTGCAATTCCGCGATCGCCACGCGCGCAGGTTTGAAGCTCGCCGACTACGTCGTCACGGAGGCGGGGTTCGGCGCCGACCTGGGCGCCGAGAAATTCATCGACATCAAGTGCCGCAAATCGGGGTTGAGGCCGGACCTCGTCGTGCTGGTCGCCACGATCCGCGCGCTCAAGTACCACGGCGGGGTCGCCGTGGACGAACTCGCCCGGGAGAACCTGCCGGCGCTGGAAAAGGGCGTGGCCAATCTGGAGCGTCACTTGAACAACGTCCGGAACCAGTACGGGTTGCCCTGCGTCGTGGCGATCAACCATTTCGCGTCCGACACCGATGCCGAATTGACGCTGCTCGCGCGGAAGATCGCGCATCACGACGCGCCCGTCGTCGTGGCCAGGCACTGGGCCGAAGGTGGGGCGGGGGCCGAAGCGCTCGCCCGCAAGGTGGTGGAGACGATCGAACGCGTGCCCGCGGATTTCCGTTTCGTCTACGAAGATGCCGACCCGCTGTGGGACAAGATGAACAAGATCGCGAAGTCGATCTACGGCGCGTCCGAAGTCACGGCCGACAGCAAGGTCCGGGCGCAGATCAGGCGCCTGCAGGCGGACGGCTACGGCCACTATCCGGTGTGCGTGGCCAAGACGCAGTATTCGTTTTCCACCGACCCACTGCTGCGCGGCGCGCCGTCGGGCCACGTCGTCAACATCCGCGAGGTACGCCTCGCGGCGGGCGCCGAGTTCGTGGTAATGATCTGCGGCGACGTGATGACGATGCCGGGTCTGCCGAAGGTGCCGTCGGCGGCGCGGATCGACGTCACGCCGGACGGGCGGATCACCGGGCTGTTCTGAATTCCCGGTCAGGGCGTCCGCCGTCCCGTCTCGCGCACGAACAGTGTCGCGAGCGCACCGAACGCCGCCGCGCCGGCGAGGAGCAGGATCGCATGCTTCCACGCGCCGGTGAGATCGCCGGCGGCGCGGCCGTGATCGAGCAGCCAGCCCGCCGCCGGTTGCAGGATGCCGGTGCCGAGGAAGATGCCGACGTTGACGACCGATGTCGCGATCCCGGAATGCTCGGGACGGTTGACCTCCTTGGCGATGGTCCACGACAGCGTGAAGCCGGGAATCAGCAGCCCCATCAGCAGGAACCAGGCGAGCGTCGCCGCCGGCGCCCACTGCACCTCGAGCAGCCACGGCAACCACGACAGCGCGTAGAGGAACGTGTACACGCGCATCACCCCGCGCCGACTGCCCAGCCGGTCGGAGACGGTACCCACGATGATCGATCCGAATGCGACGCCGAGCAGCAGCGCGCTCGCATGCTGCGCGGCGGCCACGCGCGACATGCCGTAGGTGTCGACCAGAAACGGCACCGCCCACAACCCGGCGAAGGCGAGGTAGCTTCCGCCGATCCCGACGTTGACGAAGAAGCCGGGCCACGTGCGGCCGTTGCGGAGCACGGTGGCGAGCGCGCGCGTCCAGTGCACCGTCGTCGCAGGGCCGGCCGGTGCCGTGTGGACCGGCGCGAAACCCAGCGCCTCCGGACGGTCGCGAACGCGCAGCCACGTGGCGACGCCGAGCGCGGTCGACAAGACGGCGAGCGCGACGAACACGGTGCGCCACGAGGTCTGCGTGACGATCCAGGCCAGCGGCGCTCCGGCGATGACGGCGCCCAGGTTGCCGGCGAACATCGTGACACCGTTGAGCGTCGCGAAGCGATTGGCCGGGAACCACACGGCGCTGACCTTGAGAATTGCGATGAACGCGACCGACACGCCGATGCCGACCAGCGTGCGTCCGGCGGCCGCGAATTCCCACGACGGCGCGAGCGCGAACGCCAGCGAGCCGGCCCCGGCGATCAGCGAGCCGGCGGCGAGGATCCGACGCGGACCCAGCGTGTCGGCAAGCACGCCGACCGGGATCTGCAGCACCGTGTACACATAGAAGTAGGTTGCCGCCAGCGTGCCCAGCACGGCGCTGCTGATCGCGAACGCGCGCGTGAGTTCGGCGGCGATCGCCGCCGGCGCCGTGCGATGGAAGAACGAGAGCACGAAGCTCGCGAGCACGATGCCGAAGACCACGCGGCGCGCACGGACGAAGCGTGGATCCGGCATCGGCGATGCGGTGGCCATGGCCATCCTGCATTCTACCCGGGCATGAAGGCGCGTTTGGTACCATGGAGGAACTGCAAGCGTTCACGTTCCGGTGCAGCAGACGCACATCGTTCATCGTGCACATAGGACGTGGTCCATTCCCCGAGCCCCGCTTCCCGATGAAATACGCCGACCTCCGTGACTTCATCGCCCAGCTCGAACGCCGCGGCGAACTGAAGCGCGTCCGTGCCGAGGTCGATCCCCGACTCGAAATGACCGAGATCTGCGACCGCGTGTTGAAGGATGCGGGGCCGGCGCTGCTCTTCGAACGACCGAAGGGTCACGCGATTCCCGTTCTCGGCAATCTCTTCGGCACGCCGCAGCGGGTCGCGATGGGCATGGGCGAGGAGTCCGTCGCGGCATTGCGCGAGGTCGGCAAGCTTCTCGCGTTTCTCAAGGAGCCGGAGCCCCCCAAGGGACTGAAGGACGCGTGGCTGAACACGCGGCCGGTGTTCATGCAGGTGCTCAACATGGCGCCGAAGGAGAAGGGCTCGGCACCTTGCCAGGAAATCGTTTGGGAGGGCGATGAGGTCGATCTCGCGCGGCTGCCCGTGCAGACCTGCTGGCCCGGGGATGCGGGACCGCTGATCACGTGGGGCCTGACGGTCACGCGCGGTCCGCACAAGACGCGGCAGAACCTCGGCATCTACCGCCAGCAGGTGATCGCGCGCGACAAGGTGATCATGCGCTGGCTCGCCCATCGTGGCGGGGCGCTCGATTTTCGTGATCACGCGCAAGCGTCGCCGGGTGCGCCGTTTCCGGTCGCGGTCGCGCTGGGTGCCGACCCCGCGACGATCCTCGGTGCCGTGACGCCCGTGCCGGATTCGCTGTCGGAGTATCAGTTCGCGGGCCTGTTGCGCGGCTCGCGCACCGAGATCGTCAAGTGTGTCACGCACGCGCTGTCGGTGCCGGCATCGGCCGAGATCGTGCTCGAGGGCTTCATCCGGCCTGACCCGGAGGATCCGACCGGCTATGAGACGGCGGCCGAGGGTCCGTTCGGCGACCACACCGGCTACTACAACGAGGTCGAGCGCTTTCCGGTGTTTACGATCGAGCGCATCACGATGCGGCGCGATCCGATCTACCACTCGACCTACACCGGCAAGCCGCCGGACGAGCCGGCGGTGCTGGGCGTCGCGCTGAACGAAGTGTTCGTGCCCCTGCTGCAGAAACAGTTTCCGGAGATCGCCGACTTCTACCTGCCGCCGGAAGGCTGCTCGTACCGCCTCGCCGTCGTCGCGTTGAAGAAACAGTACCCGGGCCACGCCAAACGCGTGATGTTCGGCGTCTGGAGTTTCCTGCGCCAGTTCATGTACACGAAGTTCATCGTGGTCACCGACGACGACGTCGACATCCGCGACTGGAAGGAAGTGATCTGGGCGCTCACCACGCGCGTGGATCCGGCGCGCGACACGCTCGTCGTCGAGCGCACGCCGATCGACTACCTCGATTTCGCTTCGCCGGTTTCCGGGCTGGGCAGCAAGATGGGCATCGACGCGACCAACAAGTGGCCCGGTGAAACGCAGCGCGAGTGGGGTCGGCCGATCGCGATGGACGCGGCGGTCAAGGCGCGCGTGGACGCGCTGTGGACGGAGTTGGGGCTGTAGCCGTCGTGTCGTGGGCGAGGCTTGCCAGCAGCCGTTCCGCCGCGGTCAGCACGAGCGGCAGCGGTGCCTGCCGGGCGAGCGCGGTGTAGCGCAGATCGAACATGCCGAGGAACGGCTCGTCGACGAGCGTGATCTCGTCCGGATTCCGCCAGAGCGCCTGCGGCATGCTGTAATTGCAGGCGATCCGCCGCAGCGTCGCGTCGTCGAGCGGTTTCCCCGCGGCGAGATCGGCAAACGCCTCCCGCCAGTGGAAAGCGATCCGGGGGTCCGCCGGGCGCGAGGCGAGGTGCGCGAGCCAGCCAATGGCGATCTTGCAGGTGAACTGATCACGGCTGCGCACCGGCAGGTGTGCGATGGCGGCGGCCGCCGGCTTGATCCAGACATGCGGATTCGCGCCCTGGTCGGCCGCATCCGGGGCGGGCAGGACGACGTGGTTGCCCGCGGAAACCACCGCCTCCGGCGTGGTCAGGAAATCACGGCCGATCACGACCTTGCGGAAGCCGTGCGTCTCGGTCGCGACCCGCTGCGCGGACTTCAACAGATCGACGATTTCTCCGCCTCGGCTGCCATGCTTGAAATCCGGGACGTAGCTCTGCCAGTCGAGGACCACATGCATCCCGCGCGGGACGCCGGCGAGGATGCTCTCGAGCAGCGCGCGGGACCGGAACTTCAGGAACTCGTCGGCGTCGATCGCGAATATCCAGTCGGCGCCGGTTCGCGCGAACGTGTCCCGGACGAGCCGCGTCGTCATCGCCGACTGATGGTGCGCCGGGGTGTCGTCGCTGGTCACGGCCAGCGGCAACCCCTCGGCGACCAGCGCGGCGAGAATCTGCGCCGTGCCGTCGAACGAATCATGGTCGAGGATCGCGAGTCCGTCGAGCACCGTGAGGTTGTGCCGAACGAAGGCTTCGATGATGTCCGCTTCGTTGCGGACCATCGCAGCGCCGTAGAGCTTCATGGTGCCTCCGCTGACAGGAAGGCGGCGGGCGGCGCGCCGTGCCGGCCGAGGCGATTCATCGGTGCCGAATTCGGTCGTTGCCGGGCGCGTTTCCCGCGCCAGCCCGTGCCTGCGCTTCGCGGTGCGCGAATTCCTCCACCGCGGCGAGGACCAGCGGCAACGCGTCGGCCGCCTCCGGAGGGGTATAGCGCAGCGTGAAGTCGGCGAGGAACGGATCGTCGACGAGCGCCACGGACGCGGGGTCGACGCGCCGATCCTGGGCGACGTTGAGATTGACCGTCGCGGCGCGCAGGTACATCGCGTCGACAGGCCGGCCCGCGGCGATATCCTCGTAGGCCTCGCGACGGTCGTAATCCGCGGACCAGTCGCGACCCGCGGCCACGCGCGCGAGGCGCTTGACGACGGTCTTGGCGATGAACTGCGGCCCGTTGCGATAGGGCAGGTGGGCGATGGCGAGGTCACGCGGCGCGAAGCGGTAGTGCAGTTCCCACTCCTTGGCCGGGGCGCCGGCCCACGGCCTGACGGCATGATTGCCGCCGGTGAGCATCGCTCGCGGGGTATCCATGAAATGTCGCGAGACCACGACCTTGCCATGCGGAAAGTGCTCCTCAGCGAGGCGCCGCGCGCCGCGCGCGCTCTCGACGACGTTCCGGTACGGCGCGGCGAAGTCGGGCATGTACGTGTGCCAGGTCATCACGCCGTGGCCGCCCGCCGGCAATGCGGCCAATGCACGCGCGAGATGGGCGCGCGACGGCGCCTTGACGAACTCGTCGGCGTCGAGCGGAAATGCGAAGTCCGCGCCGGTGGCGGCGAACGCGTGCCGGACGGCGGCGGACGTCACCTCCTGCTGCGCGTAGGCCACCGAATCGCTGGTGAGCCTCAGCAGCGGCAGCCCTTCGCGGGATAACGCGTCGACGATCGCCATCGTCGCGTCCGCCGAGCGATGATCGACGATCACGAGGACGTCCAGCAGGGTCAGGTTGTGGCGGACGAAGGCTTCGATGATGTCGGCCTCGTTGCGCACCATGGCGACGCCCACGGCTTTCATCGGAGCCGGCAACCGTTGTCCGAACGGCAATGTCGGGCTGCGGACGTCACGCCGCGCGCGCGGTCGCCGGCGCCGGTTTTCGGGCGGCGGATTCCAGCGCCGCGAGCTGTTCGACCGCGGCGAGCACCAGCGGCACCGGGTCGCTCTCCTCGGCACGCGTATGGCGGAGCGCGAAATCGGCGAGGAACGGGTCGTCGACCAGGATCGCCGATCCGGCGTCGATCCAGTCGGCAGGTGCAATGTTGAAGTTGACCGCCATCTCGCGCAGGTAAGCGGCGTCGATGGGCAATCCGTCGGCGATTCGCCGGTACGCGGCGAGTCGCTGCTTGCTCGTATTCGAGCCCCGGTCGGCGGCGATCCGGGCCAGCCGGTTGATGACGATCTTCACCACGAACTGGCCGGCGCTGCGGAACGGCAGGTGCGCGAGCGCGAGGTCGGCGCCCGCGAACACGTGGTGGTGGCCGACCTCCTGCTCGCTTGCGCCGAACCAGGGCAGCACGGCGTGACTCCCGTTCGCGAGCAGCGCGCGCGGCGTGTCCGCGAAATGCGCGGCGACCACCACCTTGCCGAACCGGTGCCGCGTTTCGACGAGGCGGCGTGCGCCGCGGACGCACGCCAGAACGCCCCGGTAGGTCGCGTCGAAATCCGGGACATAGGTCGGCCAGTTCATCAGCCCGTGCGCATTCGGCGGCACCTGTCCCAGCGCGTGCTCCATCGTCGCCCGTGATGGCGCCTTGATGAACTCGTCGGCGTCGAGGGGGAACACGAAATCGGCGCGCGTCCGAGCGAGAACATGGCGCAATGCCGTCGTCATGATTTCCTGCTGCGCATATGCGACCGCGTCGTTGCCGAGCACGATCAGCGGCAGTCCCTCGCGACCGAGAGCCGTGAGGATCGTCACCGTGTCGTCCGCCGAGCGGTGATCGACGATCGCCAGTCCATCGAGCAGCGTCAGGTTGTGGCGGACGAAGGTCTCGATGATCGCCGCCTCGTTGCGCACCATCGCAACGCCCCAGATCTTCATCGCGGCGGTCCCTTGACCGTGCCACCACGGGCGAGCGCGGCACCGGCATCGGCGCCGCGCAGCAGCTGCGACTGGATGCGCCGCGCCTCGTTCCACGCGAGGTACTCACCCAGTGCCATCAGCTGCCCGAGCACGTAGGGCGGCGTGTCGGCCGTATGCGCTAGGGCGATCGGGGCGAGGAACGGGTCGTCGATTCGCGGTACGGCGGCGGGATCGACCCATTGCGCGCGCGGGGCACCGGCATTCACCGCCGCCGCGTCGGCCAGCGCGGCCGTCACCTTGCGTCCCGCACGGACCTCGGCGTAGACGGCGTCGGCCCAGGCGTCGAGCGCCGTGCTCGTGCCGGCAGACAGGCCGGCGAGACGGATCATGACGCAATCGGCGGTGAGCTGCTCGATGCTGCGGACCGGCACGCGGGCAACGGCAAGCGTTCCGGCGGCGGGCGCACGTGCCGGAACATCGCCTTCGCGCGCCGCGCACGACCGCGGAACGGCCCGCCGTTCCCGCAGGTGCGGGTCCGCGGCGAGACGGCGCGCACTCGCGAGACGTGCAAGCGGTGACGCCGGGCTCGCGAAATCGGGCACGTACGTGTGCACGGGCAGCGCGAGGGGGCGCTGCGGATCGGCGGCAGCGAGCGACTGCTGCAGCGCCGGCCGCGACGCGGGCTTCAGAAAGTCGCCGGCCTCGAGACCGAGGACCCAGTCGACGGACGGATCGGCGAACGCCTCGTGCGCGAGGCGCGCCTCCAGCGCGGAAGACTCGGCGGCGGGGTCATCGGCGACGAGGACCGTGACCGCAAGCCCCTCGTTCGCGAGCGCCGCGAGGATCGCCGCGGTGCGGTCGGAGGCGCCGTGAACGAGCACGACGAGTCCATCCAGCGCCGCGAGGTTGTGGCGCACTGCGGTCTCGACGATGTCCGCGCCATTGCGGATCGCAACGGTGCCCAGTACGCGCATCGGCGGCGGAGCGCGGTCAGCGGGCAGGGCCGCGCCAGTTGCGGGCGATCCGGTAGGCGACGAGGGCGAGAGAGGCCACGCGCAGCCAACGGCCGAAGCGGGCCCTGCCGAGCACGGGGGCGAGGATGCTGACCAGCACTGCCGCAACCGGGCGGGCGCGGGCCAGCCGCGCCGGCCCGGTCGGCAGCGACACGATGGTCCGGATTTCGCGCACCGCCAGCGCCACACGCGCCCGGTCGAGCTCGGCGCGCGCCTCAAGCAGGGCCTTCCGGTCGGCGAGAGGCAAACGCTCGCCGACGCTCATTGCGGGCCCCCGCCCCGGCGCGTGAGCCACTCGCGATCGCGCTCCAGTTCGGCGAGCGTGCCGGTAAAGGGCGGCGGCTCATTGCCGCGGCCGAGGCTGACGCGCCACGCGGCGACTGCGCCGATCACGGCATAAAAGATCGCAACGCCGGCGATCGCCGGCAGCCGGTAGGTGTCCCAGAACGAGACGACAACGTACGCTGAGGCGGCGAGAAGCGCGAACGCGAACGCGACGATCGCCACCGCAAGCAGGAGTATCTTGCGCTGCGCCCGGTCGCGTTCCTCGACGAACTCGATCGCCGCGAGCTCGACCCGGGTTCGTACGAACGCGGCCGACGACGCCCCGAGTTGCGCGAGGGCGCCGCGCAGGCCAGCCGC
The DNA here is from genome assembly GCA_963843595.1 of uncultured beta proteobacterium. Lineage (GTDB taxonomy): Bacteria > Pseudomonadota > Gammaproteobacteria > Burkholderiales > Casimicrobiaceae > CAIWHR01. The sequence continues at coordinate 135,046 of CAWJLG010000022.1, read as the reverse complement.
TAGCGGGTGGTCCCCGGGCGTGTCGCTGCTCACGAAACGGGTCGGGTCAGCGGCGGTTGATGAGCAGGCCGATGGCGAAACCGACCGCTGCGGCCATGCCGATCGCCTGCCACGGATGGTCATGCACGTAATCATCGGTGGCGCGTGCCGCGGCCTTCGCCTGGTCGAGGGCCTGGCCTTCGATTTCCTGAAGCGCCAGCTTGGCGTGGAGCAGCTTGGCCTCGACCTGCGAACGCAGGTCCTTCGCCTTCTCGCCGGTTTCCGTCGCGGCGCGCTTCAGCATGTCCTCGGCTTCGGACAAGACGGTGCCGAATTCGTCGACAAGCTTTTCGCGGGTGTTTTCGGGATTCGCAGACATGGCGATACTCCGTGGTGACGGGTTGACGTGAGTAGCGCGCCGCCCGCGTCGGGAGGCGCACAACCACGGTTTCATTATATCCAACGGGGACGCGCGTGCCCGTTTCGGCCGGCGGTTCGCGCAACGGCGGCCGGCTACAACGGACCCCGTCATAATCCCCGGTTCCGAACCCTAGACTGGAGGTCTCCGATGCCGACGCTGAAGTTGCCTGCCCTCGATCCTGCCGCCGTGCCGGAGCACCGTGGATCAGGCTATCCCGAGCCGTTCCGGTCGCGCGTCGGGGGGCGCGCCAAACGCAGGCTCGGCGACGCCTGCGGTCTGACGAAATTCGGCGTCAACCTGGTGACCCTGGCACCCGGGGCGCAGTCGGCGCTGCGGCACTGGCACACGCTGGAAGACGAATTCGTCTACGTCCTCGCGGGCGAGGTCGTCCTCGTCACCGACGACGGCGAGCAGATGCTCACGGCCGGAGGCTGCGCGGGCTACCCGGCCGGAAAGCGCGACGCGCATCACTTCGTCAATCGCAGCGGCGCAGCGGCGGTCTATCTCGAAGTCGGCAACCGCGTCGAGGGCGACAACGCCTTCTATCCCGACGACGACCTCCTGTGGTGTGAAGACGAGGCGGGGGTCTACGCCGCGCACAAGGACGGGCGACGGTATTGAGCGCGAGTTGGTGCAGGCGCGGATTGACCGGGGCGGGACGCGACCCCATATTAGGGCTGCGGCCGTTGGGGCCGCCTTTCGAGGATGCGACTCAACGCCATGGCCGATCTTCCTGCCTCCGCTCCTGTCCCCGCTCCCGCCGAGCACCCCGTCGGCAACCCGCCGCTGACCGCCGTTCTGCTTGCCTACGGCCTGTTCGCGGTGGCGGGCATCGCCGGTCTGGTGTCCTCCGGCCTCCACTTCATCGCGCCGCTCTTTCACCTGCTCGGCATCGTCGGCGTCATCGTCTGCTACGTGAAGCGCGCCGAGGCACAGGGCACGTGGGTCGCTTCGCACGTGACGTGGCTGATCCGCACGTTCTGGTACTCGCTGCTCTGGAGCGTGCTCGGCTGGGTCGTGTTCTGGGTGCTGCTGATCGTCCTGATCGGCCCGGTGATCGCCGTGGTGATCTGGGCCGCCGCGTTCGTCTGGGTGCTCTACCGGGTGATCCGCGGCTACCTGCTGTTCAACGACAGCAAGCCGATCCCGGGGGTGTAGTCCGTCAGCCGCGGTTCCGGAGCCGCGCGACGATGCGCTCGCGGTACCCGTCGCCGCGCGGCAGCTGCCGCCCGCCGCGCGCCTCGAGCGCGGCCTCGATCAGCGCGAGCCGGGCCGCGGCGCGCGAGCGTTCGCCTTCGTCGGTGGCGGCCGCGAGCAGCTGCCGCAGTTGCGCGGCTTCGCGCCGCGACTCGATTTCGGGCGGAACGAAACCCGCGTTCTTGAGGATCCGGTAGGCGAGCCGAAGATCCTCGGGTACCAGCCGGTCGTCGTCGAGGACAAGCGGCTTGCCGGCGCCGGGCAGGTCGCGGAACGCGCCGGCGCGTTCCGCCTCGGCCAGCTTCTGCTCGGCGATGTACTCGAAAAGCAGCATCCGCATCTCCCTCAGCGCCGTGGGGTGACGGCGTAGACGGCGGCTTCGCGATAGACCCATTGCACCAGAAAATCGAGCGCCGGTTGCGCCCGCGACGCGTTCGGATGGTTGACGAGCGCCACGACGGTCCAGCGACGGCCGGCAGCGTCGATGACGTAACCGGCAATGGCCCGGGCGCCTTCGAGCGTTCCCGTTTTCAGCAGCGCCTGGCCGGCGACGCTGCCGTTCTGGAACCGGCGCTGGACGGTGCCGTCCGTCGCGGCGACGGCGAGCGAGCTCGCGAATTCGTCGCGAACGGGGCTCGCCTCCGCCGCGAGCAGCAGACGCGACAGGCTGCCCGCGCTGATGCGCTCGGTCCGCGAGAGCCCGGAGCCATTGTCGAGCACGAGTTCCGGCATCCGGAGCCTGCGCCCCGCGAGCCAGCGTTTGACCGTGGCTGCGGCGCGAGCCGCCGTCGCGGGCGGCGGCGCATCGGCCGTGGCCAGCGTCAGGAACACCTGCCGCGCCATCACGTTGTTGGAGAGCTTGTTCACATCGCGCACCACGTCGTAGAGCGGCGGCGATTCGAGGACCGCGAACGGCAGTGCTCCCTTCGGCGCGGCGCCATCGCGCCAGCCACCGGCAAAGCGTCCGCCCGCCTCCCGGAAATACGTGTCGAACATGCCGTGGACGTACGTCGGATGGTCGAGCAGCGACACCCACCATTCGCGCTCGCCGCAGGCGGCGGGATATCGGCCGGCAAATGTCGCCTGGGCGCTGGTCGCGCGGTCGACGAACGTCGCCCCGACGGTGCTGCGCCAGTCGCCGCAGTCACCGGGGGCAATGCGCGGAACGTCGCCGACCTTGATCGCGGCCAACGGCGGCTCGACAACGAGATCGATCGCGTCGCCGGCGGCGTTGGGCGCGAACGCGAATCTGACCGCCTTGAAGTTGACGAGGAGTGCGTCCGGGCCGACGTTGTACGGCTTGAGCGGCTCGCCGTCGAACCCCGCGGCATTGTGGTTTGCCGGCGCGAAGAAGTCGCGGTCGAGGACGAGATCGCCGGTCACCGCGGCGAGGCCCTTGGCCCGCAACGTGGCCATGAACGATTGCCACTGCTCGCGCGTGATCTTCGGGTCGCCGTAGCCTTTGAGCACCAGATTGCCGTTCAGCACGCCGTCGACGAGCGGGCCGTCGAGGTACGCCTCGGTCTTCCAGCGATAGTCGGGGCCGAGCAGCTCCAGGGCGGCGAACGTCGTGACGAGCTTCATCACGGACGCCGGGTTCTGCGGCTTGTTCGGCTGGTGCGCGAAGAGCGGCTGCAGCGCGCCCGTCTCCTGGACCACGATCGCCGACGGCGTTTACCGGCACGCCGGCGTCGAGGAACGCCCGCGCGACCGGGCGCGGCAGCGCGGCTTGTGCGGTGCCCAGCCACGCGACGGCGGCGGCCAGCAGCGCGAGACGCGTCGCACGGGTGAGGACGCCGTCGCAGGCCGCCGCGTCAGGCATGATCGACGATCTCGAGCGTGCGCCCGGCGAGCAACCCGAACTCGTCGTCGGTGAGGATGTAGGGGGGCATGAAGTAGAGGGTGCGGCCGATCGGGCGCAGCAGGAGTTCGCGGGCAACGCCTTCGGCGAAGCACCAGCGCGCAAAATCGGCGCGCGGCGTGTCGACCTCGAATGCGAAGATCATTCCGGTACGGCGGAAGTTCCGGACTCGCGGATGCGCCGCGAGCGGGGCGGCCAGCGCGGTCCAGCGCTGCGCGCGGGCCCGGTTGGCGGCGATCACGTCGTCGGCGGCGAAGATGTCGAGCACGGCGAGCGCCGCGCGGCAGGCAAGCGCATTGCCGGTGTACGAATGCGAGTGCAGGAAGCCGCGCGCGAGCTCGTCCGCGTAGAACGCCGCGTAGACCTCATCGGTCGTCAGCACGCACGACAGCGGCAGATAGCCGCCGGTCAATCCTTTCGACAGGCAAAGGAAGTCGGGCGCGACGCCTGCCTGCTCGCACGCGAACAGCGTTCCGGTGCGCCCGAACCCGGTCATGATTTCGTCGGCGATGAGCAGGACGTCGTAGCGCGTGCACAGTTCGCGCGCCCGGACGAGATAGTGCGCGTCGTACATCGTCATGCCCGACGCACCCTGCACCAGCGGTTCGACGATCAGCGCAGCGGTAGTCGCGTGATGGCGGGTGAGATGGTCGCCGAGCGCCGTCGCCGCACGCTCGGCGGCAGCGCGGGGCGTCTCGCCTTCCAGGGCCGAGCGGATGTCCGGGCAGGGGACGGTCGCATTGCGGTTGAGCAGCGGCGCATACGTGTCGCGGAACAGTGCGACGTCGGTGACGGCGAGGGCGCCCAGCGTCTCGCCGTGGTAGCTACCGGCGAGGGAGACGAAGCCGGTCTTCTCGGGATGGCCCCGGTTCTTCCAGTAGTGGAACGCCATCTTGAGCGCGATTTCGGTCGCCGAGGCCCCGTCGGAGCCGTAGAAAGCATGGCCGAGTCCCCTGGGCGCGAGTGCGGCCAGCCGCTCCGAGAGCTCGACGACGGGCCGATGCGTGAACCCCGCGAGCATCACGTGCTCGAGCAGGGAGAGTTGCGCGGCGAGCGCTGCGTTGATGCGCGGGTTCGCGTGGCCGAAGAGATTCACCCACCACGAGCCGACGGCGTCCAGATAGCGTCGCCCGTCGAAGTCATACAGCCAGGCGCCCGCGCCGCGTGCGATCGGCACCAGCGGCAAGGTCTCGTGCGTCTTCATCTGCGTGCACGGGTGCCATACGGCACGCCGGCTGCGCTCGAGCCACTCGCGGTTGCCGTCGGTCATGTCTGGGCCATCCGCACATCGACGTGGCCGCGATGCCGTCGATCGGGGGCGACGACACGCCCCGGGAACGCCGCATCGAGGCGCGCGGGACAGGCAGGCCGTGATTCCGGTGGCATGGGCAACGCAGTATACCGGCCTCGCAACGGAGTCCCCGCGACGCTGCGGCCTTGACCGACCCGGATGCGCGTTCGATGATCCTCCGATGCGAACCGCGAGACGAGATCGCGTTGCTGCGGGGCGGACGCGCGACGCGCGGCGCCGGGCGTGGCCGATGCGCGCCGGCGCGATGCGGAAGCGGCGCGGATTGCCCCGGGGAGCCTGGCGATGATCGATGTCGGCACCGGCTACACCCGACCGGCGATCGTGCTGCACTGGCTCGCGGCATTGCTGATCCTGTGCGGATTCTCGCTCGGCCTCGCGATGACCGGGCTCGAGTTCGGCCCGACGAAGTTCCGCTGGTATGCATTCCACAAGTGGATCGGCATTACGGTGTTCGTCGTCGCCGCGGTGCGGCTGGCGTGGCGCGTCGTGCGCCCGCCACCGCCGCCGGCGCCGATGCCGGCGTGGCAGCAGCGCGCGGCGGCGGCAACGCACGCGGTCCTGTATGCGCTGATGCTGGCGATTCCGCTGTCGGGCTGGCTCTACAGCTCGGCCACGGGGGTGCAGGTGGTGTACCTCGGCCTCTTTCCCCTACCGGACCTCGTCGCCAAGGACAAGGCGGTCGCCGCTGCGCTCAAGGCGGTGCACATCGGATTGAACTCCGCGCTGGCGGCGCTGGTCTTTGTGCATGTGGGCGCCGCGCTCTGGCACCGTTTCGTCGATCGGGACGAGGTGCTGGCGCGAATGCTCCCCTCCCGCCCACGGCGCCGGTCCTGACCCCGATCCCGTCCTCGATCCCGGTGCAGCGCGGCCGAAAGGATCCGCATGAAAGCGTTTCGCTCGTTCATTCCCCCCCTGGCCGTGATGCTGCTCGCCGCGTCCGGCGGCGCGTCCGGGCAAAGCGTGCTGATCGACCGGAGCGAGATCCGCTTCGTCTCGAAGCAGCTCGGCGTCAACGTCGAGGGTCGCTTCCGGAAATGGAAGGCCAACGTCGACTTCCGCCCGCGTGACCTCGCCCATTCCAGCGCCGAGCTCGAGATCGACCTCGCGAGCATCGACCTCGCGAGTGAGGAGTCCGAGCGCGAGGTCCGGCGCCCGCAATGGTTCGACACGGCGAAGTTCCCCGTGGCCCGGTTCGCGTCGACCGCGATCAGCGATCTGGGCAACGATCGCTACGAGATCGCGGGCCGGCTGTCGCTCAAGGGCGTCACGCGCGACGTGACGGTGCCGGTCGCGCTGACCCGCGACGGCAGCGGCAATACGGTGGCCACCGGTCAGTTCATCCTCAAGCGGCTGGAGTTCAAGGTCGGCGACGGAATGTGGGCGGACACCGCCACCGTCGCCGACGACGTCGTCGTTCGCCTGCGGATGGTGCTTCCCGCCGTGAGCTGATCCGGGAATGGTTCGCGTCCCCGGACTGTTTGCGCGTCGTGTCGAGACCATCGCGGAAGGGTCGGGCTGCGTGCGGCGAGCGCACCGCGCGCCGCAGGACTCCGCAGAGCTTCGACGCGGAGGTCCCCGTGAGGAACGCGGTCGTCGCCATCGCGCTCGCCGTCGCCGCAGCCTGTACCGAGGCGGCGCCGGAAGCATTCCGCGTCGAGCCGGACCTCACGGCGACACGGTTCGCCGTCAACGAGCTGGGCATCGTCCGGCAGCGCGGCCGTTTCCAGCGTACGTGGGGCGCCATCGTACTCGACCCCGCGCGTGCCGCCGGCACGGTCGATTTCATCATCGATGCGACGTCGGTCGCGACCGGCTGGGGCTTGCGCGACGCGTTCCTGCGCGGCGAGTACATGTTCGACGTCGACCAGTTTCCCGCGATCCGCTTTCGCTCGACCCACCTCTCCTACGCGGCCGGGCAACTGGTTGCGGTCGACGGCGACGTCACGCTGCGCGGGGTCACGCGGCCGGTGCGCCTCGACGTCAAGCGCCTGCGGTGTTCGCACGTCCCTGCCCGCGGGCGCGAGGAATGCGCCGCCGAAGTCGCCACGAGGATCTCGCGTCGAGCGTTCGGAATGACCTACGCGTATCCGTTCGTCGGCGACGACATCGACCTCGACGTCGCGATCACGGCCTTTCGCGTCCGTGACAGTGGCGAGACCGAACCGCCGTAGCGCGTGAGCGTGCCCTTCGTGTGAACGGGCCCTAGACCGGTTCCGCCGGCGTCGGCCGCACGACACGCGACTTCATCCGCTCGACCGCGGCGGCGAGCTCGCGGGTGATGCCCGGCTCGCGGATCGAATGGCCGGCGTCGGGAACGACGATGTACTCGGCCTCGGGCCAGGCGCGCGCGAGCGCCTCGGCCGTCACCGGTGGGCAGACGATGTCGTAGCGACCCTGGACGATCGTGCACGGCAGCGAACGAATCTGGTGCAGATTGTCGAGTAGCTCGTTCTCGGCCAGGAAGCAGCGGTTGACGAAGTAGTGTGCCTCGATCCGCGCCAGCGCCAGCGCGCCCGCGTCGTTGTCGAATTTGGGCATCGGGTCTGCCGCGGGCAGCAATGCGACGCACGAGCCCTCGTAGCGGTCCCACGCCTTTGCGGCGGGGAGGTGGATGGCGGGGTTCGGGTCGGTGAGCCGACGGTAGTAGTTGCCGAGAAGGTCGTCCCGCTCGTCTTCAGGGAGGTGGTCCGCAAACGTGCGCGCCGCTTCCGGGAAGATCGTCCCCATCCCGTGCATGAACCAGTCGAACTCCCGCCCGCGTGCGAGGAACACGCCGCGCAGCACGAGTCCGAGACAGCGCTGCGGGTGCGCCTGCGCGTAGGCGAGCGCGAGCGTGGATCCCCACGACCCGCCGAACACCAGCCAGCGGTCGACGCCGAGATGGGCGCGCAGTCGCTCGATGTCGGCGACCAGGTGCCAGGTCGTGTTGTCGGCGAGCTCGCCCGCCGGGGTCGAGCGCCCGGCGCCGCGCTGGTCGAACAGCACGCTGCGCCAGAAGGCCGGGTCGAAGTAGCGGCGGTGGTGCGGCAGGCAGCCGCTCCCGGGACCGCCATGCAGAAACAGGACCGGCACCCCGTCGGGGTTCCCGCAGGTTTCCCAGTACAGCGCATGGCGCGTGCTGACGGCAAGGCGGCCGCTCGCGTACGGGTCGATCTCCGGGTAGAGGGGATCCCCGCGCGCGACATCGCGGTAGTCGCGGTTCGGCATCGTGCGGTGGTGGCCCGGTCGGCGAAATGAAGCGCGCGTCGATGTCGCTCCGATCGCCGACCGCGCGCCCTGCCTAGCGCCTGCCCTTGAAGGCGATGACCTTCTGCTTCTGCTCGCCCAGTCCGGTGATGCCGAGCGTCACGACGTCGCCGGCCTTGAGGTACGTCGGCGGCTTCATCCCCATGCCGACGCCGGGTGGCGTGCCGGTGGTGATCACGTCGCCGGGCAGAAGCGTCATGTAGCGGGAGACGTCGGCGACGAGGTCGGCGACGCTGAAGATCATCGTCTTCGTGTTGCCGGTCTGCCGGCGTTGGCCGTTGACGTCGAGCCACATGTCGAGGTTCTGCGGATCCTTGATCTCGTCCCTCGTGGCCAGCCACGGCCCCAGCGGCCCGAACGTGTCGCAACCCTTGCCCTTGCCCCACTGCGCGCCGCCGCGCTTGGTCTGGAATTCGCGCTCGGACACGTCGTTGATCAGGCAATAGCCGGCGACGTACTTGAGCGCGTCCTTCTTCTCGACGTAGCGCGCGGTGCGGCCGATGACCACACCCAGCTCGACTTCCCAGTCGGTCTGCACCGAATCCTTCGGCAGCATGATCGGGTCGTTCGGACCCTGGATGCAGGTCTCCGCCTTGAAGAACACGATCGGGAATTCGGGGACCGGCAACCCCGATTCCTTCGCGTGGTCGACATAGTTGAGGCCGATCGCAAGGAACTTCGGCACACCGGTCACGCAGGCACCCAGCCGCGGCCTGCCCTTCACCAGCGGCAGCTTCTTCGGATCGAGCTTCTTCAGCTTGGCGAGTTCGGCCGGGGCGAGCGTGGCGCCGTCGATGTCCTTCACCTTCTTCGACAGGTCGCGCAGCTTGCCGTCGGCGTCGATGAGGCCGGGCTTCTCCTTGCCGGCGGGGCCGTAGCGTACGAGCTTCATGGGGTGTTCCTCCGTGGTCGGATGTGGATGGGATGGTGCTTCAGATCGTCATGCCGCCGTCGACCGAATAGACGTTGCCGGTCGCGAACGCGGATTCGTCGGAGGCCAGGAAGATCACGATCGGCGCGATCTCCTCGGCCTTGGCGAGGCGCCCCATCGGCTGGCGGGCGATGAACATCTTGCGCGCCTCGACGGGATCGGGGAAGGCGTTGATCCGTTCGGCGAGCGAGGGCGTGTCGACGGTGCCTGGCGCGATCGCGTTGCAGCGGATGCCCTTCATCACGTAATCGGCGGCGACCGCCTTGGTGAGGCCGACCACCGCCGCCTTCGACGCGCCGTAGGCGAAGCGGTTCGGCAGCCCCTTGATCGAGCCGGCGATCGAGGCCATGTTGACGATCGATGCGCCGCGGCCCGTCTTGTCGTGCTCGGCGAGCATTTTCGGAAGCGCGCACCTGATCGTCATGTACATCGCGCGCACGTTCAGGTTGAAGCTGAAATCCCAGTCCTTCGGCGCGCAGTCGAGGATCGTACCGTGATGGACGTAACCGGCGCAGTTGAACAGGATGGACAGCGGCGGCAGTTCCTCGATCGTCCGTGCGATCGCGGCGTCGTCGAGGACGTCGAGCGCTCGCGTCACGACGCCGGGCGTTCCGGCGAAGGCCTCGAGCAGCTTCGGATTGACGTCGGTCGCATAGACGGTCGCACCTTCGCGCGCCATCTGCAGCGCGGTCGCGTGGCCGATGCCCTGCCCTGCCGCGGTAATCAGCGCGGTCTTGCCCGCGAGGCGTCCACTCATCGTTGCTCTCCTTGGTTCTCGTTGCGGGGAATTTCGCGTGGTCAGCGGGTGAGCCCGGGCTTCAACGATCGCTCGGGGTCGGCCCAGTTCCGGTTCGGCACGAGCGGATACCAGCCGGGACGGCCGGGATCGCGATCGTAGGGGTAGCCACCCAGCTCGCGGAAAAGCTCGTGATAGCGGGCGAGCTTGTCACGATCGAGCGCGACGCCCAGACCGGGTGCGTCGGGGACGCGGATCGCGCCGTTCGCGTACCTCATCCGTCCGCCGACGATCACGTCATCGGTCAGGTGGTGATAGTGCGCGTCGGCGGCGTAGCCGAGATTGGGGATCACCGCGCCCAGGTGCAGCATCGTCGCGAGCTGGATGCCGAGCTCGCCGGAGCTGTGCACGGCGACACCGAGGCCCATCGTTTCGCAGACGCCGGCCGCCTTGACGCAGGGACGGATGCCGCCCCAGAACGTCGTGTCGAGCAGGATCACGTCGACGGCGGGGCTGCGGACGTTCGCCGCGAGCTGCTCGAAGTTGACGACGACGGTGTTGGTGGCGGTCGGGAGCGGCACGAATTCCTTCAGCCGCGCGAGTTGCGGCATGCCCCACACCGGATCCTCGTAGTAGTCGTTGGCGAGGTCCAGGATGCCGCGGCCGAAGTCGATGGCATCGGCGAGGGACAGCGCGCTGTTGGGGTCGTAGCGGAAGCGGTCGCCTGGCAGCGCGGCGGCGAGCGCGCGATAGCACGCGAGCTCGTGGGCCGGCGGATAGACACCGCCCTTCAACTTGTGGACGCGAAAGCCGTGCTCGGCCTTCAGTGCGCGCGCGTTCGCAACGAGATCGTCCGCCGTGCGGACCTCGCCGCGGCCCGATTTCGGGTCGGCGTAGCGAAAGAACAGGTAGCTCGCGAACTCGACCTCGTCGCGCAGCTTGCCGCCGAGGAGCGCGTGCACCGGCACTCCCAGCTTCTGCCCGATGATGTCGAGGCAGGCGAACTCGATCGCCGCGTGCAGCTGCGTGCGGTTGTTGTACAGGCTGGCCGTCGGGTTGCAGATCGCGAACCGCATTGCCTCGAGCCGGAACACGTCATGCCCGGCGAGATAATCGGCAAGCGCGCCGAACGCGCGGGTGGCGTCCTCGCCGCCGCCGCCCATTTCACCGAGGCCGACGTAGCCGTCCGCGGTCTCGACCTCGACGATGGTGCGGACGAAGCGGCCCCAGTGCGCGCCGTTGCTGTGCAGCAGCGGGGCCTCGAGCGGCACCGTGACGGGTGTCGCGCGGATCGCGGCGATGGTCGTGGCGGACATGGGCGCGGGTGGCGGAGCAGGGCGAGCAGGACAGGATCGGGCGCAACCCGGACAAGCGGGAATGCGATCGCCCGGCATTCTACGCTGCCCGGCCAGAATTGGTAATACCACTTGACCAATTTGGGGCGGCAAGCTAGCCTTCGCCTCGAACCGGTGCGGGTCGCCCGCCGCGCCGCCGCCCGCCGCGTCCGTGGCCTTTCCGGAGTCCGGTTTCACCCATGCCCTTCCAGAGCATCGAGCCGCGCCGGCTCTACCGGCAGATCGCCGACCAGATTCGCAGCCTCATCCGTTCCGGCGAGTTTCCGGCGGGATCGCGGCTGCCGCCGGAGCGCGATCTCGCGAAGCAGCTCGGGGTTTCGCGCCCGTCCGTGCGCGAGGCGCTCATCGCGCTCGAGGTCGAGGGTCTGGTCGAAGTCCGGATCGGGTCGGGCATCTACGTGATGGGCGGGGACGGGAAGCCCGGCGCCGCCGACGCCGAGCACGCCGACGCCGGACCATTCGAATTGCTGCGTGCGCGCTATGTGATCGAGGCCGAGTGTGCCGCCCTGGCGGCCAAGTCGGCAAAGAAGGTGCAGGTCGCGGCCATCGAGGAGGCGCTCCTGCAGATGCAGCGCGAGCTCGAGGGCGAATCGCAACCGCTGTCCGGCGACCGCCTGTTTCACCTGCGGATCGCGGAGGCCACCGGCAACGGCGCGCTGGTCGCCGTCGTCAAGATGCTGTGGGAGGAGCGGACCGGGACGCTCTACAAGCAGCTCGAGCACCATTATGATTCGCCCGCGCTGTGGACGGCCGCGATGGCCGAGCACCGCGCGGTGCTGAAGGCGATCGCGGCGAAGGACGCGCCGGCGGCCCGCGCCGCGATGCACCGGCATCTCAACCAGGCGTACAAGCGGTTTTCGACCGGCTGGGATACATTGCACTGACATACCTTCCCGCGAGCGGCCGGCGACGAGCCGGCCCTTCGCGGGGAACGTGGAGGACACACGATGCTTGCCTGCCGCATCCACGCCAAGGAAGATCTGAGGCTCGACGCGTTCGACATGCCTGCGCCAGGCGCCGGCGAAGTGCTGCTGCGGCTGGGAGCGGGCGGCATCTGCGGTTCGGACCTTCACTACTACTTCGAGGGTCGCAACGGCAGCTTCGTCGTGCGCGAGCCGCTGATCCCGGGGCACGAGGCGTCGGCGGTGGTCGAAGCCGTCGGTCCCGGCGTCACGCGGGTCAAGAACGGCGACAAGGTCGCCGTGTCGCCGTCGCACGCCTGCGGCCGCTGCGATGGGTGCCGTTCGGGCCGCGAGCAGCTGTGCACGAACATGAAGTTTCTCGGCAGTGCGAGCCTGTTCCCGCACGTGCAGGGGATGTTCCGCGAATACTTCGTGATGGGCGAGCGGCAGTGCTATCCGGTCGGCGGCGACGTGTCGCTGGGCGAGCTCGCGTTCGCCGAGCCGCTCGCGGTGGCGCTGCACACGATCCATCGCGGTCCCGACCTGATCGGCAAGTCGGTGCTCGTGACAGGTGCCGGGACCATCGGCTGCCTGACCGTCATGGCCGCGCGCCTCGCGGGGGCAAAGAAGATCACCGTGTCCGACGTGCTGGATCGTCCGCTCGAGAAGGCGAAGGAAGTCGGCGCCGACGTCACCCTGCGCGCCGACCGCGACGGCGACGCGCTCGCCGCGCCGCAGTTCGACGTCTGCTACGAGGTCTCGGGCAACTTCAGCGCGCTCAAGGCCTGCGTTGCCGCGGTCAGGAAGGGCGGGGTCGTCGTCCAGGCGGGCACGCTGCCGCACGAGCCGCTGCCGTTCGTCGTCAACGAGATCATGGCCAAGGAGATCGACCTCCGCGGCGTGTTCCGCTGGGGCATCGAGTTCGACTGGGCGGTCGACTACCTGTCGACGCGCCGCGTCGACGTCCGGCCGCTCCTGTCGGGCCAGTATCCCCTGCGCGACGCGGTCAGCGCATTTGAGGCCGCGGCGGACAAGACCAGGAACACGAAGGTGCAGGTGGTTTTCGCCTGACGCCTTCGCAGATTCGCAGCAAAACGCTTTCAAAGGAGGAGTTCATGCATTTCATCACCAAGCTCGTCATGTCGGTCGGCGCGGTCGCCGTCGCGTCGACGCTCGCCATCGCCCCCGCCGCTGCGCAGACCAAACTCAAGTGGGCGCACGTCTACGAAACCAGCGAGCCGTTCCACAAGTGGTCGGTGTGGGCCGCCGGCGAGATCGAGAAGCGCACCGCTGGCCGCTACCACGTCGACGTCTTCCCGGCCTCCAGCCTCGGCAAGGAGTCGGACATCAACCAGGGGCTCACGCTCGGCACCGTCGACATGATCATCTCCGGACTGTCGTTCGCCGCGCGCACGACGCCGCGGATCGGCGTCGGCTACTACCCGTACACGTTCCGGGACGGCGATCATCTGATCGCGTGGTCCAAGAGCCCGGCATTCAAGGAACTGGCCGACCTCTACCGGGAAAAGACGGGCATCCAGCTCACTGCGATGACCTACTACGGCATCCGGCAGTCGACGTCGAACAAGGACTTCAACGACTGCGCCGGGATGAAGGGCCTCAAGATGCGCGTGCCCGACGTTCCCGCGTATCTCGCGCTGCCGAAGTCCTGTGGCGCCAATCCGACGCCGATCGCGTTCGCGGAGGTCTACCTCGCGCTGCAGAACGGCACCGTCGACGCGCAGGAGAACCCGCTGACGACGATCGAGGCGAAGAAATTCTACGAGGTGCAGAAGAACATCATCCTCACGGGGCACATCGTCGATTCGCTCGCCACGCAGGTCGCGCCACATGTCTGGTCGAAGCTCTCCGACGCCGACAAGAAGATCTTCACCGATGTGACGCAGGAAGCCGCGGCGCATGCGACCGCGGCCGAAGTCCTGCGGCGCGAATCCGACGCCGATCGCGTTCGCCGAGGTGTACCTCGCCCTGCAGAACGGCACCGTCGATGCGCAGGAGAACCCGCTGACGACGATCGAGGCGAAGAAGTTCTACGAGGTCCAGAAGAACATCATTCTCACCGGCCACATCGTCGACGCGCTGGCCACGCAGGTCGCCCCGCAGGTCTGGTCGAAGCTCACCGACGCCGAAAAGAAGATTTTCACCGACGTGATGCAGGAGGCGGCTGCCGGCGCAACCAACGACATCAAGAAGCGCGAGGCGGAACTCGTGGACGAGTTCAGGAAGAAGGGCGTCAACGTCCACGCGGTCGACAAGAAGAGTTTCCAGGACGCGATCATGAAGACCGTTACGCTCGAATCCATGGGCTACAGCAAGGCTGACTGGGACAAGATTCAGGCGATCAAGTGACGCAGGCGGTGGACCGCGGATCGGTTGCGACCCGCGGTCCTTCGCGCGTATCGAGCATTTGCGTGCCTGGCGCGTTAGGCCCGTCGCCGGGATACTGAAGTCGGCGTCCTTTGTACGACCCCGGTTGCGTGCCGATGCGTGAATGAGACAGAGCGCCACGGCGGTAATGGCGAACCGAACCATGCAAACCAGACCCCGAAACGACCCCCGCCGGCGAGGAGCAGATCCTCGACGAGTCGGGCCATTTCCACGCGCACGATGCGCCGATCGATCTCACGGCGTATTCGTTCGAGGCGTGGATCGCCTTCGCGTTCTTCTGGGTGCTGGCCGCCGACATCTTCTACCAGTTCTTTACGCGCTACGCGCTGAACGACTCGGCCGCCTGGACCGAGGAGATCGCCCGCTACCTGCTGATCTGCGTCGTTTTTATCGCACTCGCGTGGGCGGTCCGCGACAACCGCCACATCCACGTCGACCTGTTCTACCGATACCTTCCGGCGCGGGCGTGTCGCGCGCTGGCGACGCTGGTCGACTTGGTGCGCATCGTGTTCTTCGCCTACGCAGTCGTGCTGACCTGGCAGATGATGCAGAAGATGGGCAGTTACAAGATGACCATCGTGGATCTGCCGATGAACACCGTGTACGCGGTCTGCGCGGTTCGGCTTCGCCATCGCCGCGATCCGATCGGTGCAGGTCGCGGTCATCAACTGGCGGCGCGGCTACAGCGTGCTCGAGCGACCCGAATTGGTGGAGCTGTCGTGAGCCCCCGCGCACTGCTGCCTCGTTCCTCGCGATGATGGCGACGGGCGTGCCCGTCGCGATCGCAATGGCGGGCTCCGCTCTCGTCTACATCCTGCTGACCGGCGAGTCGCCGCCGTTCGTCGTCGTCCACCGGATGATCAGCGGTATCGACAGCTTTCCGCTGCTCGCCGTGCCGTTCTTCATCATGGCCGGCAACCTGATGAACAACGCGGGCATCACCAACCGCATCTACAACTTCGCGCTGTCGCTCGTTGGTTGGCTGCGCGGTGGTCTCGGCCACGTGAACATCCTGGGCTCGGTGATTTTCGCGGGAATGTCGGGCACGGCGATTGCGGACGCCGGCGGGCTTGGGCACGATCGAGATCAAGGCAATGCGCGACCACGGCTACGACCGAGTTCTCGGTCGGCGTCACCGCCGCGTCCGCGACGCTCGGTCCCATCATTCCACCGTCGCTGCCGTTCGTGATCTACGGGATCAGGCGGACTCGTCGTCGGCCAGCTGTTCCTCGCGGGCATCGTTCCCGGCGTCGTGATGGCCGTGCTGATGATGCTGACCGTCGCCTACTTCTGCGCGCAAATACGGCGCCGACGTGAAGTCTCGAGGGGTCGCGCGTGGCGAAGGCGCTCGTCGAGCTGGCGTCGTCATCGTGCGTCATCGCGTCGTATTTCCTGGGGCGCGAGGCGCTCGGCGGGTTCGTTCAATTTCGCGATCGGCGGCGGTCGTGCTGCTGTTTGCGCGGACTGAAGGTGGAACTTCGACGCCGTCATGCCGATCATGACGCCGGTGCTGCTGATCGGCGGGATGACAACCGGGATCTTCACGCCGACCGAAGGCGCCATCGCCGCCTGGTGTGGGCACTCGTTCTCGGCCTCGTCTGGTACCGCACGCTCACATGGAAGATGCTGATCAAGGTCTCGATGGACACGATCGAGACCACGGCCGTCGTGATGTTCATCGTCGCGGCGGCGTCGATCTTTGGCTGGCTGCTCACGGCGACGCGGGTGACCGACATGGTGGCGGTGTGGGTGCTGTCGTTCACACACGAGGCGTGGCTGTTCCTGCTGCTCGCGAACGTGCTCATGCTGTTCGTCGGCTGCTTCCTGGAACCGACCGCGGCCATTCTGATCCTCGTGCCGGTGCTGATGCCCGTCGTTCAGCAGCTCGGGGTCGATCCGGTGCACTTCGGGCTGATCATGGTTCTCAATCTTATGATCGGCCTCCTCCATCCGCCGATGGGCATGGTGCTGTTCGTGCTCGCGCGCGTCGCAGGGCTTTCGATCGAGAAGACGACGATGGCGATCCTGCCGTGGCTCGTTCCGTTGCTGCTGAGCCTGGCCCTGATCACCTACGTGCCGCAGATCTCGCTGTGGCTGCCGCGCCTCCTGTCATGAGCGCGAGTTGCGTGAACACGACGATTGAACGCATCGAGATCCTGCAGGTCGACCTCGCGCCGAAGGTCGTGCGCACCGACGCGATCCAGGCGTTCGTCAAGCAGGAGACGCCGCTCGTGCGGCTTGTCTGCGACGACGGCAGCGAGGGGATCGGCTACACCTACACGATCGGCACCGGCGGCTCGTCGGTGGTGGCGCTGCTCGCCGATCATCTCGTGCCGAAGCTCGTCGGGCGCGATCCGGAATGCATCGAGGCGATCTGGAAGGATCTGTTCTTCCACACGCATGCGACGGCTGTCGGGGCGATCACGAGCCTGGCGCTCGCCGCCGTCGACACCGCGCTGTGGGACCTGCGCTGCAAACGCTTCGGCACCCCACTGTGGAAGGTCGCCGGCGGCGCGCAGCCGAAGGTGCCCGTCTACACCACCGAAGGCGGCTGGCTGCATTTGCCCACCGAGGCGCTCGTCGAGCAGACCGTCGCCGCGAAAGCGCAGGGCTTTCGCGGCGCGAAGCTCAAGGTCGGGCGGCCGCACGTATCCGAGGACGTCGCGCGCCTGAGGGCGGTGCGCGACGCGGTCGGCGACGCGTTCGAGATCATGGTCGACGCCAACCAGTGCTTCACCGTCGCGGAGGCGATCCGCCGCGCCCGCGCGTTCGAGCCCTTCGGCCTCGCGTGGCTGGAAGAGCCGCTGCCGGCGGAGGACCTCGGCGGGCACGTGGAGCTGGCGGCGCACACTGCGATCCCGATCGCGGTCGGCGAATCGCTTTACCACCCCGCGCACTTTCGCGAGTATCTGGAGCGGGGCGCATGCTCGATCGTCCAGCCGGATGTTGCGCGCATCGGCGGCATCACGCCGTGGCTCAAGGTTGCGCACCTCGCGGAGACCTTCAACGTGGCGGTCTGCCCACATTTCCTGATGGAATTGCACGTCTCGCTGACGGCGGCCGTGCCCAGCGCCGCCTGGGTCGAATACATTCCCCAACTCGACGAACTCACCACGTCCCGCCTCGCCATCGCCGATGGCTTCGCCGTGGCACCGCCGGCACCCGGCGTCGGCATCGCGTGGGACTGGCCGGCCGTCGAACAGCGCGCCGTCGCGCGCTGCCGCGTTCCCAACTGACCAAGGAGGCGCCGTGCTGACACGCGCATCCCTCACGATCCGCCTGCATCCGA
The DNA here is from genome assembly GCA_963843595.1 of uncultured beta proteobacterium. Classification (GTDB taxonomy): domain Bacteria; phylum Pseudomonadota; class Gammaproteobacteria; order Burkholderiales; family Casimicrobiaceae; genus CAIWHR01. Next base: position 117,408 of record CAWJLG010000022.1, on the reverse strand, counting down.
ACGACGACGTCGTCATCGCCCGCTCGCAGCTCGTCGGGGGCACCCAACTCATCGACGAGAAGCTGACCGTCGCCGGCCTCGTGCCGCCCGGACACAAGGTGGCGACACGGGCGATCCGTGCTGGCGAGCCGGTCAAGCGTTACAACCAGATCATCGGCTTTGCGAGCCGCGACATCGCGCCCGGCGAGCACGTGCATCTGAACAACCTGGCCATGGGGGCATTCGAGCGGGATTATGCGTTCGGTGCCGACGCCAAGCCAACGCAGTACATGCAGCCTGCCGCGACGTTCATGGGCATCGTCCGTCGGGACGGGCCCAATGCGGGTCGCGTGGCGACCCGCAACTACATCGGCATCCTGTCGACGGTGAACTGCTCGGCCACCGTTGCACGCGGGATCGCCGACCACTTCACGCGCGAACGGCTCGCGGCTTTTCCCAACATCGACGGCGTAGTGGCGCTGACGCACGGCTCCGGCTGCGGGATGGACACGCAGGGCGACGGCATGAAGGTGCTCCGCCGCACGCTCGGCGGCTATGCGCGGCACGCGAATTTCGCCGGTGTGCTGGTGGTCGGCCTCGGCTGCGAGGCAAACCAGATCAGCGCGTTGCTCGGGGCGCAGAATCTCGAGGAAGGCCCGCTGCTGCGCACGTTCAGCATCCAGGACACCGGCGGCACGGCGAAGACGATCGCGCGCGGCATCGGCATGATCGACGAGATGCTGCCGCACGCCAATGACGTGACGCGCCAGCCGGTGCCGGCCTCGCACCTTGTCATCGGCCTGCAGTGCGGCGGGTCGGACGGCTACTCGGGGATCACCGCGAACCCGGCGCTCGGCGCGGCCGTCGATCTCCTCGTCCGCCACGGGGGCACCGCCATCCTTTCCGAAACGCCCGAGATCTATGGCGCCGAGCACCTGCTGACCCGGCGTGCCGTGTCGCGGCCGGTCGGCGAAAAGCTGATCGCGCGCATCAGGTGGTGGGAGGATTACACGACACGCGAGAAGGGCGAAATGAACAACAATCCGTCGCCGGGCAACAAGGCCGGCGGGCTCACGACGATCCTCGAGAAGTCGCTGGGTGCCGTGGCCAAGGGCGGCACGACGAATCTGGTGGACGTCTACGAGTATGCGGAACCGGTCACGGCCAAAGGCTTCGTCTACATGGACACGCCGGGCTACGACCCGGTGTCGGCCACCGGGCAGGTGGCGGGCGGTGCCAACATGATCGTGTTCACGACCGGACGCGGATCCGCGTACGGCTGTGCACCGTCGCCGTCGCTGAAGCTCTCGACCAACACCGCCCTGTGGGTGAAGCAGGAAGAGGACATCGACCTCAACTGCGGCGAGATCGCCGACGGCACGTCGACGATCGACGAGGCCGGCGACCGGCTGTTCCGGTTGATCCTCGACACGGCATCGGGCAGCAAATCGAAAAGCGAACGGCACGGTTACGGCCAGAGCGAATTCGTGCCGTGGTATCTCGGCGCCGTCATGTGACGGCGGTGACCAGAGGGAAGGTGACGAGCTGAAGGAGTGAAGCGCGGCGGACGCGCCGCAGTTTGACAGGCCGTGAGGCAGCCCGTACGCTGCTTCGCGGAGGCGATTTCCCGATGATGAACTCGGCTTTTTTTCTTGCAGGAGGAGTTTCATGAAGATGATGTCCAGGCTCTTTGCCGCATTGATCGCGGTCGGAGTGCTCTGTGCCGCCGCGCCCGCGGTCGCGCAGGAAAAGCTCACCGTCTGGTGGGTCAAGGGGTTCTACAAGTCCGAGGACGACGCTCTCTACGCGGCGATCAAAAAGTTCGAGGACAAGACCGGGGTCAAGGTCGAACTCTCGCAGTACGCGGTGCAGGACGGCATTCCGAAGACGGTATCGGCGCTCGACGCCGGCACGCCTCCGGACGTCGCCTACATCGACGTCTACGATTTCCAGGTCACCGGCAAGTGGGCGTTCGACGGAAAGCTGGAGGACATCTCCGACGTGCTCGTGCCGATGAAAGACAAGTTCCTCAAGAACACGCTCGAGACGACATATCTCTACAACGACAAGACCAAGAAGCGCGCGTACTACGCGTTTCCGTTGAAGCAGCAGACGATGCACATCCAGTACTGGAAGGACATGCTGGGCGAGGCCGGATTCAAGGAGTCCGACATTCCGACTGGATGGAAGGCCTACTGGGACTTCTGGTGCGAGAAGGTGCAGCCGGCGCACCGCAGCAAGACCGGCAAGCGTACCTACGCCATCGGCGAGCCGCTGGGCGTCGATTCGAGTGACGCGTTCTACTCGTTCCTGACGTACATGGACGCGTACAACGTCAAACTCGTCGACGACAACGGGAAGTTGCTGGTCGACGATCCAAAGGTCCGCGCCGGCCTGGTCGCCACGGTCAAGGACTACGCGAGCGTGCGCCTGCGCGGCTGCACGCCGCCGTCGTCGACGTCGTGGAAGGATCCCGACAACAACGTCGCCTTCCACAACAAGACGATTCTGATGACGCACAATGCGACGATCTCGATCGCCGCCAAGTGGCTCGACGACGCGAACAACCCGTCGCTGACGGCGGAGCAGCGCGCGCAGGCGAAGAAGAACTACGACGAGCTGATCGCCACCGCCGGCTTCCCGAGGAAGCCCGACGGATCGCCGATGCAGTATCGCGCGGCGGTGAAGACCGGCGTCGTGTTTGCCGATGCGAAGAACAAGAAACGGGCGAAGGAGTTCGTCGCGTTCCTGCTGCAGGAGGATAACCTCCGGCCGTACGTCGAGGGCTCGCTCGGGCGCTGGTACCCGGTGACCAAGGCGGGTACGCAGAGCCCGTTCTGGCAGGCCGATCCCCACCGCAAGGCGGTCTACAACCAGTTCAACGCCGGGACGACGAATTTCGAGTTCACGAAGAACTACAAATTCACGATCCTCAACAACGAGAACGTGTGGATGAAGGCGGTGAGCCGCGTGATCAATGACAACTGGACCGCGGAGAAAGCGGTCGACGAGATGATCGCGCGCATCAAGACGGTCGCAGGCTGAACTCCAGCCGGCCGGCGCTTCCTCCCAAGGGAGCGCCGGAGAGAGCGGCTGGCTGCGCCGGCTGCTGTCTCCGGATTTCACGGCTGACGCTCCTTCGCCATGTCGACGATCGCACTTCCGCAGGCTGCGCCGGTCACGCCGACCGGACCAGGCAAGCCGCGCCTGTCGCCGTGGCAGGCGTGGGGTCTGATCCTGATCGCGCCCTACGTCCTGGTCTTCCTCGTGTTCGTGCTGTACCCCGTCGCCTACGGGCTGTGGCTTGCACGCCACCCCGCGAGCTACGTCCAGCTGTTCGACGACCCGATGTTCGCGAAGACGGTGCTGAACACGCTGATCTTCCTGGTCGTCGGCGTGAACCTCAAGTTTCTGGCGGCGCTGGTGCTGTCGGGCTTCTTCGTACGCGCCGAGACCTGGATCAGGTGGCTGTCGCTGCTGTTCATTCTTCCCTGGGCGATTCCGTCAATTCCCACCATCCTGTCGATCCGGTTCATGCTCAATCCCGAGTGGGGGATCATCAACTCGATTATCTTCCGCCTCACCGGCGTGGACGGCCCGAACTGGCTCAACGACCAGTGGATCGCACTGTCGACGGCGATGCTCGTCCACATCTGGAAGTCGCTTCCGTTCTGGACGCTGATCCTGATCGCCGGCCGGCTGGCCATTCCCGCCGAGCTCTACGAAGCGGCGAGCGTCGACGGCGCGACGTCTGGCAGAAGTTTCGCTGGGTCACGTGGCCCGCAATCCGCACGCTGTACCTGACGTCGCCGATCCTCTCGATGATCTGGACGATCGGCGACTTCAACAGCGTGTACCTGCTCACCGGCGGCGGGCCCGCGGACCTCACGCACGTGCTCGCCACGCTGGGCATTCGCTACCTTCGCCTCGACCAGGTCGAGCCTCGCGATGGCGACGATCGTCGCGCGATGCCGCGGTGCTGCCGATCGTCTACTTCATGATGAAGAGGCTCTCCCGATGAACCGCTGCGTCACGTCGGGACCGAAGCCAAGCTGCTGCTGATCGGCATTCCGGTGCTGATCTGGGACGATGCTGCCGATCTATCACCTCTTCCTGTTCGCGATTTCGACGAAGGACCAGGCGATCGCGGGCAAGCTGTGGCCGGACCACCCGACGCTGCACAATTTCGGCTTGTGTTCCGCCAGCAGCACCACTATCTGAACCACTTCTGGAATCAACTGTGGAACTCGCTGATCATCGCGGTCGCCATCGGATTGATCACCCTGCTCGTCGCCACCGGCGCGGCGTTCGCGATCAGCCGGCTGAAGGTCCGCGGCGGGCGCTCGGTGATGAACCTCGCACTGTTCACCTACTTCATTCCGGCGGCGTTCCTCGCGGTGCCGATGTACAAGACGATGGGCACCTACGGCCTGCTCAACACCCAGTGGGCGCTGATCCTCGCGATGGTGACGATCGCCTCGCCGTACTCGATCTGGGTGCTGAAGCAGGCGTCCGACAAGCTGCCCTGGGAGCTCGACGAGGCGGCGCGAATCGACGGCGCGTCACCGCTTCAGCTGTTCCGTCTCGTCTACCTGCCGCTGATGACACCCTCGCTGGTCGCGGTGGGCACCTACGCCCTGCTGCTGGCGTGGAACGAGTACCTGTATGCATTCCTGCTGCTGTCGAGCGACAAGGACGTCACGCTCGGCGGTCGCGCTCGGCCATTTCCTCGTCGCGGACGATTCGCCGTGGGAACTCCTGATGACGACGGGCCTGATCTATGCGCTGCCGCCGGCGGCGATCTACTACGTATTCAAGCGGTACATGGTCGTCCGGTCTGACCGCCGGCGCCGTGAAGAGCTGAGCCGCTGAACCCAGAGCCCGGTCCCGCGCCATGGCCTCCGTATCGTTTCAGAACGTCGAGAAGTCTTTCGGCAGCACGAAGATCATCCACGGCATCAGCTTCGACATCGCGGATGGCGAGTTCATCGTGCTCGTCGGACCATCCGGCTGCGGCAAGTCGACGCTGCTGCGGATGCTGGCCGGACTCGAGGAGATCTCGGCCGGCACGATCGCGATCGACGGCAAGGTCGTCAACGACACGGAGTCGAAGGACCGCGACATCGCGATGGTGTTCCAGAGCTACGCGCTCTACCCGCACATGACGGTCGCCGACAACATGGCGTTCAGCCTGAAGCTGCGCAAGGCGGACCCCAAGGTCATTGCGGAGCGTGTCGCCAGCGCGTCGAAGATCCTGAACCTGGACCCGTACCTAGCGCGCTTTCCGCGCGAGCTCTCGGGCGGACAGCGGCAGCGGGTGGCGATGGGTCGGGCGATCGTCCGCGACCCGAAGGTGTTCCTGTTCGACGAGCCGCTGTCGAACCTCGACGCCAAGCTGCGTGTGGCCATGCGTGCCGAGATCAAGTCGCTCCACCAGCGCCTGAAGACCACTACCGTCTACGTGACGCACGATCAGATCGAGGCGATGACGATGGCCGATCGCATCGTCGTGATGCGCGACGGCATCATCGAGCAGATCGGCACGCCGCTCGAGCTCTACGACCGGCCGAGCAACCTGTTCGTCGCCCAGTTCATCGGATCGCCGGCGATGAATGTCGTGAACGGCACGCTGCGGCGGGCGAATGGCAGCGCGTACGTGGAGTCGGCGGACGGCGTGCGCTGGCCGGCTGCAGGCGCAGCCGGCGGCGACGGGCAGGCCGTCGCCTACGGGGTGCGACCCGACCACCTGGAGCTTGCCGCCGCCGCCGGCGACAACACGGTGGCCGCGGAAATCGTCGTCGTCGAGCCCACCGGCGCGCAGACCGAACTCGTCGCGCAGATCGGCAGCACGCAGGTCGTCGTCGAGACGCACGGGCGCCCGCAGCTCGATCCGGGGGACCGCGTGAACTTCGCCGTCAAGTCCGCCAACGTCCACCTTTTCGACCAGGCCTCCGGACAGCGCATCGGCGCGTGACGCACGGCTCGATCGGATGCGTGCCGCAGCGTACAGCCACGGACACGATTCGGCGCGCGTCCCGCCTTCGTCGACGTAGCGTCGCACGCGTACCGGCGGACGGCCGCGTTTCACTGAACTCCCAGTCGAGGCACTCATGAGCAAGAAGACAACCAAGCGCAAGCTGCGCTCCACCGCCTGGTTCGGCACCCACGACCGCGACGCGCTCGTTCATCGCTCATGGATGAAGAACCAGGGCATTCCGCACGACCAGTTCGATGGCCGTCCCGTGATCGGCATCTGCAACACCTGGTCGGAAGCCACGCCTTGCAACGCCCACTTCCGCGAGCTCGCGGAGCACGTCAAGAAAGGGGTGCTCGATGCGGGAGGATTTCCGATCGAGTTCCCGGTGATGAGTCTCGGCGAAACCCTGATGCGCCCGACGACGATGCTGTTCCGCAACCAGGCGGCGATGGATGTCGAGGAGTCGATCCGCGCGAACCCCTTCGACGGTGTCGTGCTGATGATGGGTTGCGACAAGACCACGCCGTCGTTGCTGATGGGGGCGGCCTCGTGCGACCTGCCGACCATCGGGCTCTCCGGCGGCCCGATGCTCAACGGCAAGTTCCGCGGCGAGGACATCGGCTCGGGCACCCACGTCTGGAAGTTCACGGAGATGCTGAAGACCGGCGAGATGAAATTCGCCGACATCGTCGAGGCCGAAGCGTGCATGTCGCGTTCGGCGGGCCACTGCATGACGATGGGCACCGCGTCGACGATGGCCTCGATGGTCGAGGCGCTCGGCATGGGGCTGCCGACCAATGCCGCGATCCCGGCCGTCGACTCCCGCCGCCGCGTGCTCGCCCGGATGGCCGGTCGGCGCATCGTCGAAATGGTGCACGAGGATCTCAGGATGTCGAAGATCCTGACCCGGGAGGCCTTCGAGAACGCGATCATGGTCAACGGCGCGATCGGCGGCTCCACCAACGCCGTCGTCCATCTGCTCGCGATCGCCGGGCGAATGGGGGTCAAGCTTTCGCTCGACGACTGGGACCGGCTCGGCCGCGACATGCCGTGTCTGGTCAACCTGATGCCGTCGGGCAAGTACCTGATGGAGGACTTCTACTACGCGGGGGGGCTGCCCGCCGTGATGAAGGAAATCGGCAGGTTCCTGCACAAGAAGGCGCTGACGGTGAACGGCAGGACGATGTGGGACAACGTGAAGGACACCGTGAACTACAACCCGGACGTCATCACGCCGCTGAAGAAGCCGTTCAAGCCGCAGGGCGGCATTGCGGTGCTGCGCGGCAATCTGGCGCCGGACGGCTGCGTGCTCAAGCCATCGGCGGCGACGCCGAAGCTCATGAAGCACAAGGGACGCGCGGTCGTGTTCGAGGACATCGACGATCTCCATAGGCGCATCGACGATCCGAAGCTCGACGTCGACGCGACGAGCGTGCTGGTGCTCAAGAACTGCGGGCCCAAGGGCTACCCCGGTTTTCCGGAGGTCGGCAATTTCGCGTTGCCGGCGAAGCTCCTGAAAAAGGGAGTCACCGACATGGTGCGCATCTCCGACGCGCGGATGTCGGGGACCGCCTACGGCACCGTCGTGCTGCACACGGCGCCCGAGGCCGCCGCGGGCGGTCCGCTGGCGCTGGTTCGGAACGGCGACCTGATCGAGCTGGACGTCGCGGCCCGCAAGCTCCACTTGCACGTCTCCGACGAAGAACTCGCGCGGCGGCGGGCGAAGTGGAAACCGGCCAAGCCGCACGCGGATCGCGGCTGGGTCAAGCTCTACTGCGACACGGTCCTGCAGGCCGACCGCGGTGTCGACCTCGATTTCCTGGTCGGAAAATCGGGTTCGAAAGTCGGCAAGCCGAGTCACTGACGCCGCGGACCGATCGGTCGGGGCGTTCCTGACGCGGCTGCTCGACGCGCGTCAGTCGCGGAGTAGCCGCATTCGTCGAGCCGCCCGTCGCCTCGTCGAGCAGCTGCGGCCAGCGTGCGACCCAGCAACATTCGTGGTCGTACCCGGCGAAGATGGTGACGCGTGCCTCGGGATGCCGGAGCGCGAAGGATTCCAGGATCGACGGCGGCACTACCTGCCTCGACGGCGCGCCATGCCAGCGGCCTTGCTGGAGCGGATTGCTCATCGCCGAACGGCTCGCGCCGCCTGGGCGACAATAGCGCCGGACGCCGCGTTGCGAAAGCGTCCGCTGCTGCGCCGAGCCTCCTGGATCCCGATGACCCCTCCTGACGATACTGCGGCCGGTCTCGTGCCGGTACGCACGGTGCCCGTCCACCGCCCGCTGCACTGGCTCGCGCTCGGCTGGCGCGACTTCACGCATGCGCCTGCACCCAGCGCGCTGCACGGACTGATCGTCGCCGCCGGCGGGATCGTGATCCTGTTCGTGACGCTGCGTCACTGGTACCTGCTGCCGGGTGCGTTTTCCGGGTTCGTGCTCATCGGACCGATTCTCGCCACGGGACTCTACGAACTGTCGCGCCGGCTCGCCGCCGGCGTCGAGATTCCGACCGTCGTCGACGTCGCACGCGCGTGGGCGCGCGGCACGCGGCCGCTGGTGTGGCTGGGGCTGTTGCTCGCGCTGGCGGCCACGGCGTGGGTGCTGATATCGGCGGTGCTGATCGCGCTCTTCGTCAAGGCCCCGATCACCGGACTCGAGGACTTCCTGCGCCATGTCGTGCTCTCGCAGGGTTCCAACCTGTTCTTCGTCTGGATCACGCTCGGCGGTTTCGGGGCCGCACTCGTGTTCGCGGCGACGGTGGTGTCGGCGCCGTTGCTGCTCGACCGCGATGTCGACTTCACGACGGCACTGATGACGAGCATACGTGCCGTCGGCGCCAATCCGGTGGCGATGGGCGTGTGGGCGACGATCATCATGGTGGCCACCGCGCTGTCGATGGCAACGCTGATGATCGGCTTCGTCGTCGCCATTCCCGTGATCGGTCACGCGACGTGGCACGCCTATCGCGACGTCGTCGACGCGGACGCGCTGCCGCTCCGGCAGTGAGAAGGGGCTGCGCGACGACCATGTTCGGTCTCACCGAAGAAACGATCGCCGAATTCGGCCTCACGTTCGGCGTCGGCGGCTTCATCCTGTTCATGCTGTTCATCGTCTGGGATCTCGCGCGCAAGTCCGACGCCGGTCGCATGGGCACGTTCGTGCTGTTCTTCGTGCTGGCCTTCGGAATGGTCGGCTTCATCGCCAAGACGATCATCGCCAAATTGCTCGGGATATGATGCCGGCCGGCGGCGGATAATCGGCGTGGTAGCGCGCGCAGGATCAAGGGGAGGGTCGGTGAGACATCGCAGGCGGGTTTGGCCGGGTGCCGTGCTGGCGGTGGCCGCGGGCTTCGCCGTGAACGCGGCGGCGCAGGCACCGGCAAACGGCGACGGTTCGCGCGGCGCGCTTCTCTACGCAACGCACTGCAACGCGTGCCACACGACGCAGGTGCACTGGCGCGACCACAAGCGGGTGACAAGCCCGGCCGGCCTCGAAGCCGAGGTGCGCCGGTGGCAGGCGATCGGCGGTTTGGGCTGGAGCGACGAGGAGGTGGCCGACGTTGCGCGCTATCTCGACGCCGTCTACTATCGATTCCCGGCGGTCACCGGGAAGCAGTTGGGCGGTGGCCGGGCGCCGAGCGCAATCGACTCGCGTCGCTCTCGTTTGATCCGGGCGGCAGGCTGACGGTTGTCAGATGACTTCGCGCAGATCGTCGCACCCGACCGATCGCACTGATCCGGACATGCGTCAATGATCGAAGGGGTAATCGAACAGCGTCGCCGCGACCTCGGGGGATTCGAGGTCGGCCGCGTGCTGCCCTACGCCGGGCGGCGGACGGTGGGCCCGTTCGTCTTCTTCGATCACATGGGGCCGGTGCATCTTCCGCGCGGGATTCCGCGCAGCGTCGACGTGCGGCCGCACCCGCATATCGGGCTGTCGACCGTCACCTACCTGTTCGACGGCGAGATCATGCATCGCGACAGCGTCGGCTCCGAGCAGCCGATCCGGCCGGGCGAGGTGAACTGGATGACGGCGGGTCGCGGCATCACGCACTCCGAGCGCTTCGAGCGTGCCCGTGCCCAAGGCGATGCGTTGCACGGCATCCAGGCGTGGGTCGCGCTGCCCGAAAAGGACGAGGAGACCGACCCGGCGTTCGCGCACCACGGGCCCGGCGATCTGCCCACCTGGGAAGAGCGAGGGGTGTGGGCTCGCTTGGTGGCCGGCGAGGCGTTTGGCGTGCGCGCGAAGGTCAGGGTCCACTCGCCGCTCTTCTACGTCCACTGGAATCTCGACACCGGGGCGACGGCGACGCTGCCCGCCGAATACCCCGAGCGCGCGGCCTACGTGGCGGCCGGTGCGGTGGAGGTGGACGGGCGCAGGTTCGACGCCGGCCGGATGCTCGTCTTCGCGCCGGGGACGCCGATCACGTTCACCGCGCCGATCCCTGCAGTCGTGATGCTTCTGGGCGGCGAGCCGCTCGGCCTGCGTCACATCGAATGGAATTTCGTTTCGTCGTCGACGGAGCGCATCGAGCAGGCGAAGGCCGATTGGCGCGCCGGGCGCATGAAATTGCCGGATCTCGACAACGGCGAGTTCATCCCCTTGCCGGCGTAGATCGATCGCCACGCGCGGCGACGGATCGACGCGATCCCGCGCGGCCGTGGTCGATCAGACCGGCAGACAGGCGGGACCCAGCGGACCGAAGCTCTTGTAGGTCAGGATGAACTCCTGGTGGCCCAGCGCCTCGGATTTGGTGGGCGCGCCTTCGCCCACGCGCTGCACCAGCTCGTAGATTTCGCGTCCCACCTCGGGCAGACTCGCGCGCCCTTCGAGGATGCGGCCGGCGTCGACGTCCATGTCGTCTTGCATCCGCGCGTAGGTCTCCGGATTGGCGCAGACCTTGATCACCGGCGCGATCGCCGAGCCGACCACCGAGCCGCGACCGGTCGAAAACAGGACGAGCTGGGAGCCGCACGCGATCAGCTCGGCGATCTCGGCGTTGTCGTTGATGTTGGGAAAGCCGAAGCGCACTTCGCCGTCGGGCACGACGTCGAGCAGGTAGAGACCGCCCTTCGGCGGCGCGATGCCGGGCTTCACGATGCCGTCGATCCGCGATTGACCCGACTTCGCGTACGCACCCAGCGATTTCTCCTCGATCGTCGTGAGCCCGCCGTCGGCATTCCCGGGCGCGAAACTCGCGTAGCCCAGCGTCGCGTAGTATTCGGCGGCCTTGCCGACGGTGCGCTTGAGCTCCTCGCCAAGCGCGGGTGACGCGGCACGCGCCGCCATCAGGTGCTCCATGCCGATCAGCTCGCCGGTCTCCTCGAAGATCGTTCTCGCGCCGGCGGCGACCAGCAGGTCGAACGCGACGCCCATCGCCGGATTCGCCGTGAGGCCGGAGGTCGCGTCGGACCCGCCGCAGATCGTGCCTACCGTCAGCTCGTCCAGACGCATCGGGACGCGCGGCTGCGCCGCGAGCGCGGGCAGCGTCGCTTCGACCCAGTCGCGCCCGGCGGCGATCGACTTCTTCGTGCCGCCCGATCTGCTGGATGCCGATCGTCCGCACCGGCCGGCCCGACGCTTCGATGGTGCTGCGCAAGCTGCCGCTTGTCGAAGCCCTCGCATCCCAGCGACACCAGCAGCGCGCCGCCCACGTTGGGATGCGTGGCGAGCCTTTCCATCATCGCCAGCGCGTACGCGTTGGGATAGCAGCCGGGAAAGCCGATCAGGTGGACGCCCTGCTCGCGGAAGGGCAGGACGATCTCGCGCGCGACGTGGTGCGCGCACTCGACGAGATACGCGACGACGAGATGGTTGCGGATGCCCTTGCGTCCGTCGGGACGCGGAAAGCCTGAAAGTCCGGGCATCGCTGTCGTGCTCGTCGCGGGCATTGCGCGTCAGCGCGCGAGCGCCGCGTCGCCGACGTACGGGTTGCTGCGTCGCTCGGCGCCGAACGTCGACATCGGGCCGTGGCCCGGCACGAACTGCACGTCGTCGCCGTAGGGCCACAGCTCGTGCGTGATCGAGCGCACCAGCGTGTCGAAGTCGCCGCGGGGAAAGTCGGTGCGCCCGACCGAGCCCTGGAACAGCACGTCGCCGACGAAGGCGATGCCGTGCGCGCGATCGACGAACACGACGTGGCCGGGCGTGTGGCCGGGACAGTGCCGCACGTCGAGCGTGAGTTCACCGATGGTCACCGTGTCGCCGCCTTCGAGCCAGCGGTCCGGCGTGAACGCGCGCGCCGCCGGTACGCCGAACGAGCGGCCCTGTGCGGCGAGCTGGTCGATCCAGAACGCATCCTCGCGCTGCGGTCCCTCGATCGGCACACCGGTGCGTGCGGCCACGTCGGCGACGCCGCCGCAGTGATCGATGTGGCCGTGCGTGACGAGCACCTTGGTGAGCCGCGCCCCGCTCTTGGCGACCGCGGCGAGCAGGCGATCGACTTCGCCGCCCGGATCGACCAGCGCCGCTTCGTTGGACTTGCCGCAGACGACGAGCGAGCAGTTCTGCTGGAACGGGGTCACCGGGATCACGGCGAGTTTGAGGGGCGCATCATGCCCGGTGCCGGGCGCGTTTTCCGATGTCATGCAGGCAAGGTGTAGGTGGGAAGATAGTTGCTGGCGACGTTGTGCGTGTGGACGTAGGCGCCGGCCCGGATCGCACAGGTTGCCGTGCCGATCGGACAGTTGTACTTGACGATCTGCTCGCCGGCTGCGACGTCGCGTGCGGCGAGCTTGTGCCCGACGGCGATCGCGCGGTCGGTCGTCAGCGTCGCGCCGTCCAGCGCCACGGTTTCGCCGGCCGCGAGCGGGCGCAGCGCGACGGCGACGTTGTCCTGCGGGGAAAGCCGCATGACGTCCCGCGCCGAACCGGGCAGGTCAGAACTTCCCATACCTGTGGTACGCCTCGACCGGGTCCATGCCACCGACGAGCGCGCGCCGCATGTCGCTTTCGGTGGCGACGACTTCCTCGGTCCGGGTCACCACGTCGGCGGCGAGCGCGGCCGGAATGATGACCACGCCGTCGCGATCAGCGAGCAGGTAGTCGCCGCTGCGGATGGTCACCGTTCCGATCGTCACCGGCTCGCCGTAGCGGTCGGGAATCCAGCGCTCGACGATGTCCGAGGGGGTGAGAAACGAGCAGAACACCGGAAAGCCCTGCGCGAGGACGAGATCGGTGTCGCGCGACCCGCCGTCGACGACGTAGCCCAGCACGCCCCGCGCGGCGAGCGTCTGCGCCGAGAGCTCGCCCATCAGCGCGACTTCGTGATTGTTCGGCTGGCAGACGACGACATGGCCTGACGGCGCCTTCGCCAGCAGCGTGCACCAGCCCAGCAGCGTCTCGTCGCGTGTCTTCGTGCGGTCGATGTGCCCGGAGACGGTCCAGATCGGCCCTGCAAGCCGGCTGCCGGGCGCGATCGCCTTGATCTCCGGCGGGAGGACGATGTTGTCGTGGCCCATCATCCTCAGCACATCGTGGACGGCGCCGGTGTAGCAGCGGCCCAGACGCTCGGTCAGCGTCGCGGGTGAATCCAATTCAGATTCTCCTGTGCGGCCAGGCGCCGATGATGGTTCCGGCGACGGTGAGCCCGACCAGCGCATAGCCGGAGTTGATCAGCCACAGCGTCACCGTCCGCTTTTCGAAGCCGTAGTTGAGCGCCAGCAATGCGGCGCCGAAGCCGATCCCCATCAGCGCGCCGAGCTTCGCCCCGCCCACCGGCGTGCGTGCTTCGAGCCGGCCGATGAGCCAGGACAGCGTCAGGCACATGACGAAGATCGCGCCGAAGCCGATGAGATAGGGCAGCGGCGACCCCTTGGTTTCGGCCAGCAACTGCTCGGCGGTCTTGCCGATGCCGGCGAGCCAGGGTCCGGAGAGCACGTTGTACCAGATCGCGCCGATGATCCAGAACACGACGGCAGCGGGAAGCGCGGCGAGATGGGGACGGGTGAGCATGGGGCCTCCGCAATCGTGATTGCGGGCGCGCACGCGTCCCGCCGCACCAGTCTGCATCGGCGTCCGTGGGCGCGCAAGCGTCGACCTCGAGCGGGTCGAGCTGAAGCCACGCCGGTTCGGTGCTCGCAGTCCGGCGAACGTGTACGAATGGCGCCCCAACGTCGGGGCGTTCCAGGCGTCAGGCATTCTCCGGTCCGTCTGGTGCTCGTGCGGTGTCGTCCTTTCCGGCAGCGAGGAGCAAGGTCACCAGACCGGCAACGGGCATCACGAGCGCATCCGGCGCGTCCATCGCCCAGAGAAAGGCGCCACCGACGGCGCACCACAGCAGGGGGATCGCGAGCAGACGCCAGCGTGGACCATCGGCCATGGCGAGCAGTAGTCCCAGTGTCCCGACGGTGGTGGGATCGGGCGCAAGTCCGAAGAGCTGCACTTCGACCCACGATCGACCCGCAAGGGGACCGAACAGCGGTTGCGCCAGCACGGCAAATACGACCAGGAAGCGCCCGATGCGTGTTCGCACCGTGGCTGGCCCGTGGAATTCGAGTTGCCCGCGCCACACGCCGTACCAGGCCAGCAGCAACGCCTCGATCGCGAACGCGGCGGCAAACCACGGGGCCGCCCAGTTGATGGTGGCGTAGTGCTCGAAGTGGAACGCCCACGCCACCCACGCCCAGGCGAGGGCGAGCAGCGTGGCGGCGGCACGGCCGCGCTGTCCGCCGCGTCCGCACAGCAGCGCGAGCATCGCAACGCCCGCCGCCAGCGCCACGAGCTGGGCAGGCCACACGTCGCGGTTGTAGAGCTCGAACAGGCGATGGTAGGTCTTCGGCGAAAAGAGCAGAAAGTCGCTCAGCGTGTAGGTCCACCATTCGGACATCACAGTTGCTCGACGTAAGCCGCCATCCGCCGTCGCATCGGCTCGTCCGGGAGGCGACCGCGTGCCGCCGCCAGGTTCTCGCGGACGTGATCCACGCGCGTCGTCGCCGGAATCGCGCAGGTGACCGCCGGGTGCGACACGATGAACTTGAGGATGAACTGCGCCCAGGTCCCGCAGTCGATCTCGGCGGCCCAGCGCGGCAGCGGGTGACGTGCGACGCGGTCGATCAACGCCCCTTCCCGGAAGGGCCGGTTGACGATGACGGCGATTCCCCGGTCGCGTGCGAGGGGCAGGATGCGATTCTCGACGTCGCGATCGAGCACGTTGTAGGTGACTTGCACGAAATCGACGGGCTCGCCGCGCATGATCGTCTCGACCTCTGCGTGCCGGCGACCTTCGGACGTGGTGATGCCCACGTAGCGGAGCCGTCCCGCGGCCTTCATCGCGAACAGCGAGGGTAAGGTGTTCCTGCCAGGCAAGCAGGTTGTGCACCTGCAGGAGATCGAAGCGCGAGACGTTCCATGACGCGCGCGACTTCTCGATCTGCGCCGGGCCGCGCGCGCCGGAGCCGATCCACACCTTGTCCGCCGAGAATACCTGCGGCGGCATGCCGAGTTTCGCGAGGCCGTAGCCGATGACCTCCTGCGACGAGCCGTACATCGGCGACGAATCGATGAGCCGCCCGCCGTCGGCGAAGAACGCACGCATGACTTCCGCGCAGGCGTCACGCGCGACGCGGTCGTTGCCGACGTTGAAGGTGATCCAGCTTCCCAGTCCGATGACGGGCAGAGCCTCGCCCGTCGAGGGAACGGCGCGTGTCCGGACGGGAACGGCCTGCGCGGTGCCGAACGAGGGCACGACCAGGCCCGCGCCCGCCGCGAACACGCTGCGCAGGAATCGTCGACGACAGCCCATTCGGCGGTGATCCATGGGTGGCTCCACGCGTCCATGCTACGCCCGCGCTCCGCGGGCGTGCCCGCGGCGGCTCACGGCTCCGGGGGAGCGGCCGGACGGATGAATTCGGCGGTTGCCTCCAGCCACAGGCATTCCCCGTTCTTCGGCTTCACGTGGAGAATGGCGCTTCGCGGAAGACCCTTGACGTGCCGGGTCAGCACGTCCATCACCCAGCCGTGGGTGACCGCCAGGACGCGTCGGCCCGCGTTGCGCGCGGCGATGTCCTTCACCGCCTCCAGCACGCGCGACGCGAATTCATCCATCGACTCGCCCTGCTCGAACGAACTGGCGGGGTTCCGTTTCAGGATGTGCTCCAGCAGCAGGGGATTCAACTCGGCAAGCTCCGCCTTGGGGATGCCTTGGATCGCCCCGAAGTGGCGCTCCTTCAAGCCGTCGTGACTGCCGGGTGGCGTGAGTTGCAGCCGGTCCGCGATGATGGTCGCCGTTTCCAGCGCCCGGCGCAGCGGGCTCGTGCAGACGTGCGCGAAGTCCGACGCCTTGAAGCCTTCCGCAAGCTCGCCTGCCTGCCGCCTGCCCCGTTCGTTGAGCGGAACGTCGAGCCAGCCTTGCAGGATTCCCGCGGAGTTCCAGTCCGTCTCACCGTGACGGACGACACAGATCCGGGTATTGCCGATCATGCTCTGGAAGTCTCCTGGAAACCGGGAAGGAATGCGCCGACGCAACCGCGCGGTCGCGTCGTGCCCACGGAGCGGATCAAAAGAGGTCGAGCTGGGGACCGGGCGGTGTCCCCACCCGAGCCGGTTTTTCGGGCGGCCGAAACCGCGTCGTGTCGAGTGGCGGGTCGCGCTCGGCATTGAGTCCGAGCCGCCTGCAGGCGAGCGCGAAGCGCCTGCGGATGAGGTCCGCGAATTCGCCCTGGCCGCCCATCCGGATGCCGAAGCCGGACTGGTAATCGCGGCCGCCGCGAATCTGCCGGACGATGCTCATCACGTGTGCGGCGCGCAGCGGGTAGTGCGCGTCGAGCCATGCGCGGAACAGCGGCGCCACCTCGCGCGGCAGCCGCAGCATCGTCCAGGCCGCGTGGCGGGCGCCCGCCGCCGCCGCGGCCTCCAGGATCGCCTCGAGCTCGCGGTCGGTGAGTTGCGGGATGACCGGCGCGACGTTGACGCCGACCGGGATCCCGGCATCCGCGAGCGACCTGACGATCGCAAGGCGCCGCTGCGGCGCCGCGGCGCGCGGATCGAGCTTGCGTGCCAGTGCGCGGTCGAGCATCGCGATGGAGACAAAGACGCGGACCAGACCCTTCGCCGCCATCGGTGCCAGCAGGTCGAGGTCGCGCTCGATCAGCGCGCCCTTGGTCGTGATCGTCAGCGGATGCTCGCATTCGGCGAGCACCGCGATCACCTGGCGCGTGATCTTCCACTCGCGCTCGATGGGCTGGTAGGGATCGGTGTTGGCGCCCAGGGCGATCGGCTCGCAGCGGTAGCCGGGTCGAGCGAGCTCGGCGCGCAGAAGCTCGGCGGCGTTGGGCTTGGCGAAGAGCCGGGTCTCGAAATCGAGCCCGGGCGAGAGATCGAGGTACGCGTGCGACGGCCGCGCGTAGCAGTAGACGCAGCCGTGCTCGCATCCCTGGTAGGGGTTGATCGACTGCGTGAACGGGATGTCGGGCGAGTCGTTGCGCGCGATGATCGAGCGCGCGTGCTGGATCGTCACCACGGTCGGCAGCGGCGGCGGCTCGTCGTCCACCGGTTCGGGCGCCGCGGACGACGCAGGCGCCCAGCCGTCGTCGACCGGCTCGCGCTCCTCGCGCCGGAAACGGTTCGGCGGATTGAACGTCGCCCCGCGCCCCTTCGGCGGCGGGGCCGGGGTCGTCATCGGTGTCCGTTCGCCGTCAGGACGCGAGCGCCGCGTCCAGCGTCACCGTGATCGCCGGCGACAGTGCGCGCGAGATCACGCAGCCGACCTTGGCGCCGGAGGCGATTTCGGCAAACTGCGCCGCCGCGATGTCCGGCACCCGGGCACGCGTGGTCAGGTGGACGGCCGTCACCGTCGGCTTGCCGTCGACCGGATCCATCGTCAGCAGCGCTTCGGTGTCGATCGCATCCGCCGTGAAGCCCGCATTGTTGAGCGCGAACGACAGTGCCATCGTGAAGCAGCCGGCGTGCGCAGCGGCGACGAGTTCCTCGGGATTGGTACCTTTCCCGTCGGCGAAGCGGGCCTTGAACGAATAGGGCGTGTCATTCAGCGTGCCGCTCTGGACCGATAGCGTGCCGCTGCCATCCTGGGTGCTGCCCTGCCAGCGGGCGGATGCCTTGCGTTTCATGAGGTCCCCTCCGGATGTGGCCGATGCGCAAGTGTAAACCCGCCCCGGTGCCGGCGTCAGCCGCGAGCGCGCACGCTTCCCGGGTTGCGCTACCATACGGCGCTCGCGGCTTTCCGCCGGGTGCACATCGCTGGCGATGACCAAGCCCAAGACCACGCATCTGGACACGCTGTCGCTGCACGCGGGCGCCCGACCCGATCCCGCAACGGGGGCGCGCGCCACGCCGATCTATCAGACGGCGTCGTTCGTGTTTCCGGACAGCGACCACGCGGCTGCGCTGTTCAACATGGAGCGTGCGGGCCACGTCTATTCGCGGATCTCCAATCCGACGTGCGCGGTGCTCGAGGAGCGGGTCGCGGCGATGGAGGGCGGCGTCGGCGCCATCGCGACGGCGAGCGGCCAGGCCGCGCTGCATCTGGCGATTGCGACGCTGATGGGTGCTGGCGGGCACCTCGTCGCGTCGCGCGCGCTCTATGGCGGCTCGCATAACCTGCTCGACTACACGCTGCCGCGCTTCGGCATCACGACCAGCTTCGTCGATCCGCGCGACGTCGACGCGTGGCGTGCCGCGATCCGGCCGGAAACGCGGCTCCTCTTCGGCGAGACGCTGGGCAATCCCGGCCTCGACGTGCTGGACATTCCGCGGGTCGCCGAGATCGCGCACGAGCACGGATTGCCGCTGCTCGTCGACTCGACGTTCACTACGCCCTGCCTGATTCAGCCGTTCGCGCACGGCGCCGATCTCGTGTTGCATTCGGCGACGAAGTTCCTCTCCGGCCACGGCGTGGTCATCGGCGGGGTGCTCGTCGACTCGGGGCAGTTCGACTGGGACGGGGCGGATCGCGCCCCCGCCGCACGCGGCAAATTTCCGACGCTGACCGAACCGTATGCCGGCTTCCACGACATGACGTTCAGCGAGGAGTCGACGACGGCGGCGTTCCTGCTGCGCGCGCGGCGCGAGGGGGTGCGCGACTTCGGCGCGTGCATGGCGCCGATGACCGCCTGGCAGATCCTCCAGGGCATCGAGACCCTTCCGCTGCGAATGGGCCGGCACGTCGAGAACACGCGCAAGGTCGTCGCCTTCCTCGCCGGACACGCGCTGGTGGAGTCGGTCGGCTATCCCGAGCTCCCGAGCCACCCCGACCACGCGCTCGCGCGAAGCCTGCTGCCGCACGGCTGCGGCGCCGTATTCAGCTTCAACCTCAAGGGGACGCGCGCGCAGGGTCGCCGATTCATCGAGACGCTCAAGCTCTTCTCGCACCTCGCCAACGTCGGCGACGCGAAATCGCTGGTGATCCATCCGGCGAGCACGACGCATTTCCGGATGACGCCCGAAGACCTCGTGAAAGCAGGGATCACCGAAGGCACGATCCGGCTCTCGGTGGGCCTCGAGCATGCCGACGATCTCGTCGAGGACCTTTCGCGGGCGCTCCACGCGGCGGGGAAGGCCTGATGCGGCTGACGGTCGGCGGCCTGGCGGCCTACGCCTATACCGGCAGTCGCCCGCTGGTGCCCGCACAGCCCACGGTCGTCTTCGTACACGGCGCCGCGCACGATCACAGCGTCTGGGCGCTGCAGTCGCGCTATTTCGCGCACCACGGATGGAACGCCCTTGCCGTCGATCTGCCCGGCCACGGCCGCTCGGAGGGCCGAGCCCTCGCGTCGGCGGAGGCGATCGCCGACTGGATCGCCGCGGTGCTGAACGCCGCGGGGGCGGCCAAGGCCGCCCTGGTCGGCCATTCGCTGGGCTCGCTCGCGGTGCTCGAATGCGCAGCGCGCCACCCGGATCGCGCGGCGAAGATCGCGCTGCTCGGCCCGGCCGTGCCGATGCCGGTCAACGATGCGTTGCTGGAGGCGGCCGGGCGCAACGATCACGTCGCCTACGAGCTCATCGCCGGCTGGTCGCACAGCGCGGGCAAGCAGTTGGGCGGGAATCCGGTGCCCGGCATGTGGATGATGGGCGGCGCGGTGCGACTGATGGAGCGTTCGCAGCCGTTCGCGCTCGCGGCCGATCTCGGGGCCTGCCATGGCTACGCGAACGGGCTTGCGGCGGCTGCCGGCGTGCGCTGTCCGGCGCTGGTGATCCTGGGCGCACGTGACCTGATGGCGCCGCCGAAATCCGCCCAGGCATTGATCGGTGCGCTGTCCGGCGCGCGCGTGGTGACGCTGCCGGACTGCGGCCACGCACTGATGGCCGAAGCAGCCCGACGCCGTGCTCGATGCACTGCGCGATTTTCTGTGAACCGCGGAGGAACGCAATGAGCCCCGTCGACGACGACGCGCACTCGGTCACACCGGGCGTGCGCACGGTTCCGGCCAGCGCGCCGCTGCGCTGGCTTGCGCATGGCTGGAGCGATTTCCGCGCGCACCCGCTGCCGAGCCTCTTCTATGGGATGTGCTTCGCGACGATGGGCTGGCTGATCGCCGTCGTGTTCCGCCACGCCTATCCGTATGTTTCCGCGCTCATCTGCGGCTTCTTCCTCGTGGGGCCGTTCCTGGCCACGGGCCTCTACGCGCTGTCACGGCGGCGCGAGCGCGGCGAGCCATTGTGGCTCGCGCCCACGCTGGACGCGTGGCGTCCGAACGTCGGCGCCATCGGCGTGTTCGCGCTGGTGCTCACGGTCATTCTGCTCGTGTGGGCGCGCGCGTCGCTGATCGTGTTCGCGCTGTCCTACACCAGCGAGATGCCGAGCGTGGACCGGTTTCTCGAGCAGGTCGCCTCGCTCGACAACCTGGAGTTCCTGTTCGCGTACTTCTGCGTCGGCGGCTTCTTCGCCGTCCTCGTCTTCGCGATCAGCGTCGTGTCGGTGCCGATGATGCTCGACCGCCACGTCGACGGCGTGATCGCCGTGCTGACGAGCCTCAAGGCCTTCGGCAACAACCTGCCCGCGATGATCCTCTGGGGCCTGATGATCGCGCTCGTCATCGGTGCCGGCTTCGCGCTCTGGTTCGTCGGCCTGGTCGTCGCGGTACCGGTGATCGGCCACGCGACGTGGCATGCTTATCGCGCGCTGGTCGAGTGAGGGCGAGTCAGGGGCAGAGGCCGCCTGATCCCGATCGATGAGCCGACCGCGCCCGGTCATTGGCGCCACTTGATCGAGCATCCGATCGACGGCTGCTGGATCGCCGGCGCGCTGCCGCCGCGGGCGACATCGCGCATCGCATCGAACAGCTCGCGTGCTGCCGCCGGGTTCGGCGACCGGCCCGACGCGTCGAGCCGGCCGCGATAGACAAGCGTCAGATCGCGGTCATAGCCGAAGAAGTCGGGCGTGCAGACGGCGCCATACGCCTTCGCGACCGCCTGCGTCTCGTCGAACAGGTACGGGAACGGGAATCGCAGCCGGGTCGCCACCGCCTGCATGTTCGCGAAGGAATCTTCCGGATAGTCGGCCGGATCATTGCTCATGATCGCCACGCTGCCCACGCCCAGTGTCGCGAGCTCGGCCATGTCGCGGACGATCTTCTCCTGTACCGCCTTCACGTAAGGGCAATGGTTGCAGATGAACATGACCACGGTGCCGTGCTCGCCGCGGACCTCGGCGAGCGTGTGACGGCCCCCGTCGACGCCCGGCAGGTCGAACGCCGGCGCACGGGATCCGAACTGGCCGGCGGGGGTCGTAAGGCTTACCATGGCGTTGGCTGCGCGGTGTCGGCAATAAAGTCTGTGTCAGAATTCTAGACCAGCGCCTCGGCGGCGGGCAATCGACGAGGAGCCGGGTGAATGTGCCCCGTGCGCGGCCGATGGCGACGCTGCGTCTTGCCGCGCGCAGCTTCCCCGAACGCATGTCCGTCACCCGTCACCGCGATCCTGACGCCTTCCTCGCCGCCGCGAGGCCTGTGATGGCCCGCAGCGAGGCCACGGCGGCGGCGTTGATCGATCGCGCGGGCGCGCTCAAGACGAACGCGCCGGGGGCCGGTGATGCCGCGCCCTACCTCGCGACCTACGCGGAGGGCCGTGCGTGCGGCGTCGCCCTGCGTTACGGCGACGGCCC
The DNA here is from genome assembly GCA_963843595.1 of uncultured beta proteobacterium. Lineage (GTDB taxonomy): Bacteria > Pseudomonadota > Gammaproteobacteria > Burkholderiales > Casimicrobiaceae > CAIWHR01. The sequence goes on along the minus strand of CAWJLG010000022.1, from coordinate 95,393 downwards.
GATGCTTGTCGAGGAAAGCGACCCCGAGGCCGCGGCCGCATTCGCCGCCGACGTCACCGGCGATTGTCCCGACCTGCCGGGGGTGGTCGGTGCGCTCGCCGCGTGCGAGTCGTTTGCCCGCGTCTGGCGGCAGCGCACGGGACGCGGCTACGCGCTGCGGTTCCATCTGCGTCACCACGTCCTGACCGAGGTCGCGCCGGTTCCGTCCGCGAGCGGTGCCGTGCGCCTTGCCGTCGACGGCGATCACGACTGGCTCGTCGCCGGACAGCTCGCGTTCGTGACGGAAGCCGGCGTGCCCGAAGCGCCGGAGCGCGTGCGGGCCGTGGTCCCGCGGCGTCTCGCCCGTGGCCGCTACTGGATCTGGGACGACGGCGGCCCGGTCGCATTCGCGGGTTGGGCCGACGCCGGCGACGCGTACGCGCGCATCGCCCCCGTCTACACGCAGCCCGATGCGCGACGGCACGGTTATGCAACGGCGCTGGTGGCGGCGCTCGCCCGCGGCTTGCTCGATCGCGGGCGGCGCAAGCTCTTTCTCGTCGCCGACCTCGCCAACCCGACGTCCAACGCGGTCTACGCGCGGATCGGGTTTCGTCCCGTGAACGATCTCTATCACTTCGATTTCGTCGCTCCTGCGTAGGACGATGGCCGCGCCGCGCTTTCACGCTCCGATCGATCTCGCGCCCGCGGACGTCGGCCGCGAACTCGTGCTGCCCGACGCCCTCGCGCATCACGCGGTGCGCGTGCTGCGGCTCGCGGCCGGCGACGCGATCACGCTGTTCACCGGCGCCGGCGGCGAATTCGCGGCGACGATCGCGCGCATCGACCGGCGCGGCGCCGCCGCGCACATCACCGGATTCGACCCGATCGAGCGGGAATCGCCGCTCGCGGTGACGCTGGCGCAGGCCGTCGCGGCGAACGATGCGATGGACTACGCGGTGCGCAAGGCGGTGGAACTCGGCGTCGCCGCGATCGCGCCGATCGTCACGGCGCGCAGTGCGCCGCTGCCGGCGGGCGAGCGCGGCGCCCGGCGCCTCGTGCACTGGCGACAGATCGCCGTGGCCGCATGCGAGCAGTGCGGCCGCAACCGCGTGCCCGAGGTCGCGGCACCGATGCCGTTCGCGGCATGGCTTGCCGGATGGGACGGCGAGGGCGTCGTGCTCGACCCGGGAGCGGAGGAGTCGTTGCCGGAGGTCGAACCGCCGAAGACCCGGTTCGCCGCGCTGATCGGGCCGGAGGGCGGGCTCACGGCCCACGAAATCGCGGCGGCGAAGGATCGCGGCTTTGTTGCGGTGCGGCTGGGGCCGCGCGTGCTGCGTACGGAAACGGCCGGCGTGGCGGTGCTCGCGGTGATGCAGGCGATGGCGGGGGATTTCCGCTGATTGCCGGCAATGCGCGGCACAGAATGCAGCTGTGCCCGCTTTGGGCGTGAACCGGCGCTAAGAACCCGACGGCAGTGGCCGCGCCGGCTTGCCGGCGAGCGTCAGCGCGACGGCGGCCAAGTCGTCCCAAGCATCGCCGCGGCCGATGCCTTTCGAAAGCGCGTCGAGCCGCGCCAATGCCCGCAGCAAGGGCACGACATCGACGTTGCGCACGCGTTTCGCCGCGCGCTCGAGCGCAGCTTGACGCTTGCCCCACACGCGGGCATTGCGCAGCGCCGTTGCGAGCGGCATGCCGGCTGCCGTAGCGGTCTGCACCGACGCGAGCGCGTGGACGTCCTCGCCCAGCTGCCAGAGCAGGAGCTGGATGCCTTCGCCCTCGGCTTCGAGCGCCGCCAGGATCCGGACCACGCGCGGCGCGTCGCCGGCGAGCCAGGCCTCGGAGAGCTGGAAGACGTCGTAGCGTGCGACGTCGGCGACGGCACGCAGGACGGCCTCGTGGTCGAGCCGGCCGTCGGGGAGCAGCAGCCCGAGCTTCTCGATTTCCTGCTGCGCGGCGAAGAGATTGCCCTCGCAGCGTTCGGCGAGGAACGCGAGCGTCTCGTGCCCGACGGTCTGCTTCTGGCGGCCGAGGCGCGCGGCGATCCACTGTGGCAGCTCGACACGGTCGAGCGGGTAGACCGCGACCGCCACGCCGGCCGCCGAAAGTGCCGTGAACCACGCCGCGGCCTGCGCGCTGCGATCGAGTTTCGGCAGCGTGACGAGCGTGACGTGGTCCGGGTTCGGATCCCCGGCGTAGGCTTCCAGCGCCTTCGCGCCTTCCACGCCGGGCTTGCCGGTCGGGATCCGCAAATCGATGAGCTTCCGACCGCCGAAGAGTCCGAGGTTCGCATTGGCGGCCATGAACGCGTCCCACTTGAAGCCCGGCTCGACGACCAGCACTTCGCGCTCGTCGCAGCCCGCCTTGCGCGCTGCGGCCCGCACCGCGTCGCCCGCCTCGATGGCGAGCAGCGGCTCGTCGCCGTGAATCACGTAGATCGGCGCGAGCATGCGCTCGAGATGGGTGGCGAGCTGGTTGGCGCGGATGTCCATGGTGTTTGGGGTCAGATACGTAACACGGACCCCGCGTTTGGTGTGATTGGGGTCAGATACGTAATACGGACTCCGCGATGGTTCATGCGTCGACTATGTCCGTATTACGTATCTGACCCCAATCACAATCACGTCGGCTTGTGCGCCGACTGCAGCCTGCGCACAATCTGCTGGACGGCGTCGGTCTGCATTTCCTTCAGCAGACTCGCCTCCTGCAGTTCGCGGGCCAGCACTTCGGACTCGCTGTACGTATAGACGCGGCGGATCGTGATCTCGGAGGCCGGAAGCCAGTCGCGCCCTTCGGCATCGTGCAAGTGGAACGACACGCGCTTGGTCAGCAGGAACTCGCTGACGCGTCCGCCCCCCGACAGCGACAGCACTGCCTTGTCGTCGACGACTGGCGCGATGTCGAGGATCGCTTGCGCAGCGGCGGCGGTGTCGACGACCGTTGCGCCGACGAGCGCGCGCTTCAACTCGGCCGCGATCGGCGCCGCCGGGGCGGTCGCGATGAACACCGTCGTGAACGGATAGTTCGCTTCGCCACGGAGGTGGAAGCCGCACGCGGTGACGGCGACGGCCGCGCCGAGCGCGACGAGCGTTGCGCGCCGGCCCGGACTAGATGACGACATTGACGAGCCGTCCCGGAACGACGACGACCTTTCTCACCGCCGCGCCCGCCGCGTGCTTGGCGACCTCGGGCGAGGCCTTGGCTGCGGCTTCGATCGCGGCCCGGTCGGCGGCGGCCGGCACGACGATCTTGCCGCGCAGCTTGCCGTTGATCTGGAGGACGAGTTCGATCTCGTCCTGCACCAGCGCGCCCGCATCGACGTCGGGCCAGCGGGCGTCGAGGAGGCTGCCGTGGGTCGCCGCGAATCCGAGCGCCTCCCAGAGGCCCCACGCGGTGTGCGGGACGATCGGGTACAGCACGCGGATCAGCAGGGATAGCCCTTCGTGCGCGAGCGCGGCCGCCCCCGCCGTATCGGCGGGAACGGCCTCCAGCGCGTTCAGGATCTTCATGCCCGCCGACACGACCGTGTTGTACTGGATCCGTTCGTAATCGTAGTTCGCCTGTTTCAGCGTCAGGTGGAGCTCGCGCCGCGCCGCCTTGACCGCCGGCGCGGCGTCGCGCCCGTCGAACGCGCCCGTTGCCTTCGCGACGGCGTCCGCGCGCGCTTCGGCGAACGTCCACAATCGCCGGAGGAACCGGTGCGCCCCCTCCACGCCGGCGTCGGACCATTCGAGTGTCGCCTCCGGATGCGAGGCGAACATCACGAACAGGCGCGCGGTGTCGGCACCGTAGCGGTCGATGAGATCCTGCGGATCGACGCCGTTGTTCTTCGACTTGGACATCGTGCCCACGCCGCCGTAGTCGATCGGCGAGCCGTCGGCCTTCAGCCGCGCACCGACGATGCGGCCGTCCTCGCCGACGACGTTGTCGACGTCCTCCGGCCAGAAGTACTCGACGCCGCCGGCCGCGCCCTTGCGGCTGTAGATGTGGTTGAGCACCATCCCCTGCGTGAGCAGGCGCGTGAACGGCTCGTCGATCTTCACGAGGCCGAGATCGCGCATCACCTTGGTCCAGAAGCGCGCGTAGAGCAGGTGCAGGATCGCGTGCTCGATGCCGCCGATGTACTGGTCCATCGGCATCCAGTAGTCGTTGCGCGCATCGACCATCGTCGTCGCGTCCGGACAGGTGTAGCGCATGTAGTACCAGGACGAGTCGACGAACGTGTCCATCGTGTCGGTCTCGCGCCGCGCCGGCTTGCCGCATTGCGGACAGTCGACCCGGAGGAAGTCCTCGCGCTTGTTGAGCGGGTTGCCCGTGCCGTCCGGCACGCAGTCCTCGGGCAGCACGACCGGCAGGTCCTTCTCGGGCACCGGCACCGCACCGCACGTTGCGCAGTGGATGATCGGGATCGGCGTACCCCAGTAACGCTGGCGCGAGATGCCCCAGTCGCGCAGCCGGAACGTCGTCTGCTTCTCACCCAGGCCCTGCGCGGCGAGGTCGGCCGCGATCGCGTCGACGGCGGCGCCGTGGTCGAGACCGTCGTACTTCCCGCTGTTCACGCACCGGCCGCGGACCTTGTCCTCGTACCACGGCTGCCAGGCGTCGGTGGAGAAGGCCTCGCCCTCGATGCCGACCACCTGCCGGATCGGCAGCCCGTATTTCTTCGCAAACGCGAAGTCGCGTTCGTCGTGCGCCGGCACGCCCATCACGGCGCCGTCGCCATAGCCCATCAGCACGTAATTGCCGACCCAGACCTCGACCTTGGCGCCGGTGAGCGGATGGGTGACGAAGAGGCCGGTGGGCATGCCCTTCTTTTCCATCGTCGCGAGGTCGGCTTCCATCACCGAGCCGCGCTTGCACGCGTCGATGAACGCGGCGAGCCCGGGATTGCCCTGCGCGGCGTGCGTGGCGAGCGGATGCTCGGGCGCGACCGCGTTGAAGGTGACGCCCATGATCGTGTCGGCGCGCGTGGTGAACACGTACATCCTGCCGTCGCCGATGAGCTTGCCGGCGTCGCGAATGTCGTGGGGGAACGCGAAGCGCACGCCCTGGCTCTTGCCGATCCAGTTGGCCTGCATCGTCTTCACGCGCTCCGGCCAGCCGGGCATCCGGTCGAGATACGACAACAGCTCCTCGGCGTAGTCGGTGATCTTGAGGTAGTAGCCCGGGATCTCGCGCTTCTCGACCACGGCGCCGGTGCGCCAGCCGCGGCCGTCGATCACCTGCTCGTTGGCGAGCACCGTCTGGTCGACCGGGTCCCAGTTGACGACCTGCGTCTTGCGGTAGGCGATGCCGCGCTCGAGCATCTTCAGGAACAGCCATTGGTTCCACTTGTAGTACGCCGGATCGCAGGCGGCCACTTCGCGCGACCAGTCGATCGCGAGGCCCATCGCCTGCATCTGCTTCTTCATGTAGGCGATGTTCTCGTAGGTCCACTGCGCCGGCGGGACGCCGTTCTTCATCGCCGCGTTCTCGGCGGGCAGGCCGAAGGCGTCCCAGCCCATCGGCATCAACACGTTCCAGCCGTTCATCCGCAGATGCCGGTACATCACGTCATTGATCGTGTAATTGCGCACGTGCCCCATGTGCAGCTTGCCCGATGGGTAGGGCAGCATCGATACGCAGTAGAACTTTTTCGCGCCGGCCTTCTCGGTCGCGCGGTAGGCGTCGGCGGCCGCCCACGCGGCCTGCGCGGCAGCCTCGATTTCGCGGTGATCGAACGGCTTCATGGGAAGGGGGAAGCGGTGGCCCGCGGGTGCGTCCGGCGCCCTCGCGAGTGGCATGGACAGACCGGCGATTATACCGGCCGGCCCCGGAATCACCGGCCCGGCAGCCCCGCGGCCAGCGCGTAGACCCCGAGTCCCGCGAACAGCAGCGCGGCGGCAATGCGCACCGCCTTGAAGGGAATCCTCGCCGAAGCGGCCTTCCCGACCAGCACCACCGGCACGTTCGCGACCAGCATTCCCAGCGTGGTCCCCAGCACGACGGCGGCAAGGGACTCGAACCGCGCGGCCAGGATAATCGTCGCGATCTGCGTCTTGTCGCCCATCTCGGCCAGGAAGAACGCGACGAGCGTGACGCCGAACACGCCCCAGCGCGACGCCGGCAACGGTTCGTCGGCGTCGATTTCGTCCGGCTTGAGTGCCCACGCCGCGACGGCGAAGAACGAAAGCGCGACCAGCCAGCGCAGGATGTCGGCCGGGACGAGCGCCTGGACCATGTTGCCCATGAGACCGGCGAGCGCGTGGTTGGCAAGCGTCGCGACGAGGATGCCCGCGATGATCGGCAGCGGCTTCTGGTAGCGCGCGGCGAGGATCAACGCGAGCAGCTGCGTCTTGTCGCCGATTTCGCCCAGCGCGACGACGCCGGTCGAGACGAGGAAGGCTTCCATGGCACCTTTCGAGCGGGGCGGGCGACGGGCAGCCACGGCGCAGCGTCCCCACCCGCCCCGGGTCGAAGGTCGCGTCGCCGATGGTCTCGCCATGCCCGCTTCTCGCGGTGCCGGATGCGCCATGAGGCCGCGCGAAAGCGCCCCAAGCGTGTTGACGCATCCCCCTCGAGCCTCGAGGGCGGCTACTCCCCAAAGGGAATGGCCATTCTACCAGTCGGGGCGACGGGCCGCGCCGGTCATCGGAATGCGCAGCGGGCCTGCGTTCGGCCCGGCGGAACCGGACGTGTCCCCGGCAGCGCGTGGGGCCGGAATGTGACGGGCGGGTAGAATGTTCACCGACAGGAAGTACGCGCGGAACCATTGCCGCCCATGCGCGCCCAACCGAGGCGCTCTCGCCGATCCCCGATGCGAAATCCTCGCAACATCGCCCGCTTCGTCGCCGCGCTCGTCGCCGCGGGCGGGATTGCGCTGAGCGCTTCCTCGCCCACGGCGCAGGCCGCGCCGGTCAGCACGCCGCATGTCGAGGCCGAGCTCGTGGCCGAGAAGACGGCCCTGGTGCCCGGCGAGCCGCTCACGGTCGCCCTGCGGCTGAAGCTCGCCCCGGGGTGGCACACCTATTGGCAGAACCCGGGCGATTCCGGGCTGCCCACCACGTTGGCATGGAAAGATCCAACCGGTTTCACCGTCGGACCCATCCAATGGCCGGCGCCACAGGCTCTCCCGGTCGGACCGTTGGTCAACTACGGATACGAGGGTGAAGTCTTCCATCTCGTCGACGTCGTTCCGGCGACGACCGTGGCGGCGGGCAGCACGCTTGCGCTGAACGCGCGTGCCGACTGGCTCGTGTGCAAGGAAACGTGCATCCCGGAAGGCGTGGACCTCGCGTTGTCACTTCCCGTCGCGCCGACGTCGGGCGCCGACCCGCACTGGGGTGCTGCGATCGCGGCCACGCGCGCGGCACTGCCGCGCCCTCTGCCCGGCTGGCAGGTCGCCGCGCAAGGCAAGGACCAGACGATCGAACTCAGGCTCGTTCCGCCCGCGGGCACGCCTGATCCGGGCACGCTCTACTTTTTCGCGAATGCGGAATCGCGGATCGAGCCGTCGCGGCCGCAGCCGCTCGCCCGCGACGGCGGCGCCTTCGTGCTGACCCTTCCGGTGTCGTTCAACCTCGCGGGCGACTTCGGACGTTTCGCTGGTGTTCTCACCGCTGCCAATGGTTTCCCCGGTGGTGCCCGCGCCGCGACGGTCGACACGCCGCTCGTCGGCGCCGTCGTCGCGGGGCCGAAGCCCGCGCTCGAGCCGGCGCCGGTGCTGAACCTCGCGCCGCTCACGGGCACCGCGTCGCCTTCGGGTGACGGGCTCTCGCTGGCGCTCGCCGTGGTGTTCGCCGTTGTCGGCGGCGTCATCCTGAACCTCATGCCCTGCGTGTTTCCGGTGCTGTCGCTCAAGGTGCTCGGGTTCGCCACGCATCACGACACGAAGGCGACGCTGCACCGGGAGGCGTTCGCGTTCGCGGGGGGCGTCGTGCTGACCTTCGTGGCGCTCGGTCTCACGCTCGCCGCGCTGCGTGCCGCGGGCGAGCAGCTGGGCTGGGGTTTCCAGTTGCAGTCGCCGGCCGTGGTCACGGCGCTGGCCGCGCTGTTTTTCGTGCTGGCGCTCAACCTGTCCGGCGTCTTCGAGTTCGGCCAGCTCGTCCCGTCGGGCGTCGCCGGCTACACGGCGAAGAACCGCACGGTCGATGCGTTCGCGTCGGGTGTCCTCGCCGTGGTGGTCGCGTCCCCGTGCACGGCGCCATTCATGGGGGCCGCGCTGGGCTACGCACTCGCCGGATCGACAGCGACGACACTGCTGGTGTTCGTCGCGCTCGGCGCCGGCATGGCGCTGCCCTATGTGGCGCTGGCGCTGCTGCCGGGCTGGCGTCGCCGGCTCCCGCGCTCGGGGCCGTGGCTTCTGCGCTTGAAACAGCTGCTGGCGTTCCCGCTCTATGCAACGGTGATCTGGCTCGCCTGGGTGCTGGGGGCGCAGCGCGACAACGACGCAGTCGTCCGTCTGCTGCTGGCACTGCTCGGCATCGGCTTCGCGCTGTGGACGTGGCGGATCGTGCGGACCGGGGGCGCGCGGCCGTGGGCGCTCGCCGGTGTCGCGGCGCTGGCCGCGGCGGTGACCATAGCGTGGCCGCTGTTCGCGCCCGAGGCCGACGCGGCGCCGGCCCGCTCGGGCAGCGTTGCGCCTGCGGCGAACGGCGATTGGCTCGCGTACGCACCGGCGCGCGTGGCGGAGCTGACGGCCGCGGGGCGACCGGTATTCATCGATTTCACCGCCGCGTGGTGCGTGACGTGCCAGGTCAACAAACGGCTGGTTCTCAACGCGGCCGACATCCGCGCTGCATTCGCACAGCGCAACGTCGCGCTGGTGCGTGCCGACTGGACGCGCCGCGATCCGGAGATCACGCGCGCGCTGACGGCCCTCGGCCGGAGCGGCGTGCCCGTTTACGTCCTCTACCGGCCCGGAAAGTCGCCGCTGATTCTGCCCGAGGTCCTGCAACAGAACATCGTGCTCGACGCGCTGCAATCGCTCTAAGGAGGCCCACATGCGAATCCGTCCGTCGATCCTCGCCCTCGGCATCGCTCTCGGTGCCACGTTCCCGGCGCTCGCCGCCGCACCCGGCAGCACCGCTCCCGCGTTCACGATCACGGACACCGCGGGCAAGCCGGTGCACCTCGCCGACTACCGCGGCAAGTTCGTCGTGCTCGAATGGACGAATCCCGAGTGCCCATTTGTCCAGAAGCACTACGTCAGCCGCAACATGCAGGGGCTGCAGAAGGAATGGGCGGCGAAGGGCGTGGTCTGGCTCGCGATCAATTCGACGAACTCGGGTCATTCGGAATTCAAGACCGGCGCCGAAATGGCGAGCTGGATGCAGGCGCAGGGCGCGACCCCCGCGTCAACGCTGATCGACGGCAGTTCGGCCACCGGTCGCGCGTACGGCGCGCGGACCACGCCGCACATGTTCGTCGTCGATCCGGCGGGCACGCTGGTCTACAACGGCGCGATCGACGACAAGCGCTCGGCGAATCCGGCCGACGCGAAGGGCGCGCACAACTTTGTGCGTGCCGCGCTCACCGAGGCAACGGCCGGCAAGCCGGTGACCGTCGCGAACACGACGCCCTACGGGTGCAGCATCAAGTACTAGGCCATCGCCGCGCCGAGGGGCAAGCCCGCGCGCGACCGGGGCGATGCGCGCCGCGCTGGCGTTTTCGCGGCCCCGCGATTACGCTCTCAAGCGTCCATCGCAGCGGGGAAGGCGTGTACGACGGCAGGGCACGAAGGGGCGCGCGGCGCCGGTCGGCGCGGGTCTGGCTGGCGGCGGTCCTGCTCTTCGGCTGCAGCCCGCAAGGCGAGCGCCCGCTGCAGGGCTATGTCGAGGGCGAGTTCGTTCGCGTTGCCGCCCCTTTCGCGGGCACCCTGCAGAAGCTTACGGTGACGCGCGGCGCCGCCGTCGACGTCGGCGCGCCGGTTTTCGCCCTGGAGCGCGAAAACGAAGTTGCGGCGCGGCGGCAGGCCGAACAGCAGTTGCAGGCGGCCGAAGCGCGGCTCGCGAATCTGAAGACCGGCAAGCGGCCGCCGGAGGTGGAAGCGGTTGCCGAGCAGATGCGCCAGGCGATGGCCGCGCGTGATCTCTCGATCGCCAACCTGCGGCGGACGGAGAAGCTCTTCGCCGAAGGCTTCGTGAGCGCGGCAGCACTCGACGACGCGCGCACGCAGGTCAAGCGCGACGAGGCGCAGGTCGCACAGTTCCAGGCATCCGTCGCCTCGGCGAAGCTGCCGGCGAGGAGCGACGAGATACGCGCCGCGGAAGCCGACGCGCGCGCCGCACGCGACGTGCTGGCGCAGGCCGACTGGCGCCTCGGACAGCGCGCGATCGTGGCGCCGGCGGCCGGACGGGTCAACGACACGTATTACGTCGTCGGCGATTGGGTCCCTGCCGGAAGCCCCGTCGCCAGCGTCCTGCCGCCGGGCAACGTCAAGATCCGCTTCTACGTCGCCGAGGCGGTACTCGGGCGGCTGAAACCCGGTCAGAGCGTGACGGTCGGCTGCGACGGCTGCGTGGCGCCGGTGCCTGCCACGATCGTCTTCATCGCCGACCGCGCCGAGTTCACGCCGCCGGTCCTCTATTCGAAGGAGAACCGGGCCAAGCTCGTGTACCTCGTCGAGGCGAGGCCCGCGCCGCAGGATGCGTCGAAACTGCATCCCGGACAGCCGGTCGACGTGACCCTGCCCCCGTCCTGACCATGGACGCGTCTGTCGTCGCCGGCGATGTCGTCATCGACGTGCGCGGCCTGAACAAGAGCTTCGGCAGCCATCGTGCGGTGAAGGACCTCGCGCTTTCCGTGCGGCGTGGCGAGATCTTCGGATTCCTCGGACCGAACGGCAGCGGCAAGACAACGTCGATCCGGATGCTGTGCGGGCTGCTCACGCCCGACAGCGGCGAGGGCACCTGCCTCGGCTTCGACATCCTGCGCGAGGCGCGCGCGATCAAGCGTCACGTCGGCTACATGACGCAGCGCTTCTCGCTCTGGGAAGACCTCACGATCCGCGAGAACCTGCGCTTCGTCGCGCGGATGTACGGGATGGACCGGGTCGGCGAGCGCGTCGAAAGGGCCCTCGAACAGCTCGGGCTCGCCGCGCGCGGCAATCAGCTCGCCGGCGAGCTTTCCGGCGGCTGGAAGCAGCGCTTGGCACTCGCCGCGTGCCTGCTGCACGAGCCACAGCTCCTGCTGCTCGACGAGCCGACTGCCGGCGTGGACCCCAAGGCGCGCCGCGACTTCTGGGACCAGTTGCACGAGCTCGCCGCGCAGGGCATCACGGTGCTCGTCAGCACGCACTACATGGACGAGGCCGAACGCTGCCACAAGCTCGCCTACATCCTCGACGGCCGGCTGCTGGTACACGGCACCGCAGCGGAAGTGATCGCCAGTCAGCCGCTCGTCACCTGGACGGTGGAAGGCCCCGATCTCGCGGCGCTCGCACCACGGTTGCGCACGCTCCCCGGCGTCGAGCAGGTCGCGGCGTTCGGCGCCGCGCTGCACGTGACCGGGTCCGATGCGATGCGGCTCGAAGCGGGGCTGTCTTCGCTGAAGGCCGAACCGGGCCGAACGTGGCGGCGGGTGGAGCCGGGTCTCGAGGACGTGTTCATCCATCTGATGAGTAACGGCCCGGCGGCGACGGACGGGCCCGAAGAGCGAACGTGAACGGCTTCTTCTCCTTCTCCCGCTGGCTGGGAATCGTCGGCAAGGAGTTCATCCAGCTCAAGCGCGACCGGCTGACGTTCGGGATGATCGTCGGCATTCCCGTGATCCAGCTCGTGCTGTTCGGGTTCGCGATCAACTCCGATCCGAAGCACCTGCCGACCATGGTGATCGACGCGGACCGCAGCGAGTTCTCGCGCAGCATCCAGGCGGCGCTCGCCAACAGCGACTACTTCGCCTTCGTCGGCGCGGCCGCGACCGAAGCGGAAGCCGATCGCGCACTCGCCACGGGCCGCGCCCAGTTCGTCGTCAACATTCCCGCGGGGTTCGCGCGCGCGCTCGTGCGCGGCGAGCGTCCCACGGTGCTGGTCGAGGCGGACGCGACGGATCCGCTCGCCACCGCCAACGCCCTAGGCACGCTCAATGCGCTCGCGACGTCGGCGCTGGCGCACGACCTGGTCGGTCCGCTCGCACCGTTGGCGGGCACGCCGGGCGCGTTCGAGTTCGTTGCCCACCCGCGCTACAACCCCGAGGCGATCTCCCAGTACAACATCGTGCCGGGTCTCATCGGCGTGATCCTGACGATGACGATGGTGCTGATCACCGGGCTTGCCGTCACCCGCGAGCGCGAACGCGGCACGATGGAAAACCTGCTGTCGACGCCGGCGACCGGGCTCGAGGTGCTGACGGGCAAGATCGTGCCCTATGTCGTGATCGGGCTGATCCAGGTCACGCTGGTGCTCGGTCTCGCGCGCCTCATTTTCGCGGTGCCGATGCTGGGCAACCTCGGCACGCTCTACCTCGCCGTGCTGCTGTTCATTGCGGCGAACCTGACGCTCGGGCTCACGTTCTCGACGCTGGCACAAAATCAGCTGCAGTCGATGCAGATGACCTTCTTCTTCTTCCTGCCGTCGATCCTGCTGTCCGGGTTCATGTTCCCGTTCCGCGGCATGCCGGGCTGGGCGCAGGCGATCGGCGAAGTGCTGCCGCTCACGCATTTCCTGCGCATCGTTCGCGGACTGCTGCTCAAGGGCAACGGCATGGCGGAGGTGCTGCCCGAGGCCTGGCCGATCGTCGCCTTCATGCTGGTGATCGGTGGCGTCGGACTATCCGCGTTCCGGTCGACGTTGGACTGAGCGATCCCCACGCCGGTTGCAGGTCACGGGGTGCCCGGTCGCCACGGCCGAAGGCGGTGGCCCGCGGAAGGCGTAAAATCGCGAGCAATTCGCCCGTCGCAGCATCGTCATGCCCTTTTCCACCTGGCTCGCCTTCTTCGTCGCGTCCTGGATCATCAGCCTGTCGCCCGGCGCCGGCGCCATCTCGTGCATGTCGGCGGGCGTGCGCTACGGCTACCGGCGCGCCTTCTGGAACATCATCGGGCTGCAATTCGGGATTCTGCTGGTGCTGCTGATCGTCGCCGTTGGACTCGGTGCGGTGATCGCGGCGTCGACGACGCTGTTTCTGGCGATCAAATGGCTCGGCGTGGCCTATCTCGTGTGGCTGGGCATCCAGCAATGGCGCTCGCCGGCGACGCCGATGGCCGAGGAATCGATGGCGGGCGCGGACGGTACCCCGAGACGGCTGATGCTGCGCGGGTTTCTCGTCAACGCGACGAACCCGAAGGGCATCGTGTTCATGCTCGCCGTGCTGCCGCAGTTCATCGATCCGGCGAAGCCGCAGGTGCTCCAGTACGCGATCTGCATGGCAACGCTGTTCTTCACCGACCTCGTGGTCATGAGCGGCTACACCGGCCTCGCCGCGAAGGTGCTGCGAGCGCTTTCCGAGCCCCAGCACATCCGCTGGATGAACCGCACGTTCGGCGGCCTGTTCGTCGCCGCCGGCGCGCTCCTCGCGACGTTCAAGCGGGCCGCGTGAATCACCCCATTTAGCGGGGATCGACGGCAAGGCGAATCGCGGCCGGCGGCCAGTGCCGCGGCCTCGCACAGCCTCGCCGATCCTGCAGCCAGCGGGATGCGTCGGACGTGCCGAAGATCAACGCGCGAACGACTCGCCCGCGGGCGTGCCGAATGCCGCTTCCATCTCCTTGCGGAACTTCACGGCGTGGCTCCCGGCGTCGAACGCGACGTCGTCCCAGCACACCTGCGCGCCCGCGGCGACCGCGCGCTTCAGCGTGACGCCGTGCGCGAGGCCCAGCGGCAGCCCGCCCCGCCGCAGCGAGTCGGCTGCTGGCATCAGCTTGCCGTACACGGTGTAGCCGCCTTCGCCGTCGAGTTTCTCGCCGGCGGCGAGCGCGCGCTTTGCGGTGGCGACGACGTCGCCGTGCCATGCGCTTGCCGCGCCCGTCGGCTCGCGCCGCAGCCCCACCGAGGCGACGCTGATCCCGAGCTCGAGCCCGATCGCGTGGTACGGCTTGTACATCGCCGCATAGCGGCCCGAGGGATCGGTCGAGAAGCCGTATTCCCGGAAACAGCGGCGAACGTAGTCCTCGCCGGTCGCGTCGCCCGCGCGGAACGTGACGTACACGCCCCAGCGCAGATCGCGGAACACCGGCCGGCCGTCACGCTCAAGGCTCGAGATCACCTCGACCTGCCCGGCGTGATCGAGGCGTCCGCCTTCGGCACGCGGCCGCAACACACGCGGCAGATCGTCGACGCCGCAAGGCGGGAAATCGAGACCTCCTGGGGCGGGCGTCAACCCCGTGGCGTTGGCCACGGCGGCCATCTCGATCGCACTCTTGGTGCCGTCGAGGAACGAGTTGAACATCTGCGCATTGAAGTCGCCGGCCGCCACCATCTCCGGCGTGAAGCCGTAGTACCGCCACACCGTGTCCGGCGTCGAGGCGTGGTACTCGGGCAGGTACTTGGTTCCCTTGCCGGCGGCGACGACCTCGAAGCCGGCCGCGCGACACCAGTCGACCATTTCGCAGATCAGCGCCGGCTGGTCGCCGTAGGCGAGCGAGTAGACGATGCCGGCCTCGCGGGCGCGCCGGGCGAGCAGCGGGCCGGCCAGCGCGTCGGCCTCGACGTTGACCATCACGATGTGCTTGCCGTGCGTGCAGCAGTCGAGCACGTGGCGAATTCCTGCGGCGGGACTGCCCGTCGCGTCGATGACGATGTCCACCTCCGGCGCGGCGATGAGCGCCGCGCCGTCGTCGGTGATGAACGTGGTCCCCGCCTTCGCCGCATCGGCGAACGATCGCGCCGCGAAGCGCTCCGGCGCCCAGCCGGTACGCGCGAGCGAGGCCCGCGCGCGGTCGGGCGCGAGGTCGGCGATGCCGGTGACGTGGATGCCCGCCGTATGCTTGGCCTGCGCGAGGTACATCGAGCCGAACTTGCCGGCGCCGATGAGACCGACGCGCAGCGGGCGACGGTCGGCGGCGCGCTGCAGCAGCAGGCGGTGGAGGTTCATCGCGTATCTCCGGAGGTCGGTGGCGGATCCCGATCGACGAGGCTCAGCGCTTCGAGCGCCGGACGCAATGCCGCGAACGTCGGAACGTGGCGCGCGACCAGCCCCAGGCGCGCCGCCGCGTCGACGTTGATGCGATTGTCGTCGACGAACAGCACGCGCCCGGCGGGCAGGTCGAGCGCCTCGAGCACGTGCAGGAAATATTCGGCATCGGGCTTGAGCTTGCCCACCTGGTACGACGGGAAGTTGTCGTGGAAGCAGGAGGGGAGCGACCATTCGCGCTCGAAGCGGTCCCAGTGGAGATCGTTGGTGTTCGACACGCTCGCCAGCCGATAGCGCGGCGCGAGTCCTGCCAGCAGTTCGGTCGCGCCGGCGAAGAGACTGCGCGGCCACTGCCCGAAGGCGTCGAGGAAAGTCGGTGCATCCACCGGCAACCCGAACTCTTCGATCACGTCGGCCGCGAAATCGTGGCGGCCGCAGCCGCCGGTCTCGTAGCGGCGCACAGCCGGCGAATGCAGCCAGCGGCGCCACAGTTCCTCGGTGGTGCCCAGGTCCGGGCTCCAGCGCAGCATCTGCTCGACGCCGACCAGCTCGATCAGCACACCGCCCAGGTCGAACAGGATGGCGTCGATGCTGCGGCCGGTCGTATCCATCAGTGGAGCGCGAGCGAAAGACCGAGCGGGACGAACACCACCGACAGCACGTTGCCGATCAGCACGATCGAGGCGACCTTGCCCGGCTCCTGCTTGAACTGCTCCGCAACCATGAAATTGAGGACGGCGGGCGGCAGGCAACCGAAGAGCAGCAGCAACCCCGCCTGCGTGCTGTCCAGCCCGAGCACCGGTGTCAGCAGCGCGGCCATCGCGATTCCCGTGAGGGGACAGACCAGGCCGCCGATGACGCCGAGCCGCGCGTCGTCCCAGCGGATCGTCGTCAGCCGCACGCCCAGCGACAGCAGCATCATCGGGATCAGCGCGTCGCCGACGAGCTTGAACGTGGTCGCCGCCCACTCCGGCAGCGGTGGGTGAAGAAGTGCGAAGGCGAAGCCGGCGAACGTCGACCAGACCATCGGATTGCGCAGGAGATTCCCGAACTTCGCGTGGTGGTCGATCATCCAGACGCCGAGCGTGAAGTGGAGCAGGTTGGAGATCACGAACAGCGCGACCATCGCCGAGAACCCGGCCTGGCCGAATGCGAGCGCCGCGAGCGGCAGGCCCATGTTGCCGCAGTTGTTGAACATCATCGGCGGCACGAACGTGCGGAAGTCGAGGCGCAGCAGCTTCGCGAACGGCCAGGCGAGCAGCCCCGAGCCGAGCACCACGCCGATGCTGCCGAGAATCAGCAGCTTGTACTCGACGACGTCGAAATCCTTGCTCGCCAGCGCCGAGAAGATCAGCGCCGGCGCCAGCACGTTCATGCTGATCCGGTTGACCCACGCCATGTCCGGCTTCGCCCGCCGGCCGTACAGCCATCCCAGCGCGATGATCGAGAACACCGGCAGGATGATGCCGAGCAGGCGGGCCATGGGGGCTAGCGCGCAGCGTCCGGCGTCGCGGACCCGGCGACGGTGGCCGACTCGCGTGTCGTCGTGATTCGAACGGGCGTCTCGTCCACCGGTGGTTTCACGGTCGACGCAGGATGCTTGACGCTCGACGGCAGATGCGAACCTCGACGCATCAAAGGATGTAGCGCGCGAGATTGTCGTCGCCGGCGATGCCCGCGAGCCGCGCATCGACATAGACGGCGTCGATGACGATCGTGTCCCCGGTGTGCTTCGTCGCCTGGAACGAAAGCTCCTCGAGCAACCGTTCCATCACCGTGTAGAGGCGGCGGGCGCCGATGTTCTCCTGTTTTTCGTTGACGGCGAAGGCGATTTCCGCGAGTCGCCGGATGCCGTCCGGCTTGAAGTCGAGGTGGACATTCTCGGTGCCGAGCAGCGCTTCGTACTGGCGCACGAGACAGGCATCGGTCGCCGTGAGGATCTGCTCGAAGTCGGCGACCGACAGCGACTGCAGCTCGACGCGGATCG
Organism: uncultured beta proteobacterium; assembly: GCA_963843595.1. Taxonomy (GTDB): domain Bacteria; phylum Pseudomonadota; class Gammaproteobacteria; order Burkholderiales; family Casimicrobiaceae; genus CAIWHR01. The sequence continues at coordinate 78,382 of CAWJLG010000022.1, read as the reverse complement.
GAAACCGCCCCTGCAGCTCGGGAATCAGGTCGGACGGCTTGGACAGGTGGAATGCGCCCGACGCGATGAACAGGATGTGGTCGGTGCGCACCATTCCGTACTTGGTCGAAACGGTCGTGCCCTCGACGAGCGGCAGCAGGTCGCGCTGGACGCCCTGCCGCGAGACGTCGGCGCCGTGGGTCTCCTGCCGGCTCGCGATCTTGTCGATCTCGTCGAGGAACACGATGCCGTTCTGCTCGACCGCGGTGAGCGCCTTGGACTTGATCTCGTCGTCGTTGAGAAGCTTTCCGGCCTCCTCGTCGGTCAGCGCCTTCATCGCGTCGGCGACGGTCATCTTCTTGACCTTGCGCCGCGCCCCGCCCATCTGCTGGAACATCCCCTGGATCTGGCTCGTCAGGTCCTCCATGCCCGGCGGCGCCATGATCTCCATCTGCGGCGCCAGCAGCGACACCTCGACCTCCACTTCCTTCTCGTCGAGCTTGCCTTCGCGCAGCAGCTTGCGGAATTTCTGGCGCGTGCCGGTGTCGGCCGGCTGCATGTCGTGGAAGTTCACCTCGCGCGCCGGCGGCAGCAGGACATCGAGGACGCGCTCCTCGGCGGCGTCGGCGGCGCGGCTGCGCACCTTGCGGGCCTCGGTCTCGCGGGTCTGCTTGATCGCGGCCTCGGCGAGGTCGCGGATGATCGTGTCGACGTCGCGGCCGACGTAGCCGACCTCGGTGAACTTCGTCGCCTCGACCTTGATGAACGGCGCGTCGGCGAGCCGGGCGAGCCGCCGCGCGATCTCGGTCTTGCCCACGCCGGTCGGGCCGATCATCAGGATGTTCTTCGGCGTGATCTCCTGCCGCAGCGGCTCGGGCACCTGCTGCCGGCGCCAGCGGTTGCGCAGCGCGATCGCGACGGCGCGCTTCGCGGCATCCTGCCCGACGATGTGCTTGTCGAGCTCGGAAACGATTTCGGACGGGGTCATCTGCGACATGGGAGGGGAATGCCAAAGAAAACGGCCGTCCCGAGCGGAGCGGCCGTCAAATTGTACCGCGAACGCCGGTGGCGGCCGCCGCCGGACGGGCGTCAGTCGGGGATCGTCACCGTGTTGTTCGAGAACGTGACCGGGTCGGCGGCGGGCGCTGCGCGTTGATCGCGGGCGGAACGATGGCCACCGGTCCGAAACCCGCGCGGTCAGCATTTTTGGCGGCGCAATGCCGGTTCGCTTATCATGGTCGCCTGCCCGACGACGGCGCAGGCGAAGGGCGCACCGCATTTGTGCGAACGACGGAGAAACCCGGTGCAGCGGCGGCTCATGCTGGTGAGTGCAGTTCTGGTCCTCGCACTCGCGGGCTGCCAGTCGATGAACGAGTCCGCGGATACTGCGACGCGCGGTGCCGCAGCGGCGGCTGTGGGCGGATTGTTCGGGCCGCTCGGAGGCAGCGCGATCGGCGGTTCGGTGGTGTTCCAGCCCCGAGCCGACGGCGTGACGATGGTCCTCCACGTCACCGACGCGACATCGGGCGTCTACCGGGTCGCGATTCACACGACCGGCAACTGCTCGTCGCGCAACGGATTCTCCGCCGGCGCACCGTGGTCGCCGCCGGGCCGCGAGCCGTTGATCTACACGCTCGCGGCGAACAGCGAGGGTACCGCGACGATGAGCGTGCGCATCGCCGGGCTCGCGCTCGCGGGACCCGACGGCGTCTATGGCAAGTCCGTCGTCATTCACGAAGGCGCCGTCGGTCCGCTCGACGCGAAACCCGACGTTCCCAACGGACGCATCGCCTGTGCCGTGATCGGCGCGGCACCGTCGATGCTCCGCTGAGCGCCGCCTGCGGTCTCACTCAATCCCTTTTCCGGAGCCACGATGGGCTTTCTGGCCGACAAGAAGATCCTGATCACCGGCGTGCTGTCGAACCGCTCGATTGCCTACGGCGTCGCGCGTGCCTGCCAGCGCGAAGGCGCCACGCTCGCGTTCACCTACGTCAACGACGACCTCAGGGATCGCGTCACCCGGATCGCCGCGGAGTTCGGCACCGTCCCGGTACTGCGCTGCGACGTGTCCCGGGACGACGAGATCGACGCGCTGTTCGCGTCGCTCAAGACGGAGTGGGGGGTTCTCGACGGACTGCTGCATTCGATCGCCTATGCTCCGCGCGAGGCGCTGGCGGGCGATTTTCTCGAGGGCCTCACGCGGTCGGCGTTCGCCATTGCGCAGGACATTTCCAGCTACAGCTTCGCGGCGCTGGCCAAGGGCGCGCGGCCGCTGATGCAGGGGCGTCCGGGCTCGCTGCTGACGATGACCTACCTCGGCGCCGTCCGCTCGGTCCCGAACTACAACGTGATGGGGCTCGCCAAGGCGAGTCTCGAAGCCAACATCCGCTACCTCGCGGCGTGCCTCGGACCGGAGGGCATTCGCGTCAACGGACTTTCGGCCGGACCGATCAAGACGCTCGCCGCGGCCGGCATCGGCAATTTCTCGAAACTGCTTTCCCGCTTCGAGCGCGCCGCACCGCTGCATCGCAATGTCACGATCGACGAGGTCGGCAACGTCGCCGCGTTCTACTTCTCGGAGCTGTCGAGCGCGATCACCGGCGAGATCACCTACGTCGACTGCGGCTACTCCACCGTCGCCGTCGCGGCCGACGACGAGGACTGACCACCGCGAAGGGGCGTCCCCAACACCGGGGAACGCGATCGCCGTGACCGCCAACGCCAGACGTTTCGATGCCGCGATCGTCGGCGGCGGCCACAACGGCCTCGTCTGCGCCGCGTATCTCGCGGCCGCAGGACTCTCGGTCTGCGTGCTCGAGCGGCGAAGCGTGCTGGGCGGCGCCGCGGTGACCGAGGAATTCCATCCCGGATTCCGCAATTCGACGGCGAGCTACACGGTCAGCCTGCTCGACCCGCAGGTCATCCGCGATTTGAGGCTCGCCGCGCACGGCCTCGAGGTGGTGTTGCGGCCGTTCTCGAATTTCCTGCCGTTGCCCGGCGCGAGTCAACGCTACCTCAAGGTCGGAGGCGGGCTCGCGGCCACGCAGGCAGAGGTCGCGCGCTTCTCGCGCCGCGATGCCGACCGGCTCGCGGCCTACTACGCGATGCTGGACCGCGTTGCCGACGTGCTGCGCGATCTCATGGCGGCGACGCCTCCGAACGCCGGCGGAGGCATGCAGGTCATTCTGGACGCATGGAAGGTCGCACGACGCTTTCGCGACCTCGACCGCGCGGGCCAGCGCGACGTTCTCGACCTGTTCACCAAGAGCGCCGGCGAGATTCTCGACCACTGGTTCGAGTCCGATCCGGTCAAGGCGGCGTTCGGCTTCGACGCGGTCGTCGGCAACTTTGCGAGCCCCTTCGCGCCCGGGTCCGCGTATGTGCTGCTGCACCACGTGTTCGGCGAGGTCAACGGACAGCGCGGGCAGTGGGGACATGCGAAGGGCGGAATGGGGACGATCACGCAGGCGATGGCGCGCGAGTGTGCGGCGCGCGGCGTTGTGCTGCGCACGTCGGCACCGGTTGCCCGCGTCATCGTCAAGGGCGGACGGGCGATGGGCGTCGAGCTCGAGAGCGGCGAAGTCGTCGAAGCGACCCGTGTGGTTGCCAACGTGAACCCGCGGCTGCTGTTCGACCGGCTCGTCGCGCCCGGGGACGTCGAGGCCGATTTCCGTGCGCGCATTGCGGCCTATCGCTGCGGCTCGGGCACGTTCCGGATGAACGTCGCGCTGTCCGCGCTGCCCGATTTCACGTGCCTGCCCGGCGCCGCAGCGCAGCCCCATCACGCGAGCGGGATCGTGATCGCGCCGTCGCTCGGCTACATGGAGCGCGCGTACTTCGACGCGAAGACGCACGGCTGGTCGCGCGAGCCGATCGTCGAGATGCTGATCCCGTCGGTGGTGGACGATTCGCTGGCGCCGTCGGGCATGCACGTGGCGAGCCTCTTCTGCCAGCACGCCCACCCGGAGCTGCCGAAGGTGACGGGGCGGACGTGGGACGATGCGCGCGAGGAAGTGGCCGATCTCATGGTCGCCACGGTCGATCGCGTCGCGCCGAACTTCGCCGCCAGCGTGCTCGGTCGCCGCGTGCTCTCGCCGCTGGATCTGGAGCGCGAGTTCGGCCTCGTCGGCGGCGACATCTTTCACGGCGCACTCGGACTCGATCAGCTGTTCTCGACGCGCCCGGTCCTGGGGCATGCCGATTACCGCATGCCCGTGCGCGCGCTCTACCTCTGTGGCTCCGGCGCGCATCCGGGGGGAGGTGTCACCGGCCTGCCGGGACGCAACGCGGCACGCGAGATCCTGCGCGACGTGCGGCGGCATCGCCATGTCTGACGGTCGGGCGGCGGCACGGGCGTCGAGCGCGCACAATCTCGCCTCGCTGCTGGTGCGTACGGCGCGCAGCTGGCCGCGCCTGCCTGCGGTCGCGCTGGGTGGCCAGGTACTCGCCGATTACGAAACGCTGGCCGCGAGCGCGGCGCGACACGCCGGTGCCATGCTCGCCGCGGGGCTCGCGCCCGGTGACCGCGTCGCGCTGGTTTCGCGCAATGTGCCGGCCTACGTCGAGACCCTTTTCGCGTGCTGGTGGGCGGGACTCGTCACGGTCCCGGTCAACGCGAAGCTGCATCCGGCCGAGCTCGCCTACATCCTCGAGCACAGCGGCGCCCGCTGGGCGTTCGTCGATGCCGCATGGGAGGCCGCGCTGGGCGCGGCGGCAGGCGTGCCGCGCTCGCTCGAACGGGTGATCGCATTCACCGGGGATGCCTTCGAAATGCTCAGGCAAGGAACGGCCGTGGCGGCGCCGGCCGCGTGCCTGCCCGACGATCCCGCGTGGCTCTTCTACACCAGCGGCACGACCGGCCGACCGAAGGGTGTGGAGATCACCCACGGCAACCTGTTCGCGATGACGCAGTGCTTCCTCGCGGACGTGGAGGCAATCGCACCGGGCGACGCGATCCTCCATCCCGCTCCGCTGTCGCACGGGTCGGGCCTGTACGTGCTCCCGCATGTCGCCCGTGGCGCCGTCAACGTGGTGCCGGAGTCGGGAGGATTCGACCCGGCGGAGATCGCCGCCTTGCTCGAGTCGTGGAACCACGCGTGCTTCTTCGCGGCACCGACGATGGTGAAGCGGTTGATCGAATCGCCGGCGCTGCGCGATGCGCGGTTGGAACGGCTGAAATGCATCGTGTACGGTGGCGGTCCGATGTACGTCGAGGACTGCAAGGCGGCGTTCGCCGCGCTGGGCCCGCGGCTCGCGCAGATCTACGGGCAGGGGGAGACGCCGATGACGATCACGGCGATGGGCCGCGACCTCGTCGCCGACGCCATCGCGCGCGGCGACGATGCGCGGATCGGATCGGTCGGCGTCGCGCAGACCGGTATCGAAGTCCGCGTCGCCGGCACCGACGACGAGGCGCTGCCCGCGGGCGCGGTCGGCGAGGTCCTGGTCCGCGGACCGACCGTGATGCGCGGCTACTGGCGCAACCCGGAGGCCAGCGCCGCGACGCTCGCCAACGGCTGGCTGCACACCGGCGACGTCGGCGTGTTCGATGCGGACGGTTTCCTGACGCTCAGGGACCGCTCGAAGGACCTCATCATCAGCGGCGGCTCGAACATCTACCCGCGCGAAGTCGAGGAGGTGCTGCTGCGCCACCCCGACGTCGCCGAAGTGGCCGTCGTCGGGCATGCGCATCCGGAGTGGGGCGAGGAAGTCGTCGCGTTCGTCGTTGCCCGCGGCAGTGCCGGCACCGCCGGGAACGACGCACTGCGCGACGCGCTGGATGCGTTCTGCCTCGACCACATCGCGCGCTTCAAGCGGCCGAAGGCGTACGTCTTCGTCGCCGAACTGCCGAAGAACAACGCCGGCAAGGTGCTGAAGACCGCGCTGCGGGAGCGGCTATCGGCCGCACTCAGCCGACCGGCCGATTGACGTGGTTGGTCCGTTGCGGCACGATGTTTAACACACGTTAAACATCCGCGGGGCGACGCATGCTGGGCATCCGTCTCGATCCCGAACTGGAACGACGCCTCGACTGGCTTGCCGGCGCCACCGGCCGGCCGAAGAGCGATCTCGCGCGCGACGCGATCCGTCGCTACCTTGAGGCGAATGCCGACGAGGCACGGCGACAGTCGATCCTCGCCAGCCGCGTGGCCGAACCGGCATTTGCGTCCGACGACACCGGCTGGACGCTCTAGGTGGCGTCGGCGCTGCATCGGGGCGACGTCGTGCTGGCCGCGGCGACGGGCGACTACGGTAAGCCGCGCCCCGCGCTGGTCGTCCAATCGGATCTCTTCAACGAGACGCATGCCAGCGTCACCGTTTGCCCGATCACGTCGACGCTGGTCGAGGCGCCGCTGTTCCGCGTCGCCGTCCGGCCGGCACGCGGCAACGGCCTGCTGAAGCCGTCGCAGGTGATGGTCGACAAGGTGCAGACGCTCAGGCGCGAGCGGATCGCCCGTCAGGTCGGTGCGCTCACCGGCGACCAGATGCAGGCCGTCGACGCGGCGCTGCGGCTGTGGCTCAGGCTCTAGCGTCGGACCGGCAAGCGGCGATCCGCGCTACGGCGGCAGGCACATCGCGATCGAATCCCGCCCGTAGCCTTCCGGCATCCAGCCGCGCGACGACTGCATCTGCGCCGGCGAGGTAATACGACGTCGTGAACCGATGATTGGCGTCCGGACGGTTGTTGTAGACGCGGTAGAGCCGCCTCGCGATCGCGCGCTGGGCCGCCGCGTCGGCCGGGCAGCTGCCGATCGAGGTCTGCAGGTAGGCGTAGAAGTAGGTCGGACTTTCGAGGATCCAGGCGGCGAGGCGACCGCTCGGCGACGGCGCGACATTCGTCGGTCGATGCCGAGTAGAAGTGCGAATCGAGTCCGGCTTCGGGTCGCCCGTAGTATCGGCACACCGGGCTCGCGCCGCGCGGCGCGCCGAGCTGTCCGCCGGATACACCCAGAACGACAGCCCCGTGCGTTGCCAGCCGGCTGGACCTTCCTTGTCGAGCACGGCCATTTCCAGAGGCGTGACGGTCAGGAAATAGTGCTCCAGCGAGGCGTTGAAGTACTCGACCGCCAGCGTTGTGCCCGGCATCGACGGCGGAACGGGAAGTCCGCCACCGACGAGCGGCGACGTCCCGGCGAAATCCACGCTCAACGCAGCGATCAGATTGCCGCCGGCGATCGGTTGGAACGTGACCGTCAGATCGCAACGAGCACCGGCCGGCAGTTCGGCGGGGCAAGCGTCGGCAACCCGGTAGCTCGACCGCTGGGCGATGCAAAGAGGCGGCGTCACGTCGAACGTCGCGCATTCGGTGCCGATGACGCGCCACGCGACCGCTCGCGCGATCGGGCCGGTGTTCGTCAGCGTGACCGAACGCGTGATCGACGGCGTCGCCGATCGGTCGCATGCCGAAGTCGAGCTCCGCCTCGCCGAACACAATGCGCCCCGGAATCAGGTTCCAGCGGACGTCGATTTCGACGGGCGGGAGCGTCGCGCTCGAACTGTTCAGATACGCATAGACGTCGACGGACGACTGTCCCGGGCCCAGCGCGCGGGCGTCGAGGGAGATGAAGACGAGACAGCTCTCGCCTGGGCGCAGATGCACGCAATCCATCCACAAGCCGAGATTCATCGGCGGGTAGTAGTACGGCGAGAACTCGAGATCGACGTCGCTGATGTTGGTGATCGTGACCGACTTGCCGGGCGCCGACGTCATTTCGACGACGTTCCCGAAATCGATCGAAGGCGGCGTGGCGCTGAGAACCGGCTGCGACCGCACCGAGCTCGGAACAACGAGCCACACCGCGGCCGCGAGCGCGACGAAGGTGCGAGCGATCCGGCGTAGCCAGCGAGAGCGCAGCGCGGCGCGTCCGGCCGGACACGCACGCCCATTGCTCATCTGGCCACCGCGATCTCGTCCCATCTCGCCCGCGTTCCGCGACGCGCGTCGCGGGACGATCGATAAAGCCGAAGTCAGCCGATAAGCCGGGTTCTGTTACGGCGCTTGCGCGCTATGGCCGTCATTCGTCTAGGCCCATCGTTGCCGATGGGCTCGAGCCACCTACCCGCGGACTCGGCGAGCAGCGTCATCGTCCGCCTGCTTGGTGTTGCTCCGGATGGAGGTTGCCGCGTTTCACCCGCCGGCGTGTGACCGCCGGCGACTCGTCTCTGTGGCCCTGTTCCTCGCTTTGGTCGGCCGCGCGAGCGTCCGACGTATGGCGTCCGGGCGTTACCCGGCATCCTTGCTCTGCGGAGCCCGGACTTTCCTCCCCCCGGCGTCGGTTTTCACCGTGACGGGCGGCGACGGTCTGGCTGGCTTCGGACCGGTAGGATAGCACTGCGCGGCGGAAGGTTCCGCACTCGGGGTCAGGACCGCAGGCGCCAGCGGACGGCCTCGCCGGCACGCAGCGGCACGACCGTGTGCTCGCCGAACGGGTACTCGGTCGGCACCACCCACGGCTCGCGCACGAGCGTCACCTGGTCCCGGTTTCGCGGCAGGCCGTAGAAATCGGCGCCGAAGAAGCTCGCGAAGCCCTCCAGGCGGTCGAGCGCGCCCGCATCGTCGAACGCTTCGGCATAGAGTTCCAGCGCGGCATGCGCCGAATAGCAGCCGGCGCAACCGCAGGCGTTTTCCTTCGTGTGCTTCGCGTGCGGCGCCGAATCGGTGCCGAGAAAGAACTTCGGGCTGGCCGAGGTTGCCGCCGCGACGAGCGCGCGGCGGTGCGTTTCGCGCTTCAGGATCGGCAGGCAGTAGTAATGCGGGCGAATGCCGCCGACGAACAGCGCATTGCGCGACCAGAGGAGGTGCTGGGGCGTGATGGTCGCGGCAACGTGCGCCGGGGCGGCGGCGACGAACTCGGCGGCTTCGCGCGTGGTGATGTGCTCGACGACGACGCGCAGCGCCGGGAAATCGCGGACGATGCGGGTCAGCAGCGTGTCGACGAACACGCGCTCCCGATCGAACATGTCGACGTCGGCCGTCGTGACTTCGCCGTGGACCGACAGCACCATGCCATGCCGCTCCATGGCGGCGAGCGCCGGGTACGCGCGGTCGAGCGCCGTCACGCCCGAGTCCGAGTTGGTCGTGGCGCCTGCCGGGTAGTACTTGACCGCGTGGACGAACCCCGACGCTTTCGCCCGCGCGATCTCCTCGCCCGCGGTGTTGTCGGTCAGATACAGCGTCATCAGCGGGGCAAACGCGCAGCCGTGGGGCACGGCCGCGAGAATCCGTTCGCGATAGGCGCGGGCGTCTTCGGTCGTCGTGACGGGGGGCTTCAGGTTCGGCATGACAATTGCACGCCCGAAGACGCGAGCGGTCGCGGGAACGACCGCCGCCATCAGCGGCCCGTCGCGCAGGTGCAGGTGCCAGTCGTCCGGGCGGGCCAGGGTGAGGGCAGCGGTGGAGGGGTGCATCGAAAGGCCTTGTTTTTCCACGATTATACGGCCGCACGTCCGATGTTTTCCGCAACCGGACGGACGGTGGCTACGACGGACGATCGCGGGATATAATCGCCCGTTTCATGCGGGCGGGAGTCTCCGATCCGGGAGCATTTCCACCGCGTTGCGCCAATCGCGGCACATAGACTGCGCGCGGCGGCACCAAGTCACAGAGGTCAGCATGGCAGGCAAGCAAGCAACCGCAAGCGTAACGGCGACCAAGAAGATGAAAATCCTCACCGAGGAGGATTTGCTGAAGGCGCCGGAGAAGGATTACATGAACGAGGCGCAGCTCGCGTTCTTCAAGCAGCGGCTGGTGGAGCTGCGCGAGCAGCTCCTGCTCAACGCCGACGACACCGGCCAACACCTGCGTGAAAACGAAGTGACGACCGACCCGTCGGATCGCGCGACGCTCGAGGAGGAATACACGCTCGAGCTGCGCACGCGCGACCGGGAACGCAAGCTCCTCAAGAAGGTCGAAAAATCGTTGAAGATGATCGAGGACGGCAGCTACGGATTTTGCGAGGAGACGGGCGAGCCGATCGGCGTCCCCCGCCTGCTCGCGCGACCCACAGCGACGCTGTCACTCGAGGCGCAGGAGCGCCGCGAGCGCGTTCAGAAGATGTTCGGCGACTGACGCCCCGCGAAGCGCCGCACGGCCGTACAATCGTCGCCGTCCCCCGCCGATCCGCATCGACGGGGCGACTGACGTCGAAAGAAGGAACCTCCTGATGACGGTTCGCGACGAAAGCATCGACGAGTTTCGTCGCAATGCGCTCAAGGCGACGGCTGCAGCCACTGCGGTCGCCGCCGCCGCCGGTTTTCCCTTTATCGCTAGGAGCCAGACCCCCATGTTCACGCTTCCGCCCCTTCCCTACGCCGACACGGCGCTCGCGCCGGTCATCTCGGCGAACACGCTTGGCTTCCATTACGGCAAGCATCACAAGACGTACGTGGACAACCTGAACAACCTCGTCAAGGGCACGGAGTTCGAGGGCGCCACGCTCGAAAAGGTGATCGCGGATACCGCCGGCAAGGCGGACAAGGCGGCGCTGTTCAACAACGCCGCGCAGATCTGGAACCACACGTTCTACTGGAGCAGCCTGCGCGGCAACGGCGGCGGCAAGCCGACCGGCAAGCTGGCGGCGATGATCGACAGCGACCTCGGCGGCTTCGACAATTTCAGGAAGGAGCTCGCCGCGACGACCGTGTCGCAGTTCGGCTCCGGGTGGGGTTGGCTCGTCGTCGACGGCGGCAAGCTCAAGATCGTCAAGACCGGCAACGCCGAGGTTCCCACCACCAAGGGCCAGAAGCCGCTGCTCACGATCGACGTCTGGGAGCACGCGTACTACCTCGATTATCAGAATCGTCGTGCGGACTACGTGAACGCGGTCATCGACAAGCTGCTCAACTGGGATTTTGCCGCCGGCAATCTCGGATAGGCCGCGGCGCGGCATCGTCAACCCTGTCCCGTTTCGCTGCGACGGCCGGTTCATCCGGCCGTCGGCCTTTGCGGAGGCCTCTGCCCGGCGGCCGGCTTGTCGGCGGACTATGACGGGAACATAATCAGACCCTTAGCCCATCCGGGAACGTCGCGCTCGACGCGGCCTCCCGAGGCTCCTCTGCGTCGCGATTGCATGGCCCTGTTCTCGAAACCGAAACCGCCGGCCAAGAAACACGATCCGTCGAAAGCGGAGGCGCGCGGCCAACCGGCATCGCCGGCCGTGCGGCCCCTGTCGGCGCGCGACCTTGCCACTCATGCGAAACAGTCGCGTCCGGCCGAGCGTCGGCCGCAGGATCCGGCCGCCGACATCTCGGTCGCGGGCGCCAGCATGATCGAGTGGACGCCGGGCCAGACCGCCTTTGAGGTGGCCCAGGCCAACCCCGGACTCTGCGCGGTGCTCGAAAACGCCGCACTGCTCTTCGCGAGCGGGCAGGCGCAGCCCGCACGCACCGTGCTCGAGGAAGGCGTGGACAACGACCACGACACGCGCCTCTCGCCGCTCGCGTGGCTTGCGCTGTTCGACATCCTGCAGCGCGCCGGGGATAAGTCGGCATTCGACCAGCTCGCGCTCAAGTACGTGGTTCAGTTCGAGCGTTCGGCGCCGGCGTGGGAAGAGCGGGCGCATCCACAGATCGGACCGAAGGCGACCGCAGGTGGATTCGTTGCGTTCACGGGCAAGCTCACCGCGGCCGCAACCGCGCAGTTCGACGTGTTGCGGCGAGCGATGTCCAAACCTGGTGCGCACGTGCGAGTCGATCTGGCATCGGTCACCGCCGTCGATAACGACGGTGCGCGGCTTCTTGCGGACGTGCTCGCCGAGGCGCGTCGGCGCAAGTACACGCTACGGCTGCAGCATACGGAAAAGTTGCGGCCTCTCGTCGACGCGATGCGGCGAAAGGGCAAGGAAGCCGGCGATGCCGTGTGGGTCCTCGCCCTCGAACTGCTGCAATGGGACAACGACCGGGCGGCGTTCGAGGATCGCGCCGTCGAGTACGCGGTGACCTTCGAGCTGTCGCCGCCGTCGTGGGAGCCCCCTGAACTGCCGAAAGTCGATCCGTCGACCGCGCCTGAGTCCGCGGCCCATCCGGCGTCCGCCGACGTCGACGCGCTCGCATGGTCGGGGGCGATGACCGGGTCGCTGACGCCGCAGCTCGCGACGCTGTCCGAATTCGCGCAGAAAAAGACGGTGGTCGTGGTGGACATGGCACAGGTCGAACGCGTCGACTTCGTCTGCGCCGGGGCGTTGCTCAACGCGATCAATCGAATCGAAAAGCAGCGCAGGTCGGTGCAGATCGTCGGCGCGTCGCCCATCGTACGGGCGCTCCTTCTGCTGATCGGCATTTCGCCCAGGCATTTCGTCAAGAAGTCACCCTAGGCGCTCGATTCCGCGCGGCGGCGACCGGTCGCCGTTCCTTATCCTGTCGCCCCGGCTTCCACCCCGCCCCATCGCCGGTTCGCGGTGCAGCCTCGGCATTCGGGCACGCGCAGCGCCAGCCACCGGCTCTCTCGATACCCACCCCTCCATGGAAATCTTTCACGGTACGACGATCCTCTCGGTCCGGCGCGATGGCGGCGTCGCGCTCGGCGGTGACGGCCAGGTCACGCTCGGCAACGTCGTCATCAAGTCGACCGCGCGCAAGGTGCGCCGGCTCTACAATGACCGCGTGCTGGCGGGTTTCGCGGGCGCGACCGCCGATGCCTTCACGCTGTTCGAGCGCTTCGAGGCGAAGCTCGACAAGCATCAGGGTCATCTGACCCGCGCGGCCGTCGAGCTGGCGAAGGACTGGCGCTCCGACCGCATCCTGCGCCGGCTGGAGGCAATGCTCGCCGTGGCCGATCGCACTGCGTCGCTCGTGATCACCGGCAACGGCGACGTGCTCGAACCCGAGCACGGCATCGTCGCGATCGGGTCCGGCGGTCCGTATGCGCAGGCTGCCGCTCGTGCACTGCTCGACAGCACGCCGCTGCCAGCGGCCGACATCGTCAAGAAATCGCTCACGATCGCCGGCGACCTTTGCATCTACACCAATCAGCATCACGTCATCGAAGTGCTCGAACGGGAGCCATGACCGCCGCCGTGCCGCCTTCTTGCGCCCGCCGGGCCGCCCCAAGGGCGCGGCCCCCCCTCGGGGGGAGACGCGCGAAGCGCGTTCCGGGGGGAGCTCATCCCGGCGCTCGTCCCCTCGTCGAGGAGGGCAGCGGGCGCGAAGTCGGCGCAGCAGGGAGCGCGGGGGAGGTCATCCGATGACCGCCGTGGCCGACTATGACGTGCTAATCGCCGGCGCGGGTCTGGTCGGGCTGGCGCTGGCCCCGGCGCTGGCCGACGCCGGGCTCGCCGTCGCGCTGCTCGATCGCGCGCCCGTCGTCGTAGCCGAGCCCGATCCGGAAACCTGGGACACGCGCATCTACGCGATCAGCCCCGGCAGCGCGGCGTACCTGCGCGCCCTGGGAGCGTGGCAGGCGCTCGCGCCAGACAGGATCGCGCCGATCGAGTCGATGCGCGTCGCCGGAGACGCGGGCGGGACGCTCGAATTCTCCGCCTGGGACCTGGGAGAGCGCGCGCTCGCCTGGATTGTCGAGGAGCGTGCGCTCCGGGCGGCGCTCGTACCGCTCGTCCACGCGGCTGGCGTGACGACGATCGCGCCGTGCGCGTTGGCCGGGCTGACGTTCACCGCCGACGAAGGCCGACTCGAACTCGACGGCGGCCGCGTGGTGACCGCACGGCTCGTCGTCGGCGCCGACGGCGCGCGTTCCTGGGTGCGCGCCGCGGCGGGTATCCCCGCGTCCCCGAAGCCCTATGGCCAGACCGCCGTGGTCGCGAACTTCGCGTGCGAAAGGCCCCATCACGGTCGGGCGCACCAGTGGTTCCGTCCCGACGGTGGCATCCTCGCCTGGTTGCCGCTGCCCGGCCGGCGGATTTCCATCGTGTGGTCGGCGCCGGAGCCGCTTGCCGAGGAACTGATGGCGCAGGACGTCGCGACACTGGCCGAGCGCGTGGCGGCCGCCGGCGGCAACGCACTCGGCGGGTTTGCATGCATCACGCCGCCCGCGGCGTTCCCGCTGCAGTTCCTGCGGCTGCCCGCGGTCATCGCCCATCGCCTTGCGCTGGTTGGCGACGCGGCGCACGGCGTGCATCCGCTGGCGGGGCAGGGCGTGAACCTCGGTTTCGGCGACGCCGAGGCGCTCGCTGCCGTGCTGCGCGCGCGCGGACCGGTCGCCGACCCCGGCGCGCCGCTGCTGCTCGAACGCTACGCGCGGCGCCGGGAAGAACCCGTGCGCGCGATGCAGACCGTCACCGATTCGCTCGCTCGTCTGTTCGGAATCGGTGCGCCGTGGATCCGCTCCGCGCGCAATTACGGAATGACGGCCGTCGACCGGCTGCCCCTTGCCAAGCGCCTGCTGGCACAATCCGCGTTTCGCTGAATCGCGCGGCGCGCCCAACGGAGATATCCATGATTTCCCTGCGTTACCTGTCCTTGCGCCGCACCGCCGCTGTCGCCGCGCTGACCTGCGGCGCGGTGCTGGCACCGCTCGCGATTGCGCAATCGGCGGCGCCGGCCGCGTCCGGCGAGATCGCCGCGCTCAAGAAGCAGATCGAGCAGAAATTCCCCGGTGCGCGGGTCGGCGCGGTCGCCAAGTCGCCCTACCTCGGGCTCTACGAAGTTCAGTTCGACGACCAGCTCGTCTACACCGACGCCAAGGCCACGTACATCTTCGTCGGCAGCATCTACGAAGCGGCGACCAAGAAGAATCTCACCGAGGCAAAGCTGCGGCAGTTGAACCGGGTGCCGCTGGAGTCGCTTCCCTATCAGCTCGCGTTCAAGCGCGTGAAGGGCAACGGTGAACGCAAGCTCGTCGTGTTCTCGGACGCCGATTGCCCGTTCTGCGCCCGGCTGGAACAGGAATTGAAGAAGGTCGACAACGTGACGATCTACACGTTCCTGTTCCCGATCGACCAGCTGCACCCCGATGCCGCGCGCAAGTCGAAGATCATCTGGTGCTCCGCGGACAAGGTCAGGGCGTGGGACGAATTCTTCGCCTCGGGCAAGCTGCCGGACAACAAGGGCGACTGCGAGAATCCGATCGAGGCGACGCAGGCGCTGGGCAATGGGCTCAAGATCAGTGCGACACCGACGCTGATCTTCGCCGACGGTTCGATCGTGCCGGGTGCGCTCCCGGCGCCCCAGATCGAGGCCGAGTTCCGGCAGGCCGATGCCGAAGTCAGGAAGGCGGGCGCGGCAAGGAAGTAGCGCCGGCCCCGTTTCTCCCGCCCACCCGCAACGAAAAGGACGCGCCGATGGCGATCATCGATTTCCTGAAAAAGCAGTTCATCGACGTCATCGAGTGGACCGACGATTCGCGCGACACGCTCTCGTACCGGTTTCCCGACGAGGACAAGGAGATCAAGAACGGCGCGCAGCTCGTCGTGCGCGAATCGCAGGCGGTCCAGTTCGTCTATCTCGGTGCGTTCGGCGACACCTTCGGTCCGGGCAAGCACGTGCTGACGACGGACAACATCCCGGTCCTCACCAACCTCAAGAGCTGGAAATACGCGTTCGAGAGCCCGTTCAAGGCCGACGTGTACTACGTCGTCACGCGCGTGTTCACCGGCAACAAGTGGGGCACGGCGAACCCGGTGATGATGCGCGACGCCGACTTCGGCGTGGTGCGGCTGCGCGCGTACGGCACCTACGATTTTCGCGTCAGCGACGTGAAGAAGTTCCTCAAGGAGGTCGCCGGCACCGACGACCATTTCCGGCTCGACGAATTCAACGACACGATGCGCTCGCGCATCGTCAGCGTGTTCACCGAAGCGCTCGCGACCGCGAAGGTTCCGGCGCTCGACGTGGCGTCGCGCTACTCGGAGCTCGGCGAGGCGCTCCTGCCGGTGATCAATCCCATTCTCGCCGACAAGTACGGCCTCACGATGACTTCGTTCATCGTCGAGAACGTGTCGGTGCCGCCCGAAGTGGAGCAGGCGATCGACAAGCGCTCGAGCATGGCTGCGGTGGGCAACCTGAACGACTACGTGAAGTTCCAGATGGCGCAGGGCATGGAGAAGGGCGGCGGTGGCGCCGGTGGCATGGCGGCCGAGATGGCGGTCGGGATGGCGATGGCGCAGCAGATGATGACGCAGACCGGGGGCCTGATGGCACAGGGCACGCCCGGGATCCAGGCGCCCGCGCCGGCTGCTTCGGCAGCGGGCGTTGCAGACCTCATGACCCCGGCGCAGGTGGCGCAGATGCTCGATGTGGCCGAGTCCGATGTGCTCGCGAGCCTCGAGGCAGGTGACCTCAAGGGAAAGAAGATCGGGACACAATGGCGGATCACGCGCGACGCCGTCAGCGCGTTCCTCAAGTCGTGATCGCCGGCGACCGCCGCCGCTGATCGCGGCTCATGGCCGAAACCAACGCCCGGCAGAAATTCGCCTGTCCCGCCTGCGGCGGCGAGGCGAACTGGAATCCCGCGAAGCAGAAGCTCGTGTGTCCGTTCTGCGGCACCGAGTCGCCCGCGAAGCTCGACGACGGCGGCGCCGTCGTGGAGCACGACCTTGTCGTCGCCCTGCGCGGCATCACCGACGACAGGCGCGGATGGGTCGCGGAAAAGCGGCAGGTCCGCTGCCAGAGCTGCAACGCGATCTCCGTGCTCGACCCGACGCGGCAGGCGCAACACTGCGAGTTCTGCGGCTCGGCGCAGATCGTCGCCTACGAAGAGACGAAGCCCGCGTTCCGGCCGGAGAGCGTACTTCCGTTCACGATCAGCGAGCCGGTTGCGCGTGAGCGCATCCGCGCGTGGTACGGCAGGCTCTGGCTCGCACCGTCGGCGCTGAAGAAAAAGGCGCTCACCGACACCGTTCGGGGTGTCTATCTGCCGTACTGGACGTTCGATGCGCGTGTCGACGCGTCGTGGACCGCGGACGCCGGCCACTACTACTACACGACGGAGACCTACACCGAAGGCGGGCAGACCAGGACGCGACAGGTGCAGCACACGCGCTGGGAGCCGGCGGCGGGACGCCTGCAGCACTTCTTCGACGACGACCTCGTGTGCGCGTCGGTCGGCATCCACCCGGGGCTCGTGCGCGCGATCGAGCCATTCCCCACGACCGAGCTCAAGCCGTACGACGCGGGCTACGTCGCCGGCTGGATCGTCGAGCGTTACCAGATCGACCTCGTGGCGGCGGCACAGCGCGCGCGCGATGCGATGGACGAAAGGGTCCGCCAGATGTGCATCGCGCAGATTCCGGGGGACACGCACCGCAATCTGCAGGTGCGCTCCGATTACGCGGCGCAGACGTTCAAGCACATGCTCGCACCCGTGTGGCTATTGTCGTACAACTACGGGTCCCGGACGTTCCAGTGCGTGATGAACGGCGTGACGGGCGCCGTCGGCGGTGAATACCCGAAGAGCCCGTGGAAGATCGCGCTGCTGGTGCTCGTGGTCTTCATCGTCGTCGTCATCGCGATGTCGCTGGGGAGTGGACGTTGAGCGCAACGGCCGGCCTGCCGCGCGCGGATGCGCACCCGGCGTTCGAGCCGTTCGGCGGCTGGCTGCCAGTGCGCGACGGGTGCGGACTGCCCTCGCTCGCCAGGATGAACGGCTGGGCGGCCACGGCCGGCCTCGCGTTGCCCGACGGCCGGCCGCTGACCTTCGCTCTGCCGTTGCCCGGTGCGCCGTCGGCGCTCGCGTACGAAACGCGAATCGCGCAGCGGGCCGAAGTCGCGACCCGCGGCGACGCCCTGCACGACGTGTTCAATGCGCTGGTGTGGCTCGCCTTTCCGCGGACCAAGGCGGCGCTCAACGCCGTGCACGTGGCCGCCGCGCGCGCGGCGACGCCGAACGCGCGCGATCGCCGTCGCGATGCGGCGACACTGCTCGACGAATCGGGGCTGATCGTCGCCTGCGTAGACCCGGCGCTGCTCGCGCATTGGCGTGCGCATCGATGGCGCGACGCATTCGGAAGCGGCACTGCGGGCAGCGGCCCGGCGCTCGCCGCAGTCGCATTCGGACACGGATTGCTCGCGAAGCTCGCCGTGCCGTTCCGCGGCATCACCGGCCGAGCGCTCGTGCTCGCGCTCGATCCGGCTGTGCTGCCCCGCGACCCCGCGACGCGGGCAACGGCGCTCGATGCGGCGGCGGCGGGTGCCGTCGCCGCGTTCGGCGCCGAGTTCGCACCGGAGCACCTGCTGCCGGTGCCGGTCGCCGCACTGCCCGGCTGGGACACGGAGCGCCTCGGCGCGCGGCTGTTCGACGACGCTGCCGTGTTCCGTCCGCGTGCGCCGCGCGCCAATGCCGCGTGATCGCAGTGATTTGCCCGCGCGGCGTTCCTTATTTAGAGTCTTGCCTTTTTCCTCCGGCGCCCGTCGGCCGCACCCGGTCGCAGCACCGCGAAGCCGCACCCCTCAGTTCGCACACTCAGACGGAGAGCACGATGGATGCCCCAGCGCAAGCACCGCTTCCGGCATGGAAGATCATCCCGGGATACCACGACATCATTTACGCGAAGGCCGACGAGGGCATCGCCAAGATCACGATCAACCGGCCCGAGGTGCGCAACGCGTTCCGGCCCGAAACCGTGCGCGAGATGCAGGCGGCGTTTGCCGATGCCCGCGACGACGAATCCATCGGCGTCGTGATCCTCACCGGCCAGGGTCGCGAAGCATTCTGCTCGGGCGGCGATCAGCGCGTGCGCGGCGAGGGCGGTTACGTGGGCAGTGACGGCGTGCCGCGTCTGAACGTTCTCGACCTGCAAAGGCAGATCCGGACGCTGCCCAAGCCCGTCGTCGCGATGGTCGCCGGGTACGCGATCGGCGGCGGGCACGTCCTGCACATGATGTGCGATCTCACGATCGCCGCCGACAACGCGCGCTTCGGCCAGACCGGACCGCGCGTGGGCAGCTTCGATGGCGGATACGGTGCGGCGTACATGGCGCGTATCGTCGGCCAGAAGAAGGCGCGCGAAATCTGGTTCCTGTGCCGGCAGTACGACGCCGCGCAGGCGCTCGACATGGGCCTCGTCAACTGCGTCGTGCCGTACGAGCGGCTGGAGGCGGAGACCGTCGGCTGGTGCCGCGAAATGCTGGCCAACAGCCCGATTGCGTTGCGTTGCCTAAAGGCCGCGCTCAACGCCGACTGCGACGGACAGGCCGGATTGCAGGAGCTCGCCGGCAACGCGACGCTGCTCTACTACCTGTCGGAGGAAGGGCGCGAGGGCAAGAACGCCTACCTCGAGAAGCGCAAACCCGATTTCCGCAAATTCAGGCGCCTGCCCTGAAGCGGCAATGGTCGATCCGCTCTCCATCGCAGCCGCCGCGCGCGAGGCGCCCGCCGCGCCGGCGCTCCGCATCGGCGAGCGGACGTGGACGTTCGCCGAGCTCGCCGAGCTGACGCAGCGACGTATTGCCGAGCTCGACCTCGGGGCGCCCGCCGGCGCACCGTATCCGCTCGTCGGCAGCAACACGCAGGACGCGCTCGTCACGCTCTTTGCATTGCTGGAGGCGCGTGTCCCGGCGCTGCTGCTGCATCCGCGGCTGACCGCGTCCGAAGATGCGGCGCTGCGGGCGATGGCGGCGCGCGCGGGCCCGGTGACGCATCCGGACGCCGCGGCCATCCTGTTCACGTCGGGCACCACCGGCGATCCCCGCGCCGCGGTGCTGACGCGTCCGGCGCTCGTGGCGGCTGCGCACGCGAGCGCGGCGAATCTGGGTTGGGAGGCGGACGATTGCTGGCTGCTGTGCATGCCGCTCGCGCGTGTCGGCGGCCTCTCCATCGTGACCCGGTGCCTCGCGGCGCGGCGCTGCGTCGCGCTGGCGCCCGGCTTCGACGCGCAGCGGGTGCCGGAATGGATCGCGACGCAACGCATCACGCTCGTGTCGCTGGTGCCGACGATGCTCGCGCGCGTACTCGACGCACATCCACACTGGACGTGCCCGCCGCGGCTCCGCGCCATCCTGCTGGGCGGCGCGGCGGTGCCGCGCTCGCTCCTGCAGCGCGCCGCGGAGCGCGGCCTGCCGTTGCTCGCCAGCTACGGGCTGACCGAATCCTGCGCCCAGATCGTGACGACGCCCTACCGCGAACGCTTCGGGCAGGCGGGAGGCGACGTCGGAACGCCGTTGCCGGGCGTGGACCTGCGCATCGTCGACGGACACATCCAGATTCGCGGCCCCATGCTGATGGCCGGCTACTGGAACGAGGCGCCGCTGGCCCCGGGCGCATGGTTCGACACCGGCGATCTGGGCGAGATCGATGCGCGCGGCCGTCTGCACGTCCACGCCCGGCGCACCGATCTCATCGTCACCGGCGGGGAAAACGTGTATCCGGCCGAAGTCGAGCGCGCGCTCGAGCACTGTCCCGGCATCGCGGCCGCCGGCGTGTTCGGAATTGCGGACGAGCGCTGGGGACAGACGGTTGCCGCCGCGCTCGTCGCAGGGTCGGACGCGCCGCCTGACGAGGCGTTGGTCGATTTCGTCACCGCGCACCTCGCCCCGCACAAGCGGCCGCGGCACGTCTGTTTCGTGGCGGGGCTGCCGCAGACGCCTGCCGGCAAGCTCGACCGCGGTGCGCTGGAGAGCTTCGCCGGCGCGCTGCGTCCGCTGCGTGCGCGCACCGCGCTGGCCTGACCCGGCGCCGGGCGGCGGCTCGCTCAGGGCGCGCCGGCTGGCGCGGGAGCCGCGAGCGCATCGAGGACGCCCGCCAGTGTGCGGGGCGCCGCGGCGAGCGCGTGTGCGCCGGCGCGCTCGAGCTCGCCGCGCGAGCCGTATCCCCAGAGCACGCCGATCGCCTGCGCGCCGTTCGCGCGCGCGGCGCGCACATCGTGCTCGCGGTCGCCGATCATCACGCACGCACTCGCTGTGAGGCGCTCGCACGCGAGCAGGTGGGCGACGAGCTTCGCCTTGTCGTCGAGCGTGCCGGCGAGATCGGCCCCGTAGACGCCGGCGAGGTGGCGCAGAAACCCGAAGCGCTCGACGATCTTCTCGGCATAGGGTTGCGGTTTCGACGTGCACAGATAAAGCGTGTCGCCCCGCGCCGCGAGCGCGGCGACGACCTCGTCGATGCCGGGGTAGACGACGTTCTCGCTCCAGCCTACGTCGGCGAAGCGCGCGCGATAGTGCCCGATCGCGAGCTCGACCTGCGCGGCATCGTCGGTGCCGAGCAGCCGGGCGAAGGAGTGCCGCAGCGGCGGCCCCACGCACTGGCGCAGCGTGGCGGCGTCCGGCTCGGGCGCACCCAGCGCGGACAGCGCATGCCGGATCGAGCGCGCGATGCCCGCGAAATTGTCGGTGAGCGTCCCGTCGAGATCGAGGAGCAGCGTGCGCGGCGCCGGCCTCGGGGGAGTGCCGCCGATCACGAGCCGGCGCGGCGGACGCGCATCCGGTAGTCGATCAGCGCGCCCGCCGGGCCGGCCTCCCACGTCGCGCAGTAATCCTGTGCGATCACGATGGGGAGCACGCCGGCTGCCGCGCGCGTGCCCTCGCGGGTGATCGGCATCACCACGGCCCTGTTCTCGCGGTAATGGACGTTGAATAGCACGGGCTCGGTGCTTTCGAAGGCGAACTCCAGCCGGTCGCCGACCGCCAGGACCACGCACTCCTCGTGGAACTGGTACGGCGGCAGCGGGTGGCCGACGACCGCGAGCGGCGCGTCCGGCCACTGCGGTGCCGTCGCGCAACCCGCGACGATGGCTGCGCCGAGGATGATGGCGCGGCGTCGCTTCACCGTCCCGCCCTGCGACGTTCCCGCCAGTCTTCGAGCAGCAGTGCCAGCCGGACGTGATCGCACCAGCGGCCGGCGATCTTCACGTAGCGGCGGGAATAGCCCTCGCGGCGGAACCCCGCGCCTCGGACGAGCGCGAGCGAGCGGACGTTGGCCGGTTGTACGTTGGCCTCGACGCGGTGCAGGTTCAACCGGCGGAAGGCCACATCGAGCGCGAGTTCGATGCCCTCGGCCATGTAGCCGTCTCCTGCGTAGGGAGCGAACGCGTAGTAGCCGAGATAGGCGCTCTGGAAGGCACCGCGGACGATTTCGCTCAGGTTGAAGACACCGACGAGCGCATCGTCCTCGCACCGCAGGAGAAGGAACCCCGCGTGGTTCGCGCGCAGCGGATCGCGGGCGCCCCGGCCGAACCGGGTCACGTAGGCGGCAAACCGGGCCGGCGACTCGGGGGGTCGCACCCACCGGGCATGCAGCGATCGGCTGGTTCGCGCGGCTGCGAGGAAGGCGGCTGCGTCGCTTCGCCGGGGCGGGCGCAGATAGACACGAAATCCCCGGCGCCGCACCTCGATTGCGGGGGCCGGCCTCGGCGTTGGCATAATCGCGATTTTACCTTCTCCGAAAGCCCGTGATGAGCAAATGGGTCGAGGGCCGGGTGGTCGGGAAGCGGCGCTGGACCGATCGTCTGTATTCGCTGCAAGTGGCGGCACCCGAAGTGACGTTCGTCGCCGGTCAGTTCGGTCGGCTCGCACTGCCTGCGCCGCCCGGCGAAAAGGAGGACATGATCGGGCGTCCCTATTCGTTCGTGAACAGTCCCGGCAGCGCCCCGCACGAGTTCTACTTCATCACGGTGCCCGGTGGTCCGCTCACGCCGCGGCTCGCGGCGCTCGAGCCCGGAGACCCCGTGTGGCTTCTTCCGCGGGCGAACGGATTCTTCTCGGTCGGCGAAGTGCCGGCGGCCGATGTGCTCTGGTGCCTTGCCACCGGAACCGGTATCGGCCCCTTTCTGTCGATCCTGCGCAGCCCGGAGACGTGGGAGCGCTTCGGGCGCGTGGTGCTGGTCCACGCGGTGCGTCTTGCGCCGGAACTCACCTACGCCGAGACCGTCGCGGAGATCGCGGCGGCACACCCGGGTGCGTTCACGTACATACCGATGGTGAGCCGCGACGCGCACCCGGGCGCGCTGTCCGGACGGATTCCCGATGCCATCGCGGATGGCCGCCTGGAAGCACGCGCCGGCATCGCGCTGGCCGCGGAAAACTCGCAGGCGATGCTGTGCGGCAATCCGGCCATGGTCGAAGACACGCAGAAGGTGCTCGCGGCACGGGGCATGCGTCGGCACCGCCGCAAGGAGCCGGGACACGTGACGGTCGAGACCTACTGGTGATCGTCGGCCGCAGGGGAATGCAGCGGGTCGCTGCCGAACGCGCCCCCCGCGTCCGCTAGCCGCGTCTGCGGGCAGCGCGCCCGGGAGCGGGGTGTGGCGGCTTCCCGAACAGAACGCGCAACTCGCCCTTCGCGGACTCGAGTCGCGCGCGCTGGGTCGCGGGCAGGTTCCGGCCGGCGCGGTTGATATAGAAGGTGAGCATCGACATCGCCGACCGGAAGGGATCCGTCTTGCGCCGCCGGCTCTCGTCGGCGGATCGCTTCAGCGATCGGGCGATGCGACGCGGATCGGTCAGCGCGAACACGCCGGCCTCGAGATCCAACGCATTGCTGGTCTTGGTGACGTGCTGCGACCACCGTTCGCGTCTGGTTGATGTCACATCGGTCTCCGACGACTGCGCCGCGCCCGCGGTGCGCACGGAAAGGCCGCTCCCGCGCGGCGGCGCAGCGCTGGTGCGCGCTCAGGTGTTTTCGGCGAGGCTGCGCTCGACGATCTCCACGACGTCCGCCGACAGGTGTTCCGCGCGCGCGATGCGCTGCAACGCTGCCTGCTGCATTGCGCGCCGCGGCCCGGCGAAGCGGCGCCACGATCCGAAGGCGCCGACAATGAGCGACGCGATGTGCGGATTCACCGGGTCGAGCAGGAGCACCTGATCCGCGACGAACGCATAGCCGGCGCCGTCGGCGGCATGGAACCCGGGCCAGTTGCCGTGTGCGAACGCCCCGACGAGGGAGCGCACCCGATTGGGATTGCGCAGATTGAATCCGGGGTGGGCGAGCAGCGACCGCACACGGGCAAGGGTGTCGGCACGATGCGAGCCCGCCTGCAGCGCGAACCACTTGTCGAGTGGCAGCGGCTCGCGCGCCCAGCGCGCCTCGAACCGCGCGAACAGTGCGCCTCGTTCGGGGCCTTCCGTATGGTTGACTGCGGCGAGCGCCGCGATGGTGTCGGTCATGTTGTCGGCGGCGTCGAACTGGGCGACGGCGCGCTGCCTCGCTGTCGCTTCGTCCGTCGCCGCCAACAGCCGCAGGCAGACGTTGCGCAGCATCCGCGGCCCGATCTGATCCCGCGTCGGCGCATAGGGTGCACGCGGACGACGGGCATCGAACGTGCGCGCAAGCTCCGACGCGGTCGCGGCCGCGATGCCGCGAACGACGAACTCGCGACCGGCCCAGAGCGCATCGAAATCGACCGGGTCCACAAGACCGAGGAGGAACCCGGGTCCGGGCGGGGATACGGCCAATGCGACGAGCGCCGGGTCCGCGTCCGCGTCGGCGAGCAGTGCGCGCACCAGCGCGACGAGCGAGGCCGGGAGGGTCGGCGATCTTCCGGCGGCGCTCGCCGTTGCGGCGTCGAGTATCGCGCGGCACATGCTGCGCTGCGCGGCGTCCCACCGGTTCACCGGATCGCTGTCGTGCGCGGCAAGCAACGCGAGCTCGGCGTCGTCGTAGGCGAACTCGAGCTTCACCGGTGCCGAGAAGCCGCGCAGCAGCGACGGCACGGGTGCGGCCGCCACGCCGGTGAACACGAACCGCTGTCGCGGATCGGTCAGCGAAAGCACCCGCGTGGTCGTCGGCGGCGAAGGGTCGCCGGCGAGCCTCAAGGGCAGATCGCGGCCGTCGGGGCCGACGAGTCCGATCGCCACGGGAATGTGCAACGGCACTTTGACCGGCTGGCCCGGCGTGGGCGGCGTGTACTGTTCGAGATCGAGCGTGTAGGTTCGCGCCGCGGCGTCGTAGGCGCCGCCGGCGCGCACGACCGGCGTGCCGGCCTGGCTGTACCAGCGCGTGAACTGCGCAAGGTCGGGGCCGCCGTCCTCGCGGCCCGCATCCTGCATCGCCTGCACGAAATCGTCGCAGGTGACGGCCTGCCCGTCGTGCCGCGCGAAATAGAGGTCCATTCCGCGACGGAAGCGCGCCGGGCCGAGCAGCGTGTGCTGCATGCGGATCACTTCGGCGCCCTTCTCGTAGACCGTCTTGGTGTAGAAATTGTTGATCTCGACGAATTCGTCGGGGCGCACCGGGTGCGCCATGGGCCCGGCATCTTCCGGGAACTGGTGGGTGCGCAGGAAATCGACGGCGCCGATCCGCTCCACGGCGCGCGAGCCCATGTCGCCCGAGAATTGCTGGTCGCGGAAGACGGTGAGGCCTTCCTTGAGCGACAGCTGGAACCAGTCGCGGCAGGTCACCCGGTTGCCCGTCCAGTTGTGGAAATACTCATGGCCGACGACTGCCTCGATCGCCTGGAAGTCGTCGTCCATGGCGGTCTCGGCGTCGGCCAGCACCAGCTTGCTGTTGAAGATGTTGAGGCCCTTGTTCTCCATCGCGCCCATGTTGAAGTCGTCGGCGCAGAAGATCATGAAGGTGTCGAGGTCGTACTCGCGGCCGAAACGCTCCTCGTCCCAGCGCATCGCAAGCTTGA
The DNA here is from genome assembly GCA_963843595.1 of uncultured beta proteobacterium. GTDB lineage: Bacteria > Pseudomonadota > Gammaproteobacteria > Burkholderiales > Casimicrobiaceae > CAIWHR01. Next base: position 52,949 of record CAWJLG010000022.1, on the reverse strand, counting down.
GCGAGTCCATCGCATGCCGGCAACGCGGGAGGTTCGCCGGCGTCGACCAGATCTCGAGGGCGACGTCGCGTCCCGAGCGGGTGCGGAAGCGGTCCGTGAGCGCAGAGAGCTGGCCGGCCACCAGTGCAAAGAGGTAGCTCGGCTTCGGAAACGGGTCGTGCCACCGCACGTAGTGGCGTCCGCGGTCGAGCGGGCCCGCGGCGACGCGGTTCCCGTTCGAGAGCAGAACCGGGCAGCGCGCGCGGTCGGCGGTGATCGTCACCGCGTACTCGGCGAGCACGTCGGGCCGATCCAGGAAATACGCGATGCGGCGGAAGCCTTCCGCCTCGCATTGGGTGCAGAAAACGCCCGAGGAGACGTAGAGCCCCTCGAGCTCGGTGTTGGTCGCGGGCCGGATCGTCGAGCGGACGACGAGCCGCCCGGCGGCCGGCACTTGCGGCACCGTCAGCTTGCCGTCGGCAAGCGTGAAGTCCGCGGGCGAGAGTCGCGCGCCGTCGAGTTCGACGGTCACCTCATGCTGGTTTTCGCCGTCGAGCACCAGCGGCGCCGTTCGGTCCTGCGCCGCTGCCGCCGGATTGCGGCGAAACTCGAACGTCGCAACCACGCGCGTGGCCTCCGGATCGAGCTCGAGCGCGAGATCGAGCTTCGGCGCGAGAAAGGCCGACGGCCGGTAGTCGAGGCGCCGGACCGCGGCTGCTGCGGTGTCTCGCGGCAGCGCGCCGGACATCAATTCCTGACGTCGAGGAGTTCGACGTCGAACAGCAGCGTCGCGTTGGGGGGAATGGCGCCTCCGGCGCCCCGTTCACCATAGGCCAGGTCCGGCGGGATCACCAGGATGCGCCGGCCGCCGACCTTCATCCCGGTAACGCCCTCGTCCCAACCCTTGATGACTTTGCCTCCACCGAGGAGGAACCCGAACGGGACCTTCCGATCGCGCGAGCTGTCGAATTTCGCGCCGCGGCCGTCGGGAACGGATGCGTCGTACAACCAACCGGTGTAGTGCACTATTACGGCTCTGCCGGCGACTGCTTCCGTGCCGGTCCCTTGTTTTTCATCGATTTTCCTGAGTTCTGTCACTTTGGCACCGATCTTGCTGGAAAGAGAGGCAGCGGAATCCGACGCGGGCGCGACGGTCTGGGCAGCGGTTCCGGCGGCGGCAACCGCCGCGGCGACCGCCGCGATCGCGAGTTGTCGCCTTAACGCGTTTCGTGGCCGCAGCCGCCGTAGGGGTCCAACCATGAAGTTACCTCGAAATCGACAGATGGATGATCGTCCGGTGGAGTCGGCCCGGAGTCGGGCAGCCGGCGTCGGTGAACGCACGAAAATTATCATTTTAGCTTACCCATTCGGGCCTTTGCGACGGGACCTGCATTCGGCTATAAGTAAACGTTTCGCCGGCCGTGTCGGGCGGCTTGTACCGCGTCTTCGCGGCGCGGCGACGTCGGCGTGCAGCGCCCTCCGCGCCACACTCCGGAAGGGAATGACGGGAACATGTTCGGATTTCTGACGCCTCAAGCCAAGGATCACCCCGATCCGCTGCTGACGCCCAGGACGGCGTCGGCTTGGCTGCGCCAGTTGCCGACGCTCGACGTCATCGGCCGCCAGCAGCGTGTCATGCGCGCCTTCGACGGCATGCGCCAGTCGCGCAAGGGCCCGGACCCTGCGCGCGTGGCCGCGATCCAGTTTCTCGACGCGGCGCTGGGCACGGATCGACGCCAGCTCACCAAGCAGTACGTCGAGAACATCGACGGTTCCAACCGCCTCGCCGAACGGATCTGGCAGGCCATCCACGAGATGACGCAGGGGTTCATCTACGCGTACCAGGCGGCCCTCGAGGAGGCGCTCGGGCAACCCTCGAATCCGCGCTGGAAGCCGGTGATTCCGCTGCTGTTCTCGCGGCTCATTCACTACTACGGCACCGACGCGAAGTTGCGCGTGTTCCGCTACGAGCGGTGGATTCCCGCCAGGTGGATGGACCTGCATCGGCTCTACATGCGGGCGCAGGAGCTGGGTGTCGACCGCGTCCCGACGGCGCTGGGTAGCGGCGGGCCGCACGCCATGCAGTGGACGGCCGAGCAGGAATACCTGTTCGTGCTGCTGGTGCACCAGCTGAACACCGGCAACATGTCCCCCGCCGAGCTCGACTGGGCGTGCGCCCAGCTGCGCGCATGGGCCCGCAAGCTCTCGCTGGATGCCGTGCCGCGCTCGCCGGAGGGATTTTTTGTCGATGTGGCGGGCAAGTCCGGTCTCGTGCGCCGAACCGGCAACGATCGCGGCTCGATGCTGCGCTACGTCGACACGACGCCACTCGCGGAACAGCTCGAACGCGCGATCCACGCGTTGCGGCAGGCCGAGGTCTCCGAACCGGGGATGGGCGGACCGATCAACCAGCAGCGCATCGCGATCCTCGAGAAAGTCCGGCCTGCGGTGTCGCCGAACCTCAATGCCGACCTGCGCCGCGATCCGCGAGTCGCAGTCACGGTGCCGGCGCGGGTGCGCGTCGGGCTTTCGCGCATCTGCCGCGATCTTGCGGTGCAGGACGCCGCCGATCCGGTTGACGCGGGTTCCGAGCAGATCGAGGTCTACGCGGTTGCCGGCGGGCCACGGCCGAAAATTGCCCGTTTCGGCAGCGAGCACGACACGCTCGCCGCGTCGATCTCCGCGTTCAGCGACCCGCTTTGGCAGGTCAAGGATCGCAGCGTCGCGGGATTGCGGATCGCCGCGTCGGGTGGCATCGGGCAGAGCCTGGCGCTGGGAGCGCTGGTCGCGGTACGCCAGTCCGATGTCACCGATTGGGTGCTCGGCGTCGTCAGGCGCCTGAGCAGGGCTTCCAACGACGAGGTCGAGGCGGGAGTCTCGATCATCGCCGAGCGTGTCATATCGGTCGCGCTGCACGCCAAGCGCGATGCCAGGGAGGATCTCGTGGGCATCGTGGTCGACGGCGTGGACGTGTCGACGATGGGCGCGCGATTCGACGGCCTGTATCTGCCGCCGCCGTCGCGCCCCGACAAGCCCCTGACGGTCAAGACGCTGATCGTGCCGACGTCCGAGTACGCCGACGGCCGCAACGTCATCCTGACCACCGGCCGCTCGGTGTACACGGTGTCGCTGCGGCATCTGGTCGAGCAGCGGGCCGACTGGAGCTGGGCCGCGATCCAGATCATCCAGAAGCGCCCCCGCGAACGGTACACGGCGCGACCGGCCGAGTCGTCCTGACCGTCGGGCTTGCGCGGCGCGACCTGCGTTCGCGGGCGCGCGTGCGCCGTGCGCCTTCGCCGGTCAGTCCTGTGGCCGGAACTTGAGGGTCAGCGTGCGCTGGAACAGATCCGGACGATCGGGGCGCGGCAGCGGCGATGATTTCACGATCGCGCGCTGCACGGCGTCGTCGTAGGCCCGCACGCCGCTCGACTTCTTCAGCACCGCATCGATGATTTCGCCGGTCGGCAGCTGTACGACATCGAAGATCGCCTCCGGATTGCCGGTGAGGTCCGGCGGCAGGATCACGTTTCCCTTGACCTTGGTCTGAATCCGGCGGATGTAGTCGCCCTCGGCGCGGGCGCGCGCGGCCGCTTCGGCGTCGAGCGACCGTTGTTGCGCATCGCGCGCAGCCTTCTCTCGCTCCGCCTGCGCCCGCAACGCCTCGGCTTCGCGCGTCTGCCGCTCGCGCGCCGCGGCGATCTGCTTCTGCTCGTCCGCCTTCCTCCTGTCGGCGGCGCGCTGCTCCGCCTCCTTGCGTTCGCGCTCGCGCTGCTCGGCTTCCTTCCTTTCCGCTTCCTTCTTCTCGCGTTCCTGAGCTTCGCGCTTCTTGCGCGCCTCCTCCTGCTTTGCTTTCAGCGCGATCTCGGCGGCACGCGGATCCGGCTTCTCGACCCTGGCCTCGGGTCTGGCCGGCGGCGGTGGCGGTTCGGGTCGGGGCGCCGGCCTGGGCTCCACCTTGGGCTCCGGCAGCGGCTCCACTTTCGGCGGGCTCGGCGTCGGCTCGGGCGTCTCCGCGATGGGTGCCTTCGTCGGCGGCGCATAGAGTTCCGCGGTGACCGGCTCGGGCGGCCGGTTCTGCCACCGGACCGAGAACACCAGTACGGCGATGAACGCCGCGTGCACGGCCAGCGCCAGCAATAGCGCCTTCCAGCGTCCGTGAACCTGCGCCGGGCGGCCGGGCCGATCCTGCTTCATCGCCGCGTCACGCGCCGGGAGGGCGAGCAAGCAGCCCGACCCGCTTCGCACCATTGCGCTGCAGAAGGTCGAGGATGCCGAGGACGTCCTCGTAGCGCGCCGTGCGATCGGCGGCGATGACGACCGGCTGGTCCGGCAGCCGCGCCTGCTTGGCGCGTATGCGTGCGACGAGTTCGTCGCGCGTCAACTGCACGGCCGGTCCGCCGGCCTGCTGGTCGCGCAGCCACAGCGTGCGGTCCGTCCGCAGCGTCACCTCGAGGGGTTGCGCCGGCGCGGTGAGCTTGCTCCCCACCGAAGGCAGCTCGATCTCGCCCGGATTGACCAGCGGTGCCGTGACCATGAAGATCACCAGCAGCACCAGCATCACGTCGATGTACGGAACGACGTTGATCTGGTTGATCGATTTGCGGGCGCGGCGCATCGTCCGGTCATCCCTGCCGCTGCAGGATGTTCGAGAATTCCTCGATGAAGGTCTCCGAGCGCACGGCCAGGCGGTCGACATCGTGCGTATAGCGGTTGTACGCGACGACCGCCGGGATCGCCGCGAAGAGGCCGATCGCGGTCGCGATCAATGCCTCGGCGATCCCCGGCGCGACGGCGGCGAGCGTGGCCTGGCTCACGTTGGCGAGGCCGCGGAACGCGTTCATGATGCCCCACACGGTGCCGAACAGTCCGATGTAGGGCGACACCGATCCGACCGTCGCGAGACCGGACAGATGGGCTTCGAGCGTGTCGATCTCGCGCTGATAGGCGGCGCGCATCGCCCTGCGCGCACTGTCCATCGTGACCCCGGTGCTGCTGCCCTGCTTGCGGTGCTTCGCGAACTCGCGGAAGCCTGCGGTGAAGATGTGCTCGAGGTTGCCGCCATTGCGCGTCTGGCTCGCACTCTGGAAGAGGGCATTGAGGTCGCCGCCCTTCCAGAAGGCGTCCTCGAAGGCGTCGGTGTCGCGTTGCGCGCGCTTCAGCTGGAACATCTTGAGGAAGATGTGCCACCACGACCACAGCGAAAGCCCGACGAGCAGCAGCATCACGGCCTGGACGATGACGGACGCATGGGTGATCAGCGTCACGAACGATAGATCGGTGTGCAGGTTCAAGCCCGGGTCTCCATGTGCGGCACGAGGGCGGCGGGGATGCGCGCCGGGCGCCAGTTGGCGTGGTCGAGGCAGGCGACGGTGATGCGGGCGCGGATCAGCGTCTGCCCGTCGCGCAGGATGTCCTGGTCGGCGATGAGGCTCGCGCGGCGTCCGTCGACGAGCGTGAACGTCACGTCGAGTCGATCGCCCAGCCGTGCCGGCTGCAGGTAGTCGATCTCGACGCGGCGCACGACGAAGACGACGCCGTGTTCGCGTTCGAGCACCGCGATGTCGAATCCCCGCGCCGACAGCCATTCGGTGCGCGCGCGTTCCATGAACTTGAGGTAGTTCGCGTAGTAGACGACGCCGGCGGCGTCGGTGTCCTCGTAATAGACGCGGACCGGGAGGCGAAAGGTCTCGCCGGGCGCGACGGCGTTCATTCGCCGGGAAACAGATCCACGGCGGCGCCGGGCGCGGGCGGCGCGATGCCGAAATGACGGTACGACAGCGCGGTGGCCACCCGGCCGCGCGAGGTGCGCTGCAGGAAGCCCTGCTGGATCAGGAACGGCTCGAGCACGTCCTCGATCGTGTCGCGCTCCTCGCCGATCGCGGCCGCGAGATTGTCGACGCCTACCGGACCGCCGGCGAACTTGTCGAGGACCGTGCGCAACAGCTTGCGGTCCATCACGTCGAGGCCGGCGCCGTCGACGTCGAGCATCGCCAGCGCGTCGTCCGCGACCTGCCGCGTGACGGCACCGTCGGCACGCACCTCGGCGAAATCGCGGACCCGGCGCAGCAACCGGTTGGCGATGCGCGGCGTGCCCCGCGAGCGGCGCGCGATCTCCAGCGCGCCTTCCGGCTCGATGGCGATTCCGAGCAGCCCCGCCGAGCGGGAGACGATGCGCTGCAGTTCCGCCGGCGAGTAGAACTCCAGCCGGGCGACGATCCCGAACCGGTCACGCAGCGGATTGGTCAGCATGCCGGCGCGCGTCGTCGCGCCGACCAGCGTGAACGGCGGCAGGTCGAGCTTCACGCTGCGCGCCGCCGGTCCCTCGCCGATCATGATGTCGATCTGGAAGTCCTCGAGCGCGGGGTAGAGGATCTCCTCGACGACCGGCGAAAGGCGGTGAATCTCGTCGATGAACAGCACGTCGTGCGGCTCGAGGTTGGTGAGGAGCGCCGCGAGGTCGCCGGCGCGCTCCAGCACCGGGCCCGACGTCTGCCGCAGATTGACGCCGAGCTCGTGCGCAATGATGTGCGACAGCGTCGTCTTGCCGAGGCCGGGAGGGCCGAACAGCAGCACGTGGTCGAGCGATTCCTTGCGCTTCCGCGCCGCCTCGATGAAGATCGACAGCTGGCCGCGGATCTTTTCCTGGCCGACGTATTCGTCGAGCAGGCGCGGCCGCAGCGCGCGCTCGACGACCTCCTCCTGCACGCTGGCGGGCTTCGCCGTCACGATGCGGTTGAGTTCGTCGTTTTCGATCGCCATCGCGCGATTATGCCTTCGGCGCCCGGCGGCGGGCGGCGGCCTTGCCTGCGGGCGGCGACGGCGGGACTTGCGGTTGGCGTCGGATGAAGAGGGTCTTTTCGACTTCGGCGACGATCTCGTTGTCGCGGTCGACGACCGACACGTGGAACGTCGGCTCGTGCCTGGCTCCCGCCGCCGTCGCCCGGCGCGCGCGGGCGATCGCGGCGGCAGGGAGGCGAAAGCGCGCGAACACGTCGCCGCGCCCGGGCCTCCGGTAACGTATCGCCCCGGCCTTGTCCCAGACGACGTATCCGGGGCCGAGGTTCTGCAGCATCATCAGGGCGAAGAACGGATCGGTCATCGCGAACATCGAGCCGCCGAACTGCGTGCCGAAGTAATTGCGGTTGAGCAGGCCGAGCTTGAGTGACACGTCGATCTCACGAAAATCGGCGGACACGCGTGTGACGCGAACGCCGGCGCCGACGAACGGCGGCCACAGGTTGATGCCGCGCCGGAAGACCCCGGCCGGGATCGCGAGTTTCGTCAGGATTCCCTGGCGCGCAGACGACATCCGACCTCAGGCCTTCGCCAGCAGTTTCAGCGCATGACGGATGCCATCGCCCACGGCAATGCCGTCCGGCAGCTTCTTCACCGCCGCGACGGCTTCCTTGTCGCTGTAGCCCAGCGCGACGAGCGCGTTGAGAATATCCGACGACGGCGGCGGTGCGCGATTGACGCCGACGGTCGCGGTCAGTTCGACGCCGAGCTTGTCCTTGAGTTCCAGCAGCAGGCGTTCCGCCGTCTTCTTGCCGATGCCCGGGATCTTCGTCAGGCGACCTGATTCCTGCAGCGTGACGGCCTGCGCGAGTTCCGCCACCGACAGGCCCGAGAGCACCGAAAGCGCGGTGCGGGCGCCGATGCCGCTGATCTTGACGAGCTGGCGAAAGGCCCTACGCTCGTTCTCGCTGCCGAAGCCGAACAGCAGATGCGCGTCCTCGCGGACGACGAGATGCGTGAACAGCGCGACCCGCTCGCCGGTGCCCGGCAGGTTGTAGAACGTGCTCATCGGCACGTCCACCTCGTACGCCACGCCCTGCACGTCGAGCAGGATCTGCGGCGGGTTCTTCTCGACGAGGATTCCGGTGAGGCGACCGATCATGGGCAGCGCACGAGGTTCGGGCGATTATCGCACGAAGGCAAAGGCGCCCCGGCCGCGAAACCGTGCGTCACGCGTGCAGATCGTCGAGGTGGCTCCGGACCTCGTGCAGGCTCGCCAGCACCAGCGGCAGCAGCGCGCGCAGCGCGTCGGTTGGAGGCTTGAGGTCGGGCACCATGATCGGCATCGTCCCGGCGGCCAGCGCACCGCGCACGCCCGGTTCGGAATCCTCGAGCACGAGGCATGCGGAGGGCGGCATCCCGATGCGCGCCGCGGCTTCGATGAAGATGTCCGGGGCAGGCTTGCCGCGCGCGACTTCGTCGCCGCCGACCAGCGCCGCGAACCGTGGGAGCAGCGCCTTCTGCGCAAGCTTCTTGCGCGCTCGCTCGCGTCGGGTCGACGTCGCCACCACCTTGGGAATGTCGGCGGCCTCGAGCCAGTCGAGAAGTTCGAGAAGGCCCGGCTTCAAGGCGAAGCCCTCGCGCTCGACGATCGCGTCGTAGGCGGCATGCCAGGAACCGAGCAGCGCGTCGACCGGATAATCGGCCTCGAAATGCGCGCGGAGAAGCGCCGAACAATCGGCGAAATTGCAGCCGACCATGCGCAGCGCGAGCGCGTCGTCGAAGTGGACGCCGAGCGCCGCCGCCGCCTCGCTCCACGCGCGTGCGGCAAGCGGCTCGGTGTCGAGCATCAGGCCATCCATGTCGAAGATCACCGCGCGCGGGCGGCGGATGATCGCTGGCGGCCGCATCAGACCAGGCGCCCGGCGCGCACGCGATAGCCGGTCCGGCGCAGGCCGCCCAGCCCCTCGGCACCGTGCGCGTGACAGATCGCGCAGGCGAGCGCGTCGGCGGCGTCGGGCGAAGGCGTCCCCGTAAGGGCGAGCAAACGCCGCACCATCTCCTGCACCTGCGCCTTCTGCGCGCGACCTCCGCCGACGACGGCCTGCTTCACCTGACCGGCCGTGTACTCGGCCACCGGAAGGCCGGCGAGCACCGCGGCGGCGATCGCCGCGCCGCGCGCTTGCCCGAGGAGCAGCGTCGAATTCGGGTTGACGTTGACGAACACCTTCTCGACGGCGACCTCGGTCGGCGACTCCTCGCGGATGACGTAGGCGAGGTCGCGGGCGATGACGCCGAGGCGTGTCGGCAGGCTTTCGCCGGCCGTGCGGATGCAGCCGCTGGTGACGTACTGCAGCGCCTTGCCCTGGCACACGATGAGGCCGAATCCCGTTACCCGCAGGCCGGGATCGATACCGAGGATGCGGCGCACGCGGATCGAGCTAGCCACGGCGCGCGTCGCGGCCCATGGTCTAGGCCTCGTCCAGCACCGCGGACGTGTAGACCTCCTGCACGTCGTCCAGCGATTCCAGCGCGTCGAGGAGCTTCTGCATCCGCGCCGCATCGTCGCCGGTCATCTCGACCTCGGCCGCCGGTTTCATCGTGACCTCGGCGAACTCGGGCGCGAATCCGGCCTTGGTCAGCGCGTCCTTGACCGCGACGAAATCGTAGGGGCCGGTGATGACCTCCAGGCTGCCGTCGTCGTTGGTGACGACGTCCTCCGCGCCCGCGTCGATCGCGGCTTCCATCAGCTTCGCCTCGTCGGTGCCGGGGGCGAACACGAGCTGGCCGCAGTGCTTGAACAGGAACGCGACCGAACCGTCGGTCCCGAGGTTTCCGCCGTATTTCGAGAATGCGTGGCGCACGTCGGCGACGGTCCGGGTGCGGTTGTCGGTCATGCAGTCGACGATGACCGCGGCACCGTTGATGCCGTAGCCTTCATAGCGGACTTCCTCGTAGCTGACGCCTTCGAGTTCGCCCGAGCCGCGCTTGATCGCGCGCTCGATCGTGTCCTTGGGCATGTTCTGGCCGTACGCCTTGTCGACGGCGAGGCGCAGCCGCGGATTCGCCGAGACGTCGCCGCCGCCGAGGCGTGAGGCGACCGTGATCTCCTTGATGAGGCGGGTGAAGATCTTGCCGCGTTTGGCGTCGGTCGCGGCCTTCTTGTGTTTGATGTTCGCCCATTTGCTGTGGCCAGCCATGGTGGCTCCGGTCGATGCGGTACCAAGAAACAGAGAATTATACCGGCGGGCCGCGTCGCGGCCGCCGCACCGACGGGCAGGCGCGCGGGCGCGCGCGCACTCCCTCAGAGCAGTCCCTGCTGCTGGAGGAACTTCCGCAGCACGGACAGCCGCACCTCGGCGTCGTTGATCTCCAGCATGCTCTGCTTGATGGAAAGCGGCAGCGGCAGGAGCTCGGCGAGCCGGTATCCGACCCACGACGCGTCGTCGTGGCTGCGCGGCTCGGGGAAGCGCTGCGGTCCGACGCGCTCGGCGAGCAGCTCGAGAAGTCGCGCGAGCGGTTGATACGCGTCCGACAGTGCGACGACCGGCTCCGCCGGCAGCGTCGTCACCTCGCCGACGACGAGCCCGTCGTCCCGCACGGCGTGCGACCGCACCTGGAAGCGCGCGCCGCCGGTCGTCCGGAGATGGAGGATTCCCTGCTGCGGCATGTCCCAGTCGTCGATCGTCGCCAGCGTGCCGATCGACGCGATTTCGGGCTCGCCGGGCGCGTTCGATGCGCCTTTCGCGGCGGCGACTTCATCGCCACGGGTGAGCAGAACCACGCCGAACGGCTGCGCGTCGCGCAGGCAGGCCTTGGTCATTTCGATGTAGCGCTGCTCGAAGACCTTGAGCGGCAGCAGGCCGCCGGGAAACAGTACGGTCTTGAGCGGAAACAGCGGCAGCGTGAGCGAGCGGCGTTCCGGCATCCCGCGGAACCGGCCGAGCATCAGGTGCGGACTCCGGGGATCGGGCCGGGCTCGCTGCGCTCCCTGCCCCAGCGGGGGCCGAGCGTGTGCGGGACCTTGAGCTGGTCGAGTACGCGGGCCACGACAAAATCGACGAGGTCGGCAACCGACTGCGGACGGTCGTAGAACCCGGGAGCGGGGGGCACGATGGTGGCGCCGGCGTGTGCGAGCCTGAGCATGTTGTCGAGATGGATCGCCGACAACGGCGTCTCGCGCGGGACCAGCACCAGCGGGCGCCGCTCCTTCAGCATCACGTCGGCGGCGCGCTCGATCAGATTGTCGGCAAGGCCGTGCGCGATCGCGCCGAGCGTGCCCATCGTGCACGGGCAGACGACCATCGCGTCGGCCGGGTTGGATCCGGACGCGACGGGAGCCATCCAATCCTCGCGGCCGAAGACCGCGAGCTGCCCATCGCGCGCGCGGTAGCGTTCGGCGAAGAAGCGCGTGGCCTCGCGCGGCTGCGCCGGAATCGTGAGATCACACTCCTGCTTGGCGACGATCTGTGCCGCGGGCGAATGAAGGAGCCACACGCGGCACTCCGCGGCGAGCAGGCATTCGAGCAGGCGAAGCCCGTAGGGCATCCCGGACGCGCCGGTGAGCGCGAGCGTGACGGTGTGCGGTGCGCTCATCGGGCGATTGTAGCAGCGGGGGCCGCCTGCCTCGGTCAGCCGGCGGGGCTGCCGTTACGCCGTGCGTGCGCGGAGGCTCGGCCGTGTGCCGAACTCGGTCAGTCGAGCTCGCGATGGCGGATCAGCACCTGATTGCGCGGCGCGAACGCCTGCGCGAGACGCTCGACGAAATAGACGGACCGGTGCCTGCCACCGGTGCAACCGATCGCGACGGTGAGGTAGTTCCGGTTGTCGCGGGCGAAATCGGGCAGCCAGCTGCCGACGAAGTGAAAGATGTCGCCATACATGCGCTCGACTTCGGGCACCGCCTCGAGAAACGCGACGACCGCCGCGTCGCGGCCGGTCAGCGGGCGCAGCGCGTCCTCGTAATGCGGGTTCGGCAGGCAGCGCACGTCGAACACGAGATCGGCGTCGAGCGGCACGCCGTGCTTGAAGCCGAACGACTCGAACAGCAGCGTGAGCTTCGAGGCGTCGACGCTGACGAAGTCCTTGATCCACCGGCGCAACGATGCGGACGGAAGATCGCTGGTGTCGAAGGTGAGCCCGAGTTCGCGCGCTTCGGCGAGCAGAGCGCGCTCGTACTCGATGGCCTCGGTCAGCGTCCGCGACTCGCTCGAAAACGGATGCCGGCGTCGTGTTTCCGAGAAGCGCTTGACCAGCGTGTCGGTCTTCGCCTCGAGGTAGAGGAAGCGGGTGGTCCAGCCGGCGGCACGCGCGCTCGCGAGCGCGGCGGGCAGCCCGGCAAGCCCGGGCTCGGTCGTGGCATTGAGCGCGATCGCCAGGCGTTCGCGGCCGGAACGCGCGAGGTAGGCCGCGGTGTCGGCGAGCAACGGCAGCGGCAGGTTGTTGACCGTGTAGTAACCCGCGTCTTCGAGCGCGGCCAGTGCCACGTTCTTGCCGGATCCGGAAACGCCGCCGATGAGCAGGAGATCCATGGATTCGGGCCCCACGTCAACCGCCGTCCTCCATCAGCTTCTGCTGCCGCTCGATGAATTCCTTGGTGCTGTCGATGCCGCGCTGGTTGAGCACGAAGTTGCGGACCGCGGCCTCGACCAGCACCGCCAGATTGCGGCCGGCCGCGACCGGAATGGTCACCTTGCGGATCGGCACGTCGAGAATCTCCTGGAACGTCGCATTGACCTGCAGCCGGTCGAGCTCGGAGAAGGCCTCGTGGCTGTGGTCCTCGAGATGGACCATCAGCTTCAGGAGCTTGCGCGGACGCACCGCCGTTTCGCCGAAAATGGTGCGGATGTTGAGGATGCCGATGCCGCGCACCTCGAGGAAATCGCGCAGCACGGCCGGGCAGCGTCCCTCGAGCGTGTCGGGCGAGATCCGGTAGAGCTCGACGATGTCGTCCGCGATGAGGCCGTTGCCGCGCGAGATGAGCTCCAGCGCGAGCTCGCTCTTGCCGATCGCCGAGGCGCCGGTGATCAGCACGCCCATTTCCAGCACGTCGAGGAACACGCCGTGCAGCGTCGTCGACTCGGCGAGCACCCGTGACAGGTAGAGCCGGAACACGTCGACGAGGTGCGGCGAGGGCTGCGGCGAGGTGAGCAGCGGCACGTGCTGGGCGTTGCACTGTTCCTGCAGGTGCGCGGGCACCGCCTCGCCGTTGGTGACGACGATCGCGGCGAGTTCGGGCGTGAACAGCCGGTTGATCGTCGGTGAGAGCTCCTCCGGGGGCAGGTCTGCGCAGATAGGCGACTTCCGCCGCACCCAGCATCTGGATGCGGAACGGATGGATGAGGTTCATGTGCCCGACCTGGCCGATCGTCGGCCGGAGGGCCTCCTCGCCGGTCAGCGTCCGATTGCCGCCCTGACGTCCGGCAACCCACGACAAGCCGAGCCGGGACTGGTTGTCGGCGAAAAGCTTCTCGACGCTGACCTGGCGGACGATGCCGGTGCCCATCGTCATCGGCGGTCCCCTCTATCGGGATGCCGCGACGGGGACGGTACGTCGCGCAGCGAAAGACGCGCGTTGACACTGCGTGCACGCGCAGTCGGCGCGGTGAACCCGACGTGGATTCACTCGGACCGTCGGGCCCGAGCTCCGGAGGTTCATGCGACGGGCGTCCATTCCCGGAACAGCCGATGAAGGGAATCCACATCGGAAGCGGTGGCCAGGCGCTCGCGGAAACCCTTCTCGGAGAACATCTGCGCGAGCTCCGACAGGAGCTGCAGGTGCTTGTCGGTCGCGTGCTCGGGAACGAGGAGGACGAACACCTGCGCGACCGGTTTGCCGTCCGGCGCATCGAAGGCGATCGGCGCCTTCAGGCGGACGAAGGCACCCTTCGCTTCGGTCAGGCCCTTGATCCGGCCGTGCGGAATCGCGATGCCCTGGCCGAGGCCGGTCGAGCCGAGCTTTTCACGCGCGCCCAGGCTGTCGACGACGAGACGGCGTGCCAGACCGGCGCGGGCTTCGAAGAGCGCGGCCACGGCCTCGAACAGCCGGGCCTTCGACGAGGCGTCGAGGTCGAGCAGGATGTTCGTGGCCGGCAGGAGCTCGGCGATCTGATTCATCGGGCGGAGATCGTGCGGGCGGGGTCGGGTGACGGACGGTCGTCGGGACCGGAATGCGAACCGGCGGGCGGTCAGGTGGCTGACGGCCCGCCGGGTCGGAGGTCGATTATACGCGTCCTAGTCGCGCACGCCTCGCGGTGTGGTTCCGGTGGCGCCCGGGTGCGCCTCTTCGACGGCGACGTCGCGCTTGATCGCCGCGACGTCGTGCCGGCGCGACGAGGCCTTCTCCTTGTGCTTGAGAACGAGCCGGTCGAGCTTGTCGGCCAGTCCGTCGATCGCCGCGTACATGTCGGCCTCGATCGACTCGGCGTGGATGTCGCGGCCACGGACATGCACGTTCGCCTCGACCTTGTGCCGCAGCTTGTCCACCGACATCACGACGTTCACGTCGATCACATGGTCGAAATGGCGCGTGACGCGATCGAGCTTGCCGATGACATAGTCGCGGATCGCGGGCGTGATTTCCAGGTGATTGCCGGTGAGGTTCAGGTTCATCAGGCTCTCCTCGTGTTGCTGCGTGACGCGCGCGAAGGCCGACCGCGTTCACGGCGCCTTGCGCAGGTTGACGGGCGGGATCTGCAGCGCCTCCCGGTATTTCGCGATGGTGCGCCGTGCCACCAGTATGCCCTGATCGCCGAGCAGTTCGGCGATCCGGCTGTCGGTCAGCGGTGTCTTCGGGTCCTCGGCCGCGATCAGCTGCTTGATCAGCGCACGGATGGCGGTGGCCGATGCGGCCCCTCCGGTGTCCGTCGCGACGTGGCTGCCGAAGAAGTACTTGAGCTCGTAGGTCCCGCGCGGGGTCAGCATGTACTTCTGCGTGGTCACCCGCGAGATCGTCGATTCGTGCAGCTCCAGCATGTCGGCGATCTCGCGCAGCACCATCGGCCGCATCGCGACCTCGCCGTGCTCGAAGAACCGGCGCTGGCGCTCGACGATGGCCTGCGCCACCCGGAGGATCGTCTCGAACCGCTGCTGGACGTTGCGGATCAGCCACTTCGCTTCCTGCAGCTGTGCGGACAGCTGCTGGTTCGACGACTCGCGGTTGCGGGTGAGGATGTCGGCATAGATGCGGTTGAGGCGGAGCTTGGGCATCGCCGCCTCGTTGAGCGAGGCGACCCACTGCCCGCGGACCTTGCGCACGACGACGTCCGGCATCACGTAGTTCGCTTCGGCCTTCGCGAACGACGCGCCGGGACGTGGGTTGAGGCTGGTGATCAGCGCGCGGACCGCGCGCACGCCGACGTCGTCGGTGTGCAGGAGCCGCTTGAGCTTGGTGAAGTCGCGCGCGGCGAGCAGCGGCAGGTGGCCGGCGACGACGGTGAGCGCCTCGGCGAGCCACGGCGTGGTTCCGGGAAGCGCCTTGAGCTGCAGGGCGAGACATTCGGCGGCGTCGCGCGCGCCCATGCCGGGCGGTTCGAAGCTCTGCACGTACTTGAGCGCGATGTTGAGGTCATCTTCCTCGATCGCGTACTCCTCCGGGAACATCTCCGCGATTTCGTCGAGCGGCGAGGTCAGGTATCCGTCCTCGTTGAGCGCGTCGATCAACGCGGCGACGATATGACGATCGCGCGGCGGCAGATTCAGTTCGGCGAGCTGGCCGTTCAGATGGTCGCGCAGCGTGCTGGCGGCGACTTGCTGCGGATAGAAGCCGTCGTCCTCGTCGTCCGGCGCAGGGCCGCCGCCCCAGTCCGAGTCGCCCGACGAGTAGTCTTCGAAGTCCGCGCGCTCGACTTCGACGGTCCCGTTGGCGGCGTCGGCGGTGTCGTACACGGGCTCGGTGTCGGCGCGGTCGGGTTCCTCGCCGCGTTCCGCGCGCGCTTCGGAATCCGATGGGGGCGTGACGCCGGGAAGCGGAAACTCCGACGGCGGCGTCTCTTCTTCCTCCGCTTTCTCGAGCAGCGGATTTTCCTGCAGCAGCCGTTCGACCTCGGCGTTGAGCTCGAGGGTCGACAACTGCAGCAACCGGATGGACTGCTGGAGCTGCGGGGTCAGCGTGAGGTGCTGACTGATCTTGAGTTGGAGGGTCTGCTTCATCGATGGCGCGCCGCCCCCCGGGGTCAGAGCCGGAAGTGCTCCCCGAGGTACACCTTCCGGACCGCCTCATTATAGACGATCTCCCCCGGCGCCCCGGACGCAAGCACCCGTCCCTCGTTGATGATGTACGCGCGGTCGCAGATGCCGAGCGTCTCGCGGACATTGTGGTCGGTGATGAGGACGCCGATGCCTCGTTCCTTCAGGAACCCGATGATCTTCTGGATGTCGAGCACCGCGATCGGGTCGACGCCGGCGAAGGGTTCGTCGAGGAGAATGAATCGCGGCCGGGTCGCCAGAGCACGCGCGATCTCTACCCGGCGCCGCTCACCGCCGGACAGGCTGACCGCCGGCGCATCCGCCAGATGCGAGATCGACAGGTCCTCGAGCAGCGCGTCGAGCCGGTTCGACAGAGCGTCGGTGTCCAGATCCTGCAGTTCGAGGATCGCGCGTACGTTCTCGGCTACGGTCAGCTTGCGGAAAATCGACGCTTCCTGCGGCAAATACGACAGGCCGAGGCGCGCCCGTGCATGGATCGGCAGCCGCGACAGGTTCTGGCCGTCGAGCTCGATCCGGCCGCCGTCGGCGGCAACGAGCCCGACGATCATGTAGAAGCACGTGGTCTTGCCGGCGCCGTTGGGACCGAGCAGTCCGACGACCTCGCCGCTTGCCACGTCGAGCGACACGTCGTGCACGACGGTGCGCGCCTTGTAGCGCTTCTCGAGCTGCGCGACCGAGAGCTGGCTCACTTCGCGGCGGGCGGCGCGATCTCGCCGGCGGGTTGCAGCGTTGTGGCGGGCGGCACGGGCGCGGCCGACGTGGCGGGCTTCGCCTTGCCCGCACCGGGCAGCGGCGAGTCCGACTTGGGCTGGAACACGCCGCGCACACGCGCGTCCGGCCCCGTGGTTCCCGGCGGCGCGGAAGTCTCCGCGCGGCCCTCGGCCTTGAACAGCTCGGTTGCCGCGTTGTACGAGATGTAATTGCTGCGGATGTCGTCCTTGCCACGGCGCAGCAGGGCGCGGTCGAACAGTTCGAGCAGTTCCTTGGACCCGTCGTACTCCGCCCGCTGCGCGTAGCCCTCGAAATACTCGTCGACGCCGTCACGTTTCTGGCGGAAGCTCACGGGGTTGCCATAGGCGCTTGCCGAGAGCGAATTGTCGGCGTTCTGCCGGAACACGATCTTGTCGGCCCGGATCGACAGCGTGCCCTGGGTGATGATGACGTTGCCGGACAGCGTGCCGACCTTGGTCAGGTAGTTGACGTCGCCGGAATCGGCCGAGTAGTTGATCGGCTTGTCGCGGTCACCCGTCTCGGCCAGCGCCGCGGCCGGCGCCGCGCAGAGCGCCAGCGCGACGGCGAGCGCCCAGCTCCGCCGGCCACGACGGATGGCGCCGGATTGCGGGCCGGACGAAGGGAGCATGCCGGGGGGGGTCACTTCGCGACGGTTTGGGGCTGAAGAGTGCCGCGGACGCCCGATTTCAGCTTGAGCGTCCGGGCCTTGTTGTCGAGTTCCATCCCGACGCTGTGGATTATTCCACGCGGCTCTTCGATCGTCACCGGCTTGTCGGTGACGGCACGGCCTTCCTTGGGTTCGACGCGCAGGTACTCGGTGACGAGCGTCAACGGGCCACTGCCGGTCTCGCCAGGTTTGCTCGACGGCATGGCGTCGCGCATCGCGCGCACGTTGCCGGTGAGGATCACGACGTCGCGCTTGCCGGGGACCGTGCCGGCATCCGCCGTCACCGACAGCCGGGGTCGCCCGGGGTCGGTCAGTGCGAGCGTAAGCCCGGTGATGTCCACGCTGTCGTCGTCCGGGTAGTGCGACGCGCGCTTCGCCGCCAGCGACTGCCGGAGACGCCCGTCGGCGTCGAGCACGACGGCGCGGAAGTTCTCGATGTACAGATCCGGGTCGTGCCGCGTGGTGCCGTCGCGCCGCGGGGGTGGCGTCTGGATCTGGGCGTCGAGCCAGTAGGTGAGCGCGGCGAGGGAGCCCAGCAGCAGCACGGGCGACCAGGCGATGAGGCGATCGAGGAAGACGCGTCCGCGGTCGCATCGTCAGCCTTCGCCGTCAGGCGCCGAACGCGGCGAGCTGCGCCGACAAGGCGTCCTGCGCGGCGAGCACGAGTTCGCAGGCCTCGCGCACGGCGCCCTGGCCGCCGGAGCGCTGCGTCACGTAGTGCGCACGCGTCTTCACGGCCGCGGGTGCCAGCGGCACCGTGATGGCGAGGCCGCAGCGAACGAACAGCGGAACATCGGGAAGGTCGTCGCCGATGTGCGCGCAGGCCTCCGGTGGCAGGCCGAACTCGGCGCGCAGCCGTTCCCACGGCGTGATCTTGTTCTCCGCGCCCAGCACCACGTGGTGGATGCCGAGCTGTCGCGCGCGGTGCGAAACGGCCGGCGCGTGGCTCCCGGTGATCCACGCGACATGGATGCCCGCGTGCATCGCCATCTTCATGCCCAGTCCATCGAGCGCCGAAAAGGCCTTCATCTCGCGGCCGTGGTCGTCGACGAAGATCCGGTTGTCGGTGAGCACGCCGTCGACGTCCAGCGTGATCAGGCGGATGGCGCGCGCTCGAGCGTCGACTTCGGCGTTCATCAGATCAGACCACCCGCGCGCGGAAGAGGTCGTGCAGGTGGACCGCGCCGACAAGGCGGCCGTCGGCGTCGACGACGAGGAGCTGCATCACCTTCGGTGGCGTCTCCATCAGCTCGACGCAGTCGATCGCGAGCCGGTCGACGGCGATCGTCCGCGGCGCCTTCGTCATGACGTCGGCGGCCTTCGCCGTGGTGACGTCGCGGACCCGTTGGAGGCAGCGGCGGAGGTCGCCGTCGGTCAGGATGCCGCGGACCCTACCCGCCGCATCGACCAGTGCGGTCATGCCCATGCCCTTGCCGCTCATCTCGACGACCGCCTCGCCGAGCGTGGCGTCGATGCCGACGGTAGGCAGGTCGCGACCCGAGCGCATCACGTCGCGCACATGGGTCAGCAGCTTGCGCCCGAGCGAGCCGCCCGGATGCGAGCGCGCGAAATCCTCGACCGAGAACCCGCGTGCGTCGAGCAGCGCCAGCGCCAGCGCGTCGCCGAGCGCCAGTGCGGCCGTCGTGCTGGCCGTCGGCGCGAGCCCGAGCGGACACGCCTCGGTGTCGACGGCGGCGTCCAGGTGGACGTCGGCCGCCTGCGCCAGCGACGATTGCTCGTTGCCCGTGAGCGCGACGATTCGCGCGCCCTGACGCTTGAGGTGCGGCGTGAGCAGCACGAGCTCGTCGGTCTCGCCGGAATTGGACAGCATGACGACCACGTCGTCGGGCGTGATCATGCCGAGGTCGCCGTGCGAGGCTTCCGCCGGATGGACGAAAAAGGCCGGCGTGCCCGTGGACGCGAGCGTGGCGGCGAGCTTGCGCGCGATGTGGCCCGACTTGCCGATGCCGGAGACGACGACGCGACCGCGGCAGTTGAGGATCAGGGCGACGGCGGCGACGAACGCCGAGTCGAGTCGCGCCGACATTGCCGCGATCGCGCCGGCCTCGGTCGCGAGCACGTCGCGGGCAAGTCCGAGCGCGCGTGCCGCATCCACGCCGGCGGCGGAGGCGGGCTTGGCCAAGGGGGCGCTCATGCGGCGCAGTATAACCGAGGCACCGCGTGCGCCCGGGTCGCCGCGGCGGGCGGCGGCGCGGCGAAGCGGTCACTTCTTCCATGCTACATTCGACGCGCACACCTTCCGCTGACCCGATGACGCGCCCGGCCTCTCCATGCCGCATACGCTGCAGCTGATTCTGACTCTGCTCGGCGCCGCGGTGATCGCCGTGGTGATCTGCCGGATCTTGCGCCTGCCGGCCATCCTGGGCTACCTCGTGGTCGGCATGGCGGTCGGACCGCACGCGGCCGGGCTCGTCCCCGACAGCGCCGCGGTCCACGACCTGGCCGAGTTCGGCATCGTGTTCCTGATGTTCTCGATCGGCCTCGAGTTCAGCCTGCCGCAGTTGCACGCGATGCGGCGCGCGGTGTTCGGCCTGGGCCTCGCGCAGGTCGCGATCACCACGGTGGCCGCGATGATCGGACTGCACTGGTTCGGCTACGGCTGGGCGGCGGGCTTCGCGCTCGGCGGGATGCTGGCGATGAGCTCCACGGCGATCGTCTCCAAGATGCTCGCCGAGCGCATGGAGCTCGCCTCCCCGCACGGGCGCGACGTGATGGGCATCCTGCTCTTCCAGGACCTCGCGGTGGTCGCGTTCCTCATCGTCGTGCCGTCGCTGGGCAAGGGCGGCGGCGAGCTGATGGGCGAGATCGCGATCGCAACGGCGAAGGCGGCGGCCGCGCTGGCGCTGATCCTGTTCTTCGGCCAGAAGCCGATGCGCCTCTGGTTCAACGTCGTCGCAGGGAAGAAAAGCGCCGAGCTGTTCATGCTGAACGTGCTGCTCGTCACGCTGGGTCTCGGAGCGCTCACGGAGCTCGCCGGGCTGTCGGTGGCGCTGGGGGCGTTCCTGGCGGGCATGCTGATCGCCGAGACCGAGTACCGCTATCAGGTCGAAGAGGACATCAAGCCGTTCCGCGACGTGCTGCTGGGCCTGTTCTTCGTCACCGTCGGCATGGCGCTCGACTTGCGCGAGGTCGTCGCGCACTGGCTCTTGGTCGTGGTGCTGCTGATCGGACCGGTTGTCGCGAAGCTGGTGCTGATCGTCGTTCTGGCGCGGGCGTTCGGCGCGCCGCTCGGGGCGGCGCTGCGCACCGGCTTCTATCTGGCGCAGGCCGGCGAATTCGCGCTGGTGATGCTGGCGCTGACCGCCGACGTGGGCCTGCTCGGCCCGCCGCTGACGCAGGCGGTGCTGGCGGCAATGATCCTGTCGATGCTGTCCGCACCGGTGGTGATCCATTTCGCCGATCCGATCGTCAGGCGACTCACCGCCAACGACTGGCTGGCGCAGGCGGCCCAGCTCACCAATATCGCGGCAACCGCGATGGCGCGACAGGACCACGTGATCATCTGCGGGTTCGGGCGCAGCGGCCAGAACCTCGCGCGCCTGCTCGATGCCGAGGAGATTCCCTTCGTCGCGCTGGACGCCGATCCGGAGCGGGTGCGCGAGGCGGCGGGCGAGGGCGGGATCGTCGTCTATGGCGATGCGGGTCGCAAGGAGGCGCTCTCCGCCGCCGGCCTCGCCAAGGCGCGCGCCGTCGTGATCACGTTCGCCGATGTCGCGTCGGCGCTCAAGATCATCCATCACGTCCACGCCGCCCGCCCGGAGCTGCCCGTGGTGGTGCGCACGCGCGACGACGACGAACTCGACCGGCTGCTCACCGCGGGTGCGGCCGAGGTCGTGCCGGAGGTGCTCGAAGGCAGCCTGATGCTGGCGACGCATTCGCTGCTCTTGCTCGGTGTGCCGCTCAACCGGGTGCTGCGGCGAATCCGCGCGATTCGCGAGGAGCGCTACTCGCTGTTCCGCGGCTTCTTTCACGGCGCCACCGATGCCGCGGACGCTGCCGAGAACCTGCAGCCCCGGCTTCACTCCGTGCACCTGACCGAGCGCGCGTACGCAGTGGGCAGGAAGCTTGCCGACGTCGGTCTCGAGGGCGTCGTCGAGGTCACCGGGGTCCGCCGCCGGGGCGCGCGTTCGCAGCTGCCCGGTCCCGAGTGGCAGTTCGAGCCCGGCGACGTGGCGATCCTGCTCGGCAGGCCGTCACGTCTGGCGGTCGCCGAGCGGCGGTTGATGAGCGGCACCCTGCTCGCGCGGCGGCAGAGCGCGGAACGGCCCGTGGACCCGAAGGACGGCGTCGACAAGCCCGCTAACTGACCGCGGGTCATTGTGTCGGTGCGGGCCTCGGGGCTACAATCGTCGCCTTTGCCCGCAACCCCCCTTTCCCGTGAGCAACAGCGCCCCTCAGTCTGCGTCGACGCGCGCCGAGTCCGGACCGGAAATCGCCGTCGAACTCGCCGACGTGACTTTTGGCTACGACCGGCGTGCGGTCCTGCAGGGCATCACCATGTCGATTCCGAAGGGCAAGGTCGTGGCCATCATGGGCGGCTCGGGCTGCGGGAAGACGACGATCCTGCGACTCATCGGCGGGCAGCTGAAGCCCCAGTCCGGGCGCGTGATGGTCGCCGGACAGTCGGTGCCCGATCTCGACCGCGAAGCCCTTTACGAGCTCCGTCGCCGCGTCGGAATGCTGTTCCAGTTCGGCGCCCTGTTCACCGACATGACGGTATACGAGAACATCGCGTTCGCGATGCGCGAACACACCGACCTGCCCGAGGAGCTCGTTCGAGACCTCGTGCTGATGAAGCTCCATGCGGTGGGATTGCGCGGCGCCGCGCAGCTCATGCCGGCCGAGCTGTCCGGCGGGATGGCGAGGCGCGTGGCGCTCGCCCGTGCGATCGCCCTCGACCCGCTGCTCGTCATGTACGACGAGCCGTTCGCGGGGCTGGACCCGATTTCGCTCGGCGTCGTCGGCCAGCTGATCCGCCGGCTGAACGACGCGCTCGGCATCACGTCCGTCGTCGTGACGCACGACGTCTACGAGTCGCTCAAGATCGTCGACTACCTCTACTTCGTGTCCGAGGGTCGCATCGTCGCGCAGGGGACGCCCGCCGAGGTCCGCGCCTCGGGCGAGGCGTACGTGCGCCAGTTCGTCGACGGCGAGCCCGATGGCCCGGTGCCGTTCCATTATCCGGCGCAGCCTTACGGCGACGCGCTGCTCGCGCATGCCTAGCGCGCTCGCGGCCGGCGTGGGGCAGTTCCTGCGGCGCGTCGGCGCCGGCACGGCGAGCTTCATCGGGCGGCTTGGTTTCGCCGCGCGCTTTTTCGTGGCGGTGCTCGCGCACTCGCCGTCGGCGTTCCGGCGCATTCACCTCACCCTGCGCGAGATCTACTTCTCGGGCGCGCTGTCGCTCGTCATCATCCTGGTGTCGGGACTCTTCGTCGGCATGGTGCTGGCGCTGCAAGGCTACGACGTGCTGCAGCGCTACGGCGCCGACGAGTCGCTGGGCGTGCTGGTGGCGCTTTCGCTGGTCCGGGAACTCGGGCCCGTGGTGGCCGGTCTGCTGTTCGCGAGCCGCGCCGGCAGTGCCGTGACGGCGGAGATCGGTCTGATGAAGGCGACCGAGCAGTTGTCGGCGATGGAGATGATGGCCGTCGATCCGCTGGCGCGCGTGGTCGCGCCGCGGTTCTGGGGCGGCGTGGTCTCCATGCCGCTGCTGGCGGCGCTGTTCTCGACGCTCGGCATCTTCGGCGCGTACCTCGTCGGCGTGCGACTGATCGACATCGATGCCGGTGCGTTCTGGGGCAACATGCAGGCTGCGGTCGACTTCCGCCAGGACATCGTCAACGGCGTCATCAAGAGCTTCGTTTTCGGCTGTGCGGTCAGCCTCATCGCCGTGTTCGAAGGCTACGATGCCAACCCGACCGCCGAGGGCGTATCGAGCGCGACGACGCGTACCGTGGTCGAAAGCTCGCTCGCGATCCTCGCGCTCGATTTCGTGCTCACCGTCTTCATGTTCCGCGGAGTCGGCGTATGAGGCAGCCATTCTCGTTGATCGGGGCCCGTCCATGAATCGCTCGACGCTCGACCTGTGGGTCGGCCTGTTCGTCACCATCGGCATCGGCGCGATCCTGTTCCTCGCGCTGAAGGTGGGCAATCTCACCACGTTCGGCGCGACACCCGGGTACCGTCTGATGGCGAGCTTCGACAACATCGGCGGGCTCAAGCTGCGCGCCCCCGTGAAGGCGGCCGGCGTGGTCGTCGGGCGCGTCGAGGCGATCAAGCTCGACCCGCAGACCTATCAGGCCGTGGTGTCGATGCGCATCGACCGCGGCTATGAGTTCACCGCCGACACGATCGCCTCGATCCTCACGTCGGGCCTGCTCGGCGAGGTGTACATCGGGCTCGACTCGGGCGGCGACACGAAGATGCTGGCCGACGGCGGGAAGATCGCGAAGACGCAATCCGGCGTCGTGCTGGAGAAGCTGATCGGACAGTTCCTGTTCAACAAGGCAAGCGAAGGGGGCGGCAAGTGAGCGCGGTGACCCGGGCGATCGGGGCGGTGGTCACCGCGATGCTGCTGGCCGGCTGCGCGCTGGGGCCGACGAAAAGCGACCCGTTCGAGCCGTGGAACCGCGCGATGTACGCGATCCACGAGCCGATCGACGACAACATCGTGCGCCCCGCCGTGCAGGCGTACGTCGACTACGCGCCGCGCGTGATGCGGCTCGCGATTTCCAACGTCTTCAACAACATCGACGACCTGTTCTCCGCGATCAACGGCTTTCTGCAGGGCAAGCTCGACAAGGCCGGCAACGACCTGGGTCGGGTCCTGATCAACACCGGCTTCGGGTTCGGCGGCCTGATCGACATCGCGAGCGATGCCGGCATCGAACGCGGAATGGAGGATTTCGGGCAGACCTTCGGCGTCTGGGGCTTTCCGCAGGGCCCGTACCTGTTCGTCCCGCTGTTCGGCCCGACCACGGTGCGTGACGGGACGGGCGTGATCGTCCGCGTCTACCTGGGCCCAGTGGGCTACATTCCGGACGTCGCGCTGCGCAATTCGCTCTACGGCGTCGGCGCCGTGGATCTGCGCGCGCAGGCGCTGGAGGCTTCGTCGATCGTCGACAAGGCCGCGCTCGACCGCTACACGTTCATCCGTCGCGCCTACCTGCAGCGACGCGAATACCTGGTCAACGACGGCAAGACGCCGCCCGTCAAAGAGGAAGACGAATGATGTCGATGTCCGCCTGGATCCGCTGGGGCCGCGCGGCGGCCGCCGCGCTCGCGTTCGCGGCGGCGCCGGCGCTCGCGCAGGAGGCTCCCGACGCGCTGGTCAAGCGCGTCTCGCAGGAAGTGCTGCAGATCATCAAGAGCGACCCGCTGGTGCAGGCCGGCAACGAGGCTCGCATCCGAGAGGTGATCGAGACCAAGCTCTTGCCCAACTTCAATTTCCAGCGGATGACGTCGCTGGCGATGGGCCGCAACTGGCGGGCCGCGAACCCGGACCAGCAGAAGCGGCTGGTCGAGGAGTTCCGGACCTTGCTGGTGCGTACCTATTCCGGTGCGCTCAACCAGTACCGCAACGAGACGATCGACTACAAGCCGCTCCGGATGGCGGCGGCGGACACCGATGTCACCGTGCGCACGGCGGTGATGAAACCCGGCGGCAACCCGGTGCAGATCGACTACAGCATGGAAAAGCTGCCCGACGGGTGGAAGGCTTACGACGTCATCGTCGGCGGCGTGTCGCTGGTGACGAACTACCGCGACGAGTTCAACGAGCAGATCAAGGCCGGCGGCGTGGACGGACTCATCAAGACGCTTGCCGACCGCAACAAGGGAGTCCCGGCCAAGTGACGGACGAAGCGCGTGCGCCCGCGGGTTTCCTGCCCGCCGCCGGAGGTGCCCGCTGGGTCGGTACCGGTGCGCTCACGTTTGCGAACGCCGGCGCCGTTCTCGACGCGACGACTGCCCTGCCGCTCCCCGGCGAGGGCATCGTCGACTGCTCCGGCATCGCGCCGGTCGACTCCGCCGCCGTCGCGGTGCTGCTGGCGCTGAAACGGCGAGCCGTCGAGGCGAAGCGCCCGCTCGCCTTTCCCGGCCTTCCGCCGGCGCTGAAGGCGCTGGTCAACGTGTACGACGTCGAGGCCCTGCTCGAGGTCTCCTAGACGTCCCGGCAGTCGGCGCGCGGCATGCCGCGTTGCGCCGGCGCCCGATTGCGCCCGCCCCTCCGTCATGCCTGCTGCCGTCGAAGTCGCCAACGTCACCCGCCGCTTCGGCGCGGTGCAGGCGCTCGCCGGCATCGATCTCGAGGTCGAGACGGGCGAATTCTTCGGCCTCCTCGGGCCGAACGGCGCCGGCAAGACGACGCTGATCTCGATCCTCGCCGGGCTGACCCGCCCCGACACCGGTACCGCCCGCATCCTCGGGCACGACGTCATCACCGACTACCGGCAGGCGCGGCGCGCGCTCGGCGTGGTGCCGCAGGAACTCGTGTTCGACCCGTTCTTCACCGTCCGCGAGACGCTGGAGATCCAGTCCGGCTACTTCGGCATTCGCGACAACGCCGCGTGGATCGACGAGCTGCTGCACCATCTCGATCTCACCGCGAAGGCCAACGCGAACATGCGCTCGCTGTCCGGCGGCATGAAGCGGCGCGTGCTGGTGGGCCAGGCGCTGGTGCACAAGCCGCCGGTCATCGTGCTCGACGAGCCGACGGCAGGGGTCGACGTCGAACTGCGGCAGAGCCTGTGGGCGTTCATCCGCAAGCTCAATCGCGACGGCCACACGATCATCCTGACGACGCACTACCTCGAGGAAGCCGAGGCGCTGTGCGGCCGCATCGCGATGCTGAAGGCGGGCCGGGTCGTCGCGCTCGACACCACGCAGAATCTGCTGTCGCGCTTCGCCGGCCTCACGGTGCGGCTCGTCGCCGATCGCATCCCCGAGGCGTGGCGACCGCGCGTGCTGCGACAGGAGGGCGGCGTGTCGTTCATCGGCCTCGACCGTCACGCCGAGCTCGAGGGACTGCTGGCGGCACTGCGCGGCGAGGGCATCGCCATCGACGAGCTGGCGCTGCAGGAGACCGACCTCGAGCACGTGTTCCTGAAGATCATGGGGACCGCGCGCGCGGCGGCGGATGCGGCGACCGGCGCAACGGCGGGGGCACGATGAGGACGATGCTCGTCGGGTCCGGCTGGCGGACGCTGCTCTACAAGGAGCTCCTGCGATTCTGGAAAGTCGCGTTCCAGACGATCCTCGCGCCGGTGCTGACGGCGCTGCTGTACCTGCTGATCTTCTCGCACGTGCTCGAGGCGAACGTCTCGGTGTTCGACGGCAAGGTGCGCTACACGTCGTTCCTGGTTCCCGGCCTCGTGATGATGTCGGTGCTGCAGAACGCGTTCGCCAACAGCTCGTCGTCGCTGATCCAGTCGAAGATCACCGGCAACCTGATCTTCATCCTGCTGCCACCGCTGTCGCCGGGCGACATGTTCGCCGCGTACGTCATCGGCGCGATGGTGCGCGGCCTGGTCGTCGGCCTCGGGGTGTTCGCGGTGACGCTGTTCTTCGTGCCGTCGCTCCTCGCGATGCCGCATCCGTTCTGGGCGCTGGCGTTCGCCCTGCTGGGGAGCGCGATCCTCGGGACGCTGGGACTCATCGCCGGCATCTGGGCCGACAAGTTCGATCAGCTGTCCGCGTTCCAGAATTTCATCATCATGCCGCTGACGTTCCTGTCCGGCGTGTTCTACTCGATCCATACGCTGCCGCCGTTCTGGCAGGGGCTGTCCCGCTTCAACCCTTTCTTCTATATGATCGACGGCTTCCGCTACGGCTTCTTCGGCCTGTCCGACGTGGCGCCGGCGACGAGCCTCGCGATCGTCGGTGGTTGCTGCGTCGCGCTGTCGCTGCTGACGCTCTCGCTCCTGCGCCGCGGGTGGAAGCTGCGGTACTGAGCGCGGTCGTCCCTCGTCAATCGAACGCCATCCCATGGTCACCCCCGAATCCATCCGCCAGTCGATCGTCGCCGGTCTCGCCTGCGACCACCTGGAGGTCCGCGGCGATGGCCAGCACTTCGAGGCGCTGATCGTCAGCCGCGAGTTCGACGGCCTGTCGAGGGTGCGCCAGCACCAGCTCGTCTACGCGGCGATGGGGGATCGAATGCGCGAGGAGGTTCACGCGCTGTCGATGACCACGCTGACGCCCGCGCAGTGGGCGGCGCGCGGCCGGGCCTGACGTGGACAAGCTTCGGATCGAAGGCGGCCGGCCGCTCGCCGGCGAGGTGCGCGTGTCCGGCGCCAAGAACGCCGCGCTGCCGATCCTCTGCGCGGGGCTGCTCACGTCGGAGCCGCTCACGCTGACCAACGTTCCGGTCCTGAACGACGTGCGGACGATGCGCACGCTGCTCGCGCAGATGGGGGTGAAGGTCGACGCCGGCACCGCCGGCACGATCGCGCTCGACGCCGCGCGCATCGACTGGCCGCTCGCACCCTACGAGCTCGTGAAGACGATGCGCGCGTCCATTCTCGCGCTGGGACCGCTCGTGGCGCGCTGCGGCGAGGCCCGGGTTTCGCTCCCCGGCGGCTGCGCGATCGGCCTGCGGCCGGTCGACCAGCACGTGAAGGGGCTCTCCGCAATGGGCGCCGAAATCGACCTCGAGCACGGCTACGTCAGCGCCCGGACGGCGCGTCTCAAGGGCGTCAAGTTCGTGTTCGACGTGGTGACTGTCACCGGCACCGAGAACCTGATGATGGCGGCCACGCTCGCGGACGGCACGACGACGCTGGAGAACGCCGCGCGCGAACCGGAGGTCGTCGATCTCGCCCGTTGCCTGACCGCGATGGGCGCGCGGATCGCTGGCGCCGGTACCGACCGGATCACGATCGAAGGCGTCGACCGTCTGCACGGTGCTGCGCACGCGATCATGCCCGACCGGATCGAGACCGGGACGTTCCTCGCCGCCGTCGCGGCGACCGGCGGCGAGGCTGCGATCTCCGGCACGCAGGCCGACACCCTGCAGGCCGTGCTCGACAAGCTGCGCGAGGCGGGCGCGGAGCTCTCGGTGTCAGGCGACACGATCCGCGTGTCGCGCAAGGCCCCGCTCGCCGCATTCAACCTGCGCACCGCACCGTATCCGGGCTTCCCGACCGACATGCAGGCGCAGATGATGGCGCTCGCGACCCGTGCCTCCGGAACGACGTTCGTCACCGAAACGATCTTCGAGAACCGGATGATGCACGTGCAGGAACTCGTCCGCCTCGGTGCCGACATCGAGGTCGAGGGCAACACCGCCATCGTGCGCGGCGTGCCGAAGCTGACCGGAGCCAACGTGATGGCGACCGACCTTCGCGCGTCGGCCTGTCTCGTGATCGCCGGGCTCGTTGCCGAGGGACAGACGACGATCGACCGGATCTACCACCTCGATCGCGGCTACGAGCGCATCGAGGAAAAGCTGTCGGCCCTCGGCGCGCGGATCCAGCGGACATCCTGACGGAATCGCCGTCGTCCGACAGGGGGTGCGCATGGTTCTCGACTGGCGCGGCGAAGGCCGCCGCTGCATCGGTAGCGACCGCGACGCGGCGACGGCAGCGAGCGAGGGCGGATCGCGATGACCGACCTCCGGTCCTCCCCGCTCGGTCACGCGACCCTCTATGCGGATGGCCACGATCCCGGCCTGCTGTTCCCCGTCGAGCGCGCGCCATTGCGCGCCGAGCTCGCGATCGAAGGTGCGCTGCCATTCCGGGGCGTGGACCTGTGGACCGCCTACGAGCTGTCGTGGCTCGACACGGTCGGCAAGCCGCAGGTCGCGATCGCCACGTTTGCCGTGCCGGCCGAGTCGCCGTGCATCGTGGAATCGAAATCGGTGAAGCTCTACCTGACGGCGTTGAATCAGGTGCGGTTCGCGTCGGCGACCGACGTTGCGGCCACACTCCGGGGCGACCTTACGCGGGCGACCGGAGCGGCGGTCGACGTCCGGCTCACGTTGCCGGAGGGGTTCGCCGCACTCCCGCGCGCCGAGCCCGCCGGCGAGTGCCTCGACGCGCTGGCGATCGCGTTCGACCACTACGCACCCGAACCGCAGGCGCTGCACGCGACCGGATCCGAGGTCGCCGAAACGTTGTTCACGAGGCTGTTCCGCTCGGTCTGTCCGGTGACCGGGCAGCCCGACTACGCGAGCGTCGAGCTCCGGTACCGGGGCGCGCGCATCGACCGCGCCGGGCTTCTGCGCTATCTCGTGTCGTTCCGGCGCCATCCCGGCTTCCACGAACACTGCGTCGAGCGGATCTTCGTCGACGTCCGGAACCGCTGCCGGCCCGTGCATCTCGCCGTGTACGCACGCTTCACGCGTCGCGGGGGTGTGGACATCAATCCGTTCCGGACGACGGGCGACGACCCGGTCCCGGTGAACGCGCGGACGGCACGCCAGTGACCGGGCCGCCATGAGCGCGAACGGGCCGGGCGCGGCGGCGGGAGTGCGCGCGTTGCGCGGCGGCGCGCTGACATTCGCCGGCGATCCCTTCGTGATGCCGCCCGGAGAGGCGCTGCGCCACGTCGCCGATGCGCTGGTCGTGATCCGCGACGGCCGCATCGACGCCTTCGGCGAGGCCGCGGACGTGCTGCCGGCGCTGCCGCCGGGCACGCCGGTCACGCGCTATGCCGACGCGTTGATCGTGCCCGGCTTCATCGACGCCCACGTCCACTACCCGCAGCTGCCGATCATCGGCGCGTTCGGCAAGACGCTGCTCGACTGGCTCGAGCACTACACCTTCGTCGCCGAGCAGCGGTTCGCCGATCCGGCGTTCGCCGCCGGAGCGGCAGAGGCCTATCTCGACGAATGCCTGCGCCAGGGCATCACCACGGCCGCCGTCTACTGCACCGTGCACCCGGTGTCGGTCGACGCCTTTTTCGCGGCGGCCGAGAAGCGGGGTCTGCGCATGATCGCCGGCAAGGTGCTGATGGATCGGAACGCACCCGCGACGCTGACCGACACCGCACAGTCCGGCTACGAGGACTCGAAGGCGCTGATCGCGCGCTGGCACGGGCGCGGCCGGCTCGCGTACGCGGTGACGCCGCGCTTCGCCGCGACGTCCACGCCCGAACAACTCGCCGCCGCCGGCGCCCTCGTCCGGGAGCATCCGGGCGTCTACGTGCAGACGCACTACGCGGAGACCGCGGACGAGATCGCCTGGGTCAGGCGTCTGTTCCCCGGCCCCGGTGACTATCTCGACGTCTACGCGCAGCACGGGCTCATCGGCCGGCGCACCGTACTTGGCCACGGCATCCACGTCGCCGATGCCGCCTGGCAGCGTCTGTTCGACGCCGGCGCGGCGGTTGCCCACTGCCCGACGTCGAACAACTTTCTCGGCAGCGGCCATTTCCGGATCGGCGACGCCAAGCGCGCGCCGCGTCCCGTGCGCGTGGCGCTCGCCACCGACGTCGGCGGCGGCACGACGCTGTCGATGCTCGCCACGATGAACGAGGCCTACAAGGTCGCGCGGCACACGGGTTTCGCGCTCACGGCGGCGCAGGCGCTCTGGCTCGCGACGCGTGGCGCGGCCGAGGCACTCGATCTCGCCGGGGTGATCGGTGGACTCGAGCGCGGCCACGAGGCCGATCTCGTGGTGCTCGATCTCGCGGCGACGCCGCTGCTGCGCTACCGGATGCCGTTCTGTCGCACGATCGACGAAATGCTCGCCGTGCTGATGATGCTGGGCGACGACCGTGCGATCCGCGCGACCTGGGTCGGGGGCATCCTGGCGCACGAGCGGGCCGCCGCTGAAGGTGCAACGGCGGGCCGGGGTCGCGACGGCCTCCGGTAGAATGAAGTCTTTGCACCGCAGCAAGCCCCGTGTCCACGCTCACACTGGCCCTGTCCAAGGGGCGCATCTTCGACGAAACGCTGCCGCTGCTCGCGGCGGCGGGGATCTCGCCCGCCGAGGATCCGGACACGTCGCGCAGGCTCATCATCGGCACCAACCAGCCGGGCGTGTGCCTGCTGATCGTGCGCGCCTCCGACGTTCCCACCTACGTGCAGTACGGAGCGGCCGATCTCGGCGTCGCCGGCCGGGATGTGCTTCTCGAGCACGGCGGCGAGGGCCTCTACCAGCCGCTCGACCTCGAGATCGGCCGGTGCCGGATGGCGGTTGCAACCCGGCGCGGCTTCGACTGGGCAGGCACCGTGCAGCGCGGCGCGCGCATCCGCGTGGCGACCAAGTACGTGCACACCGCGCGCGAGCATTTTGCGGCCAAGGGCATGCACGTCGACCTGATCAAGCTCTATGGCTCGATGGAGCTGGCGCCGCTGACCGGGCTGGCCGACGTGATCGTCGATCTCGTCTCGACCGGCAACACGCTCAAGGCGAACGATCTCGTCGCCGTCGAGGACATCATGCCGATCAGCTCGCGACTGGTGGTGAACCCGGCATCGCTCAAGCTCAAGCGCGACGCCGTCCAGCCGCTGCTCGACGCGATCGCGCGGGCGGTGATCGCGCGTCGGGCAGCTTGACGAAGGCCTGCCCATGAATGCGCCGAGCGCTGCGCTGACCATCCGCCGTCTCGACTCGACCGCGCCCCGCTTCGAGGAGGAACTCGCGGCGCTCATCGCCTTCGAGTCGGCGCAGGATCCTGCGATCGACGCGGTGGTGGCGTCGATCGTTGCCGACGTCCGTGCCCGCGGCGACGTGGCGCTGCTCGAGTACACGGCGCGATTCGACCGGGTCCAGGCGGCCTCGGTCGCGGCACTGGAAATCAGCGCGGCCGAGATGCGGGCGGCGTTCGAGGGTCTGCCGGACACGCAACGCACCGCGCTCGAAACCGCCGCCGCCCGGGTGCGCGCCTATCACGAGCGGCAGAAGCTCGCGTCGTGGTCGTACCGCGATCCGGACGGCAGCGAGTTCGGCCAGCAGGTGACGCCTCTCGACCGCGTGGGCGTCTACGTGCCGGGCGGCAAGGCGGCTTATCCGTCGTCGGTGCTGATGAACGTGATCCCCGCGCATGTCGCGGGCGTTCCGGAGATCGTGATGGTGGTGCCGACCCCCGACGGCGCGCGCAACGCGCTGGTGCTGGCGGCGGCGCATCTGGCCGGCGTCTCGCGCGCGTTCACGATCGGCGGCGCGCAGGCCGTCGCCGCGCTCGCGTATGGCACGGCGACCGTTCCGGCGGTCGACAAGATCTGCGGCCCGGGCAACGCCTATGTCGCAGCGGCCAAGCGCCGCGTGTTCGGCGTCGTCGGCATCGACATGGTCGCGGGGGTGTCCGAAATCCTGGTGATCGCGGACGCCACCGCGCACGCGGACTGGGTCGCGATGGATCTCTTCTCGCAGGCCGAGCACGACGAACTCGCGCAGGCGATCCTGGTCACGCCCGATGCCGCGCTGCTGGAGGCGGTCGCGGCGAGCGCGCAGCGGCAGATCGCCGACATGCCGCGGCGGGCGATCATCGCGGCCTCGTTCGCCAACCGCGGCGCGCTCGTCAAGGTGCGCGATCTCGACGAGGCCGCCGCGGTCGCGAACCGCGTCGCGCCGGAGCACCTGGAACTCGCCGTTGCCGACCCCGCCGCACTGCTGCCGAAGATCCGCCACGCGGGCGCGATCTTCATGGGCCATCAGGCGTCCGAGTCGCTCGGCGACTACTGCGCCGGGCCGAACCACGTGCTGCCGACCGGGCGCACCGCGCGCTTCAGCTCGCCGCTGGGCGTCTACGATTTCCAGAAGCGGTCGAGCGTGTTGAACGTGTCGAGCGCGGCCGCACAGGCGCTCGGCCCGGTGGCGGCCACGCTCGCCTATGGGGAAGGGCTGCCCGCGCACGCGAAAAGCGCCGAGTATCGGCTGCGGCGCACATGAACGAACGCGCCGCCGCGCCCGCAGCCTTCGTCGCCGCCGTCGTCCGGCCGGAGATCCGTGCGCTGTCCGCCTATTCGGTGGCCAAGGCACGGGGGATGATCAAGCTCGACGCGATGGAAAATCCGTTCCCGCTGCCCGACGCCGTGCGCGCGAAAATCGCCGCGGCCGTCGCCGCTGTCCCGGTGAACCGGTACCCGGACGGCGGTGCCGACGCCGTCAAGGCCGCGCTGCGGCGTTCACTGGGTTTGCCGGACACCGCGGGACTGATCCTGGGCAACGGATCCGACGAGCTGATCGCGATCGTCACGGTGGCGCTGGCGAAGCCGGGCGCGGTGATGCTGGCGCCCGAGCCGTCGTTCGTGATGTACCGGATGAATGCGCTCTATGCCGGGATGCGCTTCGTCGGAGTGCCGCTGCAGCCCGGGTTCTCGCTGGATGGCGACGCGATGCTGGCCGCGATCGCCGAGCATCGGCCGGCACTCGTCTTCCTCGCGTATCCCAACAACCCGACGGGCAACCTCTTTTCCACCACCGACATCGAGCGCATCCTCGCCGCCGCGCCCGGACTCGTCGTCGTCGACGAGGCCTATTACGCCTTCGCCGATTCGAGTTTCCTGCCGCGCCTCGCCGAGTTTCCGAATCTGCTCGTGCTGCGGACCGTGTCGAAAATCGGCATGGCGGGACTGCGTCTGGGCTATGCTGTCGCGGCACCCGAGTGGACCGCCGAACTGGACAAGGTGCGCCAGCCGTATAATCTCAACGCGCTGACGCAGGCGGTTGCGCCGCTGCTGCTGGCGGAGCCCGCGCTGCTGGCGGGACAGGCGGCGGTGCTGCGGTCGGAGCGGACACGGCTCGCGGCCGCGATCGCGAGAATGCCGGGGTGCACCGTCTTTCCGACGCAGACCAATTTCGTGCTGCTGCGGGTCGCGGACGCGCCGCGGGCGTTCGAGGGGCTGCGCGCAGCAGGGATTCTGGTCAAGAACCTGCACGGCTGGCACCCGTTGCTGGAACACTGCCTGCGCATCACGGTGGGCACGCCCGCCGAAAACGACGCGTTGCTCGCGGCGCTCGCGCGCCTTTGCTGAACCCCGCCATGGCCACCTCCTCGAATTCCGCACGAACGGCGAAAGTCGAACGCAAGACGGCCGAGACCGAGATCGTCGTCCTGCTCGATCTGGACGGCACCGGTCGCGCCGAGCTCGCCACCGGCGTCCCTTTCCTCGATCACATGCTCGACCAGCTCGCCCGGCACGGCATGCTCGACATCACCGTGCGCGCCCGCGGCGACCTGCACATCGACGCCCATCATACGGTCGAAGACATCGGCATCACGCTCGGACAGGCGCTGAAGCAGGCGCTCGGGGACAAGAAGGGGCTCACTCGCTATGGTCACGCGTACGTCCCCCTCGACGAAGCGCTGTCGCGGGTCGTGATCGACCTGTCCGGACGGCCGGGGCTGGAGTTCCACGTCCCGTTCACCCGCGCGATGATCGGCACGTTCGACGTCGACCTCGCGCACGAATTCTTCCAGGGATTCGTCAATCACGCGCTCGTCACGCTGCACGTGGACAACCTGCGCGGGCAGAATGCGCACCATCAGGCCGAAACCGTGTTCAAGGCCTTCGCCCGGGCGTTGCGGATGGCGGTGACGCCCGACCCGCGCGCGGCAGGCGCGATCCCGTCGACCAAGGGAACGCTCTAGCGGGATTCACGGATCGGGGATCAGGAATGGGGAATCGCTCGTCGCGGAACCGGCAACGAGCCTCGCGGCTCCTACGATGTGCCGGTGCCCACGCCTGATTTCCGATTGCCGGCATCCGAACCCTGATCCCTGCGCCACGATCCCCGAGACCTGATCTCCGATGCCCGACATCGCCGTCGTCGACTACGGAATGGGCAACCTGCGCTCGGTCGCGAAGGCGCTGGCGTACGTCGCGCCCGAGCGGACCATCGTCGTGAGTGCCGATCCGGCGACCATTCTCGCTGCGACACGCGTCGTGCTTCCCGGGCAGAGTGCGATGCCCGATTGCATTCGCTGTCTCGACGCCAGCGGCTTGCGCGGCGTCGTCGTCGAGGCCGCGGCGAGCCGGCCGTTTCTCGGCATCTGTCTCGGTCTGCAGATGCTCTTCGACGAGAGCGAAGAGGGCCCGACGCCCGGCCTCGGGATCCTGGCGCGGGCGCGTCGTCCGGTTTCGCGACGAGGACATGGTCGGCCCTGCGGGCGAGCGGCTCAAGGTGCCGCACATGGGATGGAGCCCGGTGCGTCAGGTGCGTCCGCATCCGCTGTGGGCCGGCATCCCGGATGGCACGCGATTCTATTTCGCGCACAGCTACCACCCGCAGCCCGATCTCCCCGCGCTGACCGTGGGCACCACCGAGTATCCGTTGCCGTTTACTTGCGCGATTGCCCGGGCTAATATCTTCGCGACCCAGTTCCATCCGGAAAAGAGCCACCGCGCCGGTCTCCAGCTGCTTTCCAATTTCGTCGCCTGGGACGGGCGCGGCTGATCCGCGCACGACCTCGACGTTGCGGCCCCCGCCGCGTTCCCCGCCACCCCCGCCCGCATCTCGCTGCCATGCAGATCATTCCCGCGATCGACATCAAGGACGGCCACTGCGTCCGCCTGAAGCAGGGCGAGATGCAATCGGCGACGGTGTTCTCGGAGGACCCCGCCGCGATGGCGCAGCACTGGCTCGAGCTCGGCGCCGAGCGGCTGCACCTCGTCGATCTCAACGGCGCAGTGGCCGGCGTGCCGAAGAACGAGCTCGCGATCCGAGAGGTCGTCGCCGTCATCGGCGAGGACATTCCGATCCAGCTGGGCGGCGGCATCCGCGATCTCGACACGATCGAGCGCTACCTCGACGACGGGATCTCGTACGTCATCATCGGCACGGCGGCGGTGAAGAACCCCGGGTTCCTGCACGACGCCTGCTACGCGTTTCCGGGTCACATCATGGTCGGCCTCGACGCGCGCGAGGGCAAGGTGGCGACCGACGGCTGGTCGAAGATGACCGGCCACGACGTCGTCGATCTCGCCAAGAAGTTCGAGGACTACGGCGTCGAGGCGATCATCTACACCGACATCGGGCGCGACGGCATGCTGACCGGCATCAACGTCGAGGCGACGGTAAAGCTCGCGCGCGAGCTCAAGATCCCGGTGATCGCGTCCGGCGGCATCGCGTCCATCGACGACATCCACAAGTTGGTGCCCTACGAGAAGGAAGGCATCATCGGCGCGATTGCGGGGCGTGCGCTGTACGAGGGCAGGCTCGACTTCCGGGCCGCGCTCAAGGCGGCCAAAGGAGGCTGATGCGCCGGCGGTGGCCGATTGGGCGGTCAGACACCGTTTTTCACGCACCCTTCCCGCCGCTCGAAAGGTTTCACCGAGTGGAAAACGGTACCTGACCTCATGCTCGCCAAACGCATCATTCCCTGCCTCGACGTCGCCGAGGGACGCGTCGTCAAGGGCATCAATTTCGTCAACCTGCGCGACGCCGGCGACCCGGTCGAGGTCGCGCGGCGTTACGACGAACAGGGCGCCGACGAGCTGGCCTTTCTCGACATCCGCGCGAGCATCGAGACGCGGGGACTGCTCTACCACATGATCGAGGCGGTCGCCGACCAGGTGTTCATCCCGCTGACCGTCGGCGGCGGCGTCAACTCGGTCGACGACATCCGCGCGCTGCTCAACGCGGGCGCCGACAAGGTCAGCATCAACACCGCCGGCGTGAAGAATCCGGTGCTGTTCGAGGAGGCGGCCGGCAGCTACGGCTCGCAGTGCATCGTCGCCGCAATCGACGCGAAGCAGTCGGCGCCGGAGGCCTGGGAGGTCTACACGCACGGCGGGCGCACGCCGACCGGACTCGACGCGGTCGACTGGGCGCGTGAGGTCGTCGCGCGCGGCGCCGGCGAAATCCTGCTGACCAGCATGGATCGCGACGGCGCGCGCACCGGCTTCGATCTCGCTGCTGACTCGCGCGATCGTCGAGGCGGTCGACGTGCCGGTGATCGCGTCGGGCGGCGTCGGGTCGCTCACCGATCTGGTCGAGGGCATCACGCTGGGCGGCGCCGACGCGGTGCTCGCGGCGTCGATCTTCCACTACGGCGAGTACACGATCGGGCAGGCGAAGGCCGCGATGAGCGCCGCCGGCATCGAGGTACGCACGTGAGCCGGGGAGCAGGGGCCCCAGGCGCGCCTGGGGATGCGAGCGGGGCGAATCGGGCGTACGCGCCGACGCGCGATGCCGCGAAGGTCACGACGGTGAAGGAGGCGCGCACGTGAGCCGGGGAGCAGGGGCGTCGGGGCCGACGCACGATGGCGCCGTCGACGCCTGGCTCGACGCCGTCAGGTGGACGGCGGATGGTCTTGTCCCGGCGATCGCGCAGGAGGCCGCGACCGGCAAGGTGCTGACGCTGGCCTGGATGAACCGCGAGTCGCTGGCGCTCACCGCGAAGACGTCCGAGGCGCATTACTGGTCGCGGTCGCGCGGCGCGCTGTGGCGCAAGGGCGAGCAATCGGGGCACGTGCAGAAGGTGCGCGAGATTCGCCTCGACTGCGACAACGACGCGATCCTGCTGCTGATCGAGCAGGTCGGAGGCATCGCGTGCCACACCGGGCGCGAGCGCTGTTTTTTCCAGAGGCTCGAAGCTGGCCGCTGGGTGGACGTCGAACCGGTGCTCAAGGATCCGCAGGCAATCTACGGCCATGGCTGACACCCGATCCAGCGACGACGACGCTCTCGATCGCGTCGCGGCGACGATCGCCGCGCGTCGTGACGGCGATCCGGCGACCTCCTACGTCGCGGCGCTGTTCGCGAAAGGCGACGACGCCATCCTGAAGAAGATCGGCGAGGAGGCGACCGAGACGGTCATGGCCGCGAAGGACGGTGATAAAATCCGCATCGTGGCGGAGGTCGCCGACCTGTGGTTCCACTGCCTCGTGCTGCTGGCACGCCACGGACTCGGCCCGGACGCCGTGCGGGCCGAACTGGCCCGGCGCGAAGGTACG
This sequence comes from uncultured beta proteobacterium, assembly GCA_963843595.1. Lineage (GTDB taxonomy): Bacteria > Pseudomonadota > Gammaproteobacteria > Burkholderiales > Casimicrobiaceae > CAIWHR01. The sequence continues at coordinate 14,766 of CAWJLG010000022.1, read as the reverse complement.
TCGGGGATCGCGGAGAAGGCGTCCCGGCGTTGAACCGGTGCGGAGGCCGAGGCGGGCTTCCGAGATGGGGCGCCTGCACCGCCTCCGCTGCCTGCGTGCGCGGTCGCGGCCGGAAGCGGGGCACGTGGCGGCGCGCGGCAGCGCGGAACGAACAGAAATCGAGCGGGGCGACGATGGCGGCTGCGGCGGAAGCGACGGTGCAGGACTGCGTATTCTGCAGAATCGTACGGGGCGAGATCCCGTCGAAGAAGGTGTACGAGGATGACGAGATCTTCGGCTTCCACGACATCCATCCCCAGGCGCCGGTGCATTTCATGCTGGTCCCGAAGCGTCACATCGCCTCGCTCGCCGACGCGGTACCGGGCGACGCCGCGGTGCTCGGCCGGATCATGACACTTGCCGGAAAGCTCGCCAGCGAACAGGGATCGCCGGACGGATTTCGCACCATCATCAATACCGGACGGATCGGGCGCCAGGACGTGATGCACCTGCACGTCCACGTCGTCGGCGGCCCGAATCCGCTGGGGCACATGCTGCCGCGCGGCTGATCCGGCATTCGCATTTCAAGGAGAACGAGAATGGGCTCTCTGAGCATCTGGCACTGGCTGATCGTACTGGTCGTCGTCGTGCTGATCTTCGGCACCAAGAAGCTGCGCAACATCGGGCAGGACCTCGGCGGGGCGGTGAAGGGCTTCAAGGAAGGGATGAAGGGCGCCGAGAGCGAGGCGGACGCCGCGAAGAGCGCCGCGACCGAACCCGCGCAGCAGATCCCGGGCACGGTGATCGAAGGCGAGGTGAAGAAGGAGACCTCGGCCAGGTCGTGACCGGGCGGTCGCCGCAGCGCCGCGCTGTTCGCCACGAGCCGTACGTGTCCGCCGCCGCACGCGACGACCGTCTTTCGTCCGGCGCCGCCGCGGTGCCGTCGTGAGTCCCGTGCGCTCCCCGAGGACGTTCCGTGTTTGACATCGGGTTCTCCGAGATCGTCGTCGTCGCCGTCGTCGCGCTGATCGTGATCGGCCCCGAAAAGCTGCCGAAGACGGCGCGCACGCTCGGCCACCTCTTCGGCCGCCTGCAGCGCTACGTCAACGATGTGAAGGCCGACATCAATCGCGAGATGGAGCTCGAGGAGCTGCGCAAGCTCCAGCGGGACGTGCAAAGCGCGGCGAGCGATATCGAGCACTCGGTGAGCAGGGCGGTGCACGAGGTCGAGACGGGCGTGAAGGGCGTCGAGTCGGAACTCAACGCCGCCGCCGATGCGCCCGCTGCGGTGCCGCCCGTCGTGCCGCTGCCTCCGGTCGCCGAGCCGCCGGCGCCTGCGTCCGAACCCCCGCGCCAGGCGTCGCTGCCCGGCTTCGACCGCGGCTGACGCGCGCCGAATTCCGCGATGACCGATACGCCTACCGACGGCCTGCAGGAAACGTTCATCTCGCATCTGGTCGAGCTGCGATCGCGGCTGCTGCGCTCGGTCGTCGCGATCATGATCGCGCTCGTGGTGCTGTTTCCGTGGGCGAAGGAGATCTACGCGCTGCTCGCCGCGCCGCTGCTCAAGGTGCTCCCGCACGGCTCGTCGATGATCGCCACCGACGTCACCGGCACGTTCCTCGTCCCGCTCAAGGTCACGCTGATGGCGGCGTTCATGATCACGCTGCCGTACGTGCTCTGGCAGATGTGGGCATTCATCGCCCCCGGCCTGTACCAGCACGAGAAGAAGCTCGCGGCGCCGCTGATCTTCTCCAGCGTCCTGTTCTTCCTGCTCGGGATGGCGTTCGCGTATTTCGTCGTGTTCCCGTGGGTCTTCGCGTTCTTCGTCAGCTACACGCCTTCCGGCGTGCAGATGATGACCGACATCGACAAGTACCTGACGTTCGTGCTGTGGATGTTCGTCGCGTTCGGCGCAACGTTCGAGACCCCTGTCGTCGAGGTCGTGCTCGTGCGCATGGGGATCGTGCCGCTGGCAAAGCTGAAGGAAATCCGTCGCTACGTGATCGTCGGCGCATTCATCGTCGCGGCGGTGATCACGCCCCCGGACGTCGTCTCGCAGCTGATGCTCGCCGTGCCGATGTGTCTGCTCTACGAGTTCGGCCTGGTGCTGGCGCGCTTCTTCCCGCCGCGCGCCGCCGATGACACCTCCGCCGCCGGAGCGTCCGTCGGCGAGTAGGCTATTCGGCCGCGGGCCGCTTGCCGATGGTGACGTCGACGTCCACCGGGCGTCCGTCGCGAACGATCTTCACCTTGGCGGAAGTCCCGGGGGGCAGCTCGGCGATCCGGGTGAGCAGCGCCGGAACATCGCGCGTGGGCTTGCCGTCGATTTCGAGGACGACGTCGCGCACCTGCACCCCGGCCCGGGCCGCCGGACCGTCGCGCACGAGACCGCGGATGACCACGCCGCCCGGCTTGTCCAGCGCCAGCGCCTGCGCAACCTCCGCGGTGACTTCCTGCGGCTCGATGCCGAGCCAGCCGCGCGTCACGACGCCGTCCTTGATGATCTGCTCGAGCACGTTGCGCGCCAGCGAGACGGGGATCGCAAAGCCGATGCCGAGCGAGCCCCCGGACTGCGAGAAGATCGTGCTGTTGATGCCGATCAGATTGCCGGCGGCGTCGACCAGTGCGCCTCCGGAGTTGCCCGGGTTGATGGCCGCGTCGGTCTGGATGAAATCCTCGAAGCGGTTGATGCCGAGGTGGTTGCGACCGAGCGCGCTGACGATGCCGAGCGTCACGGTGTTGCCGAAGCCGAACGGGTTGCCGATCGCCAGGACGATATCGCCGACCTGCACGTTGTCGAGCTTGCCCAACGTGATCGCCGGGAATCGTTCACCTTCGGCCTTGAGCACCGCGAGATCGGATTCGGGATCGACGCCGCGAATCCGTGCCTTGATGCGCCGCCCGTCGGCAAGCACGAGCTGGATGTCGTCCGCACCCTGGACCACGTGATGGTTGGTCAGCACGTAGCCTTCGGCCGACACGATGACGCCGGAGCCGAGGCTGGTTTCGCGCTGCCTCGGCAGTTGGTCGGCCAAATCGGGGAAGTAGCGCCGCAGCAGTGCATCGTCCATCAGCGGATTGCGCTGCCGCATCTCCTTGCTGGTGTAGATGTTGACGACCGCGGGCATCGCCTTGCGCGCGGCGTCGGCGTAGGAGGCGACCTTCTCGGCGGTCACCGCCGTGGCCGTTTCCTGTGTCAGCACGACGTTTGCCGGACGGCCGCCGAATCGCGGCAACAGATCGGGGCGCAGCGTCGCAACGACGAACAATGCGGCCAGACAGACAGTCGCGGCCTGGGCGAAGGTCAACCAGAGTTTGCGCAGCACGAGTGGCTCTCAGCGAAGATCGCCCCGATTATAGACACTTGTTGCAGCGCGAAACGGCAACGTCGCTGCACGTCTCCCGGTGCCGGCGGCATCGTCGGGCCAGGCGCAGGGCTTGCCTCCAACAGGCTGATTCGACGCAGCTTTTCCGGAGATTTTGCCGGTCAGGCTTCCGGCGGAGCGGCGAAATCCCGTATAATCCAAAGGTTTGCACAACCACGCGCCGGCGGCCCTCCCGCCTCGATGGCGCAAATCAGGAACGCGCAGGGCTACAGGGGACGGGTCGACATGGCCGAAGGTACGGTAGACAAGGGGAAACGTCGGTTTCTGATCGGCGCCACCGGCGTGGTCGGCGGCATCGGCGCAGCCGCTGCGGCGACGCCGTTCGTGTTGTCGATGTTCCCGAGCGAGCGGGCGAAAGCCGCGGGCGCCCCGGTCGAGGTCGACATCGCCAAGATCGAGCCGGGGCAGAAGATCGACATCGAATGGCGCGGCAAGGTCGTGTGGCTCATCAACCGCACCAAGCCGATGCTCGAGTCGCTGCCCAAGCTCGACGCGAAGGTCGCCGATCCGACGTCCGAGTTGCCGCAGCAGCCGGCCTACTGCAAGAACGAGCATCGATCGATCAAGGACGCGATGTTCGTCGCGGTCGGCATCTGTACCCACCTCGGATGCTCGCCGACGTACCGCCCGGAAGTGGCGCCGGTGGACCTCGGCGCGGACTGGCTCGGGGGGTTCTTCTGTCCCTGCCACCAGTCGAAGTTCGACCTCGCCGGTCGCGTATTCAAGGGCGTGCCGGCACCGACCAACCTGGTGATCCCGCCGCACAGGTACCTGACGGAAACCAAGATCATCATCGGCGAGGACGCCAAGTCGGCGTAACGGGGACCCGGGCATGGAAAAGATTCTGAACTGGATCGACGCGCGCTTCCCGCTGACGGCCCTCTGGGAGTCGCAGTGGGGCAAATACGTCGCGCCGAAGAACTTCAATTTCTGGTACTACTTCGGGTCGCTCGCGGCCCTGGTGCTGGTCATGCAGATCGTCACCGGGATCTTCCTCACGATGAGCTACAAGCCCGACGCGGCCAAGGCGTTCGACTCGGTCGAGTACATCATGCGCGACGTGTCGTGGGGCTGGCTGATCCGCTACATGCACTCGACCGGCGCCTCGATGTTCTTCGTCGTCGTGTACCTGCACATGTTCCGCGGGCTGATGTACGGCAGCTACCGCAAGCCGCGCGAGCTCACGTGGATCTTCGGTTGCCTCATCTACCTGTGCCTGATGGCCGAGGCATTCTTCGGTTACCTGCTGCCGTGGGGCCAGATGTCGTACTGGGGCGCGCAGGTGATCGTGAACCTGTTTTCCGCAGTGCCGATCATCGGCGAGGACCTGGGGGTCTGGATTCGCGGCGACTACACGATCTCCGACATCACGCTCAACCGCTTCTTCGCGTTTCACGTGATCGCGGTGCCGCTCGTGCTGCTGGGCCTCGTCGCCGCCCACCTGATGGCGTTGCACGAAACCGGCTCGAACAATCCCGACGGTGTCGAGATCAAGAAGCAGCCGAAGGACCCGGCCACCGGCCTTCCGCTGGACGGCATCTACTCGCATCCTTACTACTCGGTGAAGGACATCGTCGGGGTGGTGGTGTTCCTCGCGGTGTTCTCGATCATCGTGTTCTTCACGCCGGAGATGGGCGGCTACTTCCTCGAGGCCAACAACTTCATTCCGGCCGATCCGTTGAAGACCCCGGAGCACATCGCACCGGTCTGGTACTTCACGCCGTACTACGCGATGCTGCGCGCCGTTCCCTCGTTCCTCGGCAGCCAGTTCTGGGGCGTGATCGTGATGGGCGTCGCGGTGCTGATCTTCTTCGCGCTGCCCTGGCTGGATCGTGGAAACGTGAAGTCGATCCGCTACCGCGGCGGCCTGTACAAGGCGTGGCTCGCGATCTTCGTGATCTCGTTCCTGATCCTCGGCTACCTCGGCGTCGTGCCGGTCACCGTCTGGGGCCAGTTCGCCGACGGCACGCCGCTGCTCGGCGGCGCCGACAAGGCGACCGTCGTCGCGCGTGTGCTTACCGTGCTGTACTTTCTGTTCTTCCTCCTGATGCCGTGGTACACGGCGCGCGACAAGACCAGGCCCGAACCGGAAAGGGTGACCGGATAATGAACATGAACAGGTTCACGACCCTACTCGTCGCCCTGGCGTTCGGCGTCGCCGCCGGAACGGCCGCAGCCACCGGCGGTTCCGGCGTGCGCATGGAGCCCGCACCGATCAACCGGCTCGATACCGAATCGCTGCAGCGTGGCGCGCGGATCTTCGTCAACTACTGCCTCAACTGCCACAGCGCGAAGTACATGCGCTACAACCGCCTGACGGATCTCGGCATCGACGCGACGATGGTGCAGGACAACCTGATCTTCACCGGGAAGTTCGACCCGAAGTCGGCGAAGCTCGATTGGCTGCCCACCAAGATCGGCGACCCCATGACGGTCGCCATGCGGCCGTCCGACGCCAAGGAGTGGCTGAAGGTGGTGCCGCCAGACCTGTCGGTCGAGGCCAGGGTGCGCGGCAGCGACTGGCTGTACAACTACTTCCTCGGCTTCTACCGCGACGAGGCGTCCGCGACCGGCTGGAACAACCTGGTGTTCCCCAACGTCGGGATGCCGCACGTGCTGTGGGAGCTTTCCGGATCGAACGCGCTCGTGGAAACCGAATTCGAGGATGCGCACAAGGCCGAGGGCGCCGCGATCGCCGCCAAGCGCCTGGCAAAGGTCGAGCAGCTGCCCGGCGGCAAGGCCGCGCTGCTCACGCTTGCCGTCGACGGCAACGGCGCGCAGCGCGAGGACGAATACCGGCACACCGTGGCTGACCTCGTCAACTTCCTCGATTACGTATCCGAGCCTGCGAAGAACAAGCGCGTCGGTCTCGGCCTCGTCGTGCTGCTCTACCTCGGCGTGCTGTTCGTATTCGCGTACTGGATGAAGCGCGAATACTGGAAGGACATCCACTAGCTCCACCGCACCTGCGAACGCGGGGCAGAGGCGTCGCCTCTGCCCCGCTGCTTTCCGGGGCCGCCGCCCCGACATTGCCCCACCACCCGCCTGCGCGGGAGGAGAACCCGACCATGATGACGCTCTATTCCGGAACCACCGATCCGTTCAGCCAGCGCTGCCGCATCGTGCTGCACGAGAAGGGGATGGACTTCCAGATCATCGACGTGGACCTCGACCACAAGCCCGAGGACCTCGCGGTGATGAATCCCTACAACCAGGTGCCGGTGCTCGTCGAGCGCGACCTCGTGCTGCACGAGTCGAACATCATCAACGAGTATATCGACGAGCGCTTCCCGCACCCGCAGCTGATGCCGGCGGATCCGGTGATGCGCGCCCGCGCGCGTCTGTTCCTGCACCGGTTCGAAAAGGAACTCTTCGTTCACATCGACGCGCTCGAGGGCAACAACCAGAAGCAGATCGAGAAGGCGCGCAACCTCGTCCGCGACAGCCTGCTGCAGATCGCCCCGGTGTTCGCCAAGCACAAGTACATGCTGGGCGACGACTATTCGATGCTCGACGTCGCGATCACTCCGCTGCTGTGGCGGCTCGACTATTACGGGATCGTGATGCCCAAGCAGGCGGCCCCGCTGATGAAGTATGCGGAGCGGCTGTTTGCGCGACCCGCGTTCTCCGAGGCGCTGACCTCCGCCGAGCGCGGCATGCGCAAGTAACGCAGCTGCCCACCGGTCGGCGCCGGCTCACGCCGGACGCTTGACCCGCGTCCGGCCTGGCGTAAACTGCGCCCCCATGTCAGAGCAATCCGCCAAGCCGTATCTGGTACGCGCCATTTGCGAATGGTGTGCGGACAACGGACTTACACCCTATCTCGCCGTCAAGGTGAACGGACAGACGCGCGTCCCGGCTGCCCATGTCAAGAACGGCGAGATCGTCCTCAATGTCAGCGCGAACGCCACGCGTCGTCTCACGATCGACAACGACCGGGTGCAGTTCTCGGCCCGTTTCAGCGGGTCTTCGCAGGAAGTCTCGGTACCGATGAGCGCGGTGGCCGGCATCTTCGCCAAGGAGACCGGCTACGGCTTCGCCTTCACGGTGCCGGAATCCGCGGCAGCGTCGCTCGCGGCCGAGTCTTCGCCGTCGGCCAACATCGACGAGGCACTCGAGAAAGACAAGAAGGACGCACAGGACGGCAAGTCGAAGCCGCGGCCGTCCCATCTGCAGGTCATCAAGTAGCGTGTCGCCGCCGCGGGCGGCGCGTCGTCCTGCCGCGGACAGCGGTGCGCGTTACAATTTCTCCGGCGCCGGCATAGCTCAGTTGGTAGAGCAGCGGTTTTGTAAACCGTTGGTCGTGGGTTCGATTCCTACTGCCGGCACCAAACCTAGGAATGACGGCCCCCGAGTGGGGTCGTTCCCTTTCGTTATTCATAGTGCAGGTGCGTGTTGCGTTGTCTTCATTCGTCAAAGTGCCGTCTGCATAGACGATTGGGAGGTCCCCGATGGTAAGAACTGCCCCTACGCTTCTGGCGATGCTTTGCGCGGTCATTGCGCTTTCCGCATGCAACGATGCGTCCACGCCATCGCGGGCGGGCGCCAGCGAGCCCGACGCACTGGTCGGCGCCTGGCGTTCGCAGATCCGCGCCAGTAGCGGGGCGCTGGTGGACATGAAGGAACTTGAGTTCATGTACGTGTTCAATGCTGGCGGCACGATGACGGAGTCCTCGAACTACGACAGCGCGCCGCCCGTTCCGCCGGCGTACGGCGTCTGGCGCAAGACGGCCCCACGGGAGTTCGAGACTCGATACGCCTTTTACGTGACGAAGCCACCCAGTGCATTCGAAGACATCGTCAACGGAGGTGGATGGACCCCTAACGGGCACGGGGTCTTAACAGAAAAGATCACCGTCGCGGACGACGGAAAATCCTACGTGTCGACACTGGTCTACAAGCTATTCGACAGCGCCGGAAAGCCGGCGGAAGGCGGGGGTGAAGCCACGGGGGGCGGCACCAGGATCGGCTTCTAGCTTGAATGCTTGGTTCAGGAGACCACGTTGGTGGTCTGCATTTGCCGTGCCCGGGCGACTCCTCCCAATGCGAACTTTGTGAATGTTTGCTTCTCGTGGGCACCAAGCACCGGTTCGGGTCGAGGTGCGACCGTCGACGATTAGGCCGAGTTCGGCCATTCCTGGCGTTCGAATACCGCGCGGAGAGGTTCGGTGACCCAAGAATTCGGCGCGCGCGTTGGTCTTCGCGGTGACGAGCCGTGGCAAGCTTCGGACGAATGTGCCCCTGTGATCTTCACGGAGGCTCCACACTCGCCGGGCCAATCCGCGCGCAGGATTGGCCCCCATCCAAGACCTCCGGTCGTCAGGCCTGGGGCTTGACGTTCTGGTTCAAGCGGAAGAGGTTGCTCGGATCGTACTTTGCCTTGATCTGCGCCATGCGACGGAAGTTTCCGCCGTACGCCTTGGTCACCCGGTCCGACTCGTCTTCCGTCAGGAAATTGACGTAGACGCCGCCCGTGGCGTAGGGCGCCGCCTCGTCGAACAGGCGCCTGCTCCAGGCAACACACGCCTTGTCTTCCGCTGCGGTCTCCCAACGACCATGCACGTTCATGACGTATTCCGCGCTGCGTTCCGAATAGGCCGTAGCGTCCGCAGCCACGCGGCTCATCGCGCCGCCGAGCTGCCCGATGAAGATCTCGGTGTGCGGCGAGGGCAACTGACCCACGTACTTCAGGACGATGTCGAGGAGGCCGTCCTCAAGGCGGGTGAAGTTGTGGGACTTCCAGTAGTTGCGCGCTCCGGGCGTGAGCAGCGGGTCGAACGCGGACTGCCATGCCGTGAACGGTTGAATTCCGATGTGCTCGCCGGCGGGAGTACCGAACCGACGCACCGGCTCAAAGAGCGCTTGCCCCTTCGCCGGATCGCCGCCATGGAACAAGGCAAAGATGACGACCTCCTTGCCGTGAATTGAAACGGGCAGGAAGGGAAGCGGCGGCGCCTTGCGCAGGACGATCCAGGCCGCGGACTCATCGGGCAATGTCTTGGCGAATTCCCGATACTGCGTCAGCGCCGATCGGGCCTGGTCGATTGGGTAGACCACGAGGCCGGCCAGCACGTTGGGGCCCACCGGGTGCAGCCGGAATTCGAAACGGGTGACGATCCCGAAGTTGCCGCCGCCGCCGCGGATGGCCCAGAACAGATCCGGGTTCTCGCGCTCGCTGGCGCGAAGGAGCTTGCCGTTCGCCGTGACCACGTCGGCCGCGGTCAGACCGTCGATGGTCATACCGTACTTGCGCGACAGCCACCCGAACCCGCCCCCGAGTGTCAGGCCGGCCACGCCGGTCGTCGAGTTGATCCCCGTGGGGGTCGCCAGCCCGAACGCCTGGGTCTCATGATCCAGGTCGCCCAGTGTTGCACCCGCCCCGACGTGCGCGGTGCGCGTATCCGGGTCGACGCGGACCAGCTTCATCGGGGACAAATCGATCATCATTCCGCCGTCGCATACCGCGTTGCCCGCGATGTTATGGCCGCCGCCGCGCACCGCGAGCAGCAGCCCGTTCTCACGCGCGAAATGGACGGCCAGCATCACGTCGGCCGCGCCCGTGCAGCGCGCGATGAGTGCCGGGCGGCGGTCGATCATGGCGTTCCAGATCGTCCGCGATTCGTCGTAGCCCGTGTCGCCTGGTTGGAGCAGCGGGCCGCAGAGCGCCCCCCTCAGACTCTCGATCCGCGCGCTGTCGATCGATTTCGAGTTTCCGTCCAAACCTTGGATCTTGATGGTGCTCATCCTCATCTCCTATGCAAGACGATGGTCGGCGCCCTGTTCGCGCGGCGCCCCGCTTGCTCGATCGTCCTCACGTGGTCGACCGCGCGCCGGGTGCGAAGAACGACGCAATGCCGGCGAGGCCAAGGAACAACGCGGCGGCCGTCCGCTTGATACCGACGAGCCGATGCGAATCCCCGTGCATGATTGCCTCCCCGCGCCAAGTCGTCCCGACCGATGTTCGTGCAACGCGGCCGGGTGGCGCACCTCGTCGACTGGTGGAAACCGACGCACCGGTGCCGGAAATGCTTCGGTCGCCGGGCGATCGGCATATTCGGCGACGTGTGTTTGCGAACGATGCCGGCGACGTGATCGCTGCCGTCCACTCGCTCCGTCGACGAGCAACGTGCCCACAACAACGTCGGAAAGCAATACGCAGCGCAGCAATCCCCTCGTTGCAAGATGGTTACGGCGAGTCTTGCCTGGTGAGCCATCCGAGCTCTCCCCGCGGCGCGTCTTCTTGGCGTCCGCACTACCGCCCACGTGGCAAACCCATTCCCGTGATCTGCGCGGCCAGTTTCCACGGCCGCGCGGTTGCCGGCCTGTCTACACCACCTCGAGTGCAATCCCGAAGTCGAATTCAGCGGCGATCCATCGCTCGCACTGACGCGCTGGCGGACAGAAAGTCAAGCCCCGGCGCGGGCGCGAACCGAAGGGCAGCATTTGGCCGATCAGTGAAGTCCGCAAACGTCCGCTTTTCCGGCACTCGACAGGCAGCAACGGGTCGTTGCTCGTTCCTGTGTGTCCACCAAACGTGGACAGGATCAACCTCGGCCGGTCGCGCAGTCTTGAGGACATGCCGGTGCCGGGTTGACAGCGGTAGTTCCCCGCGGCGAACCCATGCAAAGGAAGCCATCATGCGGTGCGACACGAACTGTTCTGCCGCATCGCGCCGGCTAAGCACGACGAGCGAGCCGGGCATATTCGCCTGGGCGCGGTTGAATTTCCTATCCTTCAGATCCGATGGATCGATCAGCGCGTCGGTCGTTGGGTCAGGAATGTCCTACTGCACTGAATGCATCAGCTTCTTCGCGTCGAAACTGCCAAGCACGTCGTCGCGGATGATCGGCCGAAACTTGTATCCGGGCTTCAAGAGTCCACGCTCCTGCTGCAGAAACGCGAGTACCGTCGCTGCTGAATGCACCCAGTTGCGACCGCCGGATTCAGCGAAACCAGGGCCGCCCGTCGATCCGCGCTCGCCTAGGGGATGATCTTTGGAATCCTTTCCCATCCAGAATCCAAGCACCATGCCTTTCTCGGGGTGCTCAGGCGGTGCCTGGGACGAACAACAGTAGCCACACGTCGGAGGTCTTGCCATCCGCATTGGTTGCAGTACCGGTCTTTCCCCCGATCTCGCCTGCTTCCTCCAATGGAAATGCGAGCGTTCGCCTTTTCCTTTCTTCAGGTTTCAACTTCCAGATCGCGTCGCTCAAGGGATCCATCCCGGGGATGATGCCGCTTCTGAGCGCCGATGCCGTCCCGGTATTTCCGATATCAAGCGGAGCCTTCAAGAGTTCAATCATCGCGGCGGATGCTGCCGGATGAAGGAGCCGCTCTTGCGAAGGACGGTTTTCGCCCTTGATGTCGCAGTCCTTCGGTCGACCTTCGACGTCCTTGTAGAGAAGCGACTTTCCATCGTGGCAGACATCGTTTGCAAATCGCGGCGTCACTCGAAATCCACCGTTCACGAAAGTGGCTGTTGTGGCCATCGACAGCGGATTGACCTCGGATGCGCCGATCGCGGTAGTCGGGTACGGTTGAAGAACGTGCTTTGCGTCCCTGGGCATGCCCAGGCGATACGTGAGATCGATCACGTTCTTGATCCCGGCATGCGCTCCAGCGCGCATTGCGGCTGTGTTGCGTGACTCCCCCAAAGCGATTCGGCAGGTAATGTCTCCACGGTACTCTGGCTCCGACCGGGAGTGAAAGTTCTCGATCTTCTTGGCGCCACGCCCGCGACCAAGCGAGACGTAGATCGGTGCATCGAGCACGGTACAGCGCTGGAGTACCTCGGCCCCGATCTCTTCGACCGTTTCCGGCGGGGACTTTGCGGCCAGCACCTCGTTGGTGAGCCGCTCGACCAAGCCCCCGTAGGTGAAGATCTTGAACGTCGATCCTGGCTGCCGCCAGCCGCTTGCGATCACGTCGTACTTCAGTTCCCGGAAGTTGACATTTCCCACCTCAGCCAGCACGTCTCCCGTGAAATCGACTGCGAAAGCTCCAGCGCGCAGTTGGTTGTTGTCGACATCGTTCGGGTGACGAGCCAGATAGGTGCGGAGCGTCAGATCGACTGCATTGGCCAGCGCCTCTTGGAGTCCATCGTCACGCGTGATCGAAATTGTGAGCCCGCCTTTGCTGATCGGGAAGCGATCCTTGTAGAGGATTCGCACCCGCTCGAGAAAGTGGTCGCGCGTGCCACAGCCAATGCCCGCCGAAACGATTTCCTTGCGGAGCGACCGCTCAACCAGATTCGCGGCGCGCGCGTACTCCACGTCGGTGATCGCGCCCTGATCCAACATCAGCCCCAGCACTCGCGTGGTGCCCCGCGCGGCTTCTGCCCAATTCGCATCGCGAATTTGCTTCGCGCGCCATGAGCAGCGGATCCAGCGCAAACGAACGATCAGGAAGTGCCGGCTTGTTGATGAGCGCCACGATGAAAGCCGCCTGATGGAGGGCGAGATCCTTCGCGGGTTTGCCGAAGTAAGCCCGGCTGGCCGCTTCAATGCCGTATTGTCCGCGACCGAAATACGGCATATTGACGTATTTGAGCAGCAGCTGTTGCCGCGAGAATTCACGCTCGATTCGAAGCGCCATAATGATGTCGCCGATCTTTTGCATCTCCGTTGACTGTCGGCCGGTGCCGGCTCGAAGATGCTTGGCGATCTGCATCGTCAGCGTCGATGCACCTGAGCGGCTTTCCCCGAGGATCCGCTTCGCCAGCGCACGCACAATCGCACCCTTGTCGATTCCCTCGTGCGTGAAGAAGTTCTTGTCTTCGGATGCGAGAATCGCGCTCGTGAAGAACGGCGGGATCTGAGCAGGGTCGTTAATGAGGATGCGATGTTCGGGCGACGAGATGCAGGCGACCGTCTTTTGATCCTCGGAGACAATCGCCGTCTGCTCGGCAAAGTAGGTCGGGTCGTGTAAGCGTGAAATCGCGTTCCTGTCGATCCCGAGATGGGCGTCAATTTGTCGGGAATACCGCGAATCGATCGCCTCGACGATGAATTCAAAACCGACATAACCCACCATACCCAACGCCACAACCACACCCAGGACGAGGAAGAAACGGCGGATGACCCTGCCCAGAAAGCGCAAGAGCGCCCAAGGCAGCGTCAAAGCGACGAACTTGAGTGTTCCGCGATCGACCTTTTCCATCAGCCCTGTTGCCCCCGGAGAAGCGAACAAGAATACTGCTTCCTTGAAACGCTAGGTCAGAAGCATACGTTATACCAACGTGACCGCCGTAGGGGCTGACAGTCTTATACGAGCGTCTGCTCTTGCACTTCACGACTGACCGCAACGGATCGGAAGTTGCCCGTCGGGGGGACCGCTCGCGGCCAAGACCAGCTTCGGGGCGCCCACGAAGTTTCCAGGAAGCAGCCGTTCGGGACCAACCCGTACATCGCCCGTAAGGACGGGCCGTCACACGATCGTGACCCGCGTACGGCTACGCTCACCTCAAGCGCATTCCCTCACGGTGCCGGTGCAACGCGATCGCCGCGCCACCGGGTGGGGATCGCCAACCAGACCGACGTTACCGTGCGCAGTCGAGCAGTATCTGTGCGAATTCGCGCGGCGCGCTGACCATGGGGTCGTGTCCCGTCGCGAGTTCGACGACTTGCCAGCCGGGCTCGTTTCGTGCCCGCTTGCGCGATGCGGCGATGTTCGCCGCCGGCGGCGACGTGCAGTCGACATAGGTCCGCGGCAGCGCCGCGATGCGTCTTGCATCGAAGTCCAACGGATCGCGGTAGACGGCAAACGGCTGCGGCGTCTGCCGACGATTGACCCAGTCGCGGTCCGCACCCTTCAGTCCGAACGCTTCGGCATCCGGGGCCGGCAGGGTGAGGCCGCCGCTGCTCTGTTCCGCGGCCGCGACGCGTCCCGCGACGACTTCCGGCGCGTGCGTGCTCGACCAGGATTCTCCAGGGTGCGGCACGAACGCGTCGACGTAGACGAGGTGCCGCAACAATCCGGGGCGTTGACGCTGTAGAGCGTCCGCAACTCCCGTGATCACCATTCCGCCATAGCTGTGGCCGACCAGCACGACATCGTCCAATTCCTCGACAGCGATCAGGTTCAGCACGTCCTGCAGGTGGGTGGTGAGGCGGATCTCCGGCGACAGCAGGTGAGCGCGCTCGCCGACTCCGGTGAGCGTGATGGCGTGCGCCGCGTGGCCCGCGGCGCGGAGAAGCGGTAGGACTCGCGCCCAGCACCAACCGCCATGCCAGGCGCCGTGGACCAGTACGAATTGAGCCATCACATTCCTTTCGGGCGCGTGATCGGCGCGCCCATGAGTCTACGCGGCCAACGTCCGCTCTCGGTTCAGGCCCATGTCTCCGATGAGTCGAACTGCGACCGTCGACGATAGGAGCGAATTCGGCCACTTGCCGCCAAA
>CAWJLG010000021.1:0-11910 GCA_963843595.1 uncultured beta proteobacterium | reverse complement strand
GCGAGCCTAACTCTCAAAGTTTATTGGTGGCCAACGGCGGAATTGAACCACCGACACAAGGATCTTCGGTAGGCCAGAGGGTACTCTGGCGTGGGGTCCGTTTGCGTCGAATACATCGTCTAGGTTGGGCAGACGGCGTTCCACGTAGGCGCAAATGGGCAACTGGCGGCGTTTGGCTCAGCCTTGCAGGTATATGTGCTCGGGTGGCAAGTCTGCCTGATACCGCTCATACATCCTTATGTACGCCGCTTCTATACGCCTCGTAAACAAATGGATATCAAACAACGGTGTCGTAAGACGATTGTCAGCCAGCTTTTGTTTGATCTCCCCTAACTTGTTCGGGTTGGTCGCAAGGGCTAACGCGAGCCCTTCGTACTGCTCTGGCGTATCCGCGATCAGTTCGGGCAAACGTATGCCATTGAGCAAGCTCGCCCCCACCCTTCCTGCAAATGTCGCGCCAAGACAAGTCAGCACAGGCAAGCCCGCCCAAAGAGCATCACTCGCCGTTGTGTGTGCATTACATGGCAGCGTGTCCAAGAACAAATCAGCCAAGCAATGTCTGGCCAAATGCTCAGGTAAAGGCATACGTGGCGCGAAGATCAGTCGGTCCGCGCTAACGCCCCTACACGCTGCCTCGTTCCTCAAATTGTTCGCCGCCTGATCGTTGTCTTCAAGGAGCCATAGCACGCTACCTTCAACCAGGTTAAGTACGCGCATCCAGCGATCAAAAAGACCAGAATTTATCTTGTAGTTGCTGTTGAAACAGCAGAACACAAACCCCGTCCGAGGCAGACCTAACTGTTCTCGAGTGAACACCTTGCCCGAAATGTATCGCTTGCTATCGTTAGGCTGATAGCTGTCGGGCAGGTACACTATCTTTTCAGCATAGTACTGCTGATGTGTCCCAGGGATGAGCGTGGTGTCGGCGATGAGATAGTCAATATAATCAGCGCCCATTGTTCCCGGATACCCCAGGTAGTTGACCTGTATCGGCGCAGCTCGGGTTGCGAATATGTCTGTTCGACTGTCTTGCGTGAAACCCTTCAAGTCGACCGCGATGTCAATCTCGAGTTCTCGGGCCAGCATCGCAACATCGGTATCCGAATGACTGCGCACATCAATAAACCTGTCGAACGCTGCCGACACCCTGCGTCTCATTGCATCGTCTCTATCGGGACCGAAGGAAAATCCGGTCAACTGAAACTTCGACTTGTCGTGTCGCTCGAACAATTCAGCCATCAAATGCGAAGTGGCATGCCCATGAAAGTCTGCCGAAAAGTATCCGATACGAATGTTGTGGTGCCTCGGTCGTTTGGCAATTCGGGGCAGCGCACTATTTGCGGGATGCATATCCTGCACCCAGATCTCTGCCACGCGCCTCTGTAAAGCAAGCGAGCTTGGCATCGCGAGAACTGGGAAAGGCTGTGAGGCCTTTTCGTAGTGCTCGATCTTTTCAAAAAGACGAGCGAAATAGCTCGCTTCATCACTCCAGTCGCAGATCTGCATCCTTGTGTACAACCAATCACCATACAAAAAGTCACTGTCCGGCTTGAGTTGCAATGCTCGCTCATAAGCCTCCAAGGCTTCCGCGTAGCGCTTGAGCGCACACATCGCATTGCCGCGATTGTTGTACGCCTCGGCGTAATCGGGCTTCAGCGCTAGTGCGCGCCCATAGCTCTCCAGTGCTTCCGCAAGACGTTTCAGATCACGCAGCACAACGCCGCGATTGTTGTGCGCCTCGGCGTAATCAGGCTTGAGCGCGAGGGCCTGCTCGTAGCTATCCAGTGCCTCCGCATGACGATTGAGATCACGCAGGACTATGCCGCGGTTATTGAAAATTTCAACAGAGTCTGGCTTGAGCGCAAGTGCGCGCTCGTAGCTTTCTAGCGCCTCCGCGCGGCGATTGAGATCACGTAGCACGGTGCCGCGATTGTTGTGAGCGCTGACGTAATCGGGTTTCAGCGCGAGTGCGCGTTCATAGCTTTCGAGTGCCTCGGTGTTACGATTGAGAGCACGTAACACATTGCCGCGATTGTTGTAGGCGCTAGCGTAATCAGGTTTCAGCGCAAGTGCACAGTCGTAGCTTTTCAGTGCCTCGGCGTGACGATTAAGATCGCGTAGCACATTGCCGCGACTGTGATGCGCGTCGGCACTGCTTGGGTTCAAGGATACTGCTCTGGACAGAAGTTCTGCCGCCTCGTGCGCTCTTCGTGTCTGCGCTGCGATAACTCCGAGCAGGTGTAGCGAGTCAAAGTAGTCTGCGTTCGCATCAAGCACCCGTCGACACAGCGATTCCGCTTCATCCCATGCGCCATGTTGGTATGCCGCAATCGCACGTTGCATAGCTTGGGGTGGGGAGAGCGTTATTGCTCCGCCTTGAGGGTGCGCAAGCGGGCGGGTAGGCGACGTCGGGATGGAGGGAGACATGGCGTCTGCGGTCGCTTTTCTGGTACCAGAGCTTATTGGCGACATCTTCTACGACTGCGACCGTATCTGACCTGAACCCGAAATTCGAGCCGATCATGCTTCGGGAATGGCTCGGGTTGAAGTGCTTGCGGGCTGGTTGGATGACGAGATGGTGCTGCTTGAGTTTGTGCGGGGTCAAGTAGGCGAAGTGCGAGTGCGGCCGGACAACACCGCTGCAATGCTGCCGCCACGCCTCGATTATGATCTCGGCCTCGCGGCGGGTGCAGAAACACTCGACGTTCAGAGACTGGTCGCGAAACTTGCCCTTGCCGATTCGTTGGTGCCGTTCCTCAAGGGCTTGCCCGGGTCGATGATGGCCGATTCGATGCGAGCTTCGGTCAACCGGTGCAGGACGGCGTTACTCACGAACTCGGGGCGGCGGACGGATTTTCTTGGCCTTGACCAAGTAGCGCAGTTGGTAGCGCACCGGAGAAGAGGATGGGGCCCCTTCGAGAGCCGGAGCTGCCTGCAGCGAAGGCGGAGGACGAAAATCCGCCCAACGGCTCCAAGTGGAGCCGGATCAGCGGCAGAATTTGTCTACCGCCCGTCTACTTCCCAAGGGATTAGGTCCCGGAGCAAGTCCGTAACCTATTGAAAGAGTTGGTGGCCAAGGGCGGAATTGAACCACCGACACAAGGATTTTCAGTCCTCTGCTCTACCAACTGAGCTACTTGGCCAAGGGCGCGATTATAGCAAAGCGGACGCTCTGCCCATAACCCCCGTCAGCCGGCGCGGAAGTCACGCGGGACCGAAAAATGTCCGGAACTCGGCCAGCGTTTCCGCTGGCGCTTCCTCGGGCAGGAAATGGCCCGTGGGAAGCGTACGACCGCGGACGTCGGTCGCAACACCGCCCCAGTCGGCGAGCGGCGCGAACAACCGGTTCACGACACCCTTCTCTCCCCACAGCGCGAGCAGCGGGCAGGTGACGCGCTTGTCCGCGTCGGCGGCGTCGTGCTCGAGATCGGTGGTTGCCGCCGCGCGATAGTCCTCGCACGTCGCGTGGATCGTCTCCGGGTTGCCGAAACAGCGTTCGTATTCGGCGAGCGCGCGCGGGTCGAAATACGACAGGCCACCGGACCAGCCGCCGATCTTCTTGCGAAGGTAATACGCCGCGTCGGCGCCGATCAGCCGCTCCGGAAGATCGAAGGGCTGAATGAGGAAGAACCAGTGGTAGTACGCCGTCGCGAACGCCTTGTCCGTCTGGCCGTACATGGTCCGCGTCGGCGAGATGTCGAGAACCGCCACACGTTCGACCGTCTCCGGATGATCCAGACAGAGGCGGTGCGCGACGCGCCCGCCGCGGTCGTGGCCGGCGAGACGGAAGCGCGCGAAACCGAGCGCACGCATCACTTCCACCACGTCCTGTGCCATCGCGCGCTTCGTGTAGTTGATGTGCCCAGCGCCACCGGGCGGTTTCGACGAATCGCCGTAGCCGCGCAGGTCGGGACACACGACGGTGAACGACTGCGCCAGCGCCGGCGCCACCTTGTGCCACATCACGTGCGTCTGTGGATAGCCGTGCAGCAACAGCAGCGGTGGTCCGTGGCCGCCGAATTCGACGTGGATCTCGGCGCCCATCGTCGCAACGCGACGCGTCGAGAATCCCGGGAAAAGGTCGCTCATCGCGTCAATGAATTTCCGGATCGGGGGTCGGCGCCGCGCCCTCGAGAAAATCGAAATCGCAACCCTGGTCCGCCTGCGCGACGTGGCGTTGGTAGAGCGCGCCGAAGCCACGCGAGAAGTGCGGCGCGGGTTCGTTCCACTGCGCACGGCGCCGCGCGAGCTCGGCGGCGTCGACCTTGAGCTCGAGCTTGCGCGCCGCGACGTCGAGTTCGATCAGATCACCGTCGCGTACCAGCGCCAGCGGCCCTCCCACGAAACTCTCCGGCGCGACGTGCAGCACGCACGCTCCGTAGCTGGTGCCGCTCATCCGCGCGTCGGAGATGCGCAACATGTCTCGCACACCGGTGGCGAGAACCTTCTTCGGGATCGGCAGCTGGCCCCACTCGGGCATTCCCGGTGCACCCTGCGGCCCGGCGTGCTTCAGGACCAATACCGAATCGGCAGTGACCGGCAACGCGGGATCGTCGATGCGCGCGGCCATGTCGTTGTAGTCGGCGAACACCACCGCCGGGCCGGTGTGTTTCAGAAGTCGCGCTTCGGCCGCCGCCGGCTTGATCACCGCGCCGTCCGGCGCGAGGTTGCCGCGCAGAACCGCGAGGCTGCCGCTGGCCACGAGCGCGTTGGCCCGCGGCAGGATCACGTCGGCGTTGTAGACCTCCGCGTCCGCGATGTTCTCGCCCAGTGTCCGTCCGTTGACCGTGCGTTCGCCGAGTGACAGCAGGTCGCGGATCGTCGTCAGCAGTGCGCGCAGGCCCCCGGCGTAGTAGAAGTCCTCCATGAGATATTTGCCGGCCGGCCGCACGTTCGCGACCAGCGGAACTTTGCGCGCGATCGCATCGAAGCGATCCAGCGTCAGCGGAATGCCGGCGCGCCGCGCGATTGCGATCAGGTGGACGAGCGCGTTGGTCGAGCCACCAATCGCGAGCACCGCCACGATCGCGTTGTCGATCGCCGCGGCGGTGACGATATCGCGGGGCGTCAGATCCTCCCACACCATGTCGACGATCCGGCGGCCCGAGTCGGTCGCCATCCGGGCATGCCGGGAATCCGCGGCGGGAATCGATGCGGCACCGGGCAGCGTGAAGCCCATCGCCTCGGCGGCCGAGGTCATCGTCGATGCGGTGCCCATCGTCATGCAGTGGCCCGGCGAACGCGCGATGCCGTCCTCGATTTCCTGCCACGCCGCGTCGGAGAGATTGCCGGCACGTTTCTCGGCCCAGTACTTCCACACGTCGGAGCCCGACCCCAGCACGTTCCCGCGCCAGTCGCCGCGCAGCATCGGCCCCGCCGGCATGAAGATCGCCGGAAGGTTCATCGACAGCGCGCCCATCAGCAACGCCGGAGTGGTCTTGTCGCAACCACCCATCAGTACGCAGCCGTCGGCCGGATACGATCGCAGGAGCTCTTCGGTCTCCATCGCCAGCAGGTTGCGATAGAGCATCGTCGTCGGTTTCTGGAACGGCTCCGACAACGTGATCGCCGGCATCTCGACCGGAAAACCACCCGCCTGCCAGATCCCGCGCTTGACTTCCTCGGCACGCTGGCGGAAATGCGAGTGGCACGGGTTGATGTCGCTCCACGTGTTGACGATGGCGATCACCGGCTTGCCACCGTAATCGGCACGCGAGTAACCCATTTGCGCGGTGCGCGACCGGTGCCCGAACGAGCGCAGATCGTCGACGCCGTACCAGCGGTGCGAGCGCAGCTCCTCGGGCTTCTTGCGTGGCTTCATGGCAGGCCCCTGTCGTACGCGAGCAGTGCCGTCGCGACGGCTGCGACGCATGATGGTCCGCGGCATTATACGCAGCCGCCACCGCTGTTCGCCGTCCGGTCAACACGTTCGTCGGCGCACGGTTTCTGCACGGGCAGGCCATCGCCCGGCGGCTTGCATTCTCCGGCGCCGGATCTTGCGCCGCGCGGGCGGCGCGCTATAGTGGCCTTTTGCAGCTGTGTGTGCCCCCATCGTACCTTGGAGCCGAATCGCGGACGTGTCCAAAATGCGATTCGCAACATCGCCGCACCGTGCATCCGCTGCCGGAGGTTGCCATGACGTCTTGCCTCCCCGCCGAGCGTCGCCGTCTTTCGATGCGTACCACCGTCCGCTGGCTCGTCGCGGCGCTCGCCGCGCTGCTGGGCGCGATTGCATTCGCCGCCGACACTTCGCCCGAGCCCGCGCCTCTCGCCACCGAGCCGGCCGCGCACCCGGCGCCGGAGTCGCCCGACGCCGCGGTCCCGGACGCAGACGCGCTCTTCCGCTCCATCGTCAAGGTCGAGACGCGCGCCGTGCCGAACGCGCGCAGCCTGGCAAGCCTCGGCGCGACGCGCGAGGGCTCCGGCATCGTCATCGACCGCGAGGGCCTGATCCTGACCATTGGCTACCTGATCGTCGAAGCGGACGACGTCAAGGTCGTCGACAGCCGCGGGCGCAACCTGCCGGCACGCGTCGTCGGCTACGATCATGCGACCGGACTGGGGCTGGTGAGGACGATCGTGCCGCTCGATGCCCCCGCGCTCGCGCTTGGGGAGTCGGGCCGACTCCATGAGCGGGACGCGGTACTCATCGTCAATCATGGTGGCGCCGCAGACGTCACGCTCGCCCGCGTCGTGTCCAAGCGTGCGTTTGCCGGCAACTGGGAATACCAGCTCGACCAGGCGATCTTCACCTCACCGCCCACGCTCAACTGGAGCGGGGCCGCACTGATCGACAAGGATCTCAAGGTGGTCGGTGTCGGCTCGCTGATCGTCCGCGAGGCGATCGGCAACGATGTGCCGCTGCCCGGCAACATGTTCGTGCCGATCGACGCGCTGAAGCCGATTCTCGCCGATCTCGTGAAGAACGGCCGCCGGTCGGGGCCGGCGCGCCCGTGGCTGGGCGTGGCCGCCGACGAAGTCTCCGGTCGTCTCGTCGTCACGCGCGTGTCGCCGGAAGGGCCGGCGGATCTGGCGGGCGTTCGGGCGGGCGACATCATCCTGGGTGTCGGCGGCGACGGTGTCCGCACGCAGGAGGAGTTCTACCGCAAGCTCTGGGGGCGCGGTGCCGCGGGCGCCGACATTCCGCTGCGCGTGCTGCAGGGTGTGGACGTCAAGGATCTGAACGTCCACTCGATCGACCGGATCGAGTACTTCCGGCCCCGCACGACCTACTGACGCACCCACCTCTCGCAACGAGGGCCCGGTCCGTCGGTCCCGGTCCCGAGCGCGGGACGTCGGCTCGTCCCGACGTGATGCCGATCGTCGTTCCAGCGCGCCCCCGTCGCCCGCCGCCGCGAGGCAGCGCCATTCCCCGAAACTTGCGCGTTAAGGAATTCTTAGGATTCCGTGAGCGAACATTTAGCAACGGGGCTTCCGGGAAGGCCCTAACCTTCGTGCATGGCAGTGCGATCGCGGAAACCGCCGCCCGCTGCCCCGTTCGAACCACACTCGCGAGGACCTCGATGGAACACAGTCATGCCCATGCCGGCGCCGACGCGCCGACTGCAGCGCACTCCCGGCGCACGTCCACCGCGCGGCCCGTAGCGGCGCTGCGCCGGTACAACATCTACGGCAACGTGCACAAGGCGCTGCGCGCGTGCATGTGCGAAACGCTGGTCGCGGTCGGTCGGATGGATCACGCCGACGACGCCGATGTCGCCGTCACCGTCGCGCAGGTCCGCGAGCTGCTGACGCTCGCGCGGATGCACCTCGAGAAGGAGGATCACTTCATCCATCCGGCGATGGAGGCACGCCGTCCGGGCTCGGCCGCGCACACGATGAGCGATCACGCGCACCACCTGGAAGCTTTCGCGCGGCTGGAAGCCGGCATTCGCGCCGTCGAGCGCGCGCGCGGCGGTGCGCGGGCCGATGTCGCGATGACGCTGTACCGCGACCTCGGCCTGTTCGTCGCCGACAACTTCGTGCACATGCACGCCGAGGAAATCGACAACAATGCGGTGCTATGGGCGGCCTACACCGACGACGAGATCCGGGCGATCGAAAGCGGAATCGTCGCCGCCATTCCGCCGGACGCCAAGGCGCTAGTCATGCGCTGGATGGCACCTGCCGTCGATGCCGCCGAGCGGGCAGCGATGCTCGCGAACGTACGCGCCTCGGCTCCGGCACCGGTCTTCGCCGGGATGCTCGCCGTCGTCGCGCCGCACCTGCGCGCCACGGACCGGCGCAAGCTCGAGTCCGCGCTCGCGGCCTGATTCCAGGAACGGCAATGCCCCATGTCGACGATGGCCGCGGCGCACGCCGCGGCGGGTCAGCCGCCGGAAGGCACGTTGACGAGCTGGATGGGGCGTTCCACGCACAGACGGAATCTGCCGCGTCCCGTCTTTTCGATGCGCATGAACGCACAGCGCTCGGCGAGGCGCCGCTGCAGCAGGATCAGCCGCGCTTCGAGGTTGTCGCCGATGTCGGGTAGGCGGATCGCCGGGTCGAGCCGGAGCTCTCGGTTCGAGAACTCGGTGCGCCGATCGCGCGCGTAGTCGCCTGCAAGCTTCCAGAAAATCGCGCCGGCCACCCCCTTGATCAGGTAGTCGTCGCCGAGGAACACGCTGTCGTCGGCTGCGTAGTGGCGAACAGGCACCGGTGCCCCACCGACCGGCGCGGCGCGCTGCGCGTCCGCGGGCGCGTCCTCGTGGCTGTCGGCGGTTTCCTGCAGCGACCGGATCGCCGGACCGAGGAGCGCCGCGACTGCGACGAGCGCGTCCTCGTCGTCGTAGCCGAAACGCCGGTCCTCGTCACTTTCGACGTAGAGCACGCCAGCGAGGCAGTTCCCCGACAGCACCGGCACCGCGAGCTGACTGCGCGATTCGGGCAGTCCCGGCAGCGGAATCTCCGTCTCGAGAAGATTCCCGAGTCCGCCGTCGGCGGCGCTGGCGCGGATCGCGCGGCCGTATCCGAATTCGGCCGTCGGATGCATGATCCGGATCGGCGTGCATTCGCGCGCCGCGACACCGATCACGCCCTTCCCAAACGGAATTTCCGCGCCAACCCCCGAAGCCTGGTAACCGCGACTGGCCACCGTATAGAGGCGCTGGCCAGGCACGTCGGCCATCAGCACCATCGCGTGCCTGATGTCGAACTGCGCCTCCAGCCCCGACAGCGCCTCGTCGAGGAGCCCGGCCAGATCGGAGCAGGCCCCCACCCGTTGCGCGAAACCGCGCAGCCCCGAGAGCAGACTGGGGCGTGGCGGCGGAGCCGGCAGCACCATGCCGCCGACCGGCTCGATCGCGAGCACGCGATAGACGTCGGAACCGCGCAGCCGGAACACTCCGCTCATTCCGGTATGCGATGCAATGCCGGCGAGTTTCGCGCGCATGCTCTCGAACAGCGGGCCCGAAGTCTCGGTGCGCAGATACTGCAGCTGCAGCCGATAGCGAGCGGCGGTCGCCGGGTCGGTCACCAGGACCGTCGCGCGAGGATTGGCGAGGACATTCTCGCGGGTCTTGTTGAAGAACTGGAACGAGAGCGCGACGTGCGTGCTGTCGACGAAATGCACCTGCGAGACGTAGGTGACGTTAGGCGTCCCGTCCGGCGCGCAGGTGGCCATCACGCCCGGAATCGCCCCGTCCAGGCAACCGCGGATCGCATCGACGGTGAGCCGCATGGTTCAGGACCCGAGCTTCGCGCCAGCCCGCGGGCCGGGCGTCTGGTCGAACGCGGCGCAGGGCGTGAATGCGATCGCCGCGACGTCCGCCGGCACGCTGGCCAGCATGGCGCGCGTGAAGGTTTCCGGCAAACCCAGCTTCCCGAGCTCGCCGATCATCATGTCCGGGTAGCGGGCGATGCGCTCGCGGTCCGCCTCGGTCAGCGCCACCCGCGCGGCATCCACGCCCTTGAGCTGATAGGTGCGGTGCGTCGACGGCTGGCTGAAGACCACGGCGAGGGCGTGCGAAGCCAGAACGTCACCGAGCAGCGCACCCGCCTGTGTCGCATCAACGAAGAGGGTGACGGCACGCCGGTCGCCGGCGACGCGACAGCCGATCGCACGGGTCAGCGACGGGACGTTGGCGGCATCGCGCGACGCGACGATGATCGAAACCCCACCGGCAATAAACCGCGCGAGGGTCTCGTCGACGGGCACGGGCGGGCGATCGGCTTCGGCCATCGGCGGATGGTAGCAAGGGGTGCCGATCGGCGACAGTTCCCGCCGCTCGCGAGCCGCGCTGCCGGTACAATGCGCGTCGTCCGCCCGCGGTCCGCCCGGCCGCCCCGGCCCCCTTCGCACCGTCCGCGCGCCGCCTCGATGTTCCTCTACGCCGTCACCATCTTCGTCAGCGCGTTCCTGCTGTTCCTCGTGCAGCCGGTGATGGCCAAGCAGATCCTCCCATGGTTCGGCGGTTCGGCCGCGGTCTGGACGACCTGCCTCGTCTTCTTCCAGATCGCGTTGCTGACCGGTTACGCCTACTCCGACTATGCCGTCCATCGGCTTGCGGCACGCGCACAGGTCAAGCTGCACACGGCACTGCTGGTGCTGTCGCTCGCGGTGCTGCCGATCGTTCCTGGCGCCTTCTGGAAGCCGACGGGGGCCGAGAATCCGTCATGGCTGATCCTCGGCATGCTCGCAGCGACGATCGGCCTGCCCTATTTCCTGCTCTCGACCACGAGTCCGCTGGTGCAGGCGTGGCTCGCCCGTGCGCGCCCCGGGACCAGCCCCTATCGGCTCTTCGCACTGTCCAATCTCGCGTCGATGCTGGCCCTCGTCGGTTATCCGTTCCTGCTCGAACCGTGGGCCCCGACGCGCGCCCAGGCATTGGGCTGGTCGGCCGGATACGCGCTGTTCGTGGGACTCTGCGCGGCCGCCGGCTGGGCGAGTGTCCGCCGCACTCCCGCGCGCGCAGTGCACGAGGGGACGACGCCAACCGTCGACGCCGTCGGCACCGACCTCGGCGAGCCGCCGCCGACCGGCGCACGCCAGCTTCTCTGGTGCACGCTCGCGGCGACCGGTTCGGTGCTGCTGCTGGCGATCTCGAACCACATCACGCAGAACATCGCCTCGGTGCCGCTGCTTTGGATCGTGCCGCTCGCGCTCTACCTCCTCACCTTCATCCTCTGCTTCGACAGCACCGGCTGGTACCGCCGCGACATCTTTCTCTCGATGCTCGCCGCAGGCCTCGGCGTGATGGCATGGACGCTCGCCGATCCGGATCTGACCCACGAGCTCCAGATGCAGGTCGGCGTGTTCTGCGGCGGGCTGTTCCTGGGGTGCATGTTCTGTCACGGCGAGCTCGTCCGCCTGAAGCCGGCGCCGCGTTACCTGACCCGCTTCTACCTGATGATCGCCTTGGGCGGCGCCGCCGGTTCGGTTCTGGTGGGCCTCGTGGCGCCGCTGGTGTTGCCCGCCTATTTCGAGCTCGCGGGCGGGCTCGTGCTCTGTGCGCTGCTGCTGCTGTGGCAGGTCCGCCGTTCCCCGATGATCTATCCGGCGCTGGCGATCATCGCGGTCGGCGTGACGATCGGCTGCGGCATCTGGAGCGTCACGGAGTTCTACGCCAAGACGATCGTCGCCACGCGCAACTTCTACGGCGTGCTGCGGGTCCAGGAGTACGACAAGGGCGATGCGCGCTACCATCGCAACCTGATCCACGGCACGATCATGCACGGCAAACAGTACCTCGCGCCCGAGTTCCGGCAGCGCCCGACGTCGTACTACACGCCGTCGTCGGGAATCGGCCGGCTGCTCGAATCGCTGCATCCGCGCAAGGATCCGATCAAGGTCGGCGTGATCGGATTGGGCGCCGGCACCATTGCCACCTACGGCAGCAGGGGCGACGTGTACCGCTTCTACGACATCAATCCCGACGTGCTGACGATCGCCCAGCGCGATTTCACGTTCCT
>CAWJLG010000020.1:0-61380 GCA_963843595.1 uncultured beta proteobacterium | reverse complement strand
CTCTCCGCCAGTCAACGCTGACATGTCGCGTCGATCCGGCTGCAGCCCTCGATAGCCCGCTCGCGCCCGCACCAAAATCCGCGAACCGCGTCGCCGTCGGTCGGACCGGCGGGACACCTTGCTTCGCGCCGCCTGGGCGAACGGCGATTGTCGGTTCACGGACGCCGCCGACGCTGCCGCTGGCGTTGCGAACGCAACGGCGATCCCTGCACCGCCTGGCGGGCGAGGGGATTCAGCGTGCCGCCGCCTCGAGCTGCGACCCTCCTGCAGCAAACAATCTGTTCCGTGGCCAGGCGCATCCCGTCGCTCGCGGTCTGCCCGTTCCATGCGCAACGGACGTCGATCATCCGGTAGTCGTGACGGGCCCGACGCGGACCTGCGTGCGTCGCGTGATTGCCTGTCCGAAGGAATGCGGCCGTTGTTGGCGGTTTTCGGATCCATTCTCGATCGATCGTGTTGCCCCAGTCGCCGACGCACATCGCAGTGCGCGCACCGACCGTGGTGACCGCGATTGGCGCGTACATCACGTACAGCACAAGTATCGACACCATCGGTTCGCGTGTTCGCGACGTCGCGTACAACCTGGTCGACACAGCGTCGCAATTGGCATTACGTCGTCGCGACGAGCGCATGCACGACACGCGCGCTCAGCGTTGCGTACACGCAAAGTTCGCGAGACGAAACGCGAGAATCCTCCGTTTCTAGCTAACGTTCGTCGGATGACGATCGATGGCCCGTTCTCGACGCCGGTTGAACGTGTCACAATCCGTCGTGGCAAGCGTGCAGCGAGCGTGCATCGCAGTCGAGCACGCGCAATGCAAGGTTGTGGCAACGCGCTTCGTCCTGAGCGTCGACGATGCGACGAAGCAGGACACGGAGACGAGTGAGGCGTCGAAAACGGATGGAGCATTCGCATCCGCGCGTTCGAGTCCTTCACACTCTCCAACCGGACGCGAGACGCCGCCAGAGAGCGGCGATTTCTTGTCATCGCGCGCTGTCGCGATAGCTGGTCGGCCCTGATGCAAGGCCGCAAGGGGACATGCCGCTCGTAGCGTTCAAGCCGCTGAAGGCCCGGCTCGTCATCGAGGAAGACCGGGGCACGCTCCTGGTGATGAAGGTCGCGGTGGCCGAAGGCGAATCCGTCGCGCTCGCCACCGGCGGCAAGCTGGAGGCGCTGTCCGGCGTCGCGCGCATTCGCGAGCGATCCGATACCCATCGCCAACGCGGACACAAGCGCGTCGGCACGCTCGTCTACGTACCCGACGATGGCGACGGCCCAAGCGGCACCGGCAAATTCCAGATCAATCTGGCGTTGTCCACCGCAAAGTTCGAGGCGCTGCTCAGCATGGCGATGGGCGGCATGTTGCCGGTGAAGTTCTTCGTCGACGCGGGTGAGAAGATCTCTTCCACCGAAACGCGTGGACTGGGATACGGCGCGGGACGCACCGGGCGCGTGAAGGTCTGGGATACGGCGCACCACCGGATTCTTCCGGTGACCGGATTCTCGCTCATCCTCCCTGTGCCCGATCCCGGAACCACTGTGGCCGGGACGCTCGCACAGAATCCGCCGTCGCCCGATTCGGGCGCCGGCGGAGCGCACCTCGCCGAACTCGCCGACGAGGTGCTCTCGTTTCAGGCGGAGACTCGCGCAACGCTGGTGGGAGTGCTGGCGATCATCTCCGTCATCGTGCTTCTGATCCTGATGGCCGACCTGGTTCTGGTTTTCAAGTAATCCGGGCGCGGGCCGCTGCGTTGGCCTCATGGACGGGGCCGATGCTAGACTTTGCCGGCGCGATCCCTGTGGACGCGCGTCGACCAACTGCTCTGCCGTGATCAGGCCACCTACACGCATCGACCAGACGCTGACGATTGCCGTACTGGCGCTGCTGCTGGTCGGCGTGTTCTTCGTCCTGCAGCCCTTTCTCACGGCCATTGTATGGGCCGTGATCCTGGCGGCAACGCTCTGGCCTTTGTTCGTCTGGCTGCGCGATCGCCTGAACGGCCGCAGCTCGCTTGCCGCCTTCCTCGTCGTGTCGCTGGTCGCGCTGACCGTCTTTGCGCCCTTTGTCATCGTCGGTGCGACGATCGCCGAGAACGCGGACCGCGTCGCCGGCTGGGTACGCATGCTGGCGGAGGAGGGGCCGCCCGAGCCTCCGGTGTGGGTCGGGCAGCTTCCCTACATCGGCGAGCGCGCGGCGGAGTACTGGGGCGGGTTCGCGCACGACACGTCGAAGGTGATCGACGAGCTGCGGAAGATCGCCGAACCGGCGCGCAAAGTCGCAGTGTCCGGTGGGGCGACGGTGCTCGGCGCCCTCCTGCAGCTTGCGCTGTCGATCGTCATCGCCTTTTTCCTGTTCCAGGATGGCGAAGCGCTGGCCGGTCGGCTGCGGGGGGCGGCGGGGCGCATCGCCGGCGAGCGCGGACAACGCCTGGCCACCGTTGCGGCGGCGACGGTGCGCGGTGTCGTGCTGGGCATTCTGGGTACGGCGCTGGTGCAGGGCGTGCTGGCTGCGATCGGTTTCGCGATTGCCGGCATCAAGGCGGCGCCGCTGCTCGGCTTCGTCACGTTCTTTCTTTCGCCGGTTCCGATCGGTCCGCCGCTGGTGTGGATCCCCGCGGGGTTGTGGCTGCTCAAGCAGGGGTCGACGGGGATGGGCATTTTCGTTCTGGGATGGGGTGCACTCGTCGTGTCGACCGTCGACAACGTGATCAAACCGCTCATCATCAGCCGCGGCAGCGACCTGCCTTTCGTCCTGGTGCTGATGGGCGTGCTCGGTGGCGCCGTCGCATTCGGTTTCATCGGCGTCTTCCTCGGGCCGGTGCTGCTTGCAGTCGCGTACGCGCTACTCAAGGAATGGGCCATCAGCGCGCCGGTGCAGGAGCCAGCGGAGGCGTCGCCTTCGTCCGACGGGCCCCCCGGCCCTGGATAGGGCGGGGCATCGCCCGACGTAAACGGCGGCCGGCGGTCATGGCCGCGTGGGCACGAGGCCCTGCGGATGGGATCCGGCGCGCCGCTAGATCGGTGAACAGAACACCGCGGCGTTCGGGCCGCTTCCCTCGGGCACCCAGGCTCGATTGATCATGCCGCGGCGCACCGACAGATCGACCGTATAGCGGTGATTCGCATCGCGGCGATTGTTGAAGAACCGGTAGACGGGCACCGTGTTGTCAGGGCACGTGCCATTGGCGTCGGGAACCTCGATGTAGAACGTCGCCGGGTCCTCCAGGGTCCAGATGCCGGGCCAGCGGGTCAGCACGAACTGGCACTCGTCGGCATTCGCCGTGAAATAGTGCGAATTGATCAGCACTTCGCCACCGGCATAGAACCTGCACACCGGACGCGCTGACGGTGGCGCGGACGAGCGGATCGAGGTAGGCGTAGAAGATGTAGCCGGTGCGCTGGAAGACGTCGCGCAGATGAAGATCGAGGTACTCGATCTCGGCGGCCTGGCCCGTGATGAAGTAGTGATCGAGTTCAGGGTTGTAGTACTCGACGATCGTCACGGCGCCCGGCGGCGGCGTCAGGTTCCCGGGAACCGTGCTCGCCAGCGCCACGCCGGCGTCGAGCATCCCGGCGCCGCACACGTTGCCTGCGCGGCACGTGCTGCCGACAGGGAAATCGCGCGCCGTGCCCTGCAGGATGCTGAGCACGCGGCCCGGCGTGAGCAGCGGATTGCGTGCGAGCATCAGCGAGGCGGTGCCCGAGACGTAGGGCGCCGAGAAGCTCGTGCCGACGCCGTCACTGTAGGTCGAGTTGCCGGGAGTCTTCGTACCGTCGTTCGCGATCGACACGACCGAGTCCTCGCCCGTGCCGCCATCACCGGCGGGGGCGGACAAGTCCACGCGTCGTCCGTAATTCGAGTAGTAGGCTCGCTCGCCATTGCGGTTATGCGCACCGACGGTGATCACGCCGCTGCAGTTCGCGGGTGCATACGACGCGACGTCCGAGGACTCGTTGCCGGCCGAGACGACGACGATCGCGCCCTGCCCGAGCGCTTCGTCGATCGCTTCCTGCATTGACTGGGGGCAGGAACCGTAACCGCCAAGGCTCATGTTGATGACCTTGGCCGGATTCGGATTCGGCGGGACGTCGGCGATCGGCACGCCGGACGCCCACAGCATGCCGGCAAGGATGTCGTCGTCGGTACCACCGCACTCGCCGAGCGCCCGGACCGGCAACAAGTTTGCGCTCCAGTCCATGCCAGCGATCCCCACGCCGTTGTTGGTGGCGGCGCCGATGATGCCGCTCACGAACAGGCCGTGGAAGGAGCTGTCCTGCGCGGGCAAGCCGCCACAGCCGCCTTCGTCGATCCAGTCGCCTTCGTCGCGGGGGTTCGGGTCGCGCGCGTCACCATCGCGGGCCCGGTCCGCATCGCTGATGAAGTCGTAGCCGGCGAGCACGCGTCCGTCGAGGTCCGGGTGGGAGAGGATGCCGGTGTCGACCACGGCAACCGTGATGCCCGGCGAACCCGTCTGCAGGGTCCAGGCGCTAGCGGCGTTGACGCCCGCGACCGGGTCGCTGAGTCCCCATTGCTGCGGATAGTAGGGATCGTTCGGGATTGCGCGCGCGTACTTGCGCAATACCGGATCCGCGTACTGGACGGCCGGATCCGCCTGCAGCAGTTCGGCGAGCTCGGCGAGCTTGGTGCCCGTCTGCGCCGCCATCAGGCGCAGCACCCAGACGCTGCCGATCTGTCGCTCCGGTGCGACGGCGCACGCCCAGGCGTTCGGTGAACCGTGGAGCGAGCACGGCCCAGTCGGCTGCGACGCCGGCCTTGAGCCGAACCATGAGCCGGGCACCCGTCGCCGGTGCGCCGCCACTTGAAGCGATTTCTGCAATGTGGGGCGCGGCAGTGGCGCCTCTGCCCACAGCACCAATCGGTCTTCGCGCAGCCTGCGGAGCACCGGTGCAATCTCGCTGGCGTCGCGCGGCGCGGGAAGGGCGAATTCGAGCGCGCCGGTGCGAGTGGTGCCGACCAACGTCAGTTTGATGCCGGCCAGCGCCTCGAGCCTGGCCAGCTGTTCCACGGGCAGATCCCCCTTTGCGGCAGCATAGGGGTGCAGCATCAGCCGAATCGTGGAAACCGGCTCGGCATGGGCAGCACGGGTGCCTGCGGCTGCAAGGACCAGGCCCGCGATGAGCGCAAGAATCGCGCGAAACGCAGCATTTGGCCGCTTTGCGGCAAAAAAGTGGGACTGTTCGCGGATCATCATTTGCTCCGTGGCATGGAGACGCGGAGAGACGGGCGCCGACCGAGTGAAATGGCGAGCAAGTTGGGTGCCAGCCAGGGGAAGGCCAAGCCTCTCCCCGTGCTGCCGCCACCGCTTTCTTCCTGATGTTCCCGGCAATGGTAGCGGAAAGCGCGCGGAAATGCCTATGTCATGGAAGCGGATATCTGCGCGACGCGGTGTGACTGTGACCTATTCGGCCACGGGCGTCGGTCGTTTCCGTCCGACCTCGCGCGTCATGTCGTCGCGAAACGGTGCGAGTGCCGTGACCATCTGGGCGAATACGCGGGGATTGGCAGCGATCACCTGGCCGCCGTGCAGAAAGTCGCTCTCTCCCGCGAGATCGCCGATGAGGCCCCCGGCCTCCTGAACGAGCAGGCTTCCGGCAGCCACGTCCCACGGATTGAGGCCGACTTCCCAGAACCCGTCATAGAAGCCGGCGGCGACGTAGGCCAAATCGAGCGCTGCGGCACCCGGGCGGCGAAGGCCGGCGGTATGCTCGATCATCGTCTTCATCATCCGCAGATAGGTATCGAGATAGCTGCCGTCGCGGAACGGGAAACCGGTGCCGATCAGGCATTCGCGCAGGTGCTGACGTTTCGATACCCGCATCCGGCGGTCGTTGAGAAACGCGCCGCGGCCGCGAGTCGCCGTGAACAGGTCATTGCGCACCGGGTCGTAGATCACGGCCTGGGTGATCTGACCGCGATGCTGAAGCGCGATCGACACGCAGTATTGCGGGAAGCCATGCAGGAAATTCGTCGTCCCGTCGAGAGGATCGATGATCCAGACGTTTTCCGCATCGGCGTTGGCGCCCTTGGCGGTCCCTTCCTCCGCCAGGATCGCGTGGTCCGGGTAGGCGTCCAGCAGCGTATCGACGATCGCCGCCTCGGCGCCCCGATCGATCTCGCTGACGAAATCCTTGGGTCCCTTGGCCGTGACGGTCAGGAGGTCGAGGTCGCGGGCGCCTCGGTTGATCACATTGCCGGCACGGCGCGCCGCTTTCACCGCGATGGTCAGTGTAGGATGCATGGTCGATTCAGGCGGCTCGCCCTCGGCCGGTCGGCGCCGCGGGTGCTGCGCGAAGAACGAAAAAATCCATTGTAACCGCTGACGCCTGTTCCGCCGTCCCGGCGCCGTCTTTCCGATTCGATGACACCTCTCGATCGCGTGCGCATCGTGCTCGTGGCGACCAGCCATCCGGGCAATATCGGAGCGGCGGCGCGAGCGATGCTGACGATGGGACTCGCACGGCTGACGCTGGTGTCTCCGCGCCGGTTTCCCGACCCGGAGGCCGTCGCGCTCGCGTCCGGCGCGTCGTCGATTCTCGAGCGGGCGGCCGTGGTTTCGACACTGGACGACGCGCTAGCCGGCTGCATACTGACGGTGGGTCTGTCGGCACGGCCACGGGAATTCGCGGGCCGCGTTCTTTCGGTACGCGAGGCGGCAGGCGAAATCGTCGGCCATGCTACACGTGGCGACGTCGCGCTCGTGTTCGGTTCGGAAATGTCGGGCCTCTCCAATGCGCATCTCGCCCGATGCAGCCTTGCGGCGACGATCCCGTCGAATCCGGAGTACGGGTCCCTCAATCTTGCGGCGGCCGTGCAGGTCGCCTGCTACGAACTGCGCGTCGCGGCCATCGGCGGCGAAGTCTGGCGCGCACCGCGATTCGTGCCGGCGACGGCCGACGAGGTCGAGGCGCTGTACGCGCATGGGACGCGCACGCTCACGGCGATGCGCT
Organism: uncultured beta proteobacterium; assembly: GCA_963843595.1. Classification (GTDB taxonomy): domain Bacteria; phylum Pseudomonadota; class Gammaproteobacteria; order Burkholderiales; family Casimicrobiaceae; genus CAIWHR01. Next base: position 54,410 of record CAWJLG010000020.1, on the reverse strand, counting down.
TCCTCGACCCGCGGATGCCCAGGCGCCTCCTGCCCCGCCTCAGGCGCCTGTTCGGGCGCGCAGGCCTGGAGAAGGAGGAGGTGAACATCCTGCGCGGAATCCTCGCGCGCATCGACGAGCGACTCGGCCGGTGAGCGCATGACGCGCGAGGACTGGTTCGCACGCGTCGGATTGCCTTGGTCCGCTGCCGAGTCTGCCGCGGCGACGCTTCTCGCGGAGTCGGTTCCGGGGCTCGGGCGTTGCGTTGCCCAGCCGGTTCTCGCCTGGCCCGCCGCCGCCCAGCTCCTGCGCGTCGCCCAATACGACGATCCGGGTTGGGACCTCGAGGAAGTGGAGCGGCAGCGGTTGTGGGAGCGGGCAACGCTATGGCGATTGGAGTCGGAGATCGCGGCGCACGTGGCCGACGTGACCGCAGCGCTCGACGCACCGATTCGTGCGGCCGCACGTGCCGCGCTCGCGCGTGCGGGCGTCGGGGACCATGATTGCGCGCAGGCGGCGGCCGGGGCGGCGCTGGTCTCGGCGCAACATGCGGCGCTGGCGGAACTTGCGGCCGAAGCGCCCACGCACTACTTCGTGCGACGTCACGCGCTGTTCACGGGCGGCCGCTGGCCGCTCGGCTGTCATCGCGGCGCATTCCTCGTGTTCTGAGCCACCGCGCCGCGATTCCACGTCGGATACCATGGCCGCGCCCACGCCCGGACCGCAGACACCCGCCTGCGCAAACTGCGGCTCGCCGGCCCCGGGCATCTACTGCCCGACGTGCGGGCAGGAATCGCGGTTGGCGCTGCCCGATGCGCGCGAGTTCCTCCGCGAGGCCGCCGGTCGCTACGTCGCGCTCGATGGTCGACTGTGGCGAACCCTGTTCGGGCTTCTGTGCCGGCCCGGATTCCTGACGCGCGAATACTTCGCCGGCCGCCGTCGCCGGTACGTCCGCCCGGGACGCCTGTTTCTCGTGCTGTCGCTCGCGCTGTTCGCTTTGTTGCGGATCGTCAGCGACGCGCCGATCGTGATCACCACAGATTCGCCGGCCGCGAATGAGCCGCTCGTGAACGACGATGAAGGCTTCGACATCGCGTTCGACGACGACCTGAACACGCGGGTGCAGGGCGTCGCGCTCCCGGAGCGCTTGCAGAAGCGGATTGACCGATTCAACAAGCTCCCGCGGCAGGAGAAAGGCGAGCAGATCTTGCAGGGCGCGATCCGCTACGGCCCCTATGCGCTGTTCGCACTGCTCCCGGCGTTCGCGGCGCTGCTTCAGATCGTCCATGCCGGGCGGCGACGGCGCCATCCGGGGCGGCCGCGCATGTACGCCGAGCACCTCGTGTTCGGCGCGCACAACCACGCGTTCCTGTGCCTCGCGCTGATGCTCTTCGCGGTGCCGTTCGGGCCGACAAGGGCGGCCCTGGCCATCTGGATCGTGGTGTACTTCCTGTGGTCGATGAAGGTGGTCTACGGCGGGCGGTGGACTTGGATAGTCGTCCGCGCCTTCGTCATCGCGGCCGCGTACGCCGTGCTGTTCGCGTTCGTCGTGGCGGGCCTCCTGGTCGCGGCCGTCGTGCTTGCCTGACGCCGGCCCGCCGCCGCGCGTCGACGCCTACTTCTCGTACTTTCGGATCAGATCCTTCGCGGCCTGCAGCAGTGCCTTCCCGTCGTGCCCCCTGGCCGAGACGTCCTTCACCCATTCGTCGGGCAGGCTCGCCGTCGCCTTTTGCCAGTTCTCGAGTTCGGACGCCGGGATCGTGTAGAACGTGTTGCCGTGATCGACCGCAAGTTTGCGTGCCGGCGGGGCGGATGCGTCCCATTGCTCACCCATCGCCCGCGAAAGCGACAGTCCGGAGTTGGCGTCGATGACCTTCTTGAGATCGACCGGCAGGCTGTCGTATCTGGCCTGGTTCATCGCGAAGATGAACACCGCGGTATACAGCGCCCGCGACTTCGGATCGGTCTCGCTCTCGTACTTGGTGAGTTCGTGCGCCTTGATGGACGGTATCACCTCCCACGGTAGAAGGTAGCCGTCGACGACTCCCTTCGAGATCGACTCTGCGAGCGCGGGCAGCGGCATCGCGACCGGCGTCGCGCCGAGCGCGGCGAGCATCTTGTTGGTCTGACGCGTCGGAGCGCGCATCCGCATGCCCTTGAAGTCGGCGAGCACCTTGATCTGCTTCGGATTCGTATGGATGTAGCCGTTGTCGTGAACGTGCACCGCGAGCGCCTTGACGCCGGGGAACTCGCGGTGGCCGAATTGCGTGTAGTAATCCCATGCAGCCTGGCTCGTCGCCGCCGCGCTGCTCGACATGAACGGCAGCTCGAAGACCTCCATCATCGGAAAGCGTCCGGCCGTGTAGCCCGGCAAAGTCCAGACGATGTCGACGACGCCGTCCTTGACCTGGTCGACGAGGTTCTGCGCGGTGCCGCCGAGCTGCATCGCCGGATAGATCTGGCATTTCATCCTGTTGCCGGACTCGCGGGCGATCTTGTCGCACCACGGTGCAAGGATCGTCGAAGGTCCCATCGCGTTCGGAGGCCAGAAATGGTGGACCTTCAGGATGACCTCCTGGGCCGCGAGCGGCGACGCGACGATCGCGAGCAAGGTCAACGGGACGAGTTGGCGGGCAAGGCGGGACATGTCTCCTCCTGAGTGACGCCCGGCCGAGGCGGTCGCGTGCTAAGCGCGACGGGCGAAGATGCGGCCGGGCGGTCGATATTAGCGAATGCGCTCACGCGGGGGCAAACGTTCACACATTCATGTCGCGCCGTTCATGCCGGGACGCCATCGCGGCCAGCTGCCGTTAGACTGAGCCGCCGACTCGCTCGGCGAGGGCAATACTTGAGAGAATTACTCGGATAAGGAATAATAGCGCCATGTTTGCACGCTTGCGCGAAGACATCAGGGTCGTGTTCGATCGCGACCCGGCTGCCCGTACGACATGGGAGGTACTGACCTGCTACCCGGGCCTCCATGCGCTCGTCTGGCATCGGTCCGTCGCCAATCGATGCTGGCGGTGGGGCTTTCGCTGGCTCGCCCGTTGGCTCGCCCATTGGGGGCGGTGGTTGACGGGCATCGAGATTCATCCCGGCGCGACGATCGGACGCCGGGTGTTCATCGACCACGGGATGGGCATCGTGGTCGGGGAAACGGCCGAAATCGGAGACGATTGCACGCTCTACCACGGTGTCACCCTCGGCGGCACGTCATGGAACAAGGGAAAGCGCCATCCAACATTGGGCAGGGGTGTCGTGATCGGCGCGGGAGCCAAGGTGCTGGGTCCGATCTTGGTGGGAGACGAGGCCAAGATAGGCTCCAATGCCGTCGTAGTGCGCGACGTTCCGGCCGGTGCAACCGTGGTCGGCATTCCCGGGCGCGTCGTCGCCGGTGAAGACGCGCATCGTCGGGAAGACCAAGCCGTCAAGATGGGCTTTTCGGCGTATGCGATCGCGGCTGACATGAACGATCCCATGGTTCAGGCAATCCACCGCCTGATCGATCACGCCGCTGCCACCGACGCGCGGCTCGAGCGTCTGATTGCCCAACTGCAGCAGGATGGCGTCGAATGCGGCGATGCCAAGGCAATCGCGGAGGCCTTCGACCCGCAGCGATTGAACCGAATGATTGACTGAACTTGCCGGTTTTTTAGTTGACTAATATGCTCGGGAATAGGACAATTCCCAGCAGTCCGGACGGACTGGCCAGGACACCGCTGCGCAACGCATCACGCGCAGCCCGACGAACCACGTGGAAGAGGGGACCGACGATGCGTCTCACCACCAAAGGAAGATTTGCCGTCACCGCCATGATCGACGTAGCGCTGTACGGCACTCACGGGCCGGTCACGCTTGCGGCCGTGTCGGAACGCCAGAAGATTTCCCTGTCCTATCTCGAGCAGTTGTTCGGCAAGCTGCGCCGGCATGGCCTGGTCGAGAGTGTCCGCGGGCCGGGCGGCGGGTATCATCTTGCGCGAGGCACCGAGACGGTTTCGGTCGCCGACATCATTCTCGCGGTCGACGAGCCCATTGACGCCACGCAATGCGGGGGCGCGGAAAACTGTCACGATGATCGCCGCTGCATGACGCACGAACTGTGGACCGGCCTCAATGAGCACATCTTCGAGTTCCTGCGTTCGGTGACGCTGGCCGAGCTGGTACGCCAGCAGAAGCAGAAGGGCGACGTCGTCGTGCTACAGGACCACCGCAATCCGTCGTCCGCGCCGCGCACCCCCGAGGCCGCCGCCCTGTGATCTCACTGCCTCGAGCACAGCCGCCACTGCCATGAAGACACCCATCTATCTCGACTACTCGGCGACGACGCCGGTCGATCCGCGCGTCGCGCAGAGGATGATCCCCTACCTGACCGAGCAGTTCGGCAACCCGGCTTCGCGTTCCCATTCCTTCGGCTGGGACGCCGAGAAGGCGGTCGAGGAGGCGCGCGGGCACGTTGCCGCGCTGGTCAACTGCGACCCGAAGGAAATCGTCTGGACGTCCGGCGCGACCGAGTCGATCAATCTCGCGCTGAAGGGCGCGGCCCATTTCTACAAGGACAAGGGTCGCCATCTCGTTACCGTGAAGACCGAGCACAAGGCAACGCTCGACACGATGCGCGAGCTCGAGCGCGATGGATTCTCGGTGACGTACCTCGACGTGCTGCCCGACGGGTTGATCGATCTCGCGGCGTTCGAGGCGGCGCTGCGCCCTGACACCATCCTTGTCTCGGTGATGGCCGTGAACAACGAGATCGGGGTGATCCAGGACATCGCCGCGATCGGCGAGATCTGCCGTTCGCGCGGCATCGTTTTCCACGTCGACGCGGCCCAGGCGACCGGGAAGATCCCTCTCGATCTCGCCGCACTTAAGGTCGATCTGATGTCGTTTTCGGCGCACAAGACCTACGGTCCGAAGGGCGTCGGCGCGCTCTTCGTGCGGCGCAAGCCTCGCGTGCGCATCGAGGCACAGATGCACGGGGGTGGACACGAGCGCGGCATGCGCTCCGGCACGCTGCCGACGCACCAGATCGTCGGGATGGGCGAGGCGTTCCGTCTCGCGAAGCTCGAGATGGCGACCGAGAACGAGCGCATCCGGATGTTGCGCGACAAGCTGTGGCAGGGCCTGTCGGCGATCGAGGAAGTCTATCTGAACGGCGACATGGAGCGCAGGGTTCCGCACAATCTCAACGTGAGCTTCAATTTCGTCGAGGGCGAGAGCCTGATCATGGCGATCAAGGACATTGCGGTGTCGTCGGGGTCGGCCTGCACCTCTGCGTCGCTCGAACCGTCCTACGTGCTGCGTGCGCTGGGCCGCAGCGACGAGCTCGCGCACAGCTCGATCCGGTTCACGGTCGGCCGCTTCACGACCGAAGATGAGATCGACTATACGGTCGAGCTGCTCAAGCGAAAGGTCGGCAAGCTGCGGGAACTGTCGCCGCTCTGGGAAATGCACCAGCAAGGGGTGGATCTGAATTCCGTGCAATGGGCCGCCCATTGATTGTCGTTGCGCCAGCCGGTGCGGACTCGCGCGGAGCGTGAGGTCGGCTTTGACTGACGCCGCAGCTGTCCGGGTCGTAACGTCGGTGTTCGCGGCGGCGGATCCGGACGATGGACGAGAAGTTTCGAGGAGGTTGCAATGGCTTACAGCGACAAGGTGCTTGATCACTACGAAAACCCGCGCAACGTCGGCTCGTTCGCCAAGGACGACGACGGCGTCGGGACCGGCATGGTGGGCGCGCCGGCCTGCGGCGACGTGATGAAGCTGCAGATCAAGGTCGGCGCCGACGGCGTCATCGAGGATGCCAAGTTCAAGACGTACGGCTGTGGCTCGGCGATCGCCTCGTCGTCGCTGGTCACCGAGTGGGTGAAGGGCAAGACGCTCGACCAGGCGATGTCGATCAGGAACACGCAGATCGCCGAGGAGCTCGCGCTTCCGCCGGTGAAGATCCATTGCTCGATCCTCGCCGAGGATGCGATCAAGGCGGCCGTCGCCGACTACCGGAAGAAACACAGCGACGACGCCGTCGCGCCGGCGGCGCATGGAGCGGCGCAGCTCGCCGCGGATTGACCCGAACGAGACCTCCCCAGCAGGATCGATCATGGCTATCACGTTGACCGAAAGCGCCGCGAAGCACATCGCCAGCAATCTGACCAAGCGCGGCAAGGGAGTGGGCTTGCGCCTGGGCGTCCGCACGTCGGGCTGCTCGGGTCTCGCCTACAAGCTCGAGTACGCCGATGAGGTTCAAGCCGAGGACCTGCGCTTCGAAAGCCACGGGATCACGGTCATCGTTGATCCGAAGAGCCTGCCCTATCTCGACGGCACGCAGCTCGACTTCGCGCGCGAGGGCCTGAACGAGGGGTTCAAGTTCAACAATCCGAACGTAAAGGACGCCTGCGGCTGCGGCGAATCGTTCAACGTGTGACGGCAACATCCTCCCCCGGCGAGGGGAGGGGCGGCTCGGCGTCCGCATTCAGCCTGCGCGGGCGCTGCGACCTGCGACCTTCCTCCGCGGGAGGAGGGACAGAACAATGATCGACTTTTCCCGCAATCATTTCGAGTTGTTCGGCCTGCCCGAGCGGTTCCGCTTCGACGCGGCGTCGCTCGATCGCGCGTATCGCGCGCTGCAGAGCGAAGTGCATCCGGATCGTTACGCCACGGCGACCGAGGCGGAGCGGCGGCTTGCGCTGCAGTCGTCGGCACGCGTCAACGAGGCCTATCGCGCGCTCAAGGATCCTGTCGCGCGTGCCCAGTATCTGCTCACGTTGCATGGTGTCGACGGCGCGGGCGATGCGCGGGCCTCGCTGGCGATCGATTTTCTCGAGCGCCAGCTGGAACGGCGCGAGGCTGCCGCAGCGGCGGAGGCGGCCGGAGACGTCCCGGCGCTCGAGGCCCTGCTCGCGGAAGCGCGCGCGGAGGCTGCGGAGCTCGAGCAGCGGGTCGCCGGGCTGCTCGACACCGACTCGGCGTGGGATGCGGCCGGACCGCGGGTGAGCGAATTCAGGTTCCTCGCCAAGCTCGCCGAGGACCTGGACGCGATGATCGGGGCGCAGGAAGACTGACCCGGATGAGGACGACCTGATGGCGTTGCTCCAGATTTCCGAACCCGGCGCGTCACCGGACCCGCACCAGCGGCAGCTCGCGATCGGCATCGATCTTGGCACGACCAACTCGCTCGTGGCCACCGTCCGCAATGGCATTCCGGTCGTTCTTCCCGACGAGAGTGGGCATCCGCTGCTGCCGTCGATCGTCCGCTATGGCGAGACCGGCGTCGATGTCGGCTACGCGGCCCAGGCGATGCAGGCGCGTGATCCGCAAAACACGATTGTTTCGGTGAAGCGCCTGATGGGGCGTGGACTTGCCGATCTCTCCGATGCGCGGCGTTTCCCCTATCGATTTATCGACGACCCGGGCATGGTGAGGATAGCGACCCGAGCCGGGCACAAGAGCCCGGTCGAGGTCTCGGCAGAAATTCTGCGCGCGTTGCGCATCCGTGCCGAGGCGAATCTCGCAGGCGAGCTTGCGGGCGCCGTGGTCACCGTCCCGGCCTATTTCGACGACGCGCAGCGGCAGGCGACGAAGGATGCCGCGCAACTGGCGGGCCTCAACGTCCTGCGTTTGCTCAACGAACCGACCGCGGCAGCAATCGCCTACGGTCTCGACAACGCGGCAGAGGGGACCTACGCGGTCTACGACCTCGGCGGCGGCACGTTCGACCTTTCGATCCTCAGATTGTCGCGCGGGGTGTTCGAGGTGCTCGCCACCAACGGCGATTCTGCGCTCGGCGGCGACGACTTCGATCACCGCGTGTATTGCTGGGTGATCGAGGCGGCAGGCCTGCCGCCGCTGTCGCCGGAAGACACCCGATTGCTGATGGTCAAGGCGCGCGAGGCGAAGGAGAACCTGACCATCCATTCGTCGGCCCCGATCGTGGCCATGCTTGCGAGCGGCCAGAAAATCGATCTCACACTGACCGCCGACACGTTCACCGAGATCACGCGCAACCTGGTCGCCAAGACCCTCGCGCCCGTGAAGCGCGCATTGCGTGACGCCGCGCTGTCGCCGGCGGACATCAAGGGTGTCGTGATGGTGGGCGGCGCGACGCGAATGCCGCAGGTCCAGAAGGCCGTCGGCGATTTCTTCGGCCAGCCGCCGCTGACCAATCTCAATCCGGATCAGGTGGTTGCGCTGGGCGCTGCGATCCAGGCCAACGCCCTGGCCGGGAATCGCGCTGCCGGCGAAGATTGGCTGCTGCTGGATGTCATTCCGCTGTCCCTTGGGTTGGAGACGATGGGCGGTCTGGTCGAGAAGATCGTACCCCGCAACTCGACGATCCCGGTGTCGCGTGCACAGGAATTCACGACGTTCAAGGATGGCCAGACGGCGATGGCGATCCACGTGCTGCAGGGCGAGCGCGAACGCGTCGACGACTGCCGTTCGCTCGCTCGCTTCGAGCTGCGCGGGATACCGCCCATGGCCGCCGGCGCGGCGCGAATTCGGGTGACGTTCCAGGTCGATGCGGACGGTCTGCTATCGGTGTCGGCGCGCGAGCAGACCTCGGGCGTCGAGGCCGCGATCACGGTCAAGCCTTCGTACGGGTTGACCGACGCCGAAATCGCGCGAATGCTCGCGGATTCGTTCGCCCATGCCAGGGACGACATGGTGGCGCGCGCGCTGGGCGAGGCGCGCGTGGACGCCGATCAAGTCGTGGCGGCGACGCGCGCGGCGCTGGCCGCCGACGCCGACCTGCTGACGCCGGACGAGCGTGCCGCCATCGACGCTGCTCTCGCCAGGGTCGCCGGTTGTCGCAACGGCGACGACCATCGTGCGATCGTCGCGTCGAGCGCGGCCCTCAACCACGCGACTGCCGAATTTGCTGCGCGGCGAATGAACCGCAGTGTCGGTGCGGCGCTTCGCGGCCGGCAGGTCGACGCCCTGACCTGACGCAGCCTCACCGCAGCCATGACCGAACTTGTCGTCCTGCCCCATGCCGAGTTGTGCCCCGAAGGCAGGACATTCGACGCCGAGCCGGGAACGTCGATCTGCGACAGCCTGCTCGAGCATGGGATCGAGATCGAGCACGCCTGCGAGAAGTCGTGTGCGTGCACGACCTGCCATGTGATCGTTCGCGAAGGATTCGCCACGCTGTCGGCATCGTCGGAGGACGAGGACGACCTGCTCGACCGCGCGTGGGGGCTGACGCCGCAGTCGCGCCTGTCCTGTCAGGCGAAGGTGGGGACGGCGAGGCTCGTGATCGAGATTCCGAAGTACACGATCAACTACGCGAAGGAGGGGCGCTGACCCTTCCCGGCCGGAGGCCTACGCGATGAAATGGACCGACACGCGCGAGATTGCGCTTGCTCTCGTCGAAGCCCACCCTGACGTCGATCCGCTGACGGTCCGCTTCACGGACCTCCATGCCTGGATCTGCGCGCTGCCCGGCTTTGCCGATAACCCGCAGCACAGCGGAGAGAAGATCCTCGAAGCGATCCAGATGGCGTGGATCGACGAGGCGGACTGAGGGTCCCGCCGACCCACGGCGCAGTCTCGGGGCCGGTTCAGGGTCGATGCGCCGCGGCAAGGTTATTGAACATCGTCCGGCTGAGCCCCGTGATCGCCAGGAACTTGTCCTGTTCGGACAACAGCCGCGAGAGTTGGTAGGACTCCTGCATCACGATCAGTGCGAAGCCGAGTGCTGCATTGACGGCGCCCAGGGCGTCGACCTGCCGCTCGACGTCGCCGGCCGTCAGGCGCGCCACGACGGGCATCAGGGCGTCGGCGATCGCCGTCATTCCGCCGGCCATGAACTCCACGGGGAGATTGACTCGGACATGCGCGTCGCCGACGCGATACATGCGCTCGACGTAGGCGGCGTCGTAGGTCGCGGTGAACACTCCTTCGAGCCAGGCGCGGTGCGTCCGGCGCAGCGCCGGCAGCCGGCCCTCGAGGAACGGCGCCGTCCGCGAAATCGTCTGCAGGTGGGAGTAGAAGTGATTGGTCACCGCATCGAGGTGCGGCAGCACTGCGGGGGCGAGCGCGGCGAGCAGCCGCTCGCGTTCCGGAGTAAGGGCGACGAACGCCTTGGCATAGGCGCACAGGTTCGTGTAGTACGTCTCGGTCATCGGCGTCGTGCCGTCGTCATGCAATGTGGCGTGTTCGTGCGGATTATCCCGCACAGCCCATGCACATGTCATACCATGCCCCCGGATCCGGCGCGAAGCGGATTGACGCGCATCAAGACCCGGCGACCGCGCGGCTCGCGACCGAGGCCAGGCAGCCGTCGCAGCCGTGTTCCAGTGATTGGACATCGGCGCCGGCCCGTGCGTCGGCATCCTGGAAGCGCACCGGCGGGCTGTCGCGCGGCGGCAGCGTGTGCCGCCTGTGGGCACGTTCGGCAGGCGGCCCAGACGGCAGGAGGCCCTGGTCGCGAATCGCACGGCGTGCGCCGCGGCGACGCTCGGGCGCTCGCGGTCAGCCGAAGAGATTGAGGACGGCGTCCAGTCCGCAATGGTCGATCGCGTACATTGCCCGCGCGCGCACCAAGGGCTTGGCGTGGTAGGCAATGGAGACGTCGGCTTCGCCCAGCATCGGCAGGTCGTTCGCGCCGTCGCCGATCGCCACGACGAGGCCGCCGGCACCCCAGCGATCCCGCATGGCGCGGACGCGGGACGCCTTGACCGTCGCGTCGACGATCGACCCGACGATGCGGCCCGTGAGCCGGCCGTTCTCGATCTCCAGTGTATTGGAGATCGTATCGTCGATGCCGAGCCGTGCCTGGAGCCGGTCGGTGAAGAACGTGAATCCACCCGAGACGAGAAGCGTCTTCGCCCCGGCAGCGGCGAAGCCGGCCAGCATTCGCTCGGCACCGGGGGACAGCCGGAGCCGCTCGTCGTAGACGCGTTCGAGCGCGGTCACGGGCAGTCCGGCGAGCAGCGCCACTCGACGTGTGAGACTCTGTGCGAAGTCGATCTCGCCGCGCATGGCGCTCGCGGTGATCGCCGCCACTTCCGGCTTGATGCCCAGCATGTCGGCGATCTCGTCGATGCACTCGATCGTGATCAGCGTCGAGTCCATGTCCATCGCGACGACGCGAACGCGGTCACGGGTGAGCTCGGGCGGGACGAACGCGCAGTCGATGCGGGCCGCGGCGCAATGCTCGGCGACGCCCGTTCGACGGGCGGTCGCCGTGAGTCGGAACGCCTGCACCGTCGCCCCGTGGACCGGAACGACGCCCGTCGCTCCGGCAAGCGCCGCGAGCGATTGCAGTGCCACGGCGTCGATCGCCGGAGCCTGGACCACCAAGTCCGTCACGAACGGCTCCGGGATGCCGCCCGCATCACGCCCGCGGCTTGACGCGGGCCGCGCACTCGTTCGCCCGCGCGCGCGCCTCGGCGATGTCCGCGCCGGTGGCGAGCGCCACGCCCATCCGTCGTTTCTTGTAGGCCTCGGGCTTGCCGAAAAGCCGGAGATCGGATTCCGGGACGGCCAGCGCGTGCGCGACATCGTCGTAGCGGATGCCGCGTGCCTCGATTCCGCCGTAGATCACCGCGGAGGCGCCGGGCGTGCGCAACCGGACGTCCACCGGGAGCCCGAGGATGGCGCGCGCGTGAAGGTCGAACTCGCTCAGCACCTGGCTGCACATGGTGACCATCCCGGTGTCGTGCGGCCGGGGACTGACTTCGGAGAACCACACGTCGTCGCCCTTCACGAAAAGCTCGACACCGAAGATGCCGCGGCCGGAGAGCTCGCCGGTGACTTTCGCCGCGATCTCGCGCGACTTTGCAAGTGCGGCCGGCGACATCGGCTGTGGCTGCCACGACTCGACGTAGTCGCCGTTCACCTGACGGTGGCCGATCGGCTCGCAGAAGTGCGTTTCGATGGAACCGTCCGGGCCGGCGGCGCGCACGGTGAGCAGCGTGATCTCGTAGTCGAACGCGATGAAGCCCTCGACGATGACCCGACTGCCGCGCACGCGACCTGCGCTCTCGGCGTACTGCCACGCGGCCGCGACGTCCCCCTTGTCCCGGACGAGCGATTGTCCTTTCCCCGAGGACGACATCACCGGCTTCACGACACAGGGATAGCCGATGCCGCGGCGGCCCGGCACGCCGTCGATCGCACGCTGGAGCTCTTCGAGACCGTCGGCGAACCGGTAGGGCGACGTCGGGAGCCCGAGCGTCTCCGCCGCGAGCCGGCGAATGCCCTCTCGGTTCATCGTGAGCTGCACGGCGCGCGCGGTGGGGATGACCTCGGCGATGCCCTCGCGTTCGATCGTGGCGAGCACGTCCGTCGCGATGGCCTCGATCTCCGGGACCACGAGCTGCGGTCGTTCCTGTTCGATGAGCCGGCGCAGCGCGACGCCGTCGGTCATTGCGATGACATGCGCGCGGTGCGCGACCTGGTGTCCCGGGGCATTCGCGTACCGGTCGACCGCGATGACTTCCACGCCCAGGCGCTGAAGGGCGATGATGACTTCCTTGCCGAGTTCACCGCTGCCAAGCAGCATCACCTTGGTGGCGGACGGGGAGAGCGGGGTACCGATGTGCATGCGAATGGGGAGGCGCGGGACGTCGGTCGGCGCGCCGCTTGGTCCGGGGAAAAGCCCTATTTTAGCAGCGGCGAACCGGGTTTGCTGCACCGCACATAGCGATTTCCGTCCCGTCGCCAGCGCCTGTCATCGCATGGCGCGGCCACAGGCGGTCCCCGGAAACTCGAGGGGTCGCCCGGATGCGACGCTTCGGCGCCAGCCCCGGGCCGCGCAGGGCGCGCGCGTCGCTCAGCGCTTCCGGCCGGGTCGGGCGGGGCGATCGCCGCCGGCCAGCGGTTCGACGTAGGTCGTGCGCGGCGGCACCGGGGCGCTCGCGTCTTCGGCCAGCGTGAAGTCGATCTTGGTGGTCTCGAGGTCCACGCGCGCGACGGTGACCCGCACACGCCCTGCGAGCTGGAAGACGCGACCGCTGCGCTCGCCGATCATCGCGTGCCGGCCCTGGTCGAAATGAAAGTAATCGCGGCCGAGTTCGGTGACGTGCACGAGGCCGTCGATGTTGAGTTCGTCCAGCGTCACGAAGATGCCGAAGCCCGTGACGCCGCTGATCGTTCCGTCAAAGGTCTCGCCGACCTTGTCCTGCATGAAGTAGCACTTGAGCCAGTTTTCCACGTCGCGCGTGGCCTCGTCGGCGCGCCGTTCCGTGAACGAGCAGTGTTCGCCGAGCTCGGCCCAGTTCGCGCCGGAGGGCCGATATTGCTTCTTCGCCAGCACGGCCTTGATCGCGCGATGGACGAGCAGGTCCGGATAGCGGCGGATCGGCGACGTGAAATGCGCGTACGCCTCGTACGAAAGCCCGAAGTGGCCCACGTTTTCCGGGCGGTATTGCGCCTGCTGCAGCGAGCGCAGCAGCACCGTCTGCAGCAGCGCGTAGTCCGGGCGGTCCTTGATCCGCAGCAGCAGCGTCGCGTAGTCGTTCGCAGTCGGGTCGTCGCCGCCGGGCAGCGCGAGCGCACAGCTGGCCAGGAAATCCTTCAGCTGTGCGAGCTTCTCCGGCGTCGGCCCTTCGTGGACGCGGTACAGCGCCGGATGCTCCTGCTCGCGCAGGTATTCGGCGGTGCACACGTTCGCCGCGAGCATGCACTCCTCGATCAGCTTGTGCGCGTCGTTGCGCACCACCGGCACGATGCGCACGATCTTGCCGTGGACGTCGAACTCGAGCTGCATTTCCGGCGTGTCGAAGTCGATTGCGCCTCGCGCCTCGCGCGCCTGCTTGAGTACGTGGTAGAGGGCATAGAGATTCCGGAGATGGGGCAACAGCGGCTCTGCCTCACTCGGCGCGCTTTGCTCGTCGGAAAGCCACGCCCAGACCTGGGTGTAGGTCAGACGCGCCCGCGAGTGCATCACCGCCGGATAGAACCGGTACCTGCGGATCGTTCCCGCTGCGCCGACCTCCATGTCGCAGACCATGCACAGCCGGTCCACAAGCGGCTTGAGCGAGCAAAGCTCGTTCGACAGAGCCTCGGGCAGCATCGGGATCACGCGGCGCGGAAAGTACACCGATGTTCCCCGATCGCGCGCGTCGCGATCGAGTGCGTCGCCGTCGCGCACGTAATGCGAGACGTCGGCGATCGCGACGACGAGGCGGAAGCCCTTCCCCTTGCGCTCGCAGAACACCGCGTCGTCGAAGTCTCTTGCCGTTTCGCCGTCGATCGTCACCAGCGGCAGCGACGTGAGGTCGTCGCGGTCGGCACGGTCGGCTTCGGTGACCTTCCGGGGCAGCTTGGCCGCCTGCTTGCGCGCGGCCACCGAGAATTCGTGGGGCAGGTCGTGCTTGCGCAGCGCGATCTCGATTTCCATCCCCGGATCGGTGTAGCCGCCCAGCACCTCGACCACACGCGCGATCGCCTCGCGCTGCGACGTCGGCTGCTCGATGATCTCGACGACGACGACGTCCCCCGATTTGGCATTGCCGCGCTGGTCCTGCGGAACCAGCAGATCCTGGTTGATCCGCCGGTTTTCCGCCACGACGAAACCGATGCCGTGTTCGTCGTAGAGCCGGCCGACGACGGTACGGTTCGCCCGGTCCAGGACATCGACGATTTCGCCCTCGGGCCGGCCGCGTTTGTCGGTGCCGATGCGGCGCCCGGTCACACGGTCGCCGTGCAGCACCTTGCGCATTTCGCGCGGGCTGAGGAACAGGTCGGCACCGCCATCGTCGGGGACGAGGAAGCCGAACCCGTCCGCGTGGCCCTGCACGGTCCCGGTGACGAGGTCGAGCTTCGCCACGACGCAAAGCTCGCCGCGCCGGTTCATCAGCAACTGCCCGTCGCGCTGCATGGCGTCGATGCGGCCGAAGAACGCCTCGCGTGCGCGCCCGTCGACCGCCATGTCGCGCGCGAGTTCGGCCGGTGGGACGGGCACGCCGGCGCGTTGCAGCGCCTCGAGGATCGCGACGCGCGAAGGCAGCAGGGCAGGGTCGATATCGGACCGCCGGTGAGCGGGCCCTTCGGTCGACGGCGAGCGGCGTGCCGGTGTCCGATCAGGCGGCACGCCCGGCGGGAGGGACGCGCGCGGCGCGGATGCCGTGGCGGCTGCCTTGTTGCGCGCGGATTTCGGTGGAGGGGGAGCTTTCTTTGACAAGGATAGGGTCGGAACGTAAAATGTTCGGTTGCGGTTGCCCAGGTGGCGGAATTGGTAGACGCACTAGGTTCAGGTCCTAGCGGTGGCGACACTGTGGGGGTTCGAGTCCCTTCCTGGGCACCACTTTAACACTGCAGCACGACGAAACGCCCGCGCGACGCGGGCGTTTTCGCTTCCGGAGCCGGCGTTTCGGGAACCCGGCCGGTGGGGGCCGGACAATCCGCAGCGCCGCGTGGCACGAAGCGCGCAGGAGGCCGCGGTTGGCGCGCGGGGCGCCGCGGCGCTAGTGGATGAACTTGGCGTCGCGGCCGATCATCGACAGATCGACGAGCTGCGATCCGTTGTGGTTGTCCGGCCCGAACCGCACGAGGAAACCGCCGATCTCGAGATAGTTGATCGACTCCATCGCCGCGATGAACTTCTCGCGCGTCGGATCCTTGCCGGCCCGGCGCAGTCCCTCGACCAGAACCTTGGCCCCGATGAACCCTTCGAGGCTCGAGAAATTGACGTCCACCTTGCCGGACCGCTTTGCGAGGTCGAGATACTCCTTCACGATCGGCACCAGCGGACTCCACGGGAACGGCACTACCTGCGAGATCATCACGCCACGGCCGTCGTCCCCGAGCGCTTCGGCAAGCGCCTTGCTGCCGACGAACGACACGGTGAAGTACTGCGAGATGCTGCCGGCCTTGCGCATCTGACGCACGAATTCCGCCGTCGACGCGTAGGCGGTGATCATGACGGTAGCCTCGGGCTGCGCCGCGGCGATCGTCTTGACGGCTGCAGCGACGTCGGTCGTGTTTCGCTCTACGGTGCCCATTGCGGCGATGGTGATGTTGCGGCGGGCGAGTGCGCGCTTGACGCCTTCGAGCCCTGCCTGGCCATAGGAGTCGTTCTGGTAGAAGACGGCGAAGCGCTTGACGCCGGAGCGCGCCAGATGGTCGACGATGCGCTCGGTCTCGTCGAAATAGCTGGCGCGAACGTTGAACACGTAACGGTTGAACGGCGTCCGCAGGAGCTCGGCGCCGGTGAACGGTGCGACGAACGGAACCTTCGCCTCCGTGAATACCGGCAGCGCTGCCTGGCTGGTCGGCGTGCCGACGTAGGCGAACAGCGCGAATACCCCGTCTTCCTCGATAAGTTTCTTCGTGTTCTCGGCGGCGAGCTTTGACTCGTACTTGTCGTCGCGCGACTTGAGCTCGATCCTGCGGCCGTTGACCCCGCCATGGGTGTTGACGTAGTCGATCCACAGCTTCGCGCCGTCGCGCATCTGAATCCCGAGCTGGGCTGCCGGCCCGGTGAAAGCGGCCGACTGACCGATGAGGATCGTGGTTGCGGTGACGCCGTCTTCGGCGGCCGCTGTCCCGTTCACCACACATGCGATGGCGGCGATCGCGATCCCGCGGACCAGATTTCTCATGATTCCCTCCTCTTTACCGCCGGCACGGCAAACGCGGATCAGAAGTGGGTGTCCCCGCGCCGACCCGGCGAACCATGCAACTTTCGGGCCAGAAGCTGGGGATTGGGCGACCAACACCGGCCGCAGTGAAACGCGCCGGGTGTGGCGGCGCGCGCCGATCGGGGAGGATAGCGGCAAGTCAGGCCCGGAGCGGCGGCGGTTCAGCCGCCCAGCCGCGCCCGGAGCGCTTCCGGTCGCAGCGTGTCGTAGACCTCGAACGGCTGGTGGATCCAGGGATTCTCGGTGAGGTACTCGACGTGATAATCGGGCGCGAATACCGAGCAGGCCTTCCACCACAGAACGGCGGTCTTCAGCGCCTCGATGTGGGGAAACCGCCGCGGCAGCTCGCTGTAGACAGCGGCCAGCGTATGGCCGGAGTCGACCATGTCGTCGACGAGCAGCACGCGCTCGCCTAGCCTCGGCTTGGTCATCGTCATGTGCTCGGCGATGACGAGCTCGCCGCGGATCGTGCCGCCCTCCGACGAATACGAGTGGGTCGACAGGATCGCCAGCGGGTGTTCATAGATGCGCGAAATCACGTCGCCGACGCGAAGCCCGCCGCGGGCGATGCAGATGATCTGGTTGAATCTGAAACCGGATTCGTGGACCTTGAGGGCGAGACGCTCGACGAGCGTGTTGTACTGCTCCCAGCTGACATGCAGGCTCGGCATGCGCCCCTCGTCAATGGAACGGATGGTGCAGCAGGATCGTCTCGGCGCGGTCCGGGCCGGTCGAGACCATCGCGATGGGGACGCCGGTCAACGCCTCGATGCGGCGCAGATACGCGCGCGCGTTCGCGGGCAGCGCATCGAAGGACTTGATGCCGACAGTGCTGTCCTTCCAGCCCGGCATCGATTCGTAGACGGGTTTGCACTCCGCGACCGCGTCCGCGCCCGACGGCAGGAGATCGAGCGGCGCGCCGTTGGCGGTGTAGCTCGTGCAGATCCGGATTTCGTCCATTCCGTCGAGCACGTCGAGCTTCATGACGCACGTGCCCGTGACCCCGTTGAGCGCGAACGAGCGTCTGAGGGCAGGAATGTCGAGCCAGCCGCAGCGGCGCGGCCGCCCCGTCACCGAACCGAATTCGTTGCCGCGCTTGGCGAGCCCCGCGCCGATCGCGTCGGTAAGTTCGGTCGGGAACGGGCCGGTGCCCACGCGCGTGGTGTACGCCTTGACGATGCCGAGCACGTAGTCGAGAAACTGCGGGCCCACACCCGCGCCGGGCGCCGCGGCGCCGGCGAGGCAGTTCGACGAGGTGACGTACGGGTAGGTGCCGTGGTCGACATCGAGCAGCGCACCCTGCGCCCCTTCGAACAGCAGCGATTCTCCGCGCGCCCGCGCCGCCTGCAGCAGCGCGGCGACGTCGGCGATCATCGGCTGGATCTGGGGGACGAGTGCCAGCGTCTCGTCGCGGGTCCTATCGAATGGCACCGCGTCGCGCTTGAAATATTGGGTCAGCACGAAGTTGTGGTAATCGAGCAGTGCCTCGAGCTTGGCGGTGAACCGGTCCGGAAAGAGCAGATCCTGCAGCCGGATCGCGCGCCGCGCGATCTTGTCCTCGTACGCCGGCCCGATGCCGCGTCCGGTCGTGCCGATCTTGGCGTCTCCCATCGCGCCCTCTCGCGCCTGGTCGAGCGCAACGTGATAGGGCAGCACCAGCGGGCAGGCGGGCGAGATCTTCAGGCGTGAACGCACACTGACGCCCGCGGCCTCGAGTTCGCCGATCTCCTGCAGCAAGGCGGTAGGAGAGAGCACCACGCCGTTGCCGATGTAGACGCCCACCTGCGGACGCAGAATGCCCGAGGGAATGAGCCGGAGGACCGTTTTCCTGCCTCCGATGACCAGCGTATGTCCGGCATTGTGTCCGCCCTGGAAGCGGACGACACCTTGGGCGTGCTCGGTCAGCCAATCGACGACCTTTCCCTTGCCCTCATCGCCCCACTGCGTGCCGATGACGACGACGTTCTTCCCCATTCCCCTCCGCCTTTCCTGTTGTCCCGCCCGGGTTTCAACCGGCGCGCCCGACGACGCTCGCAAGCTGTCGCAGGTCGAGCGTGAAGCCGGTCGCCGGACGCGCCCGTCCGAAAGCCTTGCCGATGCCGTCGTAACGGCCGCCATTGCCGACGGCGTTGGGCTCGCCGGCGGTGAACACCGAGAAGATCGCGCCGTTGTGATAATGATAGCCGCGCAGGTCGGCGAGATCGATGTGGAGTGCCTCGACGCGCGCCTCGGCGGAGCTCGCAAGCGCGGCCAGCGCCGACAAGGCCTGGCGGATGGGCGGCGTGTCGGGCAGCTGTGCCCGGGCCGCGGCGAGCACGTCGTGCGCCGGGCCGTACAGTGCGGGCAGCGCGGTGAGCGCATGGCGCCACGCCGGCGGCAGCTTGGCCGTGAGTTCGGCCACACCCGGCACGTCCTTGGCGCGCATTGCCGCGTACAGCTCGGTGTCCTCGCCGTTGCCCGAGATGCCGGCACCGGCGGCCAGCGCCCGGTAGACGCCGACGTGACCGAGGTCAAGGTGCAGACAGGGAACCCCGGCAACAGCGAGCGATGACAACAGAAGGCCGACGACCTCCTCGTCACCGCCGATTGCCGCCTCGCCGAAGAGCTCGGCTCCGATCTGCACCACCTCGCGGGTCTGCGCCGTGGCGGCGGGCGTGGTGCGCAGTACGCTGCCCGTGTAACACAGCCGCGTCACACCGGGCTCGTTGAGCAGATGGGCGTCGATGCGCGCGACCTGCGGTGTGATGTCGGCACGCACGCCGAGCAGGCGTCCGGAAATCGGGTCGACGACCTTGAACGTCTGCAGGTCGAGATCGCGGCCCGTGCCGGTGAGCAACGAGTCCAGGTGCTCGACGAGCGGCGGCTGCACGAGTCGGTAGCCGTGTTCGCGAAAGTGGTCGAGCAGGAGCCGGCGGAGCAACTCGATGCGCTCGGCTTCGGCCGGGAGGATGTCCTCGATGTTCTCGGGCAGGATCCACTTACGCATGGGACATGAGCCAGTAGCCGGCAAGGCCGATCAGGATCGAGATGAGGCCGATGAAGCGCAACTGGCCGTCGTTGAGGTCGAGAAGCCGGCGAAAGCTCTCGCGCCACAACCGCGGCGCGATCAGCGGCAGCAAACCTTCGACGACCAGGACCAGCGCGAGCGCGGTCAGCAGTGTATCCGACACCCGCGCTCCCTTGCTGGCGTGCCGCCGGCAATCGTGCCGACGCTACTTCGCGGCCTTGCCGCCGCCGGGGTTCTGGTTCTTGAAGTAGCGGAAGAAGTCGGAATTGGGGTCGAGCACCATGACGTCGCCCTTGGTCCTGAACGTCGCCCGATAGGCCTCCAGGCTGCGGTAGAACGCGTAGAACTCGGGGTTCACGGAGTAGGCCTGAGCGTAGATTGCCGAAGCCTTGGCGTCGCCCTCGCCCTTGACCTTCTGCGCCTGCCGGTACGCGTCGGCGAGGATGACCTCGCGCTGGCGATCCGCGTCCGCGCGGATCTTTTCGGACTCCGCTTGGCCGAGCGAGCGCAACTCGTTGGCCACCCGCCGGCGTTCGGATTCCATCCGCGCGAACACCGGGCCGGTCACGTCCGGGGGCAGTTCCACGCGGCGCAGCCGCACGTCGACGATCTCGACGCCGATTGTCTTCGCGTCGATATCGGCTTTCTGCCGCGTCGTCGTCATGATCTTGTCGCGCTCGCCGGAGATCGCGTCGTGCATCGTCCGCTTGTTGATTTCCTCGGCGAGGTTCGCGCGTACCGTCTGCGAAATCCGCCGGCGCGCCGCTTCCTCGTCGCCCTGGACGCTGACGTAGTACTGCTTGACGTCGGTGATGCGCCACAGCACGAAGAAGTCCACGAGCAGCGGTTTCTTTTCGGACGTGGTGATCCGGTCCGGCTCGGCGTTGTCGAGCAGCAGAATCCGGCGGTCGTAGTACTTGACGTTCTGCAGCAGCGGCACCTTCGTGTAGAGTCCCGCCGCGGATTGCGTCTCGATGATCTCGCCCAGCTGGAAGCGGATCGCGAACTGGCGCTGGTCGACCGTGTACAGCGACTGCGAGGCGACCAGCAGCAGCGCAACGACGAGCGCGAGGAGCGGCATCGTGAAGCGCATCACTTATCTCCCCTCGCGATTGCGCAGCGCGTCGCGCGAGCGCGACGGATCCAGCGTCACCGTGGGCTCGGGCGGGGGCGGCGTCGACTGCCGTGACGCCGGCAGGTCGACGGCGGGTCCGGCGACGCCGGCGGCGGGGGCGCTCTGCTGGATCAGCTTGTCGAGCGGGAGGTAGAGCAGGCTGTTGCTGCCGGCCTTCTGGTCGACCAGCACCTTGCTCGAATTGCCGACGACCGTCTGCATCATGTCGAGGTACAGCCGCTCGCGGGTCACGGCGGGGGCCTTCGCGTACTCGACGAGGATCTGCCGGAAACGCGATGCATCGCCCTCGGCCTTCTGCACGATCGACGCGAGGTAGCCGTTGGCTTCCTCGAGCAGCCGCGCCGCATTGCCGCTGGCGCGCGGGATCACGTCGTTGGCGTAGGCCTGGCCCTCGTTGCGGAAGCGGTCCCGGTCCTGGCCGGCTTTCACCGCGTCATCGAACGCTGCCTGCACCTTGTCGGGTGGCTGCACGTTCTGCAGCGTCACCTTCTGCACGTAGATGCCGGTGCCGTAGCGGTCGAGCATCTCCTGCATCAGCTTTTCCGACGACTTCGCGATCTGCTCGCGGCCTTCGTAGAGCGCGAAGTCCATCTTGGCCTTGCCGATCACCTCGCGCATCGCGGTTTCGGCGGCGAAGGCGACGATCTGATCCGGCCGGCGGACGTTGAACTGATAGGCCTCGGCGCTCTTCACGTTGTACTGGACCGCGAACTGGATGTCGATGATGTTCTCGTCATCGGTGAGGCTCAGCGACTCCTTGTCCACCTTGTTCTTCGGGCTGTTGCGATACCCGATCTCGATTGTCTTCACCTGCGAGAAGTCGACGAGCTCGACCGTCTCGACCGGGAAGGGCAGATGCCAGCGCGGTCCGGGGAGCGTAGTCTCGGTGAACTTGCCGAAACGCGTGACGACACCGCGTCGGCCTTCGTCGACGATGTAGAAACCACTTGCCAGCCAGACGAGCACGACCAGCGCGACGAGTATGCCGGCTCCGGACATCGGCAGCACCATGCGCGGTCCGCCACCGCCCCCGCCGGTGCCGTCATCGCCGCCACCCGGGCGCTTGCGCCCCAGGAGGTCGTTGAGACGGCGATTCACGTTGCGCCAGATCTCGTCGAGATCGGGCGGACCGCTGCTGTTGCCGCGTTTGCCCCACTGGGGATCGTTCAACGACATGACGGGGCGTTCGAGAAGAGGCGGATTCGGGACCGGAAAAACAAGCGCGGGGCCGGTGGGTCAGGCGGGCGCGGTCTGGATGGGGACCGGCACCGCAAGACGGCCCTCGGCTGCCGGGAAACGTTCGGCCAGCGCGCTGCGCAGTTCGGTACAGCCGGCACCCGTGAGGGCGCTCACGCGGACGGCGCGAAGTATACCAGACTCGTCGCGTTCGACGCCGGGCGCGAGGCCCGCGGCATCGATCTTGTTGTACACCCGGATCTGCGGCACCGCTTCCGCGCCGATCTCGGCGATCACCGCCTCGACGGCGGCGATCTGTTCGTCGCGATTCGGGGCCCCGGCGTCGATCACGTGCAGCAGCAGGTCGGCCTCGGCCGCCTCGGCCAGCGTCGCGCGGAACGCGGCGACCAGGTCGTGCGGAAGGTCGCGGATGAACCCGACGGTATCCGACAGCACGATGGTGTCCGCGCCGGGCACGTAGATCCGGCGCAGGGTCGTGTCGAGCGTGGCGAAGAGCTGGTCGGCGGCGTAGCTCTTCGCGCCGGTGAGCCGATTGAACAGCGTCGATTTCCCGGCGTTGGTGTATCCGACCAGCGCAACGGTGCGAATCGCGGCGCGGCGTCGCGTGCGTCCCTGCGTTGCACGCTGCCGGGCGACGTGCGACAGCCTTTCGCGCAGCACCTTCATGCGGATGCCGAGCAGGCGGCGGTCGGTCTCGAGCTGGGTCTCGCCCGGGCCACGAAGCCCGATACCGCCCTTCTGCCGCTCGAGGTGGGTCCAGCCGCGGACGAGCCGCGTCGACAGGTGCTCGAGCTGGGCGAGCTCGACCTGAAGCTTGCCTTCGGCACTGCGGGCACGCAATGCGAAGATGTCCAGGATCAGCGCGACGCGGTCCACCACCCGGCATTCCAGCGCGCGTTCGAGGTTACGCTGCTGCGCCGGCGAGAGCGGATGGTCGAAGATCACCAGGTCGGCGCCGAACTCCGTGCGGCGGGCAAGGATCTCGGCGACCTTCCCCTTGCCGGCGAAGAGCGCGGCGTCGGGACGCTGACGGCGGCCGGTGACCGAACCGACGATCGTCGCGCCGGCGGACACGGCGAGCGCCGCGATCTCCGCCAGGCGCTCGCCCGGGTCGGCGTCGCCGAAATCGAGAACCACCAGCAGTGCGCGATCGCCGCCGGAGGGGCGTTCAAACATGCGGGCGTCCTGGCGCGGCCACGCGGGTGCGCACCGCCGTCGCGGCGGCAGAAAACGTCAACGCGCTCAACCTTCGCCGTCGCTGTTGGGAGCGTGGTGCGGCATCGCGACGGCACGTGCGGGAACGACCGTCGAGATCGCGTGCTTGTACACCATCTGGGTAACCGTGTTCTTGAGCAGGACGACGTATTGGTCGAACGACTCGATCTGGCCCTGCAGCTTGATGCCGTTGACGAGGTAGATCGAAACCTGCACGTGCTCCTTGCGCAGGGTGTTCAGGAACGGGTCTTGTAGCATTTGCCCTTTGTTGCTCATCGCTTGCTCCGCGGTTGTTGTCGGTCGGGCCGGAACGGGCGGCCAGAGGGACGATCGGACGATCGGACGCGTCATCCCCCGTCCCGCCGAACATTGGGACGGCCGGCGCA
Source organism: uncultured beta proteobacterium (assembly GCA_963843595.1). GTDB lineage: Bacteria > Pseudomonadota > Gammaproteobacteria > Burkholderiales > Casimicrobiaceae > CAIWHR01. Next base: position 30,908 of record CAWJLG010000020.1, on the reverse strand, counting down.
CACTTCAACGACCCGCGCGGCGGCGCGGTGAGGCGTCCGCATACGGGTTGGCGCCGGACTTGAATTGTATCCTAAGGGGAGTCCCGCGCAGTTGGAACGCCTCGATGAAGAAATGTTCCAGGTAGCGCCGATACGACGCCGGAATGTGCCCCAGCGCCGAGCCGTGGATGACGATCAGCGGCGGATTCTGTCCGCCCTGGTGCGCATATCGGAGCTTAGGCCGGCCCATTCCCGCGCGCGGCGGCTGCTGTCGCTCGACCGCGGCCATCAGCGCGCGGGTCAGCTTCGGCGTGGGAAGTTTCGCCATCGCGGCCGCGTACGCGGCATCGACCGAGCGCATGAGCGCGGCAACGCCGGTCCCCCTTCGCGCCGAGATGAAGTGGTGACCGGCGAACGCGAGGAATCCGAGTTTCCGGTCGAGTTCGCGCTTGATGTCTTCCCGGCGGTCGGCGGCGACGTCGTCCCACTTGTTTACGGCGACGACGAGCGCCCGACCGGCCTCGAGTATGAACCCGGCAAGGTGCGCGTCCTGCTCCATCACGTCGGCCTGGGCATCGACCATCAGCACGACGACGTTCGCATCCTCGATTGCCTGCAGCGTCTTCACGACGGAGAACTTCTCGACGGCCTCGATGACCTTTCCGCGCCGGCGCACGCCGGCGGTGTCGATCAGCGTGTAGTGCCGTCCACTGCGCTCGAAATCGATATAGATCGAGTCGCGGGTGGTTCCCGGCTGGTCGAACGCGATGACGCGCTCCTCGCCCAGCAGCGTGTTGACCAGCGTCGATTTGCCGACGTTCGGCCGCCCGATGACGGCGACCTTGATCCGGGCGCCCGCCGCATCCGGTTCCGCGCTGACGTCCGTCGGCCGTTCGGGAATCCGTGCCAGCGCGAGCTCGACCAGCGCATTGACGTTGTCGCCGTGCGCCGACGAGATCGCGTGCGGCTCGCCAAGGCCCAGCTCGTGGAACTCGGCGGCGGCCCGCTCGGGCGCCAGGCCTTCGGCCTTGTTCGCCGCGAGGATCACCGGATGTCCGCAGCGACGCAGCAGGTCTGCGATCGTCCGGTCCTGCGGGGTGAGGCCGGACCGGGCATCGACGAGGAAGATCACGGCATCCGACTCGGCGATGGCCTGCTTCGTCTGGCGCGCCATCTCGTGGAGGATGCCGTCCCGGGCCACGGGCTCGAACCCGCCCGTATCGACGACCAGGAAAGGCCGCTCGCCGACGCGTCCGCGGCCGAAATGGCGGTCCCGCGTGAGGCCAGGGAAGTCGGCGACGAGAGCGGCCCGCGACTTCGTGATCCGGTTGAACAGCGTGGACTTGCCGACGTTGGGACGCCCGACAATGACGAGGGTGGGCAGCATGAGGTCAGGTCAGCGCTCGTCGCCGCGGACCGCCGGCATCGCGCTCGCTATCGCGCGCCGGCCGAGTAGAGCGTGCCGCCTTCGCTCTGCCAAACGGCATTGCCTGCGCTGGACACGGGTTGCGACGTCGCCGGCGTGCCGTCGGTGGCGATGCGACCGACGAGGCTGCCGTCGCCGCGGTCGAGCAGATGAAGATAGCCCTCCCCATCGACGACGCCGAGGTGATCACCGACGATCTGGGGACCACCGATGCGCCGTTGCGCGAGCTTGTCCTGCTTCCACGCCGATGCACCGGTTGCCTTGTCCAGCGCCAGGACGTTGCCCTTGTCGTCGACGACGTACAGGTAGCGGTTGTCGCCGACCAAGCCCTCGAGGCTCGACACGTCGCGCGACCAATTGAGCGTGCCACGCAGGATCTCGAAGCAGGCGACCCGTCCCTGGAATGCCACGGCGCAGACCTGCCGTTCCTCGATCACGGGGAGGCTGGTCACGTCGGCAATCCGCTCCAGCTCGGTCGCGCCCTTCGGCGTGGCGACATTGGCTTCCCAGCCGACGTTGCCGGTCGCGAGATCGAGCGCAACGAGCTTGCCGCCGGCCGTTCCCATCAGCAGCCCGCCGCGGCTGATGAGGCCGCCCGCGAAGTTGCGTACGGTGAGCGGCGGATTGGCCCGCTGATAAACCCACTTGGCCTTGCCGTTCGCCGAGTCGAGTCCGAACACGCGCCCATCGCCCGACCAGACCACGACGATGCCCTCGCCGATCCTGGGCGGGCTGATGACCTCGCTGCTCACCACGGCCTGCCACTGGGGCTTGCCGTCCGGGTCGAAGGCAAGCACGTCACCCTTGTCGGTACCCACGACGACGAGCGTTGGGTCGGCGCCGGCACCGGCCGAGAGCCTTTTCCCGGCGGCGACCTGCCAGACGCTGCGTCCCGACCGGGCATCGAACCGCGTGAGCGTTCCGTCCATCGCGGCGGCATAGACGGCGTCGCCGCTCACGGTCGGCGCAAAGCCCGGTGCCGCCTTGCCGACTCCGGCCTGCCATGCAATCTGGGGCGTAACCGTGGCATTGATTTCGGGCAGCGGGCCCAGCTTCTTCGCGCCGCCGCCCCACAGCCAGCTCAGCGAGGGCGGCGGCGGAATTGACGGCATCCACGACGACAGCGTGGAGCAGCCGGTCAGCAGCAGTGCAGCGCACGCCGTCGCGATGACCGCGCGGCTGCCGCGTGAATGGCCGAGACGCGATTCGTCGAACCGTCTCATTTGGCGGTCGCGGCGGCGGGCGTGCCCGCCGGCGCCGGGATGGCCGCCGTGGGCGCCGGTTGAGCCGGCGCGGGTGCCACGGCGGTGCCATCCGCTCCGGGGGCCGCGGATGCCGTATCGAGCGGGCCGCCCAGCGCATCGAGCTTGACCTGAAGATAGGGCCGGTAGGGTGACTTCGGGTCGAGTTTGGTCAGCGCCGTCTGATACGCGGTGCGCGCGTCGACGGCGCGGCCGGCGGCCGCGAGGATGTCACCGCGCAGGTCGGCGTAGAGCGCGTCGAACGCCTCGTCGTGCCGCGCGTCGAGTGTGCGCAGGGCATCGTCGTAGGCCTTGTCGTCGTACAGGATCTCCGCCAGCCGATAGCGGGCGATCTGCTTCAGGTCCTCGTCGCCGGCGCGGTCGATCACGAACGCGAGCTGTGCCTTGGCGCCGGCCTTGTCGCCGCTGTCGAACAGCATCTTGGCGACCAGCAGTGCGGCTCGCGGCGCGTATCCCGTACGCGCGAACCGGTCGGCGAGCTGGTCCATCGCGTCCTTCGCCTTGGCCGTATCGTTGGCGCGCACCGCACCGCTGACGGTCGAGTAGAGCACCGAGGCCTGCTCGACCTGGTTGTGCTGCCACCACCGCCAAGCCTGGAACCCGACGACGCCGATCGCGATCGCGACGACGATTCCGGTGATGAGATTGCCCCAGCTCCGCCACCACGCCTTGAGGTCCTCGAGCTGGTCCTGTTCTTCGAGATCGTAGACTGCCATTGCTTTTCCCTGGTCTGTTCGTCGGGCGCCGCGGGCGCCGACGGGTGATTCGTCGGGTGGTTAGCTCGCGCGCGCCGCCAGCGTGTCGGCAAGCGCCGCGAGGGGAACGGCGACCTGGTCGCCGGCGTCGCGCAGCGGCTTGATGGCGACGGCGCCCGCCGCGGCTTCGTCGTCGCCGATCACGAGCGCGAAGCGTGCGCCCGAGGCATCGGCCTTCTTCATCTGCGACTTGAAACTGCCGCCGCCGGCATTGACGACGACGGCGCGGCCCCTGTCGCGCAGCGTCTCGCCGACGTTCCATGCGAGCCTGGCGGCGGCATTTCCGGCGTGGACCACGTAGGCGAACGGCGCCGCGGTCTCGCCGACGCCGCCGCCCTTGAGCAGAAGCACCATCCGCTCGACGCCGATGGCGTAGCCGCACGCCGGCGTGGGCTTGCCGCCCAGCTGCTCGAACAGACCGTCGTAGCGGCCACCCCCGGCAACGGTACCCTGCGCGCCGAGGCGGTCGGTCACCCACTCGAACACGGTGCGGTTGTAGTAGTCGAGCCCGCGCACGAGCCGCGCGTCGATCTCGAAGCCGATGCCCTGATCGGCGATGAGCTGTTGAAGGCCGTCGAAGTGCGCGCGCGACTCCGTGCCGAGGCGGTCGAGCAGTCGCGGCGCTTCCGCGATCATCGCCTGCATCGCAGGGCTCTTGCTGTCGAGGATGCGCAGTGGATTCGAGTGCAGGCGCCGCTTCGCATCGTCGTCGAGCATTGTGGCGTGCCGTTCGAAGTATTCGACCAGAAGAGCGCGGTGCGCCCGGCGCTCCGCGGCGTCGCCGATCGAATTGATCTTGAGGCGGATGCCGTCGGCGAGCCCGAGACGGCGCCAGAGCCGGGCGAGCATCACGATCTGCTCGGCGTCGACGTCGGGACCGGCGAAACCCAGCGCCTCGGCGTCGAACTGGTGGAATTGGCGGTAGCGTCCCTTCTGCGGGCGCTCGTGGCGGAACATCGGGCCGGCGAGCCAGACGCGCTGTGGTCGTTCGTAGGTCAGATTGTGCTCGATCGCGGCGCGAACGATGCCGGCCGTCGCCTCGGGGCGCAGCGTCAGCGATTCGCCGTTGAGCTTGTCCTCGAACGTGTACATCTCCTTCTCGACGACGTCGGTGACCTCGCCGATCGCGCGTACGAACAGTGGCGTGGTCTCGACGATGGGCACGCGGAGGTTGCGGTAGCCGTACTGGCGCAGGACGTCGCGAATGGCGTCCTCGAGGAACTCCCAGAGCGGCGCCTCGTCGGGAAGCACGTCGTTCATGCCGCGAACGGCCTGCAACTGGGCGGCCATGCGATTACGCGATCGCCTTGACGGTGATCGGCCGGCGCCCGGGCACAAGACGCGGGGTCCGCGGCTCACCGCCGTAGGTCGCCCGCACGTATTCATCGACGATCTGCTGGAATTCCTCGGCGATGTGTTCGCCTTTGAGCGTGACCGTCTTCTGTCCGTCGACGTAGACCGGTGCGACGGGGCTCTCGCCGGTTCCCGGCAACGAAATGCCGAGATTGGCGAGCTTCGACTCGCCGGGTCCGTTCACCACGCAGCCCATCACCGCGACATGCAGGTCCTCTACGCCCGGATACCGGGCACGCCACGCGGGCATCTGTGCGCGCAGCCAGGTCTGGATCCTGTCGGCGAGCTCCTGGAACGTCGTGCTCGTCGTACGGCCGCAGCCCGGGCACGCGGTGACCATCGGCGTGAACGAGCGCAGCCCCATCGTCTGGAGGATCTCCTGCGCGACGACCACTTCCTTCGTCCGGTCGCCGTTCGGTTCCGGTGTCAGCGACACGCGGATCGTGTCGCCGATGCCCTGCTGCAGGAGCACGCCCATCGCCGCCGTCGATGCGACGATGCCCTTGCTGCCCATGCCCGCCTCGGTCAGGCCGAGATGCAGCGGATAGTCGCAGCGTCGCGCGAGCTCGCCGTACACGGCGATCAGGTCCTGCACGTTCGACACCTTGCACGACAGCACGATGCGATCTGCCGGGAGGCCGAGGGCCTCGGCCCGCTGCGCGCTGCCGATCGCCGAGACGACGAGCGCCTCGCGCATCACGGCAGCGGCGGTCCATGGCACGCTGCGCGCGGCGTTCTCGTCCATCATCCGGGCGAGGAGGTCAGCGTCCAGACTGCCCCAGTTGACGCCGATGCGCACCGGCTTTGCGTACTCGAGGGCCTTTTCGATCATCACGACGAACTGTGGATCGCGCTTGCTCCCCTTGCCGACGTTGCCCGGATTGATCCGGTACTTGGCGAGCGCGCGCGCGCAGTCGGGAAACTCGGTCAGCAGCTTGTGGCCGTTGAAATGAAAGTCGCCGATCAGCGGCACGCGGCAGCGGGCGGCGTCGAGCGCCGCGCGGATCGCGGGAACGGCGGCAGCGGCCTCCACGGTGTTGACCGTGACGCGCACCAGTTCGGAGCCGGCGGCGGCCAGCGCCATCGCCTGCGCCGTCGTGGCGGCGACGTCCGCGGTGTCGGTGTTCGTCATCGACTGGACGACGATCGGTGCGTCTCCACCGATCCTGACGCCGTCGACGTCGACCGCGCGCGTCCGGTGCCGGGCGGGGAGTGAAGGCTCGCGAAAGGCGGTCACGGCAGCACGACCTTGGCGACGTTCTGGCGCGTGTACGGTGCGAGGTCGACCGGCTTGCCGCGGAAGGTCACCTTGACGTCGCTCGCATTGCCGATAACGACATCGAGGGGCGGAGGACCGGACACGGTCTCGCTCGTCCCGCCGGCATTCATCCGCGACAACAGCACGCGGCCATTGCGGTCCTTCACCTCGACCCACGAGTAATCGCGAAAGGTCAGCGCGAGCGTCGCCTCCGCGACGGCGGTCGGCTCGGGGGAGGGACTCGCGGCATGCGGGGCGGTTGGGGCGCCCGCTTTGGCACTCGCGGGCGCGGGGGCCTTCGCTGCCGTCGGCAGCGGCGGGGTCGCAGCGACGGACACGGATGACGGTGCGGCCGGCACGGCAGTCGCATTCGGCGACGCCGACGGTGCAGCCGCGGGATTCGCCCGCGTTCCGGGCGTAGCCTCGGATCCTCCCGTCGGCGGCGAGGGCGGCGCCGAGGCGATCGGGTTGGGTAATGACGTTGACGCCGGCGCCTCGGGTGCGGGCACGGGTTCGGTACCCGACGTGCCTGGCGGCAGGGTCGACACCGTCTCCTGTGCGGTGCCGCGATGCGGCTCGGCTCCGGGGCGCAGGAACTCGTAAACGGCGGCAGCCGCGACGATCGCCGCAAGAGTCAGCGGGATCGCCCATCGGGTCCACCCGGGGCGATGGGTCTCCGTTGTGGGCAGCTCGCCGATGGACGGGGCGGTCGGATGCAGGGTCGGGGCGTCGAGCGCCGGCCCGGCAGAGGCGCCCGGCAGCGCGTCGAGCACTGCGTCCGGATCGAGGTGCAGCAAGCGCGCGTAGTTGCGCACGAAGCCGCGGACGAAGGTACGCCCCGGCAGCGACGCAAAATCGCCGTCTTCGAGCGCGCGCACCTGCCGCGGCGCGAGCTTGAGCTGATGCGCGGCGGCGTCTATCGTGAGGCCGGCGGCCTCGCGCGCCTGATGCAGCATCGCCCCCGCGGCAAGCCTGGACGGCGCTGCGGTATCCCCGGCACTTCCGGCGGCGTGGAAGTTCTGCTCGCTCATTGGACGGCCTCCGCACGTCTCTCTGCGGTTCGCGCGCCAAGCGGTCGGGCGCACGAGATCGCGCGACGACGAGCCCTGCGGGCCTTGGCTTTCCCCGTCGCACTCACTCGCAGCTCCCGGTGGCGATGGCCTTGGACTCGGCGGAATCCGGGTAACGGTTGCGCAGCTGGGAGGTGTACGAGAGCTCGGCCTGGCGATCGCCCAGCTTCCGTTCGATGCACATGCCGAGGTAGAGCGCTTCCGGCGGCGGATTGGCCTGCTGCATGACCGGCCGCATGAACGAGCGCGCCTCGGCAAGGCGCGCGTCCCTGAAGGCGAGGAAGGCGAGGCCGTACGCGGCGGCCGGATTGCCCGGCGACGCGGCCAGGGCGCGCCGGTAATAGGCCTGAGCCGCGGCGGTGTCGCCGAACGAGGCGCTGCACCTCGCGGCGTTGATCAGCGCGATCTCGGGAGTCCGGTACAGCGGATTGCGGAGCGCCTGCTCGAATTCCGTGATCGACTCGCGAGCGCGGCCGTTCGAGCACAGATACCAGCCCCAGTTGTGGTGGATCTCCGAGTCGAGCGGCGCCAGTGCCAGCGCGCGCTGGAAATTCTGCTCTGCCTTCGCGTTTTCGCCCATCGTCGCGTACACCAGGCCGAAGACGTTGTACGTCTTGGCATTGGACGGGTCGAGCTTCATCGCTTCGTTGAGCTCTTCGAGCGCAACGTCCATCTGTCCTCGCTCGTAGTAGCCCGCGCCGAGGTCGATGTGAATCTGCGCGCGGTCCTTCGGGCTCACCTCCTGCTTGGTGACGGGCGGAGGCGGCTCCGGCTGCGGGGGCTCGGTACTCTTCGGCGCCGACGAGCAGCCGGCGAGCGTGGCCAGCACAACCATCGTGACGGCGTTGCCGAATGCGACGAGGCGGAGCGTTCGGGTCATGGGCGCTTTCCCGGAGGCGGGACGTTCATTGCGAGGCCGTGGGCAAGGAATGCAGCCGAATGGCGCGGCGCTTCGTACGGTCCTGGACGCGCCCGGCCAGCTGACCGCAGGCCGCGTCGATGTCGTCACCGCGTGTCTTCCTGATCGTGGTCACGTATCCCGCGTCCATCAGCAGTTGCTGGAAGGCCGCGATCCGGGGTCGGGGGCTGACCGCGAATTCCGATCCGGGAAACGGATTGAACGGGATCAGGTTGAGCTTGCACGGGACCTCGCGCAGCAGGACGGCGAGCTCGCGGGCGTGCGACGGCTGGTCGTTGACGCCGTCGAGCATCACGTATTCGAAGGTGACGAAATCGCGCGGCGCGCGCTCGAGATACCGCCTGCACGCGGCCAGCAGCTCCGACAGCGGATACTTGCGATTGATCGGCACGAGGCGATCGCGCAGCGCGTCGTTGGGCGCGTGGAGGCTCACCGCAAGCGCGACCGGGCAGGCGTCGCGCAGCCGGTCCAGCGCGGGGACGATGCCGGACGTCGACAGCGTTACCCGCCGCCGCGACAGCCCGTAGGCGTTGTCGTCCAGGAACACCTTGAGCGCGGCGACGACATTGTCGAAATTGGCGAGGGGCTCGCCCATCCCCATGAGCACGACATTGGTGATTGGCGCCCGACCCTGTTCGACCCATGGCGCCGTGACGCCGGCGGCGAGCAATGCCCGGTTGGCATGCCACAGCTGCCCGACGATCTCGGCGGTGGTCAGGTTGCGGTTGAAGCCCTGCTTGCCCGTCGAGCAGAACGCACAGTCCAGTGCGCAGCCGGCCTGCGAGGAAATGCACAGCGTGCCGCGGTCGTCCTCCGGAATGTAGACGGCTTCCACGGCATTGCCGCTGCCCACGTCGAGCAGCCACTTGCGCGTGCCGTCGGCGGCAGTCGCATCGCTCATCACCTGCGGGCCGCGGATCGTCGCGAGCGAGTGCAGCCTGCCGCGCAGCGGCTTGGCGAGATCGCTCATCGCGCCGACGTCGTCGACGAGGCGCTGGTGCACCCACCGCGACACCTGACGGGCGCGAAACGGCTTCTCGCCCAGTCCGGCGAAGAACGCGGCGAGGCCGTCGGCGTCGAGGTCGAGAAGATTGATCACGTCAGCGCGAGCGGCGAGGCCGCACGTTTCGGTCAGCGGTCGTAGACCGCGAGCGCGGGGAAGAAATAGGCGATTTCGACGCGGGCGGTGTCCGGGCCGTCCGAGCCGTGCACGGCGTTGGCGTCGATCGACGTGGCGAAGTCGGCGCGGATCGTCCCGGCCGCCGCCTTCTTCGGGTCGGTCGCCCCCATCAGGTCGCGGTTCCTGGCGATGGCGTTCTCGCCTTGCAGCACCTGGATCATCACCGGGCCCGACGTCATGAAATCGACCAGATCCTTGAAAAACGGCCTTTCGCGGTGGACGGCGTAAAAGCCCTCCGCCTCGGCCTTCGACAGCCAGCGCATCTGCGCGGCGACGATCTTGAGCCCGTTGGTTTCGAAGCGGGAGTAGATCTTTCCGATGACGTTCTTGGCGACGGCATCGGGCTTGACAATGGAAAGCGTGCGTTCGACGGCCATGCTGGGGACCCCGGCAGAATAAATGCGAATAAATTCAAAATTATAACAACTTTTCGGCCGCCTGTCCCCTTGCACGCCGCCCGCGCCTGCAATCGTGGCAGCGAACGCTCCCGCGCCCACCGCGCGAGTCGCGTGCGCGGCGGGCCGTTCGCCGGGCGGTGCCCGCGGGCGACCCTCGGACGCGATACGTTGGGTGGCCGATCGGATCGGGGTTGCCGGCCGCGCAACCACGCTGCCGCTCCGGTTGCGCGTGCCGTCTCGACCAAAGCAAAGGGCGCCGCGGCGCGAAGCCGGGGCGCCCTTTGCGCGGGCCAGGCGCCGCTGCCTAGATCATGCCGAGCGCCTTCGGCAGCCAGATCGACAGCGGGGGCCAGTACGTGACCACCACGAGGAAGACCAGCATCGTGAGCAGCCACGGCCACACCGCGACCGTCAGCTCGGTGATCCCCATCTTCGTGATGCCGGACGCCACGTAGAGGTTGAGCCCCACCGGCGGATGGCACATGCCGACCTCCATGTTCACCACCATCATGATGCCGAAGTGGATGGGGTCGATGCCCAGTTTCATCGCCACCGGGAACAGGATCGGCGCCATGATCAGCACGATCGACGACGGCTCCATCACGTTGCCGGCGAGCAGCAGCACGACGTTGACGAACAGCAGGAAGGCGACCACGCCCAGCCCCTTGTCGAGCATCCACGCCGCGAGTTCCTGCGGAATCTGCTCGGAGGTCATCAGGTACGAGAACATGACCGCATTGGTGATGATGTACAGCAGCATCGCGCTCATGTTCGCCGAGTCGAGCAGCACCTTCGGCACCTTGGCGATCGACATGTCCTTGTAGACGAAGACGGCGACGAAGAACGCGTAGACGGCGCTCATCGCCGCGGCTTCGGTCGGTGTGAAGATGCCGGAGTAGATGCCGCCGATCACGACGATGACGAGCAGCAGTCCCCAGATGCTCTCGCGGAAAGTCTTCCAGCGCTCCAGCCAGGTGGCCTTCGGCTGCCGCGGATAGTTGTTCTTCCGCGCGCGCCACCAGGTGGTGAGACCCAGCATCGTCGCCAGCACCAGCCCCGGGATGATGCCGGCGATGAACAGCGCGCCGACCGACGTGTTGGTCGCGACCGCGTACATGACCATCACGATCGACGGCGGAATCAGGATGCCCAGCGCGCCGGACGTCGTGATCACGCCCGCGCCGAAGCGGGCGGGAAAGCCCTGCTTGACCATCGCCGGCAGGATGATCGAGCCAATCGCCACCACGGTGGCCGGAGAACTCCCTGAGACGGCGGCGAACAGCGCGCACGCCATCACGCCGGCGAGGCCGAGTCCACCCGCCCAGTGCCCGACCATCGACGAGGCGAAATCAATCATCCGCCGCGCGACGCCGCCATGCGTGAGGAAATTGCCGGCGAGAATGAAGAACGGGATCGCCATGATCTCGAACTTCTCGATGCCGGTGAAGAGCTTCAGCGCGACCGACTCGATCGGCACCGTCGTCATCGTGAACAGGTAAGTGAGCACGGTGAGACCGAGCGAGATCGAGATCGGCATCCCGGTCAGCATCAGGCCGAAGAGCAGCGCGAAGATGATCCACGCGTTGGCGATCGGCACGCCGGTGAGCTTCAGCACGACCGGGATCGCGATCATCACCGGCGGAATGAGCGCCGGCCAGCGCGGCGCATTCTCGGGGACGGGAGCGACGAGCGTGCTCATTTCGTGCCTCCCTCTTTGAGGCCCGCCGGATGGAGGTTATCGGGCAGCGCGTAGGGGTTGATGTCCTCGATGTCCTCGATGCCTTCGACGTGCGCGACGTCGTGATGCGGCAGCTCACCGGTCTTCGCGAAGTGCCAGGCCACCTGCAGGAAGCGGAAACACATCAGGTAGGAGCCCAGCGGAATGCACATGTAGACGATCCACTTCGGGACCTCGAGATCGGGCGACACCGAGCTGGTGTGGGCGATGTCCCAGACGAACGTGGCGCCCAGTGTGCCGACGATTCCGGTGAACAAGGCGCCGGCCATGAGACCGAACAGCACGTACGCCTTGCGTGTGCGCCCCGGCAGCCGGTTGATCATCACGTCGACGCCGACGTGGATGCCGGTGCGCACGCCGTAGGCGGCGCCGAACTTCGCCATCCACACGAACATGTAGATGCAAAGCTCCTGCGCCCACGACAGGTCGATCCTGAGCAGGAAGTCCTGGACGCCCGGGATCGGGAGGCCGGCCGAATAGCGATGGGCAACGGCGACGAAGATGAGCAGTGTCGCCGCGCCCATCAGGAACGCGATCAGCCACTCTTCCAGGTGGTCCAGGAATTTCATGGCGCCTCCTCGCCGTCGTCCGTGACGGCCACCGCCGCCGCCGTGCCGGAGCACGACGGGCGCAAGAAAAACGCCACTGCCGGTGCGGGGGTCCGCGCGGTCAGTGGCGTCGCTTCAGAAATCGCGTCGAGAGCCTATGGCTGGAAACCGGTCTCTTTGTAGACCTCGGCGATGATGTCCTTGCCCACGCGCGACTCGTTCTCCTTGTGTACGACGACGAGCGCCTTCTTCATCGCGGCCTTCTGCTCGGCCGTCAGTGTGATGATCTCGGTCTTGCCGCTCTTCCTCACGGCCTCGAGCGCGTCGTCGTTCTCCTTCTTCGAGATGTCGTTCGCGAACTTCGTCGCGTCCTTCATCGCGCCCTCGAGCGTCGTCCGGATGTCGGCCGGCAGGCCGTCCCAGAATTTCTTGTTCACGATGACGGCGTACCCGAGATAGCCGTGGTCGGTGAGGGCCAGGTACTTCTGCACTTCCTGCATCTTCTGCGTGTAGAAGTTCGACGGCGGGTTTTCCGTGCCGTCGACCACGCCCGTCTGCAGCGCCTGGTAGACCTCGGAGAACGCCATCACCTGCGGGATGGCGCCGAGCGCCTTCATCTCGTCGCCCAGGACCTTCGACGACTGGATCCGCATCTTGAGGCCCTTGTAGTCGGCCGGCACGCGGATCGGCTTGTTGGCGCTCATCACCTTGAAGCCGTTGTCCCAGTAGGCGAGGCCGACGATGCCCTTGGATTCGAGCTTCTTGAACAGGCTGGCGCCGAGCGGGCCGCCCGTGACCTTGTGCAGTTCGGCAGTATTGTCGAAGATGTACGGCAGGTCGAACACCTCGAACTCGCGCACGCCGAGCGGACCGAACTTGGCGAGCGAGGGTGCGAGCATCTGCACCGAACCGAGCTGCAGCGCCTCCATCTCCTCGCCGTCCTTGAACAGCGAGCTGTTCGGGTAGACCTCGACCTTGACGCGACCCTTGGTGCGCTCTTCGGCGAGCTTCTTGAAATAATCGGCGCCCTTGCCCTTAGGCGTATCGACGGCCACCACGTGGCTGAACTTGATGACGATCGGCTGCTGGGCCGATGCGGCGCCGGCAGCCGCAAGGATCGCCGACGCGACGATGGCGAGCGCGAAACGGAAATTCATGAACGACCTCCTCCAGACATGTGCCGCTCGACCGCGACGCGCTTGTTGTTGTGTCCCGCTCCGCGTTGCTGTCAAGCCCTCTGCGGTTGCGACGAATTAGGCGCGCAACAGCCCCTGCTGTCAACCCGACGCACGCACCAAGACTTGCATGCGCCGGTGCCGACGACGTTCCGCGCAGCGTAGGGGCAAACCAGCGTCGCGCATTTGACGCGTGTCAAACGTTTCGATCGGCGCCCGCGACCGTGCGGGTGCACGGGAGGTCGTTTGCGAACCGGCGGGCGGCGTCTAGCCGCGGGGGGCGCGCGGTGCCGGATGCCAGTGCAGGACGTGGCCACGCGCGCCGGGAGCGGCACGGCACCGGACGTCGATTCCGATCCCGGGTACCGCGACGAGCATCTCGTCACAAAGCACGAGTGGCAGCTCGTCCCGTTCCCATGCGGGTACGCGCGCGCGCTGCAGCAATCCCTTCAATGCGCGCATCGGTCCGTCGACGGCGAGCCGGATGAGCTCCCCGCCGCGGCGCGACCGGACGACAACCCGACCCTTCGCCAAGGCCTCGTCGGCGATCCCGGCCCCCGCCACCGGGGTCCATTCGAGAACGCCATGCGGCAGCGCGAGCCGCGATTCACCGTTCCAGGACACCGAATAAGGGCCGATTGGCGGCGGATGGACGACCACGCGACCGCGATGGAGCCCGATTTCGACGCCGGCGTGAGCGAGGCGCACGCGCGCGTCTGGCGCCGCTCCGGCGAGCTGGGCCAGCATCGCGCCGAGCCGGGCCGACGACGGCGCAGGCAGCCCATGGCGGCGCAGGAACCAGCGCAGCAGGTTGCGCGCACGCGCCGGCGGCAGCGCGGCGAGGATGCCGCGATCGAGCATCGATCCGTGGCCCTCGCCGCCGATGATGGCATTGCCCGCATCCAGCGCGGCGAGGTCATCGAGCAGGTCCGCGGCCTCCGCCTGCAGCCGGGCGGCGCGCACGAGCGTCGCCGGAAAGCCCGGGAATGCGTAGGCGAGGCGCGGACCGATCTCGCGGCGCAGATAGTTGCGCCTGATGCGGGTGTCCGCGTTCGACTCGTCGTCGATCCAGTCGATGCCGCCGGCCGCCGCGTACGCCTCGATCGCGGCCCGCGGCAGCGCGAGCAGCGGGCGCAGGATCGCGGGACCCACAGGACCGCGGCGCAGCACCGGCATGGCGCCCAGGCCCGCCGGCCCCGCACCGCGCAACATCTGCAACAGAAGCGTCTCGGCCTGGTCATCGGCGTGGTGCGCAAGCGCAATGACGTCGGTGTCCGCACCCGCAAACGCCGCATATCGCGCGGCGCGGGCGGAAGCTTCGCCGCTGGCGCCGGGGTCGCGGCGGACGTCGACGCGCTCGACCGTCAGAGGCACGGCCCGGCGGGCGCATTCGGCAGCGCAGAACGCGGCCCATGCGCCGGCATGCGGGGATAGCCCGTGATGGACGTGCAGCGCCGAGAGCCGGATCCGCTGTCCCGGGGCGATCCTCGCCAGTGCGTCCAGGAGCACCATCGAGTCGCGGCCGCCGGAGAGCCCGACCGTGACGCGTGGCGCCGGGTCATTCGGTGCCGCGGCAGCGCCGAGCGTGCGCAGCGCCGCCGCAAGCGCGGTCTCGATCGGTTCGCTGGGGGCGCGCGGGACGGTCATGCGGCGGGGGACGCCGGATGCCGCGCCGGCGGGAAGCGCGGCGCGAGCGTGGCTCCGGCGTCAGCCGGGTGTGAGTTCCTTGAACTTGCCGTAGCTCAGGATCTTGTCTTCGCGCGTTTCGAGGAGGGTGTCGAGCGGCTGTTCCTGGAGCTGACGCAGGCCCTCGGTGAGCGCCTTCTTGAGCGTCGTCATCATCGCCGCGTGATCGCGATGCGCGCCGCCAGTGGGTTCGGCGATCACCTTGTCGACGAGTCCGAGCTGCTTCAGGCGCGGCGCCGTGATGCCGAGGATCTCGGCGGCTTCGGGCGCGTTCTCGGCCGATTTCCAGAGTATCGACGCGCAGCCCTCGGGCGAGATCACCGAGTACGTCGAGTACTGGAGCATGTAGGTGAGGTCGCCGACGGCGATCGCGAGCGCACCGCCGGAGCCGCCTTCGCCGATCACCGTGACGATGATCGGCACCCGCAGTCCCGCCATCTCGTAAAGGTTGCGGCCGATCGCCTCGGATTGCCCGCGCTCCTCGGCGCCGATGCCGGGGTAGGCGCCGGGTGTGTCGACGAAGGTGAACAGCGGCAGACCGAACTTCTCGGCGAGTTTCATCAGGCGCAGCGCCTTGCGATAGCCCTCCGGCCGCGGCATCCCGAAATTGCGGTGGATCTTTTCCTTGGTGTCGCGACCCTTCTGGTGCCCGATCACCATGCATGGCTGGCCGTTGAACCGGGCGAGCCCGCCGACGATCGCCGGGTCGTCGGCATAGGTGCGATCACCGTGCAGCTCGCGGAACTCGCTGAACATGCTGTTGACGTAGTCAAGCGTGTACGGCCGCTGGGGATGGCGCGCAACCTGCGCGATCTGCCACGACGAGAGCTTGCTGTAGATGTCCTTGGTGAGCTGCTGGCTCTTCTTCTGCAGGCGGTTGATCTCGTCCGAGATGTCGACCGCCGAGTCCTCGTGCACGTAACGGAGCTCGTCGATCTTCGTCTGCAGCTCGGCGATCGGTTGCTCGAAATCGAGGAAGGTCTGTTTCATGGCGGATGCGGCCGGTACCGGATGCCGCGCATCATAGCGCAACGGGCGTCCGAAAGCGGTCCCGTCCACGGGCGCCGGCCGTCAGCGGGCGACCGCGTCCCAGATGAGCTTGGCGCCGGTGGCGAACAGCAGCGCGTAGCTCACCTGGTAGAACGCGCGCTCCGATACGGCTCGGTGCATCCAGACGCCGAGCCAGATACCGAGCGGTGCGAGCGGCGCGAAGAGCAATGCGGCCGCGAGGTTGCCGGTGCTGAGCTGGCCGAGGAAGTAGTACGGCACGAGCTTCACGTAGTTGACGATCAGAAAGAACACCACCGACGTCGCGACCAGCACGGTCTTGTCGAGTTTCTGCGGCAGCATGTAGACGGCGAACGGCGGGCCACCCGCGTGGGCGAGCGTGCTGGTGAACCCCGATGCGGCGCCCCAGAATGCACCGGCGACGGCACCGGGCTTGGCCATCTGTGCGACCAGACGCTCGGTAATGCGGAACCACTGGTTCAGGGCGAAGGTGACGGCGATCAACCCCAGCAGCAGGCGTATGCCGTTGACCGGCAGGGCACCGAACGCAATGGCCCCGAATCCGATGCCCACGACGGCGCCGGGCAACATGATCTTCAGATGCGCGGGCGACCAGCGGCCCCGGTAGGCGTGGACGCTGAACAGGTCCATCGCGCACAGGATCGGCAACATGATGCCCGCCGCTTCGGGCGGTGCGATGAAAATCGACATGATCGGCACCGCGAGCCCGCCCGAGCCCGCGCCGAAGCCGCCTTTCGCGATGCCGGTGATCAGGATCGCGACGACCGCGACCGGATAGAACGCGAGCGGGAAGTCAGGCCAGGGCATGCGTCGCGCGTCAGGGACCGGTCGCGGGGGTCGCCGCGGTGCGCGCACCGCGCCAGGCGGCGAACGCTTCGTTGACAATGACCGCGGTCAGCACGATCACGCCGCCGGTCAGCGCGGCCGCGCCCGGTCGCTCGCCCATCAGCGCCCACACCCACAACGGCCCCGTGATCGGTTCCAGCAGTGCGAGCAGTCCCAGTTCGGTGGCCGAGAGGTGCTTCGATGCAGCCGTGGCGAGCAGGCAGCCCGTGCCGAGCTGCACGCAGCCCATCAGCGCGAGAATCGCGAGGTCGCGCCCAGTCGCGGCGAAAGGTGGCGACAGGGCGAACGCGACGACGAGCGAGACCAGCCCGGCGATCATCACCTGCGGCAACATGTCGACACTCGCGTGGAACTTGCGCAGCACGGTCAACTGGGCTGCGAAGCAGCAGGACACGCCCAGCGCGAGCAGGTTTCCGGTCAGCCGGCCCGCGTCGAGCGAGTCGGCGAACATCACGACCATTCCGGCGAACGCGACGGTCATCGCGACCCAGGTCCGCGTTGGCACTTCTTCCCGGAGCACGAGGCGACCCGCGATCGCCGCCAGGAACGGCGACACGCTCATCAGCACGAACGTGTTGGCGACGGTGGTCCGCGTCAACGACCCGATGAAGAAGAAGAACGTGCCGGCAAGAAAGAGCCCCGCCACCAGTCCGGGCCAGCCCGCGGCGACGACGGCGCGGGGCATCTGTCTGCCATGCATCACGCCGAGTACGCCGGCGACGAACAACGCCATGAAAAGCGAGCGCCAGAACACGATCTCCCACGCGTTGGCGATCGACAGCTGCCGCACGAGGATGCCGCCCGAGGACCAGCAGAGCGCGGCGACGATCATGAACAGGATCGCGCGGCGATGCGCGGGGTTCGGGCTGGAATCCATGGGGGAGCGAAGGACGTCGGCGGGAACGGCCGGGCAGCGAAAAAATGCCGGCAGGCGCAGCGCGGCGCGCACCGGCATCCGATGTAACTGAAAGGTTAACTCAGATCGCGCGCCCTGTCGACGCCGCACCGGGCATGCCTCTTCTGCACCGGGCTAGCCTGTGCCTCAGGGCGCAAGCAGCATCTCGACGTGCGGGATGTCGTCCTCGACGTAGGGGGGCGATACGGTCTGAAAGCCCATACCCGCATAGAACGCCTCGAGCCGCTGCTGCGCCGAAATGCGAATGGCCTGACCGGGCCAGGCAATCGCCGTACGCGCGATGCCTTCGGCCATCAACGCGCGGCCGAGCCCGTTGCGCCGGAACGCCGGCGCGGTAAGCACGCGCCCGATCGACGGCTCCGGATATTTGCCACCCGGATCCACGACACGCAGATAAGCCGCCAGCGGTCGTTCCGGAAGCGCCTCGGCCCAGCCGAGCAGATGCCACGCTCCGATGTCGACGCCGTCCGCGTCCTGGAACGCGCAGGCCTGCTCGACGACGAACACCTGCTGCCGCGCGATCATGATCGCGTACAGATCGACGGGCGCGAGATCGGACAGGCGCGACCACTGCCAGCGCAGCGTCGTCGGTGCGGCCGACCTGCCGACCAGGAACGGGGCCTTCGGCGCCTTCATCGCGCGCACCATAGCGCAGCGCGCTGCGACCGTCGAGCGACGGGCGAACTCACGCGGCGCGCGTGCGCAATTCGGGCGGATCGATCACTTCGACGCGTGCTGAGGCAAGGCGTCGGGAACACGCCGGCTGGCGCCGCGGGGCTACGCTCCGGCGCAGCAGTTCCGCGCAAAGCGCACCCGCCGCCATGAGTGCAACGCCGGCAGTGAGCGCGGGCCGCGCGATCAGCGAGATGGCGGTGCGTGCTTCAACCGGGGCGAGCGGTCGCGTCAGCTTCATCGCGATCGCCGCGGTCAGAATCGCGACGCCGGTCAGCGCGAGCGCGATGGCCCATCGCGGCAGGCCTTGAAAGCGCGCTTCGCCCCGCTGGTGGTGCCGCAGCAGCGCAATGGCCGGAAAGGTGAGGGCGACGGCAAGTCCCGCGGCGGCCACGCTCGTCGTACCCAGCTGGACAAGTGCCGACGCGCCCGGGTGCAGCCCGGACGTGCCGACGTGCGCGCGCAGCATGCGCGCCAGCGGGGGCACCGCCTCGATCGCCAGCGCGAGTTGAAGCGCGATCAGGGTGGCGAGATAGATCCGGCGCAGCATCGCGGGTCCTCCGTTCGGTTCGCGAAACCGGCGCAGGGAAATCCAACGCCGATGACGACACTGTAGGCAGTGGTCGTCCCGCGTGCCATCGAACGGAAGGTCTAAGCGAACGGCCGATTACCAGACGAAGGGCACGATCCGCTTCGTCCGCCGTGCGTACGCGGCATAGCCTGGGTGCATCTGCGTCATCGCCTGCTCTTCGATGCGGGCTTTCACGTACAGCACCGCACCGAGGATCGCGAGGGCGACCCAGCGCCACAGTGTTCCGTACCCGACGCAGAGCCCGGCGGCGAAGAGCAGCACCGCGGCGTACATCGGGTGACGGATGAAGCGGTAGGGACCGTCGACGACGAGATGGCCGCCCGGCTTCGGGTCGGGTCGGACGTTGAAATTGCCGGGCCGGTTTGCGGCGAGCGTCCACAGTCCGAGCGCCATTCCGGCCGCGAGAAGCGCATTCGCGATACCGTTCCATTCCGGGGCGGCCCACGGCACCGCCATCGCGCCGATGAGCGCGAATTGCAGGATGACGAGAACGATCGAGCGCACGAGCCGAGGGGGTGTTCGCCGGCGAATGGTTTGGCGACCGGGCGAGCTTAACCTAGAATCCGGTGTGCACAAGGAGCAAGGATGAACACCCATCGCATCGCCGTTATCCCCGGCGACGGCATCGGCAGGGAAGTCGTACCGGAAGGCCTGCGCGCGCTCGAAGCGGTCGCCCGCCGGTTCAAGCTCGACTTCGCGTGGCGCGAGTTCGACTGGAGCTGCGACTACTACCTCAAGCATGGCCGGATGATGCCGGAGGACTGGTTCGAACAGCTCAAGGACCATGACGCGATCTTCTTCGGCGCGGTCGGCTGGCCGGCTACGGTGCCGGACCACATCTCGCTGTGGGGTTCGCTGATCCAGTGGCGCCGGCGTTTCGACCAGTACGTGAATCTGCGTCCGTGCCGGCTCATGCCGGGGGTTCCCTCGCCGCTTGCCAATCGCAAGCCCGGGGACATCGATTTCGTCGTCGTGCGCGAGAACACCGAGGGCGAGTATTCATCGGTGGGCGGGCGCATGTTCGAGGGCACCGACCGCGAGGTGGTGTTCCAGGAATCGGTGTTCACGCGCAAGGGCGTGGACCGCATCCTCGAGTTCGCGTTCGAGCTCGCGCGCAGGCGGCCCGCGAAGCACCTGACCTCGGCGACGAAGTCGAACGGCATTTCGATCACGATGCCGTTCTGGGACGAGCGCGTGAAGGCGATGGCGGCGCGCTACCCGGACGTGCGCGCCGATCAGTATCACATCGATATCCTGACCGCGCATTTCGTCGGCCGCCCGCAGATCTTCGACGTCGTCGTCGGCTCCAATCTCTTCGGCGACATCCTGTCCGACCTGGGGCCCGCTGTCTGCGGGACCATCGGCATCGCGCCGTCCGCCAACATCAATCCGGAGCGCGTGTATCCGTCGCTGTTCGAGCCCGTCCACGGCTCGGCGCCGGACATCGCCGGGAAGGGCATCGCGAACCCGATCGCGCAGGTCTGGTCCGGGGCGATGATGCTCGAGCATCTCGGCCACGCGGACGCGGCGGCGGCGATGATGCGCGCGATCGAGGCGGTGCTCACCGATGCCCGGGCGCCGCGCACGCCGGACATGGGCGGCAAAGCCACGACGACGGAGTTGGGGCGGGCGATCGCCGAGGCGATCTGACGCCGCGACACGCAGCCGTCCGATTACCCGCGAAGCCGGGTTTGTGGCAGCATTACGCGAAACGATAACGCCGGTGGCCCGTCTGGCCGCCGGCGCCTCTTTGGGGATCCCGCCATGCTGATCGGCATTCCACGCGAAACGCGCCCTGGCGAGACGCGCGTCGCCGCGACGCCCGGGACGGTCGGGAAATGCGCCGCGAGCGACGAGCGCGAGAGGCGTTGAGCCCGTTCGACGCGATGCGCCGCCGCGCGGTCGGCGGGCCGGCGACGGTGCCGGACCACGCGTCGATGCGGGGATCGTCAATCCGCTTCCGGCGGCGCTTCGGCCGGCACATGGACCTGCGGCAAGTCTGTTGCCGGCACCTTCGCGTTCGAGCATCGGTCCGCCCAAGGACGTCGTTTCAGGGGAGAAGTGAATGGCATTGTTGATCGGGGTCCCGCGAGAGACTTTTCCGGACGAGAAGCGGGTCGCGACCGTGCCCGACGTCGTCGAGAAGCTGATCAAGCAGGGTTTCAGGGTCGCCGTCGAAGCGGGCGCCGGCGATGCGGCGCAGATCAGCGACGACGCGTACCGCGCCGCGGGTGCGGAAATCGTCGCGGACCGTGTCGCGCTGTGGGCGATGGCCGACCTCGTATTCAAGGTCCGCGGGCCTAGCGCCGAGGAAGTCGGCCTGCTGCGCGAGGGCGGCACGCTGGTCAGCTTCATCTGGCCGGCGCAGAACCCCGAGTTGCTGCAGCAGCTTGCCGCCAGGAAGGCGACAGTGCTGGCGATGGACAGCGTGCCGCGCATCTCGCGGGCGCAGAAGCTCGACGCGCTCTCGTCGATGGCCAACATCGGCGGCTACCGTGCCGTGATCGAGGCGGCGCACGAATTCGGCCGTTTCTTCACCGGTTCGATCACGGCGGCGGGCAAGGTCCCGCCGGCGAAGGTCTTCGTCATCGGCGCCGGCGTCGCGGGTCTCGCGGCCATCGGCGCGGCGTCCGGCCTCGGCGCGATCGTGCGCGCCAACGACACGCGACCGGAAGTCGCCGATCAGATCAAGTCGCTGGGCGGCGAATTCGTGCCCGTGGACTACGAGGAGGAGGGCAGCGGCGTCGGCGGCTACGCCAAGGTGATGAGCGAGGGCTTCCAGAAGGCCCAGCGCGCGGTGTTCGCCAAGCAGGCGAAGGAAGTCGACATCATCATCACCACCGCGCTCATCCCGGGCAAGCCCGCCCCGCGGCTGATCACGGAGGAGATGGTCAAGTCGATGAAGCAGGGCAGCGTCATCGTCGACATGGCAGCCGAGCAGGGCGGCAACTGCGAGTGCACGGTCCCCGGCGAGGTCGTCGTCAGGCACGGCGTCACCATCATCGGCTACAAGGACCTGCCGAGCCGCCTCGCGAAGCAGGCATCGACGCTGTACGCGACGAACCTCTTCCGCTTGATGGAAGACATGATCAAGACGAAGAGCATCGACGGCGATGCCGTCAAGATCGACATGAACGACGAGGTCCTGCGGGGCACGACCGTCATCAACCAGGGCGAGGTCACGTGGCCGCCGCCGCCGCCGAAACTCTCCGCCGCGCCCGCGGCCACAGCCGCCAAGCCCGTGATGCCGCCGAAGTCGAAGGGTCACGGCGAGCCCAGCGGCCCGATGTCCGGGTCGAAGATGGCGGTGGTGTTCGGTGTCGGGGTGCTCTTGTTCCTGCTCATCGGCCGCTACGCGCCGGCGAGCTTCCTCGGCCACTTCACGGTGTTCGTGCTGGCCTGCTTCGTCGGCTACATGGTGGTCTGGAACGTGACGCCGGCGCTGCACACGCCGCTGATGAGCGTGACGAACGCGGTCAGCAGCATCATCGCCATCGGCGCGCTGGTGCAGATCGCACCGGACCTGACGAAGATCTCCGCCGACCTCTCCCGCCCGGACGAATGGATCCGCTGGCTGGCTGTCGGCGGCATCGGGCTCGCCACGATCAACATGTTCGGCGGCTTCGCCGTGACCCGGCGCATGCTGGAAATGTTCCGCAAGTGAGGGAGACGAGACCATGACCACCAGCCTTTCGTCGGTCTCCTATCTCGGAGCGACCATCCTTTTCATCCTGTGCCTGGGAGGGCTCTCCAACCCGGAGACGTCGCGGCGCGGCAACCTCTACGGCATGATCGGCATGACGATCGCCGTGCTGGCCACGGTCTTCGGCGTGCAGGTCACCGCCGCCGGTCTGCCCTACATCGCCGGCGCGATGGTCATCGGCGCGGTAATCGGCCTCTACGCCGCGCGCATCGTGAAGATGACGCAGATGCCCGAGCTGGTGGCGCTGATGCACAGCCTCGTCGGCCTCGCCGCGATGCTCGTGGGCTACGCCAACTTCATCGATCCGACGGTGTCGGTCGGCATGACGCCCGCCGAGAAGTCGATCCACGAGATCGAGATGTACGTCGGCGTGCTGATCGGCGCCGTCACGTTCTCCGGCTCGGTGATCGCTTTCGGCAAGCTCTCGGCCAGGATCAGCGGCAAGCCGGTGCTGCTGGCGGCGCGGCATTGGATCAACCTCGCCGGGCTCCTCGTCGTCATCTATTGCGGCTATGCGTTCATCAATGCGCACGGCGTGGCCGAGGCGATGGCGCCGATGATCGTGATGACCGTCGTCGCGCTCCTCTTCGGCGTCCACATGGTCATGGCCATCGGCGGCGCCGACATGCCGGTCGTGGTGTCGATGCTCAACAGCTATTCCGGCTGGGCGGCCGCGGCGACCGGCTTCATGCTCTCGAACGACCTCCTGATCGTGGTCGGCGCGCTGGTCGGCTCCTCCGGCGCGATCCTGTCGTACATCATGTGCAGGGCGATGAACCGCAACTTCCTCAGCGTGATCGCCGGCGGCTTCGGCACCGACAGCGGCGCGCCGGCCGCGGCGGGGGCCATCCAGCCGGCGGGCGAGGTGAACCCGATCCTCGCGCCCGAGACCGCCGAACTCCTGCGCGAAGCGAAGAACGTCATCATCGTCCCCGGCTACGGCATGGCGGTCGCGCAGGCGCAGCACACCGTCTACGAGATCACCAAGACGCTGCGCGAGAAGGGCGTCAACGTTCGCTTCGGCATCCACCCGGTGGCGGGCCGCATGCCGGGCCACATGAACGTGCTGCTGGCCGAGGCCAAGGTGCCCTACGACATCGTGTTCGAGATGGACGAGCTGAATGCGGACTTCCCGGACACCGACGTGGCGATGGTCATCGGCGCGAACGACATCGTGAACCCGGCGGCGCAGGAAGACCCGACGAGCCCGATTGCCGGCATGCCGGTGCTCGAGGTCTGGAAGGCGAAAACGTCGATCGTCATGAAGCGAAGCATGGCGTCCGGCTACGCGGGCGTGGACAATCCGCTGTTCTACAAGGACAACAACCGCATGCTCTTCGGCGACGCGAAGAAGATGCTCGACGAGGTCCTGGTCGCGCTGAAGTCCTGACCGCGCCGAGCCATCCGTTTCGACGAGAGGCGCCCGCTCGCGGGCGCTTTTCGTTGGGGCCGCCGCGGGCGCGGTAGAATCGACGCGACCCGAGGTTCGCCTCGGGACGTCCCACACGACGCCCAGCGCACGCCGAATCCGCTCGCCCCGTGCCGCCCGATCCGACGATGTCCGGCCCACTCTCGCACCTCACGATTCTCGACCTCTCGCGCGTTCTCGCGGGGCCGTGGTGCACGCAGCTCCTCGCCGATCTCGGCGCCACGATCGTCAAGATCGAACGGCCGGGCACCGGTGACGACACGCGGGCGTGGGGCCCGCCGTATCTCAAGGACGCGCAAGGTCGCGATACGACCGAGGCGGCCTACTACCTCTGTTGCAACCGCGGCAAGCTGTCCGTCGCCGTCGATTTCACCACGCCGGACGGTCAACGCATCGTGCGCGACCTGGCACGGCAGGCGGACGTGCTGGTCGAGAACTTCAAGGTCGGCGCGCTTGCCAGGTACGGCCTCGACTACGCGAGCCTCGCGCCGGAGAATCCGCGCCTCGTCTACTGCTCGATCACCGGCTTCGGGCAGGACGGCCCGTATGCGGACCGTGCCGGTTACGACTTCATCATCCAGGGCATGTCAGGCTTCATGAGCGTCACGGGCGAGCGTGACGATCTGCCGGGCGGCGGTCCGCAGAAGGCGGGCGTTGCGATCTCCGACCTCATGACCGGCATGTACGCGACGGTGGCGATCCAGGCGGCCCTCGCCCATCGCGACCGGACCGGGCAGGGGCAATGGATCGACGCCTGCCTTCTCGATTCGGCCGTCGCGATGATGGCGACGATGTCGCACAACTATCTCGTCACCGGCACGCCGCCCGGCCGGCTGGGCAACGCGCATCAGAACATCGTCCCCTATCAGGTGTTCGCCTGTGCCGACGGGCACCTGATCCTCGCTGTCGGCAACGACGGTCAGTTCGCCAGGTTCTGCGACATCGCCGGCAAGCCCGAGTGGGCGATCGATCCGCGATTCGCGAAGAACGCCGACCGCGTCCGGCATCGCGACACGCTGGTGCCGATGGTCGCGGCCGTGGTGAAGGCGCGCACACAGAAGGCCTGGCTCGATGCGCTCGAGCCGCTTGGCGTCCCCTGCGGACCGATCAGCAAGCTCGACCAGGTGTTCGCGGACCCGCAACTCGTCGCGCGGGGCCTGCGCAAAGACCTCCCGCATCCGCTTGCCGGTACCGTGCCGCAGGTCACGATGCCGCTTCGTTTCTCGGCGACGCCGCCGTCGTACGATCAGTCCCCGCCGCTGCTGGGCGAGCACACCACGCGTGTGCTGCGCGAGCGTCTCGGCCTCGACGATGCGCGCATCGCCGTGCTGGCGGCGTCGGGCGTGATCGGTGTGAGGAAGCGAGAAGGCGAGAACGCGGACGAATAGCGCGGTCAAACGGTCAATGCTAAGACGCCGGCGCGGCGCGCTCGTCGACTGTTCACCGTGGCGTCGTCACTTCCTCGCTTGCTCACGTCTGGACGCACGATGTCCCAACCTCCCCTCACACGCCGGCCGGCGTTCTGGATCGCGTATGCGGTCCTGGCGGCCTTCGCGCTCGCCGTCGCATGGAATCTGTTCCCGCTCGCCATTCCGCTGGTCAACCTCGACGTCAAACTGGCGCGGCACGAGGCGATCGACCGGGCGCAGGCGCTGGCCGACAGGCTGCAGCTCGCGCCCGAAGGCGCCCGCGCCGCGGTGCGGTTCAATCACGATCAACCGACGCAGAGCTATGTCGAGCTCGAAGGTGGCGGCAAGGCCGCGTTCGCCGAGCTCGTCGCCGGCAACCTGTACGCCCCTTACTGGTGGGAGGTGCGGCTGTTCGCGCCCGGCGCGATCAACGAAGCGATCGTGCGCTTCCGGCCGGATGGGGCGCCGTACGGCTTCGTCAAGCGGCTGCCTGAGACCTGGGTTCCGACCGACGCTGCGGGCGTCGCACTCGATGTCGCCGCGGCGCGCAGGGTCGCCGAGGAACGCGCGGGCACGGACTGGAACGTCGATCTGCGACCGTTCCGACTGCTCGAGGAAACGCGCGAGTCGCGCAAGAGCGGCCGCGTCGACCACGGGTTCGTGTATGAGCGCACCACGGGAAACCTCGGGGAATCGAGATTCCGGCTGCGACTTGGCGTCACCGGGAACGAGCTCACCGAGGTCACCTGGTACGTCCACATTCCCGAATCGTTCGGGCGCCGCTTTCAGGAGCTGCGCTCGGCCAACAACACGATCGCCGGCGCGGCGAGCCTCCTGGCCGGCGTTCTGTACGGGCTCGGGGGCTGCGTCCTCGGCGTGACCTGGCTGCTGCGCACGCGTTGGCTGCAGTGGCGACCGGCCCTCGCCGCCGGGTTCGTCGTCGGCGGGCTCATGGGTGCGGCGACGCTCGCGAACCTGCCTTCGGCCTGGTTCGGCTACGACACCGCACAGTCGGTCAGCACGTTCTGGCTCCGGCAGCTCGGCGCGGCGGTCGTCGTCGCCTTCGGCGGCGGGCTCGGTTACGCGCTCGTGTTCATGGCGGCCGAAGGCCTCTCGCGCCGCGCGTTTCCCGCGCACCCGCAACTGTGGCGCGTCTGGTCGCGGGATGCGGCGCCGACCCGGCAGATCCTCGGACGAACGCTCGGCGGCTACCTGTTCGTCCCCCTCGAGCTCGGCATGATTGCCGTCTTCTACTACGCGACCAATCGCTGGCTGGGCTGGTGGCAGCCCTCCGAGGCACTCACCGATCCGAACATTCTCGGCAGCGCGGTGCCCGCGCTTGGGCCGATCGCGATCTCATTGCAGGCCGGGTTCATGGAGGAGTGCCTGTTTCGCGCGGTGCCGCTGGCGCTCGCGGCGATCGTCGGCGAGCGCTTCGGCCGGCGCGACGCCGCGATCGTGATCGGCATCGTCGTGCAGGCGCTGGTTTTCGGCGGTGCGCACGCCAACTATCCCGGTTTTCCGGCCTATTCCCGACTCGTCGAGCTGATCCTGCCGTCGGTGCTCTGGGCGCTGATCTTCCTGCGCTTCGGCCTGCTGCCGACGATCCTGCTGCACGCGCTGTTCGACCTCGCACTGTTCGCGATCCCGGTGTTCCTCGTGGACGCACCCGGCAGTGGACTGCAGCGCGGCCTCGTCGTCGGCGCGGCGCTCGTCCCGCTCGCCGTCGTTCTGCTGCGACGCCGGCGGGTCGCCGCGTGGCGCGAACTTTCGTCGGGCCTGCGCAACGGCGGCTGGATTCCACAGGCACCGGCCGCATTGGCCGCCGTGCCGATGGCGGCCGCCGCCGCCACGGTCGACGGATGGGCACGGAAGTTTCAGCGCGCGCTTCCGCTACTCGCGGTCGCCGGCGCTGCAACGTGGCTGCTTGCGACGCCTTTCCGCGCCAACGTGCCCGCGTTCCGGGTCGATCGCGCACGTGCGCTCGCGGTGGCCGACAACGCGTTGCGCGAGCGTGGCGTGACGCTGGGGCCCGCATGGCAGAAGTTCGCGACGATCCGGCTCGCGAGCGACGAACCCGCGCAGTGGCTTGCGCACCGCTTCGTCTGGCGCGAGGCGGGACGTGATGCCTATGCCAGGTTGATCGGCGGCATGCTCGCGCCGCCGCTATGGGAAATCCGTTACGCGACCTTCGTCGGCGAAGTCGCCGATCGCGCGGAGGAGTGGCGTGTCACCGTCGATGGCGCGGGTGCCGTGCGCCAGGTCCGCCACGTGCTGCCGGAAGCCCGTCCCGGCGCGCGGCTCGAACGCGAGGCCGCAGCGGTGCTGGCGGAGCACGCGCTCGGTGACCGCTTCGGTGTGGACGCGGGCGCATTGCGTTTCGTCGCTGCCGAGGATCGACGCCGCGACGCGAGGACCGACTGGTCGTTCACCTTCGCCGATCCCAGGATCGACGTCGGCAAGGACGGGGAGGCGCGTTTCGGCGTCACCCTGGGGGGCGACGAAGTCGTCGGCATCGGCCGCTTCGTGCACGTGCCCGAAGCGTGGAAGCGCAGCGAGCGCGAGCGGGCCGGCCGTGAGGGCATCGTGCGGATGGCGCTGGTAGTCGTGTTCGCGCTCGCCGGGCTCGCCGCGGTGATCGTCGCCGTGGTGCAGTGGACGCGTGGCCACTGCGACCGGCGGGTGCTGGTAACGGTGGCGGCCATCGCGTTTGCGCTTTCCGTGGGCACGTTCGCCAACGGCTGGCCGCAACTGGCGATGGGCTTGGCGACCACCGAGCCGATCGGTTCGCAGATTGCGCTCGCCGTGGGCGGAGCACTGGCGGGCGGCCTCGCCTCGGCGCTGCTGATCGGGCTCGTCGCCGGGGTCGGAACATGGGCTGCGGTGGCGCAACGTCCTGCGTCGCTCGCGGGTCGGCTTCCGGTCTGGGCAGCCGGCGCGGCAACCGCACTGTTCGCGGCGGGTGTCGGCGCGGCATTCGGGCGGCTCGCGCCGGCCGAGGTTCCACGCTGGCCGAGCTTTCCCGTGGAGGCGACCGCGCTGCCATGGCTCGGCGCGCTTCTGCAGGGCGCGCAGGCACTGAATGCCGTGTTCGCTGCGCTGTTCGTGCTGTTCTGCGTCGAGCGATTGACGGTCGGCTGGCAGCGCCGGGGCATCGCCGCGGTCGTGTTCGTGGTCGCCGTGAGCATGGCCTTGGCACTCGTCCGCGCGGCCGATCCGCTCGCGGCCGCGATCGAGGGGGCCGTGAGCGGTCTGGCGGCGTCGGCGGTCGTCTTTGGCGTATTGCGCTTCGACTACCGCGTCGTCCCGGCGTACATGGCCACCGAAACGTTGCTGTCGCTGGTCGAGGGCGCCGCACGCCGGGCGACATCCGATGCGTGGTGGTACGCGGCCCTGGCGTCCGTCGTCACCGCTCGTCGTCGCGTGGGCGGTGACACGGCATCTCGCCCGTCTGCGGTCGCGTGGGCCGCGGCCGCCGTGGCGGGTTAGAATCCGCGCCGCCATCGCGCTCCGCCACGCTCTCGCCCGAGCGAGGGTCCGACGGGCCGCCTCGGTCCCCGCATGCCCGCATCGCCCTCTTCCGCCAATCGCCTGCTCGCCGATCTCGCCGGCGCGATGGTCGCCGATGCCATTGCGCTGTCGCGCCGGATCGAGCGGGCACGGCATGCGCGGACCACCGCGGCAGAATGGGAACGGCTGGCCGAAGCGGTATCGCGCTCCGTTGCGCGGCGAAAGGCCCGCGCCGCGCGCCGGCCGGCGATCGCGTATCCGTCCGAGCTGCCGGTCGCGCAGCGCGCCGACGACATCGCCGCAAAGATCCGCGACCATCAGGTGGTGATCGTCTGCGGCGAAACCGGATCGGGCAAGACGACGCAGCTGCCGAAAATCTGCCTTGCGCTGGGGCGAGGCGAGCGCGGTCTGATCGGGCACACCCAGCCGCGGCGCATCGCCGCGCGCGCGGTCGCGACGCGCATCGCGCAGGAAATGGCGACCGAGCTCGGGGACGTCGTCGGCTACAAGGTCCGCTTTTCGGACCACACGAAGCCCGATGCGTTCGTGAAGCTGATGACCGACGGCATCCTCCTCGCCGAGACCCAGCACGATCGCCTGCTGGGCGCATACGACACGATCATCGTCGACGAGGCGCACGAGCGCAGCCTCAACATCGATTTCCTGCTCGGCTACCTCAAGACGCTGCTGCCGAAGCGACCGGACCTCAAGGTCATCGTGACCTCCGCCACGCTCGACGCGGACCGTTTCGCGCGGCATTTCGGAACCGCGGACGCCCCGGCGCCGGTGATGGAGGTCTCGGGCCGGACGTACCCGGTGGAGATCCGGTACCGGCCGCTCGGCTCGGGCGCCCAGGTCGCCGACGGCGAGGCCGACGACGAAGAGGAGCTCGAGGACGCGATCGTCGGTGCGGTCGAGGACCTGTGGCGCGAGGGCCCGGGCGACGTCCTCGTCTTCCTGCCCGGCGAGCGCGAGATTCGCGAGACGGCCGACCTGCTGCGGCGGGGCCTCGCACGGCGGCCGTACGCGAGCGCGCTCGAGATCCTGCCGCTCTATGCACGGCTTTCCGTACCAGAACAGCAGCGCGTCTTCACGTCCTCGCGGGGCCGCAGGATCGTGCTCGCGACCAACGTCGCGGAGACGTCGCTCACCGTGCCGGGCATCCGTTACGTGATCGACGCCGGTCTGGCGCGCGTCAAGCGTTACTCGCTGCGCAACAAGACGACATTGCTGCAGATCGAGAAGATTTCGCAGGCCGCCGCGAACCAGCGCGCCGGTCGTTGCGGCCGCGTTGCCGACGGCACCTGCGTGCGGTTGTACGCAGAAGGCGATTTCACGCAGCGGCCCCGATACACGGATCCGGAGATACTGCGCTCCTCGCTGGCCGCCGTCATCCTGCGCATGGCGGCGCTCGGCCTGCCCGACATCGACGCGTTCCCGTTTCTCGAGGCGCCGACGCCGCGGGCGATCGCCGACGGCTACCAGCTGCTGGCCGGAGCTCGGCGCCGTCGACGCGGAAGCCGGTCGCCTGACGCCGCTCGGACGCTGACCTCGCGCGGCTTGCCGGTCCCGAACCCGCGCGTCGGCCGGATGGTGCATCGCCGCGCGCGAGCGCGGCTGGCGTTCGGCCGAGGTGCTCGTCATCGCGAGCGCGCTCTCCGTGCCCGGACCCGCGCGACCGGCCGCTCGCGAAGCAGCAGGCCGCCGACCAGGCGCACCTGCGTCTTCCGCGACGAGCGCTCGGACTTCCTGTCGCTGCATGGCGCGTTGCTGGGAATTCTTCGGCACGAACGTCTCGGCCGAGAAGCTCTCCGCACCGCGAAGCCGGTCGACGCCTGCCGCGCCCAGTTCGTCTCGCACGCTGCGCCTCACGCGAATGGCGCGACGTGCACGCGCAGCTCGCCGCCGAGGTCGCCCAGCAGGGCTGGCGAACGTGGTCAAGCCGAAGCTCCCGGCCGGCCGTCGACGCGGCGCAGCTATGCCGGGCGATCCACCACGCGCTCCTCGCCGGGTCTCCTCGGCAACGTCGGGATGCGCAGCGAGGAGGGCGATGCG
>CAWJLG010000019.1:0-48176 GCA_963843595.1 uncultured beta proteobacterium | reverse complement strand
GTGCACCACCGGTTGCGGCGTAGCGCAACAATCCCCCCCACCTTTACTTCTTCCCCCTGCGGCCGCCGGCAGCCTTGCCCCGGCCACCCGTCAATGCCTGACGACCATAGCCCGCCGGCACCACCCCTTCCCATCCCGAACAGGACCGTGAAACGGCAGCACGCCGATGATAGTGTGGACTACCCATGCGAAAGTAGGTCATCGTCAGGCACCCCACACCACCACGCCCAACCCCCCCAGGTTGGGCGTGGCGCTTTGCGCTCGACAACGATACTTCGGCAACCCCTCGGACTCGCAGACTCGGAGTCTCCTTGGTCTCAGCGCCGCTTTCCGCCCAGCAGCGAGCCCAGCACGCCGCGGACGATTTCGCGCCCGACCGTCGAGCCCACCGTGCGCGCAGCACTTTTCGCCATCGCTTCGACCATGCTGTCCTTGCGCCCGCTGCCAGTCATCAGACCGCCCAGTGATCCCTTGAGCGAGTCCATCCAGCCGCCACCGGACGCGCCCGGGCTACCGCTCGCGGCCGCCGCCGGTGATTGCTCGGCGCGGCCCTTGAGGCGCTCGTAGGCCGACTCGCGATCGACCGCCTTTTCGTAGACGCCCGCCACGGGCGAATTCGCCATCACCTTCTGACGTTCCTCCGGCGATGCCGGGCCGATGCGGCTCGCCGGCGGAAGGATGTACGCGCGCTCGACGACACCGGGTCGCCCCTTCTCGTCGAGGAACGAGACCAATGCCTCGCCGACGCCGAGCTCGGTGATCGCTTTCTCGGTGTCGATCTTGGGATTCGCGCGCATCGTCTCGGCGGCGGCCTTCACCGCCTTCTGGTCGCGCGGCGTGAATGCACGCAGCGCATGCTGGACGCGGTTGCCGAGCTGGCCCAGCACGGTTTCCGG
Source organism: uncultured beta proteobacterium (assembly GCA_963843595.1). GTDB lineage: Bacteria > Pseudomonadota > Gammaproteobacteria > Burkholderiales > Casimicrobiaceae > CAIWHR01. The sequence goes on along the minus strand of CAWJLG010000019.1, from coordinate 47,280 downwards.
AACGTCCAGCGGGTTCTGCGTGACGAAGAACACGCCCACGCTCTTCGAACGGATCAGCCGGATAACCTGCTCGATCTTGTCGAGCAGCGACTTCGGGGCGTCGGTGAAGAGCAGATGCGCCTCGTCGAAGAAGAACACGAGCTTCGGCTTCTCGCGGTCACCGACCTCCGGCAGCCGCTCGTAGAGCTCGGACAGCAGCCACAGCAGCATCATCGCGTAGAGCTTCGGCGACGTCAGCAGCTTGTCGGCGGCCAGGATGTTCACGATGCCCTTGCCACCCTCGCCGGTCTGGATGAGATCGTCGATGTTGAGCATCGGCTCGCCGATGAACTTCTCCGCGCCCTGCTGCTCGAGGGCGAGGAGCCCGCGCTGGATCGCGCCGATGGACGCCGCCGAGACGTTGCCGTAGCTGGTCTGCAGTTCCTGCGCGTGATCGCCGACGTACTGCAGCATCGCGCGCAGGTCCTTGAGGTCGAGCAGAAGCAGCCCGTTGTCGTCGGCGACCTTGAAGACGAGGGTGAGCACGCCCTCCTGCGTCTCGTTGAGGGCGAGGATGCGCGCCAGCACCAGGGGGCCGAGATCGGAGACCGTCGCCCGCACCGGGTGACCCTGCTCACCGAAGACGTCCCAGAAAACGGTAGGGCATCCCGCGTATTTCGGTTCGTCGACCTGCAGAAGCTTCAGGCGCTCCAGGAACTTCGGTGACGCGGCGCCCGGCTGGCTGATCCCCGACAGGTCGCCCTTCACGTCGGCCATGAAGACCGGCACGCCGCTGTCGGACATCGCCTGGGCAATGACCTGGAGCGTGACGGTCTTGCCCGTTCCCGTGGCCCCGGTGATCAGTCCATGCCGGTTGGCGAGCGCGGGCAGCAAACAGAGCTCGGTGTCGGCGTGGCGGGCAATCGGCATCGGCGCGGCCATCGGGCGGTCTCCTCATAGCGGTTCTCGCTCAATCTTAACCCGCCGACGGATCGTCCGCGCGACGTGCCGACCTGGCGACGAGCAGTGGCCGGAGCGGCCGACGGCCGCGCCGCACGCACGCCGGACTCCGGCAACTCTACAATTGCCCCGACTTTTCTGGTAAAATCCGAACGGATTAGGAAGTGGAAATGGGCTGGGCGCAGCCCATTTTTTTTTGCTGCCGCCGATTCGATAGGCCGTCCCGGACGGCGCGGCCAAGCGGGCCTGCAGGCCAAGGCGATGAATCTGGGCGAACTGCTAGAAAAGACGATTCCCCCGCTCGGGTACGAGCTGGTGGACTGGGAGAAGGCTCTCAGGGGCGGGCTCGTCCGCGTGTTCATCGACAAGCCGAACGGGGTCGACGTCGAGGATTGCGCCCGGGTAAGCAATCACCTGACGCATCTTTTCGCGGCGGAGAACGTGAATTTCGAACGACTGGAAGTGTCCTCGCCGGGCCTTGACCGGCCGCTCAAGAAGGCGGCCGATTTCGCCCGGTTCGCAGGCGAGGAAGCAGAGTTGCGATTGGTCCATCCGATCGACAACGCGAAGAAGCTGAAGGGCATCCTGCGCGGCTGCGGCGACGCCGGTGTGGTCGTCGAGACCGCGAAGGGCGCGCTGACGATTCCGCTGGTCGAGATCGACCGCGCGCGGCTGGTGCCGCGAATCGAGTGGAGATGAGGCAATGAACAACGGTAAGGAAGTGCTGCTGCTCGTCGATGCGCTGGCGCGCGAGAAGAACGTGCCGAAGGAGATCGTGTTCACGGCGCTCGAATCGGCGCTGGCCTCCGCGACCAAGAAGCGCTTTCCGAACGAGATCGACGCGCGGGTGTCGATCGACCGCGAGACCGGCAACTACGACTCGTTCCGGCGCTGGACCGTCGTGCCCGACGAGGAGCACGAGGAACCGGCCTATCAGCTCGCAATCACCGATGCGGTCGAGCGTGATCCCGACCTGAAGCTCGGCGACGTCATCGAGGAGCCGCTGGAGCCGATCGAATTCGGCCGCATCGGCGCACAGGCGGCAAAGCAGGTGATCCTGCAGAAGATCCGCGACGCCGAGCGCGAGCAGATCCTCAACGACTTCCTCGAGCGGCAGGACAATCTGCTGACTGGCACCGTCAAACGCATCGAGCGCGGCAACGCGATCGTCGAGTCGGGGCGCATCGAGGGCATGATCCCGCGTGACCAGCTGATCCCCAAGGAGATGCTGCGCGTCGGCGACCGCATTCGCGCGTACGTGACCAAGATCGACCGCACCGCCAAGGGTCCTCAGCTCATCCTGTCGCGGATCGCGCCGGAGTTCCTGATGCGCCTGTTCGAGCTGGAAGTGCCGGAGATCGAGGAGGGCCTCATCGAGATCAAGGCCGCCGCGCGCGACCCGGGCATCCGCGCCAAGATCGCCGTCAAGTCCAACGACCCACGCCTCGATCCGCAGGGCACGTGCATCGGGATGCGCGGTTCGCGCGTCACCGCGGTGACCAACGAGCTGGCCGGCGAGCGCGTCGACATCATCCTTTTCTCCGAAGATCCGGCGAAGTTCGTCATCAACGCGCTCGCGCCGGCGGAAATCTCCTCGATCGTGGTCGACGAGGAGAAGCACAGCATGGATGTCGTCGTCGACGAAGAGAACCTCGCGATCGCCATCGGCCGCCTCGGACAGAATGTGCGTCTGGCCTCCGAGCTCACGGGTTGGGAGCTCAACCTGATGAGCGTCGAGGAGTCGCAGCAGAAGCACGAAGCCGAGGGCGAGCGGCTGCGCCGGCTGTTCATGGAAAAGCTCGACGTCGACGAGGAGGTTTCCGACATCCTGATCGGCGAGGGCTTCACGTCGCTGGAAGAGGTGGCGTACGTGCCGATCAACGAAATGCTCGAGATCGAATCGTTCGACGAGGAGACCGTCAACGAGCTGCGCAGCCGTGCCCGCAACGCGCTCCTGACGGAGGCCATCGTGCGCGAGGAGAGCGTCGAGAACGTCGAGGAGGCGCTGCTCAACCTGGAGGGCATGGACACGGAGGTCGCCAGCACGCTGGCGGCGAAGGGAATCACCACCCGCGATGCGCTTGCGGACCTTGCGGTCGACGAGCTGGTCGAGCTGACGGGAGTCTCCGATGAGCGTGCCCAGGATCTCATCATGAAGGCGCGCGCGCACTGGTTCGAGGAGCCGGCCGCCGGTGTCGCGGCCCCCACGCAGCACTAAGGGCGACGCCTAGCGACGCAGAAGCAGGAGAAGCAGATGGCGCAAACGACGATCGAGCAATTCGCGACCGAGCTCAAGATGCCGGCCGGGGCCCTGCTCGAGCAGCTCGGCAAGGCCGGCGTGGCCGGCAAGAAGGAAGGCGACAAGCTGTCGGAGACCGACAAGACGAAGCTGCTCGACTATCTGCGCAAGCAGCATGGCGCGGCCGCCGAGCCGAAGAAGAAGATCACGCTCACGCGCAAGCAGACCACCGAGATCAAGGCGGCGGACTCGACTGGCAGGGCGCGGACGATCCAGGTCGAGGTCCGCAAGAAGCGCGTGTTCGTCAAGCGCGACGAGGGCGCCGAAGTGGCTGCGCCGGTCGAAGAGGCGCCGGCACCGGTCGCACCGCCGGCACCGCTGATCACGCCCGAGGAAATCGCGGCGCGCGAGGCCGAGGAGCGCAAGGCACACGAGCTCATCGCGCGCCAGCAGGAGGAGATTCAGCAGAAGCAGGCCGAGGTCGCAAAGCGCAAGACCAAGAAGGAAAAGGAAGCCGAGGAAGCGGCCGCGAAGGCTGCGGCGGAGGCCGCGGCCGCCGAAGCTGCCAAGGCCGCCGCAACGCCGGTACCGGCGGTGGAAAAGGCGAAGGCGCCGACCGAGGGCACGCTGCATCGGCCCGCGGCCAAGCCAGGCGAGAAGGCGAAGCCGATCAAGAAAGGCGCGGCATTCCAGGAGGAGGCGGCCCGGCGCCGCGCGCTCAAGCTGCGTGGCGACGTCACGGGCGGTACCACTGCGGCCACCGGCTGGCGCCAGCCCAAGGTCGGCCATCGTCGTCATGACGAAGAAGGCGGCGAGGGCGCGGCCGCGCAGGCCGGTCCGATCGTCCGCGAGGTGTCGGTTCCGGAGACGATCAGCGTGGCCGACCTCGCGCACAAGATGTCCGTCAAGGCAACAGAGCTCATCAAGGCGCTGATGAAGCTCGGCCAGATGGTCACGATCAATCAGGTGCTCGACCAGGAGACGGCGATGATCCTGGTCGAGGAAATGGGGCACAAGGCGATCCCCGCCAAGCTCGACGCTCCGGACGCGCTTCTCGCCGAGACGCAGGAGTTGGCGAATGTCGAGGTCCTGCCGCGGCCGCCGGTCGTGACCGTCATGGGCCACGTCGACCACGGCAAGACATCGCTGCTGGACTCGATTCGCCGCGCCCGCGTCGCGAGCGGCGAGGCCGGCGGCATCACGCAGCACATCGGCGCCTACCACGTGCAGACGAAGAAGGGCGTGATCACGTTCCTGGACACGCCGGGCCACGAGGCATTCACGGCGATGCGCGCGCGCGGCGCGAAGGTCACCGACATCGTCGTGCTGGTCGTTGCGGCCGACGACGGCGTCATGCCGCAGACCAAGGAAGCTGTCGCCCATGCGAAAGCGGGCAGCGTGCCCATCGTCGTCGCGATGAACAAGATCGACAAGCCCGAGGCGAACCCGGAACGCGTCAAGCAGGAGCTCGTCGCGGAGGGCGTGATCCCCGAGGAATACGGCGGTGAAGTTCAGTTCGTGCCGGTTTCCGCGAAGACCGGAAAGGGCATCGACGAGCTCCTCGACGCCATCCTGCTGCAGGCCGAGGTGCTCGAGCTGAAGGCACCGAAGGACGCGCCGGCCAAGGGCATCGTCATCGAGTCGCGCCTCGACAAGGGCAAGGGCCCGGTGGCGACGGTGCTCGTGAACTCGGGTACGCTGAAGCGCGGCGACATCGTGCTGGCCGGCGCCGTGTTCGGTCGCGTGCGCGCGATGACCGACGAGAGCGGCAAGCCGGTGCAGGCCGCCGGGCCTGCAATTCCGGTCGAGATTCAGGGATTGTCGGACGTTCCGCTTGCCGGCGAGGACGTCATGGTGCTGGGCGACGAGCGCAAGGCGCGCGAGATCGCGCTGTTCCGTCAGGGCAAGTTCCGCGACGTGAAGCTCGCCAAGCAGCAGGCAGCCAAGCTCGAGAACATGTTCGACCAGATGGCCGAGGATGCGATCAAGTCGCTGGCGCTCATCGTCAAGGCCGACGTGCAGGGCAGCTACGAGGCGCTGACACAGGCGCTCACGAAACTCTCGACCGGCGAGGTCAAGGTGAACATCGTCCATGCCGCCGTCGGCGGGATCACCGAGTCCGACATCAATCTTGCGCTGGCGTCAAAGGCAGTGGTCATCGGCTTCAACGTGCGTGCCGACGTGGCCGCCCGCAAGCTTGCCGAGCACAGCGGCGTGGATATCCGCTACTACAACATCATCTACGACGCGGTGGACGAGGTGAAGGCCGCGCTGTCGGGCATGCTCGCGCCGGAACGGAAGGAGAGCCAGACCGGGCTCGTCGAAGTGCGCGAGGTCTACAAGATATCCAAGGTGGGCACGGTCGCCGGCTGCTACGTCCTCGACGGCGTGGTCAAGCGCGGTTCGCGCGTGCGCTTGCTGCGCGACAACGTCGTGATCCACGACGGCGAGCTCGATTCGCTGAAGCGCTTCAAGGACGACGTGCGCGAGGTGAAGGGTGGCTTCGAGTGCGGCCTGTCGATCAAGAACTTCAACGACGTGCAGAAGGGCGACCAGCTCGAGGCCTACGAGATCGTCGAGGTGTCGCGGACGCTGTAAGTGCGCGAGGAAGCGGAATGAAAAGGCACTCGCAGCGCGCCCAGCGCGTCGGCGACCAGATCCAGCGCGAGCTCGCCGAGCTACTGCGCGAGGAAGTGAAGGATCCGCGCGTCGGCCGCGTCACGATCACGGCCGTCGAGGTTTCCGCGGACCTGTCGCATGCGAAGGTGTTCTTCACGCACCTGTCCGGTCGCGAGCATGCGGCCGAGGCAGTCGAGGCGCTGCAGCACACCGCAGGTTTTCTTCGCTCGTCGTTGTCGCACCGGCTGCAGCTCTATTCGGTGCCGCAGCTTCATTTCGCCTACGACGATTCGATCGAGTCGGGCATGCGGCTCTCGCAGCTCATCGACGATGCGGTCGCGGCCGACCGCAAGCTGCCGCACGAATGACCGCGCCTCCCGGCCGGCCACCGCGCCGGCGGGTCGACGGCGTGCTGCTGCTCGACAAACCGGAGGGCCTGTCGTCCAACGCGGCGCTGCAGCGCGCGAAGCGCCTGCTTGCCGCGGAGAAGGCGGGCCATACCGGCACGCTTGACCCGCTGGCTTCCGGCCTGCTGCCGCTCTGCTTCGGCGACGCGACCAAGTTCGCCCAGGCGATACTCGATGCCGAAAAGGAGTACGTGGCGACGGTGCGATTCGGCGTCGCGACTTCGACCGGCGACGCCGAGGGCGAGATCGTCGACGAAAAGCCGGTCGAGTTTTCGCGCGGTGACCTCGATGCGACGCTGGCTGCGTTCACGGGCCGGATCGTGCAGGTGCCCCCGCGCCATGCCGCGCTGAAGTATCGGGGGCGCAGCTATTACGACTACGCGCGGGCGGGCATCGACATTCCGCGCGCGCCGCGCACGGTCGACGTGCACGCGCTCGAGGTGCTCGAATATGCGCTGCCGATCGTCGCGCTGCGCGTGGCGTGCAGCAAAGGCACCTACGTCCGCGTGCTCGCGGAGGACCTCGGCGCAGCGCTCGGCAGCTGTGCACACCTTGCCGCCCTGCGGCGAACCCGCGCCGGACCATTCGTCCTGGAACGGGCCGTCACGCTGGAGGCTCTGGAGCGGATGGACGCGGCCGGCCGCGACGCATTGCTGCTTCCGGTCGATTCGCCGCTCGTCGAATTGCCGCGCCTCGCGGTCGATGCCGGCGGGGCCCGCGCCTTGATCCAGGGGCGTGAGCCGCCGAGCCCGCTCGGAGCCAGCGGGCGCTATCGCTGCTACGACGACGACGGGCGCTTTCTGGGCGTCATCGACGCGGATCGCGGGCGGCTCAGGGCAGTGCGGCTCGCCCGGACCGACGCCCCCGCGGCGGCATGACCGCGGCCTCCCGGCGGGCACGCAGCGTGGCCGATTAACGCTTGAATCCTAAGCACTTTTCGGAGTACAATTTTCGACTTTGCGAGACGCAACGAACTGGACGAGAGACAAGGACAACGCAATGGCAGTTACCGTGCACGACAAGGCGATGGTCATCGCCGAATACCAGCGCATCAAGGGCGACACCGGGTCCCCGGAAGTGCAGATCGCGCTCCTCACCGCCCGCATCAACGGCCTGACCGACCACTTCAAGGCCAACACGAAGGATCATCACTCGCGGCGCGGCTTGCTGCGGATGGTGTCGCGTCGCCGCAAGCTGCTCGATTATCTCAAGACGAGCAACGCGGAAAGCTACCGCACGCTGATTGAAAAGCTCGGGCTGCGCAAGTAAGGGCAGCGCGGGACGCCCGCCGAGATGATCAGGTCCGATCGACGCTTGCGTCGCCCCGGCTGCCTGACGCGCCGCGCCCCCGCTGTCGCCGCTGCAGCCCGCATTGCGAACTCCGCCGATGGCCGCGCCATGACTAGCGCGGCCATTTGCATTTCCGGATAACGAGGACAACGTGAACCCCATCAAGAAATCGATCCCATTCGGCCGTCACACGCTGACGCTGGAAACCGGCGAAATTGCACGCCAGGCCGGCGGCGCCGTCATGGCGCGTCTCGACGACACCGTCGTGCTGGTGACCGCGCAGGCCGCGAAGAACGCGAAGCCCGGTCAGGACTTCTTCCCGCTCACCGTCGACTACCAGGAGAAGACGTACGCCGCGGGCAAGATCCCGGGCGGCTTCTTCAAGCGCGAAGGCCGGCCGTCGGAAAAGGAGACGCTGACCTCGCGCCTGATCGACCGGCCGATTCGTCCGTTGTTCCCCGACGGCTTCTTCAACGAAGTCCAGGTCATCGCCACGGTGATGTCGGTCGATCCCGAGATCGATCCCGACATCGTGGCGATGATCGGCGCTTCGGCTGCACTGATGCTCTCCGGTGTTCCGTTCAATGGACCGATCGGCGCTGCGCGCGTCGGCTACGTCGACGGCCAGTACGTGCTGAACCCGACCAAGACCGAACTCGCGTCGTCGCAGCTCAACCTCGTCGTCGCAGGCACCGAAGCCGCCGTGCTGATGGTCGAGTCCGAAGCGAATGAGCTTCCCGAGGAAGTGATGCTCGGCGCCGTCGTCTACGGCCACCAGCAACAGCAGGCCGTCATCAATCTGATTCACGAACTCGTCGAGGCGGGCGGCAAGCCGCTGTGGGACTGGCAGGCGCCGGCGAAGGACGAGGCGATGATCGCCGCGGTGACGGCCGTCGCGGAAGGCCCCCTGCGCGCCGCTTACGAGATGCGCTCCAAGCAGGCGCGACAACAGGCACTGAAGGAGGTGTACGCGAAGGTCGCCGCCGAATGCATCCCGGTCGACGCGGCTCCCGGCTACGCCAATCAGGTCAATGACTTCGTGTTCGCGCTCGAAGGCAAGCTCGTCCGCAACCAGATCCTGTCCGGCGAACCGCGCATCGACGGTCGCGATACGCGCACCGTGCGCCCGATCACGATCCGCACCGGCGTGTTGCCGCGCACGCACGGATCGGCACTGTTCACGCGCGGCGAGACGCAGGCGCTGGTCGTCGCAACCCTGGGCACGGCGCGTGACGAACAGCGGATCGACGCGCTGATGGGCGAGTACACCGACCGCTTCATGCTCCACTACAACATGCCCCCGTACGCCACCGGCGAGACCGGCCGCGTGGGCACGCCCAAGCGCCGCGAAATCGGCCACGGGCGTCTGGCCAAGCGCGCCTTGCTCGCCGTGCTGCCGACTGCCGAGGAGTTCGCGTATTCGATTCGCGTGGTCTCGGAAATCACCGAGTCCAACGGTTCGTCGTCGATGGCGTCGGTCTGCGGCGGCAGCCTCGCGCTGATGGATGCCGGCGTCCCGTCCAAGGCGCACGTCGCCGGCATCGCGATGGGACTCATCAAGGAAGGCAACCGCTTCGCCGTGCTGACCGACATCCTCGGTGACGAGGACCACCTGGGCGACATGGACTTCAAGGTGGCAGGTACCGACCGCGGCGTCACCGCGTTGCAGATGGACATCAAGATCCAGGGGATTACCAAGGAAATCATGGCGGTCGCGCTCTCGCAGGCCCGCGAGGGCCGGATGCACATCCTGCACCTGATGCAGCAGGCGATGCCGCACGCGCGTACCGAAGTGTCGCAGCATGCGCCGCGGATGATGTCGTTCAAGATCAACCCGGAGAAGATCCGCGACGTGATCGGCAAGGGCGGCGCGGTGATCCGCGCGCTGACCGAGGAGACCGGCACCACGATCGACATCCAGGACGACGGCACGATCACGATCGCCTCGGTCAACGCCGACGCCTGCAACGTCGCGAGGAAGCGCATCGAGGACATCACCGCCGAGGTCGAGGTCGGCAAGATCTACGAGGGTGCCGTGCTGCGGTTGCTCGACTTCGGCGCGATCGTCCAGGTGCTGCCGGGCAAGGACGGTCTGCTGCACATCTCGCAGATCGCCAGGGAGCGCGTCAATCAGGTCTCCGACTATCTCAAGGAAGGGCAGGTCGTCCGGGTGAAGGTGCTCGAAGCCGACGACAAGGGCAGGCTGCGCCTGTCGATGAAGGCCGCGGCGGAAGATGCCGCGCAGCCGAAGCCGGCGGAACCCGCGCCCGCGGCGGAGTAGTTCAGCGTACGTTGCCGGTGAAGGGCGCCTCCGGGCGCCCTTCGCATTTGCGTAGTCGCCAGCCAGGAGAGAGGTATCGATGACCCGGTCCAGCGCCCGTCCGCCGGGCGATCCATACAAGTTCACGACGATCGCGCACAGCTCGCATCGCTATCTCGGCCCCCTGTCGGCGGCCCGGGCACAGGCGCTGATGCGTGTGATGGCGCTGGAGCAGGACGACCGCGTCCTCGACATCGGCTGCGGGAAGGGGAACTTTCTCGTCGACCTGCTGGCATCGACGCAGGCGCGTGGAATCGGCGTCGATATCAATCCGGCGTTCATCGCGGCCGCGGCCGCCGCGGCGCGCGAGAGGGGCGTCGACGACCGCATCGAGCTTCGCGCCGGCGCGCTGCAGGAGAAAGTCGCATCGACCGACCGCTTCGATGCCGTCGTTTGCATGGGCGCGAGTCAGGCGGTCGGCTCGCTCGCCGACGCGTTCGCGTGGACGTTTCGCGCGCTGAATCCGGGAGGCGTGGCGCTGTTCGGCGACGGCTACTGGAAGCGGCGGCCGGACCCCGGCTATCTCGCCCACCTCGGTGCGACGGAGGACGAGATGGCGGACCATGCGGGCAACGCGGCGAAGGCGCGCGTGGCAGGCTTTCGCGTGCTGTCGACGGCGACGGCCAGTGACGACGAGTGGGACGCATACGAGGGGCGCTACTGCGCGGCGGTCGAGCGCCATGTCGACGCCCATCCGGAAGATCCCGACGCCGACGCCATGGGGGCGCGCATTCGCGCCTGGCACGATGGCTATCTGCGGTGGGGTCGCGACACGCTGGGGTTCGGGTTCTACCTGCTGCTCCGGCCATCCCGCTGATCCGAGCGCACGCCACGAATCCCGCTCGACGAATCGCTTCGGGATCGGCGCGCGCGTGGGTGTGCCGAGCCGCCCTCAGTGCGGCATCAAGCGCGTCGACTCGAGGATCGCGTCGCCGGAGACCGTCACCGTCACGTCGGTCGTGCCTGCTTCCGTGGCCACCGGCGCACCACCGGCCGCCATCGCCCCGGCCTGGGCCCGCATCATCACCGGCTGCGGGCGGCCGAAATCGTTGGTCTGGATGGCCACCCGTCCGGCGCGCCAGCCCTGAAATCCAAAGCCCTGCGCGGCCTGCTGGGCGCGCTGCTGCCAGGCCTTGATCGCCTCCAGCGTCAGCTGATCCTCGACCTTGCGCCGCGTGCTGTCCGCCAGCGTGAACTGCATGCCCGACAACAACAGCCCGTCCGCCGACTGCAGGCGGGTGACCAGACCGGAAAGCGCCGTGAAGTCCGCGCTGTCGAGGCTCAGCGTCTGCACGACCCGCCAACGGGGCGGCTGGCCCTTTTCCACGATCTGGTAGGTCGAGTAGCCGAGCGTGCGGGCGTCCACCCCCGACGTCGCCTTTGCACGTGCAAGCGCACCTGCCATCCGCGCGTTCACGCTGCTGGCCGCAGCCGCCGGATCGGCATTCTCGGACTCGAGGCGCAACCATGCCTGCATCCGGTCGTTTGCGATGGTCGCGGTCGCCGCGCCGGAGATGGCGATGACGGGCTGTGCCGGCAAAGCGGGCTCCTGTGCGAAGCCGGCTGTCACCCACGTCGCGACGAGCGTTGCAGCGGCGGCGATGACCAGACGCGATCCGACGATCATGTCGTGCTCCTTGATGATTTTCGCTGCGGCAGCTGCTCGATCGCAGCGCGGTTGGACCAGGAAAAGCACTTCGCCGCGGCATCGCGCCAGGGCAGCCAGGCGAAACCGCGATGCTCGCGTGGCTGGAGTGTCACCGGAACCGGCACGGGGACTTCGAGCGCGAACACGTGCTCCGTATTGTGCGTCGTTCCCGCCGGGTAACGGTAGCGCCACTCGGGGTAGATCTCGTAGACGTTCTGCAACTGCCAATCGACGAGTCCGCCGTACCGGGCGGCCACGATGCCGGTCTCCTCGGCCAGTTCCCGCGTCGCGGTCTCGAGCAGTGATTCACCGGGCTCCTGACTGCCGGTCACGGATTGCCAGTAGCCCGGGTGGTCGGCGCGCTCGATAAGCAGTATCGCGAGATCGCGGGTGTGGACCAGCACCAGCGTCGAGACCGGGATCTTGCGGCCGGTCAAGCGACGAACACCCAGAACGGCTTGTGCCGCTCGCGCCAATAGTCCGCGGCCTCGGCGAGGATGTCCTCGAACGTCGTCCAGTCGACGCCGTGCGCCTTGCGATACGGTCCGGCATGGGACAGCACGATGACGCAGCCGGCGCGTCCGACCCAGTCGCTGTCCTCGACCGAATCGGCGAGCGCGTCCCAGTTGTTGCCGAAATGCTCGGGCAGCACGAGTCCCTTGGCGACCGCCGCCAGCAGTTCGCCCTTGCTGTCGACACCCTTGAGGTCGGACACGAGATAACGGAGCTTCGCCGCTGTCGCCGCCGCGGCGAGCGCATGGGTGTCGCCCGACCAGGCGTGAATACCGGCCGTTTCGAGATCGTGAAGATCGGGGACCTTCATTCGCGGATCCTCCTGAACGACTCGTAATGGTCGTCGGTGTACCAGCAGGCGTCCGGCGCTCGTGCGGGTCCGCCGCAGATGATGCGGCGCGCGCCGCGCGTCTTCACGCCCGGGGTGCGCACCGTGTACTCGTGATAATAGCTGTGCGGCCGGGCCGGCAGCCGGTGCTCGCGGTTGCCGAAAGCGATGCCGTCGCGGTCGTAGGGGAACGGGCCACCGCGGTGAATCAGCGTCAGCGTCGACTGTGCTTCCCTGGGCAGCGCGTCGAGCGCAATGTCGCCGCCGACAGCCGAGGTACGCGCGGCGACCGGAAGCGCCGTCCACGCCAGTGCGAGACAGAACCCCGCCTGCAGAAGCATCGGCGGAATGCGACGAAGCATGGCGAAGTCCATTGCGCATTCTAACGTCGCGGCAGCGAAAGCAGGGCTGGACGGCATCCGGAAAGTTGACGCCGCGACGGGGCTTCCTTGCGCCGCCGCGCCGCTTTGGTACTAGAATGAACTTTTCGAGCCTGGCGAGCCTGGTCGCATCGGTTGCGACAAACGGGTTCACGGGAAGGAGGCGCCCGATGAAACTTCCGGCCGTCCTGCTCGCTTCCATCCTGCTTGCGTCCTGCGCGACGGCGCCGGTGGACGGTCCCCCGGCATATCTTTTCGACGATCGCGGGTTCGCCGCTCCGTCGATTCGCATCGATGCCGCCGATGTCTTGGCCATCAGCCCGGAAATGAAGCGCTTCGTCGACATTGAAATCGACGGCCATCGACATGCAGGAGGCCGCAGGCAGGGGCTGGTCGATGCAATTTCCAGGAAGGGTCAGCTCCGGCTCGAATACGACTCCGCCGTCACCCGCAATGCGTCGGAGGCATTTGCCGCGCGCACCGGCAACTGTCTGTCGCTGGTCCTGATGACCGCCGTCCTCGCCAAGGAGCTCGGTCTGCTGGTCCGGTACCAGCAGGTCTACGCGGACGATACCTGGAGTCGAAGCGGCGACATGCAGCTTGCGATCGGACACGTGAACCTGGCCCTTGGGCCGACACGGCTCGCCGGAGCGGGCGTCAGCGATCCGGATGCGTTGACGATCGATTTTCTTCCGCCGGAGGATGTCCGGGGCTTGCGCAGCCGCGTTATCGCCGAGAAAACCATCATCGCGATGTACATGAACAACCGGGCGGTGGAGTCGTTGGCGCAGGGGATGCCCAACGACGCCTACTGGTGGGCGCGCGAGGGCATCCGGCAGGACCCCGGATATCTCAGCGCCTACAACACGCTGGGCGCGGTCTACCAGCGGCGCGGCGATCTGGAGTCCGCGGCGCGCGTCTACGGCTACGTCCTGGAACGCGAACCCGGCAACACCCGCGTCATGTCGAACCTGGTGCCGGTGCTCGACAAGCTCGGTCGGGTTGCCGAGTCCCGAGCGCTCGGCCGGCGGCTGCAGGAACTCGAGCCCGACCCGCCGTTCAAGTTCTTCGAACTCGGCGTCGCGGCGATGCGCAACAAGGATTTCAAGGCGGCCCGGGACTGGTTCGCCAAGGAAGTCGATCGCGCGCCCGACTACCACGAATTCCAGTTCTGGCTGGCAGCCGCGTACCTCGGCCTCGGTGATACCGTCAAGGCGCGCCGGCACCTGACCCTCGCGATCGAGAACAGTACGACGCGCAAGGACCGCGATCTGTACGCGGCCAAACTCGAGCGGATGAACGCCGCCCAACGGCCGGAAGCGGCCAATGACCGGGTGATCCGGAACTGAGGTCGGAACGCGGCGATCGCTTCGCCCGGCGTGCGCGACCGATCCGCGGTCGTCGTGGGTGCGCGTCCCGAACGAGAACGGGCGGCCCGCGGGCCGCCAATGTCATTGCGTGGACGCGATTTGCCTATTCCGTCTTGGCCGAATCCGACGCGCGGACGCGGATGTGCAGGTCGCGCAACTGCTGCTCGGTGACCGGTGTCGGCGCATCGACGAGCAGGTCCTGCCCGCGCTGCGTCTTCGGGAACGCGATCACGTCGCGGATGGACTCCGCGCCGGCCATCATCGTGACGATCCGGTCGAGACCGAACGCGATGCCACCGTGCGGCGGCGCGCCATATTGCAGCGCGTCGAGCAGGAAGCCGAACTTCTTGCGCTGGTCCTCGGGGCTGATCTTCAGTGCCGCGAACACCTTTGCCTGCACGTCGGACTTGTGGATCCGGACCGAGCCGCCGCCGATCTCCCAGCCGTTCAGCACCACGTCGTAGGCCTTGGCGAGCGCGTTCGCCGGATCGGTGACGAAGAGCTCCTCGTGGCCGTCCTTCGGCGCCGTGAACGGATGATGCCGTGCCGCCCACGTCCTGGTGTCCTCGGCGAATTCGAACATCGGGAAGTCGACGACCCACAACGGCTTCCAGCCCGCTTCCGCGAAGCCGCGATCGTGGCCGGCCTTCGCCCGCAGCGCACCCAGTGAATCGTTGACGACCTTTTCCCGGTCGGCACAGAAGAAGATGATGTCGCCCGACGCGGCGCCGGTACGCTGCAGGATCGTCTTCAGCGCATCGGCGGTGAGGAACTTCACGACCGGCGACTGCAGGCCTTCCTCGTTGGGCTTCGACGCGTCATTGACCTTGATGTAGGCGAGCCCGCCGGCGCCGTAGATCTTGACGAACGCGGTGTAGTCGTCGATTTCCTTGCGTGACAGCGTCGCTCCGCCGGGCACGCGAAGCGCGGCCACGCGGCCATTGGGCAGGTCGGCCGCGGCACGGAAGACCTTGAAGTCCACCGTCTTCATCAGGTCCGTGAGTTCGGTCAGCTTCAGCGGGACGCGAAGGTCGGGCTTGTCGGAGCCGTAGTCGCGCATCGCATCGGCGAATTTCATGATCGGAAACGGGCTCGGCAGCTCGACATCGAGCGCCTCCTTGAACATCGTGTGCACGAGGCCTTCCATGATCTCGCGGATCTCGAGCTCGGTGAGGAAGGACGTCTCGACGTCGATCTGCGTGAACTCGGGCTGGCGGTCGGCGCGCAGGTCCTCGTCGCGGAAGCACTTGACGATCTGGTAGTAGCGATCGAACCCCGCCATCATCAGCATCTGCTTGAACAGCTGCGGCGACTGCGGCAGCGCGTAGAACTGTCCGTGATGGATCCGCGACGGAACCAGGAATTCGCGCGCACCCTCGGGGGTCGACTTGTAGAGCATCGGCGTTTCGATGTCGATGAAGCCGTGGGCGTCGAGGTACTTGCGCGCCGACATCGCGGCCCGGTAGCGCAGCATCAGGTTCTTCTGCATCGGCAGCCGGCGCAGGTCGAGCACGCGGTTCTGCAGGCGCACCGTCTCCGACAGGTTCTCGTCGTCGAGCTGGAACGGCGGCGTCACTGAAGGGTTGAGGATCTCGATGTCGTGGGCGAGGACCTCGATCCCGCCGGAGACGAGGTTCGGGTTCACGGTGCCCTCGGGACGCGGGCGCACCAGTCCGGTGACGCTGATCACGAATTCGTTGCGCAGCGTCTCCGCGATCGCGAACGTCGCGGCGCGGTCGGGGTCGCAGACGATCTGGACGAGACCTGCGCGGTCACGAAGATCGATGAAGATCACGCCGCCATGGTCGCGGCGGCGGTGCACCCAGCCCATCAGCGTGACGGTCTGGGCAAGGAAGCGGCGGTCGATGTGGCCGCAGTAGTCGGTGCGTTTCAAGCGTGTCTCCAGGAGCGGGTGTTGCGAAGGGTGCCGGGGATTCGGTACGGGGCGGGCAGGGCCGAGGGGCGGGCAGGGCGGGCCGGCGTCGGTCAGGCGCGGCGGCACGGAGGACGTTGCCCCGTCAATTTCGCGGCGGCGAGACCGCGGTCTCGGAGGGGCGTTCCGCGCGCGGGCGCGCGACGTGCGCTGCAGGAGAACGCGGCGCGACGACACCCATCGAGATGATGTACTTCAGCGCATCGTCGACGGACATGTCGAGTTCGCGCACGCTCGCCTTGGGCAGCATGACGAAATAGCCGCCGGTCGGGTTCGGTGTGGTCGGCACGTACACGCTGATGTGGTCGCCGGGCAGCAGGCGCGAGACTTCGCCCGCGGGCGTACCCGTCTGGAAGGCGATCGTCCAGCAGCCGGGACGGGGAAACTCCACGAGCAGCGCTTTGCGGAACGCAGTGCCCTGATCCGACAGAACGGTGTCGCTGACCTGCTTGACCGACGAATAGATCGACTTGACGAACGGGATGCGGCCGAGCAGCCCCTCCCAGAAGCGGATCAGCCGTTGCCCGATGAAGTTCGCGGCAAAGGCACCGGTCACGAGCAGGATCAGGAACGACAGCAGGACGCCGAACCCGGGGATATGAAAGCCGAGAAGCTTGTCGGGGCGGGCGGCCTCCGGCACCAGCAGCAGCGTCTGGTCGAGCGTCGAAACGAGCGCGTTCAGTACCCAGATCGTGATGCCCAGTGGCACCCAGACGAGCAGCCCGGCGATCAGGTATCGCTTCATCGTGACCAAGGGGCGTGTCGCGCCGTCACGAGCAGGACGCGCAACCGCCGGAGCCGCACGCGGGGGCGACCGGGGCGGCGTCGGTCTTCGTCTCGGCCTTCGCGCCGGATGCCCCGTCGCTGCCGGCCTTCTCCTTCTTCTCGGCGGGCTTGCTACCACCCTTGAAGTCCGTGGCGTACCAGCCGCTGCCCTTCAACTGGAAGCCGGCGGCGGAGACGAGTTTGACCAGCGCGTCCTTCCGGCACGTCGGGCAGGACGTCAACGGCGGCTCGGACAGCTTCTGCAGCGCCTCGAGTTCGTGGCCGCAGGCAGAGCAACGGTATTCGTAGATCGGCATGGCAACCCTCGCTGAAAGTCCGACCGCGCGTTCGATCAACGCAAAATCGGTGTGAAAGCGCTTGATTAAAAACGAATATTATAACCCAATCCGCGCCACCCTCCCAATAGCCGAGATCGGCGGCGCGCACCTAGTGCATATGGGAGCGGAGGCCGCGACTTCAAAGGGCGCAAAGTGCTTTATCCTTCAAGCCAGAGGACTTTCCCGCGAGCGCCGAAGATGAACGTCTACTGGATCTGGTGGATCGCCGCCGCGCTGCTGATCGGCGCGGAACTCGTCACGGGGACGTTCTACCTGCTGGCCGTGGGCGTCGCCGTCGCCCTCGGGGGTGTCGCGGCGTGGCTCGGCACGTCGCTGCCGATGCAGTTCGGCGTCGCCGGGGTACTGGGCGTCGTGTTGACCATCGTCGCGCACCGCTGGCGGTTGGCGCGCGCCACGCCGCCGCCGCTGCCGTCGCTCGACGTCGGCCAGGCGGTCCACGTGGAAGCCTGGAACCCGGACGGCACCGCCCGCGTCGCGTATCGCGGTTCGAAGTGGGATGCCGAGCTCGCGTCGTCCACGGTGTCGCGCAGCGAAACGCTCTACATCGTCGCCACCCGCGGCTCTGTTCTCGTGCTGTCGGACCGCCGCCCCGCCTCCTAGGAATCCGCCATGCAGACCTTCGCCATGTGGTTGGGCTCGTCGCTGTTCACGGTCGTGCTGTTCGTCGTCGCGATCATCGTCATCATGAAGGCGATCCGCGTCGTGCCACAGCAGCACGCGCTGGTCATCGAGCGGCTCGGGCGGTTCTACGCGGTGCTGCAACCCGGGCTCAATTTCGTCATCCCGTTCGTCGATCGCGTCGCCTACAAGCATGACCTCCGCGAAATCCCGTTCGACGTCCCGAGCCAGATCTGCATCACGAAGGACAACACGCAGCTGCAGGTCGACGGCATCCTCTACTTCCAGGTGACCGACCCGCGGCTCGCGTCCTACGGGTCCAGCAATTTCCAGGTGGCGATCACCCAGCTCGCGCAGACGACGCTGCGCAGCGTGATCGGCCGGATGGAGCTCGACCGCACGTTCGAGGAGCGTGAGCACATCAACGGGCTCGTCGTCGCGGCGCTCGACCAGGCCGCGGCGAACTGGGGCGTCAAGGTGCTCCGATACGAGATCAAGGACCTGACGCCGCCGAAGGAAATCCTGCACGCGATGCAGGCGCAGATCACCGCCGAGCGCGAGAAGCGGGCCGTCATCGCGACCTCCGAGGGCAAGCAGCAGGAGCAGATCAATCTCGCCAACGGCGCGCGCGCCGCCGCCATCGCCAAGTCCGAAGGCGAGAAGCAGGCGGAGATCAATCAGGCGCAGGGCCACGCCGCGGCGCTCCTCGCGATTGCCGAGGCCAACGCGAAGGCGATCCGGCAGGTGGCCGAGGCGATCGAATCGCCGGGTGGGCTGCAGGCGGTGAACCTCAAGGTCGCCGAGCAGTATGTCGGTGCCTTCGGCAATATCGCCAAGACCAACAACACCGTCATCGTTCCGGCCAATCTCGCCGATCTGGCGGGCCTGATCACGACGGCGATGACGGTGTTCAAGGCGCAGGGCAAATAGGGAGCACAACGCAATGCAGGTCTCGGGCAGCACGTTCATCGTCACCGGCGGGGCGTCGGGACTGGGAGGCGCCACGGCACGGATGGTCGTCGACGGCGGCGGCAACGTCGTGATCGCCGATCTCAAGGAAGCCGAAGGGCATTCGCATGCGAAGGAGCTCGGCGTGCGCGCGCGGTTCGTCCGCACCGACGTCACCGACGAGGCGAGTGCGAAGGCGGCGGTGGCAGCTGCGCTCGACGGCTACGGCCGCGTCGACGGCCTCGTCAACTGCGCCGGGATCGTCTACGGCGAAAAGACCATCGGCAAGGAGGGCGCGCATTCGCTCGCCGGCTTCGTACGCACGATCAACATCAACCTGATCGGTACGTTCAACATGATCCGGCTGGCTGCCGAGGCGATGGCCAGGAATGCGCCGAACGACGAGGGCGAGCGCGGCGTCATCGTCAACACGGCGTCGGTCGCGGCGTTCGACGGACAGATGGGACAGGCGGCGTACAGCGCGTCGAAGGCCGGTGTCGCGGGGATGACGCTGCCGATCGCGCGCGATCTCTCGCGCAACGGGATACGCGTGATGACGATCGCGCCCGGCCTGTTCCAGACGCCGATGGTCGGTCAGATTCCAGCCGAGATCGCCGAGTCGCTCGGCAAGATGGTGCCGTTCCCGCCGCGGCTGGGACGGCCATCCGAATTCGCGTCGCTGGTCGCCGAGATCGTGCGCAACGTGATGCTCAATGGCGAGGTGATCCGGCTCGACGGCGCGATACGGATGGCGCCGAAGTAGCGCGGCGCCGCCGACCCCGGCGTGCTAGGCACGCGGAAAGGGGGCCGCGTGCAACCCCGTTGCCGGTGGCGATGGATCCCGTCGGGCGCCGAGTGGGACGGACGCGGGCGTGTCGCGCCCCGTCAATCCCGCCGGATCAGCGCAATTGCCGCCGCGATCATCGCGATGAAGAACACGAACGTCCACGACGGGATGGCGAGGCCCATGAACAACCATCCGGCCTCGGCACACTCGCCGCTGCCCTTCAGCACCTTGCTGATCACGTCGGTCAGCGGCATCGTCTCGAGCATGTAGTTGAGGCCCATTCCGCACGCCGGGACGGCGCCCTTCGGCTGTGCCTGGATCCACACGTGCCAGGCCGCGAGGGCGGCGCCGATGCCGGAGACGATCACGGTCAATCCGGCGTAGATCGCGGCGCCGATGCGCCCCGGATTGTGGAACGCGGCAACGAGGAAGACGACGCCGGTCGTGATCACCGCGATCCGCTGGAACACGCAGAGTGGACAGGGTTCGAGTTCGAGGCCGTACTGCAGCCACAGTGCCCAGCCCATCAGGCCGGCACAGACCAGGGCACCGAGAAGATAGGCGAACCGTCGCGGCGGCAGCAGGATCAGGGCAAGCGAACTCGCGCCGACGGTCCACACCAGCATCCGGTAGGCCGTCTGCGCCAGCGACGGATTGACGCCGAGCCAGTTGAGCAGCGACTCCTGGAATACCAGTGCGATGGCGACGATCAGGCCCGTCACCGGCCACGGGATTGCGGCATAGCGCATCATCGTTGCGACTTCTCCAGCGCTTGGTCGAGGTCCCACAGTATATCGTCCGGCGTTTCCAATCCGACCGAGAGCCGGATCATCTCCGGATTGACCCCGGCAGCGCGCTGCTCGTCCTCGGAAAGCTGCCGATGCGTGGTCGACGCCGGATGGATCACCAGCGACTTGGCGTCGCCGACGTTGGCGAGGTGCGAGAGCATCTCGACGGCCTCGATGAAGCGTTCACCGGCCTTTGCGCCACCCCGGACTCCGAACGTCAGTATGCCGCCGGCCCCCCGCGGCAAATAGCGGTGTGCGGTCACCTCGTACCGGTTGCCGGGGAGCAGCGGATAATTCACCCATTCGACGCCGGGGTGCGCCGCGAGATGCCGGGCGACGGCGAGCGCGGATTCGCAATGCCGCGGCATCCGCAGGTGCAGCGTCTCGATGCCTTGCAGCAGCAGGAACGCGGACAAGGGCGCAAGCGTGGGCCCGAGCGTGCGCATCGTCTCCATCCGCGCCTTCATCGTGAAGCCGAAGTCGCCGAACGTCTCGTAGAAGCGCACGCCGTGGTAGCCGCGCGAGGGCTCGGTCATCTGCGGGAAGTTGCCGTTGTCCCACGGGAACCTGCCGGACTCGACGACGATTCCGCCCATCGTCGTGCCGTGTCCGCCGAGGTACTTGGTGACCGAATGGATCACGATGTCCGCGCCGTGCTCGAACGGACGGCACAGATACGGCGAGGCGAGCGTGTTGTCGATGACGAGCGGCACACCAGCGTCGTGCGCGACCTCGGCCAGCGCGGCGATGTCGCAGACGTTCAGCTGCGGATTGCCGATGGTCTCGGCGTAGACCGCCTTCGTGTTCGGCTTGAGCGCCGCGCGGAACGCATCGGGATCGTCGGCATCGACGAAGGTCGCTTCGATGCCGAATTGCGCAAAGGTCACCGCAAGTTGCGAGTACGTGCCGCCGTAGAGCGTCCGCGCCGCGACGATGTGGTCACCGTGGCGGGCGAGCGTGAGCAGCGCCACCATCTGCGCCGCCATGCCCGTGGCGGCTGCGAGCGCCGCGCGCCCGCCTTCGAGCGCCGCCACGCGCTCCTCGAGCGCTGCCACGGTCGGGTTCGAGATCCGCGAATAGACGTTGCCGAACGTCTGCAGATTGAACAGGCTCGCTGCGTGATCGGCCGAGTCGAACACGAACGACGTCGTCTGGTAGATGGGCAGCGCGCGCGCGCCCGTCTCCGCATCCGGAATCTGGCCGGCGTGCAGGCAGAGCGTGTCGAAGCCGAATCGGTGGTCAGACACGTCGCCGCGCCGAGATCACGCCGGTGTTCACCCCGGCCCAGCTGAGACCGCCGAGGATCCGTCCATGCTCGATCTTCATGCAACGATCCTCGACCACGTCGAGTCCGCCGGCGGACGCGATCGCGGCGGCTTCGGTATTGCGGACGCCGAGCTGCATCCAGAGCACCTTCGCGCCCTTGGCGACGGCTTCGCGCGCCAGTGGCGGGATGTCGGCGGACTTGCGGAAGCAATCGACGACGTCGACGGGGCCAGGGATCGCCGACACGCTCGGATGGCATTTCTCGCCGAGGATCTCGCCGTATTTCGGGTTGACAGGAACGATGCGGTAGCCGTGCTCCTGCAGATATTTCGCGGCGAAGTAGCTCGGCCGGTACCAGTCGGCGGACAAACCGACCACGGCAATGACGCGGGACTGCGCGAGAATGCGGCGCAGCCCGGCGATGTCGTCGACAATCGCCATCGGCCGCCTGCTACCGGGGTGGCCCGCCCCAGTTCGGATTCCGGTTGTAGGGATAGTCGTCGGAGATCCGGCGGCCGGAGGAGATCCGGCCGCTGAGGCCATACGGGAGATCGGGGTAGTCGCCCGGCCCGAACGTCCGACATTCGCCGCGGAAGTCGGCGTCGCTGCAGAACATCCAGTATCCGCGCTCGATGCGCAGCGACGCCGCGCGGTCGTTGAAGCCGGTCCCGCCGAGATTTGCCAGGTAATCGCTGACCACGAATGTGCGACCCGAGAGGTTCGGGCCCTCGTACAGGATCGCGCGGTTGCCGCTGCCCCAGCCGCCTCCGACGCCACCAGGGCCGCCGCCAAGCGCCGGCCGCAGCGAGCTGACGCGGCCGGAGACTCCCCCCAGGTTCGGGTACCGGCCGGGACCGTAGACCTGGCAGCCGCCCTGGTAGTTGGCGTCGGCGCAAAGCTCCCAGGTTCCGTTGTAGACGATGGCCGACTGTGCGCGATCGTTGAAGGAGCCGTCGAGGTTGGCGATGAACCCGCCCACGCGGAAGCTCGCTCCACTGAAGTTGGAGCCGTCGTAGAGAACGAGGTCGGCACCGTCACCGCCACCCGCGCTGCCGCCACCCCCACCGCCACCCTGGTCCCAGAGCTCGCGCACCGACGAGACGCGGTCGTTGAGGCCCATCGCCCCCAGGCTCGGATAGTCGCCGGGTCCGAGCGCCACGCAGCGGCCGCGATAATAGGCGTCGCTGCAGATCTGCCATTGACCGTTTTGAATCGTCACCGACGACGCGCGGTCGTTGAAGCCCGATTGCTCGAGATTCGAGATCGACGCGTTGGCGCGGATCCTGCGCCCCCCGAAATTGTCGTGCTCGTAGATCGTGATGTCGGCGGCGGCCGCCGCGCCCGCCGCGGCAAGGCCGGCGGCCATCGCGAGCTGGCGCAAAGTCTTGTTCATGGTTGAGTCTTCCTTGCGAAGAGGATGAGTCACGGCCCCGCGCGGCGCGGGTACATGCCCGAGTCTAGCCAATCACCGCCGCTTGACCGCCATCCGTCTGCGGAGCAATAACGCGCGGCGAGGCCGGCAGGCTGACTGCCGAGACCGCGGGGCGCAACGCGTCGGCGGCGCGCAGCGGCTTCGGGTCGGGGTGCCAGCCGAGCACCAGCATCATGACCGCGAAGCCGACCACATAAGCCAGCGCAACGTGCCATCCGTGGCGCACCCAGGCGACGACCGACTTCGCGACGGGAAACTGGTTCGACAGCGCCACCCCGGCGGAGGATCCGAACCAGATCATCGAGCCGCCGAAGCCGACCGCGTAGGCGAGGAATCCCCAGTCGTAGCCGCCTTGCTTGAGCGCGAGCGCCGTCAGCGGGATGTTGTCGAACACGGCCGAGACGAAGCCCAGGCCCAAGGCGGTCTGCCAGGACGCCGCGGGCAGGCGCTCCACCGGCATCATCGACGCGCAGGTGACGAGCGAGAGCAGGAACACCGTGCCCTTGAACGTCTCGGGCAGCACCTCCCAGTCCGGCCGGCGCGCCGGCAGCGAGATCGCGATCGCGACCCACACGCCGAAGCCGATGAACGGGAAGTAGTCGGCGTACTCGATGAACTGAAGGTTGATCGTCACGTTGGCGATGATCGCGCACATCAGGATCAGAAAGACGATCCCGACGCGGGTCCAGTCGATCTGGGTGTGCTCGTGCACGTGGCGGATCATCGGCGAGAAGGCGTGCTGTTGCTTGGCCGCAGGAATGCCACACACGACGAGTGCGACCGCCGCGGCAACGTAGGCATCGAAGACGTGGATCGGCGGCACGCCGGCGATCCACATCATCGTCGTCGTCGTGTCGCCGACGACGCTGCCCGCCCGCCGGCATTCGACGCGGCGACGATCGCGGCGAGATAGCCGATGTGCACGCGACGCGCGAAAGAGCTGATGCGCCATCGCACCGCCGATCAGCGCTGCCGCGATGTTGTCGAGGAAGGACGACAGCACGAAGATCACCGCCAGCAGCGCGAAACAGCCCTTCCAGTCGGTCGGCAGCAGCCGCGGCAGCACCAGCGGCACCCGGCTCTTCTCGAAGTGCCGCGACAGGATCGCGAAGCCCATCAGCAGCAGGAACAGGTTGGCGAGGATCGCCCATTCGTGGCCGAGGTGCGCGAGGAGGCCGCCGATGCCGGGGCCGGTCCGGAAGCCGGTGAAGGCAAGCTTGTACGCGGTGATGACGACGAGCCCGGTCAGCGCCACGCGCAGCGTGTGGTGATGAAACAGCGCCACGCCGAGCAGTGTGAGCCCGAACAGGATGAAGTCGATCGGCACCGGGCCGATCGACGGCAGGTCGCCGGCGGCGCGGGCAACCGGAGCGAAACACGCAAGCACGATGGCCAGCGTGACGCGGCGCAGCGGAGCGCGGCCTCGTTCGGGGCGCTGGGTGCGGGTCGGCGGCATCGGGTTCCTCGGCTGGAGCATTGCGGTGGCGAAGACACGGCGAGGCTGCCTCCGGGCCGCGCATTGCCGAACCCGCCGATCCTCCTCCGTCGGGCCCCCGATCGGGGGCCCCGCGACCGCCGGACCGTCCTCCCCTTGCCGCCCGGCGTTGATTAGTGACGGCGATTGTAGGGCCTGTTCGCGCTAAAGGCGAGTTCACCGGGTGCCGACAACGGGCGCGATCCTTGCTAGTGTTCCGCAATTCACGCGTTCGATCCAGGAGCGCCGAGGCGGGATCGGCAGGTCCGCCCGCGCAGCGACGACCCGACCAACAACGCAAACGATCGCCCGATGGCCCTTACGCGAACGGTGTTCCGGACCGAGCTTGCCACCGTCCAGACGGCGCCTGCCGACGGGCTCGACCGCGACGGACTGCTTGCGCTCTCGCAGCGCAAGCTCAATGCGCTTGGCCTGCCGATCGCCTATGTCGATCGCAACCAGCGTTACCGATTCGCGAACAAGGCGTTCCTCGACTGGAACGCCAAGCTTCCGGAAGAGCTGATCGGGCACGCGATCGTCGAGGTTGTCGGCCGGGACGTCTACCAGCTGTTCGACGCCTACGTCGCCGCTGCGCTGAAGGGCGAGCGCACGGGCTTCGAGCGGCGGCTGACGACACCGGGCCGGCCGCCGATCTGGATCCGCGTCGACTATTACCCGGATTGCAGTCCGCAGGGAAAGGTCCGCGGGTTTCTCGTCACCTACACCGACGTCGATCACCTCAAGCGTCTCGAACTGGAGGCGGGGCAGCGCGAGCATCGGCTGCGCCTCGTCACCGACAGCGTCGGGTCGCCGATTCTCTATTTCGACCGACAGCTCAAGGTCCGCTTCGCCAACCGGCCGTTCGCCGAATGGATCGGCGTACCCGCCGACGATCTGCTCGGGCACGCCGTCCGCGACCTGTTGTCCGGCGAGACGTTCGCGGAGATGCAGGGGTTCATCGAGCGGGCCTTCGCCGGGGCGACCGTCTCCTACGAACGGCGCGACCGGCGCGCTTCCGGCGAAATGCGGTGGGTGCGGATGACGCTGTTCCCGGACCGCGACATCGGCGGCCGCATCGGCGGCGCGTTCGCCGTGATGACCGACATCGACGACGACGTGCGCATCCGCGAGGCGCTCAAGGCGCAGGAAGTCCAGATGCGCCTTTTCGCCGACAACATCCCGGGTCCGGTCGCCTATCTCGACCGCACGCTGCGCTACCGGTTCGTCAACCAGGCCTTCGCGAACTCGGTGTGCCTGCCGCAGGACCAGATCTACGGCAAGACGCCGTTCGACATCATGACGGGGGATGTCGCGGCGTTTCTCAGGCCGATATTGAATCGCGCGCAGGACGGCGAGAACGTCGAGTACGAGCGGATCGGCGACTCCGCGGAGGGGCGGCGGCGGTGGATGCACGGGCGCGTCGCCCCCGATCTCGACGGGGCGGGCAAGGTCCGCGGCGTGTACTGCACCGAGTACGACATTCACGATCTCAAGCTGACGGAACAGGCACTCGCGGCCCGCGAAGAGCAGCTGCGCCTGTTCACCGACAACATTCCGGAGCCGGTGGTCTACCTCGATGCCGATCGCCGCTACATTTTCGTCAACGAGTCGTTCCTGCAGCTCTACGGGTTGAAGCGCGAGGACGTCATCGGGCGACGCCCGGACGAGGTGCTGGGCCAGAACGCCGCGGACGAATCGGCGGTCGGACGCGAGCCCACGACGACCGGCGAGGCGATCACCTATGAGCGCGCGGTCATCGATGCCGCCGGGCGCCGGCGCTGGATCCGTGCGCGCTGCGTCCCGGACCTCAAATTGGACGGCACGGTGGCCGGCGAATACGTCGTCGGCCACGACATCACCGACCTCAAGGAAGCGCAGGACGCGCTGGCGGCGCGCGAGTCTCAGCTCCGCGCGATCATGGATGGCGTGCCGGCGCCGGTGGCCTACATCGATCACGACGAACGCTGCCACTACGTCAACCGGACGTTCCTCCAGTATTTCGGGCTGACCGCCGAGCAGGTGGCGGAACTGCGGCTGCGCGACGTCGTCGGCCACGGCATCTACCAGAGTGCGCAGGCGATGTTGACGCGTGCGCTTTCCGGCGAGTCGACGGCGTTCGACCGCCTGGTGCCCGGCGCGAACGGCGTTCGCCGCTGGATGACGATCCGCGTGGTGCCAGACGCCGCGGGAACGGGGGAGGTGCACGGCGCATTCGTGCTGATGAACGACATCCACGGCCTGAAGCAGGCGCAGGAAGCGCTGCGCGCCTCGGAGGCCGAGCTGCGGCTCATCATGGACAACGTGCCGGCACGGGTGTCGTACATCGATCGCGACTACCGCTACCGGTTTCTCAACCGGCACAACGAGGAATGGCTGGGCGAAAGCCGCAAGGACCTGACCGGGCGCCTCGTGGCGGAGGTGCTCGGAGAGGCGCGTTTCCGGCTAGTGCGGCCGATGCTGGAGCGCGTGCTCCAGGGCGACACGATCTCGACCGAGCAGATGCTGGCCCAACCCGTCGGCGAGCCGCGCTGGGAATCGGTCCACTACGCGCCCAACCGCGACGGCGACGGCAACGTCATCGGCATCTATGCGGTGCACACGGACATCCACGACCAGAAGAGCAACGAGGATGCCCTGCGCCGCGCCAACTGGATGCTGTCGTCGCACATCAGCAACACGCCGCTGGCCGTGCTGGAGTGGGACCGCGATTTCCGGCTCGTCCGCTGGTCGCCGCAGGCCGAGAACATTTTCGGCTGGCGCGCCGACGAGGTGCTCGGCATGCCGCTCGCCGGCAACCCGCTGATCCACGAAGCCGACCGCGATGCGATGGTGGGGCTGACGGCGAAGCTGATGAGCGGCGAGGAGCCGCGCGCGACCGGACTCACCCGCAACTATCGCAGCAATGGCGACACGATCTGGTGCGAGTGGTACCACTCGGCGCTGCTCGACGCCGCCGGCAGCATCGTCTCGATCCTGTCGTTCGTCCAGGACGTGTCGTCGCGGATAGAGGCCGAGGAACGGCTCCAGTTTCTCGCCACGCGCGATGCGCTGACCGGACTCCCCAACCGGCTGCTGCTGCAGGAGCGGCTCACGCAGGCCATTGCGCAGGCGAAGCGCACCGCCCGGCGCGTCGGCGTGCTGTTCATCGACCTCGACCGCTTCAAGAACGTCAACGACACGCTCGGCCACCGGATCGGTGACGAGTTGCTCAAGCATGTGACGCAGGCACTGTCGTCGGCGCTGCGCGAGACCGACCTGCTCGCGCGGCTGGGCGGCGACGAATTCATGGTGATCGTCGAGGATTTCGACGACCCGGCGGTGCTCGGGCGCATCGCGCAGAAGCTGCAGGACGCGATCGCGCAACCATGGTCGATCGAGGACCACGACATCTACGTCACGTCGTCGATCGGCATCAGCGTGTATCCCGACGATTCGGACGATCCCGAAGAGCTGCTGAAGCACGCCGACGTCGCGATGTACCGATCGAAGGAGCTCGGGCGCAACACCTACCAGTTCCTCGATGCCGACCTTGCCGAGCACCGATTGCACCAGCACACGCTGGAGGTGGCGTTGCGGGGGGCGCTGAAGGACGACCTGCTGGAGCTGCATTTCCAGCCGGTGGTGCAGATCGGCGACGGCGCGGTCGTCGGCGCCGAAGCGCTGCTGCGCTGGACGGACCGGGAGCACGGCAGCGTGCCGCCGAAGGTGTTCATCCCGCTCGCCGAGGAATCCGGGTTGATTCACGCGCTCGGGGAATGGGTGCTGCGCTCGGCGGCGCAGCAGTGCGTCGCCTGGCGGAAAGCCGGCCTCCAGATGCGCGTCTCGGTGAACATGTCGGCGCGGCAGTTCTACCGCGAGGACCTCACGCAGAAGATCGCCGAAATCGTCCGCGGCGAAGGCTGCGAGCCTTCATGGATCGAACTCGAGGTCACCGAAACCAGCCTGATGCACGACGTCGACTCGATCCGCCGCGTGCTGCACCGGCTGCGTGACGAGGGCTTCACCGTCGCCATCGACGATTTCGGCACCGGCTACTCGTCACTGACCCACCTCAAGCACTTCCCGATCGATACGCTCAAGATCGACATTTCGTTCATCGCCGACCTCGAGACCGACCCGCAGGACGCGGCGATCACCGAGGCGATCATCCGCCTCGCCCGCGGACTCGGGCTCAAGGTCGTTGCGGAAGGTGTCGGGACGAAGGCGCAGCTCGAATTTCTCGGCCATCACGGCTGCCACTATTTCCAGGGCTTCTGGGTGAGCAAGCCGATGCCGGCGAAGGATTTCGAGCAGTTCGTACGCGGGCGCCCGGGCGTTCCCGGCTGAACGGCAACGGGGCGCGAACATCGCGGTGTCGACGCGACGATCGTGCGGCACCTGTCAGAGCGCCGATACCCAGCCGAGCAGTTCCGTTGCCGGGGTCTGCCAGTGGCGATCCAGCATCAGCATGTGGGCGAGGCCCGGCAGGATCGTGGCGCGCACACCGTGGTGGCGGGCGGTCGCGCGGACGTCGTGCGGAGTGCAGATCCGGTCGCCGCCGGCGCCCATCACGAACACCGGGATGCCGGTGCGCTCCGGCAACTGCCAATGCAGTCGCAGCGAAAGGTCGAGCAGCGCCCGTGGCGATTCGATGCCGAGGTGCCGCGTGGCTTCGGCCAGAATGGCAGGCTCCACGTCGTCGCTGAAATAGAACGGGCGCAGTGTTTCGAGAACGTGTCCAGAGAGCCGGGTCGGATCGAACTGGCTCATCTGCAGCAGGTAATCGGGACGTTCGGCGGCCAGGCGCGCGGCCAGCGCCATGAGACCCGCCGGCGGCACGGGGGCGATCAGCGCGGCGGCGCGGACCGGGCGGGTGGCCATCAGTCGCTCGACGACCGCGGCGCCCATCGAGTGCCCGATCAGGACCGGCGGTGCGGGCAGTCGCGCCATGATGGCCTCGACGTCGGCGGCATAATCGTCGAGACCGGCGATGAACAGTGTCGAGTGGCCACCCGAGTCGCCGTGTCCGCGCAGGCTCAGCGCGTGCGCGGAATAGCCGTTGGCGGCGAACCACGGCAGAAAATACGGGTCCCAGCACCACGCGTCGCAATAGCCGCCATGAACGAAGAGCAGCGGGGGACGCCTGGCGCCGTTGCCGCTCTTGCCGTTCGATCGGGCGGGCGCATGCGAGCGCAGCTCGAGGCGGGGTTCGGCGGGCAGCATCGGGGAGGGGGAATGTGCGTGCTAGGATTCGCGCGCCATGCGTACCCGCGCGAAAAAGACCCGCATTCTGACAGATTCCGGCGCTGCCGCCGCCGCGTACGACCAGGATTGCCGCCGGTGTCCGCGGCTCGCCGGATTCCTCGACCAGGTGCGCAGCGAGCACCCGTCCTACTTCTGCCGCCCGGTGCCGCCGTTCGGTGCTGCCGATGCGTCGCTGATCATTGTCGGCCTCGCGCCGGGAATGCACGGCGCCAATGCCAGCGGCCGCCCCTTCACCGGCGATCATGCCGGCATCCTGCTCTACGCGACGCTCCACGCCTTCGGCTTCGCCTCGCAGCCGACCGGTGCGCATCGCGACGACGGGCTCACGCTCACGGGCGCCCGCATCACCAATGCCGTGAAATGCCTGCCCCCGGCAAACAAGCCGGCGCCGGCCGAGATTCGCGCCTGCAACGACTACCTGGCGGCGGATCTCGCCCGCCTGTCCCCTGGGGGAGCGATCCTCGCGCTCGGACGGATCGCGCACGACGCGGCGCTGCGTGCGCTCGGCCGCCCGGCATCCGCTTGCGTCTTTGCGCACGGCGCCCGCCACGCCCTCCACGACGGCACGGCGCTGTTCGACAGCTACCACTGCAGCCGATACAACACGAACACCGGGCGGCTCACCCCGCCCATGTTTCAGGCAGTGGTCGCCGCCGTTGCCCGGCATCTCGGTCGTCCGGTGCCAGCGAGCGCGACGTGACCGACGGCAGACGATGACCGATCCCGCCGCTTCCGATCCGGGGATTCCGGCGTCCGAACCCCGCGCAAGTCCGTTGGATGCCCGCGAATTGCTGGCCTCGCTGCCGCATCGGCCCGGCGTCTATCGGATGTTCGATGCCGCCGGCGAGACACTCTACGTCGGCAAGGCGCGCGATCTCAGGAAGCGGGTCGCCAACTATTTTCAGAAAAGCGCGCACGAGGCGCGCATCCAGTTGATGGTCGCCCAGATCGCGCGCGTCGAGACCACCGTCACGCGCTCGGAGGGCGAGGCGCTGCTGCTCGAGAACAACCTGATCAAGGCGCTCGAGCCGCGCTACAACATCCTGTTCCGTGACGACAAGAGCTATCCGTACGTCTGCCTCACGGGCGAGGAATTCCCGCAGCTGCGCTTCCATCGTGGCCGGCTCGACCGCCAGCACAAGTACTTCGGCCCGTTCCCGAGCGCCGGCGCCGTGCGCGAAGGCATGGCACTGCTGCAGAAGGTCTTCCAGCTGCGCACCTGCGAGAACAGCGTGTTCGCCAACCGCTCGCGACCGTGCATGCTGCACCAGATCCAGCGCTGCAGCGCGCCGTGCGTGGGCCTCGTCACGGCCGCGGATTACGGCGAGGACGTGCAGAGCGCGGTGCTTTTCCTGCAAGGCAAGGCCACCGAGGTGCTGGCGCAGCTGCGCGCGCAGATGGAGGAGGCGAGCGCGGCGCTCGACTTCGAGCGCGCTGCGCGGCTGCGCGACAAGATCACCCGGCTCACACAGCTCCAGTCTCGTCAGTTCGTCGAAAGCGCGACTGCCGGCGACATCGACGTCGTGGCTGCGGCGGCCGATCGTGGCCTCGTCGCCGTCAACGTGGTGATGATCCGCGGCGGACGCCACGTCGGTGACCGCTCGTTCTTTCCGCAGCACGCCGACGCCGACCTGCTGCCGGAGGTCGTTCCCGCGTTTCTCGAACAGCACTACGTGGAGCGACCGGTGCCACCGACGATCATCGTCTCCGATGCCGCGGATCTGGGGGCGCTGGCCGACGTGCTGTCGGCGCAGGCGGGGCAGCGCGTCCAGATCACCGGCACGCCGGGGGGCGAGCGTCGCGTGTGGCTCGCGATGGCCGTCCAGAACGCACAGTTCGCCATCGCCCAGAAGCTCGCGCAGAAGTCCACGCAGGAGGATCGGCTGGCGGCGCTGCAGGCGGCGCTGGGGCTGCCCGCGTCCGCGCAGCGCATCGAATGCTTCGACATCTCGCACACGATGGGCGAACGCGCCGTCGCGTCGTGCGTGATCTTCGACCGGCTGGCGATGCAGTCGGCGGAATACCGCCGCTTCAACGTGACGCCCGAGCACGGAGGCGACGACTACGCGGCGATGCGCGAGGCGCTCACCCGCCGTTGTGCGCGGATCGTGGCGGGCGAATTTCCGGCGCCGGACCTGTTCGTGATCGACGGCGGCAGGGGTCAGGTTGCCGTGGCCGCCGAGGTGCTGGCCGAGCAGGGACTGCACGACACGCGGCTCATCGGCATCGCCAAGGGCCCGGAGCGCAAGGCAGGGGAGGAGGACATCGTGTTTCCCGATCGCGATTCGGTCCTCAACCTGCCGGCCGACCACCCGGGATTGCATCTGCTCCAGCAGATCCGCGACGAGGCGCACCGGTTCGCGATCCAGGGCCATCGCGCTCGACGGGCGAAGGCAAGGACGACGTCGTCGCTGCAGGAGATCGCGGGAATCGGCGCCAAGAAGCGCCAGGCGCTGCTCTCGCATTTCGGCGGGCTCAAGGGTGTGGCCGCCGCCAGCGTCGACGATCTCGCGCGGGTGCCAGGCATCTCCCGCGCGCTGGCCGAGCGCATCTTCGCCGATCTGCACTGATGGCCTGCGCGACCGGTCGCGCCGGGGCGACCCGTGCGCACGCCGGGGTCGTCCGGGTGCCGAAGACGCAGACATCTGCCCGGACTTCGGTCACACTGATCGCCCGTCCGACGGCGGCGAATCGCCACGAATAGGAGCATCGAGGAATGACCGTCAACATAGGGAAGATCGAGAAGCTTGTCCACGAGCTGCTGCAGGAGATCGGCGAGGATCCGCAGCGCGAAGGCCTGGTCAAGACGCCGCAGCGCGTCGCCGCGGCGCTGGCGTTCCTGACGTCGGGGTATCGCACCGACCGTGCCGTCGTGATCAACGATGCCATCTTCACGCAGCAGACCAACAGCATGGTGATCGTCAAGAACATCGAGCTCTACAGTCTCTGCGAACATCACATGCTTCCCTTTTTCGGCCGTTGCCACATCGGCTACATCCCCAGCGGCCGGGTCTTCGGAGTGAGCAAGCTCGCGCGCCTGGTCGACATGTATGCCCGCCGGCTGCAGCTGCAGGAGCGGCTCACCGAGCAGATATCGCAGGCGATCATGGATTCCATCGACGCCAAGGGCGTGGGCGTGATGATCGAGGCGCGCCACTTGTGCATGATGATGCGCGGCGTCGAGAAGCAGAATTCGGTGATGGTGACCTCGTCGGTCGTGGGGACGTTCCGCGAATCCACGGCGACGCGCGAGGAGTTCCTGGCGCTGATCGGCAACCGCCCGAGCTGAGCGCCGCCGCGTCGGCGCGACCCATGATGTTGCGTCGCAGCATTCCGGTCTCCCCTCGCTGCGGCCGCCGTTCTGGTGCGGCGCCGAACGCGCGGGTTTGCGAGCGTTTCACATTCGCGTCATCATGCGCCGCTATCGTGCCCCGCGCGCCATGACGCCTTTTCTCGCCATCGACTCGTTGACCGTCGCCTACGGTCCGACCCGCGTGCTGGACGCGGTCAGCCTCGAGGTCGGGCGCGGCGAGATGGTCGCCTTGCTCGGCAGTTCCGGCTGCGGGAAGACCACGCTGCTGCGCGCGATCGCGGGCTTCGTCATGCCGCAGTCGGGCGCGATCCGTGTCGACGGGCGCGACATCGCGCGGTTGCCGCCGGAAAAGCGCGGCACGGCGATGATGTTCCAGTCGTATGCGTTGTGGCCGCACATGACGGTGGCGGCGAACATCGGCTACGGCCTGCGCATGCGCGGCTGGAAGGCCGACGCGATCGCGACCAAGGTCGGCGAGATGCTCACGCTGCTGCAGCTCGAAGGCTTCGGGCCGCGGCCGGTGACGCAGCTTTCCGGCGGTCAGCGCCAGCGCGTCGCGCTGGGCCGCGCGCTCGCCGTCGACCCGTCGCTGCTCCTGCTCGACGAGCCGATGTCGAATCTCGACTACAAGGTGCGCCTCGAGTTGCGCCACGAGCTGCGCGCACTGCAGCAGCGCATCGGCATCACCGCGGTGTACGTCACGCACGACCGCGAGGAGGCGCTGACGCTCGCCGACCGCATCGCGGTCATCGACGCCGGACGCATCGTTCAATGCGGGACGCCGGAGGAGGTCTTCCACCGCCCCAACTCCGCGTTCGTCGCCGGGTTCATGGGCGCCGACAACGGCCTCGATCTGGTCGAGCGCACCGACGGCACGCTTGTCGCAGCGGGGGAACCCGGCGGCAGCGGTGAAGGGCGGCCGGTGCGCGCGCATTTCCGCGGCGATTCGGCGCGTCTGGTCGCGAGTGGCGCCGCGGCGGCCGACGGCGGACTCGTGCTGCCGGGTGTGGTCGCGCAATCGTTCTACATCGGACAAGGCTATCGCTACCGCGTCCGCACCGCCGGCGCCGACGTCTGGGTGCATGCGGTCGAGCGCGTGGCCGAAGGCACGCCCGCACACGTCGCGGTACCGCGGGCGGCGCTGATGGTGTTTCCCCGCAGTCCCACTGCACGGTCCTAGGAGGTTCCCATGCGTTTGCATCCGCTTCTTGCCGCCCTCGCGGCCGCCACTTTCGCTGCCGCGCTTCCCGCCGGTGCGCAGGTCACGCTGAACGTCGTCAGCGCGGGTGACCAGAACATGGTCGACTACGTCACCAACTACCTCGGGCCCAAGTTCGAGGCGGCCAACCCCGGCGTCAAGGTGCGCGCCGTGGGCACCGGTCCCGGCGACTCGGGCTCGCAGAAGATCTACGAGAAGCTCTCGGCGCAGCAGAAGGCGAATGTCGCCGCATGGGACGTCGACGTGGCGGTCGTGCACCAGCGCGGCGCCGCGACGATGGTGAACGAGAAACTGCTGATGCGGTACCGCAACGATGTCGCCGCGGGCAAGCTCGTGTCGCGCGACACGGCGACGAACGCGCTGGGTGCGAACGTCGACGGCTACGTACTGCCGATGTTCCACAGCCAGATTGCGTTTGCGTACAACCCCGATCTCGTCAAGGCGCCGCCGAAGTCGTACGCCGAGCTTGCCGACTGGGTGAAGAAGAACCCGAAGCAGTTCGGCTACAACGGCGTCAAGGGCGGCATGTCGGGCGTGGGCTTCGTGATGGGCTGGGTCGCCGCCAACAGCGGCCTGGGCGACAAGCTCGAGAAGGGGCCCTACGATCCGGCGCAGAAGGCGACGATCGAGAAGTCGCTCGCGAGCCTGAAGGAGTTCAACCAAAGCGTCGTGATGACTCCGGGCAATGCCGGCACGCTCGACATGCTGAATCGCGGCGAGATCGCAATGGGCCCGGTCTGGGTCGACATGTTCTACACCTGGCAGGCCGACGGCAAGATGAGTCCGAAGGTGAAGCTCGCGCTGCCCTCGCCGGGGCTGCCGGGTCAGCCGATGTACTACGTGATTCCCGCCAAGGCGGCCAACGCGGCGCTGGCGAAGAAGTTCATCGACCTCGCGGAGAGCCCGGAAGTGCAGGCTGACGGCATCGTCAAGCAGTTCAACTGGTACCCGGGTATCGACCCGCAGTACGTGCAGTCGAAAATGACGCCCGCGGCGTGGAACAAGCTCTTCACCGACATTCCGCCGGCCGACCTCGCCAAGTACGGCCGCCCGTTCCCGCTGTCGGAGTACTTCACCGACATCGTCGAGGGTTACGAGCGCGTCGTGCTGAAATGACGTCATGAGCCCCGGTCCGCGCGACTCCCGACGCAGGTCGTCGCGGGAGCTCGGGCCGGGCCGACGCACGATCATCGGAACGGCGGGGCGCGGGTGACCGAGACGACGTCGGGAAGTCGCGGCGAAGCCATCGCCGCTTCTGCGTCGCGCCGCGGCCGGCTGGCGGGCCTTGCCCTGATTGCGCCGGCGGCGGCGATCGTCGTCGCCTTCTTCGTCATTCCGCTGGGCATCTCGTTCGCGCTGGCGTTCCGCGGCAAGGACGGCGCGTTCACGCTCGAGCATTTCGCCAAGTCGTTCGATCTTTACACGACCGACCTGGTGTTCACCCTCGCCATCGTTCTCCTTTCGTCGGCACTGATCGCGGTGGTGGCGATCGCGATCGCCGGGTATCTCACGCTGGGTGAGAGTCCGCGCGCGGTCGCGATCCTGCGCTGGCTCTATCGCTGGCCGCTGTTCATTCCGTTCGTCGTTGCCGGTCAGGTGATGCGCACATTCCTGGCGAAGAACGGAATGCTGAACCACGTGCTGATAGGCAGCGGCCTCATCGAGCCGCTGTCGGCGCAGAGCGTACTCGACTGGCGCGGCATCGTCGTTGCATTCGTCTGGAAGCAGGCGCCCTTCGTCACACTGCTCGTTGCCGGAGCGATGGCGGCGCTCGATCGCCAGTACATCGAGGCGGCGCGCAATCTCGGCGCGCCGCGCTGGCGGGTGCTCCTCGGCATCGTGCTGCCGCAGGTGCGCGGCACGCTGCTGGTGGGTGTCGTGCTGTCCTTCGTAACGATGCTCTCGGTCCTCTCCGTGCCGCTGATGATCAATCCGAACTCGCCGACGATGATCACCGTCGACGTCGCCTACCGGATCAACACCCACTCCGATTATGCGGTGGCCAATGCGCTCTGCCTGCTGTCGTTGCTGGTCGCGGCGGCGGGCGCGTGGTTCTACCTCCGCCACGCCGTGAAGAGCGTCGAGGGGACGGCATGAGTGCGACATCGTCGCTGCGCTGGCCGGCCGCGCTGCTGCAGGCGGTCCTGCTCGCGCTGGTCGCGTTCGCGATCTTCGGGCCGCTGCTCAATCTGCTGCTGTGGGCGTTTGCGGAGAAATGGTATTTCCCGCACAAACTGCCGCAGGAGTTCGGCTTCTCGTTCTGGGTGCGGGTGTTCAATCCGCGCGGCAACGCGCTGGCCTCGCTCGGCACCAGCGTGTGGATCGCGATTCTGACCGTCGCCGTGAGCCTCGCCGTGGCGATCCCGGCGGGTTACGCGCTCGCCCGCCTGAAGCTGCCCTGGCGCGGCGCGCTGCTGCTGCTCTTCCTGCTGCCGCAGGCGGTGCCGAACCTCCCGATCTACGTGAACATCGCCCGCGTGTTCTACCAGATCGGCCTCAACGGGACCGTCACCGGCGTGGTGCTGGTGCACGCGGCACACGGGCTCGTGCTGGCGGTGTGGATCGCATCGGCCGCGTTCGCGGCCGTCGACGCGTCGCTCGAGGAGGCCGCGCGCAATCTCGGCGCGTCCCCATGGACCTGCTTCCGGACGGTGACGCTGCCACTCGCTGCTCCGGGGCTGATGGCGAGCGCGATCTTCGTGTTCCTCGAGTCGCTGGATGAGTTCACCGGCACGTACTTCGTCGGCGTCCCGGACGTGACGACACTGCCGCTCCTGATGTTCAATGCCAGCATGGGGGGCAATTACCAGATTGCCTCGATCACCGCGCTGCTGCTGTTGGTGCCGTCGATCGGCTTCATGCTCGTCGTCGAGCGATTTCTCAAGGCCGACGTGCTGGCGATGGTCGGGCGCTGATGCGGCGGCTCGCGGTAAAATGAAGTCTATGGCGTCCGACGTACGGGTGCCCGCGCCGCGATCCATGGCACCCAACCTCCCCACCGCGCTGACCTGGCTGCGGATCGTCCTGATCCCCGTGTTCGTCGGCGTCTACTACCTGCCGGCGGACATGCTGTCGTCCGCCGCGAGGAACTGGACGGGGATGTCGGTGTTCGCGATCGCCGCCCTCACCGACTGGCTCGACGGCTGGCTCGCGCGACGCTGGGGTGTCACCACGGCGTTCGGCGCCTTTCTCGACCCGGTGGCGGACAAACTGATGGTCGCTGCGGCGCTGATCGTGCTGGTGTGGCTCGACCGGGCGGCGAGTTACCTGGCAATCATCATCATCGGTCGCGAAATAGCGATCTCGGCACTGCGCGAATGGATGGCGCAGCTCGGTCACGCGAAGAGCGTCGCCGTCGCGTTCATCGGCAAGGTCAAGACCGCCGCGCAGATGACGGCGATCATTGCGCTGCTCCTCTGGGAGCCGCTGATCCCGGGTGTCTCGACCCCGCTCCTGGGCGGCGTGGCGCTGTGGGTCGCGGCCATTCTGACGCTGTGGTCGATGTTCCACTACCTGAAGCTCTCCATGCCGCTCTTGCGCAGCTACCGGCGCTGACTCCGGCGGTTCAGGCAGCGGCGCCGGCCAGCTTGCAGGAGCGGTCGATCGTCGCGGCGCTCGAACGCGCGGATCTCCTCGGCCGGCACGGGCCGGCTGAAATAGAAGCCCTGCATCTCGTCGCAGCCGCGCTCCCGCAGGAACCGGAGCTGTTCGGAGGTCTCGACCCCCTCGGCGACGACGTTGAGGCGCAAGCTGTGCGCCATCGCGATCACGGCGGAGACGATCGACGCGTCGTCCGGATCGCTGGCGATGTCGCGGATGAACGATCGATCGATCTTCACGCTTTCGATCGGGAATTTCCGCAGCCGTGCGAGCGACGAGTAGCCGGTGCCGAAATCGTCGATCGCCACACGCACGCCCATCGCCCTGATCTCCCGCAGTGTTTCCGCGGCGCGCTCCGACTGTTCCATCATGATGCCTTCGGTGATCTCGATTTCGAGCAGCGCGGCGGGCAACCCGGTTTGTGCCAGCGCGTGCGCGATCTCGACGACGAGGCGCTCATCGGCGAACTGCCGCGCCGACAAATTGACGGCGACGCGAATGGGTGTCCCTCCGTCGTCCTGCCAGCGGACTGCCTGGGCGCACGCTATGTGCAGCACCCAGCGGCCGATGTGACGGATGAGCCCGGCGTCCTCGGCCAGCGGAATGAACGCTTCAGGCAGCAGCAGACCACGTTCGGGATGCTGCCAGCGTACCAGCGCCTCTACGCCGGTGAGGGCGCCAGTGCGCGCCGACACCTTTGGCTGGTAGTGCAGGCGTAGCTGGTCCGCGTCGAGGGCCCGCCGGATGCCGGCACCGAGCACGATACGTTCGGCGGCCGGCGTCTGATCGACGACCGAGAAGAAGGCGAGGGTGTTGCGGCCCGACGCCTTGGCACGGTACATCGCGAGGTCTGCGTACTTCAGCAGTGTCGCCGCGTCGTCGGCATCGCCTGGAAACATGGCCACGCCGACGCTCGCGCTGAGACGGCATTCCTGCCCGTTCAGCACGAACGGCTCGGCCAGCGCTTCGAGCAACCGCTGGCCGAACTCGCCGACATCGGCTTCTGCGTGGACGTTCTCGGCGAGGACGATGAACTCGTCGCCACCGAGCCGTGCGGCCGTGTCGGCGGTCCGGATCGAATGGGTGAGTCGCTCCGCCATGATCCGGAGCGCTTCGTCGCCGACGAGATGGCCGAAGGCGTCGTTGACATCCTTGAAGCGGTCGAGATCGACGAACAGTACGGCGAGCGACTGGCGGTGACGGCGCGCAAGGGCGAGGGCATGGTCGAGACGCCCGAAGAACGCGGTCCGGTTGCACAGGCCGGTCAACGTGTCGTAATGGGCGAGCCGATTGATGTTCTCCTCGGCCAGCTTCTGTTGCGTGATCTCGCGGCCGATGCCGCGATATCCGGCGAAGGCGCCGTCGGCATCGAACACCGCTTCGCCGCTGATCGAGGCATAGCTGAAACCGCCGTTCGGCAGGCGCCGTCGCAGCACGAGGTCATAGAACGTCTCGTGCCGATCGAGCCGCGCGCGGTGCGCCGCCCAGCCGCCTTCCGGGGGCTCTACGCCAGGCAGCTCCCACCGTGCACGGCCGAGGTGCTCCTCGACACGGATGCCGGCGACGTCGAGCAGCTTGCCGCTGACCGCGATGAAGCGGAGCTCCTTGTCCTGTTCCCAGTACCAGTCCGAACCCAGCGACGTGAAGCTGCGGAACCGTGCCTCGCTCGCGGCAAGCGCCGCGGTCCGTTCGCGAACCCGCGACTCCAGGAGGTCGCGCTCGCGCTGCAGCGCCACGTTGAGCTGCTGCATCTCGCGCGATGCGATGTCCTGCGAGCGTTCCAGCAGATAGCGGTCCTGGTCGGCTTCGCCGTAGGTCTGGCTGATTCGCTGCAGCAGCTCGTCCCAGTGCTCGACGTCGGGCGCCCGGCCTGGCGCGAGGCCCAGCCGGTGAAGCTGGCGGCGCAACAGGTTATGCAGGGATTTCACGGAACGTGGTCAGCGTCATCGTCTGGTTGTGGAGCTCGCAAATCGCGGATCCGCCCGGCGAGATCTCGCCGTACGAATAGAACCCGATCTGGCGAGAGCCCGCCGGCAGTGCCTCGAGCGCGGCCTCGGTCTCCTCGTCCGCGCGCTGGCCCAGCACCAGCCTGCGCCCTACACAGCTGATCGCGAGCGCGAGCGCCGGCCCGCCGTCGATACCCACCGTCGCGTCCGCGGCGGCGCGCATTGCGCCCGCGATCAGCCGGTCGGAGCTCGAGCGCATCAGCCGGGCGCGCCATCCGGTGGGCACATCGCCAGCGAAAGTCATCGACTGCGCGGCCTCGTCGACGGCGAGAATCGTGCGGACGATCGGCGCGCCGGCGTCGGGGCTCTCACGGATCGCAAGCGGAAAGCGCAGCGCTGCCGCCGGCAGCCCGTGCGCAAGTTCGCCGAGATAGGCTTTGTACAGCTTCAATGCGGGCTGCCCGTCGAGTTCGAAGAGAACGTTGCCCGTCGCCCGGGTGACGCGCCGTTCGGGTCCGAACGCGTCCCAGCCGCCCTGCGAGCCGGCGCCGACCTGCAGCGGTCCGGTCAGACCGACAGCGGTCACGAACCCGCTTTGCGGCCTCCCGTCGACGAGCACCCAGGTGCGCGCGAAACGGTCGCCATCGCCGGCCAGCCCACCCGCGATCAGCGTGCCCGGCGGAAGCGATTCGGTCAGGCCCTTTGCGAGTTCGGATCCGTTGACGGCGAGCCCGTCGGAGAGCACCAGCACCAGTCGCGGACGGCGTGGGGCAAGCTCGGCACCCAGCCGCATGCCCGCCGCGGCGGAGTCGGACATTGCCCCAATGGGCGTCGTGGCCACCGCGAGCGCGGTCCGGTCGAACCGGATCGCCGCGACCACGAGCGAGTCGTCGGCAACCACGTCGCCGAGGATCTCGCCGGCGCTGGAGCAACCGGCACGCACGCTGTGAGGGAACACGGCCGCCAATGTCGCGAACGCGTCGGGCTCCGCGGCGTACGCTGCCGCGCCGAACGCGACGACCAGCGTCCCGGGAGAGTCGAGATCGGCGGGCAACGGCTGCGACCAACCTCCGCCCAACCGATGGGTGACTGTCTCGATACGCATGGATCTCCCTTGATCGGGCAAGCTCAAGCAATTTTCGGGCCCCGGCCCAACGCGCGCTCGCCATCGGCGTCTCGTGAGGAGTGGCGCAGGGGTCGCAGATCTGCGTCTTGCGCGGAGCCGCCGCCGAATCCAAAGGGTCCGGGCATAGCTACGGTTTGACCCGAAGGGATCGAAAACAGTAAAATCGCCGGCTTGTTCCCCGATAGCTCAGTTGGTAGAGCGACGGACTGTTAATCCGCAGGTCCCAGGTTCGAGCCCTGGTCGGGGAGCCACAGATCTTCATCTCAGCGGTAGCACCCACTAACATCGGCCCAAAACTGTAGCGAAACTGTAGCAAGTATTGTCCGGACGGCGTCCTCGTGGCGCCGTTTTTTGTTTCGGTACAGGAGGTTAACAAATGCGACGCGCGGATTTCTGGTCCGTGAGTCGAACGCGCCGGGACGAACGCGAAGGCGCCATCGTTCGTCCACTCGTTGGGGTCCGAGACGATGGTCATTCCCCGTCAGCAATGCATGCGGGGGCCAACGCTGGATTGAACCTTGGTAGAACCATTACTCGGTATTACTCACGAGACGGTCCATGGCGGTATCGGTCACGAGCAAGGGTCAGGTCACCATCCCGAAACGGGTCCGGGACGCCTTGGGTATCACTCCTGGTAGCAAGGTCGAGTTCGACGTTGCAGACGGCGGCGCGCGACTCAAATTGGTCAAGAGGCATGCCTCCTCACGCATCGAGGAGGGGGCCGCCATTCTGAATTACCAGGGTCCTCGCATTCCGGTGGGTCAGATGCATGGTGGACTGGCGACGAAGAAGGCAGCGAAGCGTGCGCGCGGCTGATACGAACATCCTTGCACGCCTTTACCTCCGCGACGGTGCGGTGCAGGGGCGTATTGCTGCCCGCGCGCTTGCGGCCGGCGACGTGTTCATTCCCAAGACTGTGATCCTCGAACTCGAACGGGTGTTGCGGTATGTGGCCGATCAGCCGGAAAGCAAGGTGATCGAGTGCCTGGCACATCTGATCGCGCTGCCGGGGATCACCGTCGAGGACCGCGACGAAATCGAAGCAGCGGTAAGCCACACTCCGAATGGAATCGACATTGCCGATGCGCTGCATCTTGCCGCCAGCAAATCGTGCAGCGAGCTGCTGACTTTCGATGACCGGAGTTACGCGCGCCGGACAAGGAAGGTTCGCATCAAACCACCGGTCCAGGTGCCAACGCGCTAATTCTGTTCCGGGCGCAAACAGGCGACGCCAACGGCGCAATGCCAACGCATCACCCCTATCCGGGGGACATGGAACTACGCGGTGCGCAGGTTCCCTGTCGAACACGACCAGCAGATTTGCATTCCGCGTGTCGGGCGTTACCGGTGGAATGTCGACGCGCCCCGACCCACCGCGGCTCTCAACGCGGTCATCATCGTCGGATTCATCGGTCAACTTCGCCGGAATTTGCACTTGCTTTGCCGGTTGCTGATTTGCGCGAGCGAGCAGCAGACTTGGCTGCCGTTTTACCCTTTGCTGACTCTCGCGCCACCGCCGTCTTCCTGGTGGTTGAAGTCTTCGCGGTCCCGGGCGCTCTGCGGGTCGTCGTGGTAGCCACCGTGACCGGCGTCTTCGACGCTTTGGCTGTCGTCGACCTGTGGCGACGGGTGGCTGGTTTAATCATCGGAGCGGAATCCGCCAATTCGATGCCAAATACATCAGCCAGATCGGCGGTGTCGAGTACCTTGCCGGCAGGCGCGCCGCGTTTTGATTTCCGGCAGGCCGGTGCCTGCCTGCGTGACGAGGTCCTTGGCATCGACATGGCGCAGCGTGAATATCAATTCGGGTTGCTCATCAAGGCGCGCGCCCACGCCGTAGAGCACGGCGGCGACGTGCTTGCACATGGAAGCCCAATCCGGACAACTGCAACTGAATTGAATTTCCCGCGGCGCAGGGAAGAGTCCGGTGTTCGGACTACAGATGCGTTCCATCACAGCGCTGGAAAGCCGTCCGTGCAGAAGTTCGACCAGCGAATCGATCGAGCCCGCGCAATCGGCGCTGATGGAACGCCAATGCTTCCCGGGCACAGCGATGACCCTGACAGCGACCTCGTACAGGCTCGACCCCATTACCTGCGCCCGCACTTCGCCGTCCGTGATTTTGAGGTCGATCACCGAACCGTTGCGTACATAGGTGCGTCCCCGCGGCAAGCGATTGGCAAAATCGCTGTAGCGCTCCAGGTTGTCGCACCATGCCTTGCCCCAGAACGTCCTGGCGATGGCGCCGCGAGTGGCTGCCACCGGCGACAGTTTCGCTCCCGCCTTTATTGCTCTGGCCGCCGCTCTTTCGGCTTTTTTGCGGCGCTCAGCGGTCGAGACATAAGGCTTCCAGCCATAGAAGCTCACCTGATTGCTCCCTTACGATCAGCGTTCTTGTGCGGCATGAATGTCGAGCTTCACCAGATTGAGCAGCTCGCGGTCGCTCATCTCGGTGAGCAGAAGTTCCGCGCCGCCCTCCAGCACATCCTTCACGAGTTGCTGTTTCGATTCGATCAACTGGTCGATGCGCTCTTCGATGGTGCCGCGGCAGACGAACTTGTGCACCAGTACGTTGTGTTGCTGGCCAATGCGAAATGCGCGATCAGTAGCCTGATTTTCCACGGCGGGATTCCACCAGCGGTCGAAGTGTATAACGTGTGAGGCGGCGGTAAGGTTGAGTCCCGCGCCGCCGGCCTTGAGCGAGAGCACGAAGAAGGGAGTCAGTTCGTCCTCCTGAAATCGCTTGACCAGCTCGCGGCGCTTGGCCACCGGAGTGCCTCCATGTAGCACCAGACCTTCGCGACCGAAGACGGCGCCAAGAAAGGCCGCCAGTGGCTCGGTAGTTTCGCGGAATTGGGTGAACACCAGCATCTTTTCCTGCTTGGCGGCGATAACCTCCGCTAGCTCGTTGAGGCGGTCAAACTTGCCGCTGTCTTCCGCGCTCCAGGCTCCATCGCTCAGCCATTGCGAGGGATGGTTGCATATCTGCTTGAAGCGCATGAGGAAGGAAAGGACAACTCCCTTGCGACCAATCCCTTCGGCATCCTCCAGCGCGGTGGCCAGTTCTTTCACCGCCTGCTGATACAGCGCGGCCTGCGCCGGACTAAGGTGGCACCAGGCCTTGAGCTCCGTCTTGTCCGGCAAGTCGGTGATCACCCGTTTGTCGGTTTTCAGGCGCCGCAGGATGTAGGGTCGTACCAGTGCGCGCAACGGGCCGAAGTGTTCGGCCTTGGCCAATCGTTTGGTGAAACTGGCAAAGGCCTTCTCCGTGCCCAAAAGACCGTGGTGGGTGAAGTCGAATATCGACCACAGATCGGAGAGCCTGTTCTCCACGGGTGTGCCGGTAAGCGCAATACGCATCTGTGCGTTTAGCTTCTTCACCTGGCGTGTCTGCTTCGCGCCGGGATTCTTGATTGCCTGAGCTTCGTCCAGCACGGCTACGCGCCACTGCACGCTTTCCAGGGACGGCAAGCGCGGCAAAAAGCCGTAGGTAGTTATGACGAGATCGATACGACTCAACCGCTCCGCATCCAGCGCTTGCAGCTCAGCCGCCGGGAGTTCCGACGGATGCGCGATCAGGAGGCGCAGGCCCGGGGAAAACCGCTCGACTTCCGCGGCCCAGTTGGCCAATAGCGACGCCGGCGCGACGAGCAGGCTGGGACGGAATTCCGGCTGCTCACGTTTCAGTATAAGCAGCAGGGAGAGTACCTGGATGGTCTTGCCCAGGCCCATGTCATCGGCGAGACATGCGCCCAGCCCCAACCGGGTGAGCAGATACAGCCAGCGAACGCCGGATTGCTGATAGGGCCGCAAGGTGCCCTTGAGTTCCGGCCCGGGACTGACCTGTGCCAGACCTTCCGGCTGGCGCAGTCCCTGCAGGGTTTCGGCCAGCCAAGGCCCGGCGGCCAATTCGGACCATTCGGCATCGGCGGAGTCGACTGCGTCGTCGAGCGAGGCCCCCGCCACCATGCGCATCGCCTCGGCAAAGGGCAGGCCATTTCCGGCCGCCAGCTGTTCGA
Organism: uncultured beta proteobacterium; assembly: GCA_963843595.1. Classification (GTDB taxonomy): domain Bacteria; phylum Pseudomonadota; class Gammaproteobacteria; order Burkholderiales; family Casimicrobiaceae; genus CAIWHR01. The sequence goes on along the minus strand of CAWJLG010000019.1, from coordinate 2,390 downwards.
CAGCCTGGAAGCGCTCGAGCATACGGCCCAGCTTCTTGCGGTCCACCTCGACCCAATTTCCCCGGATCAGTTGCAGGCCATTGCCGGCGGAAAGCAGCGCCTCGATCTCGGTGGTACTGAGTCGCTCGCCATCGAGGGTGACCTCCATGCTGAAGTCCAGCAACGCGTCCTTTCCCAGCAGCGAAGGTGGTCGTGCGCCCACGCTCGCCTTGACCAGCGGGCGGGCGGGACGACCCGCCCGCCATGTGCTCGGCATTCGCACAACGATGCCGGCAGCCTCTAGTCTTGGTACGTCTACGAGGAACTGATAGGCGTCGGCGGGCAGCCAGCGCAACGGGTGATAGATATCGCCGGTATCCACCATCGCGCGCAGCCAGCCGCATTGTTCCGCCGCGCGCTGCACCGGCATCAGCAGGGAGAGGAGCCGCGCTTGGCTCTTCCCATCGGAGAACTCGGCCAACGCCTGCGATAGCGGCAAATGCTGCGCCCTGCCGAGTGCTGACAGCCGCGAGGTGTAGGTGGCCAGAAAAGCGAACGGCGCCTCCGGGTCCTTACGGTTGTCCGCGAGATTGAAATGTACGCGGCCCACCAGATTCCAGACCGGATTTCGTGCCTTGAGAAATTCCTGGAGCGAGTTCCTCGATGCGATAAGCTCATCGTGCAAGGCGGTATCGAGATCAGTCCAAAGCGTGGCCAGCACTTTCGGCGTCAGATATTCCACGCCCGTCATCGGCGGGGCGTCGGCGACCAGGGCATCGAAGGCCTGGTCGTCAAGTGTGGCGATGGCATCGCCCTCGCGTGTGGCGCACAACGCGGTCACATAGCGCGCGGCAAAATCGCGCCACCAGGCCCAAGCGGGCGGCAGAATGCTGCCGACTTCAGCCGCGCCAAGATGCAGCAGGCCATGCCCGGAACCAAATGCGAAGGCATCGGTGAGACGCTGGGCAAGCGCGGCAGGCAATGATGGTGCGTCGGAATCTGGCACCAACAACAGATGGCCGTGTGGTGTCAGCAGTGGTGCGAGGGCGACGGTGGCGGCAATTGACATGCACCGGCATTCTACTGAATGCAACCTATGCTGGACTCTTCCGGGTCAATGGTGAACTCCTCATGTTCCTTGATTGGTGGATGCCCCTTTCATTCCGGCAATCCATGCCCGTCGTGTCCTATCCAATGTGCGGGGCGCAGGCGGCGATGACGGTGCGGGCCGGCAATGACGGCAATAGTAACATTTGACATTACTAATGTGACGTATTAGCATACGCATGTGATCCGCTCATTCGCCGACAAGCTGACCGCGGCGGTTTTCGACGGCCACCGGGTTCGAGCGTTCCCCCCGCATGTGCAGGACGTGGCCCGGCGCAAGCTCAAGGCCATCGACGCGGCGAAGGCAATCGAGGATCTGCGTGTCCCGCCCGGAAACCGATTGGAAAAATTGTCGGGCGACCGGAAAGGGCAGTGGAGCATCCGCATCAACGACCAATGGCGCGCATGTTTTCGTTGGGACAACGGCGACGCACATGATGTACGAATCACGGACTATCACTGAGCGAGGCAAACATGACTATTCGACGCGACGAACTCAGGAAGACCGACTTCTCGGATGTCTCGAGCGGCAAGCGCCTCGCTCCAGTGCATCCCGGCGACGTGTTGCTCAAGGACTTCATTGAGCCGATGAGGATTTCCCGCTATCGCGTGGCCAAGAATATCGATGTTCCGCAGCGTCGAATTGACTTGATATGTCGGGGTGAGGCGGCCGTGTCGGCGGAAATGGCCCTGCGCCTCGGGCGTCTGTTCGGCACGACGCCGGAATTCTGGATCAACTTGCAAGCGCAATATGACCTGGAAGTGGCTGAGCGCGCGGCCGGAAAAGAGATTGCGAGGGCTGTCGTCCCCCTGGCGGCGTGACCGAGTTGGGGCAGGGCTTCACCAAGTCGCTGAAGAAGCTGCAGCAGGAAAAGGTACGGCTATCCGATGGCGGACGCACGCGGCCACGAAGAAGACCATGTGTGCCACTGTTCCTGGCCCGCGCGCCGCGGTCCTTGGCCAACCTGTGACCGCAGCCGCGCTTCGGCGAGTAGAGCGCCGACCGCAAGAACGAGTTGGAGGCGAAGCTTTGTCCGCTCACTTTCTACGAAACAAAAGACCGGAGGTTGAACTCCTGCGCGGACCGCGCTCGACCTGCAACGCCTCTCGCTCCGAGACCGGTCGGGGACGAGCTGTGTACAAAAACGTAGCAGCGCCACTTTGCATGCTCTTGCGTTGCAATGCATTCGACTGCGATGGCGAAGGTGCGCGGACGCCGTAAGCAGTTGATGATGCAATGAATTACGCATGCTCCCCGCGGCCTGTTAATCCGCAGGTCTCAGGTTCGAGCCCTGGTCGGGGAG
>CAWJLG010000018.1:0-154638 GCA_963843595.1 uncultured beta proteobacterium | reverse complement strand
GACGAGGCGCACCAGCTGCCCGACACGGCGACACTCTTTTTCGGCGAGCAGGTGACCGCCGGCCAGCTTGCCGAACTCGCCCGCGACGCGGAACTCGCCGTCCGCACCGGCGCCCGTGACGTGGCCGAATTGCCGGATGCGGTCGAAGGCGTCGGACCGGCAATACGAAGGCTGCGCCTCGCTCTTGGCGACACTCCGGGCAAGCTCGCGCAATCCGTCGCCCGCGAACGAGCCGGATTTTCCGAGGCGCTCGACGAATTGACCGCGGCGCTCGATCGGCTCGCCACGGAACTGGGACTGTTCGCCGAGCGCAGCGAAGACATCGGCAGCTGTGCGCGGCGGGCGGCCGAGGCCTCGGCGCTGCTGGCGCGCTGGCGAACCGTGACCGAAGGCGCGGCGGCGGGCGGGACCGAGGGTGCCGCGTGGATCCGCTGGGTCGACGTGACCGCAGGCGGCTGGCAGCTGCACGCGTCGCCGCTGTCGGTCGCCGACCTGTTCGCACGACAGGTTGCCGACTCGGGCCGGGCGTGGATCTTCACCTCGGCGACCCTCGCCGTCGGCCGCGACTTCTCGCTCTACCAGCGCGAGCTCGGCCTCGACGGCGCCGCAACGGGGTGCTGGGATTCTCCGTTCGACTACGCGAGCCAGGCGCTGCTGTACGTCCCGCGTGACCTCCCGCCGCCGAATTCCCGCGCCCATACCGAGGCCGTGGTGACCGCTGCGCTGCCGGTGCTGAAGGCGAGCGGCGGCCGCGCGTTCCTGCTGTTCACGACGCTGCGCGCACTGAACACGGCGCGCGAGCTTCTTGCCGACGCCTTTGCGCGCGACGGCTGCGCCTGGCCGCTGCTCGTCCAGGGCGAGGGCTCGCGCACCGAGCTCCTCGCCCGCTTTCGCGAGCTCGGCAATGCGGTGCTGCTCGGCAGCCAGAGTTTCTGGGAGGGCGTGGACGTGCCCGGCGACGCGCTGTCGGTCGTCATCATCGACAAGCTGCCGTTCGCGCCGCCCGACGATCCGCTGCTCGCGGCGCGCCTCGAGCACCTGCGCCACGAAGGCGGCAACCCGTTCTTCGACTATCAGCTGCCGCAGGCGGCGATCAGCCTGAAGCAGGGTGCCGGGCGGCTGATCCGCACCGAGACCGACAGGGGCGTGCTGATGATCTGCGACCCGCGCCTCACCGACAAGCCCTACGGCAAGCGCATCTGGAAAAGCCTGCCGCCGATGCGACGCACGCGCGACGCCGCCGACGTGGCGGCGTTCTTCGGCGCGGCGCACTGAACGGCCGCGCGTCGCGCGTCGCTACCAGAACTTCCACCAGGGCTTCGGCGGCGGCCCCGAAATGTAGACGCTGCCGGGGAACGTCTGCTCGAGGATCTTCCGGCTGTCGTCGCGCAGCTGGATGAGTCCGAGCTTGTCGTAGCCTCGTACCAGAACGTCGAGGGCATCCTCGTTCGCCGGCGTGCGCGGATAGCTGATCAGTGCGCCCTGCGCCCGGTTCACGGCCGCGACATAGGCGCCCCGGTTGTAGTAGTAGCGCGCGACCTTCACTTCGTAGAGCGCAAGCGAATTGGTGAGGTAGCGCATCCGCTCGACGGCGTCCTGCGCGTACCGGCTTTCCGGGAACTTCGCGACCAGTTCCTTGAACGCCGCGAACGACTCGCGCATCGCCTTGGGCTCGCGCTCGGACAGGTCGAGCTCGTAGACGTATCCGAGCAGACCCTGATCCTCGCGAAAGTGGACGAGACCCTTGAGGTAGTACGCGTAGTCGACGTTCGGGTGATTCGGATAGGTGCGGATGAACCGGTCGCAGGCGGCCACCGCTGCGGCGGTTTCGCTGCTGCGGTAGTTGGCGTACGCGCCCTCGAGAATCGCCTGCTGGGCGTAGCGGCCGTACGGAAAGCGCGCCTCGATCGTCTCGAACAGCTTGGCCGCCCGCGTATAATTTCCCTCGAGCAGCGCGCTGTGCGCCTGCGCGTACAGACGTTCGACCGGCCACCCCGCGGTATCGTCCTTGACGTCGGGCAGGAGCCCGCAGCCGCCGGCGGCGACCAGCACGACCAGCACGACCGACACGAGCATCGTGCGCACGAGGTGGGCCGTGAATGCATTGCGCGGCGAAGACGTCAAACGATGCAGGATGGCAGCCATGCGATGCGCGGGTGTCTGAAGCGCGGATTATAACCGACCCCTCCCCTTCCTCCTGCGCCCCCGTCTTCTTCACTGCGTGCCCGCCCGCCCCTCCGTCCCGGCCGCATTGCCCGTGCCCGCCGAATCGACGACCCATGCACTGACGCTGCCGGCGGCGCTCGCGGGACAGCGCTTCGACGCCGCGCTCGCGCATGCGCTCCCGCAGTTCTCGCGCAGTCGTTTGCGCCGCTGGATCGAGTCGGGCCGCGTGCTCGTCGACGGCGCGCCCGCGCTGCCGACGCGCAAGGTTCGCGGCGGCGAATCGGTGCTCGTCACGGCGGCGCCGGATCCGCGCGAGACGTCTCATGCGGCACAGCCGATCGGACTCGCGATCGTCCACGAGGACGACGCGCTGATCGTCGTCGACAAGCCGGCGGGGCTCGTCGTTCACCCCGGAAGCGGCAACTGGGAGGGGACGTTGCTCAACGCGCTGCTGCATCACGCGCCCGCGCTCGCCGGCGTGCCGCGCGCCGGCATCGTCCATCGGCTCGACAAGGACACCAGCGGTCTCCTCGTCGTCGCGAAGACCCTCGCGGCGCAGACCGATCTCGTCCGCCAGCTGCAGGCGCGCACGGTCAGGCGCGAGTACGCGGCGTTGGCCACCGGCGACCTCGCCCGCGGCGGCACCGTCGACGCGCCGATCGGCCGCCATCCGACGCGGCGGACGACGATGGCGGTCGTGCGCACCGGCAAGCCGGCGCGCACCCACTACGAGGTCATCGAGCGATTCGGAGTCGCGACGCTGCTCAGCTGCCGTCTGGAGACCGGGCGCACGCACCAGATTCGCGTGCATCTTGCCTCGATCGGCCATCCGCTGGTCGGGGACCCCGCCTACGGCAGGAAGGCGCCGATCCCGTTTTCCCGTCAGGCGCTGCACGCCGCGCGCCTCGGCCTCGTCCACCCCGTGACGGGTGCGCAGTGCGAATGGACCGCGCCGTTGCCGGCCGATTTCGCCGTGCTGCTCGCGTCGCTGCGGGCCGGCAACCCGCGATGAACGATACGAACGCACGCACTCTCGCCGACCGATTCCGCGTCGACGGCCTGGACTGGATCATCCCCGAATGGGAGGCGCACGCATCGGTGCGCGCGTTCGCGACGACGCGCACCGGCGGTGCGAGCCGAGGTCCTTATGCGACGATGAACCTCGGTCGAGCGACGGGCGACGACGGGAACGCGCTGGCGGCGAATCGCGCGCGACTGGGTGCGTATCTGCCGGCGCCGCCCGTCTGGCTCCAGCAGGTGCACGGCACGACCGTCGCGACGTTTCCCGCGATCGGGCCCTCGACGCCACCGGTCGCGGACGCGGCGGTAACCGGAGAACCGGGGATCGTCTGCGCTGTGCTGACGGCGGACTGCGTGCCCGTGCTCTTCGCCAGCCGTACCGGTCGGGCCGTCGGCGTCGCGCACGCCGGCTGGCGCGGCCTCGCGGGCGGAGTTCTGGAATCGACGCTGGACGCGCTGCGCGCGCTGGAGGCGCCTCCCGCGGATGTCGTCGCGTGGCTCGGCCCCGCGATCGGACCGATGTCGTTCGAGGTGGGCGCCGATGTCCTCGCCGCCTTCTGCGACCAACACGCGGGCGATGTGCAGTACTTCGCGCCGCGGCCGAACGGGAAGTGGCTTGCCGATCTTCCCGGCCTCGCCCGCCGGCGACTGCGCGCGGCGGGCGTCGCCGCCGTCACGGGCGGCGGCTGGTGCACCTACGCGGATGACGATCGCTTCTTTTCGTACCGCCGCAATCGCGCGTCGGGGCGGATGGCTGCCGTCGTCTGGCTCGCGCCGGCCGGCGTATAATGCAACGCGGTTGCATGTCGTTCGCCGCCGCAGCGCGGGGGCCCGCCCCCTTTCGCCGGGAGTTCCCGTGTCGCCTCTCGCCCTGATCGTTGTCGCGACGCTGACCGGCGGCGTGCTGGCCACCGCCGCCGCCGCCGGCACGCTGGCGCTGCACGCCTCGTGGGTATCGCGTCTGGTGTCCTTCGCCGTAGGGGCGCTGCTGGGTGCCGTGTTTCTGGAGCTTCTGCCGCACGCGCTCGAAACCGGCAGCGCCACGCGAGTCATGGTCACCGTGCTCGCAGGCCTGCTCGCGTTCTTCCTGCTCGAAAAACTCGTCCTCTGGCGCCATGCGCACGGTCACGGCGCGCACAGCGACGCCGCCGAGGAATCCGAGCACGACCACGCGCTGCATGTGCACGGCGGCGCGGATCAGGGGCGCTCCGGGCTCATGATCCTGATCGGCACCAGCGTCCACAATTTCTGCGACGGCGTCGTGATTGCGGCATCGTTCCTGGCCGATACCGCACTCGGCGTCGCGGCGACCGTCGCGATCGTCGCGCACGCCGTCCCGCAGCAGGTCGGGGATTTCGCGGTGCTGCTGCACTCGGGATTTCGGCGGCGGCGCGCATTTGCGTACAACGTCGCGGCGGGACTGGCGACGCTGGCAGGCGGTCTTGCCGGCTACTACGCGCTCGCCGACATGAAGCAGGCGCTGCCGACCGTGCTTGCCATCGCCGCGGCGAGTCTGCTCTACGTCGCCGTCGCCGACCTCATCCCCAGCCTGCACCGGCGCCCCGAGCCGCTCGAGACGGTCAAGCAGCTAGCGCTGATCGGACTCGGCGTCGGCGTCATTGCCGCGGCGCACCTCCTGCTCGAACCCTGAGCCGACCGTCCGCCGCCGCGTACGCGCCCGGCGCCCGGCCAGCAGCAACCACAGCAGCACCGGCGCGAGACCGGCGGCGGCGAAGAACGCGGCGCCACCGACCACGGTGGCCGAGGTCAATGCCATCGCGCCGATGACGTACAACCACGCGATGGCGACGATGTGCATGGGAGCGGAAATCGCAAACTGTACGAAGCGGGGTTGCCACGATACCATCGTCGACTCGCATTCCTCCAGCGCCCGAACACCGTCCGCAGCGCTCAAACACCGCCGTCACGCGCCCCCTCTGCGAGATCGCCTGTGAACCTTCACGCCCCCGCGCCCGAACCGAAGCCCTGGATCGAACTGGCCGAGCGCTGGCAGCAACTCGGCCAGGAGTGGGCGCAGTGGTGGATGCACGCCGCGACGGTCGGTGCGCCGGCGACGCCGGTACCCACGCACCCCGAGGTACCGATGCTGCTGACCTGGGTTGCCGGCGCGATCGAGCCGAAAGCGCTCGCGGAGCTCGTGGCGAAGCACCAGCCGCGCTTCCAGGCGCTGTGGGCGGCCGCCCAGGCCGCACTGGTTCCCGGGGCCGAGGCGGCCGCGCCGTTGCCGACCGTGATCGAGCCGGCACCCGGTGACCGCCGCTTTGCCGCTCGGGAATGGAGCGAGCTGCCGTTCTTCGCTGTGATGAAACAAAACTACCTGCTGGCCGCCGAATTCCTGAACGAACTGGCGATCCTCGCGCCGCTGCCCGAAAAGGAGCGTCACCGGCTCGTGTTCACCACGCGGCAATACGTCGACGCGATGGCGCCGACCAATTTCCCGGCGACGAATCCGGAGGTGCTGCAGCTCGCGCTCGCCACCGAGGGCGGAAGTTTCGCGCAGGGACTCGCGAATCTCATCGCCGATGCCCATAAGGGTCGCATCACGATGAGCGACGAACGCGCCTTCGCCGTCGGCCGCAACCTCGCGAACACGCCGGGCGACGTCGTCTACCGCAACGAGCTGATCGAGCTGATCCAGTATGCCCCGACGACGCCTCAGGTGTTCCGCCGGCCGCTCGTGATCGTGCCGCCGTGCATCAACAAGTACTACATTCTCGACCTGCAGCCGGAGAACTCGTTCGTCCGCTGGGCCGTCGCGCAGGGTCACACGGTGTTCATGATCTCGTGGCGCAACATTCCGCCCGAGCTCGGACATCTCACGTGGGACGACTATCTTGAACACGGGTCGTTGACGGCGATACGGGTCGCTCGCGAGATCACGGCGAGCCCTGCCGTCAATGCGCTCGGTTTCTGTGTCGGCGGCACGCTCCTCGCCGCCACGCTCGCGGTGCTCGCGGCGCGCAAGGAGCGCGTCGTCGAAAGCGCGACGCTGCTGACGACGATGCTCGATTTCGCCGACCCGGGCGAGATCGGCGTCTACATCTCGCGCGAGAACCTCGCCGCGCGCGAGTCGGCGCTCCGCGCCGGACAACGCGTCCACGGCAGCGAGGTGGCCGGCGCTTTCGCGAGTCTTCGCGCCAACGACCTCGTCTGGAACTACGTCGTCAACAACTACCTCAAGGGCGGGACGCCGCCCGCGTTCGACCTCCTGTACTGGAACGGGGATTCGACGAACCTTCCCGGACCGATGTACGCGTACTACCTCGAGAACATGTATCTGGAGAACCGGCTGAAGGACCCCGGCGCCTTGACGATGGCGGGTGAGGCGATCGACCTCGGTCGGGTGACGATGCCGGCATACGTCTACGCGTCGCGCGACGACCACATCGTTCCCTGGCGATCCGCCTACCGGGCGATCGCGCTGCTGGGCGGCGACACCACGTTCGTGATGGGCGCCTCGGGACACATTGCCGGCGTCGTCAATCCGCCCGAGAAGCACCGTCGCAATTACTGGGTCAACGAGCTCACCACTGACGACTCCGACGACTGGTTCGCGCGGGCGCGGAGCATTCCCGGCAGCTGGTGGCCGCACTGGGGTGCCTGGCTCGCGCCGCACGGCGGCACGCGCCGGAAGGCGCCGCGCCGTACCGGCAGTGCCGCTCATCCGGCGCTGGAACCCGCGCCCGGTCGCTACGTCCTGGAAGGGACCGGCTGATTTTCGTTTCGCCGTCGTCGCACCGCGCTTCGTGCCGAGCGCCCGCCGTCTGCGCTAAGATGCGGCAGGGGTGTGGTTTCCGCCGCCGTCGGTCGCCACGAGACTGGGGTGCGGTTCACGCTCACGTATTCCATTCGTCGCCGCGCGTGCGTGCATGCGGCAACGGGCCCGGGGAACGTCGTCAATCACACGGAGGGGAACGCAAATGTCTATGAAGACTTCGCGCATCGCGCTCGTTACCGGTGGCATGGGCGGTCTGGGCGAGGCCATCTGCATCAAGCTCGCCGCGCTCGGCTACAAGGTCATCACCACCTACTCGCCCGGCAATACCAAGGCGCAGGAATGGCTCGACGGCATGAACAAGATGGGCTACGGTTTCCGCGCCTACCCGTGCGACGTCGCCGACTTCGACTCGGCCGCGGCCTGTGCTGCGGCGGTGACCAAGGAAGTCGGCCCGATCGACGTCCTCGTCAACAACGCCGGGATCACCCGCGACTCGACGTTCAAGAAGATGGATCTCTCGGGCTGGGATGCCGTCATCAAGACCAACCTCGATTCGTGCTTCAACATGACGAAGCAGGTGTGCGACGCGATGGTCGACCGCGGCTGGGGCCGCATCATCAACATCTCGTCGGTGAACGGCCAGAAAGGCGCATTCGGCCAGGTCAACTACTCCGCCGCCAAGGCGGGCATGCACGGTTTCACCAAGGCCCTCGCGCTGGAGGTGGCGCGCAAGGGCGTGACGGTCAACACGATCTCGCCCGGATACATCGGGACGAAGATGGTGATGGCGATTCCCAAGGACGTGCTGGACAGCAAGATCATCCCGCAGATCCCGATGGGTCGCCTCGGCAAGCCCGAGGAGGTCGCGGGCCTCGTGGCCTACCTTGCGAGCGAGGAAGCGGCGTTCGTCACCGGCGCGAACATCGCGATCAACGGCGGCCAGCACATGTTCTGATCGAAGCCGCGCCGATCTGGTGTCGGACGACGGCCGGAGCAATCCGGCCGTTTGCATTGCGGCGTCCGTCGACGCTTCGTCCTATAATCGCCCGCAGTTCCCAGCTCAGGAGTTGTCATGCGACCCGCATCCCGCCATCGTTTCGCCATCGTCCTGGCCATCGCCGTCGGGCTGCCCTTGGGGTGGGCAGCGCCCGCTGGTGCGCAGGAAGCCTGGCCGTCGAAACCGGTGACGCTGGTCGTCCCCTTTCCGCCGGGTGGCGTCGCGGACATCGTCGCGCGGCCGTTCGCCGAAGCGTTGAGCCGCACGCTCGATACGCCGGTGGTTATCGAGAACAAGGCTGGTGCCGGCGGCGGCATCGGCATGGCGTACGTCGCCAAGGCGAAGCCTGACGGCTATACGCTGCTGCTCGCGCTGTCGTCGATCTCGATCCTGCCCGTCGCGGATCAGGTGACCGGTCGTGCACCGATGTTCGAACTGAAGCAGTTTGCTCCCGTCGCTCGTCTTACCGCCGATCCGACGGTTCTCGCCGTACGCGCCGACAGTCCGTGGAAGACGCTTGCCGAGTTCGTCGCCGACGCGAAGAAGCGGCCCGGTGCCATCACGTACGGCTCGTCCGGCAACTACGGAACGATGCACATCCCGATGGAGATGTTCGCGACGGCGGCCGGCATCAAGCTGCTGCACGTCCCCTTCACCGGCGGCGGGCCTGCGGTAGTCGCACTGCTCGGGGGCACCGTCGACGCGTTGTCGACCGGACCGTCCACGGTGATCCAGCACGTGAAGGCCGGCAAGGTTCGCGTGCTCGCGTCGTGGGGCGACCGGCGCCTGGCGTCGCTGCCCGAGGCGCCGACGCTCGCCGAAAGCGGATTCGACGCGGTGTTCTTCCAGTGGTCGGCGCTGTTCGCGCCGGCCGGTACGCCCGAGGCCGTGCTCGCCAAGCTGCGCGAGGCCACGCGCGTCGCCGCCGCCGACCCGAAGTTCGTCGGCGCGCTGACCACCGTCGACACCCCGGTACAGTATCTCGACACGCCGGAGTTCCAGCGCTTCTGGGAGGCGGATGCACAGAAGCTGGGCGCCGCCGTCCGGCGCGTCGGCAAGCTGGAATGACAGCGCGCGCCGCAGGCGCGCACGACGAACCGAAGTTTCTGTGCGACGAGATGCTGGGGCGTCTCGCGCGCTACCTGCGCGCGGCCGGCTACGATGCGACGCTGGCCACGGGCGGCGCGTCCGACCGGGTACTTCTGGCGGAGGCCCGGCGCGAGCGACGCCTGTTCCTGACCTGCGACCGACGCGTGGCCGAGCACAAGGCCGCCGCCGGCGTCGCGTCGATACTGCCGCGAGGCGACCTGGATGCGCTGGCGCACGAGGTCGCAACTCGCTTCGGCGTCGACTGGCTGCATCGGCCGTTCTCCCGCTGCCTCATCGACAACACGCTGCTCGCGGCGGCCGAACCCGCGCACATCGACCGCTTGCCGGCCGACGTCGCCACGCGCCCGGCGTTGCACTGCCCGACGTGCGGACGCGTCTACTGGGCCGGCTCGCACCACCGGCGGATGCGCGCGCGGCTCCGGCAATGGAGCGAGGCGTGACGCGAGCACTCCACGGAGGGGCGACGAACGAACGGGCACGGGCCACCCGGCGCGGCCGGGCGCGCAGCGGCGAAAAAAAGGCCCCGCGAGGGTTATCCCCACGGGGCCTGGAGGCTGTATCTCTCAGGAGGAGGAGAAAGATACAGAAGGAGACGATTGTTTCGTATCGCTCCGATCGCCATTCCACCGCCGACCTTGAGCACGCTTGAATCTTGGCACATCGTTTTAGACGGATTAATCTAAAACAGGCGGCGCACACCGGCGAAAAAAAAGCCCCACGGGGTGACCCGTGGGGCTCGAGGCTGTATCTCTCAGGAGGAGGAGAAAGATACAGAAGGAGGCATCAATCCCGATGTGAGGCTTCGTCGTTCGCGTTCAAGCCCCTGCCCTCGCGGCGTCCCGACGCAAATCGGATGCCGCGCGGTTTCGAGTACGCGAGCCTTACGCAGCCTTGCGCGCCTTCATCGTGGCTTTCGACGCGTTCGCGGCGGCGGCGCGGACGCTGGCGTCGGCCAGGTTCACGACTTGCTTGGTGGCCTTCTGGAACTGGTCGAACGCGGCCGTCGAGGCGGCGAACGTCGACTTGAACGCGTTGACCGCGGCGTCCGAACCGGCCGGCGCCGACTTGCTGGCCTTGTCGACCCACGCGGCGACGCCCTTCGTGTACGCGGCCCACGATTCCTCGGCGAACGCCGAGATTTGCGCCTGCGCTTCGGAAGCGACTTCGTAGAGGCTGCGCGAGTAGCCGAGCGCGCTCTGGACGCCGTTCTCGGCGTACTTGGCGCGCAGCGCCATCAGTTCCTGCACGTCCTTGACCGACGCGGCAGCCGACGCACCTTCCACGCCCTGGGCGAGCGCGGCCTTGGCGGCGGCGAGGTTCAGCCTGAACAGCTTTTCGGCGTTCTCGATGGCGAGCGCGGCGAGCTTCGTGGCTTGGGCGACGTTGGCTTTGTTCAGTTCGGCGAATTGTTCGGTGGCGTTGTACATGGTGTTTCCTTTCGGCTGGGGTAAGGGCCGCGGACGACCCGGTTCATGATTCTCGGATGCTGCGTCTTCCGACGCCGGTGAGGTTCCCTGAACCCGGCCGGCGGACAGAAATGCTGCATCGCACAAAACCAATTGTAGGGACGGAATTCAACGAAGTCAAGAGGAATTTGCTGCGCTGCACCAACCCTGCTGCGGTATCCCGGATCGGCTTTTCAAACATCCGTTAAATCAGTGGGTTATAATGACCACCTCGACCCGACGGAGTTCGCAATGAGCGACGCGCCCCGCATGATCAAGAAGTACCCCAACCGCCGCCTGTACGACACCGCGAACAGTGGCTACATCACGCTGGCGGACGTCAAGCAGATGGTGCTCGAGAACGTCGACTTCCAGGTCGTCGACGCCAAGTCCGGCGACGATCTCACCCGCGCGATCCTCCTTCAGATCATCCTCGACGAGGAATCCGGCGGGCTGCCAATGTTCAGTTCCGAGATGCTGTCGCAGATGATCCGGTTCTACGGCAGCGCCCAGCAGACGATCATGGGGCAGTACATCGAGCAGAACGTCAAGGCCTTCATGGCCATCCAGAAGAAGCTGCAGGACCAGGCCAAGCAGATCTACGGGGACAAGATGATGCTCACCCCGGATCTGTGGAAGCAGTTCATGCAGATGCAGGCTCCGGCCATGCAAGGGATGCTCGGCAACTACCTCGAGCAGAGTGCGAAGCTGTTCATGGACATGCAGCAGCGGATGCAAGACCAGACCCGTGGCATGTTCGCCGCCTTCCCGTTCCCCAACTTCAGTGCTGCGCAACAATCGGCAGCGGAGGACGAGAAGAAGCGCTGAGCCGGCGAAGCGCCGCAAAAACCGGGCGATGCGCCCGGTTTTTTTTGCGTTGCATCAGTCTCACCGCCGGAATGCGCCTGCGCGATACGCCGCCGCAGATGCACACGATGCACCGCCAGGCGCTACGATCGCCGGACCACTCCGATCCAAGTCATGAAACCAACTTCCCCAACGACGACGCGCGCGCAGCGCTCCACCCGCGCCGACGGCGCACCACCGCGCGTCGGCTTCGTCTCGCTGGGCTGTCCTAAAGCGCTCGTCGATTCCGAGCAGATCGTCACGCAACTCAGGGCGGAGGGCTACGCGATCGCGCCAAGCTATGCCGGCGCCGACCTGGTGGTCGTCAACACCTGCGGATTCATTGACGCCGCCGTCACCGAATCGCTCGACGCGATCGGCGAGGCACTCGCCGAAAACGGCAAGGTCATCGTCACGGGATGCCTCGGCGCCAAGGACGGCGGCGGTTTCGTTCGCGCAGCCCACCCGAAGGTGCTGGCCGTGACCGGGCCGCACGCGGCCGGCGAGGTCATGGCCGCCGTGCACGCGCATCTGCCCAGGCCCCATGATCCGTTCACCGATCTCGTGCCAGCGCAGGGCATCAAGCTCACGCCTCGCCATTACGCCTACCTCAAGATCAGCGAAGGCTGCAATCATCGTTGCACGTTCTGCATCATCCCGTCGATGCGTGGCGATCTCGTTTCGCGTCCGCTCGGCGAAGTGCTGGACGAGGCCGGGCGCCTGCTGCAGGCCGGCGTCAAGGAGCTGCTCGTCATTTCGCAGGATACGAGCGCCTATGGCGTCGACGTCAGATACCGGACCGGCTTCTGGCAGGGCCGGCCGCTGAAGACGCGGATGACCGAGCTCGCCGCGGCACTCGACGCGATGGCGCGCGCGCATGGCGCGTGGGTGCGGCTCCACTACGTCTATCCCTACCCCCATGTCGACGACGTGATCGCGCACATGACCGACGATCCGGCGCAAGGGGGACTGCTGCCCTATCTCGATGTGCCGTTCCAGCACGCGAGCCCGCGGATTCTCAAGCTCATGAAGCGCCCCGCCAACGCCGAAGGCACGTTGCGGCGGATCGAGGCGTGGCGCGCCGCGCGGCCGGACCTCGTCATTCGAAGCACGTTCATCGTCGGCTTTCCGGGCGAAACCGAGCGCGAGTTCGAGGAACTGCTCGCGTTTCTCGAAGCCGCACAACTCGATCGCGTCGGCTGTTTTGCCTATTCGCCGGTCGAGGGCGCCGCGGCCAACGCGCTGCCCGATCCCATTGCCGAGGAGATCAAGGAGATCCGCCGCGCGCGCTTCATGGCGGTGCAGGCGCGGATCAGCGCGGCCCGGCTCGCGCGGCGCGTCGGCACGACGCTCACCGTTCTGGTCGACGGGCGCGAGGACGGCACGGCCATCGCGCGCTCGGCGGCCGACGCCCCCGAAATCGACGGCGTCGTGCGAATCGACGCTGCGCGCAGCCTCGCGCCGGGAACGTTCGTGCAGGTCGCCGTCACCGGTGCGGACGAACACGACCTGCGCGCCCGGATCGCGCGCTGACGTCCCGCCGACAGCGGCCGGCTTCGCCGGAGTGTCGTCCTACTTGACGCTGTAGCCGCGCCCCTCGAGGCACGCGGCACGCGCCTTGCCGTACGCCGCCTGCTGCGCACCCTGCGCCTGCGTCTGCTGTTGCGCAGCCTGCTGCTGTTGCGCGGCATTCTGGCGACGACTCTGTCCGCGCGCGGCGGCCGCGCCTGCCGCGGCCCCCGCTCCCGCGTCGCCGCCGACAACTTCACCGACGACCGCCCCCCGCGCAGCGCCACGGACGCCCGCCCCCGGTGTCGTGCCGGTGGCCGTCGTCGGCGCCGGCGCCGCGGCAGCGGGCGCCGCCGGCTTGGCAGGATCGAAGCCGGTCTGGCCCACGGCCCACTGATGGCAGGCCGCTTCGTCCTTCTTCTGCTGATCCGGCGTCTGCCCCTTTGTCGGATAGACGAACTGTTGCGCGTTCGCGCCCATCGAGTATGTCGCGATAGCCAGCGCCGCCATCACCGCAGTGACGCGTAGTCCTTGTCTCTTGCGCATGTAGAACTCCTCTTTCTCAAATTCCGGTGCGGCAACGAGGCCGAACCGTCCATTCCGACAGGCCTGCCGCGCAGCCCATTAGGACATCAGCGCGCCGTTGATGACAGCCGGACGGATGGCTGTCCTGATCGGCGGCCACCGCCATCATCGCGGCCCACCCACGCTGCCAGTTGCCCACGATCGCCGGCTTGGGGCTGTCCGGATGCAGCTCGGGCACCTCGTGTACAAACTGCTGCTCGGTGGTGCAGACGTCGGGCAGCGTCTGCCCCGGCTCGGGATCGCGGAAGACGATCACGAAATAGAGCTGATGTCCGGCACGGCGCGCAAAGGGACGCGCATCCGACCGCCCCGCCGCCAACCCAGCACCTCACATTGAATTTGAATTGTCGGCGCTGCCGAGCGGCGGATCCTTAACCTAGCGCAAACGATGCGCCGGGCCGCGCGCCGCGCCGTGGCACCCATGACGTATCCGTCGACGCGGACATCTCGTCGCGGGTCAGCGAATAGGCGAACCACCGGCTGTCGGACCCCGGATCCATCCGCGAAAGCTTCCAGATATTGCGTCCATCGTGGTTGCGGCTTTCGAGGCGGCAGATTGCCGCAGGCCACGAATTTGCGACGCCCGGCCCGCTACATTCTCGGCTAACATGGCGGGCGCATCGGCCGGCAGGGTGGTTTTCCGCGCTGTCGCCGCCGCCGATACCACGAAGAAGATTCTGCGGGGAATCCCATGATGCGCCGGATGCTGATCGCTGCTGCGTTTCTTGCCGTCATTGCAGGCTGCGGCAAGGAGGAGAAGAAGGAGGCGGCGCGACCTCCCCTCGATGTAACGGCGCTTACCGTTGTCGCACGGGATGTGCCCATCACCTCGACGTTCGTCGCACAGACGCAGAGTTCGCAGGCGGTCACGATCGCGGCGCGGGTTTCCGGTTTTCTCGAGAGGCGCGTCTACACCGAAGGTGCCGTGGTCAAGGCGGGCCAGGTGTTGTTCCGCATGGACCAGAAGCCGTTCCAGGCGCAGGTCGACGGTGCGGCGGCTGCGTTGCAGCGCAACCAGGCGGCGCTCGAAGTTGCACGGGCCAATCTTGCGCGCACCAGGCCTTTGGCCGAGCAGAATGCACTGTCGCAGAAGGACCTCGACGACGCACAGGGCCAGTACGAGCAGGCGGCCGCAGCGGTCGCACAGTCGAAGGCGCAGCTCGATTCGGCCAAGCTCGACCTCTCCTACACGACCATCACGTCGCCCGTCGACGGCGTCAGCAGCTTCGCTGCCGTTGCCGACGGCACCTACGTCAACGCGCAAAACAGCAATCTGACGACGGTCTCCGTGCTCACGCCGATGTGGATCAACTTCAGCATCTCCGAGAACGAGATGGAGCGCATCCGCAAGGAGGTGCAGAAAGGGCTGGTCAAGCTGCCCGAGGACAACCAGTTCGTCGTGGAGATCGAGCTCGTCGATGGCACCGTGTTCCCGTACAAGGGCAAGATCACGTTTGCGGACCCGTCGTACAACTCGCAGACCGGAACGTTCCTGATCCGTGCCTCGGTCGACAACCCGAACGGCGTGCTGCGGCCGAACCAGTACGTGCGCACGCGACTCCACGGCGCGATCCGGCCGAACGCGATCCTCGTTCCGCAGCGCGCCGTGCAGCAGGGCGCGAAGGGGCAATTCGTCTGGGTCGCCAACAAGGACGGGAAGGCGGAGCTGCGGCCGGTGGTCGTCGGCGACTGGTACGGCGACAGCTGGTTCGTCACGCAGGGCCTGGCGGCCGGCGACCGGGTCGTGGTCGACGGCGCGCTCCGGCTTGCACCGGAGGCCCCCGTCAAGGTGTCCGCGTACACGCCGAAACCGGGTTCGCCGGAAGCTGCGCCGCCGGCACGCCCGCCCGGGGCGACGCTGATCGTCCACTTCGCGAGCGGCGCGGCCGCGCTCGACGCCGAGGCGATGCGTCTGCTCAAGGGTTTCGCGCCCGGCATGAAGGCCGGCACGAACCCGATCGACGTCACCGGCTTCGCCGACCGCACCGGCAATCGTGCGGCCAATGTGGAGCTCGCGAAGCGTCGCGCGACCGCCGTGCGCGACGCGCTCCTCGCCGAGGGCATTTCCGCCGAACGGGTAAGGCTGAAGGCACCGCAGGACGTGACCGGCCCCGGCAGCGAACGTGAGGCCCGGCGCGTCGAAATCGCGGTCGGCCAGTAGCCGGATCGGCGCCGATCATGTTCTCCCGCTTCTTCATCGAACGGCCGATCTTCGCCGCGGTCGTCTCGATCATCATCTGCCTCGCCGGCGCTGGTCGCGATGGTCGTGCTGCCGGTCCAGCAGTACCCGACGATCACGCCGGTGCAGGTCACGGTCTCCGCGACCTACCCGGGCGCCGACTCGAAGACGCTGGCCGACTCGGTCGCCGCGCCGATCGAGGCGCAGATCAACGGCGTCGACAACATGCTGTACATGTCGTCGACCAGCTCGGCCAACGGCCAGCTCACGCTGACCGTCTACTTCTCGCTCGACACCGATCCCGACATCGCGCAGGTGCAGGTGCAGAACCGCGTCAACCTCGCGCTGCCGCAGCTGCCGACCGCCGTGACGCAGCTCGGCGTCTCGGTGCAGAAGAAGTCGTCGTCGATCATGATGCTGATCGGCGTGTTCGGCAAGGGCGACCGCTACTAGCGCCGACTACATCGCCAACTACGCGAACGTCTACGTCCTCGACGCGATCAAGCGCGTGCCGGGCGCCGGCCAGGCGCAGATCATGGGCGTGCCGGACCAGGCGATGCGGATCTGGATGAACCCGGACCGCATGACCTCGCTCGGCATCACGACCAGCGACATCGCCAACGCGATCAAGGCGCAGAACGCGCTGTTCGGCGCCGGGCAGATCGGCCAGCAGCCGACCGCAGGACCGGTCGAGCTCACGTTCCCGGTGGTCACGCAGGCGCCGTTCACCGAGCCGCGGCAGTACGAGCAGATCATCCTGCGCGCGAGCCAGGACGGCAGCGCGATCGTCCGCCTGGGCGACGTCGCGCGCGCCGAGGTCGGCCTGCGCCAGTACATCGTCGACTCCAAGCTCAACGGCATCGCCGACGACCTTCATCGCCGTCTACCTGCAGCCGGGCGCGAACGGGCTCAAGGTCTCGGACGGGGGTGCGCAAGACGCTCGACGAGATGAAGGCGCGCTTCCCCGAGGGCATCGACTACATCGTCGCGCTCGACACCAACGACTTCGTCAAGCTGTCGATCGAGGAGGTGATCCACACGCTGTTCGAGGCGATCGCGCTGGTCGTGCTGGTCGTCTACCTGTTCCTGCAGAGCTTCCGCACCACGATCATCTGCACCGTCGCGATCATGGTCGCGCTGATCACGACGTTCGCCGGCATGCTCGCGCTCGGCTTCTCGATCAACCTGATCACGCTGTTCGGCCTGGTGCTCGCGATCGGGATGGTCGTCGACGACGCGATCGTCGTCGTCGAGAACGTCGAGCGCAACATGCACGAGCACCATCTCGCGCCCCGAGGAAGCCACGATCAAGTCGATGGAGGAGATCGCGGGCTCGCTCGTCGCCGTCGTGCTGGTGATGGCGTCGGTGTTCGTCCCGGCGGCGTTCCTGCCCGGCACGACCGGCCAGCTCTACAAGCAGTTCGCGATCACGATCGTGGTTTCGGTCGCGGTCTCCGGTTTCGTCGCGCTGACGCTGACGCCGGCGATGTGCGCGCTGATGCTCGAAGCACAACCCGCCGCCGCAGCGCGGCTTCTTCGCCTGGTTCAACCGCCAGGTCGACGCGGTGACGCGCGGCTTCGGCCACGCGGTCGAGCTCGTGATCAAGCGCGCTGTCGTCGCGCTGGTGCTGCTCGTCGGGCTTCCTCTGGAGCATCTACCACCTGTTCACCGTGCTGCCGACGAGCTTCGTCCCGAACGAGGACCAGGGCTACGTGATGGCCGCGATCATCATGCCGGAGGCCGCGAGCATCGACCGCACGCAGGCCGTGGCCGAGAAGGTGGACGCGATCCTCGCCAAGATCCCCGGCGTCGACACGCGCGCGATGATCACCGGCTACAGCCTGCTCGACAGCGGCTTCAAGACCAACGCCGGCGCGTTCTTCGTGACGCTCAAGGATTTCAAGGAGCGCTACGACACGACCGAGGCCGCGCAAGACGCAGAACGCGCGGGCCGTGCTGATGAACCTCTACCGCGAGGTCGCAGGCGATCGACGAGGCGATCGTCATCCCCGTCGCGCCGCCGCCGATTCCCGGCATCGGCACCACCGGCGGCTTCGAATTCTGGATCCAGGACACCGGCGCCGGCGACCCGGCGCAGCTCGACCAGGTCACGCAGGACTTCCTCAAGAAGGCGCGGCACGGCCGGAGCTCGCGAGCCTGTCCAGCACGTTCCGCGCCAACACGCAGCAGCTGCGCGCCGATCGTCGATCGCGACAAGGCCACGCTGCTCGGCGTGCAGGTGGAGGACGTCTACAGCGCGATCCAGGCGCAGTTCGGCTCGCTGACCGCGAGCCAGTACAACCAGTTCAGCCGCGTCTGGTGGGTGATCGTGCAGTCCGACGCGAAGTACCGGCAGGACCCCGGCTGACCTGACGCGCCTGTACACGCGCTCGAAGGACGGCGAGATGGTGCCGCTGTCCGCGCTGGTCACGACCGAGTGGGTCGCGGGCCCGGACCTGCTGCCGCACTTCAACGGCTTTCCCGCGGCGAAGGTCAACGGCAACCCGGCGACGGGCTACAGCTCGGGCGACGCGATCGCCGCGATGGAGGCGGTCGCGCACGGAGGTGCTGCCTCCGGGCTACACGTTCGCGTGGTCCGGGCTCGCGTACGAGGAAAAGAAGTCCGGCGGCACGTCGATGATCGCGTTCGTGTTCGGCCTCATCATCGTGTTCCTGGTGCTCGCCGCGCAGTACGAGTCGTGGACGCTGCCCGGCGCCGTGATGACCGCGGTGCCGTTCGGGATCCTCGGCGCGCTCGTCACCAACTGGGTGCGCGGCCTCGAGAACGACGTCTACTTCCAGATCGGCCTCCTCGTGCTGATCGGCCTCGGCGCGAAGAATGCCGTGCTGCGCGTCTCCGCCGCCGTCGAGTTCCGGCACCAGGGCAAGACGATCATGGAAGCGACGATCCTGGCCGGCGAGCAGCGGCTGCGGCCGATCATCATGACCTCGCTCGCGTTCGCCTTCGGCTGTCTGCCGCTCGCCATCGCCATGGGCGCCGGCGCCAACGCGCGCCACTCGATCGGCACCGGCATCATCGGCGGCATGATCGGCGAGACCACGCTCGCGATGCTCTACGTGCCGCTGCTGTTCTACCTCTTCGATCGGCTTGCCGAAGGCAAGGGCAGCGCGCCCGAGGCGTCGCCGCCGGCGCCCGCCGCGGCTGCCGCAGCGCACGGTGGCGGCGGAGGCGGCGGCGGTGCAGCTCCCCACGCACCGCGGGAGGGCAACTGACATGAACGGCCACCGGGCTCACGTCGTTCGTCGCCCCCGCAGGGGCCCCCAGTGCGGTTCGGGCGGCCGCGTGGGCACCGGGGTCCGGTCGTTCGTTCTGGCTGCCATCGCGCTGGCACTGCTCGCGGGCTGCACGATGGGTCCGGATTACGTCCGGCCGAAAGTGGACGCACCGTCGTCGTTCCTCTTCACGCCCAAAGATGCTGCCGAAACCGCGAACACCGAGTGGTGGAAGCAATACGGAGACCCGGTACTCGACGGCCTGATCGCGGACGCGCTCGCGCACAACCTCAACGTGAAGGTCGCCGCCGCCAATGTCGAACAGGCGCTGGCGGTGATCACGCAGACCCGCTCGGCGCTGTTTCCCCAGGTCGGCTACTCGGCGAGCGGCGAGAAGGCGCGCATTCCCGACACGGGGGCCGTCGCCGCGATTCCGAATTATCCGAATCCGCAGACGACCTACCAGACGCTGCTGACGGCAAGCTGGGAGATCGACCTGTGGGGCCGCATCCGGCGTCTGTCCGAGGCGGCGCAGGCCAACATGCTCGCCACCGACGAGGCGCGCCGCGGCGTGATCCTCACGCTCGTCTCGTCGGTCGCGATCAATTACATCACGCTGCGCGGCCTGGACGAGCAGCTCGTGATCGCGAAGCGCACGCTCGGCACGTACGCGGAATCGGTGCGCCTGTACCAGCTGCAGTTCAAGTACGGGCAGACCTCGCAGATGACCGTGGCGCAGGCGCAGTCTCAATACGAGACCGCTGCGGCGCAGATTCCGCAGATCGAGGTGCAGATCGCCCAGACCGAGAACGCCCTCTCGATCCTGCTCGGTCGCAACCCGGGCCCCATCCCGCGCGGCAAATCGATCTACGACCTCGCGCTGCCGGCGGTCCCGGCGGGCATGCCCTCCGCGCTGCTCGAGCGCCGGCCCGACCTCATGCAGTCCGAGCAGGCGCTGATTGCGGCCAACGCGCAGATCGGTGCCGCCAAGGCGCTCTATTTCCCGATCATCTCGCTCACCGGCGCGCTCGGCAGCTCGAGCGCGGATCTGTCGAACCTCTTCACGGGGCCGACCCGCGTGTGGAACTACGCCGGCCAGATCGTCGGGCCGATCTTCACGTTCGGCGCGGTCAGCGGTCAGGTGGCGCAGTCCGAAGCCGCACAGCAGGCAGCCCTGCTCAACTATCAGCTCTCGATCCAGAACGCATTCGCCGACGTCGACAACGCGCTCGTGGCCAACCTGAAGCTCAAGGAACAGCTTGCGGCGCAGGAGCGCCTCGTCGCGGCACTCAGGGATTACGCGCGCCTGGCGAGGCTGCAGTACGCCGGCGGCTACACGCCCTACTCGACCGTGCTGCAGGCCGAGCAGTCGCTGTTTCCCGCCGAACTCACCCTCGCCGCGGTACGCGCGTCGGTCTTCACCTCGGCCGCCAACACCTACAAGGCGATGGGCGGCGGCTGGGTGACGGAGGCCGACAAGATGACGACCGGCAGTCGCCGTCGTTCCGCCGCGGACGGTGCGGCAGCCTCTTCCCGACCGCCGCGCTGCCATGAACGCGCGATGCGCGCGCGCTCGCGGCATGAGCGCGCCTTCCGCGATGCTGCCGCTGACCGCGACCGGTCTGTTCGCGGTCGCGCTGTCGTTGGCCGCGGAAATCGGCGCACAACCGGCCGTGCCGCTCAAGGGTTCGATCCAGGCAGCGCCGGAGCCGGGGAACACGGCGCAAGCCGCACCGCCGTTGTCAGCGGGCACGCCGGCGTCGCACGACGACATCCGCAAGAACCTCGAGGCCGCGCAGAAGGAACTCGCGTCGATCGAGGCTTCGCGGGGCGCGGCACTCGGTGCCCCGCCCGGCACGCCTGCGCGCGAGATCGCCGAGCGTCTCGGCCTCGCGCGCCAGCTCGCCGGCCTGTACCAGCAGCAGTACGACGTCCTCGATCGCGTCGATGCGGCACGGCGCGAGCGCGGCGACGCCGAGCGGGCGCTCGCCGACTGGCACGGCTTTCCGACGCCACCGCCGTACTCGGTGCTCACCGTCGACGCACTGCGCGACAACGTCGACAACGCCGAGGCGCGAATCACCGGCGCGAAGGCCCGGCGCTCGCTGTTCGAGAAGTTCGGCAGCGACGTCGCGGCCAAGCTCAAGGCGAGCGAGGCCGCGGCCCGGCTCGCCACGGAAGCCGCCGACGCGGCGGCGGGAACGCCCGCCGCGGCGACACTCGGCTGGAAGCGCGATCTCGCCGTCCTGCGGGCGCGTCTCGACGAAGCCACGCGCGAGCTGCTCGACATGGGAGTTCGCAACGCTCGCGAGGAAGCGGCAGCGGCGAGCGCGCTGCACGAACTCGGCGTGCGCAAGCTCGCCGCCGCGGGAAGCGAATTCACGCTGACGTCCGAGGACATCGCGCGCGCCCGCACGGAGCTCGATACGCGTCAACGCGCGGTCGACCGCGAGCTCGAGCGCGCGCTCCGCGAATTGTCGGCCGCCGTCGCTGCGCGGGACGCGGCCGAAGCGCGCCTCGCGCAGGCTCGCGTGGCGCCCGCCGTTCCCGGCGAGGCCGCTGCGCAGCGCGCGGCCGAAGACGTCGACGCGGCGCGTGAAACCGCGTTCACGGCGCAGCTGCGCGTCGATTTGCTGAAGCAATATCTGTTGCTGCTCGATGGCGAGCGCGCGGCGTGGGACGCGCGCGCCGCCGCGACTTCGACCCACGATCCGGTCGAGGCGCGCGCACTCTACGAGAAGCTGACGGCATCGCTCGCGACGGCACGGACGTGGCAGGAATACCTCGCTCAACAGATGGCGGCGGCGAAGGCGCGCGTCAGCGAGCAGGAAACGCGGCTGCGCTCGACAACGGGCGAGGAGACGGCGCTCGCCACGCGGCTGCTGGAGACTTTCCGCCAGCGCGAGCGCGACCTGCAGCGCGCGGTCGAGCTGGGCGAGCCGCTGCAGCGGCTGCTGCGCCATTTTCGTGCGGACATCGAAGGCCGGCGCGACGTCTCGTTTGCCGAGCGCGCCAAGGACACCGCCGCGGGCGCCTGGCTGGGTCTCCGCCGCATCTGGACGTTCGAGCTCTTCACGGTCGACGACACGTTCGAGACTGCCGACGGCCGCCGAATCAACGTGTCGCGAAGCGTCACGCTCGGAAAGTCGATCGGCGCCGTGCTGATCGTCGTCGTCGGCTACTGGCTGGTGAGCTTTTTCGCGCGCCGAATCGAGCGCGTCATCGTCGCCCGCGGTCACGCGGCGCCGCAGTCGGCGGCGGCGCTGCGCAACTGGATCCTGTTCGCGCTGACGGCGATCCTCGTCATCTTCGCGCTGGTCTCGGCCAGCATCCCGCTCACCGCGTTCGCGTTCCTCGGCGGCGCGCTCGCGATCGCCGCCGGCTTCGGACTGCAGACGCTGCTCAAGAATCTCGTCGCCGGCATCATCCTGCTCGCCAGCCGGCCGATGCGGCTGGACGACCTCGTCGAGGTCGACGGCATCCGCGGCCGCGTCACCGAAATCGGCTTGCGCGCATCGACGATCCGCACCGCCGACGGCATCGAGTCGCTGATTCCGAACAGCACGTTCCTCGAGAGCAAGCTGACCAACTGGACGTATACGAGCCCGCAGACGCGGCAAACGATCACGATCGGCGTCGCCTACGGCACGCCGCTGCGCAAGGCCGCCGATACGCTGCACGCAGTGCTCGAGCGGCACGGCCTCGTGCTCAAGGCGCCGGCGCCGGAGGTCTATCTCGACGAGTACGCCGACAGCGCGATCAACTTCGCGCTCACCTACTGGGTCGACATGACGCCCGGCAGCGACGCGCGGCGGATCAAGTCCGATCTGTTGCACATGATCGACCGCGCGTTCGCCGATGCCGGAATCGCGATGCCGTTCCCGCAGCGCGACGTCCACCTGAACACCGCTTCGCCGCTCAGGATCGAGATCGCGGGACCACCGGCCGCCGACGGCACGGCGACGTAACCGCGGGCGTGTTCGCGTGCGACGCGCCGGCTATTTCTTCGCCAGGTTGACCGCAGCAAGGTCACGCGCGAGCTCGGCATGGATCTCGCCGAACGCCGACGACAGCGCTGCCGCATAGCTTTCGGGAACCGGCTGACCCGACCGGTACGCGGCGCCGGTATTCCTTCGACCACAACGGCGTGGCCATCCCGGCGTCGGCGCGCGACAGGAAGAACGTGACCGCGACTTCGGCGGCCGGCTTCGCCGGACTCGCGCACGTCGCCGTAGAGCGCGCTGACGAAGCCGTCGAGCACGTAGTCGCCGTCGGGCGGCGCTCCCGGCGGCACCACGCGGGCGAACACGCCGGCGCGGTCGAGCGCGCGTCGCGGTCGATCTCGCCGATCATCGCCGCCGGGGCGACGACGAACTCGGCGTAGTAGTCGGTCTGGAAGCGCAGATCCGAATCGCGATAGATGAACGTGCGGCCGCGGAACGGCGCGGCGACGTTGACGGTGCCGACCCGCAGCGTGACCGGATGCGCCTTCGCCGCGGCGGGCGGCGCGGGCGGTTCGATGCAGGAACATCGTCTTGACCGGCGCCGGGCGGGAGAGCGAGCAGCCGGCGACGAGGGCGACAGCCGCCACGGCGATCAGCGAACGAGGCGGCGGCGCGGTGGGCGAGGCGCGCGAGCGCGCGAGGAGTACGGGCGGTCATCGTTTGCCTTCCAGCGGGCGCGGCGCCTCGCCGAAGATCACATTCGCCGGATAGCGTTTCGCGTCTTCGGTCAGGTCGCGCAGGTTGTCGGTGATCTGGCGCAGGTTCTCGACGGTGACGGCGATGTCGGCCTCGCCGCCGCCCAGGATCCGGTCGATCCGACCGAGCGTGCCCGAGAGATGCGCGAGCGTCTTGGGCAGGTTCGGATCGTCGACGATCGTGCGCACGCGCGCCAGTGCCGCGGCCGCGTCGTCGGGCAGCTTCTGCAGCGCCGGGTTGGCGAGCGTCTTCCTGAGCTCGGCGTTGGTCGTGCGCAGCTCGGCGAGCATTGCCACGCCTTCGTCGGACAGCTTCTTCGCGTCGATGTGGTCGAGGGTCGTCTCGACCTTGGCGAGCACGGTCACCGTGCGATCCGTCAGCAGCTTGGTGTCGATTGCGGCCATCCGGTCATTCGTCGTCACCATCAGGCGGTTGAGGTTCGCGACCGTGCCCTCGATGTCGAGCTTGTGCAGCCGGTCCATGATCTCGGAGGCCGCGTTGACGATCTGCGTGACGGTCGCCGGCGCGCTGGGGATGTAGGTGTTGGTCGGCACCCAGTCGATCGGGATCAGCGGCGGCGGCGGATCGACGTAGTCGATCTCGAGGTAGCTCGTGCCGGTGATCCCCTGCGGCGCGAGACGCATCCGCAAGCCGCGCGCGACCTCCTGCGCGGCGTTCTCGCCCTGCGTGATGTCGCCGGCGGCGGCGCGGCCGCCCAGGAGCTTGGGCTGGATCTGCGCCTCGACCAGCACGTAGCGCACGCGCTCGGTCATCGGCTTGTCGAGCTGGTACTGGTTGTACGTGAAGCCGATCCGGGTGACGTCGCCGATCGCCACCCCGCGGTACTTGAGCTTGGAGCCGATGTCCAGGCCCTGCACGGACTCGTTGAAGTACGTCTCGACGGTGAGCTTCGGCTGGAACCAGCGTCCCGATCCGATGACGACCAGGACGATCACGCCGGCGACGATCGCACCGATGACGAACAGGCCGAGCTTGAAGTAGTTGGCTTTGAGGCTCATGGGAATCCGGGTTCGTCAGGCGGTGGCGATTTCGGCTTCGCGGCGGAAGAACGCCCGCACGCGCGGGTCGTCGCTCTCGTCACGGAGCTTGCGCGGGTCGCCCTCCGCGATGATACCTTTCGCGCGGCGGTCGAGCAGGATCACGCGGTCGGTGGCGACGAAGATGCTGCCGAGGTCGTGGGTGACGATCACGAACGTCACGCCGAGGCTGTCGGCGAGCCGGCGGATCGTCGCGTCGAGCGACGCGGCGGTGATCGGATCGAGCCCCGACGAGGGCTCGTCGAGGAAGAGGATCGACGGATCGAGCGCCATCGCCCGGGCGATGCCGGCGCGCTTCTGCATGCCGCCGGAGAGCTCGGCGGGCAGGTGCCCGGTGAAGCCTTCGAGACCCACGAGCTCCAGCTTCATCCGCGCCACCAGGTCGATCGCGTCGTCGGGCAGATCGGTGTACACCTCGAGCGGAAGCCGGACGTTTTCGAGCAGCGTCATCGAGCCGAACAAGGCACCCGACTGGTACATCACGCCGAAGCGCCGTCGGATGCGCTCGAGCACCTCGCCCTCGGCCGTCACGATGTCGTCGCCGCCGATCAGGATCCGGCCCGAGACCGGCGGGTTGAGTCCGATCATGTGCTTCATCAGCGTGCTCTTGCCGCAGCCCGAGCCGCCGAGGATGCCGAACACCTCGCCGGGCGCGGATGTCGAAGGTGACGTGCTCCTGGATCGCATTGCCGTCGTAGCCGGCAAACACGTCCTCGACGCGGATGATCGGCTCGGCGGCGTTCATATATTGAGCATGTAATACGCGACCGCGAAGATGCCGTCGACGACGACGAGCAGGATGATGCCGGAAACGACGGCGCGCGTCGCCGATTCGCCGACCGCCGACGCCCCTGCCGCGGTCTGCAGGCCGCGCAGGCAGCCGATGCCGGCGACCAGCATCGCGAACACGAACGACTTGATGAAGCCGGCGAGAAAATCCGTCAGGGTGACCGCGCTGTCGACTTCCTTGAGGAAGGTGACGAACGGAATCGAGAACGACTGCATCGTGAAGGCCCCGCCGAGCAGGCCGACGAGATCGGAGAACAGCGTCAGCAGCGGCGTCATCAGGACGGCGGCGATGATCCGCGGCGTCACCAGGAACCGCACGGGGTCGAGCCCCATCGTTTCCAAAGCGTCGACTTCCTGATTGACCCGCATCGTGCCGATCTCCGCGGCAAACGCCGCCCCGGAGCGCCCGGCCAGCAGGATCGCCGTCATCAGGGGCCCCAGCTCGCGCAGCATCGACAGGCCGATCAGATCGGCCACGAAGATTTCCGCCCCGAAGCGCTTCATCGGCACCGCCGACTGG
Source organism: uncultured beta proteobacterium (assembly GCA_963843595.1). Lineage (GTDB taxonomy): Bacteria > Pseudomonadota > Gammaproteobacteria > Burkholderiales > Casimicrobiaceae > CAIWHR01. The sequence goes on along the minus strand of CAWJLG010000018.1, from coordinate 128,740 downwards.
AACGCGAGGATCATCCCCAGCAGGACGGAGATCAGCGCGACGATCGGCAGGCCGTCGACGCCGACCCGCTCGCAGATGCGCCAGACATCCTTCCAGCGCACCGAGGCCGGCGACCGGATCACATAGATGAGCGCTGCCGTGGCCTCGCCGACGAAGGTGACCTGCGTCCGGATGTCCTTCCACACGCCCGCCGCCGCGCGGCCGATTTCCTCGATCGGCGGAGCCGCGCTTGCGGTTCCGGATCGAGGTCGTGCTCGAGGACGTCGGGATCGAACTGCTTGAGCAGGACTTCGAAGGCCGGCTTGAGGTTCGCCACCTCCACTTTCGGCTCACGCGGATGGCGCAGCAGGTCGACGAAGAGGGCAACGCCGGCGCCGTCGCAGTAGTCGACGCCGGCGGCATCGACGACGACCGGTTTGGCCGGCACTGCAGCCACCGCTTTGCGCGCATCGTCCCACAGCGCCGGCAGCGTGACCGCATCGAGTCGACCCGACACCGCGACGATGCGTCGGCCGTCGGGTTGGTCGGTAATCGCGAGCGCCGCCATCGGTTCCCCTTCCCGCGCGCCGCGCGGGACTCAGTGCCTGCTCACCCAGAATGCCCTGCCTCGGCCGTTCGACGTTGGCGCCCGCGTTGCGCACCCGGTCGCCTTCGCGGACGTACGGCTCGTGGCGCATCAGTACCGTGCGGATGCGCCCCAAGTCAAGCGTCACCTTTGCTTCCCACTGCCGCTGCTCGCGCGAACGGGGCGCCCTGTACGCTACGCCACCGGCCGCCCCGAACCGCGCCCCACCCTGATGGGGCCGGCCGGGACCGATCCGGTAGATGGCCGCCGCCGGTCGATCCGCCCCCGCAGGTCCGCACGCTGGTGAAAGCGACCGCCTCGTCCTGCAGCGCACCGCGCGCGAACGTCGCGGCGAGACCCTGGGATGCGGCGTCACCTCCATGGTGGAGGCCGCGAGCCGCGGGAAGTCTAGCACGCAGATCGGGCCTGTCCGGTCGCCATGCCGGGACGTCGCTGCGCTGCGGAAAAAAAGCCCTCGCGCGGGTTAGAATCCCATGTGCGGCCGTGCTCCGAAGAAGAGACGCCGCCGCACCCTTCCCGCCAGACTCTCCCGTCCGAGGTTCCGTTGTGATCAAGACACTCTTTGCCGCCCTCGCCGCTGCCCTTGCCATCGGTCTTGCCGCCGGCGGCGCCGACGCACAGACCGTGCCCGCCGCGAAACCGGACGCTCTGCCCGACACGCTGGCCAAAATCAGGGCCGCCAAGCAGATCAACGTCGCGTTCTCCGGCGATTCACTTCCCTTCTCGTTCGTCGACGACAAGGGACAGGCGGCAGGCTTTTCCATCGACCTCTGCAAGCGCGTGATCGCGCAGATCGGTCGTGCGATCAGCACGCCCGACCTCAAGACGAACTGGGTTGTCGGGACGGTGTCCGAGCGGATCGCGATGGTTGCGTCAGGCAAGGCGGACCTCGACTGTGCGAACACGACCACGACGCTGACGCGCATGAACGACGTCGATTTTTCGGCACTCATCTTCATCGACGGCGGCGGCTTCCTGGTCCGCGCCGATTCGCCGGCGAAGCGGTTCGCCGACCTCGCCGGAAAGAACATCGGCGTGATCTCCGGCACGACCACCGAAAAACGGCTCGCCGAGGCGCTGAGGAGCCGGCTCGTCAATGCCAAGGTCACGCGACTGCGGGACGGCAACGAAGGGATCGCGATGCTCGAATCCGGGTCGCTCGACGCGTTCGCGAGCGACAAGATCAAGCTCGTCGGCCTCGCCGCGCAGGCGAAGGATCCGAATGCGCTGGCGATGCTGCCCGACGATCTGTCGCTCGAACCCTATGCGTTCGCGGTGCCGCGCAACGACTCGGCGTTCCGGCTGCAGGTGAATCGCGCGCTGACCCAGGTCTATACGAGCCCGGAGCTCGAGAGCATCTTCCACCAGTGGCTGGGTAAGATCGGGCGGCCCTCCGGGTTGCTCGCTGCGCTGTACCTGCTGAACGCGATTCCGGAGTGACGCGCCCGTGCCTCCAGCAAAGCATTCCTTGCGGTGGGTCAATCTGCCCTCCGCCCTCCCCCCTTCCGAGGGGTCTAGAATAGGTGCCTAAGGGCGGCAGCCAGTCAGGCGCCGGCGCCTTATTGATCAGCAGTGCATCGAGCGCTCTCGGGCGCAAAAAAGGAGAAAACATGCTTGACCGCGTACGTGGTTCCTTAGGTATTGCCCTCGTTGTTGCGGCGTCGTCCGTGCTCGTCGCACCGGCCGTGCAGGCACAGTCCGACCAGCAGAAGCTGGTCACCGCAGCGGAGAAGACGCTGTCGGATTTCCTTCGTGATCCGGACATGACCTGGATGCAGCAGAACATCGGCCGCGCCAAGGCGGTGCTGATCGCGCCGGAAATCGTGAAGGCCGGTTTCATCTTCGGTGGCTCGGGCGGCCATGCGCTGGTCGTCGCCCACGACGCGAAGTCGGGCAAGTGGATGGGCCCTGCGTTCTACTCGCTGGCCACGGCCAGCGTCGGCTTCCAGGCCGGCGTCCAGGTGTCCGAGGACATCACGCTGGTGATGACCGACAAGGGCATGAACTCGCTGCTGTCGACCTCGTTCAAGATGGGCGGTGACGCCAGCGTGGCCGCCGGGCCCGTTGGCGCGGGCGCCAAGTCCGACGTCGTGGCCGACCTGATCTCGTTCAGCCGGTCCAAGGGCGTGTACGGCGGGCTCAACCTCGACGGCACCGTCGTCAAGACCAACGACGACTGGAACGCCGCGTACTACGGCAAGAAGGCGCTCGCCCCGGACATCCTCGTCCGTGCCAGCGCCCAGAACAAACAGGCCGACAAGCTGCTGGCCGACGTGGCTGCCGCCGCCAAGAAGAAGTAACCACTGCCGTCCGGCGGCACCGAGAGGGGACCCCGCGCGGGTCCCCTTTTTCATGCCGGGAGGCCGGCCGCGCAGCGCATGGCCATGGATGCGGTGGGGGTTTGACGTGCGCTCGGCCCGACCCTGGCCGCGACCGCATGCCGCAGCCCTTGTGCTATCGTCGGCGGCAGCGCATTTCCCGTGCGGGTATGGGCAACCTCGCGATGGCCGAACCGATACGCTTCCTGCTCAACGGCGACCTGGTCGAGGTGGAGGGGGTGCCGCCGCAGATCACGCTGCTCGAATTCCTGCGCGACCTGCGCCGCCTCACGGGCACCAAGGAAGGCTGTGCCGAGGGTGACTGCGGCGCGTGCACGGTGGTTCTCGCCGCGCCCGCGGCGGGCGGCGGCCTTCGCTGGGCTCCCGTCAACGCCTGCATCCGGCTCCTGCCGACCGTCGACGGCATGGCCGTGTTCACCGTCGAGAGCCCTCAAAGCCGCCGACGGGACCCTGCATCCGGCGCAGGAAGCCATGGCGCGCGAGCATGGCTCGCAATGCGGCTTCTGCACGCCGGGCTTCGTGATGAGCCTGTTCGGTCTCTACAAGAATGCGTATCGACCCGCGCGCGAGTCCGTCGTCGAGGTGCTGTCCGGAAACCTGTGCCGCTGCACGGGCTACCGGCCGATCCTCGCCGCCGCCGACACCATGTACGCGCTGCCCGCGCCCGCCGATTGGCGCGGCCCCGGCATCGCCCCCGACGGCACGCGGTGCATTTCCTTCGACGAGGAAACCCTTGCGGCGCAGCTTGCGGCGCTCGGACGCGAAACCACGTTCGAATATGCGCATGCGGGTCAGGTTTTCTTCGCGCCGCGCACGATCGACGCGCTGGCAGCGCTCGTCGCGGCGCGACCCGATGCCCGCATCGTCGCCGGCGCCACGGACGTCGGGCTGTGGGTGACCAAGCAGCACCGCGCGCTCGGCGACCTCGTCTACATTGGCAACGTCGACGCGCTGGCGCGGATGGTCGAGACCGACGACGTGCTCGAAATCGGCGCCGCCGCGACGCTCGCCGAGGCCTTCGCGGCGCTCGAGCGCGACTGGCCCGAGTTGCACGAAGCCTGGGACCGCTTCGCGTCGGTGCCGATCCGCAATTCCGGAACGCTGGGCGGCAACGTCGCCAACGGCTCGCCGATCGGCGATTCGATGCCGGTGCTGATCGCGCTCGGCGCGACCGTCGTGCTGCGCCAGGACGCCGCCGTGCGTACGCTGCCGCTCGAGGATTTCTACGTCGGCTACCAGAAGAGCGCGCGCATGCCGGGCGAGTTCGTCGCCGGGATCCGCGTGCCGCGCCGCCGCGCCGGCACCGTGCTGCGCGCGTACAAGCTCTCGCGCCGGTACGACCAGGACATCTCCGCCGCGTTCGCGTGCTTTCGCCTCGATCTGGACGGCGCGCGCATCGCCGCGTCGCGCATCGGCGTCGGCGGCGTGGCGGCCACGCCCCGGCGGGCCGTCGCCAGCGAAGCCGCGCTCGCGGGTCGTCCCTGGAACGAGGCGACCGCACGCGCCGCGATGGCGGTGCTCGCGCGACGAGTTCGCGCCGATCACCGACATGCGCGCGACCGCGGAGTACCGGCGGGACGCGCTCGCGGCGCTGCTGCTGCGGTGCTGGCACGAGACCGGCATCGACGCGCCCCGCGTGCCCACGCGGGTGTTCGCAGTCACCGCGTGACCGGATTGCCGCGATGAACGCCCCGCATCCTCCCGGCGCCGCGCTCGACGACCGCGTCATCGGCGTCGGCGTCGAGCACGACTCCGCCCGCCTGCACGTCGCGGGCGAAGCGCGATACACCGACGACATCGCCGAGCCGCGCGGGACGCTGCACGCCGCCGTCGGCACGAGCCCGATCCCCCACGGCCGGATCGTCGGGCTCGACCTCGACGCGGTGCGCGCGGCGCCCGGCGTGGTTGCCGTGATCACGGCGGCCGACATTCCCGGCGTCAACGACGTCGGACCGATACAGCACGACGACCCGATCCTGGCCGACGGCGTCGTCCTCTTCGCCGGCCAGCCGATGTTCGCCGTCGCGGCGACGACGGTCAGCGCCGCCCGGACCGCGGCGAGGCTCGCCCGGTCTGATCTCGCGCCTCTGCCAGCCGTGCTGACCATCGAGGACGCGCTCGCGACCGAGTCCTGGGTGCTGCCGCCGGCGCATCTCGCGCGCGGCGACGCGGCGGCGGCGCTCGCCCGCGCCCCCCACCGGATGCGCGGCAGCGCCGCGAGCGGCGGCCAGGACCATTTCTATCTCGAAGGCCAGATCGCGCTCGCCGTGCCCGCCGAGCACGGCGGCGTGCACATCCACTGCTCGACGCAGCACCCGGGCGAAGTCCAGCACATGGTCGCACGGGCGCTGGGCGTGGCCGCCCACGACGTCGTCGTCGAATGCCGGCGCATGGGCGGCGGATTCGGGGGCAAGGAAACGCAGATGTCGCTGTTCGCGTGCATCGCGGCGATCCTCGCGCGCCGCACCGGCGCCGCCGTCAAGTTCCGCGTCGATCGCGACGACGACATGATCATGACCGGCAAGCGCCACGCGTTCCGCTACGCGTGGGACGTCGGCTACGACGACGACGGCCACATTCTCGGGCTCGAGCTCACGCTGGCGTCGCGCTGCGGCTTCTCGGCCGACCTGTCGGGACCGATCAACGATCGCGCGATGTTCCACGCCGACAATTGCTACTGGCTGCCCGATGTCGCCATCCATTCGTATCGCTGCAGGACGCACACGGTCAGCGAGACCGCATTCCGCGGCTTCGGCGGACCGCAGGGCATGTTCGCGATCGAGATGGTCATCGACGAGGTGGCGCGCGCGCTCGGCCGCGATCCGCTGGACGTCCGGCGGGTGAACCTCTACGGGACGAACGAGCGCAACGTCGCCCCTTACGGGATGACCGTCGAGGACAACATCGCGCCCGAGCTCGTGACGAAGCTCGAAGCGACGTCGCGTTATCGCGCGCGGCGGCAGGAGATCGCCGCCTGGAACCGGACGAGCCCGGTGCTGAAGCGCGGCATCGCGCTGACGCCGGTGAAGTTCGGCATTTCGTTCACCGCGACGCACTACAACCAGGCCGGCGCACTGCTTCATGTCTACAGCGACGGCACCGCGCTGCTCAATCACGGCGGCACCGAGATGGGTCAGGGGCTTTTCACCAAGGTCGCGCAGGTCGTCGCGCACGAACTCGGCATTCCGCTCGACCGCGTGCGCGTCTCGGCGTCCGACACCAGTAAGGTCCCCAATGCCTCGCCCACCGCGGCGTCGTCGGGCAGCGACCTGAACGGCATGGCCGCGCGCGAGGCCGCGCGTTCGCTGAAGTCGCGTCTCGCGGCGTTCGCCGCGCGCAGGTACGGCGCTGCAGCCGGGGACGTGGTCTTCGCCGGCGGCGAGGTGCGGGCGGGCGCGGAAACCGTCTCCTTCGCCGAGCTCGCGCGAGCGGCCTATTTCGCCCGCGTCCCGATGTCGGCGACCGGCTTCTACGCGACACCGAAGATCCACTACGACCGCAAGACGCTGACCGGCCGGCCGTTCTTCTATTTCGCCTACGGCGCCGCCGTGTCGGAGGTCGTCATCGACACCCTGACCGGCGAGTGCCGCCTGGTCGCCGTCGACATCCTCCACGACGCGGGATCGTCGCTCAATCCGGCGCTCGATCGCGGCCAGATCGAAGGCGGTTTCCTGCAGGGATGGGGCTGGTTGACGATGGAAGCGCTGTGGTGGAACGACCGGGGCGAGCTCAAGACCCACTCGCCGTCGACATACAAGATTCCGACCGCCCGCGAGTGGCCGGCGGAGGTCCGCATCGCGTTCCACGACGCCCCCAACCGCGAGGACACGATCCATCGCTCGAAGGCCGTCGGCGAACCGCCGTTCATGCTCGCACTGTCGGCGTTTCACGCGATACGCGACGCGGTTGCGAGCGTCGGACAGGGCGCTCGCTCGCCGAAGCTCGACGCACCGGCGACCGCCGAGGCGATCTTCCGCGCCGTTCGCGCTCAGGAGGCGGTGCCGTGATCGCGAATGCGTCCTGGCCCGACGCCCTGGCGAGTGCCCTCGATCGCGAGGCGCGCGCCATGCTCGTCACGGTTGCCGATGCGCGCGGCTCGACGCCGCGCGAATCGGGCGCCGCGATGGTCGTCACCCGCGCCACGATGGCCGGCACGATCGGCGGCGGCCACCTCGAGTTCGAGGCGCTGCGGCTCGCGCGCGAGGCGCTGGCCGAGCCGGAGGCAGGACCGGCGGCCTGGGTCGTGCGCTATCCGCTTGCGGCCCGCCTCGGGCAATGCTGCGGAGGCGTGGCGACGCTGGCATTTCAGGCGGTCGAGCGAGACGGCGTCCCATGGCTTGCGACCGCGCGCGCCTGTCTCCGGACGCAGGCACCGTTTGCGCTCGTGGGCCGCCTCGGCAGCGGTCCGCAAGCCGCGTCGCGACTGCTGGTGACCGCCGACGATGCGCGCGGCACGCTCGATGACGCGGCGCTCGACTCGGCGGGGATCGCCGTCGCGCGGGAGCGACTGGCGGGACTCCCCGGCGACGCGACGTCCGGCTCCGGCGTCGTCGGGCGCCATGCGACCGAGCTCTTCGTCCACGTCGTCCGGCCGACGGATTTCGACGTGTTCGTATTCGGCAACGGCCACGTCGGTCGCGCGCTGGTGCACGTTCTCGGTGCGTTGCCCGCCCGCGTGCGCTGGGTCGACGCCCGGGAGCACGACTTTCCCGCTGCCGTGCCGGCCAACACCGAGGTGATCGTCACCGACACCCCGGACGCCGAACTGCGTGGGGCGCCCGCGCGAAGCTTCGTCGCGATCATGACCCACAGCCATGCATTGGACTTCGAGCTGGCCATGGCGGCGCTTGCACGCGATGACTGGCGCTATGTCGGAATGATCGGCTCGCGCGCCAAGCGCGCGCAGCTCGAGCGCCGGCTCGCGGAACGCGGGCTGCCCGCCGACGCGATCGGGCGCATCGTGTGCCCGATCGGCGCGATGCCGGGCACGATTCGCAGCAAGGAGCCCGGCGCGATTGCAGTCGCCGTCGCGGCCGAGCTTCTGGCCGTCCGGGAGCGTACCGCCGCGCCGGCGCTGACCGGCCTCCGGCAATGGTGTAATGGGGTCAGATACGTAATTTCCGCTCGACGGCCAAGCGGATGCTCGACGCTCAGTCAGAAAATTACGTATCTGACCCCATTACACCATTACGAGCCCATCGCACCCCGGCATAATCGGGCGATGAGCGTCGTCCCGCGCCTGCGGCTTTCCGGCATCACCAAGATCTATCCTTCCGTCGTGGCCAACGACGGGATCGATCTGTCGGTGCTCCCCGGCGAGATCCACGCGGTGCTGGGCGAGAACGGCGCCGGCAAGTCGACGCTGATGAAGATCATCTACGGCGTCGTGAAACCCGACGCCGGCACCGTGCGCTGGAACGAGGCGCCGGTCGAGATCGCCAATCCGGCGCGCGCGCGCAAGCTCGGCATCGGGATGGTGTTCCAGCACTTCTCGCTGTTCGAGACGCTGACCGTCGCCGAGAACATCGCGCTGGCGCTCGATCGCGAACGCGCAGGCGGCGACCTGCCGGAGCGGATTCGCGCCGTTTCGGCCCGTTACGGGCTGCCGCTCGATCCGGACCGCCACGTCCACACGATGTCGGTGGGCGAGCGCCAGCGCGTCGAGATCGTCCGCTGCCTGCTGCAGGACCCGAAGCTGCTCATCATGGACGAGCCGACGTCGGTGCTGACGCCGCAGGCGGTCGAGCGGCTGTTCGAGACGTTGCGCCGGCTCGCGGACGAAGGCTGCGCGATCCTCTACATCAGCCACAAGCTCGACGAGATCCGCGCGCTGTGTCACCGCGCGACGGTGCTGCGCGCCGGCCGTGTCACCGGCACCTGCGATCCGCGCCACGAGTCGTCGCATTCGCTGGCGAAGATGATGATCGGGGGCGATCTGCCGCATCCGCAGCACCGCGACCCGAAGATCTCGGGCGACGGCGCGCTCGTCGTGCGCAGCCTTTCGCTGCATTCGCCCGATCCGTTCGGAACCGTGCTGCACGATATCAATCTCGTCGTGATGAGCGGCGAGATCGTCGGCATTGCCGGCGTGTCGGGCAATGGCCAGAAGGAGCTGATGGCGGCGTTGTCCGGCGAGACGCGGATTCGCGACGCCGATGCCATCACGATTGTCGGCGTGCCGGCCGGTCGCCTCGATGCCGCCGCGCGGCGCGCGCTGGGACTCGGTTTCGTCCCGGAGGAAAGACTGGGGCGCGGCGCCGTACCGGAGATGTCGCTCGCCGACAATGCGCTGCTCACCGCGCACGGCAAGGGACTGACGGCGCGGGGCTTCATCCGCTTCGCCGCGGTCCGCGCATTCGCCGCCGCGACGATCGCCGATTATCGCGTCAAGGCCGCCGGACCGGAGGCCGCGGCGCGCAGCCTCTCCGGCGGCAACCTGCAGAAATTCATCGTCGGCCGCGAGATTCGCGAGCAGCCGAAGGTGCTGATCGCCGCGCAGCCGACGTGGGGCGTCGACGTCGGTGCGTCGGCGCAGATCCGCCAGGCGCTGCTCGACCTTCGCGACGGCGGCGTCGCGGTCCTCGTGGTCTCCGAGGAGCTCGACGAGCTGTTCGAGATCTGCGACCGGATCGCGGTCATCGCCCAGGGGCGCCTGTCCGAGTCGAAACCGACACGCGACACCAACGCCGCCGAGATCGGCATGCTGATGAGCGGCTCGTTCATCGCCGCCGGCGCGCACGCCGAGCGGGAATTCTCGCCGGCCGGCGCGATCGACATCTGAGTGCGGATGGACGACGATTCACGGCTCGCCCGCGGGCGAATGCACTGACCGAGTGACGACGGTGATGCGTCCCCATCTTCCCGTGCGCCTCGAGGCACGCCCCGAACCGTCGCGCACCGCAGGCTGGCTCTCGCCGCTGATCGCCGCCGCCGCGACGCTCGTGGTCGGCTTCGTGCTCTTTTCCTTGCTTGGCAAGAATCCGTGGCAGGCGTTCCACGTCTTCTTCGTCAAGCCGGTCGAGACGCTCTACGGCGTGTCCGAACTGCTGCTCAAGGCCGCTCCGCTGATGCTGTGCGCGGTGGGACTCGCCGCGGGCTATCGGGCGAATGTCTGGAACATCGGCGCCGAAGGACAGCTCACGATGGGCGCGATCTTCGGCGGCGGGCTGGCGCTCGCGTTCCACGACTCGACCTCGCCCCTGCTGCTGCCGGCGATGATCCTTGCCGGAGGCCTGGGTGGCATGCTGTGGGCGGCGATTCCGGCGTTCCTGCGCACGCGCTTCAACGCCAACGAGATCCTGGTCTCGCTGATGCTCGTCTATGTCGCGACCTACACGCTGTCGCTGCTGGTCCACGGCCCCTGGCGCGACCCCGAGGGCTTCAATTTCCCGCAGTCGAAGATGTTCGGCGACGGCGCGCTGTTGCCGAACCTCGTCGCGGAAACCCGCCTCAACGTGGGCTTTCTGCTGGCGCTCGCGGCGGTCGCGCTCGGCTGGGTGTTCATGACGAAGAGCCTCGTCGGCTTCCAGATGCGGGTGGCCGGCCTCGCCCCGGCGGCGGCCAACTACGCCGGCATCTCGTCCCGGAAAACGGTGTGGCTGGGCATGCTGGTGGGCGGCGCCTGCGCCGGAGTGGCCGGGGTCGACGAAGTCGCCGGTCCGATCGGCCAGCTGCTGCCCTCGGTGTCGCCGGGCTACGGTTTCGCGGCCATCATCGTCGCCTTCGTCGGCCGGCTGCATCCGGTCGGCATCCTGTTCGCGAGCCTGCTGATGTCGCTGCTCTATCTGGGCGGCGAATCGGCGCAGATGGGCCTCGCGCTGCCGTCGGCGGTCACCGGACTGTTCCAGGGAACGCTGCTCTTCTTCCTGCTCGCCTCGGACGTGTTCATCAACTACCGGCTGCGCGTCGTCCGCCGCCGTCCCGTCGCGGTGCCCGCGGCATGATGGACCACGTCGCGGAACTGCTGGTGCTCACGCTTGCCGCCGGCACGCCGCTCGTCTACGCGGCGCTGGGTGAGCTCGTCACCGAAAAGTCGGGGGTGCTCAATCTCGGCGTCGAGGGCATGATGCTGGTCGGCGCGGTGTCCGCGTTCATCGTCACCGCGACGACGAAGAATCCGTGGCTTGGCGTCGGCGCGGGCATCGCCGCCGGCGCCGCGTTGTCGATGGTCTTTGCCGTGCTGACGCTCACGTTGATGGCGAACCAGGTCGCGACGGGGCTGGCGCTTTCGCTGTTCGGCGTGGGCCTGTCCGCGTTCGTCGGGCTCGACTACGTGAGCGTCGTCATCGAGGGACTGAAGTCGACCTCGCTCGCCGGTGTCGCCGGCACGTCGGCATGGGGCAAGCTCGTGTTCGGACACAATCCGCTCGTCTACCTGTCGCTCGCGCTGTTCTTCGCCATCGATTGGTTCCTGTACCGGACCCGGCCCGGGCTCATCGTCCGCGCCGTCGGCGAATCGCCGCAGTCGGCGCACGCGATCGGCTATCCGGTCGTGCGCATCCGCTATCTTGCGGTGCTCTTCGGAGGCGCGTGCGCGGGGCTGGGCGGCGCATACCTCGCCGTCGCCTACACCCCGCTCTGGGTCGAGGGAATGACGGCGGGACGCGGCTGGATCGCGCTGGCGCTGGTCGTGTTCGCGACGTGGAAGCCCTGGCGCGTGCTGGCCGGCGCCTATCTCTTCGGCGGCGTCACGCTCGCGCAGTTCCAGGCGCAGGCCGGCGGCATCGCGATGCCCTCGCAGGTGCTGTCGATGCTGCCGTACATCGCGACGATCGTCGTGCTCGCGATCATCTCCCGCGACGTCGCGACGATCCGGCTCAACGCGCCGGCATCGCTGGGCAAGCCGTTCCACCCGGACGCGTAGCCACCCGCGCCCGATCAGGACGCGGCGTCGCCGCTGCGGGCATCGTCGCGGACGGTGGCGGGCTCGACGTCGTTCACCCACGACTCGAGCAAGGTATAGGTGACAGCGAGCACGACCGGTCCGACGAAGATCCCCACCAGACCGAGGGTCAGCAACCCCCCGATGACGCCGGCGAAGATCAGCAGCAACGGCAGATCGGCTCCCATCTTGATCAGGAACGGTCGCAGGAAGTTGTCCATCGTGCCGACGACGACCGTCCAGACGAGCAGTACCGTCCCCCACACGGTGTCGCCGGTCCAGTAGAGCCAGACCACGGCCGGCAGCAACACCAGGATCGGGCCGACCTGGGCGATGCAGAGCATCAGCATCACGGCAGTCAGCACGCCCGCGAACGGCACTCCGGCGACGACGAGTCCGAGGCCGCCCAGCAGCGACTGCACAAGCGCGGTCACGACGACGCCCAGGGCGACACCGCGAATTGCCTGCCCGGCGAGGCGGATCACGTCCTCGCCGCGCTCGCCGGCGAGGCGACGTCCGAAGCGCCGCATCCCCTCGGCCGCCTGCTCGCCGTTGGCGAATAGCACCGCGGTGATGATGACCGTCAGCAGAAACTGGACGATCAGCATGCCGACGGTTCCCGCCTCGGTCGCAAGCCACTTGAAGGTCGCGACGAGGTAGGGTTGGAACTGCGCGGCGAGTGCCTCCGGCGTCTTGCTCGCGATGTCTTGCCACCACGCGGCCAACTTGGCGCCGAACAGCGGCAGCGCGGCGACGAAATCTGGCGGCGGCGGGATCTTCAACCGCTGCAGCGATTTCGCCCACGCCCCGACATCGTCGGTGTAGTCGGCGACAGCGGCGATGGCGGACCAGAACGGCAGCACGAACACCAGCAGCATCACGAGCGTCATCGCGACGACGGCAAAGCCGCGTTTGCCGCCCAGCACCGACTGGAGGCGGAGCAGCACGGGCCAGGTGGCGACGACGATCATCGTCGCCCAGATCAGCGCGCCCAGGAACGGCCGCAGGATCCAGAACGACGCGGCAATGAGCGCGCCGATCGACAGGACGGCGAGCGTGGTGCGTGTGACTTCGCGGTGCATGCGGGGTCTCCCTGGGGGTGTGCTTCGCCGGTCCTTGGGACAATTCGCGACCGGATCCGCCGCCGACTAACGGCCGACGACCGCGCCACCGGGACGGGAGGCCGCGGATCCAGCCGACAGGTCGATGATAGCGCGCAGCGCAGCGGCGGCGGCGGCGAGGCCGCGGTGTGACCGTTCCCGGGACGAGTAGAATTGCGGGTTTCGCCCCAACCGCGGGCCTTCCCGCCCCGCCCCCCACAGGAGAACAACGATGCATCAACCGCACCGCAGGAAGGCGCTGCTCGCCGCCGCGCTGTCCGCCGTCGCGCTCGGCTTCGCCTTTCCGGCCGCCGCGCAGACCAAGGCCGGCGAACCGCTCAAGATCGGTTATGTCTACGTGAGCCCGATCGGCGACGCGGGCTGGACCTTCCAGCACGACTCCGGCCGCAAGGAGATGGAAAAGGCGCTCGGCGGCAAGGTCACGACCAAGTACATCGAGAGCGTTCCCGAGGGCGCGGACGCCGAGCGCGTGATCCGTGAGCTCGCGCAAAGCGGTCACAGCCTGATCTTCACGACCTCGTTCGGCTACATGAATCCGACGATCAAGGTCGCCAAGCAGTTCCCCAAGGTCCATTTCGAGCACGCGACCGGCTACAAGACCGACGCGAACGTCGGCATCTACAACGCGCGCTTCTACGAAGGCCGCTACCTCGCCGGCATCGTCGCCGGCAAGATGACGAAGTCCAACGTCGCCGGCTACGTCGCCGCGTTCCCGATCCCCGAGGTGGTGATGGGCATCAACGCGTTCGCGCGCGGTATGCGCAGCGTCAACCCGAAGGCCGAGGTGAAGGTCATCTGGGTCAACTCGTGGTTCGATCCGGGCCGCGAAAGCGAGGCCGCGAACACGCTGGTGTCGCAGGGCGCCGACGTGCTGACGCACCACACGGACTCCACCGCCGCCGTGCAGGCCGCCGAGGCGAAGAAGGTCTATGCCATCGGCTATCACTCCGACATGTCGAAGTACGGGCCGAACGCGCAACTCACCGCCGTCACCCACCAGTGGGGCGCCTACTACACCCGGGTCGCGCAGTCGCAGCTCGACGGCAAGTGGAAGCCCGACAACGTGTGGGGCGGCATCAAGGACGGCATGATCAAGATGGCTCCGTTCAACAAGGTCGTGCCGCAGGACGTGCAGGATCTCGTCAACAAGACCGCGGCCGACATCGGCGCCGGCAAGTTCCACCCGTTCACCGGCCCGGTGAAGGACAACGAAGGCAAGGAACGCCTCGCCGCCGGCAAGGTGATGGACGACGCGACGCTGTCGAAGATGGACTACTACGTCGACGGTGTGCAGGGCAAGCTGCCGAAGTAGCAGAATGCAACCGTCGCGGCGCCCGCGCGCCGCAGACATGGGCCCCGGCCGGTGACGGTCGGGGCTTTTTGTTTGTCCTCGGCGGATCCCGCGCGGCCCGCTTGGCCCCGGGCGGACGCTGCCGCGCTTCGATGATTGCAGGCGGGAGGCGACAAAGGGTCGCAGGTCGCTTGCGCTGCGCGCCGCCGTCGTGTCGCCGATGGCATCGCTGTCCGGTTGATTCCGGTCAATACGCGGCGCAGCGACAGTGAAAAGATGAATCCATTGTGACCACGCGCTCGATCGCGTGGCGCTGTCAGCCTTCGATCGGCGCACCACCTCGAGGAGGCGATGATGACTGTCCTGCCGCGATTCGCTGCGGTAATCGGGGCGGTCATGCGCACTCTGCAGGTGCGCCGCCTTGCAAGCAAACCCCGCCAGCGGCTACCGGATCGCACCGCACACGCGTGTCGCGGACGTGACCGGCGCATGGCGCGTGCAAAGGAGAGGATCATGTCCGGCACGACGTCCTTGAAGTCAATCGTCCGCATTGCCCATGCGGCCGCAACGTTCGCGCTTATTGCCCTCGCGCTCGCGCCGCCCGTGCACGCGCAGACGCAGACGGCCGTCGAGTACTACTACGCAGGCTGGAACCATTATTTCGTGACGTCGTTCCCCGACGAAATCGCGGCACTCGACGGAGGCGCGTTCGGAGGCCTGTGGAAGCGGACGGGCGAGACCTTCAACGTCTGGTCCGCGCCGACGGCATCGTCGTCGCCGACCTGCCGCTTCTTCAGCACGGCGTTCGATCCGAGGAGCTCGCATTTCTACACGCCGTTCGCCGACGAATGCGCAATCGTGAAGACGAACCCGGGCTGGCAGTTCGAGTCGATCGCGTTCTACGTCCAGATCGCAACCGACTGGGGCACCGACAACGCCTATTGCCCAACCGGAACGCAGCCCTTGTACCGCCTCTACAACAACGGCCAGGGCGGCGCACCGAATCACCGCTACACGACGAGCGTGACCACGTTCAACCAGATGATCGCCCAAGGTTGGAGCTACGAGGGCCAGGGCGACTGAAGGTCTTCGCCTGCGTCCCGCCGCCCGTCGTCCGGACGACCGCGGAGGGGAGCTGGGAGGGCCCGCTCGCCAATGGCGCATGGTTCAGCGGCGTCATCCTCGACGACGGCAGCTACTGGTTCGTCTACGAGCGCTCCGCCACCGATGAAACGATCGCCGGCGTCATGCAGGGAACGGGGGTGTCGAGCAACGGAACGTTTACGTCGACCAGCGGCATCGACATCAATTTCGACAACCACATCGTGACGGCGGGCTCGCTCTCGGGGACGTACACACCCCAGAAGTCGTTCGGCGGAACGGTCGTGCGCGGGTCGGGACCGACGACGTTCTCGCTCCTGTACGAGTCGGACTACGACCAGCCGATCAATCTCGCCGCAGTCGCGGGAACGTACGGTGGTATTGCCGCCAACGCCGTCGAGTTCATCCCGGCGACGGTTACCGTGACCGCCTCCGGAGCGCTGACGGGAATCGCAAGTGACTGCAGGTATACCGGCACCGTGGCTCCGCGAGGGAGCACCTCGATGCTGAACGTGACCATTGGCTTCAGCGGACAAGGGTGCCCGCTCGCCGGCACCACAGCGTCGGGCATCGGTTCCTACGATCAGATCGCGCAACGCCTGTTCATCGGGGTCATCAACGCGGCGCGCACGGATGGGGCGCTGTTCGTCGGAATCAAGTAGGAAGGCAATGCGGGCGAACCGTAACAGGAGGACCGCCATGAAATTCGCCAGAACACTCTGCACGCTCGCGGCCGCGCTGTGTTGCAATCTCGCGCTGGCCGCCCCGACCACGCTGGCCACGCTGACGCTCGGCGAAGACACCGAAGGACTCGGCGTCGACACCGTGCTGCGCAAGGCCTTCATCACGAACTTAGCGACCGGCACGCTGTCGGTGGTCGACGTCGACGCGTTGCAGGTGATCGCGACGATCCCGGTCGGCGCGAACCCGCGTCGACTGTCGAGCAACGCCGCGACGAATCGCGTCTATTTCGTCAACGACACGTCTCCGGGAAAGCTAACGATCGTCGACGCCAAGACCCACGCAATCGTCGCGGCGATCACCGTCGGCAACCGGCCGCGCGTGCTGTCGTCCGAATACCAGTTGAACGAGATCTATGTCACGAACATGGCGAGCAACAGCGTGTCGATCGTCGATCTCGCCACCAACACCGTTGTCGCCACCGTACCCGTCGGCTCGGGGCCGACCGCGATCGAGTCCGACTCGAACGCGGGCAAGATCTACGTGCCGAGCTCGACCGATGGAACCGTCACGGCCATCGACCAGCACACTCGCACCGTGACCCGGACGATCCCGGTGGGCATGGGCCCGGGCAACGTCATCGTGGTCGAGTGGGCCGGCAAGGTGTACGTGAACAACGTCGCCGACAAGACCGTGTCGGTGATCGACACCGCCACCGATACGGTCGTCAAGACCATCCCCATCGGCGCCGGCTCGACGCTGGGCGCGGCCAACGCCCTCTATCATCGCGTCTACGTCCCCAACGCCACCGACAACACGCTTTCGATCATCGACACGGACACGGACACCGTCGTGAAGACCGTTCCTGTGGGCACGTCGCCCAACCAGGTCATCGCCGACGGCATCGGCGGCGATCTCTACGTCGTGAACAACAGTGGCAACTCGGTGACCGTGATCGACGCGCACACCGAGGCCGTGACCGGCACGTTCGCCGTCGGCGGTGGCCCTTGGCGGGCCGTGCGCGCAATGCAGCGCCTGTTCGTGCTGAATCACAACGGTGCGGCGCCCGACTCGCTGACCATCGCGACGCTGCAGAACACGCGGGCGGGAACGGCGGTGGCGACCGAGTTCTACCACGCCGGGTTCGACCACTACTTCCATTCCGCCGACGAGGTGGAAACCCGCGTGCTGCAGGACGGACTGTTCGGCAACGCCTGGAACCGCACTTACCAGTTCTGGCGGGTCTGGACCGACGCCGGCGCCGGCCGACTGGAGGTCTGCCGTTTCTTCAGCGCGACTTTTGCACCGAAAAGCTCGCACTTCTTCACACCGAATGCCCCCGAATGCGCCGCGCTACGGGCTGCAGGTGTCTGGGTCTACGAGGGCACCGTCTACCTGATGGGGCAGCCGGACCTCGCGGGCAATTGCCCGGCGGGAACGGAGAAGCTGTACCGGCTCTACAACAACGGACAGGGCGCGGCACCGAACCACCGCCTGACGCCGGACAGCGCAACGCGCGATCAGATGAAGCTCGCGGGCTGGATTCCGGAAGGGTACGGTGCCGACGTCGTGTCAGCGTGCACGCCGAGCCTGCGCGGCGACTAGCGGAACACGCGGCGGCCCGCCGGTCGCGCCCGCGATCGGCGGGCGCCCTACTGCGGCGCGCACATCGTGACCAGATTCGGCCCGTAGCCCTCGGCGATGTAGCCCTTGGCGACCATCTGGTTGCGCAGCGGCATGCTCGTCGTGTAGCGGTGGTTCGTATCGGCGCGATCGTCCCAGACCCGGTAGACCGGGATCGTTCCGGTGGGACACGCTCCGCTCGCCGCATCGGGCAGGACCATGTAGAACGCGTTGGCGGTCTCGTACGTGAACATCGGGAAGCGCGCCGCGACCGCCGCGCATTCGTCGGGTGACGCCGAGAAGTAGTGCGAGTCGCCCCAGGTCGGGGGAATGTAGAAGCGGCAGACGGGGTCGGCCCCACTCGTGCCCTGCGTGTATGCGCCGAAGCTCTGCCCGGTGCGCGTCCAGCCGCCCGGCGGCGCCGCGTCCAGCGCCGCGATCTCGGCGGGGTTGGCGCTCACGAAGTAGTGATCCCGCGCGGCCCAGTAATACTCGACCACCGGCGTCGTCTGGAATGCCATCTTGACGGCGGACACGGCGGCGCCGGCGTCGAGCATCCCCGCTCCGCACGTCGAGGTCGTGCAGTAGCACTGGTACTGGTCGACCGGATTGCCCAGGGTGTCGTACTGCGGCGCCGTGCACTGCAGCACCGGCGTGCCGTCGCCGTTGTCGCCGCCGGTCGTCGGAAACGGCCGCGCCGTCGCTTGCAGCATCGCCTTCACCTGCCATGGGGCCAGCGCAGGCTGCGCCGACAGCATCAGCGCCGCGGTGCCCGCCACCAGCGGCGCAGAGAAGCTCGTGCCGACCGACGCGTTGACGCCATCGGTGTAGGTCGAACCCGCCGGCGTGGTCGTGCCGGTGTCCGTCGTGGTCAGGATCGGATACAGGCACGGCGTCCCCGGGTCGACGTTGACGCAGTTGCCGCCCGGCGCGCTGATCGCGACGTCGGGCCCGAGATCGGAGAAACCGACCTTGGTGCCCACATGACGCAATGCCCCGACCGCGACGATGCCGGCGCAGTTGGCCGGTGCGCCGACGGCATGGCCCGCGGAATTGCCGGCGGCGGCGACGATCACCGTGCCGGCGGCATTGACCTCGTTCACCGCCTCCTCATAGGCAGCGTTGCACGCCCCGTCCCCACCCAGACTCATGTTGATGACCTGCGCCCGGTTCGCGTTCGCCGGGATACCCGGGACCGGCAGCCCCGCCGCCCAGCGCATGGCGGCGATGATGTCCGAGTCCCAGCCCCCGCACTTGCCGAGCACGCGCACCGGCAGCACGCGGACGCCGCGCCCGACGCTGGCCATCCCCACGCCGTTGTTCGTCAGGGCCGCGATCAGCCCGGAAACCTGCGTACCGTGCCACGAGCTGTCCTCCGCCGAAGACGCGCAGCCGTAGAACTCGCTCTTGCGGCGCGTCACCTCGGCATCCGTCAGCCAGTCCCCCGGATCCGACGCATCGGCATCGCGGCCATCGCCGTCGTTGGCCGTGGGAACGTCGCTGATCATGTCGTAACCCGGCAGCAGGTTGCCGCCGGCCGCCACCGCCAGCAGGTCCGGGTGCTCGAAGCGCACGCCGGTGTCGAGCACTGCGACCACGACGCTGGCGTTGCCCGTCGTGACCGTCCATGCCGGCTCGACATTGATCGCCGACTGCAGCGCGCCCGTCGGCGCCCGCAGGTACCACTGACCGACGGCCGGACCGTTGCCCCCCACGCCGTCGGCGTAAAGCGGGTCGTTGGGAACCGCGAAGCGGTGCCGACGCTGGTCCGGCACCGCATATTCGACATCGGCCTCCTGTGCCAGACGCTGCGCGAGCTCCGCCGAGCTGATGCCGTCGGCGAAGACCACCTGCGAGCGCTCGGTGACCGCCGCGCCCGCACTCATCACCCGCCCGAGCCGCTGGCCGAGCGCCTGGGCACGACTGGTCGCGCGCACCGCGGCGGACAGGGCCTGTGCACGCAGCAATGGCGAGTCGGTCTTGAGCTTGACGATCACCCGCGCGGTGCTCGTCGCAGCGGCGGTGTCGGCGGTCTGTGCGTGAATTTGCGGGGCGATCAGCGCCAGCAGCGCAGCGCCAAGCACGTACAGGTTCAGGCGGAACTTGAGCAGCAACGTTGTCTCCAGACAAGAGCGTGACCGGTGCAAGGCAGGCAGACAAGCAACCCGGACCACCCCGGCCGGAGCACGCCGATTGCCGCGTCGTCATCGTCGACAAGCGCCGTCCCGGATCCACCCCGATAACCTGAGGCACGGCGTTTCTGGAAAAGTTCGACATAGAACGCGCGACGCGACCGGAGTTTATCGCGTCCGGCAAGTGGATCACCGGCGATCGACGGACTTCCGGTCGTTTCCCGGCTCACGGCCTCGACCGGCCGCAAATGGCCGCAATCTCGTCGGCGACCAAAGCGTCACACGACCGGCGGACGTTACGCCACGGACAGCTCGGGGTTTGGCGCACGCAAGACGTCGCCACCGACAAAATTCGTTCGTCGTGTCGATTTCGCACAGCCTCGTTCGTCTTACAGTAGAGCGAGGGCCATCGCCGGTTCGATTCCATCCGGAGCCCTGCTCCCACCCCGACAATCGATGGAGAGACGACGATGCGATTCATGGTGATAGTCAAGGCGACGAAGGAAACCGAGGCGGGCGTCATGCCAAGCCAGGAGCTCCTCACCGAGATGGGGAACTACAACGAGCAACTGGTGAAGGCAGGCGTGCTGCTTGCGGGGGAAGGGCTCCATCCGAGCTCGAAGGGCGCGCGCGTCAGGTTTGCGGGCGGAAAGCGGACCGTGATCGACGGGCCGTTCGCCGAAACCAAGGAGCTCATCGCCGGTTACTGGCTGTGGGACGTGACGTCGATGGACGAGGCCATCGAGTGGGTCAAGCGCTGCCCGAATCCCATGCCCGGCACGGAAGCCGAGATCGAGATTCGCCAGGTGTTCGAGGCCGACGACTTCGGCGCCGAGTTCACGCCGGAGTTGCGGGAGCAGGAGGAGCGCCAGCGCGCGCAGATCGCCGCGAAGAAATAGTGCGGGCCAGCCTCTCGATCGGACTTCGGTCGGGCCGGCCGTGCCGTGCGCACCGTTGGTGCGGGGCAGGCGATAATGCGCCTTTCTTCCTTGTCGACCGCCCCTTACGGAACGGAATCGTGCGTCGACGCGCGACTCACGCCATGACCCAGAATCCGATCAACCCAGTCTCCGAACCGCGCCACGACGATCGCACCTCGCGCACCGACGACGAGCATGTCGTCGACATGGTGCTGCTGCCGCCGCCCGAGCACCTCATCCGCTTCTTCCCCGTCCAGGGCACGCCCGTCGAGGCGCTCGTCGCGGGCACCCGCAGCCGCATCCGGAAGATCCTGAAGGGCGCCGACGACCGGTTGCTCGTCGTGGTCGGTCCGTGCTCGATCCACGATCCGGCGGCTGCGCTCGACTATGCGCGGCGCCTCGCCGCCGAGCGCGAGCGCGCGTCCGACACGCTCGAGATCGTGATGCGCGTCTACTTCGAGAAACCGCGCACGACGGTGGGCTGGAAGGGATTGATCAACGATCCCTATCTCGACGAAAGCTGCCGCATCAGCGAGGGCCTGCGCATGGCCCGCCAGCTCCTCATCGACATCGGCCGGCTGGGCGTGCCCTCGGGGAGCGAGCTGCTCGACACGATCTCACCGCAGTACATCGGCGACCTGATCGCCTGGGGGGCGATCGGCGCGCGCACGACGGAAAGCCAGGTGCATCGCGAACTGGCGTCGGGCAGCTCGGCGCCGATCGGCTTCAAGAACGGCACCGACGGCAACGTCAAGATCGCCTGCGACGCGATCCAGGCGGCCTCGCGCCCGCACCATTTCCTCGGCGTGCACAAGAGCGGCCAGATCGCGATGATCCGCACGCGCGGCAATCCGGATTGCCACATCATCCTGCGCGGCGGCGCCGCGCCGAACTACGACGAAGCCAGCGTGGCCGCGGCGTGCGACATCCTCCACGCAGGCCGGCCTCGCCGCCTCGCTGATGGTCGACTGCTCGCACGCGAACTGCGGCAAGCAGCACGAACGACAACTCGACGTCGTGCGCGAGATCGCGCGCCAGGTCGATCACGGCAGCCGCCGCGTCTTCGGCGCGATGATCGAGAGCCACCTCCATCCGGGCGCGCAGAAGTTCACGCCGGGCCGCGACGATCCCGCGAAGCTTGCTTACGGCATCAGCATCACCGACCCCTGCCTGGGCTGGGACCACACGGTCGAGGCGCTGCGAACGCTGAGCGATGCGGTGCGCCGACGCCGTGGTCGGTGACCCCGGGCCTGCCGCCGATAAACGCGACGCGCGCGCCCGTCGACAGGGGGTGGATTCGCGTTGCGGACGGACTTCCGTCACGGTGCCACGAAGACCATCCACGACACGCCGAAGCGATCGGCGACCATCCCGAAGCGCGATGACCAGAACGTCTTGGCGAGGGGCATCTGCACCTGACCGCCGTCCGCCAGCGCGGCGAACCGCCGCTCGGCCTCGGCATCGTCGGGGACCGTGAGCGCCAGCGAGAAGCCCTGGAAATTCGGCGAGCCCTTGCATCGACCGTCGGAGGCCATCAGCTCGGTGTCGCCGACGCGAAAGCTCGCGTGCATCACCTTGCTCTCGTTTCCGGGCGCGCACATGTCAGGGTCGTGCGGCTCCGGGCTGTCCTTGAAGCGCATCAGCATCGTCACCTCGGCGCCGAGCGTCCGGCGGTAGAACTCGAGCGCTTCGTCGCAGCGGCCGTCGAAGAACAGATAGGACTGGACGGGCATGGGACCTCCTTGTCGTGAACGGGGAAACGGCTACGCCGGTGTCGATGCAATCGCACGCGGCGTCGCGGACAACGGCCGGACCGGGCGCACCTCGATGCTTCCCACGCGCGCCGGCGGAATCTTCGCGGCCACCTGGATGGCCTCGTTAAGGTCTCTGGCGTCGATCAGGTAGAACCCGGCGAGCTGCTCCTTCGTTTCGGCGAAGGGCCCGTCGGTGACGGAGGCGTTGCCGTTGCGGACCCGCACCGTCGTCGCCGTGTGAACCGGTTGCAGCGCCTCCGCGGCCACGCAGTGACCGCTCTTGCGGATCGATTCGCCATAGGCCATGCACTCACTGTCGGGAACGGCGTCCCGCGTCTTCTCGTCCATGTAGACAAGGCACAGGTATTTCATGGCTCACTCTCCTCGATCCTGCCCGAAGGGCTGCGGATATCCGTTAGTCGAACGGCGGCGCCGGAAATCGACATCGGTCCCGCCGGGATCCTGAACCGTCAGTCGGGCAGCCCGGCCAGCCGTCGCTCGAGGAACCGCCGCTCCGGCAACTGCCGGGTGAGCGCGATCGCGCGTTCGTAGGCGGCGCGGGCCCTCGCCGTCATCCCCAGCCGCCGGCACAGATCCGCCTGCGCCGCGTGTGTCAGGTGATAGTCGTGGAGATCGCCGCGCGCGAGGATGGCGTCGACGAGCGCGAGGCCTGCCGCCGGGCCGTCGCGCATCGCCACCGCGACCGCGCGGTTCAGCTCGACGACGGGCGACGGATCGGCGCGCAGCAGGACGTCGTAGAGTCCGACGATCTCGACCCAGTCCGTGGACTCGGCATTCGTCGCCTCGGCATGGATCGCGGCGATCGCCGCCTGGATCGAGTACGGGCCGAACCGCCGCGTCGCAAGCGCCCGTTCCACCAGCGCTGCCCCCTCCCCGATCAGTTCCCGGTTCCAGAGGGACCGGTCCTGGTCGTTCAACAGGACCAGCTCGCCCGTCGGCGAGGCCCGCGCAGCACGCCGCGATTCGTGCAGCAGCATCAGCGCCAGAAGGCCCATTACCTCGGCCTCCGGCAGCAATTCGACCAGCAGCCGGCCCAGGCGGATTGCCTCGGCCGACAGATCGATCCGTGTCAGCGATTCGCCGGACGAGGCCGAGTACCCCTCGTTGAAAGCCAGATAGACAACCCGCAGCACGCTGTCCAGCCGGCTCGGCAATTCGTTCGGCGCGGGGACCTGGTACGGAATGCGGGCGTCCCGGATTTTCGCCTTGGCGCGCACGATGCGCTGGGCCAGCGTGGGCGCCCTGGTCAGGAACGCCTGCGCGATCTCCTCGGTGGTGAGGCCGCAGACTTCGCGCAGCGTGAGCGCGACCTGTGCATCGGGCGACAGGGCGGGGTGACAGCAGGTGAAGATCAGGCGCAGCCGGTCGTCCTCGATGCCTTCGTCGTCCCATGGCCGGGTCTCGTCGGCGATCGCGTCGACCTGCTCGGCGAAATCCTCGATCGAGTCGAACCTGGATTGCCGGCGAATGCCGTCGATCGCCTTGAAGCGGCCGGCGGAGACGAGCCACGCGCGCGGGTTTGCCGGCACGCCGTCGCGCGGCCAATGCTCCAGCGCCGCGCGGAAGGCGTCGTGCAGCGCCTCCTCGGCGAGATTGAAGTCGCCGAGCAGTCTGACCAAGGTCGCGTAGATGCGACGCGATTCGGCGCGATAGATCGTTTCCGCCGTCCTGCGAACGGTTTCGACCCGCGCCCGTTCGTATGCGTCGTCGCTCATTGGCGCGCGGCTGGCGACGTGAGCGTCAGCGATTGAGCGCGCCCATCATGTTGCCCGGGTAGCGCTCCCCTGCGGCCGCGTTGAGCGGAAACTCCGCGTCCAATGCCGCAAGCTGCGCCGTCGAAAGCCGGACCGCGAGGGCGCCGACGTTCTCGTCGAGATACGTGCGCCGCTTGGTGCCGGGGATCGGGACGATGTCATCACCCTGCGCGAGCACCCACGCCAGCGCAAGCTGACCGGGCGTGCAGCCGATCTCGACGGCGAATGCCTTGACCTTGTCGACCAGTGCAAGATTCCTGGCAAAGTTCTCGCCCTGGAAGCGCGGGCTCGTCCGGCGGTAGTCGTCGGCGGCGAAGTCCTCCGGACGCGCGATCGCGCCGGTAAGAAACCCCCTCCCGAGCGGGCTGTACGGCACGAAGCCCACGCCAAGCCGCCGGCACGCGGCGAGCACACCGGCCTCGGGGTCCCGCGACCACAACGAATACTCGCTCTGAAGCGCGGTGATCGGGTGCACCTTGTGCGCACGCTCCAACGTGGCCGCGGACGCTTCGGACAGCCCGATGTAGCGCACCTTGCCCGCACGAACGAGTTCGGCGAGCGCGCCGACCGTGTCCTCGATCGGCACTTTCGGGTCGACCCGGTGCTGGTAATAGAGGTCGATCGTCGCGACGCCAAGGCGCCCTAGACTGCCTTCGATCGCCTTACGCACATACTCGGGCCGGCTGTCGAAGCCGCGCACCGACGGGTCCTTCGGATCGCGCAGGATGCCGAATTTGGTGGCAACGAAGACTTCGCTGCGCCGGCCCTTGATCGCGCGCCCGACGAGTTCCTCGTTGGTGTGCGGGCCGTAGATGTCGGAAGTGTCGAGGAAATTGATGCCGAGGTCGAGCGCGCGGTGGATGGTCGCGATCGATTCCCCGTCGTCGCGGCCCGCGTAGAAATCGCTCATTCCCATGCAGCCCAGTCCGAGGGCCGATACCCGCGGGCCGTCGCGGCCCAGTCGTCGCGTCTCCATCGACATCTCCAGCGATGCAGGAGATGTCAGGTTAGCATTTCGCGCCGTCGACCGGAATGACGAGCCGGTCGGCGTAAACGGCGAGCCTAGCGTCCGTGCTCTGGTGCCACCGAAGGCTTTCTCGCCACGAGATCGATGAGGGCTGACATCCCGCTGTGGCCGTGGCCCTCGTGAATTACGGCGTCGTAGGCGTTCAGCTCGAGAATGTTCCAATCGGAAAACTGCCGCTCGAGCCATTCCTGCGTGTACATGTTCTCGCGCCGCGGTGGCCCGCCAGTTCCGTAGTCCACCTGCTCCGGTCGGTAGCCTTCCAGGAGAATCAGGCCGCCTGGCCCTACGGCGCCCTTCATCCCTGCGAAAACCCGTTCCCGTTCATCGGGCGCCATGAACTGGATGAAGATCGCCACGAGCGCGTCGTAGTTCTTGGAGGTCCAGTTCCAAGTGAAGATGTCGGCGAGACGGTGGTCAACGTGGACGCCTCGGCGCGCTGCCAAGCCCTTGGCTTTCGCGACAGCGTTGGGCGCGAAGTCGAAGGCCGTAACCTCGATACCGCGTTCGGCCAGAAAGACGCTGTTGCGCCCCTCTCCGTCGGCGACGCATAGCGCGGATCGGCTGGCCTGCAGGTAATGCGCATGAGTCCGCACAAAGGCGTTTGGCTCCTCGCCGAAATGGAAGTCCTCCCGCGCATATCTCGCGTTCCACGTCTGCAGCGGATTGTCGAAGCCGGCCATCACGGACGAATATAGGCGTAGCCTTCCCGCTGCCTTTGCATGAGCTCCACCACGCCGGCCGGCACGTAGCCGATGTCGGGCAGCATGTCGGCATAGACGAGATGCTGCCCCTTCATGGTGTTTTCGCAGGCCACCACCTTGACGCCGTTCCTGAGCGCCTCGGCCACCCGCTTGCCCACCGCAGAATCGCCTTTCAACATACCAATGCCCGGGCCATAGACGACGATCTCGAGCTCGACAGCGTCGCTACCCAGATCGTCCTGGACGTTCTTGGCATTGTTGAGCGTGAGGTTCCATTTCTGCGGATCGCCGTCGCTGACCTGGAACACGACCTTGTTCTTCACGGCGCTGGTTTGCGCCTGCGACGCGACCGGCGCCAGCATCGCAAGGGTCACCACGGCAGCCATCGCCAGGAAGTCTCTGCGCACCATCCTCATCATCGATGCTCCCTTCGTGAAATGGGTTGGCACGACACGGCGGCAACAGGTCGTTCGGTCCCGCGCCCGAATGATTCCCGAGACACTACTTGGGCTGCTCGTTGCCGTAAGTCTTGACCAGGTAGTCGACAATCGCCGGCATGTCCGCGTCGTCGATGGGCGCCTTGAACACCGTCTTCATGCGGGTGACCATCGCCTCCCAATAGGCACGCGGCGCAGTGGGTGGCTGATACAGCATGTACTCGGCCGAGTGGCAAGCCACGCAGTTGGCCTGGGCCTTGGCATATCCCGGCAGCGGGCTGGCCTTGAGCGACGGAGCCTCCATTGGCAAGTTGATCGACTTGGCATCGGCCACTGTCACGCCTGCGAGACATAGCGCGAGCATCGAGAACGCAGCCGTGATAATTGGTTTGCTGTTCATGTCCATGCCCCCTAGACCGCGGTAACCGAGACCCGCTCGACGACGTTGCGCATGTAACCCGCCGGCTGCCACAGCGCCTCCATTGGCTGGCTCTGGCCGGAGCGGTTCCAGGCGCGCACCCGCAAGTCGTAGGTTCCCTTGTCGGGGGTGAAGGCGAAGGTGAACTCGCGGAACGAGTACCGACCCAGGTCGCTGCCCAGCTTGGCCTCGCGCCAGGTCTGTCCACCATCGGTGGAGTAAGCGACTTCGCGGACGCCCTGCCCGCCGTCGAACGCGATGCCGCGCACGACCGTCTGTTGGCCGGCACGAAGCTGCGCACCATTCTGCACTGACGTAATGAACGAGCGCACGTTGAAGCGCCCGATGGGACGCGTCGCCGCCGGCGTCGTGCCGGGTTCGATGCAGGCGCAGTCGTTGTCGGGAATCCGGTAGGCGGGTTTCATCCAGAAGCCCTCGAACACGTTATCGATCACCTCGATCTCGGACAGATGCTTGACCCAGTAGGTGCCGTAGTAGCCCGGAACCACGAGTTTGACCGGATAGCCATTGAGCATCGGAATGTCGGCACCGTTCATCTGGTAAGCCAGCATGACCTCGCCGTCGAGTGCGTGATTCACGTCGAGCGACTTGACGAAATCGCCGCCGCCGAACACCGCAGTATCGAGCCCGTTGAAGGTGACCTGCTTTGCCGTGTTCTTCAGCTCGGCACGCGCCAGCACGTCCTTCAGCGGCACGCCCACCCAGCGCGCATTGCCCATCGCGCCGTTGGTGAGCTGCCCGCCGGTGACTCGCGGCGAGAAGAGGCCGCGGCTGTTGCCCGAGCACTGATTGACGGCCACGAATTCGATCGGCTTGAACTGGGAGCGCAGCTCCGCCATGGTCAGCTCGAACGGCTTGCCCACCGCGTTGCCGCCGATCCTGATCACATGTTTGTCGCCGTCGATGGAGGTCGGGATGCCCGCGTTGTGATACCGAACGAAAAAGGCATCGTTCGGTGTGATCAGTCCGTCGTTGAAGATCTCGAAAGGCGTCTCGAGCTGTGGCGGACGCGTCGTCAGCACGATGAGCGGACGCTTTTCGGGAAAGGCCACGATGTTCCGCTTGCCATTGGCGATGGGCAGCTCGGTGGTCGCGGTCTGCGCGAAAGCCGCCCGGCTCAGCGTGCCGAGCCCGGCTGCGGCCAGCGCGCCCGCGCCGCCGGCGATGAGTCTGCGACGCAGACGATTGGTTTCGTCACCCATGATTCCTCCTAAGGACTGGTTGTGTTGATGCGAACCGCTTCTTTTGTTTTGGATTGCCGATCAACTGCTCTTCAGCATGCGTTCTGTTTCGGTCAATGCGCGGGCGTTGTCCGCCAGGAGCAATATGGTCTTCCCTGGTATCCCTTGAGCGAAGCGCCAGTGCCGCCCCATCCAGCTGCCCTGCTTGGCCGCCGTTACATTCGGCAGCGGTTCTTCGAAAGCCAGGATCGTCACCATGCCACCGCCTTTCTCGAGAAACGTCGTGACGTGGTACGCGACGTGCCCGTCGATGTCGCAGGGACGCTGCAATTGCATGAGGCCGGGCAGCGTGGCCCCCTCGCGCAGACCCATCGCCGCAAACATCGGCCGCTTGTCCGGCTGGAAGTCGCCGCGCAGCGTTGCTTCGCGGTGCTCATGGACGAGCGCGTCGCGCACGAGTTCCGGCGGGTAGAAGAAAGTCGTGAAGGCCCAGACGCCCATCGCCAACGACGCCGCGGTGCCGGCGAGCACGCCCGCCGACTGACGCCACGGAACTTCCCGGTACAGCGATGCGGGCGCTTCGGGCACTTCGGTCGCGTCCTTCAGCGCTGCGGCAAGTTCGAAGTCGGCATGCGTCCAGCGCACGTCGTACCTGGAAGCCTGATTGCGATCGCGGTTCATGATTGCCTGGTAGTGCTTAGTCGTCGTGGCCGCCACGGGCCGCCATGTTGGGAAAGTCGAGCACCCGACCGATGGGCTCGGCCTCGGCGCTCGCGGCTTCGGGTTGCATGCGCTGGCGCAAGGCGTCGCGTGCGCGGTTCAGGCGCGAAAGCACGGTGCCCGGCGCGACGTCGAGCGCAAGCGCCATTTCGGCCACCGGCATGTCCTCGAAGTAGAAGAGGGTCAGCACTTCGCGGTGGATCGCAGGCAACGCCTGCATGGCACCCAGAATGTCCATGCGCTGGTCGGCAGCCGCAATTGCGTCGCTGCCGACGCGCTCGTCCTTTCCCTCCTCGTAGGGCTCCACCGGCGGATCGGCGGATGGCGCAAGGTTGCGAAACGCCTCCCGCCGGAGAATCTGGAACAGCCATGGCCGTGCGAGGGCTTTGTCGCGCAGCTGATCCATGTGCCGCCACGCGAGTTCGAAGCAATCCTGCACCACATCCTCGGCCACCGCCCGGCTCCCCGTCAGCGCCCAAGCGCTGCGGAACAGGAAGCGATAGTGGTCGCGAACCCAGGTGTTGTAGAGGCGCTCTCGGGAACCAAACATGGATTGGCCGATGGTTAGTGCTATAGAGGGTAATCCGCGGCGCGATATTCCATGCACGCAGAAAAAATGAGGAGTTGCGTGGGCGCCCTGTGCGCCGTCCGCTTGCATCGGCAGTCCCGCATGGGCCGCGATTGGCGTTCGGTCAATCGCCTTCCGTACGATAACCTGTTGATCTATCTGCCTCGCGGTGCAATTGCCCGCCATCGCCGACGGCTGAGCGTATGGGCGTCACGGAACCCCTTGCGCCAGCAACGTTCGAAGCGAGGGCGGCGGTTCTCACCCACCCGCCCGCCCCCCCTTCATTCCAGGAGCTTCTGATGTCCGCAAGATCCATCGTATCCGCGTTGTGCTCCCTGCTGCTCGTCGTCGCCGGCACGGCGGGCGCCGCAACACCCGCCCACACGCTCGGGATCAAGCTGCAGGACCCCTCGACCGATTCGTCGATTGCACAGATGCGCATCGTGCTCGACCAGGACACGATCAAGCCCGGTCGGGTCACCCTTCATGCCGAGAATCAGTCGAAGAACCTGGTGCACGAGGTCATCATTGGGCGCGACCAAGGCGCCAAGGAACTTCCGATGGACGCCAAGCAGGACCGCGTCATCGAGAGCCGCGTCCGGCGCCTGGGAGAGATCGCCGACCTCGGGCCCGGCAAGACCGGAAAACTGACCCTGAATCTCAAACCCGGCACCTACGTGCTGTTCTGCAATCAGCCCGGGCACTACCAGGACGGAATGGTGGCCAAGCTGACCGTCGCCCCATGATGCCGCCGCTTCCGCGTGCGTCGCCGAAGGCCCGCTGGCACGGCTTGCCCGCCGGAGCCTGCCGTCGTCAGGGCGTCTTCCCACCGCTTTCCGGTTCGGGTGACCCATCCCCGCGGCGGGCGGGGGGCGCAAACCACTGCTCGCGAGGCACGACCTTGGGCTCCTCGGCGTCGCCCTCGTAGGCGGGCGTCATGATCTGCACGCCGTACTCGTTGAACAAATCGAGGATGTTGCCGTGCAATTCCGAGTAGGTACGCTCCATGGTCCGAGGATCCCGAGTGAAGACGTTGACCTCGTAGACGACGCAGAAGTCGCCCAGCGACTGCTGTAACACGAACGGCCTGGGCTCGCGCTCGACGCCTGCGGTTCGCGCCGCCGCCATCAGCAGCATCGCCTCGACCTGCCGCCATGGCGTCTCGTAGCCGATGCCAACGGTCGTGTGGAGGATCAGCCCGTCGCCCGCCGCGAGCGAGCTCAGGTTCACCACGTGGCTGTTCAGCATCGTCGAATTGGGAATGATGACCTCCTCGTTCTTGGGCGTGCGCAGGTGCGTCACCTGCAGTCGCCGCTCGATCACGTCGCCCGTCACGTCGCCGAACCGTATGCGATCGCCGGGGCGAAATGCCCGCCGGAACGTCATCATGTAGCCGGCGATCAGGTTGGCGATCGCGGACGTCGAGCCGAGCGAGAGCAGCACGCCGACGAACAGCGACACGCCTTTGAACGCGTCCGTGCCAGCGCCCGGGATGAACGGATAGGCGATGACGATCGCGAACGCGACGATCGCGAACCGCGCGAGCTTGTAGCTCGGCTCTGCCCACTCGGGTTCGAAGCCGGCGAAGCGCACCGCCTGATGCCCCAACGCCTCGAAGAAGAGCCGGACCAGCCGGAGCAGGACCCGCACGACAATCCATAGAATCGCGAGGAACGCGAGATCGGGCAGGACCGAACGCGTCGCGCTTAACATCCTTTGGAACGGTCCTGTCGTGTGCTCGTAGACGACCCTGCCGAAGGCGCGTGTCCAGGGAAACAGCTGCGTCGCGAATTCGACAAAAGCGAGCGCGAGCACCAGCGCCACGATCAGGATCAGCGTGTCGAGCAGCGCGACCAGTGCGTCCCGGAGGCGCTCCGCGCGGAGGACTTCGAACGACTGGATACCGAGCGACCGGATGCGGCCCTCCATGCGGCGCAGCATCAGTGCGCGGAGTCTCGGCCTCGCCCAAACGATCGTGGCCAACGCGGCGACGAGCGCCAACGCGGCGATCGACGCGGACACGACGGCGTGGACGAGGAAGTCGCGGGAGCGCTCGCGACGGTAGTCGGCGATGGCGATACGAATGCGCTCGACATAGGCGGCAGAGAGTACGTGGGCGCCGACATCCTCCACGCGCCCGTCGGCATTCGTCACGACCATCACGCGCTCCGACCCGGCCATGATGCTGAAATAGTCACCCGTCTGCTCGGCCGAGAGGGACGCGGGATCGAACGCCGGGGTTCTCGCGAGCGCCTCGATTCTCTCCGTGACGTTGGCCGCCCGCTCCACTGCCGGCATGCTCGACACGCCGCGAAGGCGGAACAGCACCCGCCCGTCGATTTCGACCGGCGCGGTAGGCGGCGCAGCCTTCGCCGCATCCCTCGGCGACGACGGGGCATCCGCCTCACCGTCCGCGGCGATGGCCGAAGTCGGGGACAGACCGAGCATGACGGCGATCATCAGGGCAGGGATCACCGCCCGCGCGGTCCGCGCAACTGTTGGCCCCAACATCTTGGTCACCTGCACTCGAAGATTCATGGGCGCCTTCCGACGAGCAGAACGGCGCTTTCGTTCCGTGGGCGGGGCGCTACTCGTGTTCCTGCCGTTCGCGGCGGAAAGGCAGCGGATGATTGTGGTTCGCGCCGGGATGGCACGTCAACACGGCAGATCTCCCGACTCCTTGGGCGAACGCGTGGCCGGCGAAGCGTTGACCGGTTAAAGGCACAAGGGCGGCGACACTGATCGACGACTGTTGGCCGCGAACCGCCTGTTCGCCGATGATCGCAGTTCGGCCCTAAGCGGTCACCTTGCAATGGACAAAGCAGTCCGTCGATGGGATCGCTTTCTGTTCATACAACCGCGAGCGCCGAAGCGCCCGCAACGAAGAATGCAACACAGACCGCGATAACGGTTGCGGTTCGATCTCTCCCGGCCGCCAAGTCTTCGGGAGCCACGGCTCAGATAGGCCGAGAGCCGCAGGGTTAAGTTCCAGCCGCTCGCGGGGACGGTCTGGACCCAGTGGCTCTCCTTCTCCGCAGGCGGTTAGGCCACATCAATCGCCCTTCGCCTTCTCCTGCATCGCCGCCTGCAGCTTCTTGATGTCCGCGGGCGACAACTGCGGGCGGTCCACCTTGATCGTCAGCTTGTTGAGCTTGGCGGTCAGCGGGAACGGCGGCTTGTAGTCGGCGTCATTCACGCCGGTGAGCGTGTCGGAGCCGATGTCGAAGCTCTCGTCCCACTGCAGGATCATCGGCAGGGTCTTCTCCATCTGCTTCGTGGCGACTTCCTTGCCGTCGACCTTGAGCGTGCCGGTGCCGGGCCGGCCGAGGCCGCTCATGTTGTTGAACGCGAGGGTGCCGACGCCCAGGCCGTCGTACTTGAAGTCGAATTCCACCGTGTGCTTGCCGGGCGCGAGCGCTTCGGGGCCTTCCCACTTCACGCGGTTCAGGTCGACCAGGTTCCACAGGAACACCGGCTTGCCCTTCAGCAGGTAGAAACCGTAGCCGGCAAAGCGCCCGCCCGAGGTCAGGATCATGCCTTCGGCGCCACCCTGCGGCACCTCGATGTCGGCGGTGATGGTGTACGAGGCGTTCAGCAGTTGCGGCGAATCGCCCTGCGGCAGGCCGACCATCGGCCGCGTGTAGACGAACTCGGTGCGCCCGGCGGTGATGTTCGGCCGCGGCGCGACGATGCGCGCCGCCACCGACGCGTCCATCGGGAAGACCTGGTACTTCTTGGCCTCGGCGATGAACTTCTGCTTCATCTCCTTGACCTTCTGCGGGTTCTTCGCCGCGACGTTCTCGCTCTGGCTGAAGTCCTTGTTCAGGTCATAGAGTTCGAGCACCTGATTGTTCAGCGGGTCCGCGTTGGCCGCGCCGAAGGCCTCCCACGGCGCGCGATTGACCTTGGTGCTCAGGAACCAGCCGTCGTCATACAGGGCCCACTGGCCCATCATCTCGAAGTACTGGGTCTTGTGCCGCGTCGGCACCTTGGCATTCCTCGCGTCGAAGGTGTAGGCGAAGCTGGTGCCTTCGATCGGCGCCTGCTTGATGCCGTCCACCATCTCCGGCGCGCGGATGCCGGCGGCCTCGAGGATCGTCGGCACCACGTCGATGACGTGCACGAACTGCTCGCGCAATCCGCCCTTGTCCTTGATGCGCGCCGGCCACGACACCACCATGTTCTGGTTGACGCCGCCGAGTTGCGAGGCGTTCTGCTTGAACCAAGAGAACGGCGTGTCGAAGGCCCACGACCAGCCGGCCGACATGTGGTTGTAGGTCTGCTCGGTGCCCCAGACGTCGTAGAACTTCATCTGCACGTCGACGGGCAGTTCGTTGAGGCCGTTGAAGAACGCGACCTCGTTGGGCGTGCCCATCGGGCCGCCCTCGGCGCTGGTGCCGTTGTCGCCGTTGATGTAGATGATCAGCGTGTTGTCGAGCTTGCCCAGGTCCTGGAAGGACTGGATCACGCGGCCGATCTCATGGTCGTTGTAAGCGGCGTAGGCGGCGAAGATCTCGACCTGGCGGATGAAGAGCTTCTTCTCTTCCGCCGACAGCTGGTCCCATTCCTTCAGCACCTCCTTCGGCCACGGCGCCAGCTTGGCGTCCTTCGGGATCACGCCGAGCCGCTTCTGGTTCTCGAAGATCTGCTCGCGCAGCTTGTTCCAGCCCTGGTCAAACAGATGCATGGCGCTGATCTTGTCCACCCATTCCTTGGTCGGGTGGTGCGGCGCGTGCGTGGCGCCGGGCGCGTACTTGATGAAGATCGGCTTGTCCGGCTGGATCTGGTGCATCCGCGTCATGTAATCGATGGCGTCGTCGGCCATCCCGGTAACGAGGTTCCAACCCGGCTTGCCCTCGAACGGATAGATCTGCGTCGTGTTGCGGAACAGGTTCGGCTCCCACTGGTTGGCGTCGCCGCCGACGAAACCGTAGAAGTACTCGAAACCCATGCCGGTCGGCCACAGGTCAAACGGCCCGGCCTGGCTGGCCGCGAAGGCCGGCGTGTTGTGGTCCTTGCCGAACCAGGACGTGGCGTAGCCGTTGTCGAGCAGGATGCGCCCAATGGTGGCCTTGTCCTTGGCGATGATGCTGTTGTAGCCGGGAAAGCCCGTCGACTGCTCCGAGATCACGCCGAAACCTGCCGAGTGGTGGTTGCGCCCGGTGATCAGCGCGGCGCGCGTGGGCGAGCACAGCGCAGTGGAGAACATGCGGTTGTAGCGCAGACCCTCGTTCGCGATGCGGTCCATCGTCGGCGTCGGGATCACGCCGCCGAAGGTGCTGGGCACGCCGAAGCCGGCGTCGTCGGTAATGATCAGCAGCACGTTCGGCGCCCCCTTGGGCGGCACGACGCGCGGCGCCCACCAGGGCTTCGACTGCAGCGCATCATTCTTGATCACGCCGCCGAACTTCGGGTCGGGTGCGGGGAGTTGCTTCCCGCTGATGGCTCGTGGTGGCGCTGGGCGAACCCAGCGTGCCGGTGACCTGCTGCGCGCCGACCTGCGTGCCGAAGAACACCATGGCCACTGCGGTGACCAATGCCGTCTTTCGCAAATTCATGGTTGGCTCCAAGAAAAGATGGGACCGGGTTCGCTTGTCTCGATGCGCTCGCCTCGCGGAGGAGACGTAGGCCTCAAGGCGGCAAGACCGTTCGCGATAACCTGTTGCGGTGCGGGGGCAATGGTACCAAGATCCAGCAGGTTCAGGCGCGGGCTTGCCCCGCACGCCCGAACTCCCGACAAAGCGGATGGCGTGTTTGTTGCGCCGATCCGTCGCGGCATAATGCGCGAAGTCCCGCCGGCCTGCGCGTCCGGGCCCCGACCACCGAAGGGTAGCGATGCAGTGTGTAAACGACTTTCGCCTGCGTTTCGGCCAGCAGGAGCTGATACCCATCGTCTGCGGCGGCATGGGGGTCGACATTTCGACCGCCGGCCTGGCGCTCGAGATCGCACGCCTGGGAGGCATCGGCCACATTTCCGACGCCATGGTGCAGACCGTGTCCGATCGCCGGTTCCGCACCCAGTTCGTCAAGGAAAAGGCCAAGCTCTACAAGTACAACGTCGCCAACACCGACAAGTCGGCGGTGCTGTTCGATCTCGGACGGCTTGCCGAAGCGACGCACATGCACGTCGGCCGGACCATGGACGCCAAGCGCGGCCCCGGCATGATCTTCGTCAACTGCATGGAAAAGCTCACCATGAATGCGCCGCGGGAAACGCTGCGCGTTCGTCTCACCGCCGCGCTCGACGCCGGGATCGACGGCATCACGCTGAGCGCGGGGCTGCACCTCGGCTCCTTCGCGCAGATCGAGGACCATCCGCGCTTTCGCGATGCGAAGCTCGGCATCATCGTCTCGTCGCTGCGGGCGCTGCAGCTGTTCCTGCGCAAGAACGCGCGGCTCAACCGGCTGCCCGACTACATCGTGGTCGAGGGCCCGCTTGCCGGCGGACACCTGGGCTTCGGCGCCGACGATTGGAACAAGCATGATCTCCGCGCGATCGTCGCCGACATCGCGCGGTACCTGCAGGCGGAAGAACTCGCGATTCCGCTCATTCCGGCGGGAGGGATCTTCACCGGCAGCGATGCGGTGTCGTATCTCGCAAACGGCGCGGCCGCGGTGCAGGTGGCGACGCGCTTCACGGTGACGCAGGAATGCGGGTTGCCGGACAAGATCAAGCAGGAGTACTTCAAGGCGACCGAGGAAGAAGTCGTCGTGAACTCGATCTCCCCCACCGGGTACCCGATGCGGATGCTGGCCGGCAGCCCGGCCATCGGCGCCGGCATCAGGCCGAATTGCGAAGCCTATGGCTATCTGCTCGACAGCACGGGGAACTGCGCCTACATCACGGCCTACAACCGCGAGGTGGCGAGCCACCCGACGGCCAAGAAGATCTCGGTCAAGGACAAGACCTGCCTGTGCACGCACATGCGCAATTTCGACTGCTGGACCTGCGGGCATTACGTCTACCGGCTCAAGGACACCTCGCGCCGCCTTCCCGACGGCAGCTATCAGGTCCTGAGCGCCGAGCACGTCTTTCGCGACTATCAGTTCAGCGTCGACCACGCGGTCGCGCTGCCTGCCTGAGGCCTGCGCAATCCGGAAAGTGTGGCTACAATGCCGGGCAGCCCGGCGCCGGCACCCCTGCGCACGCGGAAATGACGTTCGCCGCAATCAACCGGTCGGCCGGGCCGATGGAGAGTCGTCGATGTTTCGCTTCCTCAAGCGGCAATCCGAACACACCAGGATCGACCAGATCCGTCGTCTCGGCTTGTTCGCCACGCTGCAGCCCAAGGAGCTCAGAGTCGTCAACGGCCTGTTGCACGAGCGGCGATACCTCAAGGGCGAGGTCATCTTCGACCAAGGGGAGGAAGGCCAGGCGCTCTATATCGTCTTCGGCGGACGGGTCCTGATCTGCCGGCAGGGCGAGCCGGAGACCGGCCGCATCGCCGAAGTCGCCGAGGGATCGATGTTCGGCGAGTTGGCCCTCCTCGACGGTTCGCCGCGTTCGGCGCAGGCGCGCGCGGCCGAGGACTGCGTGCTGGCCGCGCTGTCCCGCGCCGACTTCAACGGGCTGGTCGAGACGCACGCCGTGGTCGCCTCCAAGATCGCGCTCCAGCTTGCCCGCGCGACGGGACAGAAGCTGCGCGAGCACTTCGTGGCGATGGACGCCCGCCCGCTGTGAACGGCACCTACCTCGCCTCGGGGCCCCTGGTCTGGATCGCGACCATCGCGATCACGACGCTGCTGCTGGTGGCCTCGGCGAAGGCGCTGTTCCTGGTCGTCCCGTTCCTGCTCGCGATCATTCTCTACTACATGCTGTACCCGGTCGTGCGCCGGCTCGAATTCAACGGGATCAGTCGTGAGACCGCGGCCGCCCTGGTCGCGGGCGGCGTCAGCCTTCTGGCCATTGCGGTTCTGGTTCCAACGCTGCCGTGGCTGGTCGGCCAGTCGGTGTCCGGCGAGGAAGCGATGGGACGCTACCTCGAAGGCGGGCGCGTGCTGATCAGCCGGACGCTGGACGCGCTGGAGTCGCAGTTCGCCTTCCTCAAGCGGATGGACTTCAGCGCCGAAGTGGGCCGGAAGGCCGACGAGTTCGGCGGCACGTTCCTGAAGGAGCAGCTGGCGCATGCATTGCTCACGGTCGCCGCGCAGCTGCCGTCGGTGCTGCTCGCCCCGTTCCTCGCATTCTTTCTGCTGCGCGACGGACGCCGGTTCATGCGGACGATCGCGCAGGCGATACCGAACGCGTTCTTCGAGCGCACGATCTTCATGTTCGACAGCGTTCATCAGACCGCCCGCAACTACTTCGCGGGCCTGCTGAAACTGGCGGTCGCCGATGCCACGTTGTACACGATCGGCCTGTGGCTGATCGGGGTGTCCGGGGCGGTGATCCTGGGCATCGTGGCGGCGCTGCTCGCCTGGATTCCGATGGTCGGCTCGATCCTCGGGCTCATCATGATCGTGCTGGCGGCGGCCACCGAATTTCCGAACGATCCCTGGGTCGTCTACGCGGCGGTCGGGATGTTCCTGTCCGTCCGGTTTTTGGACACCTTCGTCATCATGCCGCTGACCGTCGGCCGCAGCATCCGGATGCATCCCTTGCCGACGGTGCTCATGCTGTTCATCGGCGGCACGGTGGCCGGCGTGGCGGGGCTGGTCCTCGCGTTGCCGATGGCCGGCGTCGTGAGCACCGTCGTGGGAACGATCGGCGCGATCATCGACGACCCGCGGCTGCGTGCCCGGCATCGTTTTTCCAAATCGCTGGAGTCGAAGCGAATCAACGCCGACCTGCGGTTGTAAGGCGGCATTTCCGAACCACCGATGGGAGGGATTCGAATGGCTTTCCGTTTCCTGATTCCCCTGGCAGCGGTCACGTTGTTGGCAGCAGGCTGCTCGAACGTACGTCCCGACGCAGCGGCCTCCCGGGCGCTTGGCTGGCAGCTGAAGCTGGGCAGCGGAACGGTCGCGAGCTACGCCGAGTTCGACGCGCAGGGCACGCCAGCCGCGATCGGTGTCGTCTTTTCCCCGGGCGCGCTGGAGGGCCTGCCAAGTGGCTCCGACCAGCATCGCTGCTTCGGCCGCAACAAGGACGGGGGCATGGACGCCGCCACGAAATGTCAGCACACGCACGAGTACGTCATTCCGCTTCCGGACGTGGCGGCGCGGCGCGGCGACCTCCCGTTCAAGTGGGTGCTGCTGAACTGGAACCCCGAGGGGCACATTCCCCCCGGCGTCTACGATGTTCCGCACTTCGACGTTCACTTCGAGATGGCGTCGATCGCGGACGTCTTCGCGATCGAACCCGGACCCTGCGGTCCCGAATTCGTCCGCTGCGACCAGTTCCGTGTAGGCAGGAAGCCGCTTCCGCCGAACTACGCACCGCCGGACTACGTCGACGTCGAAGCCGTCGTCCCGGCGATGGGCAACCACCTGGTCGACGTCACGGGCCCCGAGTTTCGGAAGCAGCCCTTCACCCGAAGCTGGATCTACGGCGTCTACGACGGCAGGATGATCTTCTACGAGGCGATGGTCGCGCGGTCGTACCTGCTGAGCAAGCCCGACAGCTGCCTGCCGATCAAGTTGTCGAAGGCGGTCGACGTGGGCGGTTTCTACCCGACCGAATACTGCGTCCGGCACAACGCGGCAACCGGAGAGGTTTCGGTGTCGATGGAGAAATTCACCCGCCGCGACGCGAGCCCGGCGGAGGCGATTGCGGCGAAGGGGTAGCGTCCGCCGCGGCGACATGCGCGGGCGACGACCGCAGGTGCGAACGACGACTACGCCGGCGTCATGGCCGGCCACTGCCGCAGACGCGCGATGTTCACTTCGATGCGCTGCACGTACGGATTCGGCCCGTCGGGCCAGGGATCGTTGAGGAACGTGTAGAGCCCGCGGAAGTCACCGTTGATCTTCGGCTGGACGTAGTTGTCCCAGAAGGCGGGAGTCTTGCGCATCAGCTCGTCGGCACTTTCGAACGCGAACGTGCTCGGCAGCTTGCCGATGGCGAAGCGTTCGGCTTCCGCGAATTCCTGGTACAGCACCGGCAGCTTCTCCACGTAATCCGACGCCGCCATCTGCCCGAGCAGATCGGCGGTGCCGAGCGCGAAGCCGACGGTCCGTTCGAGCTCGCTGCGGAACGGGATCGACTTCAGGTCCGTGTTGACGCCCGTGCAGCTGATCATGTTCGCCACCGCGCGCAGGTCGCCATCGGCAAAACCCTTGGGCCCGAGGAACTCGCTGGCGAACAGCGCGCTGCGGCCTTCGTGGATGGGCGTGTATTTCGCGCCGGTGCCTCGGGTATCGTCGCGCCGTTTGAGATAGCCGGTGTCGTGGAAAAGTATCGCCAGCAGGCCGAGCTCGAAGCCCTTCGCCGTCAGGACCGGTTTCGCGTCCGTCGCATGCCGGCCCCGCAGGATCCGCGCGAGGCACAGCGTGCCCTGCAACGTGTGCTCGAGGTCGTGATAGCGCGTGTCGACGGGCAGGTAGTCCGAATGGCGACCCGCAAAGCATTCGAGGGCCCACCCGAATGCCCGCGTCACGAATTCGCGATCGCCGTCGGGAAAAAGCGCCGCGTGAATCGAGCGGACTTCGCTCTCGACGGCTTTCGGGTCACGCGTGTCCACCGGATCAATCATGGCGCAACTCGGCTCGGCTCCCTGGCATGCACCTTCTCCTCGTCAACGCCAATGCCGCGTGCTGGCGGATTTCGCGCTGGGCACCGCGTGCCACGATGCGTCGCCGCGCGTGCGGCAAACCGTACCATGCTGCCCGTCCGCGCCGCAATGGGAGACCGGGAATGGCCATGACACAAATGAGGAAAAGCGGATTCGGCGACACATGGGTTGAAACCGTTCGCGAGCGAGCCGTGACGCGGCCATCGGCAGGCGCGCAGGCAGGCTGATGAGACGACTTCCCGGCCCGCGTTGCATCCACGCATCGCGGCGACATCGGGCGCTCGTGTCGACGAGCGATTCCCGACCGAATTGGCTATGATTCCCGGACGATTCGCGCAAGGAGACAGCGTCCCATGACGACTTCGCTGGTGGCAACCGTGATCGGCGCCGATCGGCCGGGCATCGTCAACCTGCTGTCGGACGTCGCGCAGCGCTTCGGCGCAAACTGGGCCGGAAGCCGAATGGCCAGCCTCGCCGGTCAGTTCGCCGGCATGGTGCATTTCGAGGTGTCCGATCAGAACGCCGAGCCGCTGGCGAACGCGCTCCGCGGACTGGTGTCGTCCGGCCTGCACGTCGTCATCGCCCGAGGAACGGCGAGCGCAGCGCCCGCGCAACGACGCAAGGTCAGGTTGGAACTCGTCGGGAACGATCGTCCGGGTATCGTGCGCGACCTGTCAGGCCGCCTGGCCAGGCGCGGGGTCAGCATCGAGGAGCTGCACACCGAGGTCGTCAGCGCGGCGATGTCCGCCGGGCAGCTGTTCAAGGTGAAGGCGCTCCTCGCCCTGCCGGAAACGCTGCCCGACGAGGAGCTGCAGCGCGAGCTCGAGGCCCTGGCCAACGAGATGATGGTGGACATCGAGCTCGGCGAGGACGCGAGCGGCATCGTGCCGACCGACGGGTAAGACACCCTGGCTCTGCGCAGGGCGCAGCGTCACCCCGGAATCGGCACCTGCCGGTACTGCTCGGGCGCGCTCCCGCACACCGGGCAACTCGGGCTCGGGATCCTGTTCAGGGTCGAGCCGCAGGTCTGACAGACGAAATAGAGCCCGGTCTTGGCGTCGATTTCCTTGGCGACGCGCTCGAACAACATCGGCGAGTAGCGCCGGATCTTCTGGATCAGCTCCCGGTGCTGCCGCTCGGACTCCCACGCGAACTTCACCAGCCGGCTCGCCTCGCCGTGTCCCTCCGGTTGCACCCGCTCGAGCGTGCGCGGGTAGAGGCTGTCGATGGCGTCGATCTCGTCGTCGACCGCCGCGATCAGGTTTTCCTTGGTGTTTCCGGGCGCGATCGCCGTCGGCCCGGCGCTGCCCTGCCCACCAAGCTGCGCGATGAGCGTCTTGAAATTGCGCACGTGCACCCCCTCGGACACGGCGAACGCCGTGAACATGTACGCAATTCCCTTGTAGCCTTCCTGCGTCGCCTTGCCGGCGAACGCGACGTAGCGGCGCTGGGCGTCGGTCTCGCGCTGATGCGCGTAGGTGAGCGCGGCGATCGTCTGCGGATAGGACTCGGGCGCCGCCATTGCGGATCTGCCCGCCAGCACAGCCTGCCAGCAACGTCCCCGCCCTCCGCAGGAAGGTACGACGGCCACCGCGCAATTCCGGCACCCGGCACGTCCGCATGGCAACCTCCTTCGGCGAGACTAGAGCCACCGCCGCGCGATTGCATTGCGTTTGGTCAAACCCACGTTCGCGAATCTCGATGCGGCGCCCCTCGCCCCGTGTCGTCCGACACTGCGCCGTTGTCTGGCGCCCCAGCTCAACGAGCTGCGACCGCCGGTACGGCGATGCGCGTCATTTTTTGCTCCACCCGGCGCGGCGATCTACCGGACCGCCGCCGCGATGGCGTAGAGCGCCACGGCGAGCACGACGACCACACCGAACCCGAAGTGGATGGCCAGCACGGTGGCGAGGATCGCCGCGATGACCGACGCGCAGGCATTGACGCCCCAGGCCCACGGGATCAGCGCTTCGGCGTCCGGCACGAGGCGCGCGAGGCCGAGCGGGAACGGCATCCCCATCGCGAACGCCAGCGGCGCGATCAGGGCGATCGAGAGTGCGATCCTCGCCGGATCGGGCAATGGCATCAGCTGTCGAAAGATCGCCGGAAGCGCGAGCACGTACACCAGTGACAGCACGCCGATGGCCGCAACGGCCCGCACGACCGGCCGCATGGCAGGACCGCCTGCGACCGCCCGCAGGCGCGCCGAATAGCGGCTGCCCAGTCCGGCGAACACCAGGAACGCGCAGAGGACGACCGCGACCGCGTGGAGCGGATGCGCGAGGAACAGGATGAACTTCTGAATGAACGCGATCTCGATGAACATGAACGCGAAGCCGATCGCGGCGAAGTAGAGCGCGATCGAGGCGCGTCCCGGTCGCGGGTGTTCCGCCTCGCCCGTGCGTCGTGCGCCGATCAGGAGCGGCAGCACGATCAGTACCAGGCTCGCCACGAGCGCCTGCAGCAACGTCGCGATCAGCACCGGATAGCCCCATTCGAGCAGCGGCAGCCCGCCTTGCGCCTTCAGCGCGAGCAGCTCCGGCAGCGTGCCCCAGCGGAAGAAGTGGAAGAAGTACGGCCGGTCGTCCGTGGCCGGCGCGATCGCGAACTTGTAGCGCTCGATGAACGTCGCCCGCTCGGGTCCGAGCAGCGCGAGCGCCCCGTCGTGGAACCAGGACGGCTCCAGCACGTTGTACCGATTGCCGTCCTCCGGCTGGATGCCCGGAAAGTAATCGGCATCGAATGAGCGGTCCCGACAGAACGTCACGAAGTGCCGCGATCTCGGCGACGGTGAACTCCCCGTTCTTCACCAGCAGCGTCGCGGTCTTCCAGCCCCGGA
Organism: uncultured beta proteobacterium; assembly: GCA_963843595.1. Taxonomy (GTDB): domain Bacteria; phylum Pseudomonadota; class Gammaproteobacteria; order Burkholderiales; family Casimicrobiaceae; genus CAIWHR01. Next base: position 85,951 of record CAWJLG010000018.1, on the reverse strand, counting down.
TCAGCGCCAGTTGACGCCCCGGATCGGCAACGCCGCGTCGTTCGAGCGCCGCGATGGCCGTGGCGAACAGCTTCAGTGCGTCGCGGGGCGGCAGATTGATCCAGCGTGTCACCGCGAGCATGCCGCCCGGCGCGAGGCGATCGAGATACGCCTCGAGCGCCTCGACGGTGTAGAGATAGCTCTCCGACAACGCGTAGAGCCCTGCCGACGACGCGCCGAACGCGTCGAGCAATGCGACCTCGATCAGGTCGAAGCGCTCGCGATGCCGCGTGACGAAGCCGCGCGCTTCGGCGATGTGCACGCGCACGCCCGGTGAGCTGTAGGGACGTCCCGAGAAGTCGCCGAAGCGGTCCTGAACCAGATCGATGATCTGCGGATTCAGCTCCACGGCGTCGACGGCACGCGGCTCGTGATAGATCGCCTGCAGCACGTCGGCACCGGCGCCCGCGCCGAGCACCAGCACGCGCGGCCGGGTCAGCAGGTGGTACGGCAGCGCAGAGGTCAGATAGTCGAGATGCGCGAGCGGTTCGCGCCGCCCGTCGTAGCGCGTCAGGGCGCCGGGCCCGTCGCCGTCGACGAAGACGCCGAGCTGCGGCGGCGGTTCTTCCGGCGCGTTGAGGCTCAACCCCGGCGCATGGCGAAAGGGCACCTCCGGGCTCTCGACGACGGTGACCACCCCCAGCGGGCTCGACCGTTCCGCGACGATGCGCGCCCCGGGTATCTGCAGGGTCTGGGAGAGCTCCTTGTACGGGGACGCACGCAGGCGGACCCAGTCCCCGGGGACGCCAATCGGCAGCGCGATGGCGCCTCCGAGCAGCGCAAACGCGAGCGCCCGCGGGCGCAGGCCGAGACGGAAGGCGGCAACGGCCGCCGCCGCGAGCCCCAGCATCCCGATCGCCAGCAACGCCTCGGTGGGAGAAAGCGCGAACAGCGCGGCCAGAATCGCGAGGCTTCCCGCACCTGCGCCGAGAATGTCGAAGCTGTAGATCCGCGGGGACTGCTCGCCGAACCGCGTGAACGTGAGGCACAGCGCAGTCGCGGCGCAGAAGAACGGAACGAACAGCAGCCCATAGACAGCGAGCAGGCGCACCGACTGCTGCGGATCCCAGAGCATTTCCAGCGGATTGAACGCGACCTGCTGCGCAAGCAGGAAGCCCGCCACGGCGAGGACACCGAACAACGTCGCGCCGGCGACGACGACCTGCGCATAACGCGCCAGCAGCGCGTGCCGCGCCATGGCGACGAAGGTTCCCGCCGCGCCGTAGCCCAGCAGCGCCACGCTGATCATCATGTAGGCGAAGTGATGCCACTGGATGATCGAAAACAGGCGCGTCAGCAGGATTTCGTAGCCGAGTGCCGCCGCCGACAGCATCGCGATGGCCGCGAGCGGCGGCTCCACGACGCATGACGCGTCGACCGACAGGGATGGACGCTCGGACATGCGTCCGGTCGCGGAATCGGCGGACGCCATCGTCGCTCGGCGGCCCTTAGTTGCGACGCGTCAGCGGCACGAAGGCAACGGGCAGGATCTGCCGCGTCACGATCGTTCCGTCGTCCCGCTTTTCCACGAGCATCAGGTGCTGGGCGAGAAACGGCGGGCCGACGGGAATCACCATCCGTCCGCCCGCCTTGAGCTGCCGCGCCAGCGGCGGCGGCACGTGACTCGCGGCGGCGGTCACGATGATCGCGTCGAACGGCCCGCACTCCTCCCAGCCGTAGTAGCCGTCGCCGACCTTGGTGCGCACGCGCCCGTAGCCCAGCGCACGCAGACGCTCCTCGGCCTGCCTTGCCAGCGGCTCGATGATCTCGATCGTGCACACCGTCTGCGCGAGCTCGGCCAGGATGGCCGCCTGGTAGCCGGACCCGGTGCCGATCTCGAGCACGACGTGATGCGGCTTGACGTTGATGAGGTCGGTCATCAGCGCGACGATGTAGGGCTGCGAGATCGTCTGGCCGTAGCCGATCGGCAGCGGGCGATTCCTGTAGGCGACGCGCACCTGGTCCGGCGGAACGAACCGGTGCCGCGGAACCGTTCCGAGCACGGCCATCACGTGCGGATCGAATGCCGGTCGTCCCGTTTCTGCCGCGGTCTCGCGCGCGAGCGCCGAGATGTCGTCGATCAGTTCGCGGCGCTGCGCGGCGAATTCGTCGTCGGCGGACGCGGCCGGCATCGCAATGGCCAGCAGCGCGGCTGCCGCCAGGAGACGGGCGAGGTCGAGCATGGGCCGAAATGCGCGCGCGCCGACGCTCGAAATCCGCCGTCGGGTTAGCATACGGCCCTGCGCGGCGCGGTCGACCCGGCTTGCGCAGCCTTCCCGACACCCGCTTGCAAGGAGTGCCATGTTCGACTGGATCGCCGACCCCAATGCGTGGATCGCGCTCGCCACCCTGACCGCGCTCGAGATCGTGCTCGGCATCGACAACATCATCTTCATCTCAGTCCTGGTCGGGCGTCTGCCCGAGCAGCAGCGCAACCTCGGGCGGCGCCTCGGCCTCGCGCTCGCGATGGGCACGCGCATCCTGCTGCTGCTGTCGCTCGCCTGGATCATGCGGTTGACCACGCCGGTGTTCACGCTGGTGCAGGACATCTCCGGCCGCGACCTCATCCTGATCCTCGGCGGCCTGTTCCTGCTGTGGAAGAGCGTGACCGAGATCCACGCGTCGCTCGAGGGCGACGGCGAGGAACCGGCCATCGGCACCAAGGCCGTGAGCTTCGTCGGCGTGCTGGTGCAGATCGCGATCATCGACATCGTGTTCTCGCTCGACTCGGTGATCACGGCGGTGGGCCTGGCCGATCAGGTGATGGTGATGGTGCTCGCGATCATGCTCTCGGTCGTGGTGATGATGTTCGCGGCGCGGCCGATCGGCGAGTTCGTCGACCGCCACCCGACGATCAAGATGCTGGCACTCTCCTTCCTCGTGCTGGTCGGCGTGACGCTGATGGCCGAAGGCTTCGAAACGCACGTGCCGAAGGGCTACATCTACTTCGCGATGGCGTTCTCCGTAATGGTCGAGATGCTGAACATCCGGTTGCGCAAACGGGCGGTCGCTCGCGAGCCGGTGCACCTGCGCAAGGAGTTGCCCTAGCCCGCGCCCGCGGCGTCGATGCGGCTCGGGCGTCATCGCGTCGCAAAGGGCCCGGTCATAGGTCCGGCTAGCGCTTCCTGCGCCGCGTGTCGCCGGGCAATACCTGGCGCAGCAGCTCCGCACAGGTGTCCGGCGACATGTAGCGCGGCACCGGATAGCTGGTGTCGGCCTCCCAGCAGGCAGCCTTGGCCAGCTCGGGAATATCCGCTTCGCGCAGCGCGTCCAGCTGACGCGGGATGCCGAGATCGCGGTTGAGCGTCTCGACCGAGTCGAGGAACTTCTTGGCGCGAACCGACGGCCGCTCCCGTTCCTTTGCCACGCCGGCGCGGACGGCCAGCACGGCAAGCTTCCTGGTGACGGCAGGACTCAGGTAATTCAGCACGTGCGGCAGCATGATCGCGTTGGCCAGGCCGTGCGGCGTGTGGTACTTGCCGCCCAGCTGATGCGCGATGGCGTGGACATAGCCCACATTGGCCCGCGTGAACGCCAGGCCCGCGTACGTCGCGGCCAGCGCCATCCGTTCGCGCGCCTCGAGGTTCTTGCCGTTCCGGTACGCGATGCGCAGGTTGTCGTAGATCAGGCCGACGGCCGCGAGCGCCATGCGATCCGTGTAGCTCGTCGACCAGTGGCCGATGAACGCTTCGATCGCGTGGGTCAGGGCGTCCATGCCCGTTGCCGCCGTCACGTGGCGTGGCAATCCGGTCATCAACAACGGGTCGAGCGCCGCCATCGTCGGCACGAGGCGCGTGTCGGCGATCACGAGCTTCTTGTTGGTCTTGGGGTCGGAAACCACGGCCGCCACCGTCACCTCGGACCCGGTGCCGGCGGTGGTCGGCACCGCATAGATCGGCGCCGGCGAGCGCAGGCCCTTGAAGTAGCCGACCAGCTGCCGGGGACGCTTCTTGTTCGCGACCGCCAGTGCAATCGTCTTCGCCGCGTCCATCGGAGAGCCGCCGCCGAACGCCACGACGGCATCACAGCCGTGCTTCTCGTAGAACGCCATCCCCTTTTCGATCAACGGGATCGGCGCATCCGGCGTGACCGCGTCGAACATGACGTGGGCGACGCCACCCGCGGACAACGCCCGGGTCAGCGCATCCGGCAGGCCCATCTCCGCGACGACCCGGTCGGTCACGATCAGGATCTTCCGGTGACCGAAGCCGCAGAGCGCCTCCCCCAGGCGTCGGCTTGACCCCGGGCCGACCAGCAGCATCGGCTGCGGGATCGGCAACAGCCCCGTCACCACACCCGCCGCCCGCATGGCCGTCGACAGCCCGACGGAACGCACCACGTCCCCCACAATGCTCGGCATTTCGATCATCTTCGCGCTCGCGGTCTCGCCTTCGAATCTGATCAGCTTGCACCAAACCCCGTTGCCGGCCCAACACGTTTTTGAGCAGATTCGTCGATCAGGATCAAATTGCTGCGGAATTCACCGACCGTTCCGCGCCGTACAATTTGTCTGACCGGCCGACGGTCCGTGGCTCGCCGGAAATTCCTTGCACCGTGCTCCGGCTTTCCGGCGAAACCGGGGCGATGCGGCGTACCGAGTGGCGTTGCCGCCGGGCGGCATCCTATTGGCGAGGATGGAATGAAGACAGTGGTCGGCATCAGCCTGGGGGCAGGCGATCAGGATTTCGCGTTCCGCGCCCGGTTCCTGGGGCAGCAATTCAACGTTCGGCGCCTCGGCACGAACCGCAGCACCGCGAAAGCCGTGAAACTGCTGAAGCACTGGGACCAGCATGCCGACGCCATCGGCCTGGGCGTGGTGAAGGACAGCTACACCGTCGGATCACGGCGCTATGTCGAAAAGGACAGCACGCGGATGATGAGCGCGGTGACGCGCATTCCCGTCACCACCGGCGGACGCCTGAGCGACATCCTGCAGGAATGGGCGCTGCGCCACGTCCAGATCAAGCTGGGCGACTATTTCAACAACGCCAAAGTCCTGTTCTTCTCGGGGATGACCAACTACAAGCTGGCGTTGGCCATGTCCGAGTACACGCAGAATCTCCAGTTCGCCGATCCCCTGCTGCAACTCGGCGTGCCCAAGATGCTGACGTCGCTGGATGCGCTGGAGCTCTACACCAGCGGCGCGCACTACGTACTGGACTGGGCACCGACAAGCCTGATGTCGTCGGCACCGCTCCGGGAGTGGACGAAGTTCGTGCTGCGCAACGCCATGAAGGACGCGACCGTCATCGTGGCGCCGGTGTACGAACTGGACGCCTTCGGCGCCGAGGAGCTGGGCGGCAAGACGATCGTCACGTCGACCGTCAACGACGCGCGCATCGCGCAATTCAGGAAGAAGGGCGTCAGCATGGTGATCGACGGCGCGCCCGCGATGTTCGACCGTGTGCTGGGCCCCAGCCTCCTGGATGCGATGATCATCGCCGCGACGGAAAAGAACGCTGACGACATTCTCGAAGACGATTATCTGGAGATCATCACCAACCTGCAGCTGGAGCCGCGCGTCATCTACCCGGGCGGCTTCAAGCGCGTCAACCGCTTCGCGTTCGTCATCCATCCGCTGTCGCAGGAGTATTTCAAGAACATCGAGCCCATCGACATGCTGTCGCGCGTGTCGCCGCCCATCTTCATGGACACGCTCGAAAAGGCGATGGCCTATGCCCCGCCCTTCGTCTATTCGAAGATAACGGGCATCAAGTCGCCCACCGGCGTCGAAGCCGAAGGCTGGCTGATTTCCGTGGGCGGAACACCCAGGGAAATCATGAGCCACAGCCCGGAGTTCACCTACCGCCGACTGCTGGATGCGGCCCGGATGGCCAAGGGCCTGGGCGCGCAGATCATGGGCCTCGGCGCGTTCACCAAGGTGGTCGGCGATGCCGGACTCACCGTGGCCAGGCGCGCTCCGCTGCCCATCACCACCGGCAACAGCTACAGCGCATCCGGTGCGCTGTGGGCCGCGCACGACGCCGTGCTTCGCCTGGGGCTGGTGCCCGCACCGAAGCGCGGCGAGAAGGTGAAGTTCAAGGCGATGGTGGTGGGCGCCACCGGCGCCATCGGCTCCGTTTGCGCCCGCATGCTGGCGATGGTCGCCGAGGAGGTCTACCTGGTGTCCCCCGAAACCGCCAAGCTGCTCTCGCTCAAGGAGTCGATCCTGAAGGAGACGCCGGACGCCAGGCTGTTCCTGTCCTCGCGCGCCGACAAGGACATCGCGGACATGGACATGATCGTGACCGCGACCTCCGGGGCGGGCAAGAAGGTCCTCGACATCATGAAGGTCAAGCCCGGATGCGTGATCACGGACGTGGCCCGTCCGCTCGACCTGCCCCCCAGCGAAGTGGCCAAGCGGCCGGACGTGCTGGTGATCGAATCCGGCGAGATTCAACTGCCCGGAAACGTGTCGATGAAGAACATCGGGCTGCCCAGGAACGTCGCGTACGCCTGTCTGGCCGAAACCATCGTGCTGGCGCTGGAAGGACGGTTCGAGAATTTCACCGTCGGCCGCAACATCGAATGGGAAAAGGTGCGCGAGATCTACCGTCTCGGGCCGCAAGCACGGCATGAAGCTGGCGGCCATCTCGGGCGTCAACGGGCCGTTCTCCGATGCGGACATTCGCCGGGTGCGCAAGCTGGCGCTTGCCGCGCGCGCCAAGACAGCGCCGATCGAAAAGAAGGCGAATCGCCCGAGGCGAACCGTCCGCTCGCGCGGGAGGGCAGGCAAGGCGGTCGCAAGAGCCTGAGATCGGCCAGGACCCGCTCTCGAACCACTTCGCCATCGGCGCGTACGCCGCGTTCTCGGGATCGAGCCCGCGCAGTGGATTGACGTAGACCAGCGCTTGTCCGGCGATCCGGCTGCGCCGGTAGCGATTGCGTAGATCAACGCCGGTCCGGCGGTCCGGCCGCGCGCCTAGCGATTGATGTGCGTGTACGCGAACCGGAGCGGATCGGGTGAGACCCGGAGCAGGCCGTCGAACGGTCCCATCCATCTCCAGCACCAGGAACAGGGCGCCGCCGATCGACACCGCGCAGACGAACAGGACCGCCATCGCCGTCCGGTTGGGCGCAAACATTCCGAAGGAGGCGAAGGTTACCGTGAGCCAGAACAACAGGACCACGAGAAACGGCATGGGTACGCTGGCCTCGGTACTGGCCATTGCCAGCCATCGGGCTTGCAGTATGTTTTCCGCCAAGTCGACAGCCCGCGTCTGCAGGGCGCGCTGCAGGTCGTCGTGCGGTTTCAGCGAACGGATCGCATCGGCGAGCGCCTCGACGCGGGGCGCCGCATTCGTCGTCGTCGGATCGAGGTTGACGGGCCGGGACGAATCGTTCGGCCAGATCATGTCGATGCGCTCGCCTACCGCTTGCTGCAGTCCCTTGCGGATCTCGCCGGCTTCCGGCCCGTAACGCGCGAGGACACGATCCAGGGTGAGCAGCTGCACCGCCGTCTGCTTGACCGCGCCGTCGACCGCGTCGAACGAGCTCTTGGCGGAGGCCGTGATGAGCCCGAGAACGAGCGCGGTCATCGTCGCGATCAGCCCGATGCCAAGCTTGATCACGTCTTTCGAGTCTGCGTCGAGATGATGTTTGGGCAAGGCGGTGCGCAACCATGTTCCAAGCAGCACGCCGCCGAAGGCAAAGGCAAATGTGATGACCCCGATCTTGGTAGGATTCATGCTATGCCTTCGCCTATCGTTGGTGGTTGACGCGGTCTGTTCGTGGCATTGCTAGAGGCCCCCGCCCCAGCGGTACTGCCACGCAATCCCGAGCAAATCGAAACTGTTGCCAGTGCGCGCCGACACGCCGCTGCTCGCGTAGAGCTTGACCGAGTTCCTGACGTCGACCGGAAACGCGAGCGTCCCGCCGACGCGCCAGTTCTGCTGCAGGTCGTTGGCCGGTGTCCGTCGAGCGTGGTGCGGCCGCCCGCGAAGTACGTTGCGTCGACCGAGCCCCAGATCCCGGAACGGAAGTTGTAGATCGCGTGCGCCTGGAACGAGTACAACGGATCCTGCGCGCGCGTGTTGCCATTGAAGAAGTCGTTGTTGTCGGTGAACAGCGTCGCCGCCGCCTTGAATTCGAGGGTCCACTGCCCGAGTGCCTTCGAAATCCCGACCTCGGGCCTGAAAAACCATCGGTGAGCACCGAGGTTGACGAGCTTGGTGTCGTCGTACTGACCCGCCGGCACCGACACCTGCAGGCTCGCGCCGATGATGAGGTCCTGCTCGTACGACCGAAACTCCGGCAGCGTCAATGCGGGCGCCCCGTAGAGATTGACCGAGAGCCTGAACAGCGGGTCGCCGAAGCCGTTGACATCGCGCTCCACGGGGTTGCCCTGGTACTTGGCGGTCCCCGAGAGCCAGGTGTAGGGCACGACGACGTCGAACCGTCCCGACTTGCCCCAGAGGTCCACCACCCTCGCGTAGCCCACGACCGCGCTGGAGGTATGCAGCTGCGGATCGGTGATGGGCAGCGCGGTGTCGAACGAGACTCCTTTGCTCGTGTAGGCGTAGCCCGCGATCAGGAAGTTCACGCCGACCGGAGCGTTGGAGTAGGACCGCGGCTCGATGCTTTGCGCCTGCGCCAGCGGCGCGCTCGCGACCAGCGCAAGCGCGACGAGCGTCGCGCTTGGATGCGCTCTAGTCGGAATGCTCCTCATGATGAAAGACGGACCGAGTCTCATCCGTGGAAGCGCTTGTCATTCGGTCCTGGGGAAATGCTCGCGCGGCGCGCTCCTGGCGCACCGCTGCTCGAGTTCGGCTCGTTCCACGCACGAATGCGCCGCGAGAAATCGGGCGCCGAGTCCGCCGCCTTCGCCCGAGCATTGACGTGGGCCCGCTGCTGCAATTCCGGGAACGACAAGCCCATCGTCTCCAGCCGTCCCTGTTCGTACAGATACTGCGGCACATAGCCGCTCGCCAGGATCTTCCAGCTCAACGGCACGCGCCCGGCATTGACGTGGCTGTTCGTCCAGATGTTGGTCGTGCAGTTGGTCGTCAGCGTGTTGTAGAACTCGGGTTGCGCCGTAAGCGCGTTGATCCTGTGCATGTACTCCAGGAACAGTCGCCGCCCGACCTCGATCGCACCCTTGGCTCGGTAGATGTACACGTCCTCGGGCGGATCGCGGCGATAGTTGGTGCGCAGCCGGATGATGTCGCGCTCGTCGGCCACGATGTAGACGAGCTCGTACTGCCGGAAGAAGCCCTTGAGCGTCGAGTAGCCCTCTCCTTTCGGTTTGCGTACCTCGATGGAAATGGCCAGGTAGTCGTCCCCGGCGAAACCGAAGCTCACGAAGACATGGGCAATCGCCGGGCCCGTCCAGTAGGAGGTCACGATGTCCAACGATCGCAGTTCGCGCAGATCGAAAGACTTGTCGTAATAGGCCGGAGTGAAGTCGGTCTCGCTGCGATAGTCGAAATTGCGGATGTTGTGGACCGTGACGAGATCGCCTGCAATCGTGGCGGATGGCAGTACCGCCACCTCCGGCTGCCAGTCCCGTTCGTTGGTTGGCTCGATGCTCGACCACAGAAGTGCCAAGCCGACGCACACGACCCCATACGCGCCGATCGCGGCCACCGCCAGCGGCGCACGAAGAGCGCGATCAACGTCGCCGCGGCAGTCAGGGCGAAGCCGGCCATCAACGCGGTGCGGACCACGTCGTTGCGCGGCCCCGCATACTCGAGCAGGAGCGTGCCCCAGACACCGATCCCCGCGACCAGAAGAGCCAGGGCAACGAACCCCACACCTCTGGCGATTCGAGCAAGCAAGCGTGGCATGAGCATTCCGTAGGTCGTTCGGGCCGGGCGCCTCACGCGCGACTCAGTCGGCCCCGCCACCCTTCGCTTCAGCTTCGGTCGGGACCCGCCAGAACGGCCGCTTGACCTCCACCAGCGGCCGGCCCGGCTCGTTGGGCTTCAGCCCGTAGCGGATCATCGCGATCAGGTCGGCGCTCGCCATCGGATTCGAGTGGAAGTAGCCGTGTCCGAAGAAGTCGGTCGTCCCGCGAATCTGGATCACGTCGAAGAAGCCCAACTTGCCCGCTTGCTCGATCTGCTCCGGGGTCAGCATCGAGGCCTCGACGCGACCGAGCCGGGCAATGCTTCCGAACAGCCAGCTCGACGTGGCGAGCGCCTTGTCGTCGGGCGAAACGTAGATGGTGAGATGGAATCCGGGCGAGGGCGGGATCACCGCGCGGGGGTTAGGCGCCGCTCCGTAGGGCAAGTCGGGATCGGACAGGATGGAGAACATCTTGGCCGGAGCCACGTCGGCGTCGAGATCCGGGGCCATCAGCACGACGTTGCCGATCTTGAAGCGCCGAGGCAGCGAGCTTTGCTGCATGTAGGCCTCGTTGGAGAGTTCGGACAGCGCGCTGGCGAGCACGTCGGTCCCGCGGCTGTGGGCCAGCAGATGGATCCTCGCAAGCCCGGGCACCCCCGCGATCGTACGAATCGTCTTGCGCAGGTGCTCGATCGCGAACGTACTCGATTCGTAGTCTTCGTTGTAGCCGAACAGGATGCCGCGCTTTCCGCCCGCGGGCCAGGTGAAGATCCCGCACACGAACTCGCGACCCAGGAAATGGCACATCTCCCCCATCGTCAGTGCCGCTTCGGTGAAGGTGTTGTTGACGCCGTGGACGAACAGCACCATCTCCTTGCGCGGGCTCAAGGCCAGGCGACGCGCGATCTCGGCCTGCAGTTCCCGCGTGGCAGCCTCGTGCGCATCGACGGCAGCGGCGGCGCGCGTCAGCCCCGCGGGCGTCACGGCAACCGCGTAGGGAATGCGCGGGTAGCGCCCGAGTTCCTTTGTCGGACCGAGCTTGAGATCCATCGGAGTCGTCCGCTCGACGAGCAGGCTCTGCTTCACGAGCGCGTCCCACGTCATGCCCTCGCCGAACAGGATCGTCGTCGAGCCGAAGGCCATCGAGCGCGACCGGTCCGCCGTGTACGGTTCAGGCTCGTCGGGGCTCGTCGCGGGCGCGCGGTCGGTGATGAACAGCAGATCCAGCGGTGGTGTCCGGACGTCGGCGGGCGCCTCGGTGAACAGCGGCTTCGCCTGCGGCCCCGGTGTACAGCGCCGGCGTCGGCATCAGCGGATACGTGGTCGCGCACCCGGCCAGTGCAAACACCGCAAGCATGCCGATCAGATACTGCAACCTGTTCGACCACCACGTCATGCATTGAGAAATCCGACTCATACCATTTCCTTCAGAAGTTCGCGTTCGCGAGCAGGCGTCTGGCGCCGCGACCTCGGCACCTGGCGCGCGCTCACCACCTGAACCGCACCCCGAACATCGGGCCGTTGAAGCTCATGTCGCTGATCTCCTCCCCGGACTTGAAGTTGTAGTCAAGGTAGCGCCACATCGCGATCAGATCGCCCCAGCGGTACGAATAGCCGATCCCGCCCGCGATTTGCCACGTGAGCTGCGACTGCCCGGTCCCGACGTCTGCGTAGAATGGCAGGAACCACTCGCGGTTCGAACCGAATACGTAGGCGCCCTTAAGCCCAACGATCCCGTCCCACTGGCCCGTGCTGATTTCCTTGCTGCCGCTGCGGCCAGGAAGCTGCAGCCCGCCGATGTCGCCGTTGAATCCCCACGAGAGTTTCGGCTCGACGCCGAAATACCGCGCGCCGGCCAGGGCATCCACCGTCCATGCGGGATTGGCCGCCAGCCGGTACTCACCGGCCAGCGTCCAGACCACACCCTTGAGGTCGAGGTTGAGGTCCGCGTTGACCGACGCCGGGACGCCGACCCTGCCGAGCGCGAAATCGCGGGTTTGCGTCGTGGAGCCGCCGACGTCGAGGTAAAGGACATCGGTGAAGAAGCCGTAGCGCCCGTTGTGCGCGTCGAACGTTCCCATCACCGTGAACTTGAGGTTGTCGATGATCGTGCTCGCGTCGACGTTGATGCTGGGGCTCCCCGACGCGGTCGAAAAGGCCATCGAGCCGTCGATGGTCGGCAGGTAGGCGTAGATGATGGCGCCGAACTGCCACTTCCCGGTCTCCCAGCCGGCTTGCGACGTCTGCGCGGTCGCGGCGTTCGGCAGGACGGCAGCCGTGGCAACGGCAAGGCCGACGAGTCCGCGCCTAAGGGACATGGAGACGTTCATTCGCTACCTCAATCGGTTCGTGTTGTTGAAAAATTGGCCATCGTGCGGCTCAACCCATCTTGCCGCACATCAAGGCGTTGGCACCACCGTGTAATAGACGCCGTTCGCGCCGTACGCCGGCTTGAACCAGGTGTTGCCGCTCAGGTAATACGTGGCGCCGTTCTTGTTGATGGCCATCGCGCCGGCCGGCACGCTCGCGTAGTTGACGCCCATCGTGTACGCGCCCGCTGCAGGCGCCGGCGCCGCCGCGCCGGACGCTCCGGCAGCCGCCCCCGCGCTGTAGGCGGCGCCGGTCGCCGCCGCCGTGCTCGCGCTCCCCGCCGCGACCCCGGCGTTGTAGGCGTTCGTCGTCGCGGCCGACGTATTGGCGGATGCCGCGGCGGCGCCGACGGCCGCGCCGACGACCGCGCCGGCCGCGGCCGCGCAGCCGTAGCAACCGGACGCCGAGTAATAGCTGACCGTGACCGGCGGATGGTAGGCCGGATACACGGGGACGGCCTCCGGAGGACGGTATGCGGTCGCGCCCGACGGATACGTGTGCGCCACCCCTGCTCCGGCGGCGCCGTAGGTGCTGCCACCGTACACGTTGGTGTGTTCGGTCCCGCCGCCGGCGGCATGCGCCGTGCTGCCGCCGTAGGTGTTCGTGTGCTCGGTGCCCTGGCCCGCCGTGTGGGTCGAGCTGCCGCCCTCGCGGTTCTCGTGGCTGGTCGAGCCCGCGCTGTGGCTCGTGCTGCCTCCGGCGCGATTGGCGCTCGACCACGCCCCCGCGTCACCTGCCCAGACACCGGCCGCCAGCACGGCGACCACTCCCGCGACGATCGTTTTCATCGGCTCTCCTTCCTCAGTTCGCCTTGGGCGCGGCCTTCGTCGGCTGCGGCTTCGTGGACATGCCCTTGACAATCGATTTGATGCCGCTCGGCAACGCCGGAGCCGCGAATGCCATGCGCCCGGCCGCCTGTGCCTTCTGCGACGCGAATGCGTCCGGTGGCACCACCGGATCCAGCTGCCAGTTCGAAAGCTCCAGCTCATGGCGCAGCTGCAACGGGTCGGCAGCAAAAACCGCTCGGATCCGCCGCGGCAGCTTGTCGTCGACCCCGATCCAGATCTGCAGGAACACATCCGGGTTGGCCCACGCCACCATGTCGGTCTTCGTCCCGCCGACCACGGACGAAGGCCCGATGTAGAAGGCCAGAATCGCCCCGTCCGTCAACGACGCGTACGGATCGGTGACGAGCAGATCGGTGAACGGGTAATAGATCGCCGCCGTCCTGTAGGCATTGACGAGCGCCGCGTCAATCGTCGGCGGCGCGTCGGCGACGGCCGCAAGATTCTCGGCCGGCGCATAGGCCACCATCGACTTGCCGTCGTAGTAGAACTCCGACGCCGGCCCGTCGCCGGGGATCAGGATCCGCAGCCTGTCCGGCCGCTGCATCGTGACGTCGTAGCGTGTCGTGTAGACGATCGGCGGGCCGAGCTTGCTCGGGTACTCGTAACCGACGACCGCGGTGAACGACATCGACTTCGCCGCCGCAAGCTTTGCGCTCACCGCCTTCAGAAGTTCCATCGCGCGCGGCTCGAGCACCAACTTGAACTCCGGAGCCGCCGGCTTCTTCGCTGCCGGTTTGGCGGCCTTCGCGGCCGGCGCGGCCTTCGCCGGCGCGGCGGGCGGCGCGGGCGTCTGTGCCCCCACCGCCATCGCCATCGTCAGCCACAGGACCACCGTCGTAATGAACAGGACGGGCGCCGCAAACGTCCGCCAAGTGCAACGAACTGCTGTCATCGCTCACTCCCTCTCGTGCCGGGGACTCCTCGCTGCATCAGGGAATCATCCCGCATTCGAACATCTTGTTGACGATTGGCGCGGAAACCTTGTTAAAGAACGCCTGGCGCATCTGCGGATTGTTGCGCAGCTCCTGAATCGCACGCTGCTCCATCTCCGGCTTCGGCTGACCCTGGCCTTGCGCCTTTTCCTGCCACAGCTGCTCGCAGGACGAAGTCTGGTATTTCTGGATCACCTTGTCGGCGATCTTTTCCATGATCGGAAACTGCGCGTAGGCGATGCCCGCAACGGCGAAGGCAGTGACGGCGACGATCAGCAAGGATTTCGTTTTCATTGCAAACTCCTTTAGACAGATGGTTGATGGCATTCCGGCGCGCGCGGAAGCCTTTGGCGTTGCCATGGTGCGACGCGCTCGTTCAGTTCCAATGCAGGCAGCCGAGATCCCAAGTCCTGAGTTCCTGGCTGCGCGCGCTCCTGAAGCATGCTATGGGCGGAAGTTGCTGTAGGGACCGCCCGCGCGGTCGTAGGTGTTGCCGAAGTCGTCCTGTGTGATGTGAGCGACACCGTCCTTGTCCGGAGTGAGGATCAGGTCCTGCTCGAGCACCGGCGCCCGGAACTTCCAGCCCGGGGGAAGCTTCAGGCGGCTGCCGAGGGTACCGAGCTCGTCGAACTTCTGCTCCGGATGAGTGATCAGGCTCATGGACTTCATGACCCACGGGTTGCCATCCGGGTCTTCCAGCATGAATACCTGCTTGCCCTTGTCGAAGCCGAAATGGGTGTGGCGTTTGACGGTGATGTTCTTGTAGTCGGCGGCACCCGGTTCCGTGCTGATGCCCTTCAAGTCCAGCCAGTTCACCCAGCGCGCCTTCATACCGTCAAAATCGAGTTCCTTGCCCACCGCGCCGTCAAACCAATCGAGCGTCCACAAACGGGGGCCGTTCTTGAACGCAGCAAGCATTCCGTACTGCTCCTTGACCGACTTGACATCGACCTTGTCCAGGAGCGCCGCGGGGCTTGAATCCCCTGTGGTCGGGCCACCGTTGAGTCCCATGGTGTTGTAGACGTTTGCCTCGAGTGCCTTGGTGATCGCGTTCCCGCCGATGAGGAACATCTCGGTGTAGCGTTGCCCGCGCACTCCACGCTCGGTGACCAGCTTCGCGCCGGCGCCGTCGTTCGGCAAGGTCACGACCAGCTTGGGATACACGACGACGGCAGCGACGACGATGAGGGCCGCGACGATGCCGACCGCCCACTTGATGTTCGTCCTCGTATCGATCGTCCTCTCTTTACGCTAGAAAGCTTGGGTTGTCGGTCTCGGGCGTCGCCTTCGCAACGCCCCAGTCGTTGCTGATTGGACGGGCTGAATACCGCCGCCTCCAGCGGCGCGCGCTTCACCGGCGGCGGCGTCCACGACCGTCGAGGATCGACGGCGACGTCTTCGCCGGCTGGTAGATCCGCATCACGAGGACGAACTTGCCCTTCGGCGCCGGCAGCCAGTTGGCCTCCCTGTCCTTGCCCGGCGATTCCGCCTGGAGGTACAGGTCGACCGAGCCGTCAGGGTTGGCGACCAGCTTGTCGCGCTTGGCGAGGTCGTAGCGATTGATCGCGTTCGGGACGAAGAAGAAGTCCTCGTCGTACATCGTGATCGACCAGAACGCCTCTGCCGGCGGCAGCTTGCCCTTCTCGAAGCGCAGCACGTATTTGTGCTTGGCGCCGTCGTACTCGTCGCCGTTCGCGTCCTTCTGCGACAGCGGATACACGGCGTCCTGCGGGCGGTTCCAGCCGGGGCCGAGCAGGTTGGCCATGCCGCGCGTCAAGTAGTCGGTGCCGAAATTGCCCACGCCCTTCGTGAAATAGAGCCAGCCGTTGGTGGTCTTTTGCTGCTTGAGGTGCAGGCCCATCTCCAGCAAGGCGAGCTTCGGGACCAGCCGCAGCGCCTCCAGGTCGAAGAACCCGAGCCTGGTTGCGTCGAAGTCCTTGCCGGGCACGAGCCCGATCTGGGCCATCCGCGCGACCATCGGCGCGTCCTGCGCCGTCGGCGGATTGGCTTTCATCAGCGCGGCCAGACGATTGAAGTAGACCTCGATGTCGAGCGCATTGACCTGCTTGCGCACCGCCGTCTTCATGTCGACCGCGGCGATCGACCACGCCCGGCGGTGCGGCGTAGGTCTTGCCGTATGCGGACAGCGGAACGACGGTGAACTGGTCCTGCAGCGCGTGCACCGCCTTGTAGTCCTCGGGCGTACCGGTGCTGTAGACGCGCCCGAGAATCCACACCATCCCGGTCGGCGACTTGACCTGCGTCACGCCTTTGGGGAGCGATCCGGACCAGCCGGGGCCGGTAATCGCGTACGTCTGCGCCTTGCTCCCGGTCGTGGAGGGACTCGCCACCTTGAAAACCTCCGACCAGCCGGAGAGCATCGGCACGATGTAATAGCGATCGCCCATGTCCGGAATGCCGACGACCCACGGTTCCGCGGACACGTCGAGCCATGCGATCGTGTAAAGCGTGTCGGCGTTGGGCGCAGCGCAGCAGTGGTTGTCGACGGCGGGATAGCTGCGCATCCTGATCATCTGCCCCATCGGCGCGTGCTCGGCGTCGGGCGCGGCGACGTTCGTCTGTTGTCTGCGCGCCATGTCGAACGTGATCAACGGATAGCCGTAGATGTAGGCCTCGGTCGCGATCTTGATTGCGTCGACAGCGCCGGGCGCCTTGGCACCCTCCCCGGCGATGGGAAGCGAAGCAACGCACAGCGCAGTCGCGCACAGCGCGGTCATCACATTGCGGAAAAAGTGGGCAGATTTCATGGCGGAAGTCTTCGACTCGAGGCGGTGCAGACCGTCGATTCGTCGCTATTTCGGGAACATCAGCTGCACCTGCGCGCGCAGCTGCCAGTTGGCGCCGTCGTCCGGCTTCACGACGTTGTAGTACGCGCCGATCTGCGCCTTCAGCGGAAGCCTGCCGAGGTGGAAGATGTGGCCGACGCCGAGGCCCAGCGGAACCGTCCACTGCTGTCCGCGGTCGGCCTTCCAGTTGGTGGTGATGATCGGCGCCGAGTTGAAGTACGTTCCACCCGGCAGGTTGTAGTTGACGAAGGGCTGGAGCAGAAAATTGCTGTATGAGCCGCCGCGCTGGCTGCTTGTGAGGGACCAGACGTTGTTGACGAGCACGCCGTAGACCCAGGGGCTGCCCTTGTCGAGCCGCAGCACGACGGCGGTCGGGCCGAGGCCCCAGTTCTTGTTGCCGAGGTCGTGCGTGTCCGTCGGTGCCTGGACGATCGCGCCAACGCCCCAGATGAGGCCGCCGGGAACCGGCTCGCTCGGCGAAAGGAACGCCGAGAACTGCAAGTCGCCCAGGCCGTACGTCGTGCCCTGCCCTTCGACGTAGCCCGGCTGCCACACGAGAGGAAGGATCGTCCGCGTGATCACGTTTCAGTCCCTATTCACCTCGATCGGGTAAACGGGCTGGATGTTGAGGATGTTCTGGGTGCCGTTGCGCGGTCCGACGTCGAAGTTGCTGTCGTTCTGGAACGGCAGGCTCACCATGTTGCCGATCGGGTTTTGGGCGATCTTCGCGAGCTCCTCGGGGCTCATGGCCGCGTGGACGGGCGAGGCCAGCGTCAGGCCGAGCACCAGCAGCCCGACGCCCAGCCGTGGTGAAGGGTTTCGCGCACCAGAAGCGTCCACGCTCGGCGACACGTTCCACCGCTCCTTCATCGGTTGTCCCTCGAGAGCAGACCTAGACGTCGACATGCCTATCGACGTCCCGGTGCCATCTCGGTCGCTTGCCTCGCCCTACCGTCGCCGACGGTCGGCCGGCGGAGATTGCCCGGCGGGGTGCCCGCGCATCCTTTTACGGCCCTTCCTTTGGCCGAAGGTGCGGCGCCAAGACACTATGCGTCCACCGGGTTGCGATTTCCGTGCATTTGCGGACAAAATCACGGCGGAACTGGGACGACTCCGTAGACAACGACATCTCCGTTGACCGGGGTCAAACGACGCAACGTCGGGTCGGACCATGAGTGCCGAGAGGTCGACGAATCCGGGGGCGCCAGCAGGGTTCCGAGAGAGGGGCGATGCGTCCAGTTCGGGAGGGCGACCGGCGCCGGGCACAGGCCGCGCAGAGCGATCCATTCGGGGACGTCAGGGTGGGTCCGCTCATGCCGATTCCTTCGCTGCTGGCAGGGCGCGGCATCGATCCGGCAAGCGTGCTCGAACGCGTGGGCCTCGACGCGCGCCTCTTCGACGATCCTGAGCACCATGTGTCCTTCGCCGCCCTTGGGAAGCTGCTCGAGGCCTGCGTGGAGGTGACGGGCTGCTCGCATTTCGGGCTTCTCATCGGCCAGCAGTTCCGAATGGAAGCGCTCGGGCTTCTCGGCCAGCTGACGCGCAATGCTCCGACAGTCCGCGAAGCGTTGCGGATGGCGACGCTGCACCTGGAGATCCACGACCGGGGCGCGGTCTCGCTGTCGCTCGACGTCGGCCACGACCAGACGGCGCTCGGCTATGCGCTCTTCGCGGGCCAGACTCCTGCCGCCGAACAGATCCTCGACGGCGCCATCGCCATGCAGTACTTGCTGATGCGCGAACTGTGCGGCCGTTCGTGGACGCCGCGGGTGATCCAGCTATCGCACAGCCGGCCCACGAACCCTGCGCCGTTGCAGCAGTTCTTCAGCGCGCGCGTCGAGTTCGATGCACCGCTGTCGGCTGTCGTCTTCGAGTCGCGGTGGCTCGACCACACCATCGACGGTGCAGACCCGAATGCGTTTGCCGCCGCCACCCGCGCCATCGAGGCCATACCATCGCAACCGATGTCGAGCTTTGTCGCGCAGGTACGTCGCTCGTTCCATGCCATGATCTTCGCGGGGTCGGCGTCGTCTGCGAACATCGCCCGACTGTACGGTCTGCACGAGCGAACGCTGCGGCGGCGTCTCCGGGAAGAGGGCGCGACCGTCCGCGGACTGGTGAGCGAGGTGCGACGTGAGTTGGCGCACCATCTGCTTCGCGACACGGAACTGCCGGTATCGGAAGTGGCAGCGATCCTGCGCTACTCGGATGTCGCCGTGTTCTCGCGCGCCTTCCGCGGCTGGTCGAACGCGAGCCCGCACGAATGGCGGGCAAGGCAAAGGTCGGCTCGGTAAGCCGACGCACACGGCGCCTGCTGGGAAGCTGCACGGACAGGAAGAGAAAGACTCGGACCGCAGCCGGATCTGCGATCACTTCCGCAGTCGCCGACGCATTCCGCACCAGTTGTCTCAGTTGGCGATCGATCGAACGCCAACCGCGGCAAGGAGTGCACTTTGCGGACTTCGCGTCGCCCCGGGGGTAATGTCCGCTATCCAACAAGCCGACTTGCAACTGCCTGCAGCCGACCTCTGTCGAAAGAGTTTCCAGTGAGCACACGTTCCCGCGAGCGTCCGCTATCAGGATGAGTGAGAGACAGGGCTCGCCCCGAAGGGTGACATTCGCGAGGCGCCGAGAAGCCGCGCAGCGAGACTCCCGCCAACCCCATGTCGCCGTTGGCCCACTCGCGTCAACCCGTGATACGCTGCCTCGGTGGCCTCCTACGGAGGATTGGCTTTCCTATCGTTATGAAGCGTTCTAGGCGTTCTTTCGTGTCGATGGCGGCGCTCTTCGCGAGCGCCGTCGCAGTGAACGCGCACGCGCAATACGGTGGGCGGCCTCGCGACCGCGGCGATACCGGATCGATGCGCTCGGCGCGTCCCGACAATGCCAGCCCTCGCGGCACGACCCAGGCACTGTTCGATCCCGTCGCGGCCGTCGAGCGTGAGTTGCCATCGCTGCGCATTGACCTCAATCTGACCGCCGATCAGGCACCCCTATTCGACAGCTTCGAGCGCCAGGTGCGCAACGCCGCTGACGCCGAACGCTTGCGTGCCCGCCACGTGTCGGCATTCCGCACCGGCGACGCCAGCACCGTGTCCGCCGAAGTTGTCGTCGGGACGATTGCCGACGACGATACCGAGCGCGCCGATGCGATACGCCTGGCGCGCGAGCGGATGGCGGCGCTCTACGCGGCGTTGACGCCGGACCAGCGGAAGCAGTTCGACCGGCGAATCATCCAGTCGCTGCGCGAGCCGCTTGGCAGCTCTTAGCCCGGCGACCTTTCTGCAAGATTGCGGCGCGAGAAGCCGAGTCCGGCAAGGCCGAGGCCGAGAAGGGCGAGCGTGGCGCGTTCTGGCACACCGGTCGGATTGGGCGCGCATACGGCGTCGTCCGGGTTGCAGGAACGCACGGCCATTTCAGGTATTCGACTGTCCTTGCTGAAAGATGCCTAGACCACCGACGTCGCTGCCCAAGTTTCCGGAAAGAAGTCAACATATTGGCATCCAACGATGGTTGGTCCAGTTCGTTGGAGGCCCTGACGTCCGTGGCCGTTACCGCGCACCGCAATGCTCATCACTGATCCACTCTTCTACGCCATCGCCATTCCGGTCGTCCTGCTAAGCGGAATTTCCAAGACCGGAATTCCGGGTCTCTTCGGTGGGATGGCGGTTCCGCTCCTCTCACTCGTCATCCCGCCGCTGCAGGCCGCCGCGTTGATGCTGCCGATCCTGTGCTTCATCGATCTTTTCGGGCTGCGCGCGTTCAGAGGCGTCTACGATCGGCGCAATATGCCAATCCTGCTCACGGGTCTCGCCATTGGCATCGTGGTTGGGGCGCTCGTCTTCACCGTAGTGCCGCGCGAGATCATGCGCATTGTAATTGGTACGATTGCCGTCGCCTTTGCGCTGAACAACATCATTGGCTGGGCGCGCAATCGCCCGCCCGCAACAGCGTCGTGGCCGCGCGGCGTTTTCTGGTCGAGCCTCTCCGGACTTACCAGTTTCGTCGCGCACGCGGGTTCCGCGCCGATCATGGCGTACCTGCTGCCGCAGAGGCTCGATCGAAACGTGTACGTCGGCACGACGGTATGGTTCTTCTTCGCCTCGAACTACGCGAAGATCGTCCCGTACGCCTTTCTGGGGCAACTCGATCTTACCAATCTCGCGACCGCGTTCGTGCTGCTGCCGCTCGTGCCGATCGGCGTTAAGCTCGGGGTGGTCATCCAGGGCAAGCTGGATGAAAGAGTCTTCTACCAAATCAGTTATTGGGCTCTGCTCGGCATCGGAGTGAAGTTGTTGTATGACGGCACGACAGGCTTGTCGCGATAAGCGGAACCCCAATGCCGTCCTCTCGGTGCTCCCGCTTCGCAGGCATGGCTGGCCAAATGGCCGATCGCGCTGCCCAGGTTCTGGTCGAAGTGCAGCACGATGTGCAGCAGTTGCATGAGGTCCATCGCATTCCCGTCCCGGTCTGGTTCCAGAATTCTAGACCTGCAATCGCGGCTCTGTGGGGAAGTCGGTGGATTCGAGTACGTTGCGCCGTGTGGCTATCGCAAGTCCGAGATGCCGGTCATGTCGTGCGTGAGTGTGCTGCCGATCGCTCACCGCGAGGCCCGGCGTAACCGATGAGCGGCCATCATCCGTTCTTCACTCTCATGTTCTTCCTCGGCATCTTCCGCGTGCGGGTCTCCCGGCGTATCCACTGGCGAGGCCGTAGCGTGCCGCTGGCGGACTAGGTGGAGCACGTCCGGTCCGCATGTGCACCTGCGGTGCAATGGCATGGCCTGGTCGGTCATTTCCTGTTCGAGCGCCCGGGTGGAAGAGAGTCGGAGCGCTCGGTCGAAGACCAGATGCGTTGCCTTGGGTCGCAGGCGAGAAGACTGCTCGATTATGCCGACTGGGTCGTACTCGATCCGGGTGCCGACGACGTCCGCGGCCAGCAAGGGCCGCGACCGCAACAATGGCGCGGCTACGGTCTGTTCTCGAACTGCTTCGCCATCTGCGCGTACTCGACGTTCTCGGGGTCGAGCTCGCGCAGTTGGTTGACGTAGACCAGCGCTTGTTCGCGATTGCCCGCCTGGGCGGTGAAGTACGCGAGTCCGGACAGCAGGTCGCGATCGTAGGGTTCGCGCTTCAAGTTTGTCGCGAGTAGCCGGATGGCCTCCTGAGTCTGGCCTGCGTCATTGAGCGCCACGCCATAGACGTAGGCGAACCGGGCGCTCTCCGGCGCAAGCTGTACGGCAGTGCGCAACTCTTTCAGCCCTTCGGTGGTCTGCTTCTGGCGCACGAGCGCCAGCCCCAGCGCGTGGTGCAGCACCGCTGCGCGGGGATTACGCGCAAGCCCGTCACGCAGCGTCACGATCGCTTCACCGTCGGCGCCGCGAGCGCGATACAAGTCGGCGAGATTCGCATATGCCGCGACGAAGGTCGGGTCGATCTCGAACGCCTTCCGGTATTCGACGATGGCGGCGGCAGCGTCACCGCGTTGCGCGTACAGATTGCCGAGACTTGTGCGTCCCTCGGGGCGGTCGGCGTTGTAGGTCTGCACCGCCACGTACTCTGCGAGCGCCTTGGTGAACGCGGCGCGCTGGCTCGCGGGCAATTGCCGCTCCGGCTCGCCCGCAAGCGCGCGCGCGGCCTCGATGCGCACGGCCCGCACCGGATCGTCGAGCATGCGCGGAAGATAGCGCTGCCGCGCCGCGGGCTCGATGCTCGCAAGGGCTTCGACGGCCGCCAGTCGCACGATGGAATCCACATCGTTCAAGGAGCGTGACACGGCATCGAAGGTCGTCGGCGTGAGCAGGTGGGCGAGCCGTTGGATCGCACTGGCGCGAACCAGCGCCGGCTGCGTCTTGTCGTCGATCAACGTGAGCAGCGCACCGCGCGAACCGGGCGCGCCGATGGAGCCCGCGTGCAGCGCTTCCGCGAAGTTCTGGTAGCTCGTCGGCGCCCTGCCCGTCCACTTTCCGATCGCGTCAGCCGCCCACTGCGCGGTCTGTCTGGTGTGGCAGCCGTTGCAGGCATTCGGCACCCCCAGCTTCGCGGAGAGGTCGGGTCGGGGAATGCGCATCGAATGATCGTGACGCGGATCGACCACCATGTAGGTCGTCGTCGGCATGTGGCAGGCGACGCATGCGGCGCCGGGCGTACCGGTTGCATGATGCGTATGCCCCGTGCTGTCGAACTTCGCGGGCTGATGGCATTGCGCGCACACCCCATTGCCGGGCGCCCTGACCTTGAGCGAATGGGGATCGTGGCAATCCGAACAGGTGACCCCCGCCGCGTACATCCTGCTCTGCACGAACGAGCCCCAGTTGTAGACCTCGTCGCGCATCTGGCCGTCGTTCCAGTACAGACCGTCGTCGAGCAGTGCGAGGCGGTGCGTGTCGAGCGGCGGCTTGCCGTGCACGTAGTCATCGGAGATTCGGCTCGCGCGGCCATGGCAGCGCGCGCACATTTCGATCTCGCGGGCGGCCACTCTCGGCGCGCTCCGTTTGGCATTGCCGGTCTCGGTGATCGGCACCCACGCCACGCCCTTGCGCTCGTCCAGCGCCAGCGCTAGACCCTTGCTTGGGGCCAGCGCCTCCCAGTCGCCCTGCTTCCTCGCCCAGGCGACGTGATTCGAGCCGGGACCATGGCACGCTTCGCACGACACGTCGAGTTCGGACCACGTCGTCTTGAACGTTCCGGCGATCGCGTCGTAGTTCTTCCGGAGGTTGGTCGAGTGGCACTCGGCGCAGGTGAAATTCCAGTTCTGGCCGGCGGACGTCCAGTGCAACCAATCGCCGGCCTTGATGTTCTGCCCCGGGTACAGATGGAACCAGCGCTGCCCCCCTTGTTCCTTCGGACGCGAATCCCACGCGATGGACAGTGCCTGCATGCGGCCGCCGGGAAATTCGATCAGATATTGCTGCAGCGGACGCACGCCGAACGTGTACTTGATCTCGTAGTCGGCGAGCTTGCCGTCCGGCCCGTCCGTGTTGACGAAGTACTTGCCGTCGCGGCGGGAGAACGTCGACGTGGTCCCGGCATAGGCGAATTTCGCGTTCGCGAAATCGCCGAGCACCGATCTTTCGTCCGCCACCTGCATCGCGAGGTCGTGGTCCGACCCGTGCCACGCCGCCTGCGCGTTGGCGTGGCAACCCGTGCACTCGGTGCCGCCGACATAGCGGGCGTCCGGAATCGGGACCGTCGCCACCACGGCCGGCGAATGGTCGCGCTGCGTCCAGTACGCGACACCCGCGGCAATGACGACCACAAGCGCCGCGACACCGACGATCCATGCGCGGCGTCCGGCATTGCCGGACGGCCTTACGCCATGCGGGCGAGCTTCCGTGGATTGCGTCCGCGCAGGACCTGGGGCCGGCGCGCGTGCAGGCGGTTCTGCCCCGGGCGAGCGTTTGCTTGAGTGGGACTTCTTCCTTCTGGACATTGCGGAGGGTCCGGCATGCGCGGGTGCAGCATTGTAGTCGCCAAGGACCAGGGCCGACGTTCCTGTGCGTTCGACACCCGTTCAGGCGTTTCGCTGGGCTGGCGCAGGAACCCTGGACAGCAGTATGCCGGTGATCGTCGGAAACAGCATGACCGACAGCAGCACGGCGCCGACGAGGGCCGCGGCGATGTCGGAGTTCATCGTCCGGGTTCTCGCGCCGATCTCCGTGACGACGACGACGACGACCGACAGCGACGACGCCGCCGCGGAAAGCGCGAACGGCAGTCGCTCCGCTTTCTCGAGGTCGTTGCGAAAGAGAAAAACGGGCGCGCCCATGCCCACGGCAGCCACGGCAACGACGATGACTCGATCAGCGCCGGCCGCCGCCGCGGAAACCACCGCCGCCCATGCCACCGCCGCCGAAGCGACCACCCCAACCGCCCCCGGAGCCGCCACCAAACCGACCGCCACCGCCAAACGCACCGCCACCGCCGCCTCCCCAGCTGCGGTCGGCGCCCCCCGAGAAGCCGCCAGAGCGATCGCCTCCGCTGCTGCGTGCCTGCGACTCGCGATCCGCCCAGGACGTATCGCCGGACGCGCCCGACCAGCCGCTCGACGAGTGCTGCTGCCACCCGCTGCCGGTGTTCTTGTAGACGTTGCCGTTCACGTCCGCATAGTGGTTGTTGCCGACGCTCGCGGAGTCCCAGGTGTTGGTCTTGCCGGTCTTCGCGTTGTAGGTCGAGCCTTCGCCCGCGTGCGCGTAGCCTTGCGGACCCGCGGTGGTCGCGCCCGAGCGCTGATAGCTGCTGCCGCCGGCGCCGGTACCGGAAACGCTCGAGCCGGTCGAACGCTGGCCGGTGTAGACGTTGGTGTTGCTGCCGCGCGCGACATTGCCGGAACCGCCGGCTGCCGTGTTGACCGTCCGGTCGTAACCGCGCGATGCATTGCCGGTCCACGCGTTGTACTGCCGGCCCGCGTCGATGTTGCCCGTCGTCCCGCGCGCCGTGGCGTACGAACCGGAGAACGTCGATCCGGCGACACCGCCGCCGGCGTACCACGAACGGGTGCCGGAATACGTCGCGTTGCCCCAGTGGCCGTAGACGTTGGCGCTCGCCGACGCACAACAGGGGTAGGCGCCCCAGTAACCCGGGTGGTAATACGCGCCACCCCAATACGGCTCGGTCCACGCGGCAGTCGCGAGGCCCAGCGCGAAACCATACGTGTAACCGACCCATGGGTTGTAGACGGGTGCGGCCGCGATGCCGTAGGTGTACGGCGGCGGGTACCACACGCTTCCGACCCACGGCGTATACGCGTAACCGGTGCCGTAGACGACGGTGCCGTACGGGGACACGACGGTGCCGAGATAACCCGGCGTGTAGCCGACGTAGACGTACTGCGGCGTCGTCTCGTAGATCCGCACATACGTCACGTAGTAGATCGGCGACGATGGCGGGATCGTGTAGATCACGGACGGCACCGACGTTGCAATCGCCCACGGTCCCGTCAGCCGGGCGGAGGTGAACCAGACGCCGGCGACGACCGCATAGTACGAGTCGGGGGCGACCTGGATCACCGGCTCCGACGAGTTGACCACGTAACTCAGCGGCGTGCCGGAAATCGCCTCGTACTGTGGCGGCCCGTCGAAGCTCGGCGTGAACGTCGGTCCGTTCGCGAGCGGCACCGTCGCCGTCTGCGGGATCGAGCTTTCGATCACGGCTTCCCGCGCCTGCGGCGTTCCGGCGACCGTCGGCAGAACCGCACCCGCGAGCGAATGCGGCGGGATCTTCGCGAAGTCCGCCGGCAGCGCATCGCTGGCCACGAACGCCCACGGGCCGTTGATGCTGGTCGACCGGAACCAGCGCCCGGACATCAGCACGTAGTAATTGCTGTTCGTCGTGTCGATCAGCACGTCGCTCGTCGTGTTCGACGCCCACAGCAGTTGCGTGCCGACGACCGGCACGAAATCAGGCTGGCCCTTGAACACCATCAGCTCGGTCGGAACCTGCGACGTGTAGATCGTCGGCACGCCATTCGCGAGCGACGGCTTGGGATTGGCTTTCGGGCCGCCGTCCAGCATGTCGACGCTGCCGGACTTCGCAAGCTGTTGGGCGACGTCGTCCATGCCGAGTGGCTGCCGGCGTGACTGCGCCCAGGGCCCGTTGATCGAACTCGATTCGAGCCAGCCGTCGTAGACGTGGAGGTAGAAGTTCTGCCCCAGGCCACCCTGCAGGATCAGCGCGCGGGTGTTGACGACACGCTGGAACCGCGAATTCGACGGCACCGGTTTCAACACGGGCGCACCGTCGATCGGCACCAGGATCGCCGGCGAATAGCTGACGATCACCTGCGGCGGATTGTTCTGCACCGGCACCGTCGGCGGCTTGATGCCGGCGAGCGCCAGCGACGCTTCGAGGCGATCCAGCGCGATCGTCTTGACGCTCGTGGCGAACTCCTTCTGCAGCTCCGCGACATAGGCGGCACCGTGATCGGGCAACGCCGGGAAATCGCTCTTGGTGACCTTCATGTCCTCGAAGACGACGGTGCGGGCGATCTTGTCCACCTGCGTACGCGCATTGGCGAAGATCACGCCGAACGTCTCTTCCTTGGCGTTCGCGGGCTTGATCGCGAGCGCGCAACGGAAATCGATCCGGTTGCCTTCCCACTTGCTGACCTGAGGCTGGTAGACCAGCACCTGACCGTTCGTGAGATCCACGACGCGCGGCCAGGGATCAGCGGGGAGCCGCTGCGTGGCAGGCGCCGCGGGCGCGGCAGGCGACTGCGCGAAGGCGATCGGGAAGATGCCCGGCGCCACGAAGGCAAGAAACGTCAGGGATGCAAGCAACGTGCGAAGTCTCATCGTGTCCCTCGATTGGCTCGTGGCGCCGTGCCCATTGGCTGCGTCGACCCTCCCGGCTATTGAGGCCTGACGCGAGCGCCGTCCCCGTTGCCTTCGATGTAGACGCGCTGGCCGACACGAAGCTCCGGGTTCACAGGTTGCGTGATGGCGACCAGAACCCCGCTCGACGTGCGGACGATCAGCTGCTGACCCTGCACCGGCTGGTCGTGTCTCTTCTGAATTTCATTGCCTCCAACGGCGCCGCCGATCGTGCCCAGAACCATGGCAACGTCACGGCCGGTTCCGCCGCCGATCAGGCTGCCGATACCCAGGCCGGCGAGGCCTCCAACCACGGCGCCGACGCCCTGGTGGTGGTTGCTCGCGATCTGCACCGGCGTGATCTGCTCGACGGTTCCACGGCGGATTTCGGTTTCGCCGACCTGCGCGCCGGCCGCGGCGCAAGCCATCATCCCGAGCGCCAGGATCGCGACCGACCGATACGAAGAACGACATTTCATAACGACTCCTCTGATCACGTTGTCAAGATTCGAAACCGCGCTGCCAACCGCTCCGTGTCGTGGCGTCGCTATTTCGGGAACATGAACTGCGCCTGCGCGCGGATCTGCCAGTTCGGCCCGTAATCGGGCTTCACCACGTTGTAGTACGCCGACAATTGCGTATTCACCGGGAGCTTGCCGAGGTGGAAGATCTTGCCGATCCCGCCACCCAGCGGCACCGTCCACCGCTGGCTACTGTCGGCCTTTCAGTTGACGGTCGCGATCGGCGCGCCGATCAGGTTGCCGACCGGGTTCTGCGCGAGCTTCGCGAGCTCTTCGGCACTCAATTCGGCCCACGCCGGTGCAGCCCACACCATCGCGGCTGCTGCCAGCGACGCCTTCAACAGGCGACCGCGGCTTCCTCGGTTTGGCACCCGCATTTCGAATTTCATCCCGTTCTTCGTGGAACAATTTGTGGCGTCACTCGAACGAGAAGATCCGCTTCCAGTCGTTCTTCATGCTGATCACGACCCAGCCCTGCTTCTTCGCCTGGTCGTAGAGCGCCTGCGGGAACGCGCCGACCTTGGTGTCGGGCAGTCCCGTGGCCGGTCCGTACGCATACTCGCGCTTGGCATCGTCGTGCAGCACGAGCATCTGCCAGTCGAGCGCCGTCGCCCGCCTGCGTGTACTCCAGCATCTGCCGGTCCCCGGGCGAGTTGCCGAACGCCGCGACGGGACGGCGCCCGATCATCAGGTGGATGCCCTCGGGCTTGCCGGCGCTGTCGTCGTTGAGCAGCAGCTTCGGCTCCTTGGTCAGGAACGGCTTGCCGTCCTTCCCATAGTCGTACTTCGTTCCACCGGCGGTGCCGACCACCTGCTCCGGCGGAATGCCGTAGGTCTGCTCCGAATACACCCGCACGAAGTCCTGCCCGCCGCCGGTCACGATGTAGGTCTTGTAGCCGTTGGCGCGCAGGTACTTCAGCACTTCCTGCATCGGTTGGTAGGTCAGCTCGGTGTAGGGCCGCTTCCAGCGCGGGTCCTTGGCCTCCGCGAGCCACTTCTTCACTTCGGCGTTGAACGCTTCCACCGACATGCCCGTCAGCGTCGCGGCAACGATCTTGAGGAGGTCGCCCTTCGAGAGTTTCGCCATCGCCTCGCGCTTGCCCGACATCACGGTCTTGAAGGGCTCGACCGTCGCGAGCTCCGGCTTCGCTTTGACGACCGCGGGAACGCGATCGAGGCAGTACATCACCTGCGCGTACATCGGATGCTCGACCCACAGCGTGCCGTCCTGGTCGAAGGTCGCGATGCGCTCGGCCGGCGGCACGAACTTCGGGCCGCCTTGCGTCGTCGTCGCCTGCACGAACTCGACGATCGTGTTCTTGGCGGCGCCGTCGTTCCACGAAGGCAGCGGGTCGGACTGGGCGAATGCCTGCGTGAACAGGGCAAGACCTGCTATCAGCACCCATCGGTGCGCCAAGCCGAAATAAATGACAGGTTTCATTGAGCCCTTCTTCCTGCCGTCTTGCGAATCAACGGGGAGGCACAGGTCGTGTCAATCGTGACCAGCCGTGCCGCCGCGCATCAACGAACAATTGCCTTGATCAGAACTTGAACTGGCCATAGGCGCGCACGCTGTTCATCTGCCAGCCGAGGTTGCCCTCGAAGTTGCTCTTGGTGACATCGGCCTTGACGTCCGAATACATGTACGCGAGCCCGATGCCGAAGTTCCGCACCAGCATGTATTCGGTGGCGGCTCCCGCGACGAGTACCGATCCGTCGACATCGCCGATGTCGGCCTTGATGCCGGCAACATTCGCCGAGACCTTCCAGCGGGGATTGATGTACCAGTCCAGCGTGGCGCCGATCAGCGGCAAGGGCACCGTGGTCGAGGCAGTGGTATCGATCCTGGTCTGTTGGCCCTGCCGGACCCCCGATGCGCTCAGGGTGTACTTGAACTGCCCGCCATAGAGGCCGAGCAGACCCGCCACCTCGATCGTGGGCGTCTTGACGAACGAGTACCGATAGTCGGCCAGGAAGAACGAGTCCTTGGCTTCGGCCGAAAGCGTGAAGTTGACCGGAATGACGTTGCCGTCGATGACGAGCTCGCGATCCGTCGTGTGGCTGCCCGTGCGCTTGGCCTGAAAGTAGAGCAGATCGATCCGGTTGCGGGACAGGAAGCGCCACGTTCCCGATGCCTCGAAGCTCGACAGCGTCTTGTCGAGGCCATTGCCTTCCAGGTTGATGTCATTGCCCCGAACGCTCTGCCCGTCGAGGCGGACCGTCGTGTCGAACTGATTCAGGATGCCGCCCAGATTCAGGGTAAGCACCTCGTCGCCGCCTTTGATGAAGCTCTGCGACATCAGATTCTGACCGAGCGCCGGCCCCGCGAGGAGGGCCGACATCGCGAAGCATGCAAGGGTAGTTTTCTTCATTTGGAGACGCTCGGTTGATTTTGGGGGGTCCTGCGCACCGCTATCCGGTGATTTCTGGAAGATTCCGCTGGCGTGGCCTGTGGTTGAAGTCAACTCAAGGCGCAACGCGACCCGTCGGGCAGCGCGACAAGAACGAACGGGCGCCCCGATCAGGCGGCGCCCGCATCTTCCATCGCGTCATCGCCGTCGAGGCGGAGTGGCGCGGTGATCCAACAAGGCCATCACTGCCCGTGCGCAGCCATGGCTGCCGCAATCTTCGCTTTCACGGCATCGAGATTGAAGCTCGCTCCCTTCTGCATCGGTGGGAACTCGATGGCGGTCATGGCGAGCTTCGCCACCTGCTGCTGGACAAACACGAAGCGCCAGAATTCGTATTGGAACCACTGGAAGTAATTCTGCGACCCCGCCTTGGTCCCGCTTTCCGGCCAGCCCGTCCGCTCGAAAGGGTCGAGACGAAGGTTGGTCAGGTAGGGCACGTCGGGGTGGGTCTTGTCGCCCAGCCAGCCGCCCGGTTGGTCGATGAATCGATACTTGTAGTCGTCGACACGCACTGCGCCAAGCGCGCTTTCCCCGAAATAGAAGATCTCGTGCCGATTCGACGGGCCTTTGCCGGTGATCAGATCCATCTGGTTATAGCCGTCGAGGTAGTTCTTGTAGGTCCTGTCGCCGATCGTCTTGCCCTTCTTCAACTCTTCGGCGATGTTGGGGTTGCCGGCCGCGGCAACGAAGGTCGGCAACCAGTCGAGCCCGGAAATGATGCCGCTTTCGACCTTACCCGCAGGTACCGTGCCCGGCCAGCGAATCATCGCCGGCGCACGGTATCCGCCTTCCATGACCGTACCCTTGCTCTGCGCGAACGGTGTCTGCCCGCCGTCCGGCCAGGTGAAGACTTCGGTGCCGTTGTCGGTGGTGACCACGACGATCGTGTTGTCGTCGACCCCCAGATCCTTCAACTTCTTCATCACGATGCCGATGTCGTCGTCGAACTGCGCCATCCCGGCTTCATGGATGGACCAGCCGTTCTTCGAGTTGCGCAGCGCCTCGTACTTCGGCGAAAGGTGCGTGACGATGTGCATGCGGGTCGGGTTCAGCCAGAGGAAGAACGGTTTGCCGTCGGCCTTGGCCTTGTCGAGAAATTTCAACGCGAAATCGCGGATTTCGTCGTCCACGGTTTCCATGCGCTTCGGGCACAGCTCACCGGCGTCCTCGATCTTCTGCTTGCCGACCTTGCCCCAGCGCGGGTCGACGGCCGCGTCATCTACACTGGTCGCCCATGAATGGACCATGTTCCGTGGCCCGACTTGCGGCCGGAGGTCCTGCGGATAGTTCGGATGGCACGGGTCCTCCATCGCGTCGAGGTGATAGAGGTAGCCGAAGAATTCGTCGAAGCCGTGGACGGTAGGCAGGAACTGGTTAAGGTCGCCAAGGTGGTTCTTGCCGAACTGGCCGGTGGCGTAACCCATGCTCTTCAGCACCGTCGCGATCGTCACCGCCTCTGCAGGCAACCCGATCGGCGAGCCCGCCTGGCCGACCGTGGTCATGCCGGTGCGGATCGGCAATTCGCCGGTGATGAAGTTGGCGCGGCCGGCCGTGCAGCTCGCCTCGGCATAGTAGTCGGTGAACAGCATGCCCTCGGCGGCGATCTTGTCGATGTTCGGCGTACGCCCCGCCATCATGCCGCGGTGGTAGGCGCCGATGTTCCAGACACCAATGTCGTCGCCCATGATGACGACGATGTTGGGTTGCTTGGCCGGAGCCTGCGCGTGCGCCGGCGTTGCAATGCCCAGCGCAACTGCCCCCGCGGCGGTCAGCGCGGTCAACAAGCGTTTCAGCCTCATCTCATTTCTCCGATGTATTGATTGAATTCGAATCCGATCCGCTGCCTTGCATCACTCGAACGCGAAGATTCGTTTCCGGTCGTCCGTCATGCGGATGACCGCCCGTTGCTGCTTCGTCACCGCGTCGTACGGCGCTTGAGTGAAAACGTCTGCGTCAAAAGCGCGCACCCCCTCTGCGCGCAGGCCCCGTACCCATGCCGGCGTTTCGCACGATGTCGCCAAAGCGAAGCGTCCGGGTCGCCGGATCCCTGTGCTGGTATACCGCCAAACACGTCCGCCGCCCACTGAACTTTGGTTCAGTCGGGCATACGGAAATGCCGGCGCCGATGCTAACGAGCCTCTCGCGGATCGCCTCGGAGCGCCGCCGAGACAGCATCGACCAGCGCCTCGTTCGAGAAGGGTTTGCGCAGCAGAGCGCAGGCGCCCGCCTTCTTCGCCCGATCAGCCACGTCGGGATCGTCACTCGCGGTGATGAAGATGACGGGGAGTTCGAAATGCGCGGCACGCAGCCGGGACAAGACGTCGAAGCCGGAAAGCCCCGGCATGTGCACGTCGAGGATCGCGCAATCCGGGCGCTGCGCGGCGAGCGAGGCGAGGAAGGACTCGCCGGAGTCGAACGCTGCGACCTCCCAATCCGCAAGACGCAGCAATCGTCCCAGCGCCTTGAGCACGGGGAATTCGTCGTCCACGACGGCGACGCACGGATCGGCAACGAGCGTCATCCGCCGTACCCTAGCCCCATTCCGCGCTGGGCGAGACTGGTCTTTGGTTCAGTCGGGGACGGCGGTGCCTATGGCCGGACGGGTCTCGCGGTCGTGTGGTCCGGAGGCGCAGCTTCGTCGCGCGGCACCGACGCGTCCCCGACTCCGATGCGCGCGACGGTGAGCATCAGCTCGGCGACCGATCCCGCGTGCATCTTTTCCATGATGTGCGCGCGGTGGAACTTGACGGTCTGCTCGACGATGCCCAGGTCGGCGGCGATCTGCTTGTTGAGCTTGCCCGACGCCAATGCGTCGAGCACTTCGCGCTCGCGCAGCGTCAGGCTCGCGAAACGCTCCTGCAATCGCGCGGCATCGGCCCGCGCATGACGGGCGGAGGCATCCAGCGCAATCGCCGCGCGGACGGCGGCGACCAGCGTCTCGGCCGGCACGGGCTTGGAAAGAAAGTCCGCAGCACCCGCCTTGATCGCCCGCACCGTCATCGGGATGTCGCCGTGCCCGGTGAGGAACACGATCGGCAACGCCGTGCCCTGCCGCTGCCAGCCGGCGCTGCAGCTCGAGACCGTCGAGGCCCGGCAAATTCACGTCGAGCAAGAGGCATCCCGCCGCGTGGGGGTCCCTACGCTCGAGGAATGCTTCGGCAGACGCGAACGCCTCGACGCGCAATCCGTCCTCCCGCAGCAGCCGCACGAGGCTTTTCAGGACGGGCGGGTCGTCGTCGACGACGAACACGGTCGGAGCGCCGGTGGACGAGGTCATGACGACGCCCTCGCCGGCAGCGTGGCACAGAAGATCGCACCGCCATGCGGATTGTTGTCCACCGTAAGCCTGCCGCCGTGGGCAGCGACGATCGACTGGCAGATCGCGAGCCCCATCCCCATTCCGCCGGACTTGGTGCTCCAGAACGGCTCGAAAACCCGCTTCAGGTCGTCCTGCGCGATACCTGGGCCGCGGTCCTCGACGCACAGGCGAACTGCGTCTCCGACGACGTCCGTGCGGATCGTGAGTTTCCGGTCCTGCTCCGCCCCGTCGGCCATCGCGTCCGCAGCGTTCACGATCAGATTGAGCAGCATCTGCTGGAGCTGCACGCGGTCGCCATTGATCGCGGGCAGCGAAGGCGCGAGTTCGAGAATCGGCGCGACATGGCGCATCTCGAGCTCGACGCGCGCAAACCCGAGCGTCTCGTGGACGAGCTCGTTCAGGTCGAGGGGCTGCAAGTGCAGCTCGCCGCGCCTGAAGAGCCCCCGCAGGCGCGCGATGACGTCGGCGGCGCGCCGATCCTCGGTCACGATGTCGTCGCAGATGTCACGCAACTCGGCGTGATCGACCCGTTCCCGGCCAAGCATCTTCCGCGCCGCTTCGGCGTTGGCGAGGATTGCGGCGAGCGGCTGGTTCAGCTGATGCGCGATGGACGCGGAGAGTTGCCCCAGGATGGACACGCGCGTCATGTGCTGAAGGGCGACGCGGTCCCGCTCCGCCTGCAGCTCGGCATTCTTGCGGTCGGTGACGTCGAGCGCCACGCCGAGCAATCGCTGGCCGTTCCCTTTCTCTCCCCGCCCCCGCGCCGCGATCCAGCGCACTTCCCCGTCCGGGCGAATCATCCGGTACTCGACGTCGACCTCCGTGCCCTTGGTCGAAGCGTTCAGCATCGCTTGCTCGACACGCTCGCGATCGGCGGGATGAACCATCTCGAGAAGCCGGCTGACGTCGATGGCCCGTTCGATCAACGGGTTTTCGCGTCGCCGCGATCGACCCGTCGCTGCAATCCGGCCGCGTGCGACGTCCCATACCCAGGTCGAAAGACCGGCCGCGCGCGTCGCGAGATTCATCCGGGCTTCGCTTTCCGCAAGGGCGCTGGCCGTCCGGTGCCGCAGGCGCCGTTCGACGAGGAGCGAAACGATCAACCCAACCAGGAACAGGAACACGACGCTGGCGACAATGACTTCGGTTCGGTACGCTTCCAGCAACGTCGGCTCGCGGAATTGCGCGATGGCATCCCCCGGGATCGCGGTCTCGTCGAGACCCCACCGACGCACCTGTCGCCAGTCGAGGTTCAACGCAAGGGGCGTGATGTCCGGCATGCGCAACGAGGCGGGCGCGGCGCCGTCGAGCAGCGCGATTGCCGTTCGTCCCGCCTGCTGCCCCTCTGCCAGGAAATTCGGCATGTACCCGCCGACGACGCCGGCGCCGATGAATGACGTCAGCGGCCCGTACACGGGCGCGGCGGAGGCAGCGGCCACGATCTCCGCAGCGTCGCGCGGCGTGAAGATCCGGCCGTCGCCGTCGGCGAAGTAGCCGGGCGTGAAGACCACCGCATCGTCGCCAAGCTCGGCGAGCCGTTTGCGCAACGCTTCCGTGGGCAGTGCCGCGAGAAACTCCGGCTTTGCCCGGGCCGGGAATTGCGGGATTTCGCTGCGCAAGCGGGCTTCCCACCGCTTGTCCCATTCACTCGAGCCCGTCACCAGCACCAGTCGCGACGCGTTCGGGCGCAGCCGGAAGGCCAGTTCGATGATGCGGACCGAATCGTACTCGAGGGGAGTGCCGACGACATCGGCCGGCAGCGCGGGAAGCGAACGCAGGAACGACGCGGACACGCCGGCGTGGACGAGGGGCGCGCGCGGGAAAAGCGTGGCGCGATTGCGGAGCATGAACAACAGCGCATCCTCGCCGGCGACGATGATGACGTCCGGCGGATCCGCGGCATACTTCTCGCGCAGGAATGCGGCGACCGTGCGGACATAGGATTCGCCCTGAAATCTGGGCACGCCGAGAAATTCGGCATACGTCTCGACGCGCCAATTGGGCGACTTCTCGAGCACCTGGCGGATGCCGCGATCGCCTTCGATGACCGCGGGCAACACCCGCGCCGTGGAGTAAAGGATGAGAACGTTCCGCGCCTCCGCTGCCGCTACCGCCGGCGAGGCCGCCGCGGCAAGCAGGCAGACGATTGCCGTGACGCCCGCGAACCACACGCCGGAGTGCCCACGTCCACGCGTGCGGGATGCCACCCCACGTGCGCGCGCGAACCGCCGGAACATCGGCGACATGGCCGTGCGGCTCACATCCGCCGCTGCGGCGAAGGGGGCGCCGCGCGCAGGCGTGCCGCCATTTCCGTCGCCGCCGGCGCCGCGTGGGCGAAGAATCGCTTGAGTCCCGCACACAGATAGTTGAGACCCGGCTCGCCATCCGGCGTGCGCAACAGGCGGTTTTTCGGGCACTCGCCCCAGCAATCGGAAAGGAATTCGCAGCGCCTGCAATACGCCGGCAGCGTCTCGGACTTGGCGTAGCCGAACTTCACCTGCGTGGGCGAGAAAACCATGTCGCCGAGCGAGCGCTCCCGGATGTTGCCCAGCCGATACTCGGGATAGACGTAGTGATCGCAGGCGTAGACGCCACCGTCGTGCTCGACGGCCACACCCTTGCCGCAAAACTCGGAGTGGATGCAGATCTGCGACGGCAACCCCATGTGCTGCGCGACCAGCGTTTCGGCGAAATTGACCAGCACCTTGCCGACATCGCGGGCGCGCCACTCGTCCCACACCTTGGAAAGGAAATAGCCGTATTCGTCGGGATCGACGGACCAGGGCGTGACGACCGAGTCCGGATGGTCCGGGCGCGCCTGCGGACTGCCGACGACCGGCAGGCGCGCCGCGTCCCAGGCCTGCGGCGCCGTCGTCTCGAAGCCCTTGATCTCGACGATCGGGATGAACTGCAGATAGGTCGATCCCAGCTCGCGACGCAGGAAGCGATAGACGTCGAGCGGCCGCGAGGCATTGAAGCGGTTCACGCAGGTCAATGTGTTGAACTTGACCCCGAACCGCTGCAGCATCTTCGCCGCGGCGTACACGGTGTCGAACGTCGGCGCGCCGCGCTTGGTGATCCGGTAGTGGTCGTGGATCTCGCGCGGGCCGTCGATGGAGAGGCCGACCAGGAAACGGTGCTCCTTCAGAAAGCGCGCCCAGTCCTCGTCGAGCAGGGTGCCGTTGGTCTGCAGGTCGTTCTCGATCCGCTGCCCGGCCTTCGCGTGCTTCTTCTGCAGCGCGACGACCTTGCGGAAGAACTCGAGGCCGAGCAGCGTCGGTTCGCCGCCCTGCCACGAAAAGACGATCTCGTCGCCGGTCACGCTTTGGATGTAGTCCCGCACCAGGCGCTCGAGCACCTCGTCGTCCATGTGCCCGCCGCCGGGGCCCCCGGGCAGCGTCTGCTTGCTCAGATAGAAGCAGTACGTGCAGTCGAGATTGCAGGCCGAGCCGGCGGGCTTGACCATCACGTGGAACCGCCGCACGGCCCGCGCGCCGAGCCACTGCGGCGCGTGATACTTGTCGGGCTTCACATATTGGTCGATGGTCGGGATGGTCATGGGTCTTCCCTTGGTCGCGACAGGCATCCTACGAGGATCGGCGACAATACCGCCACCCCCGCCTCCTCGGTCTGCGGCCGGCGCCCGTCAAATCTGCCTGAACTGCGCGGGCCGGTCTTTGCCCAGGATCAACGCCGTCCGGGGAGGCGGAGCGTCCCGTGATCAGCTCCCTTGCCCGTCACCGCGTTGCTCCTCGGGCGGGCGCACGTTCCGGAAGTAGGCAAGCAGGAGCAGGTCGTACAGGATCTTCAAGCCCCCCGCGGCGATGAGCGGCCATCCGAAGATCGAGACGGACAGCAGATAACCCGCGAGGAACGGGCTGGCCGCCGAGGCCAGGCTGCGCGGAACCGACCGTCACGCTCGCGGCCGCTGGTCGCTCCGCGGCCGGCACGATCGCCATCACATAGGAGCTGCGCGTCGGCACGTCCATCTGCGACAGCGCGCTGCGGACGAACAACAGCGCGATCACGTAGCCCACCGCCGGCATGAACGGAATCAGGATCAGGCAGACGCTGGACGGAAGATGGGTGAAGACCATCGTGTTCACGAGCCCGATCCGCGCTGCGATGCGCACCGCGACCAGGTAGGAAACGGCAGTGAACAATCCCGTCCAGAAGAAGATCATACCGGCCAGCTCCAGCGACATGCCGAATCTCTGGTAGAGCCAGAGTGCGAGCATCGACTGAACCACGAAGCCGCCGCCGAAGGCGTCGAGGCTGAACAGCGTCGCCAGCACGAGCACGCGTCGGCGCGACTCTCTTAACGGAGTCACGGTGGCGGACGATTCGGCCACCGCGATACGCGGCAGCCCGCGGTACGTCAGCGCAACCAGGAGTCCGAGCGCCGCGTACAGCACGAACATCACCTGCAGCGATGCCCTGGGGGACATTCCCGTGATGCCGGCCACCGTTCCGGGCAACGCGGTGGCCAGGGAACCGACGGCAGCGGCGACGGCGCCGACCAGACTGTACCGGGCGAAGACGCGCGTACGGTCCCTGTTCGCCGCGATGCGCGACAGGACGGCGTGCTCGAGCGGAAGGAACACGCTCACGTCCCCGCTCGATGGGTTCAGCGTGCCCACGATGGCGACCACGAAGAGCGGCCAGAAGTCGAACGCGAAGGCAAAGCCGAGCCCGGTGGCCGTCATCAGCACCGCAGCGGCAAGGAGGAGGGTCCGGTAATTCCACCGGTGCGCGTGGAGCCCTGCCGCCAGCGTCAGCAGGCCCGACCCGAAAAGCGTCGCCGTGGCGATGATTCCCACTTGCAAGGGGCTGAATCCGAGGTCCAGCAGATAGAGCGGAAGCAGCAGGCTGACGAAGCCGTCGCCAAAGGCTCGAATGCCCTTGGCCGTCAGGACGCGCGCGACGACCGATCGCTGGATCATGGCCGGCGGGCGCGGCCGATCCGCGGCTCGAAGATGAGGGTTCCGGTTGCGGCCAAGCTCGCACTCCTCCCCGGATGGATCACCCGGGATCAGGAGCAGAACTTGGACGCGATCGGCGTCTCGAGTGCCGGGGAGTCTGCTTACAATCCCCGGAAATACTGTGTCGAGCGATGCTAACGCACTGCCCGACGATACTCAACCACGGACAACGAAGAGACCGTGCTCGTTCAGCTCCCCGATCAGGAAGATCGCGGCAGGGTGCATGTTCACCAGCGGAACGCCACTCCGAGCATCGGGCCGTTGAAGTTCATGTCCTCCACGGCCTTCCCCGACTTGAAGTTGTAGTCGAGATACCGCCACATGGCCAGGACCTCACCCCAGTTGAAAGCATAGCCGAGCCCGGCTGCGCCTTGCCACGTCAGGTCCGACTGACCGGTGCCGACGTCGAGATAGAACGGCATAAACCACTTGCGGTTTTCCCCGAACGCGTAGCGGCCCTTGACCCCGACGATCCCGTCCCAGACGCTCTCGTCGATTTCCTTGCTTCCGCTGCGGCTCTGGGAGGCCGATCGGACCGAGATTGCCATTGATCGACCACCCAAGCGTCGGCTTGACGTCGAACAGCCGCGCGCCCGCGAGCAGATCGACGGTCCACGCGGGGTCGGACACCATCCGATATTCACCCGCCAGCGTCCAGACCCAGCCCTTGAGATCGAGGTTCAGGTCCGCGGTGGTGCCGGCGGGAACCCCGATGTTGCCAATCGAGAAATCGCGCGTCTGCGACTTGCTTCCACCGACGTCAAGGTAGAGGACGTCGGTGAACGCGCCCCAGCGGCCGTTATGCGCATCCAAGCTTCCCATGAACGCGAACTTGAGGTTGCTGATGATCGTATCGGCGTCGACATTGATGCTGGAGCCGCCCGTTTCCACCGGAAACGCCATCTTGCCGCCGAGGCTCGGCAGATACAGGTAAATGGTCGCGGCGAACTGCCACTTCCCGGATTCCCAGCCCGGTTGCGGCGACTGCGCCATGGCAGACGTCGGCAGGAGTGCCGCGGCGGCGAAGCATAGGACGGTCGTCGCGCCGCCCACGGATCTGGAGAGGTTCATCGGAAGTCTCTTCTGGTGGAGGATGGAAAGTGTGATCACCTGGGTTGCGCGGTGACGTCTACCAGGGTGTTCTCCTGGAACATCGTGCGATGGAAATTCCCCTGCCGCAATAGTACTCGACACCGCCGGCCGGCGACAGCGTAAATCCACCGGGAAGAGACGCGACCACCATCGCGAACGGCGACGGGCGTGCCGGCGGGGGTGCGGACGGAGGCGGTGTCCCTGCCAGAATAGTCCAGTACTTGCTTTCCACCCGGAGGGGAGGCTCACGATTTCACCACAAGCCACCTTGTCCGCGCCCGGCAGCAGCCGCGTCCGAAGCGGCGGTCAGCACGTCATTTCGCTTCCGGCTGCGGCTTCCACGCGCGCTCCCGCTGCTTCGCCTCGATCTTCTGTTCGAAGGTCATCTTTGCGGCGACATCCGTCATGGCACGGGCGACGTCCATGCGCGCCCCGCCCGCAGGCAATCCCGCAAACGCGAGTTCGAGCCACTTGAAGGCTTCGACGTCGTCCTGCGGGACGCCATTGCCTGCCGCGTAGAGAAGCCCGAGGTTCAGTTGCGCGAATACCATGCCCTGGTTGGCTGCGCGAAGAAACCACTTGGCCGCGTCGGCATAACTCTTCGCGACCCCCGTGCCCTCGGCGTAGCTGGCGCCGACGTTGTACTGCGCGTCGGCGTTACCTTGATTCGCGGCGCGCTGGAACCACATGAAGGCAGTCGCGTCGCTCTGTTCGACGCCCCTGCCTTCTGCGTACAAGGTGCCGAGTGAATATTGGGCGTCGGCGTCCCCCTTTTCGGCGAGTGGCTGCCATAACTCGGCCGCCCTGGCGTACTCCTTCTCGTGATACGCGGCGTTGCCGTCCTCGAACGGCCCCGCCGCAGCGGGTGCATCAAGGGCAGCTGCAACAGCGAATGCAACCAACAAATTTCGAATGCTTGACTTCATCCAGGCTACCCCATCATGTCGCGCCGTCGATTCGATGCGTGATGACTGCGCGTCCGTGTGAAAACGTAGGTCAGGCTCTTGAATTACCCACAGACCACCATGCCGAAGCAGATCCGGACAACGAAAGAGGGAATCCTATTGCTACGTCTTGCGCCGGCCCTTGCCATTCGAGGCGGCCAGTTGCTTCAGTCGTTCCACGGCTTCTCGTTTTCCGACCCCACGAAGCGCGGCCAGCCTCGCAAGCTGCTCGCCGCGCGGTTGCGCCAGCCCTCGCTCCCAGTTGTAAATCGACTGGGCGCTGACTCCCAGCAGCCTCCCGAGATCCATTGCGGAGAGGCCCAGTCGCTTGTGCTGCGAACGCAGGCCCTTCGCGACAAATCGCATGGACTTTGTGCTCGATGCGGAAGACACCGCCGGCGCTGTGCCAAGAACCTTGCGCACAAGCAAACTGACCTGACGTTCGAGCTGCGCAACCTGGCGCTTCAGCCCCGCGATATCCCGGCGGTGCTGGGCGCTAGCCTTCTTGGTCGGATCGTTCTGACTGCGGCTTTCCTTGCGGGAAAGTCGGGTGATTTCCTCTCTTAGCACGGTTCCAATGTTCGGCATACGCGTCCTCGGTTCGATGAACTACGGTCAATGTACCAAAGAGTGGGTGGCTGTGCCTTCAGCGAGCCTGTTGAACTGTAGTGGACATCGCGCGTCATCGCCGGGCGCGGACGCCTTTGGCGCCCCCCCGTCCCGCTCGTCGGGCGATCAGTGCGCTGATCTGGGTGCAAGACCGCCTTCGAGGAAGGCGGGCTCGACGCCGTCCGGCAAAGCGATGTTCGGAATGCCGGGCGCAGGAGCCAGCCTCACGTAAAGGGTGCTTGGGCAGGAGACCCGTAAGCGTCGAACCGGGGTCGCTCAGCGTCACGGCGCGACAAATTTGGGTTGGTGCCGAACGCGAGTCCCCAAACATTGCTCTAGAAATCAATTGCATTGCCGGGGCACAGCATTTGCTTACCCGATTGTTGAGCACCGATTTCCATGTCGAGACAGTCCTTACGACGGTTGAAACTCTTTCCGTCTCGTCGTAGTCTGATCGGGTAGGCTATGTCATTCATAGATCGGTGCTCGTGGCGGGAAGGTGGTGAGCTTCGGTGCGGTTTCGCGATGGCAGCACTCCGCACGCGGAGGTTCGCTCAAGTTCCCGGCCATGAGGCAGCGCCGATGTTGCGGTATCCCACAAAAGGGGGAGGTACTCTATAGATGACATTCACTACAGGTCGACCCCGAAGCCGGTAATAAGCGCCGGCACACGTTGCGGTGACGCAACGAAATGAAGCCACAGTGATGTGGCGATCCCGCAAAGCCCCGCGTTCATCGCGGGGCTTTGCATTGGTGGTTCTTGAACTCGGGACGTCTCGAGACGCGTTGCTTGGGTTGTTGATTGTGCGGCGAAGAAGCGGACGCCAATCAACATGAGACGTGGGGATGAAATGCGCGCGGAACGGGCAAGAAGTCGCGCTGAGAATTCCCAGTGCCACCAGGACATCCTTATGTGTCCTAGCGCACGGACAACCATCGGCCAGGTGGTCAGCATCGACGATCTCGCCCCGGGAGCGGCGGTGCTCATTGTCGAGCAGCGGAAGCTGCAACCATCCCACTCCACTGACACGGACTGGCGCTTCTTCGGGTCTTTGTGCGTTCTTTCTCGGAAATCGGCCATGCCCCAGGCAGGAAACGCCCTCACTCTTTTGGACAACGCCGGGAAGGCTACCGACGTTACGGAAGTGCAACGCCAGCAAGCGCTGCTCAAGACGGGGGCGTTGCAGAACGCGATTCTCACCAGCGCCAACTTCTCGATCATCGCGACCGACGAAAAGGGCGTCATCCAACTATTCAATGTTGGCGCCGAGCGCATGCTGGGCTATGCCGCCGCCGAAGTCGTCAACAAGATCAGTCCCAGCGACATCCACGATCCGCAGGAGGTGTCGACGCGCGCGGAGGCACTGAGCCTGGAACTCGCCACCCCCATTGCGCCAGGCTTCGAGGCATTGGCTTTCAAGGCGTCGCGCGGTATCGAAGACATCTATGAACTGACCTATATCTGCAAGGATGGCAGCCGCTTTCCGGCCATCATCTCCATCACGGCCCTGCGCGATGATTACGGCGAACTCATCGGATACCTGTTAATCGGCACCGACAATTCCGTGCGCAAGCAGGTCGAATCGGAATTGCACGAGGCCATTGCCGCCGCCGAGAAGGCCAACCGCGCGAAGACGGATTTTTTGTCCGGCATGAGCCACGAATTGCGCACCCCGCTCAATGCGATACTCGGTTTCGCCCAGCTCATGGAATCCGGCACGCCGCGGCCGACGCCATCCCAGAAGCGAAACCTCGATCAGATTCTCAAGGCTGGCTGGTATCTGCTGGAACTGATCAACGAAATCCTCGATCTCGCGCTGATCGAATCCGGCAAGGTGACGCTGTCGGGCGAGCCCGTATCACTACGCGAGGTCGTGCTGGAATGCCGGGCCATGATCGAGCCGCAGGCGCAGAAGCGCGGCATCGTCATGACGTTTCCCGGATTCGAGATTCCTTATTTTGTCAAAGCCGACCGGACCCGGGTCAAACAGGTCCTGATCAACCTGCTTTTCAACGCAATCAAGTACAACCGGCCGGGAGGCGCGGTGTCCGTCGAGTGCAGCCCGAGCCCTCCGCATTCGATTCGCATCGGCGTCCGTGACACCGGTGATGGACTGTCTCCGGAACAGCTTGCGCAGCTCTTCCAACCGTTCAATCGACTCGGGAGGGACGACAGCGCGGAGGAAGGCACGGGCATCGGGCTGGTGGTTACCAAGCGGCTGGTCGAATTGATGGACGGCACGATTGGCGTGGAGAGCACGGTCGGGGTTGGCAGCGTGTTCTGGATCGAATTGAGCCTGACCAGCGCGCCGCAGCATTTGGTTCTGGAAGCCGAGCACGCAACGGGGGTACAACCGCCCGTACAGGATGGCTTGCCGGTACGCACCCTGCTCTATGTTGAAGACAATCCGGCCAACCTGGAATTGGTCGAGCAACTCATTGCGCGCCGCCCCGACCTGCGCCTGTTAAGCGCGGCGGACGGCAATCTCGGCATCGAGTTCGCGCGCGCCTATCAGCCCGAAGTCATTCTGATGGACATCAATTTGCCCGGCATCAGCGGGATCGAAGCCATGAAAGTCCTGCGCACGGATCCGACGACCGCGCATATCCCCATCATGGCGCTCAGCGCCAATGCGGTCCCGCGGGATATCGCAAAGGGCCTGGAGGCCGGATTCTTCGACTATCTGACCAAACCCATCAAGGTCAACGAATTCATGGCAGCGCTGGACGCCGCAATGAAATTTGCCGAAGCGGCATCAGACCGTGCCGGCGAAAGGGAGAACGTATGAAGATCACCGAGTCCGACTTTCTCAACGCTGGCATCCTGGTCGTTGACGACCAGGAGGTCAATGTCAGTCTGATCGTGCAGATGCTGCAAGACAGCGGCTACGCTCGCGTTTCCTCGACCATGAATCCGCATGAGGTCTGCGCGCGCCATCGCAAGCACCGCTATGACCTGATCCTGCTTGATTTGCAGATGCCTGGCATGGACGGATTCCAGGTGATCGAGGGGCTCAAGACAAACATGGCCGACGCCTACCTTCCGGTCGTCGTAATTACCGCCCAGCCTGGGCACAAACTGCGCGCGCTGCAAGCCGGCGCGAAGGATTTCATCAGCAAGCCATTCGATCTGGTCGAAGTCAAAACGCGCATCCACAACATGCTGGAGGTGCGACTGCTGTACAAGAAGCTCGAGAATTACAGCGCAGTGCTGGAGCAGACGGTGCAGGAGCGGACCGCCGAGTTACGCGAAAGCGAAGCGCGCTATCGCAGCCTGACTGAACTGGCGTCCGACTGGTACTGGGAGCAGGACGAGCAAGGAAACTTCACGAAGGTCTCGGGCCCGGTCCTGGAGATGCTTGGAATCCGGGTCGATGCCCTGGCGGGCGATAAACGTGGCGCTCACGTGGAAGGGTGGAATGAGGCGGAACGCGAGGAACTGCGGACGACCATTGCGGACCGGCAGCCATTCCTGGATTTCCTCTTCAGCCGCGTCAATCCTGATGGTTCGAGGCAACAATTTCGCGTCAGCGGCGAACCGATGTTCAACCAGTCCTGCCGCTATATCGGCTACCGCGGGATCGGCGTGGAAATCATCGCCTCGTA
Organism: uncultured beta proteobacterium; assembly: GCA_963843595.1. Taxonomy (GTDB): domain Bacteria; phylum Pseudomonadota; class Gammaproteobacteria; order Burkholderiales; family Casimicrobiaceae; genus CAIWHR01. The sequence goes on along the minus strand of CAWJLG010000018.1, from coordinate 41,376 downwards.
ACAGAACGCAACATCTCGACCGTCCGCAATGGCAACGCTCCCCCACAGTCCGAGACAGAACCATCTTCTCGTCGCCCTCTCCGACGAGGAAATCGACCGCCTGTCCGAGCATCTGGAACTGGTCCCGATGCTGCTCGGTGAAATCCTCTACGAACCGGGCGGGCAGTTGCAGCACGCCTTGTTCCCGACTACGTCCATCGTGTCGCTGCACTATGTCATGGAGTCCGGGGCATCGGCCGAATCGGCCGGAGTCGGCAATGAAGGCGTTGTCGGCATTTCGCTGTTCATGGGAGGGGAAACCACGCCAAGCTCTGCCGTTGTGCAGACGGCGGGCCATGCTTATCGACTGGGGCGCCGTTTGCTGATGGAGGAATTCAATCGCGCCGGGCTGCTGCAGCGTTTGTTGCTCTGCTACACCCAGGCGCTGAGTACACAGATGATGCAGACCGCAGCCTGCAATCGACATCATTCCATTGAGCAGCAACTGTGCCGCTGGCTATTGACGACGCTCGATCGCGTCCCCTCAGGTGAGTTGGTCATGACGCAGCAATTGGTGGCCAGCATGCTCGGCGTGCGCCGAGAGGGCATTACGGAAGCCGCCGGGACTTTGCAGGTCGCCGGATTCATTCGCTATCGCCGTGGCCACATTACAGTGCTTGATCGTTCCGGTCTGGAGACCCGCGCGTGCGAGTGCTATGCCGTGGTCAAGAACGAATTGAGGCGCTTGATGACCGGCGTGCGCCACCACCAAGACCGCGTGGCCGTCGCCCGCTAGCAGACTTCTGCCAGCGTCGCGTTGATGGCCGACGCGATCTTGCCACCCACGCGGTCGGTCATGAAGCGCTCATGCTCGCGGCGGCGAGGGCAGGCGCCTCGCGACATGCCTGTCACGTACCCCAGGTGCCACGACTATCGACTCGGAAAGAGCACCCGGTCACATCGGCGCAAATATTGGCGGCGTAACGACCAGCGGCAAGGGCATCGCGCCTGTTGAACTGCGTGGCACCTTCGACGTTCTGTGCATAATGGATGGCGCGAAGGCTACTGGTGGAGGCGTCGACAAGGTCTGAGGGGTTACTTGCCGCAAGCGATCATCGTTACATAGTCCGCGACGGTACCGATGCCCATACGAGAGACCCGGGGATCGAGCATGTTGCGGTTGTGTCCAGGCGACGCGCGCCAACCATCGAACTGGCCTTCCGGCGAACGGTAGTTCCAGCCGACGTTTTCAACGCACATGGCGAGTCCCGATCGACGCACGCGAGAGGGGAAGTCGTCGTGATTCAACTGTCCTGCCCTCGCCATCGCCGCGCTATGTTCACGGGCAAGGCCGGCAACTGTCGTGTCGACAATTAGGGCTGGAAGCCCATGGCTTACGCGGTATTGATTCACCAGCGCAGCCAGGAGTTGCGGATACTCGGCATCCTTGTTGGCTGCGGCAGAGACTGCAACTGCGCAGATCGAGAATGCTAAGAACATCCGGGCAATATCGATTCTCATCAGCAAGTATAGCGGTACGAGGATTTCGGCCGTCGTCAGCGCGTGGCCGCACTGGTCCGGAAGATCGCCAATCTAGGAATGTGTGCCGGGCCTTATGGGTTCACCAACATGGATAGCCATTTCTGGCCAAATCGCAAGCTTGATGAATGTCCGCCTTGACAATGCCTGACGGCTGCTGCGGGTCGATAGCGCCGCTGACCGGCTGCTTTTTTGGGATGCGGGCGTAGCACCGCAGTTGGCGCCGATCGGAGACGGTCGTGCCGGCATGGGAACGTGCGACACCACCCATTCAGGTGCTGGTCCCCGGTTCTTGGCGGCAAATACGGAGTTCTCGGTACGAGGCTCTCCATTCTTGTGCCCCGTGACCAGCACGGAGATCGCGCGAGGCGCGTCGAATTGGCTACCGGTGTACACCAAGCAACCGCCGACTGGGTGCCGTCGTCGAGGTTCGTCAGCTTCGTTCGAAGTACTTTGTCCGAGGTACGAAGAGCTGGGCTATCCGACAGTAGGTGTCGTCGACACGTTCTCGGCGTGTCGGGCCCCGGCTTCGCGCCAGCCGATGAAGCGCTCGGGCGGAATCGCGCGGCGACCGGCGACACGCTCGAGGGCGAGGCGGATATCCGCGCTGCTGCCGGCCTTGAGCGCGGCGTCCACGAAAAGCTGCTCGAGCACGTCCTGCTGGGTGTGGCTGCCACCGAGTCGGTACATGCCGCCGATGGCTGGACGCATCAGGGCGACGGCCTCGGCGTGGCGTCCGGCGGCGTGGGCGAGCTGAGCCTCGGCGATCGGCAGCACGTAGTCGCGCACGATGGGCGGGACGGTGCCGCTGCCTTTGGCGAAGGCGCGCATGGCCTCGACCATGCGTTGCGCAGCGGCGGTGCGGTCGGTGGCGATCAGCGCCATCAGCCAGTGCGGCAGCGTGAATGCGGATTGGCAGTCGCCGATGCGCGCCTCGGCCTTGTCGGCCAGCTCCTCCCAGCGGTTGCCGACATCGACCCCCAGGCGCTGCAGGCGGAAGAGCATGGACGCCGCGTTCTGCACGTCGATATAGACATCCGGCGAGGCGACCGTGAGCGGCGCGGCCAGGTTGCGAAAGCGCGTGTCGTAGAGATCGAGCACCGCGGCAGCGTCGCCGTACTCGAGTTTGAACAGCGCGCAGTGCCACCAGAGATGGTGCTGCAGGTTGTGGCTGCCCTCCCAGTGTGGCGCGAGCGTGGTGAGCCACTGGATGCCTTCGCTGCGGCGGCCCTGCGACTCCATCACGTGGGCGATGGCGTGCGCGGCCCAGAGATCGCCGGGGTCGAGCTCGATGGCGCGGCGCCCGGCTGGCTCGGCCGCGAGATAGTTCCCGGCCTCCTCGTGAGAGAAGGCCTGGCAGGCGAGCATCGACGAGTAGCCTGGGATGTCCTCCGACCAGGTCGGGATCACGCGCTCGACCGAGGAGACCATGTCTTGCGGGCGGCCGAGCCAGAAATTGACGAAATGGGCGAGACGGAAGGCGACCACATCCAGCGGATCGGCGCGCAGGATCGACTCCCAGATGGCGAGGGCACGGTCGAGCTCGCCCTCGGCCCAGGCGGTCAGGGCGGCAATGTGGCTGCGCTCGCGCGCCGTGGCGTCGGCAGCCCGCGACTGCGCGGTGCGCGCCGACGCGACGGCGGCCGGAACGACGGCCTGCTTGAAGGCGAGCATGGCGAAATAGCCCTGCATGCAATGAGCCAGCGCGAAGTCCGGATCGGCTTCCAGCAGCGCAGTGAGACGGGCGGGCGTATCGGCTCGCTGGGTGAGGTAGCCGGCGATCAGATGGTCGAAGGCAGCGGCAGTCTTGGCGCTGGCGGTCGAAATAGGGAGGCCGCGGGCATCGCGATGCATGGCATTGTTCCTAGCCGACATTTCGCAAATGCCCGACCCATTCGAGCATCTTGGACGGAGAGATGATAGCCCCTCCGAGGGTTGCAAAAGATTCAGCCGGGCCACGACCATGCCGGAAGCCTCGTGGCCGATATCGGTCTGATCGTCGACGGTCTCAGTTCGACGCGAAGCCGCCTTACCCGTTGACTAGGAGCAGCCGTTCCGGCCGCGGCTGGATTCCTGTTACGAATAATTCTAATTGCGTTCTTCGGCAATTCAGCCTATACGGTGATCGCATTGGGCGCCCGCCGGCGAGATCGTGGATTCCCACGATCTTCTGAGGGCAAAGTCAGTTTCCTCCACACAATCTCGGAGGTACCTCCATGGGACACAACTTGGTTCGCAAGGTGAAGGAATCGCCAGACGAAACCCGGCCGTTCAATGACGGCAAGGGCAAGATGGATGTATTCCATCTTGGTGATTCGACGGTCGGCCGCGGTGAGTTTGAGCCCGGCTGGCGGTGGTCTCAACACGTAAAGCCCATTGCCGGAACCCCGTCTTGTCAGGCGACACACACCGGATACGTTCTGGAAGGACGGATGGCGGTCAAAATGGAAGACGGTACTGAAACTGAGTACGGCCCTGGCGACTTCTTTTGTATGCCCGCGGGACACGATGCCTGGATCGTCGGCGACAAACGTTGTGTGTTGCTGGATTTCACTGGTGTCGCGAAGTACGCCAAGAAGACCTGATCCGGGTTCGCAAATCCGGAATGGAGTCGAGTCTGCCAATCACAAGGAGTATCGAATATGCATGCAGTCGTGAGAAGTTATTCTGGTAGCGGTGCGAAGCAACTTTTTGACGTGCTCGAAAAGCACAAGGCCGACGTCGAGGCCACCCTCCGAAAGGTACCCGGCCTCGTGAGCTACACGCTGCTGCGCAGTGGGGATGGCGGTATGTCGGTGACTGTTTGCAAGGACAAGGCAGGCGCCGACGAGAGCCTGAAAGTCGCACGCGAGTGGATCAAGAAGAATGCCTCGACCGTCCAGGCGAGCCCGCCCACCGTCAGCGAAGGTTCGGTCATCGTCGAAATCAAATAGCGCCGACCGGGTCGCAATCGCGGGCGGGTTCGCGTAGGGTGGCAAGCGCAAACCCCGGCCTGTCTCCCAACGATGAGCAATGTCCTGACCCCCTTCGACGATGCGGCGACCATCGCCGGTGTCATCGCGTCAACGCAACGCTGGCTGGAACGGGCGGTGATCGGTCTCAACCTGTGCCCGTTTGCCAAGGCCGTATACGTCAAGCGGCAGATTCGCTACGCGGTCACCGCGGCGACGACGGCTGAGGAATTGCTCGCGGAACTGCGGCACGAACTCGAGCTATTGGGACAGGCGAATCCGGAAGAGGTCGAGACCACTTTGCTGATCCATCCCCAGGTGATGACCGACTTCATCGACTTTCACTTCTTCCTGCGGGAGGCCGATGCCGTGATCAGGAACCTCGGGCACGAAGGCAGCCTGCAGATTGCGAGCTTCCACCCGGCCTACGAGTTCGCCGGCAGCGCACCGGACGACATCGCGAACTGTACCAACCGTTCACCGCACCCGACGCTACACCTATTGCGCGAGGCCAGCATCGACCGCGCCGTGGACGCATTTCCCGATGCGGCCGCCATCTACGAGCGGAATATCGAGACGCTGCGCCGCCTTGGTCACGAGGGCTGGCACCGGTTGTGCATGCCCGACCCGGGCACACATCCGCTTGCACGGCGGACGGGGTCAAGTTGACCCGGCGTCATTCCGCGCGCGCAGACAGTCTCGGCGACTGGGATGGGCTTCCTGGCACGCAGGAAGTCCGCTAGACCAGTACGGGCGCCGATATCGAGTTGCGTGAAAGGCTATTTCGCGCGATGTTCCCGCATCAGGCCGACCAGCCAGCGCGCCGCTGCTCCCGGATCGGGTGCGGAACAGACGGCCGAGACGACGGCTACACCCTCGAGGCCAGCGGCGTACAGGGTCGCGGCATTCGCGCTGTCGATTCCTCCAATTGCGACGGCGCGATGGCCGGATATCCTGGCGAGGCGCGCCGTCTCGCCAGGGCCCAGCGCAATACCCGCATCCTGCTTGGTCGCCGTCGGATATACCGGCCCGACCCCGACATAGTCGACATCCCAGCCCGCCGCTTCCCGCGCCTCGGTCTCGCTGCCGATCGATACACCGATAATCTTCGTCGGTCCCAGCAGGCGCCGGGCCTCCGCGTAAGGAATGTCCTGGTGCCCAATGTGCGCGCCGTCGGCATCGAGCACTTGGGCAACGTCGATCCGGTCGTTGACGATCAGGCCGATCCCGAGGGGCCGCAGGAGCTCGAGGAGCCTGCGGCCCAACGCGAGCATCGGACCGGCGTCGACGTTCTTGTCCCGCAACTGCACCAGCGTCACGCCGCCGTCGATCGCCGCGCGCACCACCTCTTCGACGCCGCGGGTGCCGCAGCATGCCCTATCGGTGACGAGGTAGACGCCGAGGTCGAATTCGCGACGCTCCATCGTTGCCTATGCGCTACGGCGATGCATCGACCTGCAACCGGCGGTCCAGTTCCGCAATGTCAAGCTGATGCAATGCATCGAAGAAACTCGCCGCCATGGTGCCCGGCCCCCGCGCCACAGCGAACGCCTGTTCACCGGCAACCCCCATCACTGCCATGGCATCGACCGCGGCGCGCAAAGCGTCCGCTTGCACCGCACCGAAGGCACCACATAGCGCCGAAGCCGTGCAGCCCATGCCGGTGATCCGCGCCATCATTGCCACGCCATTGTGCACGCGCACCTCCCGCGTGCGATCGATGCAATAATCGACCACGCCGCTGACGACAACCGCACAGCCGTAGCGGACAACAATGCCATGCGCCGCTTCGCGCGCCGCGTCCGAGGAGCGCGTGCTGTCCACACCCCGGGTTGCCCCGGCTGCCCCCGCCAGCGCAAGAATCTCCGACGCATTCGCACGCAGGATCGTCACCCCGCCGCGTCCGAGCAGCCGCAATGCCGTTTCTGTCCGCAGCCGACTGGCGCCCGCGCCGACGGGATCGAGCACGACGGGAAGCGCGCGCCCGCGGGCGACGGCCAATGCACGTTCCATCGCGCTGATCCACGGCGCATCGAGTGTGCCAATGTTGAGCACGAGGGCGCCCGCATAGGCGAGCAGCTCGTCGAGTTCCGCCTCGGCATGCGCCATGATCGGCGACGCGCCGATGGCCAGCAACGCGTTGGCCGTTTGCTGCATCACCACGAAATTGGTGACGTTGTGCACGAGCGGTGCGCGTTCCCGGACTGCGCGCAGATCCTCCGCGATGGCCGCGGCACCGAAGTGCGCGCCGCCCGCGGCACGCGCGGGTTTCAATGGCAGTTTCATGCGATGCCGGCGATGGACGCCGTTATGAGTTGCTTCACTTCGATCGCGCCCCCCTTGCGTCATGCCCAGGCGCGCGGCTCGCGTTGGCGCAGATTCTACCAGCGACGTGTAGAAGAACTTGAAGGCTGAGGCGGGCTTGCCTGAGCTGTCCTAACCGCAATTCGACCTTACAGACAGTGTCGGATGGCTCCGAACTGCGCTCCGCAAAATGACCGAGAACGGGCCCCTCTCAGTCGTACGCTCGACGACGCCGGCCGTCCGCTTCGCCGCGAAACCGGCCGTTCAGTCCGGGCTCGTCAACTGGCGCTAACGGCCATCAGTTGACGTTGGCCGACGCCGACTGGGCGTCGGCTTCAGACGGGAAGGAGCCGGTCGCCACCGTTGGTTGAAATGGCGCTAACGACCCGATCCCGACACTGGGCGGAGCCGGAAGCGGACACTGAAACCGATGGAAGCTGCCGTTGAGGTCACGGCCACAAGCCGCACAACGCCGACGTTTGTGGGCTCAACACCGACCTTCATTGTGTCACCATCGCCAACGACAACCACAAGGCCGCTGCCCAGTGTCCCGCTTGATGTGTTGCCTGATGCGTGAAACCGGCGCTCGGGGCGTGGTTGATGAAAGTCAACAGCTGCGTTGCGAATTGGCATAGGCTTCCAATTATCGTTCACGTTCGGAAGGTGGAGGCTGGCAATGAAGCGAAGCGCGTTCGTGAAGGCAATGGTGGTGTTGGGCTTGGCTACCGCCGTAGTTACAGCAAACGGGCAACCTGCGGGCACGGCGGGACCCCCACCCGGATACGACCGTGGCCCCGGGATGATGGGTGGCCCCGGGATGATGGGTGGCCCCGGCATGATGGGTGGCCATGGCGGTGAATGGGGCAACCGGTTTGGAGGTGGTCTGTCAGGGCTCGGATTGACGACCGACCAGCAGGAGAAGATCGCCAGGATCCACGAAGACACGCGCCAAAAGAACTGGGATGCGATGGGCCAGTTGCTCTCCGAGCAATTCAAGCTGCGCATCCTGTACCTCGCCGATAAACCGGATGCGAATGCGATCGTCGAGCAACAGAAGAAGGTTGATGATCTGCGACGGGTGATGATCAAGTCGCACGTCGAAATGGAAAATCAGATCGAGGCGGTGCTGACCAAGGAACAGCGCGAGCTGTTGCGCTCGAACACGCCATGGCGAATGCACTAGTCAATGGAGCTTCGCAACCAGCGACCCCGCCTACATGGCGGGGTTGTCGTTTCTGCCCCCCCGCCGGGCAAAATCCTGCGCTGGGAGATTTATGTATCCCTCCTCCGACGCCGCCGCAAATTCAAAGTGGGCTACTGACTGTACTGAACTCTGGCGAACGTATGCTCTGTGGATCAGCGACAGGCTGGAGTCGACCCGTTGCAGCCGGCTACTCCTTACGGGAGCGGACACTTGCCTAACAGAGTGGTGTCCATCTGGTGAGCAATATCGAACAATTGCCGTTCGCTGCGACGCCGATTGCTGCCTGTAGAATTACAACGTCTCCAATCAGGGCCCCCGGCCGAACCTACTCTTGCAGGTTATTGCTAACGATGCTTTCGACGATCCTCGCCGCCTTCGTTCTCGTGGCCATCACCATGGTTGTGCACATCGTCGGATTGGTTACTCTGCTCCTGGTGCTTGTGAGAAAGCACGCCCACGCGCCAACGCGCTTCTGGCCCATGACCGTGCTGCTCATCGAGGTGACGTGGTGGCTGGTCCTTCTCCACGCGACCGAGATAGCGATCTGGGCATTGTTCTTTCTTTGGACGGGCGGCCTGCCGGATGTGGAGTCGGCGTTTTATTTCTCTGGAGTGACATACGCGACGATTGGCTATGGCGACGTAATACTGCCGCAACCATGGCGGATGCTTGGGCCCATCGAGGGGCTGACGGGAATCCTTATGTGCGGGCTATCCACGGGCCTTTTCTTCGCGATCATCGCCAGATTGATCGGGCCGCGGTTCAAGGCTGAGGCCCATTAAGCCGATGAGCCACTTTTTTCGACGAACTCTGTCACGGTACGTTGTCAAATCTACTCTTCGCTACGCCTGTGCCAGCAGCGGGCGCAAACGTATCGTGATGAAGGGCTTCATGTTCTCCGGTTGCGTCGGAGTCGACAACGTGAAGAGCGTCGGCGATCAGTTGATCGCTGCGGTTGACCCGATGCCGCCCGTGGTCTGCAGCGCCTGATAGCGCTCGATCGCCGCGCGCGCGTTGAACAGCATGCGTTCGCGGCCCAAGCGCTGGTCCATGCCCGGCATGGCGCATCGACCTCCATGACGCCGGGGTTCAGCCCCACCAGCCACACGATGGTGCCGCGCTTCGGTCGCGCGCTTCTCGCCCTCCATCAGCGCCTGCAACGCCGAATATTCGATGTCGGGCACCCGGCTCATGTCCACCGCCAGCACGCGCGGCTTGTTCTGCGTGACGAGCGCGTCGATCTGCTGCGCCACGTCTCTGCGCGTTGACGAAGTAGAGCCGCCCCTCCGGTCGCACGATCAGCAGGCCCTCGAACGTCTCGTCGTCGGGGTGCTCGGGCGACAGCGGCCGCAGCACGTCGGCGCCTCGCTTGCGACCGATGATCGACACGCGAGGATGGGCGGTCTGTGCCGCCAGCCCGATCATCGACACGATGATCGCCACGACGATGCCTTTCAGCGTGCCGAACACCAGCACGCCGACGCACGCGATCAGCGCCCAGCGAAACTCCATCGAGCGCACGCCCGGATGGCGCGGAACTCCGCCGGCTGGATCAGCCCGACCGAGTAGAAGATGACGACGGCCGCGAGCGTCGCGTAGCGGCATCAGGCCCAGCAGCGGCGCCAGCAACAGCATCGTCGCCAGCGCGGTGGCTGCGGTTACCAGCGACGCCTTCTGCGACCGCCCGCCCACCGCGCGCACCACCGCCGTTTGCGACGTGCCGCCGCCCGCCGGCATCGCGCCGAAGAGAGCGCCGCCCAGGTTGGCTGCCCCGGTGGCGACCAGCTCGCGGTTCGCGTCGATCGGAGGTTCACCGGTCGTGCGAATGCGCGTCCCGCCGCAATCGTCTCGGTGAAGCTCATCAGCGCGATCCCGAGCGCACCGGGCGCCAGCTGCTCGATCAGCGCCAGGTCCGGCAACGTGAGCGACGGGAACCCTTGCGGAATGAGGCCCACCGTCGAGACCCCCAGCGCCTTCAGGCCGAAGAACCACGACGCGGCGATGCCGCCGCCCACGGCGACAAGCGGGGCCGGCGAATGCGGCCACAGCCGCTCCATCGCGATCAGCACCACGAACGTCGCCACCGCCACCGCCAGCGTGATCATCGAGGTTTCGGGAACATGCTGCGCGAGGCTCAGGACATCGGCAAAGAAGCCGTGCTTGGTGATGTGGACACCAATGAGCTTGGGAGCCTGGTCCAGCACGATCACCAGGCCGATTCCCGCCTTGAAGCCGGTCAGCACCGGTGTGGAGATGAAGTTCGCCACGAACCCCAGCTTCAGGAGCCTCGCCGCGAGAAGCATCGCGCCGACCAGCGCGGCCAGCGTGGCGGTCGCCACGACAAGCTTCGCGGCGTCGCCGTCCGGCACGACCAGTCCGAGTTGCGTGGCGGTCAGGATCGCCAGCGTTGCCGTGGAACTGACGCTCAGCACGCGCGACGAGCCGAGCAACGCGTAGATCGCCATCGGGATGAAGGCGGTATAGAGACCTATGGCGACGGGCAAACCGGCGACCGTCGCGTAGGCCATGGCCTTCGGCAAGACCACCGCGGCCGCCGTGAGACCGGCGACGATGTCGAAGCGCAGCCCTGGCGCTCGTGTCTCAGTGATCATCGTTGATTGAGACATCCGCTTGCTCCGTGCGGTTGCACCGTTCGACCGAGGGAAGCGTTCTACTGTGGCTGGCTACGCGCGAATCGCCTGCGCAACGCGCGCAGGCGGTCCACGACCGCGTCGAAGAGCAGGACGGCGAAAACCGAATACGAGGTGACCAGCATGTAGTCGACGATGCGCTCGTAGAACTTCATGTTCGGATCGTCGCCGGTGAACCCCTGCGTCAGGGCGTCCGGGAAGACGATGAAGACCAGCGTCGTCAGGCCGTAGCTCCACCGGTAGTAGTTCGGCGTCAGCGCGCCGGGTCCGTGGCCGAAGATGCGGGTCGCGAAGAAGAGCGAGAACAGCGCCATCACCAGGACGAACCAGAACCACGACGGCCACAGCTTGATGAGCCACCACATGATCAGTCCGCCGGTGGCGCCGATGAGCGTGGCCACGATCAGGTCGACGGTCAGCTTGCGCGCGGTCGCCCGCTTCGCATGCTGCGCGATCATGGCCGGCTGGTAGTAGCCGATCAGGTAGCGGATGTTGTTGTCGCTGCTCAGCATGTACGCGAACAGCGGCAGCAGCACCAGCACCGGCCGCAGCGCCAGGATGGCCCGGTCGCCGGCGTGCCTTCGATCCGCGGCGCGTTGGGCAGGCCCGGAAATACGCCGCCGGGCACCGCAGCGAACGCGATCCAGAGGATCGGGAACATGGCCAGTGCACACTGCGACATGCCCTTCGCGAACTCGACGCCCGTATCCAGCGAGTTCTCGCCGAACGCCGGAACGAGCGTGATGCCGACGATCACGATCATGGCATTGAGGCTCGTGATCCTGCCCTCGGCCTGCAGGTAGAAGTTGACGAAGAGGATGAGCGCGACCACGGCGAAGCCGAACAGCTGATGGCTGTGCAGCGGCAGCATCAGCAGCGTCCCGAGGCCGGCGAACGCAATGAGCTTCGTCGTGATCCACAGCCCGTAGCGCAGCGACGGTGCCGACGGGATGGGCAAGGCCAGGAACGGGATCACCAGCGCCGGCAGCAGGAACGAGAAGGGCCAGTTGACGTAGGTGCTGTAGGCGGTCGCCAGCGTCACGCCGATGGTGAACCGCAGGACGCGGCGGGCCCTCGGGTTGTCGAGAGCACGCGCCTTCGGCGCTGCCGGAGCTGCGACGGCGTCAGTAGGCATACGACATCAGGCCGCTCAGCCACATCAGGAACCGCCCCAGCGGGTTCAGGATCGGATGATCGCCCGTGTACACGAGCACGTTGACCTGGCTCCCGACCCGCGCGCCGAGTTTCGCGGCCTCCGCGGGATCGTCGAAATCGATCAGCACCGGAAAGCGCTGCGCGTTGCGCAGCCAGTCCCGCGCGTTCTGGACCGTGGGCAGGGTGCCCGGCTTCGAGGTGGACTCGGACGGCGGTCACGCCGAACGTGACGTTGCGCACCCGCCCGCGCAGCGTCTTGTCCGGCCACACATCGAGCACGAGGTCGACAGCGTCGCCCGGCTTGATGTGCCCCAGGTTGTTCTCGGTCAGGTTCGCCTCGACCCACATCTTCTGGGCCGCGACGAAGGTCATCAGCGGCTGGCCGGTCGCGGCGAAATTGCCGACATCGACCCGCAGATCGGTCACGATGCCGTCGCTGGGCGCGATGAGGCGCGTGTACTGCAGGTCGAGCTTCGCCTTGTCCAACGCCGCGCGCGCGGCAAGCAGCTGCGGATTCTTCTCGTCGCGCGGGCCGAGCCCTTCGATCGCCTTCTGCAGGTTGGCCTTGGCGCTCGCCACCTGGGCCTCGCCTTCGATGCGCGACGTGCTGGCCCACTCCAGCGACCGCTGCGAAATCGCGCCGGGAACATCCGCGTCGATGCGCTTCAGGCGAGCCTCGTTCTGCGTGTCCTTGACGAGCGCGGCCTTCGCGGCGTCCAGCGAGGCCGCGGCCGCTTCGACCGTCGAGCTCCCACCTTGAGGTTTTGCCGGGTCAGCGCGAGCTGGGCTTCGGCCGAAGCGACCGCCAGCTCGTAGCGCACCGGGTCGATGCGGGCGAGCAGGTCGCCCTTCTTCACCGTCTGATTGGTGCGCACGTCGACCGAGAGAATCTCTCCGGCCACCTGCGGCGCAATCGGCACCACGAAGGCGTTGACGCGCGCCTGCGTCGTGTACGGCGTGTAGCGGTCGGCGGCCATGTACCAGGCGAGCAGGAGCACGCAGAACGCGCCGAAGATCAGCACCCATTTGCGCACCGGGTCCATCCGTCGCGACGCGGGCGGCAGTTCCGGTTTGACGGGAGGCAGCCGCCGCTCGACGCGTTCGAATCGCCGGACCCGCCGGTTTGTTCTCCGGAGGCATTGCCCGGTCCCTGTCCCGCCTGCACGGATTCCTGTGGTTCGCTCATCGCATGCCTACGTTCGAGTTGCGCGCTGCTTACCAGTCCGGCGACGGCCATCCGCTGCCCTGGCCCTTCAACGGCGGCTCGGTCGCTTCCGGTTGCAGCAGATCGCCCCAGTCCACGCGCTTTTGCATCGTGTCGCGGGTCGCTTCGTCGACGAATCCCTGGCCCGACCGGATCTCCCAGCCGCCGCCGAGCGCCCGATAGATCCCGATCGCGCTGCTGACGGTCGTGCTGCGCGCCGCGACGACCTGCTGCTGTGCCCGCAGCAACGCATTCTGGGCGTCGAGCACGCGCTGGAAGTCGGAAAAGCCTTCGCGGTACCCGACGTTGGCGATGGCGAGCGAGCGTTGCGCCGACGCTTCGGTCTCGACCAGAATCCGCTCCTGCTCGCGGCTGCGCAGGAACGCCACCATGCCGTCCTCCACCTCCTTCACCGCGTTCAGCACCGTGCTCTGGTAGTTCTCCAGCAGTTGCTGGAGCTGAGCATCGTTGACCCGGACGTTGTTGCGGATGCGTCCGTAGTTCAGGATGTTCCAGCTGAAGTACGGCCCGCCGACGAACGTGAGGGAGTTCGTGTTGAAAAGCTGACCGAAGCCGCTGTTGCCGGTGCGCGTGGTGTTCGTGCCGTCGGCGGCCACCACGCCGAGAAAGCCGCTCAACCCGAAGCTCGGATAGAGCTCGGCCTCGGCGACCCCCACCGCCGCGCTTTGCGTTGCGGCAGCGAGTTCCGCCTGGCGCACATCCGGACGCCGTCGGAGCAGATCGGTCGGGGCGCCCGCGGCGATCGCCTGCGGCGCGCCGGGAATCACGCCCTGCTGCGGGCCCAGAATCTCCGCGAGGTCGCCCGGAGGCCGGCCGAGCAGCGTGCTGAGCGCGTTCTTCGCCTGCTCCAGCCCGGTCTCCAACGGCGGGATCGTCGCCTGCGTCCCCAGCAGCTGAGTGCGCGCCTGGAGCACGTCGAGCTCGCCGACATCGCCGCCGCGGTACCGGGCCTCGGTGATCCGGACGCTGCGCTGCTGGAGCGCGACATTTTCTCGCGCGACCTTGCAGCTGCGCCTCCGCGCACCGGATCGCGACGTACGTGTCCGCGACCTGCGCGACGAGCAGCACCAGCGCGTTGTCGTAGCCGGCGACGGAGGCCATCAGGTTGGCGTCGGCCGCCTCGATCGAGCGCCGGAACTTGCCCCAGAAATCGAGCTCCCAGCCGACGCTGACGCCGGCGTTGTATTCCCAGAATCCCAGGTCCCCGGCCTTCGTGTTGGCGGCATTCCTGCTGGCCGACGTATAGTTCACGTTGCCGTTCGCCTGCTGGGCCTGCGGGTAGAGGTAGCCCACGGCGATGCCCAATTGCGCCCGCGCCTGCAGCACCCGCAGGCCCGCGATCTTCAGGCTGTAGTTGTTCCGGTACGCGATGTCGATCAGCCCGGTCGAGCACCGGATCGTGAAAGACCTCCCACCAGCGGATCTGCTCCGCGGGCGTGAGCGTGACGACCGCGCGGTCGGCCTCCTGCCATTGCGGAGGCAACGGCGCCTTGGGCGGCACGAAGTCCGGGCCCACCGTCGTGCAGCCGGCGATCGCCAGCGTCAGAGCCGACCCATGCCGCCCAGCGCGGAATCCTGCAGGGCTCGGCGCCCGCGTGCAATGCGCTCGCTGTCTCATTCGATCCACTCGCTCTGCGAGTCCGAAAGAAATGAGTGCCTGTCATTTGACGGTCGGCGTCGCCGGCGGAGCGCAAGTTGCGTCGGAGGACTCGGTTGTGCCGGCGCCGCCGACTCAGCAACGATCCTTGCCCCGACCTCCTGCAACAGCCGCTGGAACTCCGGCGACGCCATGATGATCGTCCCGGCAGCGGCGCGAAGGCGATCCACCGCTTCGTCCGGCAGCACGAAGCTCGTGGGCAGTCCGTTCAGGTATTCGAACTCCGCCTTGTCCTGCAACGCCGAAAACGAAACGTCGACCGCAACGATGTCGACGTCCGGTCCATCGAGATCGCCGGCGATGGCCGGATTCCTGCTGCCCGCGAACTCGGGCGAATTGCGAAGGCGCTTGAGGGACTGCCAATGCGCCGCCTTGTCTCGCAACGATTCCACCGATTCGTAGGAATAGTGTTCGATCGGAACGCCGGACGACTGGAGCAGGAGGCTTATCGCGCCCGGGGGGCTCTCCGATTCGTCCCAGTGGGTCCGGGGCGTGGACACCGAGTTGACGACGAAGACCACGATCCGGCGAACACGGTCGAGAAGCGTCGGCACGCCGGCGCGATGCAGCGCTTCCAGCGATTCCAGCGTCGCCAGCACGCTGCGCATGCCGACGTTGTCGGCCACGCCGCCGTCCACGAGATGGAGGTAAGGCCGGTTGGCTGCCGTCGGCGAATGCCAGCCGTTCCTCGATCTCGCGCCTCGCCCGCGCGGCCGTGCGCGGGGGCAGTTCGGGGCCCGACAGGAACTGCAGCGCGCGCGGCACCACGTAGTGGCAGGTGCCGCCGTAATCGTTGAGCGTGACGGCCGACAGCACGACCGGCACCGCCGAGGAGGCCGCGGCGGCGCGCGACAACCGGAGTTCGTCGAGGTTGGAACACAGCGCGTCGAAGACGTCCTGGTCGAAGACCATGCGGGCCCCGGTCGAGACATCGGTCGCGGATGCGAGGACGAGCGGACCCTTGCCGCGGCCGAGATCGGCATAGGTCGCGCCGTTGAAGAGAATTTCGTCATAGAGGTCGGCCGCCAGCTCCGAGCGCCCCCAGTTCGGCGCCGACAGCTTTGTCCAATAAGCAGGATTGAAGGCGCGGGCGATGATCTCGCCCTGCACGTCGCGCTTCAGGAAGCGTTGCTCGTATTCCGCGAACAGCCTGTCGCCGTACAGCCCATAGGCCAGCGCCGTGAAACTGCCGCCTGAGACCCCGGTGATGACGCCGACGGCGTCGAGCAGTCGAATCCTTTCTCCGCTCGCCCGGATGATCTCGGTGCGCCGGAGAAACTCGAGAACGCCATACGAGAACGCTGCCGCGCGCGTGCCGCCCCCGGAAAACGCGAGGATGACCAAGGTGTCCCGATCCATGAAGTACGGCTGGCGGGTCGCGAGGCGATAGCCCCGATCCGGGTCGGCCTGCGTGATCGGAGGATTGGTCGGACGCGTTGCGCAACCGGCGAGCGCGAGCAGCGCCGCCAGCGCGACGGTCAACGTGCGCCGCACGGAAACCACCTCTCCGGTCTTTGCCGGCACGGCTTTGCCGCCCGATACAGTCGTCGACTCGGGTTGCGCTGGGATCGCTTCGGGAAGGATCGAACGATGGCGCAAGACATTCCCATCCACCTGGCGTAGTTCGCTGGCATTGCGACCGGTGTCGATTATCGAAGACTGACAATTCCACGCTGGACATTTGGAGACACCCTATTGATAATCGGAGACATTGCCAACCGCCTACCTTGGCATGGATCAACGAATGGGAAACTTCGAATCTATCCGGGCGCGCGCGCGGTCAAGCCCCGCCGAGGCGGCGGGACCGTGCGCATCGGCGGAACACCGGACATTCCAGAGGTCCTCCGGAGCCTTGGCGCCGATCCGGCTGCCGTACTAGCCGAGGCGGGGTTCTCGCTCGAGATCTTCGACGATCCCGATACGCTGGTGTCCTTCGCCGCACGGAATCACCTGATGGCCCATTGCGCGGCCCGCACCGCCTGTCCGCATTTCGGACTGCTGGTCGGTCAGCGAGGTGGGCTGCACTCGATGGGGCTCGTGGGATTGCTGGGGAAGTATTCCCCGGACGTGGGAGTCGGCGCTGCGCAACCTCGTTCGCTATGCCCATCTGCACGTCCGCGGCGCGGCGGCAGCTCTTACGATTGACGGCGACGCTGCAACGCTACGGTACGAAATCTACCAGCCGCATGTCGAGGCCACCGAGCAGGTCGGGGATGCCGCGGTCGCGGTCATGTTCAACATCGTGCGGGAATTGTGCGGACCCGATTGGGTGCCCCTCGAGGTCCGTTTTGCCCATCGCAAGCCAAAGGACGTCGGCGCGTTCCGACGGTTCTTCGTCGCGCCCTTGGTGTTCGACGCCGCGGAGAACGCCGTCGTGTTCTCCGCCGATTGGCTGAATCGTAGCTTGCCCGCCATCGATCCCGATCTGCGCCGGCTGCTGCAGAAGCACATCGATGCACTCGAGATCCGATGGGGCGAGGACTTCCCCGCGCAGGTGCGCAGCGTGCTGCGCACGGCGCTCGTCATGGGCCAAGGTGGAGTCGACCAGGTCGCCAAAGTATTGGCGATGCACCGACGAACCTTGTGTCGCCGTCTCGATGGATTTGGGACAAGCTTCAAGGAGCTTGCCGACGAATGCCGCTTTGAAATTGCCCGCCAGATGCTCGAAGACTCGACGATGGCCGTGAGCGAGATCGCGGCCTTGGTCGACTACGCCGACGCGAGCGCTTTCACGCGCGCATTCCGGCGCTGGAGCGGGACGACGCCGGCGCAGTGGCGAAAGGAACATTCTTGCTAAACCAGGGCGTGCGGCCGACCCGCCACCTGTCCTTCGTATTCCACGATGAAGTCCACCTCAATCCGCACGCAACGCGGCGCGGCTGGCGCCCGCTGAGTCGACAGGCTCCGATTGCTATTTCGCGTGTAGTGCAGAGAAGAAAATGATATGGCCATGCCCGCGGTGGATGTGTCGATCTATGCGCTCCGACATAAGCGGCGGAAGTGCATCAAGTGGCGGAATCGCCCAGGGAGAGACTAATTGAGTCCGTTGGTCAGGCTAGAATTCGCAGCAATGGCACTGCTCACCGACGGCTTTCGAGAGACCTGGTCGGAAGACCGCTCTTGGCCGATAGCACCAGTTGCCCAGCATCGGCTAAACGACCGCTGTCGCGGCGTTGCTGTCTTTGCCAGCGCGAAGCTCAACGGCGGCAACGGGTCGTCTACGGTCGAACGATCTGCGGCGATGAGCGGCGGCTCGACGATCCACAACGGACCTTCACGCCTGGATGACTGCAGTGCGCTAATCAGCGGCCGCTCGGTCGCATCGCTTGAATGCCGGCGACCGATCCCCTGCGGACATTGGACTCACAAGTTTCATTGCCGCAAAGCCGACGGTGGACACAAGGGACTCCCGACCGTGGCAGCGAAATCCGCTCAATTGCGGTGACCGGGGTAGTGGTTGTCGACCTCGATCGATTCGGCGAGACGAGCACGCTCGTGTAAGCTGCCTCGATGGTGGCTAAGACCGTCTTTAAGTCCCTGGGCGCGTTGCTCGTCGCCGCCCTGCTCGCTGCCGCAGTGTTCCTGGTCAACCTCGTCTGGTTCCGGCCCTTCAGCCTCAACCTTTTTTACGAGAAGACCTTCATCACCTTCGTGCTGGAGAACCCGGAGCTGCTGACCTCGATCGGTATTGCCGAGCAGTTTGGTTATCGCAGGCACAACGCTCACCTTGACGACGTCTCGATCGCCAAAGCCGACCACGACTTCGCTCTCTGGCATGGATACCTCGCTGACCTGAAGTCCTACGACGTCGCAGCGCAATCTCCGGAGCAGCGGATCTCCACGCGGGTGCTGACATGGTTCATCGAGGACCTGCTCGATGGCGAGCGATTCCGCTTCCACGACTACCCGGTCAGCCAGCACTTCGGCATGCAGAGCCAGACGCCCGACTTCCTGATCAACCAGCACCGCATCGCCGACCGGCGCGGCGCCGAGGACTACCTCGCGCGACTCGGCGAGGTGGGCCGCAAGTTCGACCAGATGCTCGAAGGGCTCGCGGTGCGCGAGAAGAAGGGTGTAGTGCCGCCGCGCTTCGTGATCGAGCGGGTGCTCACCGAGATGCGTGGCTTTGCCGGCAAGCCCGCGGTCGAAAACCCGCTGTACAAACACTTCGCCGGCAAGGTGCAGACCCTGCCCGAGCTCACGGCGGCCGACAAGCAGGCTTTGGAGGCGCGTTGTGCCGAAGTCATCGAGAGCGGCGTGGTGCCAGCCTACCGGAAGCTGATCGCGTTCTTCGAAGGGCAGCTGACGCGGTCCACCACCGATGACGGCGTCTGGAAGTTGCCCGACGGCGATGCGTACTACGCCTATCGCCTGCGCAGCGCGACCACCACGCGGATGACGCCGCAGGAGGCGCACGACCTCGGGCTGTCGGAGGTGGTCCGCATCGAGAAGGAGATGACGGCGATTCTCGCCACGCAGGCGCAGCTGCGGTCCGGGGAGACACCGGCCCAGGCCCTCTCGCGGCTCGCCAAGGACCCGCGTTTCCTCTACCCGAACACCGACGAGGGCCGCAAGGCCGCGCTCGCCGACTACACTAGGATGATCGAGGACCAGCTCGCCCGCTCGCGCGCGGTGATCGGGCTCGTCCCCAAGGGGCCGATCGAGGTCAAACGCGTCCCCGAGTTCAAGGAGACGACTGCGCCGGGCGCGTATTACTTCCCGCCCGCGCTCGACGGCACGCGGCCTGGTGTCTTCTACGCCAACCTGCGCGACATGCACGAGGTGCCTAAGTTCGGCATGCGCACGCTCGCCTTGCACGAGGGCGTGCCAGGCCATCACTTCCAGATCGCATTGGCGCAGGAGCAGGCGGGCGGGCCGACCTTCCGTAAGGTGCTACCGTTCACCGCCTACGGCGAGGGATGGGCCCTCTACGCCGAGTGGCTGGGCACCGAACTGGGGCTCTACAAGGACGACCCCTTCGGAGACCTGGGCCGGCTGCAGGCCGAGATGTTTC
The DNA here is from genome assembly GCA_963843595.1 of uncultured beta proteobacterium. GTDB lineage: Bacteria > Pseudomonadota > Gammaproteobacteria > Burkholderiales > Casimicrobiaceae > CAIWHR01. Next base: position 21,697 of record CAWJLG010000018.1, on the reverse strand, counting down.
GCGCGGTGCGCCTGGTCGTCGATACCGGTGTCCATTACAAGCGCTGGACACGCGAGCGTGCCATCGCCTACATGCAGGAGAAGACTGGCATGCCCGAGGGCGAAGTGGTCACGGAGATTGAGCGCTACATCGTCGAGCCCGGGCAAGCCTGCACCTATAAGGTGGGTATGCTGCGAATCCGTGCCGCGCGCGAACGGGCACAGAAGGCGCTCGGGCCCCGGTTCGACGCCGAGGCGGAGAAGGCCTTCCATGACGTGGTGCTGGGCGGCGGTTCGCTGCCGCTCGAAATCCTGGACGAGCAAGTCGACGCTTGGATTAAGACGCGTCAGTAGGAAGCGAGCGGAATTGAGAGAGCCGCACGGGTACGAAGTGCGAGGCCGTCTTCCTTCGGCCGCGCCTCGCAATGACCCTGCGCATGGAGCTGACGATCTCTCGTAGAGTCGCGCGCGCCTCTACTGTGGCCACGAAGTGTGGCAGGAGCCTGCCGATTCTGCGCGTGGCCGTGAACAGTTCGTCGAGCACTCCTTGCGCTTTTGCGGCCGCCTCCTGCGTCCGCGGCGTGAACAGCCGCCGCGGTGACCTGTCGGGAAGCCGCCATTCGCCACGGGCTGCAAATGGCCGTTAGCGCCAGTTGACGAGCCCGGACTGAACGGCCGGTTTCGCGGCGATGCGGCCGTCGAGGCATAGGGGGGCGGAATTTTCCAAGGACCAATACACGCAACGCAGTAGGGGAGATTTTGCCGGTGCGTACGCCCGGTAGTACGTCGCAGCCACGGAGCCTGCGGCCGACAGTTCCGAGTGGCCAAACCGACGGGGATAGGCGTTAGGATGTCGCAGCGCATGCGCGGCCGTGCGGCCGACCTGTCGTTCTTGCCGACTGTTCGGCGGTGGTTTTGTGGGCACGGTAGCGCGTCATCGCGTGCGCGATGGACAAACTCTTCATGGAGGCAGCGTCATGGGCGAGCGTGCGATCCAGGGGTTTCGCGGAAGGCTGATCGGTCCGTCAGACAAGGACTACGACGAGGCGCGAGCGCTGTACAACGGCATGATCGATAAGCGACCCAAGGGGATCGCTTGCTGCACCGACGCCGCCGATGTCATGGCGGCGGTCAACTATGCGCGCGACAACGAGCTGCTCCTCGCAATTCGCGGAGGCGGACACAGCGGCCCTGGTTTGGGCAGCTGCGACGGTGGGCTGGTCATCGATCTGTCGCAGATGCGCAGTGTGCGCGTCGAGCCGTCGAGCCGCACCGTGCGTGTCGATCCAGGCTGCACTGCGGCGGATCTCGATCACGCGACCCACGCCTTCGGCCTAGCCGTACCGCTCGGCATCGTCGGCAGCACCGGCGTCGCAGGCCTGACCTTGGGGGGAGGAACCGGCTATCTCACGCGTAAACATGGCCTCACGGTCGACAATCTGCTCGAGGCGGATGTGGTGCTGGCCGACGGCTCCTTCGTCACCGCTAACAAGGACAATCACTCTGACCTCTTCTGGGCGGTGCGCGGGGGCGGCGGTAACTTCGGCGTGGTCACGAGCTTCTTGTTTCAGGCCCACCCAGCCAAAATGGTCTTCGCCGGTCCGATCTTCTGGGACGCCAAGGACGCCAAACAGGTCATGGCGAGTTACCGCGACTTCATCTCAAGAGCCCCCGAAGAGCTTGGCCTGTTTGTCGGCCTGAAGACCGTGCCGCCAACCGATCCCTTCCCGAAGGAGCACTGGAGCAAACGCGCCTGTGCCCTGATCGGTGCTTTCAATGGGCCGATCGCAGAGGGCCAGAAGCTCATGGGCTCGCTGCTCGAAAAGCTGCCCGCCCCGCTGTTCAACTGGATGGGCGAGATGCCGTGGACGGCCATCAACAGTCTGTTCGACCCGTTCTTCCCCAAAGGCCTGCAGTGGTACTGGAAGGGCGACTTTGTCAAGGCGCTGCCCGACGATGCGATCGACGCGCACATTGCCAACGCGCTCAGGGCGCCAACCCCCTTCTGCCTGATGCACCTTTACCCGATCGATGGCGCCGTTCGGCGGGTCGCCAAGGATGCCACCCCGTGGAGCGCGCGGGACGCGTCGTTTTCGATGGTCATCGCCGCGGTCAGCCCTGATCCCAAGGACGCTGAGGCACTCAAAACGTGGGGCCGTGCCTACTGGGAGGCCATCCACCCATTCAACCTTAAGGGCGCCTACGTCAACTTCATGGACGCCGATGAGGCCGAGAACCGCGTCGAGCTAAGCTACGGCGACAACTACAAGCGCCTTGCCTTGATCAAGGCGAAGTACGATCCCGACAACCTGTTCCGAGTCAACCAGAACATCAAACCGAAGGCGTGAGCCTATCCGCGGGGCCTCGCGTGTCCGCGCCGCATGGCGGCGTTCATGGCGAACGCGCTGCCGAAATTGCCGTTGTCGTTGCTGCATGACCTGCCTGTATGGCGAAGCGTTAAGGGCATCCAGTTCGCGCCGACGCTGATCAGCACGACGCTCGCCGGAATACTGACGATCGGCTACGCAGATCAATTCGGGTCCAACCGAACTCCGCGGAGTCAATCTTCCCCGCACACGAAGGTCCTGGGCCCGTCACGGTGCGTGCACGTTCCGCGAAACAGTTCGCGAAAGTTCGCTTCGGAGCGACCCTGAGCTGATACCTCGGCGTCCGCTCTTGGCCGAGGCTGTGTAAAAACGCCAGCGCTGGGAGAGGCGCGGAGAAATCGACCGCTCAGATCGCGCTGTATTCGACGATCGTCACCTACGGAGGGGTGAGAGGACCCCTGAAATCGTTTCCAAAATGTGTTTTTACACGGCCTTATATGGACACCGCCCGGTTTGCCAAGCTGATTTTGGTGTGATGCCGCAACGAGGTACTGGCTGCAGTCTTATATCCGGCCTTCGTCATGCAAGCCGAAGCCTGCGGGCCCTGATGGAATTCGCCAAGAACGTCCTCATCTCGGCCGCGTGCTTTGAAGCACAAGGCCGTGTTCAGGTTTGCGTTCTTGCGGTCCGACCTGTCTTGCCATCACACGGGAATCAACCTCAGCAACCTATCGGCTCACCTTCATCCTGTCCATGTTAATGGGCTAGGCCGGCTTCAGGCTGACGTAGTCCTTCTGATACGCCTGACCATGGGCCAGAATCGCCCACGCCGTTCGTGCCATCTTGTGGGCCAACGCCACCGCCGCCACGTTGGCCGGTCGCCGTGCCTGGATCTCGCGTTGCCAGGTCGTCGGCACCTTCGCGTGGCACATCACCGAACGCGCGCCGTGGATCAGCAGCGTGCGCAAGTACGGGTCGCCTCGCTTGGAGATCGATCCCAATCGGATCTTGCCGCCGGTACCGCTCTGCCGTGGTACCAATCCGAGAAACGACGCAAACTCACGTCCCGACTTGAACGTCTTCGCATCACCCATCGTCGCTACCAGCGCAGTCGCCGTGAGCTTGCCGATGCCCGGCACTTCCGCGATCGCGCGGCACGCCGCGTCCTGTTTCTGCCAACTGCCGATCCGCTTCTCGAGCCGATCGATGTCTTGCTCAACCTCATCGATGCGGTTCAGTTGGTCCCGCAGACTGCAGACCATCGTTCCCGGCAGCGCACCCTCCAGCTCCGCCATGCGGGCCCGGATCTCGGACAGCCCGGCCACGCGTCCTGACCGAAACGTCGCGCCAAACTCATACAACAAGCCTCGTAACTGGTTCACCTGCATGGTCCGGAACTTGACCAGCAAGGCCCGCATCCGGTGCAAGGCAAGCATTGCCTGCTGATCTTCCGTCTTCGCCGCCACCGTCCGCATTCCCGGCTGCTGCACCGCCGTCCAGATCGCCCGCGCGTCCGCAGCATCCGTCTTATTGGTCTGGACAAACGGGCGAATAAACTTCGCATGCAGCAGCACGACCTCGTGTCCAAGCGCCTTGAGCTTCCGCGCCCACCAATGGCCGCTTCCGCAAGCCTCCAACGCCACCCGACCCGCCGGGCGCTGTGCCAGAAACCGAATCAATTCGTCACGTCCAAATCGCCGATTCACAATCTCACCGGTTTGGCCATCGACCCAGTACATCTGGAACACTCGCTTTGCAACGTCCAAGCCGTATGTCGTAGCATTCATTTCGGGCCCTCCGTTCCTCAAGTGGTTGTGTCGCAACTCCACTTTGGCACATCGATGCCGTTCGGTCCTGGAGGGCCCCCTGCCTTGTCGCCTCGCCCTTCATCCCCGAAGGGAGGGCGGTGTCCATTCCATCTCGGCCGATGACCGCCACTGACCCGCGGCCGCGGAATGGCTGCTCCCTGTCTGAAGCGGTCGGTCAGTTAGCCTCGGTCGACGGTAACTGACGGCCGAACCATGACTGCGAAGCGCCGATATGACCTGACACCGCCTGCGAGATCAGGTCCCGATTAGGACACCTCAGCGCCGTTCTCGCGGTGGTGATCAGTGTTGCGATGCCCGTTCCGCTTACCCAGCACGAAGCACTCGTCGGTCGCCGCCCGTGCTTCGAACTACGCTCTGTTCAACGACCGAGTTCGACGCCCAAACCAGCCACCCGAGTCGACGGAAGGCGGACTTTCACCAGAAGCGCGTACCGGCAGGTGCCAAACCCGCCGATGACGCACGCCTCGTCCCAACGGATCAGCCCCTATTGCCCGCCAGTCACCGACTCCGCCCTGATGTTGATCGAGAACTTTCCATGCAAATTCCCCTTCGTGCCGTGAATCCTAAAGTACTCAGTCTTTCCCGGCGTGAATTTGCGGTGGGGACCTTTTCTCCGCCTTGAAATGGGCTCGTGAACCAGGGATCGGCCGTGATATTGCTACCAGACGCGGTCGAGCAACCGCTGGCGCCTGGGCCCTTGGAGCACTTCCACCAGTTGGAGGTGGCGCTGATGCTACCCGCGCCAAGGTTGCCCACACCCACTTCCCCAAAAAGCGAATTGAAGTGGACGCTGAGGGCGCTGGCGGCGTTCGACACATTGACTGCGATGTCCATGCCTTCGCCCTTGAACTCGTTCTCTGCGATGACGATTCCCGTCACGGGAACGACGGCGCTCGAGATCGAGATGCCCATCGTCGGGAGCGACGGCCCAAGGTCCCCATCCGTGCCATTGCCCGAGATCGGGTTGCCGGTGATGACGTGGTCGTTCAGGACCTAGCCCGGCGCGTGGCTGTGCATGCCCACGCCCGGCAGTGCGTTGCCGGTCAGGGTGTTGTCGGCGCGTTCGCTTAGAAGCGACAAACGCCTGGTGACGACGACGCTTTCGTGATGGGTCCCTTTGGCGACGCGGATCACGTCATTGGTGCCCGAAACCGCGACGGCCGCGGCAATGGTGGAGTAGCAGCTGCCGGAGCCAGCCATCAAATGTCGCAGCGAAACACATTCGCCCCCAGACAGCACAGTGAAGGCATCGAGTTACACCTGCCCTGGTGGACGAATCGGATGCCGCGGGGCAGTCGCAGATTCTAATCAACGAACCTTACATTTCGCTGACGAGAACCTTGCTTCGCGAAACGCCGTCCCGCTGCGTGCGATCGAGTTAACGGATGGGGCCACCGGCGTGAGTCTTGGCGCGCCCTTTGCGATCCGAGGAGTTTTGAATCCGTGTGACTGCCCCGTGGTCGGCGTGGCCGGTCTGGACTGAGTACATCGCCGTCGATTACGCAGTGGACGACGTGCAACTCCAGGACGAGCAGTCGCGCTTGCGCGACCCGAAGCCTGCGCAGCGCGATACGAAGGACGGGTGCGTGCTGGCCGACGTCAGGCGTGGGCGGCGATCGGCATGGACGCACCGCGCAGCCGACGGGCGGGTCGCCGAATGCGCTCGATGGCCTGCATCAGAGTCAGGTGCAGCACGTGGCGCTGCGCATGGCTGCCGCCAAGTCGGTGAGCCAGTGCCGGCACGCTCGCGAGCAGGGTGATCGCGAGCGTGTCGTTGCCGCGGCCGAAAGCGATCAGCGCGCGGCAGGCGGGCAGGCCGAGCTGCCGCGTGGTCTCGCCGTACCGCGTCGGCAGCGACTGACCTCGGGCGAGCGCAAGCTCGAGGCGCCGGGCCCGATCCCAGTCGCGCGCGCCGACGAACGACAACATCGCGTGCAGGTCATTGAAGCTGCAGAAGCCGTCGTCGATATGCGGAGCCCAGGCGGCGGAGAGCTCGGCCCAGCGCGTGCCGGGGTCGCTGCCGCGCAATTGGACGCGCCACAGCAGCGCGGCGGCATCGATCAGGTCGGCGATTTCGCCGGAGTGACTGGCCCGAATGCGCCGGTCGTACAACGCCAGTGCGTCGTCGAGCTGGCCTTTCGCCAAGTGGAACAGCGCCAGATGCCACCAGCAGTGCGTGGCGACGACGGTATCGGCGCCCCAGCAGGCAACGTGCTCGTTCATCCAGCGCACGCCCGCGTCAGCGCGCTCGGTCATCTCGAAGACATGCGCCATCACGTGGTGTGCCCGCGCGTCGGACGCGTCCAAGGCCAGCGCTGCGCGGGCGGCCTGCTCGGCGCGCTCGTACTCACCGCATTCCTCGAGACTGAAAGCGTGCATGGCAAGCACGGCGTGGTAGCCGGGCAGGTCGCTCGACCACGCGGGCAGCACCGCTGCCACGCGGTCGTTCATGCGGGCTACATCGCCGGTGACATAGTCGAACGCATGCGCCACTTGCAGCGCGAGTGCGTCGCGCGGGTGCAGTCGCAATAACTCGCCGAGCCGTGCCTTGGCGCGTTCGTAGTTGTCGGCGAGCGCGGCGGCAATCGCGGCAAGATGCAGTCGCTCGCGCTCGTTGGCGGGCAGTGCAGCGGCGCGCGCCAGCACGGGGCCCGCCGACGCGGACGCGTCGCGGATCGCGGCTCGACAGGACCAGGTAAGCCTGCAGCACATGCGCCATCACGAAGTCGGGTGCCTCCCGCAGCGCCCGTGCAAGGTGCACCTCGGCGCCGCTGCGCCAGCTCTGGAACCTGGCAAGCGCGCGTTCGTACGCTTCCAAAGCGGCGGGTGCGGCGCCGGAGATGCTGCATCCGCGCTCGTCGACGCCGCTCACGGCGAAGCCTCAAACTGCGGTGTGGCTGCCGGCGCGATGTTCAGGTTCATGCGGAACAGGTTGCCCGGATCGAAACGCTGCTTCACGGCCTGAAGGCGCGGGTAGTTCGTGCTGTAGCTGGCGGCGACGCGCTCGGCTTCGTCCTCGGTCAGGAAGTTGACGTAGCCGCCGCCGGTGGCGAGTGGCGCGGCATCCTCAAAGGCTCGGCGCGCCCACGCGCGCACCCGCTCGTCGTCGCGCGGATCGGACCAGCGACCGTGCACGTTCATGATGTAACGCGTATCGCGGCCCACAAAGGCAGTGGCCGCCGGTTTCACGCGCGCCATCGCACCGCCGAGCTGGGCCACGAAGATCTCGCACTCCGGTCCCGGCAGGCGACCGGCGGAAGCAATCACGAGGTCGAGCGCCGCATCGATCAGCGTGCTGAAGTTGTTCGACTTCCAGTAGTTGCGGCCGCCCGGTGTCAGCAGCGGATCGAAGGCGGACTGAAACGCGGTGTAGGGCGTCGGCGCCAGCGCGGACCCGATCGGATCGCCGAACTGCAGCACCGGTGCGGCGGCGCGCTGGCCCGCTTCGACATCGCCGCTGTAGACAAGGGGAAAGATCACCACCTCGGTGCCGTGGACCGATGCGGGAAGGAACGGCAGAGGAGGCGCCTTGCGCAGCACCGTCCACACGCTCAGTTCATCGGGCGCGCTGACGGTGAAGTCGCGCCACGCGCGCAAGACCTGGCGGGCCTGTTCGAACGGGTAGACGACCAGGCCGGCGTAGACCTCGGGGCCAACCGGATGCAACTGGAATTCGAACGACGTCACCACGCCGAAGTTGCCGCCGCCGCCGCGCAGAGCCCAGAACAGGTCGGGCTCCGAAGCGGCCGAGACGACGCGCGCGGCACCGTCGGCCGTCACGACCGTGGCGCTGAGCAGATTATCGATGGTCATGCCATGGCGGCGTGTCAGCCAGCCGAAGCCGCCGCCGAGCGTGAGTCCGGCAACGCCGGTGGTGGAATTGATGCCGAGCGGCGTTGCCAGGCCGCGGGCCTGCGCTTCGCGATCGAAGTCGCTCAGCAGCGCGCCCGGGCCGACGCGCGCGGTTCGCTTCGCGGCGTCGATGCTGATCGAGCGCATGCCCGACAGGTCGAGCATCAGACCGCCCTCCGCGACGGCGTTACCGGCGATGTGATGGCCGCCACCGCGCACGCTGAGCAGCATTCGGTGCGCGGCGGCGAAGCGCACGCGCGGCCTGAACGTCGCCGTCCGTCAGGCAGCGCGCGATCAGCGCCGGGCGGCGGTCGACGCTGGCGTTCCAGACCTTGCGCGCTTCGCCGTAGGCATCGTCGGCAGAGCTGAGCACGCCGCCTCGGATCTGCGCCGCGAAGGCGTCGACGTCGGCCTGCCGAAGCTGTTGGATATCCTTGTCCAGCGTAACGTATGTCAGTGGATGCATGTGGCACTCCAGTAAGGTAAGCGTTGACAAATGCGCCATCGCGAATCGGTTTGGACGCGTGGACTCATCCTCCCAACCTGCTCGAATCCTGTGCCGCGCGATTCGTGCAATCGAAATCGACATGTTCGTGGCGATTGTCGGCCTCCGGCACATCCATGCGTGCCGGATTGATGCCGGCGCCGAGGGACGACGGTCCCTCGGCCCTTGTCGCCGCCTGCGTGTACGGGTCGGCGCCGTAGGACTCAAGCTGCGCCGGCAGCACGACCGTCGCGCCAATCGTGATCGCGGTCAACGCGACCGCGGCCAATCCAAATGCGGCGCGGGGCGACGCGAGTTCATAGCGGTTCATGGTGCGATCCTTTGGCTACTCACGCGAATCTCCTGCTCCGAATCAAGCTGGATGGACACGACGTCTCTGCACGGTCGCTGAAAGGCATCTGAATTCTCGTACCGGCGGCAGCACACAAAGGTGCGCACGCGGAAGAATTGCAGTCTAGTAGGCCGGTGTGGCAGCCGAACTTCGCCGTAAGGCCATTCTTGTTTCGTTTGTTTCGTGCGCCCCGGCCTGCGTCGATTCGCCCACGGCCGAACCTGTCTACGACCGTCGCATCACTGTCGCCACTCGCTGTGGCTTGCAGACGCGAAGGGTGGCGCGCTCACCCAGCGTCGCGGGTGCTGCCGAAAGGCGCATCTCTTCGGGGATTGCTCCGCTTGCGCGGAAGAAGGCACTGCGCGTCGCGAAGATGCCGCGCGGCGCTCAATCGAGGGGCGCCACCTGCCCGTCCGAAACCAGCTCAGCGACCACCCGACGCACTTCGCTCGGCAGGAACGGCTTCTCGATGACGGGACGGCCCGCCTCGGAGACAAACTCGCGCAGTGCCGAGGTCAGGGTATCTCCGGTCACAAACACGACGCGACCGCACTTCCGCGGCCAGCGCCGTTCGATTTCCTGGTAGAACGCACGCCCGTCGAGATCGGGCATGCGGATATCGGTGAGGATCACGTCGTAGTGCTCCGCCGCCATCCTCTCCAACGCTTCCCGACCGGAACTCGCGGCTACCACCCGCTGCCGGGCACCGGACAGGATCTCGGTCAGCGTTGCCCGAATCTCCGCCTCGTCATCGACGATGAGAATCGCATGTTGGCGCGCACTCGGCATCCAGAACGGTCCGGGATCGGCGCCGGACGTCGCGACGGCGCTGACGGGCAGCACAATGGTAAACACCGCGCCTCCGTCGACCGGACAATCGACCGTCAGCGTGCCGCCATGGGCTTCGACGATGCCAAGACTCACTGCCAGACCGACGCCCGTGCCGATCCCCATGGGCTTGGTGGTGAAATACGGCTCGAAGATCCGCGCGCGAAGATGCGCCGGAATACCGGGCCCATTGTCCGCGACCGTGATGCGGATCGTTTCCGTGGCTTCCTCGAATCGGCTCTGCACATGTATTCGGCGCGGTGCGGTCTGGTCCTGCAGAGACTGCTGCGCGTTGACGATCAAGTTGAGCAATACCTGATGAAGCTGGTCAGCGTCGGCGAGGACCGGCGGAACCTCCCTGGAGAGATCGAGCGTGACATCGATGCTGCTCGTGCGGATGGCGTAGCCGGTGATGTCGAGCGCTGCCGATACGACGTCATTGATCGCCACCGGAACGCGCTCGGGCTGCTGCTGTCGCGCCATGGCAAGGAAGGTGCGCACGATGCGCGCGCACCGCTCGGCGGCAGTGCGGATCTTCAGCGCTGCGGCTTGGGTCGCCAAGTCCCCCTGTTCCTCGAGCAAGACGGCCCGGGCCACCACGACGGAGAGTGGATTGTTGAGTTCATGGGCCACTCCTGCCAACAGCGAGCCCAGCGCAGCAAGCTTCTCCCGTTGGTACAGCGCTTCGCGTTGTCGCGCCAGTTCGGTCGCCGAGCGTTTCTTTTCGGTAATGTCTCGCGTGATGGTCAGCACATGAGGCTGTCCCTGATACTGCATCGGGACGCCGTGAACTTCGAGTTCCACCGCGGTGCCGTCCTTGTGCACCGCCGTCACCTCCACGTGGAGCGGCTGGCCGCCAACGACCGCCTGGAGAAACTCGGGCTGATACGACGGGCCGGACCAGCTGCCTGGCGGCAATGCGGAAAACTCGTCGTCGCTGTACCCATACATCCGCCACAGGGCGGGATTGGTATCCACGATCTCGCCAGCAGCGTTCCACAGCGCCAGTCCGTCGATCGAAGCATTGAACATGGAGTGATATTGCTCTTCGCTCGCGCATAACGCCTCCTCCGCCAGCTTGCGGTCGGTAATGTCGCGAGCGAGGGACAGTATTCGATCCTGTCCGCCGATGGTTACGCGCTTGCCGAACACCTCGTGCCAGCGCAAAGCACCGTCCCTATTCCTCCCGTGCCACTCGATGCGCAGCTGCTCCCCGGCCACGGCGCGTGCAAACAGTTCCATCGCGTCCTGATGCGTATAGGGGTGCGCGCCAGAGCCCAGCGTGCCGATGTCGAGCTGTAGAAACTCCTCGCGGCTGTAGCCGAAGGTGGCACAAGCCTTTGGATTGGCATCGACGATGGCACCGGTTTCGATGTCGTGGACGAAGATGGCGTCCTCGGCGGCGTCGAAAATCGCCCGGTAGCTGGCTTCCGATACCCGAAGTGCCTCATCCGTGCGCTTGCGCTCGGTTATGTCGGTGGAAATGCCGCATACGGCATACGCCACGCCGTTTGCATCGCGCAACGGGAACTTGATCGAGATGTAGGTGCGCAAGCCATCGTCCAGCGGCGCGGCTTCCTCGAACTCCATCGGCGCATTGCGCTCCAGTACGAGCAGATCGTTGGTACGAAACGCCCGCGCGATCTCTTCCGGGAGACACTCGCGGTCGGTCCTTCCGACGACCTCCGCCTGGCGGAAATGAAAGACCTGCTCCCATTGCCGGTTGACGAACAGGAAACGGCCGTCCGTGTCCTTGACGGAGACCACGGCCGTTGCGTTGTTGAGGATCTGCTGCAGCCGCACTTCGCTGTCTTCGAGCGCCCGTTGAACGCGCACCCGCTCGGCAATGTCCTCGCGCAGCCTGGTTTGCGTATCGGCGACTTTCAGCGCCATGGCATCGAAGGCGCGGCCCAGCCTGCCCAGTTCGTCCGTGCCCTTGAGGTCGCTGCGCGCAGCGAGATTCCCCGTTGCGAGTTCTTCGGCAGCGCGCACCAGCCGTGCGGTGCGCCGAGTCAGCAGGAAGTGAAATACCAGCCACATGCCCAGGGCAAGCGCTGTCACCCACCCCGCCCAGTAGAGCGATTGTTGAAGAACCTGGGCGCGCGCTTCCGCCTTGTGCCGCTTGAGATCGTAGACCAGCAACACGCTGCCGATTCGAGAGGGGCGCAGCTCCTCACGCTGACCGCCCAGCAGGATGCCCGCGCGACCGAGCAATTCGTTGCCGTCCGAATCGATCGTCATTCCCGCACGACGCTCGCGAACGGCGTCGGCTGTCCAATCGAGATCGAATTGCGGCAGCACTACCGATACCTGCCTACCCAGCCAGGCACGTCGCGTCGCCGTGATGACTTCGTTCCGGTCATCGGTCAGGGCCGCGAGAATGACGTCGTGGTTGTGCGCCAGCACCGCGATCTCGCGTTGCGCGGCCGCCAAGTCGCCCTTGAGCAACAGATACTCGAGCGTGCTTTGCAGGCGCGACATCTCCTGGGTCAACCGTTTGCGGCTATCGTCCTCCGCTGCTCGCTCGGCCTGCGGTACGTGATAGAGGAGGTTCACCGTGCTGAGCGTCGCGGCGAACCCCAGCAGAATGAGCGGCACCGTGAGCTTGAGCGACGCCGGGACCCGAAGACTCATCTCGACAGGTCCGCGAGCGGTCCCGGTGCGAGCACGTCTTCGATCGCCAGCTCGGTGCGCAGCAATTTGGCGTCCACCATCAATGCCATGAGCCGGCGTCCGGTTACCGCCAGCTCCGGCTTCGCGCCCCCGAGCATCCTGAGATTTTCTTCGCGCGAAGGAATGTGGAGGCCGCGCTGCGCCGCCAGGAACTGCTCTCCGGTCGTCTGTTGCCGAACTCCCATGCGTCGCGCTGCGTCCCGAGGCTCGCGCTTCATGTAGTCGAGCGCACCGAACCAGCCGTTAAGCAGCTCGCGTATCTTCTTGGGCTGCTTTTCGTAGACGTTCGCACGCACCGCCAGCAGATCGACGATCTCGCCCGGAATCTGGGTGCTGTCGAACAGAGTCGTGGCACCGGCTCGAAGGAACTGCGCGCGATAGGGGTCGAACGTGACGGCGCCATCCACTTCGCCCTTTTCGAAAGCGCTCGGCTGCTCGTTCGATTCGAGATGTACGACGTTGACGTCGCTCGCCTGCATGCCGTTGAGGGCCAGAGCCCTGCTCAACACGAAGGCGCCAAGGGCGCTGCTTTCCACGGCGACCGACTTGCCTTTGAGGTCGTGCATCGTCCGCATCCCACGGCGGCCCACGACGACGTCGGCACCGTGGGAGACGTCCACCACCAGGATGATGCGCGGCTGAAACCCATCGGCGGCGAGTCCGAACAGCTCATCCAGGCTGATGACCATGCCGTCGATGGCCTGGTTGCGAAAAGCACGAAGGACTTCGCTCGCCGAGGGATATTCCACCAGTTGGACGGTCGCAGGATCCAGCGCACCAAGCTCCCGCGCCAGGTAAAGCGGCTCGCTCCCTATCCATACATTGGTGCCGATACGCAGAGCGGCGTCCGGTTCGCGCATGCAACCGGCCAGCGCGAGCAGGAGAACCGCGCATGCAAGGCCGCACAGATGTCCTCTCGTGCGCAGGTATGCGTTCATTCGAATCTCATCCTCCGTCCGGCACGAAGATGTAGCCCTCGTTGCGTATGGTCCTGATGAACCTCGGATGCTCGGGATCCGGCTCGATCTTCTTGCGCAGCCGCATGATGCGCAGATCCACACTCCGGTCGAATGGATCCCAATCCCGGCGCTGAGTGAGATTCAGGATGCGATCGCGAGAAAGAGGTCGGTTGGGATGCTCGGCAAGCGCCTTGAGCAGCTCGAACTCCAGCGGGGACATCGGCACCTCTCCGCCCTTCTCGTCCGTGAGCCGATGTGCGGCGAGATCGAGCACGCATCGTCCGATTCGCACCCGCTCGGCGCCAATGTCGGCACGCCCCGCCGACGACGTGCGACGCAACACGCTCTTGACGCGGGCCAACAACTCGCGCGGGTCGAACGGTTTCGGGACGTAGTCGTCCGCACCGATCTCCAGGCCCACGATCCGATCCACTACGGTACTGGCGGACGTCAGCATGACGATCGCGATCTTCGCGTAGCGCTCGCGCAGGTGCCGCGCAAGGCTCAGGCCATCCTCGCCGGGCATGTGGATGTCGACCAGCGCCAGGTCGATCGGATGCTGGGCGGCCATCGCCTTCGCCGCGCTGGCGTCTTCGACGGCAATGACTGCATAGCCGTGGGTGTCGAAATACTCCTCCAGCACCTCGCGGACGTCCGGCTCGTCGTCGACAATCAGGATGGTGGTTGTTGGGTTCACGGGCGACGTTCCACTCCTCGGTACATCCGCGGCGGGCGAACGATTGAACCCGCCGCTGGCGGAACCCGAAATCGTACAACCGTCGCGTTGCGGTGTGGGGGTCACTGGGACTCGCCTGGCGAAGACGTCCATCGAAAAGGACTCCCGGTTCGGCCCACCCCATCCCGAGCGGACGCCGTATCGAGGGCGCGCCCGACGCGCAATCATGTCGTCGTGACCGGACCTGTCGACGCACAGAGGATAAGCCCACTCGCAAGCGATTTGTCGCGTCCCGGGCGGGCATGAAACAAACGAAACAAAAATCGCCCGCCGGCGAAACGTTCCCGACGCACGCGTCGCGCGGCTGGCCCTGAAATCCAGGCTCGATGGGGACCCCGTCACCTCTGCGCGGCCAGTTGTCCGATGTGCCGCATCGAGCATGGCGATCACGTGCCGCCGCGATCAGCGCGTTCTCGCACTTGATCTGCGCGGACACGTTGCCGATTCGTCGTCGATCGTCCGGGCCCATGGGATCGCGTCCGCTCTGCTGCCGCACGTTGCATCCTGGCCGAGGGCGACGATCCGCAATAAGTGCCCCGCCCGCACTCGAGTGAGCACGTGCCGGGAAGGCACGATACACACGAAACAAATTTGACCTCGTAAAGAAATGGTCTTGCCGCACTCGCCCAATAGACTTGATCCCACGTCCTGGCTTCACGGAGATGCAACGGCTCGACGCGGTTGGCACGTTTCGCACAACCCGTCCTGTGTCCAATCGACCTGCGCAAAGGAACGAAGCGATGAATCTCGGAATTGACGCACACCACCTGCAACCCTACGCCGCCGTGGCGCGCTCACGCGTCGACCGGCAGCGCGAGATGCGCGCGGAGTATCGCGACCCACTCGCGCGCGCCCCTGCGGCGCCGACCGGGAGCGCGCTGGTCGCCGCACCCGGCGAGGACACTGATCGGTGGCCAGCCAGCAACTCGGTCGTCGTCCCGCTCGATACCCATTGGAGTCGCTTTCTGTACGACGACTTCCTCACGGCCGACGCCGGCTCCACCCGCGCGAGGTCGCCGCTCGTGGCGGGCGCGGTCCTGCTCTGCATCTACATCGCAACGTCTCTGGCCGTTGCCGGGGTCATACATGTTCTGGCCTCGCCGGACACCGCGGCCACCGTCGCCCCGGGTGGTCCCACGGTCCCCGCGTCGGTTGCAGCCGCGTCGGATCCACACGTCGACGTGGTGCGATTCGCGACAGCGCGGCACGCTCGGCTGAGCGTCCACGCGACCCTATTCGCCTCACCGCTCACGATTTGTCTCGGGAGGAACACCCATGCGCCAATCAACCGACTTGAATGCCCTGGCGACGCTTGAAGAGGTTGTGCGCCCGGGCGTGGGCAAGTTCAGCAGTGCCTCGATCGCCATCCTGCGGCGCGGAGACGCCGAGAACGATGCCAACTGCGAAGCTCCGGCGATCTCCAGCATTGAAATCGCGCCGCGGACACTGCATACGATTGCCGCTGACAGTCCCGCCGATGTCGTGGCCGCCGATGCGGCATTTTCGGTGCGGCCGACAAGCTTCCCGTTGCATCAGGCCGCACGCGCCCGTCGCTCGGTCCTCATCGGTGAATTCATCGTCGCGGCGATCCGGGCAGCCGGCACAATCGTACGGCAGGCGTACGCGCGCCATCGGCAACGTCGGCAGGCACGCCATGCCTACGACGCACTTCGCCAGCTCGACGACCACATGTTGCGCGACCTCGGCTTCGACCGCAGCGAGATTGCGTCGGTCGCGGCGGAGGTGACGGGAGCGGCAGAGCGCACCCGGGTGCGTACCTTGCTGACCTCGCACGTGCTCTAGCGTTGGACTGATCTCACGCTGCCGCTCCCGCAGGAGAGGACGAGCACGAGCGTAATCGACGGCGGCGGCGCAGGCGGACCTGTCAAGTGAAGATCGACGACGGTGGCCGCGTTGCGGTCTCTATCGAAGCGGGCGTCACGGGCGCGCCGGTGGCCGCGTCGTCGCAGCTTCGTCCGCGGACCCGCGACCCCCAGGGGCGCCGACCGCGCGCGGTCCCAGGGAAGGCGGAATGCGCTCGAGGATGCTGCCGGCCGCAGGCGGTGACAGGAACGTCCACGCGACGAGCCGCACGCTGAGCGGGGCCCGGCGGTTCCAGGGCATCAGCGAGACCATGCGTGCCGCGACGCAGTAGCGGAAGAGCACATTCACCCACACGCCGACCATCTGGAGCACGTGCAGGACCGCGAGCGGCGGCCAGAGGCCCAGCAGCAACAGCGCCAGATAGAGCGCACGCACCTGCAGCGTCAGCGTGCGAATGCCAGGCTCCCGGTACGCGAAATGCACGAGCTGCGCGGCCGTGAGCCCGATGGCCGCGGCCACACCGAGGGGCCAGCCGAAGAGACCGATGGTGAGGAGCACCGCGGTCGCAAGCCAATAGCCCCGCTTGAGGTCGAAGCGCACGGCGTACACGGCGCGGCCTCCCGACTCAGCCGCCGAAGCCGCTCGTACCGCGCGCGTGCCTCGACCACGCGTCGACCGAGTCGGCATGCGCGGAGGGGAATTCCGGATCGTCCGCGCCCGCATCGTCGGCGTCTGCGTCGGGGATGACCACAGCCGCGCGCCAGGACGGTAGAACCGGCTCGATGTCGGGCAGCTCCGCGTGGTCGGCGGATTCAGCCGTCGCCAAGACCCCCGAAATGATGCTCTCGGGGGCGAGGAAGACTTCCTCGTCGAACGTGCTATACATGGTCGCTCTCCTTGAATGACCCAGTGAGTTCCTGTTCGCCCGCCTTCCGGTCGCGTCCCCATCCGAACGTCTTCCCGACGGTCGACGCAACCTGCGGCCTGCGATGAGGACAGAGACTACGCGCCACCCGTTGCGTGACGATGTCGCCGCGGTAACAGTTCGTATCCGCCGTGTTATCGGAGTCGGCCCGCCCCTCCGCGGCACTGGACGAGCCTGACCGGCGGCGCGGTTATAATCGGGCAGCGAATCGGAGTGACCCTTCGCCATGCCCGACAGCGCGAGCGTTCTGATCGTCGACGATGACCCCGAAGTGCGCGGCGTGATCGCCGAGTACCTCGCAGGCCACGGCTACGAGATCGCCCAGGCCGGAAACGGCGAGCAGATGCGGCAGGCGCTGGCCCGACGTGTGCCCGATGTCGTGCTGCTCGATCTCAACCTTGGCGGAGAGGACGGACTCTCGCTCGCGCGCCACCTGCGCGAGCACCACGACGTCGGGATCATCATGGTCACCGCGGCGAGTGACGTGGTCGACCGTATCGTGGGACTCGAGGTGGGCGCGGACGATTACGTCTCGAAGCCCTTCGACCCCCGGGAGCTGCGGGCACGGCTCAAGAGCCTGCTGCGCCGGGTCCGGGGCGCCGCGGACAGGCCCGCGGCGCGCAGGCGAGCGCCCGGGCGGAAAGCGCACCAGGGTGGGTCGGTTCCTGCTCGATCTGGAGGGGCGCCGGCTCCTCGATGCCGCCGGGAAGGAGATCGTGCTGACGAGCATGGAGTTCGACCTCCTTCGCGTGTTCGCCGAGCACCCCAACCAGGTGCTGAGCCGCGACCGGCTTCTTACGCTGACCCGCAACCGCGAGTGGGAGCCTTTCGACCGCAGCATCGACATCCGGGTTGCGCGATTGCGCCGGAAGATTGAGACCGACCCGGACAACCCGCGCCTGATCAAGACGGTGCGCAGCGCAGGCTACATGTTCCTGCCGGGCACCGACTGAGTCAGCGAAGGGCCGGTCCGGGTGCGGCCGGGGCGGCCGGCGCCACGCCGGCCGGGCATGTAGCCGGAGTGTTTCAATTGTTTCTGCCCGGTATCAGCGCCGCCCACAGGTGCGCAGGTCATCTAGACTCGACGCCATGACCACCCAGCCCCACCCTGCCCCGCTGCGCGAGCTTGCCCGCCACGGCGACGCGTACCGTTTCCTGCTCGCGGAAGCCGACCTCGGCATCCTCGTCATCGCCGGCGTCATCGAGGACTGCAACGATGCGGCATGCCGCCTGTTCGGACGCTCGCGCGAGGCGCTGGTCGGGAGCGACGCGCTCGCGCTTTCGCCGCCGGTCCAGCTGGACGGGACATCGTCAGCGACGGCGGCAACGCAGCGCCTGCAGAGCGCGCTCGCGGGTCTGCCGCAATGGTTCGAGTGGCGGTTCCAGCACGCGAGCGGCGAGCCCGTCGACACCATCGTCCACGTCGAGGCGGTGCTGGTGGATGGGCGCAGGCGGGTGCTGCTGCGCCTGCGCAATCTCTCCCACCTGCAGCGCGCCGAGTCGCGCCTGCGCGACACCGAGATGCGCCTGCAGCAGATCCTGGACAACTCGACCAACGCGCTCGTCTACGCGAAGGATCGCACCGGGCGCTACCTGTTCGTGAACCGGGCGTTCGAGCGACTGTTCGGGATGCCGGCCGAGAACATCGTCGGCAAGACGCCGGCCGATCTCTTCCCGCCCGACGTGGCGGGACGTCTGATGCGCAACGACGTGCGCGCAATCGAGGAGCGCCGCGCGATCGAGGTCGAGGAGGTGATCCACGTCGGCGACGTGCTGCGCACGGAGATTTCGAACAAGTTCCCGCTGCTCGACCGCGACGGCACGCCGTACGCGGTGTGCGGCATCAGCGTCGACATCACCGCCCGCACGCGCGTGGAGCAGGCTATGCGCCGGGCGGCGCTGGCCGTCTCGGCCGTCGAGGGCGAGGGACTTTTCGGCGATCTCGTGCGATCCCTTGCGGAAATCCTCGCCGTCGACATCGCCTTCATCGCGCTCTCCGTGCCGTCGGACGCGCGCAAGCTGCGCATGCTGGCCTTCTGCGTCGACGGGAACATGATCGAGGACTTCGAGTACGGCCTGGACGGAACGCCGTGTGAAACGGTCCTTGGCCAGCAGTATCGGATCTATCCCTCGCGCCTGATCAATCAATTTCCGCTCGATTCGGCTTTCCGCGATATGGGTGTGGACGCCTACGCCGGCTATCCACTCACCGGCGCGCTCGGCAGGCCGCTGGGTCTGATCTCCGTCGTGTCGCGCCGGCCGTTGACCGACACGGAGCTCGTCGAGGCGATGCTGAAGATCTTCGCCACGCGCGCCGTCACCGAGATCGAGCGGCGTCGTGCCGACGAAGCACTCGAGGCGGCGGAGGCGAGCTATCGGGCGATCTTCGATGCCGGCGAGGACCCGATCTTCGTCCACGACTGGGACACCTGCGCCGTCGTCGACGTCAACGCGAAGGCGTGCGAGGTCTACGGCTATGCGCGCGAGGAGCTCCTGCGCATTTCGATCAACGCGATCAGTTCGGGCGAGCCGCCTTACACGAGCGCGGAAGCCGTTCGCTGGATCGAGGAGGCCAAGAGGACCGGGGCAGTCCAGTTCGAGTGGCGCCGCAAGAGCCGCGACGGCACCCTGCACTGGGATGAGGTGCGGCTCAAGGCCGCGGTCATCGGCGGATCGCGGCGCATCCTTGCGTTTGCGCGCGAGATCACGGAGCGCAAGCTCGCCGAGGAAGCGCTGAGTGCGAGCGAGGCACAGTACCGCGCGATCTTCCAGGCCTCCGCCGACGCGTTGATCCTGTGGGACTCGCATTTCCCGCGCGTCGACGTCGACCCCGCGTACGAGAGGATTTACGGTTGGGCGCGCGACGAAGTGATAGGCCGTGGCTACGAACACCCTGCGTATCCGCCGGAATACGCACGTCTCCGGCTCGACCTGGTACGCCGCACGCTCGCCGGCGAAACCTGCCATGCCGAGCTCGAGGCAATCCGCAAGAATGGCGAGCGGTTCCAGACCGAGGTGCACACGATCCCCTTCCAGCACCGCGGCGAGCCACACGTGCTCGCGATCTCGCGCGACATCACCGAGCGCAAGCTCGCCGAGGAGGCGCTTCGCGCCAACGAGGCGCAGTATCGTGCGATCTTCAACGCCTCGGCCGACGCGCTGGTCCTTCGCGACGCGGATTTCCGGATCGTCGACGTCAACTCGACGTACGAGGCTTGGACCGGCATTCCGCGCGAACAGGCGGTCGGCATCAACCGCGTGCTGGCCAACCCGCCCGGCGTGAACGAGCGGGTGAAGGCACTGCACGGCCGCGTTCTGGCAGGCGAGCCGATCCAGTTCGAAACACAGCTCCTGCACACGGACGGCAGCTCCCGCGAGCTCGAGCTGCGCGGCATGCCGATACGCCACCGGGGCGTGCCGCACGTCCTCTATGCCGGGCGCGACATCACGGACCGCAAGCGAGCCGAGAGCGAGCGCCAGGCACTGGAGGCCCAGCTGCGCCAGGCGCAGAAGATGGAGGCGATGGGCCAGCTGACGGGCGGCATGGCGCACGACTTCAACAACATCGTGGCCGGCATCCTCGGGTACATCGCCTGGCCCAGGACGCGATGCGCCGCCGCGGATCCGAGCCTCATGCAGTATCTCGAGCAGGCACAGCGGGCAGCGCTGCGCGCGCGCGACCTGATCCAGCAGATGCTGACCTTCAGCCGCGGCAGGCGCGGCGAGCAGCGTGCGCTGAACCTGCGACCGCTGGTGCGAGATGCGCTGGAGCTCATCGGGCGACGCTGCCGGCGGCGCTGGTGCTGAACTCGAGCCCGATCGGGAGGCCCGCCGGTAATGGTCGACCCGGGCAGGCCGACCAGGTCATCCTCAACCTCGTGACCAACGCGTGGGACGCGATGAACGGGATCGGCGCCATCGACGTCGAGCTCGGGCGCAAGGTGGACGCCGGCGCGGAGGACGTCGTGCCGCGAGCCGAGCCCGGGTCGATACGTCCGCTCGCCGTGCGCGACACGGGAACGGGGATGGGGCCGGAGATCCTCGAGCGCATCTTCGACCCGTTCTTCACGACCAAGGGCGTGGCAAGGGCACCGGCATGGGGTTGTCGATGGTGCACGGCATCGTGCACGAGTGCGGCGGACATGTCACCGTAGACTCCACGCCGGGTGCGGGCGCGACGTTCCGGATCCTCTTCCCGCCACTGCTCGACGCGCACGCGGATTCGGGCACCGCGGCATTCGCGCAAGCAGACCGTGCTCCGCACGCGCCGCGGATGTCCGGAACGGGTGCTCGTCGTCGACGACGAGGTGATGGTAGGCGAATTCGTGGCCGAGCTCCTTGCAAGCCGCGGCCTCGACGTCACGGTGGAGGACGATCCCCTCGAGGCCGCCCGCTGGTTCTCCGAGAATCCTGACCGCGTCGACCTCGTCCTCACCGACCAGACGATGCCGCGGATGACCGGCCTTGAGCTCGCGCAACGGCTCGCGACCGAGCGACCCGAACTTCCGGTCATTCTCTACACGGGCTACGGCGAGGACATCGGCCCAGACGAGCTGCGCCGGCACGGCGTTGCGGCATTGCTCAAGAAGCCGCTCGAGCCGGCGTCGCTCGTCGCGCTTCTCCGAAGCCACCTCAGGCAAGCCTGAGCGCGGCACACGGCGGCCCCATCGCCCGATGCGAGCGCGTCATCGCCGCGGAAGGCAGGATCGCCTGCGCGGCGGACACGGAATATACGCAAGCGCAACAAAGCGACAACAAATCGGGATCGTGCCGCAATCGCGCAGTTACACCGCGCGCGCACCATCGCTCCTGCCCACACGCCGCTGACGCGAGTGTCCGGCAGCCCGCGGCTCCGTCGGAGCCGGCAACGAGGGAGCGATCGACATGATCACAGCACAGGCAGACGTGCTCGTCCACATCGGCGAGCCGA
>CAWJLG010000017.1:0-296689 GCA_963843595.1 uncultured beta proteobacterium | reverse complement strand
TGCGTTCGGCGACGGCAGTGCCCATGTCCGCAGGCGTGAATCGATCCAGCAAGATCACGTCGGGATTCATGCCCAGCGCCTCGCGGAACTCGGCGAGCGATCGACCTCGACTTCCACGGGTATGCCCGGCGCTGCTGCGCGGGCCTGGCGGATGGCTGCGCTGATCGATCCGCGGCAATGATGTGGTTCTCCTTCACCAGCACCATGTCGTGCAGGCCGATCCGGTGGTGCGGCCGCCACCGCAGCGCACGGCGTACTTCGTGCCTGTCGCAGGCCCGGGAGCGTCTTGCGCGTGTCCAGGATCTGGCAGCCGGTGCCGGCGACCGCGGTGACGTAGCGACGGGTCTCGGTGGCGGTGGCGGAAAGGGTCTGCAGGAAGTTCAGGGCGCAGCGTTCGCCGGTCAGGATGGCGCGCGCCGGACCGCGGATTTCGCAATCCAGGAGTTGGCCAGGATGATGTCGCCGACAGCCGCACGCGAGTCAATGGCGATGTCGGTGTCGAGCTGGCGAAAGGTTCGCGCACCGAGGCTGACCCGCAGAGGGTCATGCCTGGCGCGTGACCAGCGTGGCGCGAACGTGTGCCGAAGCCGAATCAGCGCCGCAATCGCATCACCCGGGCCGACGGCTCCGCCAGTGCCCGGGATACCTGCTCCGCAATATCAGGCGGGGCGAAGCTCAAGGCGCGAAGCCCAAGGTCGCGCCGTGTCCGGCAGCCGCCATGCAGGCGCGCATCGGGATCGAGAGCACGAAGTCGGTACGGGAGGCCAGCATCGCAACCTTGCGGGCCTTCGCCTTCTCTTCATCGGTGGCCGCGACGATGCCCAGGATCTTCTTCTGGTTGGGCCAGATCAGCACCCACATTAACAGCATGATGGTCCCGAGCCGAGCGCCAATGCCGATGGTAAGGCCGTAGGCGTCCTGCCCGAAGTTGCCCAGCGTAAAGGCATTGCCGAAGCCCTTGCCGAGGTACCATGCACCGGTCAGCCAGGTGGCCAGCGCCGCCCAGCGGAACCACAGCAGGGCGCGCGGCGCGATGTACTTGCTGACGCCCGCCCCGCCCGGGCCGCCCTTGTCCGCGGCAGCAGCGGCAAGCCCCGGGATCTGGACGACGTTGAAGTAGTAGAGCAGGCCGATCCACATGACGCCCGAGAAGATATGCAGCCAGCGCGCGAGGCCAAGGGCATTGAATTGCACCGGGCCGATCCCCAGAAACAGCAACAGGGCCAGCACCACGCCTGTCGTGACTGCGCCGGTGACGGAATTGAGTGGATTCATGTTGAGAGTCTCCCTGAGGTTCCTTGAAGAATAGGCCAGCAGATTTCATAATTCAAATCCGGAACTTACAGGCACAGATTCCATGAAGATATCCACTCCACTGGCGCTCGCGCTGCTGGCTGCATGCGGCGCGCTGCTTTCCGGATGCGCTGCCGTCGTGGTGGGCGGCGCGGCTGCCGCGGGTTATTACGTCGGCAAGGATGACCGTTCCGCGGACGTGATCGCCAAGGACGCGGCGATTACCGGCGAAGTAAAGAGCAGGCTGATCGCGGAACCTGGCATCCGCTCGGGCCAGATCAATGTGGATACCTACGAGGGCATCGTCACGCTGCGGGGCGAAGTCGGGACAGAGAGCCAGGGCGCCACGGTGGAGAAGATTGCGCGCAGTGTTTCAGGGGTCAAGGCTGTAAAGACGGAGTTGAAACTCAAATGAACATGCCCCAGGGATCTACGGAAGTCGTCGAACGGATCAGGCAACACCTGGCCGCGGAGCCGGTGGTGTTGTTCATGAAGGGAACGCCGGACTTTCCCGCAGTGCGGCTTTTCCGCGCAGACCGTGGCGGCGCTGCGCCGGTCGGCGCGCCGTTCCATGCGGTGAACATCTTCGAGGACCTGGAGCTGCGCGACGCGCTCAAGTCGTATTCGAACTGGCCGACCTATCCCCAGCTGTACGTGAAGGGCGAATTGATCGGCGGCTGCGACATCGCCATGCAGATGCTGCGCAGAGCGGCGAACTCAAGCAGCTGGTGGACGAGGCCCGGGCCTGACGCCCCAACGCGGCGCCACCAGCGGCGTCACGACGGCTCGATTCAGCGAGGTCCAGTGGCGCCGGGGCGCCATCCTTCCAGCCCAGCGCCCGCGCGCGCTCGTCGGCGCGCACGAACTGTTCGTGCATCGCTTGCAGACATGGCAGAACAGGTCGGCAGTGCGCTCGGCGTCGTACTTGGCCGAGTGGGCCATCTCGTGATCCCAGTCGATGCCAGCCACCGTGGTGGCGCGCGCCAGCACGGTCTGCCCCAGCGCCGACACCACCCAGGGTAGCCGTATCGAAACAGGAGAAGGGATGGAATGGATTGCGCTTGATGCCGGTGCGTTCCACCGCGGCATTGAGGAACCCGAGGTCAAAGGCCGCGTTGTGACCCACGAGGATCGCGCGCCGGCAGCCATGCGCGCGGATGGCGGTGCGCACTTCACGAAACATCGCCTGCAGTGCCACCTGTTCGTCAACTGCCGGCCGCAACGGGTGCCAGGGATCGATGCCGTTGACCTCCAGTGAAGCCGGGTCCAGGCGCGATCCTTCGAAAGGCTTCACGTGCCAGGAATGCGACGCGCCACGACCCACGCGGCCGGTGCCGTCCACCTGCACGATGACAGCGGCCAGCTCCAGCAGCGCGTCGGTGCGGCAATGAAACCCGCCGGTCTCGACATCGATCACCACGGGCAGGTAGCCGCGAAAACGGCGCGCGGTCAGCTCCGTGACCGGGCTCACTGCCTTACACGCCAGCGCAGCTGCCCGCCGGCCCCCATGGGCACGACCACATCCTGGCCGAAGGGATAGCTTGCGGGCACAGTCCAGGTCTCTCGCGACAAGGTGATGAGTCCTTCGTTGAGTGGCAGGCCGTAAAACCGCGGGCCGAATTCGGCGGCGAATGCTTCCAGGCGATGCAGGGCGCCGGCGTCCTCCAGCGTCTGGGCATAGAGCTCCAGCGCCGCGTGCGCGGAGTAGATGCCGGCACAGCCGCAGGCCTGCTCCTTGGCGGACCGCGCGTGCGGTGCGCTGTCGGTACCCAGGAAGAAACGCGGGTCACCACCGACCACGGCATCCAGCAGCGCCACGCGATCCGTCTCGCGCTTGAGCACCGGCAGGCAATAGTTGTGCGGGCGGATGCCGCCGACGAACAGTGCGTTGCGATTGAGGGCCAGGTGTTGCGGTGTCAACGTCGCGGCAACATTTGCGTCCTGCGCGCGCACGAACTGCACGGCCGCGCGCGTGGTGACGTGCTCGAACACGATGCGCAGCCGCGGCAGGCGCTGGCGCAGTGGCACCAGCACATCGTCGATGAACCGTGCTTCGCGATCGAAGACATCGACATCAGCCCGGGTCACTTCGCCGTGCACCTGCAGCGGCAGGCCGACTTCGGCCATGGTTTCCAGCACGGCGTCGATGCGGCGGATGTCGGTTACGCCCGGAATCCGAATTCGTGGTGGCGCCCGCCGGATACAGCTTGCAACCCTGGACGATGCCGCTGCCGCGCGCGGCGCGGATCTCCGCCGGCATCGGTCAGGTCGGTGAGGTACAGCGTCATCAATGGCTGGAAACTGCTGCCCGCTGGCAGCGCGGCGAGGATGCGGTCGCGATACGCGCGCGCCAGGGCGGTGGTGGTCACCGGTGGCTGCAGGTTCGGCATGACGATGGCGCGAGCAAACTGCGCAGCGGTGTGTGGCAGCACCGCCGCGAGCGCCGCGCCATCGCGCAGGTGCAGGTGCCAGTCGTCCGGCCGGCGGATGCGCAAGGTGGTCGCTCATCGCGGCAGCTTTCCGTCCAGCAGCAACGCCAGCGCGAAGCGCGCGCCGAATCCCGTGATCTCGGTGGGGACCTGCGCCAGGCCGCCGCGCCGCGTGGACGAGGACAGGTCCACATGCGCCCAGGGCATGCCCTTGGGCACGAACCGCTGCAGGAAGCGCGCGGCCAGGATGTGGTCGCCCTTGCCCTCGAGGGCGCACTGCGCGACATCGGCCACCTGGCTGTCGATGTCAGTGTCGAAGTCGTCCGGCATGGGGAAGCGCCACAGGCGCTCGCCGCTGTGCGTGCCCGCAGCCAGGGCGGCGTCGGCCAGCGCGTCATTGTTGCCAGCAGGCCGCTCATCCGCTCGGTCAGGGCGTAGACGCATGCGCCGGTGAGCGTGGCGAAATCCAGCAGCATGCGCGGCTTGCTGCGCGCGGCCAGCGCCAGCGTGTCCGCCAGCACCATGCGTCCTTCCGCATCGCTGTGGATCACCTGGATGGTCGTGCCATTGAGCGCGCGCACCACTTCCTGCGGTCGATAGGCCGAGGGGCCAATCGAGTTTTCCGAGATGGCCAGCCATGCGTCGACGCCGAACGGGCGCCTTCAATTTCGCGAGTGCCACGATCGTCGCCAGCGCCACCGCGCTGCCGGACATGTCGGTGTGCATGTCGAGCATCGAGCGGTGCGCCTTGAGGTTGGTGCCGCCGGTGTCGAAGAGGATTCCCTTGCCCACCAGTGCCACGTCGATGCGCGGTGTCGCGCGAGCGGCGGCGCGTTGGCCGGTAACTCAGGTGCGCGATGCCGGCATCACGGCGCGCATTGCCGCGGCTGACGGCGAGAAACGCGCCGGCACCGAGTTTTTCCAGGGCGGCCTCGTTGTACCAGCGCAGCCTCAGGCCATGACGCCGTGACAGCGCGCCCAGCAGCCGACGATAACCGGACGCGTCCAGCACGTTGGGCGGCAGGGCCGTGAGGTGCCGGACGAGATTGGTGGCCTCGACGGTGGCAGACGACGCGGCGCAGGTCGAGCTTCGATGCGCCAATGATGTCGACGGCCGGAACCGGGGGTGGTCCTTCGGGACTGCGCTTCGCGCTGGGCATCTGGAAGCAATGCGCCGCCAGGGCGGCGTACAGCGCTTCCTGCCAGGCGCCGCGGTCGGTGCCCGTGATCTGGACAATGACAGCGATGCGTCGCGGGCGTGGTCGTTCCTGCAATGCGCGCTGTGCCAGCAGGCCGGCGACGCGCAGCTGTTCGAAGGCGCCGGTATCCTTGCGGCAGTAACCGAGCACGGCCAAGCGTCTGGCGGGAATTGTCGAGTGTTGCGGTCCGGACAGTCCCGTGATTTGCCGCACCGCGCCGGTGCAGGGCTTGCCAGCGGGATGCATCCGGCAGGGCCCGGCCGGGGGGGGATTTTTCAGGTGTCAGCAGCAGGACTGCGTCGTAACGGTTGAGCGAGGTCTGTGGCAGTCCAGGCAGCAGCTGCAGCCGCGGCGCGCCATTTCGGGGCTGGAGTGGGGGCATTCTTGACCGATGTCGCTTGCTTGACCGAAGTGGGTGAAAACCGGATCATCGCGCGCGTCCCTGATGCGGCGCCCGCGGATCGTAGCACAGCGCCATTGTTGACTTTTTTCCCGAAATAGGGTGCCCAACGGCAGCGCCGATGACCGACGTCCAGAACATCCAGGACCAGGATCCGGAAGAGACCCGCGAGTGGCTTGAGTCCATTGAGTCCGTGCTGCGGACCGGTGGCGGCGAGCGCGCGCATTTCCTGCTCGAGCGCCTGATCGATCATGCCCGGCGCTCCGGGGCCTACCTGCCGTTCAAGCCCAATACGGCCTACGTCAACACCATTCCCGTTTCCCAGGAGCCCGCCTATCCGGGTGATCGCGCCACCGAGAAGCGGCTCGAGGCGTACATGCGCTGGAACGCCGTGGCCATGGTCACCCAGGCCAACAAGGTGTCGTCCGAGTTCGGCGGCCACCTGGCCAGCTATGCGTCTTCCTCGACGCTGTACGAAGTCGGGTTCAATCATTTCTGGCGGGCCGCATCCGACCAGCACCCGGGCGACATGGTGTTCATGCAGGGGCACAGCTCCCCGGGCGTTTACGCGCGTGCCTACCTGGAAGGTCGCCTCAGCGAAGAGCAGCTCAAGCGCTTCCGCCAGGAAGTCGGCGGCGGCGGACTGTCGTCCTATCCGCATCCCTGGCTGATGCCGGACTTCTGGCAGTTCCCGACAGTGTCGATGGGGCTGGGTCCGATGATGGCCATCTACCAGGCGCGCTTCCAGCGCTACATGGAGAACCGCGGCCTGACGCCGCCCACCGATCGCAAGGTGTGGTGCTTCTGCGGCGACGGCGAGATGGACGAGCCGGAGTCCATGGGCGCGCTGACCATGCCGGTGCGCGAAGGCCTCGACAACCTGATCTTCGTCGTCAACTGCAACCTGCAGCGACTCGACGGACCGGTGCGTGGCAACGGCAAGATCATCCAGGAACTCGAGGCTGCGTTCCTCGGCGCCGGCTGGAACGTGATCAAGGTGATCTGGGGTCGCCGCTGGGATCCGCTGCTGGCCAAGGATCACACCGGTGCCCTGCAACGCGTGATGGAAGCCTGCGTCGACGGCGAATACCAGAACTTCAAGGCCAAGGGCGGCGCGTACACGCGCGAGCATTTCTTCGGGCGCGACCCGGAGCTCGCGGCGATGGTCGCCAACATGTCCGACGACGAGATCTGGCGCCTCAACCGTGGCGGCCACGATGCCCAGAAGGTCTATGCAGCCTATGCGGCCTGATCGAGTTGCAGGTCGGTCCGCAGATGCCGCGACCCGACACGGGCGCTGAGCCGATGATGGTCGCCAGCCAGGACGGCAACGACCGCGCAGCAGCGGCGGCCGCCGCGCCGCCAGACGCGTTGCCGACCATCCTCCGGCATCCGTTCGTCGCCAACCCCGACGGGGCGTACACCGCGGCCGTGCAGAACGCGCTCGTCGACGCGATGGTGGACTACGGCGTGACGCTGGGCCTCGCGGCGGACGAGTGGCTGACCGTCGCCGCGCGTGAGAACCGCGACAGCGTCGTGGCCGGCGACCTCACCGATTCGGTGACAATCACGCTGGGTCGGCGGCAACGACCTCGACGCGTTGCGCAATGGCCGGCTCACCCGCGACGAGGTCCGGCGGCGGGTCGAGGTCCGGGAGTTCTGAGCTACAATCCGCCTATGGGACTCGGTCCGTCGCGCACGACGGGGCTGCCCGATCTTCGGTGTCATCGCGCTCATGGGCACCGCAGCGTGCGGCGACAACGTGGACGTCGCGCAAGCCCTGAAGGTGACCGACGTCGTCACCGGCTACTACGACAGCGGCATCGTGGGGGGAAAGAACAAACTCGTCCCCTCCGTCTCTTTCCAGGTGAAGAACACCGCGGCTGCCACCGTCAGGAGCGTCCAGCTCAACGCGGGATTCCGTGTAATCGGCGATCAGCAGGAACTCGGCTCGGCGTTCGTCCGTGGCATCGATGCCAGCGGTCCTCGCCCCCGGCGCGAGCACGCCAGCCTACGTGCTGCGCTCATCCCTCGGCTACACCGGCGAGCAACCGCGTTCGGAGATGCTCCAGCACAAGGAGTTCCACGACGTGCAGGTGCAGGTGTTCGCCAAACACGGCTCGGAGCAGTGGGTGAAGCTCGGCGAGTCCAAGGTCGAACGCCAGCTGTTCACCCGCTGATGCCTGCGCCCGCCCCTGCGCTTTCCCGCGCTTGACCGGCGCCTCGGCACCGCCGACGCTGCAGCCATCGTCGTGTCCAATGTGATCGGTGGCGGCATCCTGTTCACACCCCCGCTGGTCGCGGCCAGCGTTCCACACCCTGGCGGTTCCTCGCGACGTGGCTGGCCGGCGGCCCCCTCGCGCTCGGCGGAGCGATGGCCTACGCCGAGCTCGCCGCCCGACGCCCGCGCGCCGGCGGCGAATACGTCTACCTGCCCGCCGCGTACGGACACCTCGCGGCGTTCCTGACCGGTTGGACGTCGTTCGTCGCAGGCTTCTCCGGTGCAATCGCGGTGAGCGCCGTGCTCGCGGCCTACGTCGGCCGGTTCGCGCCCGCCGCCTCGGACACCGCGCCAATACTCAGCGTGCCGATGCCCCTGGTCACGCTGACCGTGTCGCGGCAGTCGCTCGTGGCGCTTTCGGTCATCGCCCTGATGGCCTTCATCCACCTGCGCGGTGTCGGGCCCGGCCGCATCGTCAGCGACGTGCTCGCGGCCCTCAAGGTCTCGGCGCTCGTGACGTTCATCGCGATCGGCTTCTCGTTCGGCCCTGGATCGATGGCCCACCTGAGCCGGCGGCGCACGTCGCGGCCACGTGGCTGCTCGCGCTCGTTCCCGTGATGTTCACCTATTCGGGGTGGAACGCAGCGGCGTACGTCGCGGAAGAGATCCACGACCCCGGCCGGAACCTGCCACGGGCCCTCGCGGTCGGTACGCTCGCCGTCGTCCATCTACCTCCTGCTCAATCTGCTCTACCTCTACGTCCTGCCCGTCGAACAGCTCGCCGGCGTGCAAGGCAGCGTGCTCGACGTCATCGCGGACCGCCTCCTTGGCCCGAGAGCCGGCGACATCATGGGCGTCGTCTCGATCGTCAGCCTCGCCGCGAGCATCAGCGCGATGACATTTGCCGGCCCGCGCGTCTACTGCGCGATGGCGCACGACGGCCTGTTCGTTCCGCGGCCGCTCGGGTTCGCCGCAACTACCAGACCCCCGCGGTCTCGATCGTTGCACAGGCGATGTGGAGCGCGGGGTCCTCGTATTGTCGGGCGGCGCGAGGCACTGACACGCTACACGGGCTTTTGCCGTCGTGCTCTTTGCCGGCGTCGCGGTCGCGGCCGTCTTCGTCCTGCGGTGGCGCGAACCCGTGCGCAATCTTTCATTCACGGGCGTGGGGCTATCCCGTAGCGCCGGGGGTCTTCGTGCTCGCGAGCCTCGCGATCGTGATCAACGCGATCTTCTCGGACCCCGGCCCGTCCCCTTGGCAGGAATGGCGATCATTCTGTCGGGCCTGCCGCTCTTCTTCTACTTCAAGCATCGCGGGATCGTGCGCCAGCCGGCCGAGCTGGCCGTTGGCGCAGCAACACCAGAAGCGTGATCAGCGCCAGCGTCCCATCGCCCAGCGCGAAGAGCAGAAAACTGGAAGGCGAACCGCGCTCAGCCAGTCCCGCACGAACACGACAGCCCCCGCGCCCTTCAGCAGGGAACCATGAGCCACAAGTATGCCCGCCAGCGGACCGGGTCCCGCATCGGCAGGAGGTATCCCAACCCGACGCACAGCAGGAACAGTCCATTCGTGTCGGCGAAGACGGCGAGGCGGCGCGACGCCGAAAGCGCGCGCCCAGGCGGGCGCGGCCACCAGCAGGGCGATGCCAATCGACGCGTCGTAGAGAAACGAGATGAACGAGACGGCGCGCAACACGGTTCAGGACCGCGCGCGCCAGGGTGGCCAGCGAATGGGGGCGCGCAGCGACGCCCCGATTCTGCTCGGTTATGGGATGCGCCGCAACTCACCGGGCACGGTGGCGATCGTGCGGTCCAGCGTGACGTAGATGTTGAACTCGAGCGGCTCGTAGCCGTCCAGACGCACCGCGAGCCGGTGCGGGCCTTCGTCTAAGCGGAGCTTCTGAAACGTCCCGTCGAACTCGTCGACGACGCCCACGTAGTAGCCGTCGATGAACACCTGGGCGTTCTTGGGCTTTATCTTGAGCCGCACCGCGCCGGCTTCCGGATACCCGTAGCCGGAGCCATGGGAATACGCACCGGGTCCTCCCCACCACCACGGGTCGTAATAGACCCAGGACCCGAGGCCCCAACCGACCGGCGCCCAATACCAGTACGACGGGCGATAGTAGTCCGGTTGGCCCCAGCCCCATCCCGGGACGTTCCCGTGGGGCGGCGATGTGCGCGGGACCGCCACGCCCCGAGTATCTCCGGTCGGATACCGGCGCGAGGGCTGCCGTGAGTCTGGCGCGGGGTTCGCCGCCGCGCCGCCAGAAGTGCCGGTGGTTCCGCCCCGCGCTCTGGCCGTTGCCGTCTGGCCCGACTCGTCGCTCGGTGAACCGGTAACGCTTCGAGGGCCCTGGTCGCGATCGGCGCCGCGACCCGCGGATCCTTCCGACCCGCCTCGAGGCACCGCGACCGGCGCGGACGGAGGTGGCGGGCTCGACACCGACGGGGGCGGCGGAGGTGGCGGCGGCGCTGGAGCTGGCGCAGGCCCGGGCTCGCGCGCGGGCGGCGTGCGATTCGGCCGCTCACGCGCCTGCGCCGCGGCCAGCGAGGGCAGCGCGACGCCGAGCAGAAGGGCCACCATCCACGCTGCGGCGGAAGGCCAATGTCGCTTCACGATGACCTCCAGGCTGACTCCATCGCTATCCTTCGACAGCAACTCTACTGCCAAGGCCCCTGGGGATTGTGGTGCTTTTCCTCTGGGCAGGGAGCTGTTCCGTCCTGTCCGAGCGCGCTCGATACGGATGGCTGGGCGCGCTGCTGTTCGTCGCGCTCAATGGCGCCGTCCTGCGCACCGGTCACCACTGGGGCGCGATTGCCTGGCGAATTCCTGCGCTGCTCGCATCGAAACCGCTTCAGGCTGCGCTGACGCTGACGTGGACGGTCACCGCACTTCCGTTGATGTTCGCGGCGACCCGGAGGCGGCTGCGGCCCCTGTGGATGGTCGGCGCGGGGCTGCTTGCCGCGGTTGTCGCAAAACTGTTCCTGGTCGATCTTGGCGCGCTGTCGGGCCTGCCACGCGTCGTTGCCTTTCTCGGTGTCGGCGTGCTTCTGCTGCTCATCGGGTGGGTGTCGCCACTGCCGCCCCCGGAAGCGGAGTCCGCTCCATCCCGACCTTGACGAAGGCGGGGCTCAAGCCGACGCTGACCATGTCGCCGCGACCAGCGCCGGCAGCACGATGCCGGACGGGCCGCGCAACGCGTAGTCGACGCGGTCGGACAGCGGGGTCGGATTCGGATTGACCTCGGCCAGGGTCGCGCCACGCGCGCGGGCTAACGCGGGCAGCGCCGCTGCGGGGTGCACTTCCGCGGAGGTCCCGACAACGAGCATGAGCTCGCACTCGCGTGCGGCGAGCTCGGCGCGCCGCAATGCGTCCGCGGGCAGCATCTCCTCGAACCAGACGACGTCGGGGCGCAGGAATGCGCCGCACCGCGGGCAGCGCGGCGGTTCGGACGCCCCGGTATCGTCCCAGTCGTCGACGACGCCGCAATCCCCCGCGCATCTGACCCGCGCGATGTTGCCGTGCAGTTCGACGACGCGCGTGCTGCCTGCCGCCTGATGCAGGCCGTCGACGTTTTGCGTGATCAGCAGGAAATCCGGCACCCTTTGCTCGATGGCGGCAAGGGCGAAATGGCCCGCGTTTGGCGTCGCAGCGGCCACGAGGCCGCGCCGCCAGGCGTACCAGTCCCACACGCGCCTGGGTGCGCGCGCGAAGGCCGCCGGTGTCGCGAGCTCGAGCGGGTCGAAGCGTGCCCACATCCCGGTCTGTGCGTCGCGAAAGGTCGCCACGCCCGATTCGGCCGAGATGCCGGCGCCGGTGAGGACCGCGACGCGGCTTGCGTTGCGCAGGCGCAGCGCGAGTGCCTCGGGAACGGCGAACCCGGTGGCGACCGCGGAAGGGTCCAAGGTCACGCGTGAAGTCGTCATGGATGACCGTCATTCTAGGATGCCTGCCGCGGCTGCGCCCTGCTTTCAGGACCGGCGTCGCGCCGAAGTCGGCACGGATCGCTGTGCTAAACTCGATCGGCGTTTCCCCCCACTCTCGTCTGCGTGCACACCATGTCCGGCAACACCCTCGGCACGCTGTTCTGTGTCACCTCGTTCGGCGAATCGCACGGTCCGGCGATCGGCTGCGTCGTCGACGGCTGCCCGCCCGGCCTTGCGCTCGCTGCGGCGGACATTCAACGCGAACTCGATCGGCGCAAACCCGGAACGTCGCGCCACGTCACGCAGCGGCGCGAGTCGGACACCGTCGAGATCCTCTCGGGCGTTTTCGAAGGACGGACGACCGGAACGCCGATCGCGCTCCTGATTCGCAACGAGGACCAGCGGAGCAAGGACTACTCGAACATCGCCGAGTCGTTCCGGCCCGGCCACGCCGACTACGTCTACTGGCAGAAGTACGGAACCCGCGACTACCGTGGCGGCGGCCGTGCTTCCGCGCGCGAGACGGCGGTGCGCGTGGCGGCCGGTGCGATTGCGAAGCAATGGCTCGCCGAGCGCCACGGTGTGCGCATCCGCGGCCAT
This sequence comes from uncultured beta proteobacterium, assembly GCA_963843595.1. Taxonomy (GTDB): domain Bacteria; phylum Pseudomonadota; class Gammaproteobacteria; order Burkholderiales; family Casimicrobiaceae; genus CAIWHR01. The sequence goes on along the minus strand of CAWJLG010000017.1, from coordinate 284,617 downwards.
CTGGTGCAGGTCGGGCCGCATGTGATTCCGTTCGAGGACTGGGCGCACGTCGACGCGAATCCCTTCTTCGTCGCCAACGCGACCCGGGTGCCGGAGCTCGAATCGTACATGGACCAGCTGCGCAAGTCGGGCGACTCGTGCGGCGCGAAAATCACGGTCGTTGCAAGTGGTGTGCCGGTGGGTTGGGGCGAGCCGGTCTACGGCCGCCTCGACGCGGACCTCGCACACGCGATGATGGGCATCAACGCCGTGAAGGGCGTCGAGATCGGGGCAGGTTTCGCGGCGGTGACGCAGACGGGAACCCAGCACTCCGACGAAATGACACCGCAGGGTTTCCTGTCGAACAACGCCGGCGGCGTTCTCGGTGGCATCTCGACCGGGCAGGACGTCGTGGTGACGATCGCGGTCAAGCCGACGTCCTCGGTGCGGCTCGATCGCCGTTCGATCGACAAGGCCGGCAATGCCGTCGTCGTCAACACGCACGGTCGCCACGATCCGTGCGTCGGCATCCGCGCGACGCCGATCGCCGAGGCCATGCTCGCTCTCGTGCTGGCCGATCATGCGCTGCGCCATCGCGCACAGAACGGCGACGTCGTCACGACGACGCCGAAGATTGCGGCGCAGGCGCCCGCCGACGTGGTCGCGCGCTCGAAAGATGCCGCTGCCGTCGACGACCCCGAGCCGGACGAGGCCTGACCCGTACCGGCAGGCAGTGATCGCGGTCCGCGGGTGCTAGTCGGGATCGCGCCGGGTGACCCGTGCGGCAGCACTGCCACGGGCGAATCCCAGCGTGACGTCGTCCCCCGGGGCGAGTTGCGCAGCGTCGTGCACGATCGCACCGTCGGTCCGGGTCACCAGCGCATAGCCGCGCTCCAGCACCGCTTGCGGGTTGAGATGTCCCAGGCTGCGCTCCAGCGCCGCGACGCGAACGATTTCGCGCTCGATCCAGGCGCTGCCGGACCGCTGCCAGCGCTCACGGACCGCTGCCAACGACGCCCCGTGCGGCAACGGTTCGCGAACGCGCAGTCCGAAGCGGTGGCTCAAGCCATCGAGCCGCACTCGGGACGCGGCAAGCTGACCGGTCAGCGCGCGCGCCAACCGTGTCGCCAGAAGCCCGGCGTCGCGGCGCTGCTGCGTGAGTCGGGCGGCCGGATGCACGAGCCGACGCGAGATGGCATCGAGGCGCTGCATCCGCGCCTCCAGCGCGCGATCGATGGCGCGCTGTCCGCGGCCGGCGAGGCTGGCCAAGTGCCGGCCGATCTCGCGTCGATCGGGCGCGATCAGGGCGGCGGCGGCGGTCGGCGTGGGCGCGCGGACGTCCGCGACGAAGTCGCAGATCGTGAAGTCGGTTTCGTGGCCGACGCCGGATACGACCGGCAAACGTGACTCGAAAACCGCCTGCGCGACCGCTTCCTCGTTGAACGCCCACAGATCCTCGATCGACCCGCCGCCGCGGCATACGAGCAGCACGTCGACTTCGTCGCGGGCGTTGGCCGTCCGGATCGCCTCGGCGATCACGCGGCCGCGCCCTCTCCCTGAACGGGGGTCGGGTACAGCACGACGCGGAGCGCGGGCCAGCGAGCACGTAGCGTGGTCAGCGCGTCGCGCAATGCCGCGGCGGCCGGCGAGGTGACGATGCCGACGGCGCGAGGAAACGCGGGAAGCGGCCGCTTGCGCTCCGCCGCAAACCAGCCGGCGGCCTCGAGCCGGGCTTTCAGTCGGGCGAATTTTTCGTAGAGCGCGCCCACGCCGGCGAGGCGGACGACCTCGACATTGAGCTGGAACTCGCCTCGCGCCTCGTAGATCGTCGCAGTCGCGCGCACCTCGACCGAAAGCCCGTCCTTGAGGGGGAAATCGGCGAACTGCGCCTTGTGGCGGAAAAATACACAGCGCACCTGGGCCTGCGCATCTTTCAGATTGAAGTAGCAGTGGCCCGACGCTGCCCGGGTAAAGTTGGAAATCTCGCCGGAGACCCAGACAAGCCCGAGATGCCGTTCGAGGATGAGCCGCGCGGAGCTGACGAGGAGCCCGACCGGGAGGACGGCAGGCGCGGGCAGGTTGCCCGACACGTCCGCGTCCGTGCGTGCCGTCCGCTTGCCGGTTCCGGCGTCGGCACCCGCATCGTGCGCCGTCATGACGTGACGCCACCGCGAGTTGCGTTAGACAACGCGGGTGCAACAGCTAATACGTCCATGACAAAAGATCACCGCTGTTGGGGAGCATTTGGCACGCAAAACGGTCGTCCAGGCCTCATTTCGGGGCTTCGTTCGCCCCCGATAACCCTATCTAACCTCTTGACGAAAATAGGGAAAAAGTCGGTGCGAAATTGGGCATGACAACGATTTCCCCGCCCGGAACGTTACTTAGCGAGTCAATTTACAAGATATGCACACTTTTATCCACAGGATTTGTGGACAATCGTCATCAGGCGATTTCGCGCACCCGTTGGAAACCCTTATCTGGCGCGGGATTGCGGCCGGGCAACGGTGGACAGGGGCGTGGTCGCCGATGACGGACTATGCCCTGCCGGTTAGAATGGCCAATTCGATCCAATTGTTCATGAACAAAACGCAATGAGTACTGCACCGCCGCAAAGTCCGCGCGTCGTCAACGACCGGGGCGCGACGCCCGGTCGCTCCGCGATGGTCGGTCGCGCGCGCGAGCAAGGGGCGCCGGCGTCGAACTTCCTGCGCGTCGTCATCGCCGAGGACAACCGCGCCGGCAAGTACGGCGGCCAGGTCGTCACTCGCTTTCCGCCCGAGCCCAACGGCTACCTGCATTACGGACACGCCAAGTCGATCATCCTCAATTTCGGACTTGCCGCCGAGAACGGTGGCCGTTGCCACCTGCGCTTCGACGACACCAATCCCGTCAAGGAGGACGTCGAGTACGAGGATTCGATCGCGGCCGCCGTGCGTTGGCTCGGTTTCGACTGGGGTCCGCACCGGTATCACGCGTCGGACTACTACGACCAGCTCTACGCGTTTGCCGAATGGTTCATCGAGCAGGGCCTCGCGTACGTCGACAGCCAGACGGCGGAGGAGACGCGCGCCTCGCGCGGCACACTGACCCAGCCGGGGACGCCGTCACCGTACCGCGGGCGCTCGATCGCCGAGAACCTCGACCTGTTCAGGCGGATGCGTGCCGGCGAGTTCGCCGACGGCGCCCACATCCTGCGCCTGAAGATCGACATGGGCAGCCCCAACATCAACATGCGCGACCCGGGGATCTACCGGATCCGGCATGCCTCGCATCACCGCACGGGGGACAAATGGTGCATCTACCCCCTCTACGACTACACGCACTGCATCTCGGACGCGCTCGAGGGCATCACCCATTCGATCTGCACGCTCGAATTCCAGGACCACCGGCCGCTTTACGACTGGGTGCTCGAGAAGCTCGCCGATGGCGGGCAGCTGACGCGGCCGCTCCCGCAGCAGTACGAATTCGCGCGCCTCAACCTCACCTACGTCGTGCTGTCCAAACGCCGCCTGATCGAGCTCGTCGCGCATGGCCACGTCGACGGCTGGGACGATCCGCGGATGCCTACGCTCGTCGGCGCCCGCCGCCGCGGCTTCACGCCCGAGGGCTTCCGGACCTTCGCCGAGCGGATCGGCGTGTCGAAGGCCGACTCGTGGATCGACATGAGCGTGCTCGAGGATTGCATGCGCGAGGACCTGAACGCGCGCGCTCCGCGGCGCATCGCGGTGCTCGATCCGTTGAAGCTCGTGATCGACAACTATCCGCAAGGCGCCACCGAGGAGTGCCTCGCGCCCAATCACCCGCAGCAGCCGGAGCAGGGGAGGCGGCCTTTGCCGTTTGCGCGCGAGTTGTGGATCGAGCGCGATGACTTCGCCGAGGCTCCTCCCAAGGGCTATTTCCGGCTCTCTCCGGGCGCGGAGGTCCGTCTGCGCTACGCCTACATCGTGCGGTGCACGGGCGTGGACCGGGATGCGGACGGCAACGTCACCGTCGTCCACTGCACCTACGATCCGCAGACCCGCAGCGGCACCGCCGGCGCGGACGTGCGCAAGGTGAAAGGCAACATCCACTGGCTCTCGGCGGCGCATGCGGTGCCGGCCGAGGTGCGCGTCTACGACCGGCTGTTCGCGGTTCCGTTTCCGGGCTCGCGCAACCCGTCGGGCACGCGTGGCGATGGCGCCCCCGGCGATGCGGCGACCTCACCCGGCCATGCGCCGGTGGTCGCCGGCGACGACGAGGAAGACGACGCGCAGGAAGCGGTCGAGCGCAACTACCTCGACGATCTCAATGCCGAATCGAAACGCGTGATCACCGCCTTCGTCGAGTCGTCGCTCGGCACCGCGCCGGTGGAGGCGCGCTTTCAGTTCGAACGGCACGGCTATTTCGTCGCCGATCAGAAAGACCACGCGCCGGGCAAGCCGGTGTTCAATCGAACGGTCACGCTGCGCGATTCCTGGGCGAAATCCTAGACCCCCGTGCCGCGGCCCGCCCTCTGTTCGGCGACGCGGCGCCCGCGCTAAGATGACCGTCGTTCCCATTTCCGCAAAGAGCGCCTCATGAAACGCATCGTTCTGTTCCTGCTCACCAACCTCGCCGTCGTCGTCGTGCTGTCCGTCGTGCTGCGACTGTTCGGTCTGGACCGGATGGCCTATACGCAGGCCGGCATCGATTATGGCGGACTGCTCGCGTTCTCGGCCGTGGTCGGCTTCACGGGGGCGATCATCTCGTTGTTGATGTCGAAGCAGATGGCGAAATGGTCGACCGGCGCGCACGTGATCGATAGGCCGGCCAATGACGCCGAGGCGTGGCTCGTGGAAACTGTGCGCCGGCTTGCGACGAAGGCCGGCATCGCGATGCCCGAGGTCGCGATCTACGAGGGTCAGCCCAACGCGTTCGCCACCGGCGCGTTCAAGAATTCGGCCCTCGTCGCGGTCTCGACCGGTCTGCTGCAGTCGATGAACAAGGAAGAAGTCGAGGCAGTGCTGGGCCACGAGATGGCGCATGTCGCCAACGGCGACATGGTGACGCTGACGCTGATCCAGGGCGTGGTCAACACGTTCGTCGTGTTCTTCGCCCGCATCGTCGGGTCGATCGTCGACAAGGCCGTATTCCGCACCGAGCGCGGCACCGGCCCCGGCTACTTCATCACCGTGATCGTCTGCGAGATCGTGTTCGGCATCCTGGCTTCGATCATCGTCGCGTGGTTCTCGCGCCAGCGCGAGTTCCGCGCCGATGCCGGATCCGCGGCGTATCTGGGTACGCCCGGCCCCATGGTGAACGCGCTGAAGCGGTTGGGTGGGCTCGAGCCCGGCGAACTGCCGAAGGCGATGGCGGGGTTTGGCATCACCGACAAGTCGGGCCTGATGGCGCTCTTCTCGACGCACCCGCCGATCGAGGAACGCATCGCCGCGCTGCAGGCTGCGCGGACCGGCCGCCAGTAGCCCATCCGGAAGCCTGGAGCAGCCAATGTTCAAGATCGAGGTCGAAGACGGCCGCGGCCGCTGGTCGGACGTGCGCGGTGCCGACGGCGCGATTCTGACGTTCGAGAAGGAATCCGACGCCCGAGCGAAGCTGGCGGAGTTGTTTCCGGTGCTCGTGCAGATGGAGAAGTACGCCGGCGGCAAGCGCACGCGCGTGATCCGGATTCTCGAGGACGACGACGATTGGCCGCAGCGCACGCCGGAGCCCTGAGTAAAAGAAAACGGCCGGGACGCATCGCGCCGCCGGCCGTCCGGGCCCTGGACCGCGGGCCGACTACTTCAGATGATTCGAGACCAGCTTCGTCATCTCGAACATCGACACCTGCTTCTTGCCGCCGAACACCGCCCTCAGCTTTTCGTCGGCGTTGATCAGGCGCCTGTTGATCGCGTCCTGCAGCTTGTTCTTCTTGATGTAGTCCCAGATCTTCTTGGTGACTTCAGTGCGCGGGAGAGGCATGCTGCCGACAACGGCGGCGAGCACGGACGATGGCGTCATGGCTTTCATGAACGCGGCATTCGGCTTGCGCTTCGCGGTGGTTTTCTTGGCGGCGGGCTTCTTGGCAGCCGGCTTTTTCGCTGCGGCTTTTTTTGCTGCGGGTTTCTTCGCTGCAGGCTTCTTCGCCGCGGACTTCTTGGCGGCGGGCTTCTTGGCGGCGGGCTTCTTTGCAGCTTTCTTGGCAGTAGCCATAGTTCTCCTTCCTGTGAGTAGATGCTCGATCCGGTGCCGAACACGCTGAAGCGGACCCTCCTGTCACGGGTATTTCCGCTCCATCGGCGGGAACTATAGCGCAATTCCCGAGGAAGGGAATCCCTCGGCAGGGGTTTTTTCGAGGGGCGCCCCCCTGTGTGGCGGACGGGAAACGGAAAGGCGCGCGTCACCCCGGAATCGACTGATTCCGCTCCCGCGCAGTGCCGAGCCGCGACTCTTTCGCGCCGCATCCGCGCTCCCCGGCGTTTCCTTCCCGAATCGCGGACCGCAGCGCGGGTCCGCGATCGTCCGGCGCAGCGCCTCGCTTGAGCCGGCAAGGACGCGGTGCGACACTGGCGCATCTTCGCGCCGACCCGGGCATGGCTATTACATCCGGTTTCCTTCGCCACATCGCTGCCGCGGCGTTCTTCGCCGCCGCGGCGTGCGGCGCGGTCGCGCAGGTTGCGGACCCGCTGCCGATCTTCGACGCCCATCTGCATTACAACGACGAGGCGACCGCCGTGTATCCGGTCTCCGATGTCCTTCAGCGCTTCCGCGCGGCCGGCGTCACCTCCATCCTGGCGACGAGCCGGCCCAACGACGGTACCCGAGCGCTTGTCGCCGCGGCGGCTGCCGACGCGCGGTCGGCGCCCCGTGTTGTCCCGTTCATCCGGCCCTACCGCAATCACGCCGACCGCCAGACCTGGTTCAACGATCCGGCAATCTATGCGCTGATCGAGACCGAACTCGCGCGCGGGATCGCCTATCGCGGCATCGGCGAGTTCCATGTTTTCGGCAACGACGCGGGGACCTCCTGGGTCGGGAAGATCGTCGCGCTCGCGGTCGAGCGCGGTCTCTGGTTGCACGCGCACTGCGACGAGGCCGCGCTCGAGAAGCTCCTCGCGCACGATCCACGCGCGAAGATCGTCTGGGCGCATTCCGGCTTCTCGACGACACCCGCGAAGATCGCCGAGTACCTCGAGCGCCATCCGCATCTCGTCGGTGAGCTTTCGTATCGCTACGACGTGACGGCCGACGGCAAGCTCGCGCCGGAATGGCGCGCGTTGTTCCTCGCGCACCCGGATCGCTTCGTCGTCGGCTCCGACACCTGGACCGACGAACGCTGGGCGCGATACGGTGAAATCATGGCGTACTACCGCAGCTGGCTCGCGCAGTTGCCCGGCGACGTCGCGGCGAAGATCGCGCACGGCAACGGTGAGCGACTGTTCGCCTCCGTTCGCTGATGCGATCGGCGTCGGCGCCCTCGAGCTGAACGGAAAACGCGCCGGCTCGCGCACCCGAGGGAGCGCCGAGGCGAGGGGCGCAGCGTCTGCGGTGCACGAGAGCCGGGCGCCGGCGGGCGTAAAATAAAGGGGCGCTCGCGCAGTTATCGCTTCGCGTCGGGTGCTCCCCGGACGTACAGACCCGCTGCCACCGATGAAGCTCGCCGACCTGCGCATCGAGTACATGAGGGAGACGCTCGACGAGTCCGACGTCGCCCCCGATCCTTACCGCGAGTTCGAACACTGGCTCGACGAGGCCGTCAAGGCCCAGGTGCCGGAGCCGAACGCCATGACGCTTGCCACGGTCGGGCCCGACGGGCAGCCTTCGGCCCGGATCGTGCTGCTCAAGGGGTTCGACGAACGAGGATTCGTCTTTTTCACCAACTACGCGAGTCGAAAGGGTCGCGAGCTCGCCGCCAGTGCGCGCGCCGCGCTGCTGTTCTTCTGGGCCGACCTCGAGCGGCAGGTCCGAATCGAAGGATCGGTCGAAAAGGTGCCCGCGTCGGAATCCGTCGAGTATTTCGCCAGCCGGCCGCGCGCTTCGCGCCTGAGCGCATGGGCGTCGCCCCAGAGCGAGTCGATTGCCGGCCGCGCTGCGCTGGAGGCACGTTTCGCCGAGGCCGAGGCGCGATTTCGCAGTGCCGGCGAGCACGTTCCTCGACCTCCGCATTGGGGTGGTTACCTGCTGACGCCTGCGATGCTCGAATTCTGGCAGGGCCGGCAATCGCGCATGCACGACCGTGTCCGCTATCGCCGCGATCCCGCCCACCCCGGCGCCTGGGCCATCGACCGGCTGGCGCCGTGAGGCACTCGGCGCGGGGCCCCGTTTCCACAGGGAACGGGGATCGACGGTCAGCCGAATCGGCGCCGCCGGCCGACGCGATGGTACGGCTGCACCGGCAAACGGGAACGTGAGGGCGTGAGCGAAGCCGCGCGGCGCGGCGCCCGCACGCTGGCCGGTGTCATCCTCCTCGGTGTGGTGAGCCACACGGTGCTTGCGGGCAGCCGCGTGGCGGTTGCGCTCGACGCGCTGTCGCGGGGCGCCACGCCATGGACTGTCGGTGTGCTGATGGCGCTGTATGCGTTCCTGCCGATGCTGCTCGCCGTTGCGGCAGGGCGCCTGTCCGATCGCGTCGGCGCGCGACGGCCGATGATGGTCGGAACGATCGGCATCGCCGCCGGGTCCGTATTGCCGTTCGCGCTGTCCGGACTGGCGCCGCTGTTCGCCAGCGCGACCCTCGTCGGCGCCGGATTCATGTTCTTCCAGGTGGCCGCGCAGAATGCGACCGGAGAGCTCGGCGGACCTGCGGAGCGTGCGAAGAATTTCAGCCTGCTCGCGCTGGGGTACTCGGTATCGGGCTTCATCGGACCCCTCGTCGCGGGATTCGCAATCGACCACGGCGGGTTCCCGACGACCTTTGCGCTGCTCGCGGCGATATCGCTGCTGCCGTTCGTAGCATTGGCGGGCGGTGGTCTGGCGCTGCCCGGCCCCCATGCGGCGAGTCGCGGCGCCCATCACGGCGGCGTGCGCGCGTTGCTGCGCCATCGCACGCTGCGCCGGGTGTTCGCGATCAATGCGCTGCTTTCCGTTGGCTGGGACCTGCACACGATCTTCGTACCGATCTACGGTGCGAGGATCGGGCTCTCGGCGTCGGCGATCGGCGGCGTCCTGTCGGCATTCGCGGCGGCGACGTTCGTCGTCCGGCTCGCCATGCCCGTCATCGCGCGTCGCGTCGACGAGCATCAGGTGTTGAGCGGCGCCCTGCTCGTCGCCGGCATGGCCTATCTCGCGTTCCCGTTCGCGCAGGGCCTGTTTACGCTGCTGCCGCTCTCGTTCTGTCTGGGACTCGGGCTCGGCAGCGGCCAGCCGATGGTGATGGCGCTGCTGCACACGCATGCGCCGCCGGGCCGCATGGGTGAGGCCGCGGGCGTGCGCATGTCGCTCGTTCAGACGATCGCCGTCGCCGTGCCGCTGGTGTTCGGCGCCCTCGGCGCATCGGTCGGTCTCGCCCCCGTGTTCTGGTCGGTGGGCGCCTGCCTCACCGCCGGCGGCATTCTGTCGCGGCGCAGGCGATCCTCCTAGGCTCGCTGCTTCAGCCGCTCGGTGAAGTGTTTGCGGAACTTCGCCACCTTGGGCGCCACGACGACGGCGCAATAGGGCTGCCCCGGATTGCGCGCGAAATACTCCTGGTGATGGTCCTCGGCCTCGCAGAACGGCGCAGCAGCGGCGATCTCGGTGACGATCGGATCGCGCCATAGTTTCGCAGCGGTCAAGTCGGCAACGACGCTCACCGCAACGGCGCGCTGCGCGGGCGTCTGGCAGAAGATCACCGAGCGGTACTGCGTCCCCACGTCGTTGCCCTGGCGATTGGGTGTCGTCGGATCATGGATGGTGAAGAAGACGGTCAACAGGTCGCGAAACGTCAGCAGCGCAGGATCGAACGTCACGCGCACGACTTCCGCGTGTCCGGTGCGTCCGCTGCAGACCTCTTCGTAGCTCGGGTTGGCCGGACTGCCTCCCGCGTAACCCGACTCGACGGCGATGACGCCCGCCAGTTCGTCGAACACTGCCTCCAGGCACCAGAAGCAGCCGCCGCCGAGGACAGCGGTCTCGGTCGCGCGGGCGGATGTCGGGATTGTGGTCATCGCAGGACCTCCTGGGCAACAGTGAATGGGGACGACGCGGGTGAGCGACGGCTCGTGATGGGTCGAGGCCCGCGCCGGCAGCTTACATCGGCGGCGTTCGGTTTGGTCCGGCGTGCGCCGCAATGCGATAATTGCACGGCTGCCATCGATAGGGACCGTACATGGGCCGCCTGCTGCCGCGGGAAGGGAAGTTCTTCGAATTCTTCAACCAGCACGCGGAGCTCGCCGTCCTCGCGGCGGCGGAGCTGCAGGCGCTGCTCGGCGACCTGACACAACTCGAGTTGCGTTCCCGCGCGATCGAGAAGAACGAGAAACAGGCCGATCGCATCACGCACGAGACCGTCCAGCTCCTGCACCAGACGTTCATCACGCCACTCGACCGCGACGAGATCCACGGTCTCATCACCGGGATGGACGACATCCTCGACCTGATGGAGGACGTCGCGACCTGCATCTTCCTCTACGACGTCAAGGCGGTGACGCCGGACGCGCAGAAGCTCGGCCAGATCTGCGTGGCGTGCACGGGCAAGGTGAAGGAGGCGGTCGCCATGCTCGAGTCGATGAAGAACGCGGATGCGATCCTCAGGATCTGCGGCGACATCGACCGGCTGGAGAGCGAGGCCGATTTCGTGTTCCGCTCAGCGCTCGCGAAGCTCTTCCGCGAGGAGTCCGACGCCAAGCAGATTCTGAAGCTGAAGGAGGTCTATCAGCTGCTCGAATCGATCACCGACAAGTGCGAAGACGTCGCCAACGTCATCGAAGGCATCGTGCTGGAGAACGCTTGAGCTACCCGGCGAGGGGCCCCGCGCCGGGCGCGGGGATCGACGGCAAGGCGAAAGCGTTCGGAGGCCGACGCTCGACCGGTGCCCTGTCTGGGCGGGCCGAGGAGGCCGACCGCGTGAGCGACGGGGGCGAAGCCCAGGACGCCTTCGCGAAGAAAGCACGGCTGCAATGACCGGCGGCACGATCACGTTCGGGATGCTGGTGTTCCTCGTCGCGCTGGCGCTCGCGTTCGATTTCATGAACGGCTTTCACGACGCGGCGAACTCGATCGCGACCATCGTGTCGACGCGCGTGCTGCGGCCCCACTGGGCCGTGGCCTGGGCGGCGTTCTTCAACTTCATCGCTTTCCTGGTCTTCGGCCTCTCGGTGGCCAACACGATCGGCCGGGGCGTCGTGGATGCCGGGATCGTCGATCACTACGTGCTGCTCGGCACGCTCGTGGGCGCGATCGCGTGGAACGTCATCACCTGGTGGTTCGGTCTTCCCTCCTCGTCGTCGCACGCGCTGATCGGCGCGCTCGCCGGAGCGGCCGTCGCGAAGGGCGGATTCCCGACGCTCGTCGGCAGTGGCCTGTTCAAGATCAGCGTGGCGATCGTGCTTTCGCCGGCGCTGGGGTTCGCGCTCGGGATGCTGCTCATGACGGCGGTCGCCTGGCTCTTCTTCCGTACCGCGCCGCACCGCGTCGACCGCTGGTTCCGGCGCCTGCAGCTCATTTCCGCGTCGCTCTACAGTCTGGGCCACGGCGGCAACGACGCGCAGAAGACGATGGGAATCGTCGCGCTGATACTCGTCGCGTACGGCTCGCTGCGGCCGGAATTCAAGGCGGCGGAAATTCCGTTCTGGGTCGTCATCGCGTGCCAGGCCGCGATTGCACTGGGCACGCTCTTCGGCGGATGGCGCATCGTGAAGACGATGGGCCAGAAGATCACCAAATTGAAGCCGGTCGGCGGGTTCTGTGCCGAGACGGGGGGCGCGATCACACTGTTTCTCGCGACCGGACTCGGCATTCCGGTGTCGACCACGCACACGATCACCGGTGCCATCGTCGGCGTCGGGGCCGTCCACAAGTTTTCCGCTGTGCGCTGGGGGATTGCCGGGCGGATCGTCTGGGCCTGGGTGCTGACCATTCCGTGCTCGGCGTTCATCGCCGCGATCGCGTGGTGGGTCGCAGCCCACGTCCTCTGATCCGATCCGGCGGACGGCGTGAGGCGCGGATGGGACTTCCTGGTCGGCGTCGTCGAGCGGCTGCGCGGTGTCGGGTTGGCGCGTACCGCGGCGGCGCTGTCGTTCACGACGATGCTCGGTCTGGTGCCGCTGCTGACGGTCGCCGTCGTCATCGTGTCGCGCTATCCGCTGTTCCAGCAGTGGCTCGATGCGCTGGAGCGGTTCCTGCTGCGGCATTTGCTGCCCGCGACGAGTTCGGTCGTGCGCGGCTACCTGTTCGAGTTCACGTCCAAGGCGGCGAATCTGCAGGGTGTCAGCGTCGCGGCCGTCATCGTCACCGCGATCCTGCTGGTGGCGACCGTGGAGCGCGAGATCAACGCGATCTGGCACGCCGGCGAACCGCGCTCCATCCTGCGGCGCCTGGTCGTCTATGCGATGGGCGTGACCGCCGCCCCGTTGCTCATTGGCGCGGTCGTGTACTCGACGACGTGGCTGATCGAGGAATCCGTCGCCCAGGTCCCGCTGGCGTCGGCGGCCGTCCCGTTCCTCGTGGGTCCGCTGGCGATCGCGATCACCGCCTTTGCGTTCACGCTGCTGTACCTGCTGGTGCCGTCGCGGAAGGTGCCGTTCCGGGCGGCGCTGGTCGGAGGGCTGTTTGCCGCGCTCGGCTTCGAGGTCGCCAAACGCGGTTTCGCGTTCTACATCACCACGGTGCCGACCTACCGGATGGTCTACGGCGCGCTTGCCGCGGTCCCGCTGTTCCTGCTGTGGATCTACGTGTCGTGGGTGATCGTGCTGGTCGGGGCCGCAGTGGCGGCGACGCTGGCCGACGGCCGGCGCCGCGGCGGCGGGCGCCGCGGGCGCTGACGAACGCGAGGCAGGTTGTAGAATAGCGCTCCGCCACGCTACATTCCGGGCGATCAACGAGACTGACGGAGCGAACCCAACGTGTGGTCCATCATTCAAGCGGCAGGCTGGCCGATCTGGCCGCTGATCTTCGCCTCGATCATCGCGCTTGCGTTGATCTTCGAACGGCTGTGGTCGCTGCGGCAGAGCATGGTCGCGCCGGCGGGCATGGTCGATCGCGTTCTCGCGGAGTATCGCCAGAACGGCGCGACGCCGGAGCTCGTCGCCAAGACGGCCCAGCAGGGGCCGCTGGGCCGCATCCTCGCGGCCGGTCTCGCCAACGTCAAGAGCCCGCGTCCGGTGATCAGGGAGGCGATCGAGGAGACCGGTCGCGGCGTGACGCACGAGCTCGACCGCTTCCTCACCACGCTCGGGACCATCGCCGCGATGGCGCCGCTGCTCGGTCTGTTCGGCACCGTCGTCGGGATGATCGAGATCTTCGGTTCGCAGACGACGGCCGGGTCGAATCCGATCCAGCTCGCGCACGGCATCTCGGTCGCGCTGTACAACACGGCGTTCGGCCTGATCGTCGCGATCCCCAGCATGATCTTCTATCGGCACTTCCGGGCGAAGGTGGACGCGTTCATCGTCGAGATGGAGCAGCAGGCGATCAAGCTCGTTGATTTCGCGCACGGCGAGCGCAAATAGCCGCCCCGACCCGCCATGAACCTCCGCGGCACACGATCCCGGGAAGACCCGGAAATCAACTTCATCCCGCTGATCGACGTCCTGCTCGTCATCCTGATCTTCCTGATGGTGACGACGACCTACCAGCGCGTCGCCGAACTGCAGATCACGCTGCCGGAGGCCGATGCCGACCAGATCAAGCAGCGGCCGAAGGAGATCAACGTCGGCATCGACACCCAGGGTCGGTACGTCATCGACAAGACGGTGTTCACGTTCTCGTCGGTGGCGGCGCTCGCCGAGACGCTCAGGCGCGCGGCGGGAGACAGCAAGGATCCCGTCGTGATCATCAACGCGGACGCCAACGCGACGCACCAGTCGGTCATTCACGTGATGGAGGCGGCGCGCATCGCCGGACTCATCCACATCACGTTCGCGACGCAAACGCCGCCGCCGAAGTGACGGCGAAGCCGGCGCGCCGGGATCGCGCCGCCGCGCCTGCCGATCACGCCATCGATGTCGCTCGCCGACCGCCTTGCCGCCAGCTGGTATGCGTCGCGGCCGACGCCGCTCGCGGCGCTGCTGTGGCCGCTGTCGCGGGCGTTCGGCGCCGCGGCCTCGCTTCGTCGAGCGCTGTTCCGCGCCGGCGTGCTCGCTGTCACCCGCTTGCCGGTTCCGGTGGTCGTCGTCGGCAACATCACCGTTGGCGGCACCGGGAAGACGCCGGTCGTCATTGCGCTTGCCGCCGCGCTGGCGGCGCGCGGATGGCGGCCGGGCATCGTGAGTCGTGGTTACGGCGGCACCAACACGGCGCCGCGCGCCGTGAAGCCGGGTGACGATCCGCGCGCCGTTGGCGACGAGTCGCTGCTGCTGGCCGCGACCGGGTTTCCAGTCTGGATCGGCCGCCGCCGCGCCGACGCGGCACGGTCGCTTCTGACGGCACATCCGGAATGCGACGTCGTCATCGCCGACGACGGCCTCCAGCACTACGCGCTGGGGCGCACCGTCGAGATCGCGGTCGTGGATGCCATCCGAGAGCTGGGCAACGGCTTGTTGCTGCCGGCCGGGCCATTGCGCGAACCCCCTTCGCGGCTTGCCGACGTCGACATGGTGCTGCGGCTCGTCGCCCCCGGTTCCTCGCGCATCGGCAGCGGCAACGGGCATGCCGTCACCCTGGAGCCGCTTCCGTGGCGGAACCTCGTCCGGCCCGACGCGGTCGCGGACCCCGCAGCCTGGCGTGCCGGCGAGGTCCACGCGATCGCCGGGATCGGCAATCCGCAGCGCTTTTTCGATCTCGTCCGTGCGTCGGGGGTGTCCGCGGTTTGCCACGCGTTGCCGGACCACCATCGCTTCAGCCCGGGCGACCTCGCGTTCCCGGATGCGGTGGCGATCCTGATGACCGAGAAGGACGCGGTAAAATGCGCACCATTCGCCGACGCGCGCTGCTGGGCGCTTCCCGTGCGCGCGCGGATCGATGCTCCGCTCATCGCCAAGATCGAGGACAAACTCCGTGGATCCCAAGCTGCTTGACATCCTGGTCTGCCCGGTCACCAAGGGCCCGCTCGTCTACGACAAGGAGAAGCAGGAGCTCGTGTCCAAGACGGCACGTCTCGCTTACCCCATCCGCGACGGGATTCCGGTGATGCTCGAGGACGAGGCGCGGCGCCTGGAGCCCTCGGAGTACGAGTGAGTGGGCCGGCCGAAGGCCAGGCGCGAGTGAGGTGGTGTTCACCGTTCTGATCCCCGCCCGCTACGCGTCGACGCGGTTGCCGGGGAAGCCCCTGGCCGACATCGCCGGCAAGCCGATGGTCGTGCGCGTGGCCGAGCGGGCGCGTGGCGCCGGTGCGTCGCGCGTCGTCGTCGCGACCGACGACGAGCGCGTGCGTGCGGCAGTCGCGGCGCACGGGGTCGATGTCTGCATGACGCGTGCCGATCACGCGACCGGCACCGACCGGCTCGCGGAAGCGGCCGCCGCACTCGGTCTCGCCGATGACGCGATCGTGGTCAACGTCCAGGGCGACGAGCCGCTGCTCGAGCCCGCGCTGATCCGCGCGATGGCCGATCTGCTCGCGAGACGTCCTGAGGCGGCCATCGCGACCGCCTGCCACCCGATCGTCGACGCGGCCGAAGCGTTCAATCCGAATGTCGTGAAGGTCGTCCTCGACGCGCGCGGCCACGCGCTCTATTTCAGCCGGGCCACGATCCCCTGGGCCCGGGACGCCTTCGCCGCGGACCGCACGAGGTTGCCGCCGGATCTTCCGCTGTACCGCCACTACGGGCTCTACGCCTACCGGGTCGCGTTCCTGCGCGCCTTTCCGACGCTCACGCCGGCCCCGATCGAGCACTTCGAGGCGCTCGAGCAGCTGCGTGCGCTGTGGCATGGATTCCGCATCGTCGTGGAAGTCACGGCCGGCACCCCGGCCCCGGGAGTCGATACGCCCGAGGACCTGGTCCGCGTGCGCGCCCTCTATGTGGCCGATGCCTGAGCCGCTCGCACGTCGTCGCCGACGGCGCGTCGATTTGACCCGTTCGCCGATTGCAGACAGAATCGGCGACGGTCGCCGCAGGAAGGCCCGCGGCGCCGGCGAGCCCCGCCCGTTGCTTGCCCCCTGCGCCCCTGCCGCGATCCGTAACGCCATCCTCGGACAAGACGACCATGCGACTGATCCTGCTCGGCCCGCCCGGCGCCGGTAAAGGCACGCAGGCGAACTACATCAAGGAAGCCTACGGCATCCCGCAGATCTCGACCGGCGACATGCTGCGCGCGGCGGTCAAGGCGGGAACCCCGCTGGGGACGGCCGCGAAGAAGTTGATGGACGGTGGCTCGCTGGTTGCCGACGACATCATCGTCGGCCTCGTCAAGGAGCGCCTCGCCGAGCCCGACTGCGCGAACGGTTACCTGTTCGACGGTGTTCCGCGCACGATCCCGCAGGCCGAAGCAATGAAGGCCGCCGGCGTCGCGCTCGACTACGTGCTGGAGATCGACGTGCCCGACGCCGCGATCATCGAGCGGATGAGCGGGCGCCGCGCGCACCTCGCGTCGGGCCGCACCTATCACGTCAAGTTCAATCCGCCGAAGGTCCCCGGCAAGGACGACGTGACCGGAGAAGACCTGATCCAGCGCGAGGACGACAAGGAGGAAACGGTGCGCAAGCGGCTGGCGATCTATCACGCCCAGACCAAGCCGCTGATCGAGTACTACGCGCGATGGGCGGCGACGGGCGATGCGCGTGCCCCGAAGCACCGCCGGGTCGATGGTCTGGGCGGCGTCGACGCCGTTCGCGATGCCTGTCTCGCGGCGTTGAAGTCATGACCCGTCCGGCTCCCGCCACCTCCACCCGATGCGCCCGATGAGCACGCCGGAACGCCCCCTCGTCAGCGTCATCGTCCGCAGCATGGACCCGCCCACGCTGCCGCGGGCACTTGCATCGGTTGCGGCTCAGGATTACCCGGCCATCGAGGTGGTGCTCGTGGCCGCCTGCGGGCCGGCGCATCGCCCGGTCGATGCGGCGCAGTATCCGTTCCGGTTGACGTTCGTTCCCTCGCCGGAGCCGCTGCCGCGCCCGCGCGCGGCCAACGCGGGGCTCGACGCCGCGCATGGCGCGTTGATCACCTTCCTCGACCACGACGATGAATTCCTGCCCGGCCACGTGTCGGGACTCGTCGCGGCGCTGGACGGGCACCCGGAGGCGGGCGCCGCCTACTGCCGGTTCGAGGTGTACGAGGGCGGCGAGCTGTTCACGACGGTCGGGCGCAGGTTTCATCGGCTGGCGCTGCACGAAAAATCGTACATCCACCACTCGGCGTTCCTGTTTCGTCGCGAGCTGCTGGCGACGGGCGTGCGCTACGACACCGCGCTCGACATCCACGACGACTGGGATTTCGTGCTGCAGCTGTCGGAGAAGACGCGCTTCGTGTTCGTCGACCAGACGACGTTCCGCTGGCATTCGGACGTCGGGACGTCGGGTGGCGGCGGGGTCGGCAATTTCGACCCGGAGAAGTTCGGTGATCAGCATCAGTACGTTCGCAACAAGTGGGCGGACGCGTTCACCCGCCACGTCGACCGCTACAACGCGGCCGTCGACCAGGGCATGGTCGCGATGCAGCGTGGCGATCTCGGCGAGGCGGCGGCGCGTTTCGAAAGCGCGCGCGAGGACGCCCAGGACGATCCGGATATCCTCAACACGCTGGCGATGATCCGCCAGCGCCAGGGCGATCACGAGGCCGCGCGGGCGCTGATCCGCGAGGCCGTCGACGTCCGCGGCGACGACGCGCGCCTCTGGTTCAACTACGGCCTCGCCAGCGCCGCCTGCCACAGGAACGACGAGGCGCGAGTCGCGTTCGAGCGCGTGCTGGCACTGCAGCCGGGCCACCCCGGCGCGACCCAGTGGCTCGTGCGCATCGCCGCCTGATCACGGTTCATTTCCGCCAATCTTCATTGCCATGTCCAAGCGCAACGCCTTCTACGCCCAGTCCGGCGGCGTCACCGCCGTCATCAACGCGAGTGCGGCCGGCGTCATCGAGACGGCCCGCAGGCACAAGTCCAGGATCGGCAAGGTCTACGCCGGCCGCAACGGCATCATCGGCGCGCTGACGGAGGACCTCATCGACACCAGTCGGGAGAGTGCGCGTGCGATCGCAGCGCTCAAGCACACGCCGGCCGGCGCCTTCGGCTCCTGCCGCTACAAGCTCAAGGGACTGGACGAGAATCGCGCGCAGTACGAGCGACTGCTCGAGGTCTTCCGGGCGCACGACATCGGGTATTTCTTCTACAACGGCGGCAACGACTCGGCGGACACCTGCCTCAAGGTCGCGCAGATCGCCGGGACGCTCGGCTATCCGCTCACCGCCGTCCACGTGCCGAAGACGGTCGACAACGACCTGCCGATCACCGACAACTGCCCGGGCTTCGGCTCGGTCGCCAAGTACGTGGCGACGTCGATGCGCGAGGCCGCATTCGATGTCGCGTCGATGGCCAAGACCTCGACCAAGGTGTTCGTGCTCGAGGTGATGGGCCGGCACGCGGGCTGGATCACCGCGGCGGTCGGCATGGCCGAGGACGCGGCCACGCCGATTCCGCTCGTGCTGCTGTTTCCCGAAGTCGCGTTCGACGAAGCGAAGTTTCTCGCCGCCGTCGACGACAAGGTCAAGCGCTTCGGCTACTGCTGCGTCGGCGTGTCGGAAGGTCTGCAGAATGCCGAGGGCAAGCTGATGGCCGAAGTGGGGACTCGCGACGCGTTCGGACATGCGCAGCTCGGCGGCGTCGGCCCGCTGATCGCCTCGATCGTCAAGGACAAGCTCAACTACAAGTACCACTGGGCGGTCGCCGACTATCTGCAGCGTGCGGCCCGCCACCTGGCTTCGAAGACGGACCTCGACCAGAGCTACGCGGTCGGCAAGGCGGCGGTCGAGATGGCGCTTGCGGGGAAGAACGCGGTGATGCCGTCGATCACCCGCGTGGCCGACAAACCCTATCGCTGGAAGATCACCGAAGCTCCGCTGACCAAGGTGGCGAACGTCGAGAAGATGCTGCCCGGGGACTTCATCACCAAGGACGGTTACGGCATCACCGAAAAGGCACGGCGCTACCTCCTGCCGTTGATCCGCGGCGAGGCGCCGCCGCCGTTCAAGGACGGATTGCCGCAGTACGTGCGCCTCAAGAACCTCGCGGTGCCGAAGAAGCTCGCGACCGGGTTCAAGATCTAGCGGGCCGGCGAGAAACCCGCCCGTCTGAGGAGAAACGTGTGAGCAAGGTCGTCGACTATTACATTGCCGTGGTCTCCCCTTACGTGTACCTCGGTCACGACCGGTTCGTCGCGCTGGCGGCGAAGCACGGTGCGACGATCGCGGTCAAGCCGATCAATCTCGGCGAGGTCTTTCCCGTTTCCGGCGGCCTGCCGCTCGCCAAACGGGCGCCGCAGCGCCAGGCGTACCGGCTGGTGGAGTTGCGGCGCTGGTCGAAGTTCCTCGGCAAACCGATGCACGTGGAGCCGAAGTATTTCCCGGTCAGCGGCGATCTTGCCACCAACCTGATCCTGGCCGCGCTCGACGACGGCGCCGCGCCGGCGCTGGCGCTGGTCGGCGCCTACGGGCGCGCAGTCTGGGAACAGCAACGCAACATCGCCGATCCCGCGGTCGTCGAGGCGATTGCAGGCGAGTGCGGTTTGCCGGGAGCGGCCCTCGCGACGCGTGGCAATTCACCGGAGATCGCGGCGAAGTACGCAGCCTTCACGCAGGAAGCCATCGACCGCGGCGTGTTCGGCGCTCCGACCTACGTCTATCGCGACGAGCTGTACTGGGGGCAGGACCGGCTCGACTTCCTGGACCGCGCACTGGCACAATAGCGTGTTTGCCGGGCCGGTCTGGGTCACCCGCCCGCCGCCGGCAGTATCGGAAACGGGAGAGGCGCCGCAGGCAGTCCGGCGGCGCCGTTCGGTCAAGGGCTGGCGACAGGCCCAAACCGCTGTTTCGCAACGCCTTTCAAGCCACCGGGTAGGGAGAATCTCATGTTATCGACTGGCCTCATCATCGCGTTTGTCTGCGCGATTGCGGCGATCGTCTACGGCGCCGTTTCGACGGGCTGGATCCTCAAGCAGCCAACCGGCAACGACCGGATGCGCGAAATCGCTGCCGCGATCCAGGCCGGCGCGCAGGCGTACCTCAACCGACAATACATGACGATCGGCATCGTCGGCGCGATCCTGTTCGTCGTCATCGGCGTGTTCCTGGGCTGGAGCACGGCAGGCGGGTTCCTCGTCGGCGCCGTGCTTTCCGGCCTCGCGGGCTACATCGGCATGAACGTTTCCGTGCGCTCCAACGTGCGCACGGCCGAAGCGGCGCGCACGGGCCTCAACGAAGCGCTCGCCGTGGCGTTCCGCGGCGGTGCGATCACCGGGATGCTGGTCGTCGGCCTGGGCCTGCTCGGCGTCGTCGGCTTCTACTGGTTCCTGATCGGCTCCGCGCATGGCGCGCCGAACCTGATGAAGGAAGGCCTGCACCACGCGATTCAGCCGCTCGTCGGCCTCGCGTTCGGCGGCTCGCTGATCTCGATCTTCGCGCGTCTTGGCGGCGGCATCTTCACCAAAGGCGCCGACGTCGGCGCCGACCTCGTCGGCAAGGTCGAGGCCGGCATTCCCGAGGACGACCCGCGCAACCCCGCGGTGATCGCCGACAACGTGGGCGACAACGTCGGCGACTGCGCCGGCATGGCCGCGGACCTGTTCGAGACCTATGCGGTGACGATCATCGCGACGATGCTGCTCGGCGCGCTGCTGATGCCGGTGATGGCCGAGTCGGCGGTCACCTATCCGCTGGTGCTCGGCGGCTTCTCGATCCTCGCCTCGATCGTCGGCTGCTACTTCGTCAAGGCGCGCACCGGCGGCAAGATCATGAACGCGCTGTACCGCGGCCTGATCGTCGCCGGCGTGCTGTCCGCGATCGGGTTCTGGTTCATCACCAATTGGATGATGGGCGGAATCTCGGCGGTCGACCCGTCGATCACGCCGCTGAAGCTCTGGTTCGCCACGCTGGTCGGCCTCGCGCTGACGGCGGCGCTGGTGGTGATCACCGAGTACTACACGGCGACCGAGTTCAAGCCCGTGCGCCACGTCGCCGAGGCGTCGACGACCGGGCACGCGACCAACATCATCGCCGGTCTCGGCGTGTCGATGCGCGCGACGGCCTGGCCGGTGCTGGCGGTTTGCGCCGCGATCCTGCTGTCGTTCTGGTTCGCGGGCCTGTACGGCATCGCGATCGCCGCGACGTCGATGCTGTCGATGGCGGGCATCATCGTCGCGCTCGACGCCTACGGCCCGATCACCGACAACGCCGGCGGCATCGCCGAGATGGCGAAGCTCCCGGACTCCGTGCGCGCGATCACCGATCCGCTGGACGCCGTCGGCAACACGACGAAGGCGGTGACCAAGGGCTATGCGATCGGCTCGGCGGGCCTCGCCGCGCTGGTGCTGTTCGCCGACTACACGCACGCGCTGGATTCGGCGAACATCGCGACCAGCTTCGACCTGTCCAACCACATGGTGATCGTCGGCCTGTTCATCGGTGGCCTGATCCCCTACCTCTTCGGCGCGATGGCGATGGAAGCGGTCGGTCGTGCCGCGGGCGCCGTCGTCGTCGAGGTGCGCCGGCAGTTCAAGGAGATCAAGGGCATCATGGAAGGCACGGCGAAGCCGGAATACGGCGTGGCCGTCGACATGCTGACCAAGGCGGCGATCAAGGAAATGATCGTCCCGTCGCTGCTGCCGGTGCTGGTGCCGGTGGTCGTGGGCCTGGTGCTCGGGCCGCAGGCGCTGGGCGGTCTGCTGATGGGCACGATCATCACCGGCCTCTTCGTCGCCATCTCGATGACGACCGGCGGCGGCGCCTGGGACAACGCGAAGAAGTACATCGAGGACGGCCACTACGGCGGCAAGGGCTCCGACGCGCACAAGGCGGCGGTGACCGGCGACACCGTCGGCGACCCGTACAAGGACACGGCCGGTCCCGCGGTGAACCCGCTGATCAAGATCATCAACATCGTCGCGCTGATGATCGTGCCGCTGCTCGCGCTCAACGCGGGCGACAAGTCGAAGGCGGCAGTGGTGAAGGCGCCCGCGCCCGTCGCCGCGACGGCCCCCGCCGCTGCGCCCGCGGCTGCGGCCGGTGCGATGGCGAAACTCTACTTCGAGTCCGGCAAGTCCGATCTTCCCGCCGACGGTGCGAAGCTCCTCGATCCGGTGATCGCCGAGGCGAAGGCAAAGTCCGCCGCGAAGCTCGTCATCTCGGGATTCCACGACGCGACGGGCAACCTCGAGCAGAACCAGGAACTCGCCAAGCAACGGGCGATCAAGGTTCGTGATGCGCTGAAGGCTGCCGGTATCGCCGAGGACCGCATCGAGCTGAAGAAGCCCGAGCAGTCGCAGGGCGGTGCCGACAATGCCGAGGCGCGCCGCGTCGAGGTGCGCGTGCAGTAGGCGCGGCCAGCCTCGCCGACGGAAAGGGCAGCGAGACCCGCTGCCCTTTTTTGTCCGGGTTGCGGGGCAGGCCACACGCAGGCTTCCGCCGGGCCGGGCGACGGAGCATCGTCCGCACAGCCTGAATGCGATCGCGCTAGTCATCCGCACGCCGCACGACCGGGGCTCGCAACCGGCGTCTGTCCGGTATCGAATCGGTCGGCGACGAATTGTCCAACTGCGGCGGCACGCGGCCGCAGATCGAGCTTGCGCCTGCCTTGGCGTCGCGAAGCCGTTGCCCGAGCTCCCGTTCCAGCGCTGCGCGCGCCCGAAGACCATCCGCGAGCGTCGGCCGGCGTCCGACCGGTGCCATGATGATCTTCCCGTTCTCGACGGCCATGCGGACCGTCGCCCCGGCATCGAGATCGAGCAGCGACAGGATCTTCCGGGGAAGGGACACGACGACCGAGCCTCCACGCCGGCGCAGCGTCAATGTGATCATGGATGGGACCTCCTGCGAAAAGCCCGGTGTCGTCCCCATGATCGTGGTCGGCCGACGTGCGCGCAATCGGCCGGATGTCGGAGACCGCGCGCCGGCTTGCCGTCGGCCGCGAATGCAGGGTGCCGAGTGCGGCGGGTCCGGGCAGCGAAACGACGACGTCGGACTTCGCGCGTCGGACGCTGATCTACAATGGCGCGATGCCGTGCATGCGCTGGTCGATGGTTCGCCTGCCGCGTCGATGGACGTGCGCGCTGCTCGCGCTGACGCTCGCGTTCGCCGCATCCTCGGCCGCAGCTGCGCCCAATACCGCCGCCCGAGAAACCATCCGGGTGGGTGGACAAGGAACCGGTGACGAGTCGGCGCGACATGGTCGCCGCCGCGAATCCGCTCGCCGTCGAGGCGGGGTTGCGCATGCTGCGGCAGGGTGGCAGTGCGGTGGATGCGGCAATTGCGGCGCAACTCGTGCTGAACCTCGTCGAACCGCAGAGCTCGGGAATCGGCGGCGGCGCGTTCATGCTCGTGCACGATGCGGCACGGCGTCGTCTCGTCGCGTACGACGGGCGCGAAACGGCGCCGGCGGCCGCGACGCCCGACCGCTTCCTCGATCCTTCGGGCAAGCCGCTCGCGTTCGCCGCTGCGGTCGTCGGCGGCCGTTCCGTCGGCGTGCCGGGCACGGTGGCCCTGCTGGAACAGGCGCATCGCCGTCACGGTCGGCTGCCGTGGGCGCGGTTGTTCGTCCCCGCGATCGAGTTGGCCGAGCACGGCTTCGCGGTCTCGCCGCGACTCAACGCACTGATCGCGGCCGAGGCCGGCTTCGCGCAGGCGCGGGCGCGCGACTACTTTCTCGATGCCGATGGCCGCCCGCGCGCCGTCGGCGCGACGCTTTCCAACCCCGCTTTCGCGGCGACGTTGCGCAAGATCGCCGCCGGCGGCGCCGATGCGTTCTACCGCGGCGAAATCGCGCGCGACATCGTCGACACCGCGAATTCGTTCATCGCCAATCCGGGCGATCTCACGCTTGCCGATCTCGCGAGTTATCGCGCGAAGACGCGCGCGCCGGTCTGCGCGCCGTACCGCGCATGGCGCGTCTGCGGGATGCCGCTGCCGTCGTCCGGCGGTCCGACGCTGCTGCAGATGCTCGGCATCCTCGAGCGGTTCGATCTGAAGGCGATGGGCCCGGCGTCGCTGTGGAGCGTTCATTTCATCAGCGAGGCCGGGCGACTCGCCTACGCCGATCGCGATGCGTACATGGCCGATCCGGATTTCGACCCTCCGCCCCGGGGCCTGCTCGACCGCGCCTATCTCGCTCGCCGTGCGCAAGCCATCGCGCCGAACGCAAGCCTCGGCCGGGCGTCGCCGGGGGATCCGCCGACACCTGCGGCCGGGAGGAAGGTCGCGTACGGCCAGCATGCTGCGCTCGAGTTTCCGTCGACGTCGCACCTCTCCATCGTCGACCGATATGGCAATGCCGTCGCGATGACGACGACGATCGAAGCCGCGTTCGGCAGTCGCCTGATGACCGCCGGCGGATTCCTGCTCAACAACGAGTTGACCGATTTCTCCTTCGCTCCGGTCGAGAACGGAAAACCCGTCGCCAATCGCGTGGAGCCAGGCAAGCGTCCGCGTTCGGCGATGGCGCCGACGATCGTCTACGATCGCACCGGGCACGTGTTCATGGTCGCCGGTTCCCCCGGAGGCAGCGCGATCATCAACTACGTGGCCAAGGCGGTCATCGGCGTTCTCGACTGGGGGCTCGACCCGCAGGCGGCCGTCGCGTTGCCCAATTTCGGGAGCCGCAACGGGCCCACGGAGCTCGAACGAGACACCGCCGTCGCCGCCCTCGCGCCACGGCTTGCGCTCCTCGGGCACGTGACCGAGGTGACGGAACAGACCAGCGGCATACAGGCGATCGTGCGCACGAAAAGAGGCTGGGTCGGCGGGGCCGATCCGCGGCGCGAGGGCACCGTGGCGGGTGATTGACGATGCCTGCGACGCACCCCGCGCGTCCCGGGCTTTCGGCGGATGCGCGCACTGCCTTCGTCAACCGCCTCGCGAAGAACGCGAGGCACTGGGCCCGATGGGCGCGCCGCCGCGATTACGGGGCCTGGCGCGTCTACGATCGCGATTTGCCGGAAGTGCCGGTCAGTGTCGACTGCTATCAGGCGGAAGACCCGGATCTCGGGCTGCGCGTGCATCTGCAGGAGATCGACACGGGGTGGGAGCAGGACGCAGCCGCGCACGAAGCGTGGATCGCTTCGGTGCGGATGGCCGTCGCCGAGGTGCTGGCCATCGCGGAGACGGCGATCGTCGTCAAGGAACGGCGCAAGCGCCGCGGCCGCGAACAGCATACGAAGACGGGGGTGGCCGGTACGCCGTTCGTGGTGCGCGAGGCCGGCCTTCGGTTCGAGGTGAACCTCGAAGCCTATCTGGATACGGGATTGTTCCTCGACCATCGCGCGCTGCGCGCGCTCGTGCGCGAACGCGCCGCCGGCCGCCGGATGCTCAACCTGTTCGCCTACACCGGCAGTTTCACCGTCTACGCCGCGGCCGGCGGTGCGGTGGCGTCGGACACCGTGGACCTTTCGAACACGTACCTCGACTGGGCGGCGCGCAATTTCGCGCTGAACCGCATCGACACGGGGCGACACCGGCTGATCCGCGCCGATGTCGTGTCCTGGCTAGGGCTCGCCCGGCGCGACGCGCGGCGGTACGATCTCATCGTGCTCGATCCGCCCGCGTTCTCCAACTCGAAGGCGATGGCCGCAGACCTCGACATCCAGCGCGATCACGCGGCGCTGATCGCCGCTGGCCGCGCCCTCTTGGCCCCCGAAGGAGAGATGTACTTCTCGACCAACCTGCGGACGTTCCGTCTCGCTGCAGCGCTGGCCGCCGATCCGGCCGTCGTCGACATCACCGCCGCGACGTTGCCCGAGGATTTCCGCGACCCGCGCATTCACCGCGCGTACCGGATCGTGGGGGGCGCGGGGCGAATGATGCAATGCTCCCCGGATTGACCTGGCTCCTCGTCTTTCAGTGCCTCGGCGAGGTACTGGTGCGCGGCACCGGTCTCCCGGTACCGGGGCCGGTGGTGGGGATGCTGCTGCTGTTTCTCGCGCTGCGCGTGCGGCGCTCGATTCCCGAAGCGCTCGGCGTTGCCGCCGACGGCCTGCTCAAGCATCTGTCGCTGCTTTTCGTCCCGGCGGGTGTGGGCGTGATGCTGCACCTCTCGCGGCTGGCCGACGAATGGGCCGCCATCCTTGCCGCGCTGATCGCGAGCACCGTCGTCGCGATCGCGGTGACGGCGCTCACGATGCGCGCGCTGATCCGACGGCGCGAGCGGCCATGACCCCGCAGCCGTTCACCGAGATCTGGGTCTACCTCGCCGCCACGCCGCTGCTCGGCCTCACGCTGACGCTTGTCGCGTACCAGGTCGCGTACGCGGTCTATGCCAGGGCACGCTTCCAGCCGCTCGTCAATCCCGTGTTGATTGCGGTCGCGCTCATCGTCGCGACGCTCGCGCTCACCCGCACGGATTACCGGACCTATTTCGACGGTGCCCAGTTCGTCCATTTCCTGCTCGGACCGGCGGTGGTCGCGCTCGCGGTGCCGCTCGCGCGCCAATGGGAGAACGTCCGTCGGCTCGCAGGCCCGATCGCGGGCGCGCTGGTCGCAGGTTCGCTGGTTGCGCTCGCGAGCGCGCTCGCGATCGCCGTCGCACTCGGCGCCTCGCCTGCGACGCTGCTGTCGCTGGTGCCGAAATCGGTGACCACGCCGATCGCGATGGGCATCGCCGAGAAGATCGGCGGTTTGCCCGCGCTCGCCGCCGTGTTCGCGGTGACGACAGGCGTGATCGGCGCCGCGCTCGGCAAGTACGTGCTCGACCTCTGTCGCATCGACGATTGGCGCGTGCGCGGCTTCGCGCTCGGCGTCGCGGCGCACGGCATCGGCACGGCGCGCGCGTTCCAGGTCAACGCGGAAGCCGGCGCCTTCGCCGGCCTTGCGTTCGGGCTGCACGGCATCCTGGCCGCCGTGGCGTTTCCCCTGGGCTACTGGGCGCTGGTCAGTCTGCGCTGATGTCGGTGCCGGGCGCTCAGGGCTGGAAGCCCCTGGCCCCGAACTGCCAGAGCAGAAAGGCGAAGATGTCGGCGCGCTCCTCGTACGCCTGCATCTTCGTCGACCCGATGCCGTGGCCGGCGTCGTAGTCGACGCGAAGCAGCACCGGCTTGCCCGAGGACGTCGCCGCCTGGAGGCGTGCGGCCATCTTGCCGGCCTGCCAGGCGGGAACGCGCGAATCGTTGAAGCCCGTCGTCACCAGCACCGCCGGATACGGTGTGCCGTCCCTGACCCAGTGGTAGGGGGACATCGCGTACAGGTTCTTGAAACCGGCTTCCTCCTTGACCGTGCCGAATTC
The DNA here is from genome assembly GCA_963843595.1 of uncultured beta proteobacterium. Classification (GTDB taxonomy): domain Bacteria; phylum Pseudomonadota; class Gammaproteobacteria; order Burkholderiales; family Casimicrobiaceae; genus CAIWHR01. The sequence goes on along the minus strand of CAWJLG010000017.1, from coordinate 257,200 downwards.
GGGGATGTTGGCCACGCCGTTGGCGCTGAACTCCGCACGCACGGTGTCCGACACCGGCACGACATCGATGGCCGCGCCGAAGAGATCGGGACGCTCGGTGATCGAGCGCCCGACGAAGATGCCGCCGGCGCTGCCGCCCATGATGGCGATCTTCGACGGCGCCGCGTACTTGTTGGCGACGAGCCACTCTGCGCTGGCGATCGCATCCTTCCACGTGTTGGGCTTGGTCGCCTTGAACCCGCCCTTGTACCATTCCTCGCCGTACTCGCCGCCGCCGCGCACGTGCGCGACCGCGAAAACACCGCCGCGCTGGAACCAAGGCAGGAACGTCGGCCGATAGAACGGCGTCTGCGAGATGCCGTAGGCACCGTATCCCCACAGAATCGTGGGATTGGAGCCGTCGAGCCTGATGCCCTTCCGGTGCACGATCGAAAGCGGCACCATCGTGCCGTCGTGCGACCGGACCTTCACTTCGGTGGCGACGAGATCGGTCGGATTGTCGTACTTGCCTTGCGGCTGCAGCCGCGTGTCGCGGACGCGCCGGGTCGCCGGCTCGTACGCGTAGTAGCCGCCGAACCGGGTCCATGCACTGGCGTTGAACACCACACCGGGTCTGCGCGGGTCGGCGGCCAGAGCGTCGATGTCGCCCGCGAACGGCAGCTTGACCGGCGCGGGTTTCGCGTCGGGAACGTACGCCACACGCAGTAGATCCGATAGACCGCCGTCCATGCGCCTGACGTACAGCGCGTCCTTCGCGGCGGCAAGGCCGGTGACGACGGCATTGCCCTGGGGCACGACGACCGCGGCTCCCGCGACGCCGGCGGTGCCCAGCGACGTGCGCAAGACCTTGAAGCGCGGCGCGTCCTTGTGCGACATCAGGTAGATGTCGTCGCCGACGATCGTGAAATCCGTCACGGCATCCGCCGTGTCGGCAATCGGTATCCACGGCGTGTCCTTTCCCGCAAGCGCCGCCAGCGGCGCGGCGTAGAACCGGAGCTCGCGCTGGGTGCCGTTGACGATCATCGCCACCGCGTAGCGCGAACCCGGCACGCTGAAGACATAGGGCTGCTCGACCGGATCGACCTTGATCCGCGGCGAGAAACCGGGTCCGAGCACTGCCGCATCGGCGTCGGCATTCTCGCCGGGCCTGTGCGCGTACACGCGGATGTTCTGGTAGCGCTCGGCGTCCGGCGTGCCCGGCGGCAACTTCGGCAGGCGGCCGTAGAGGACGCGGCCATCGGGGAGCCACGACGGCGCCGCGAACTTCGCGCGATCAATGCCGTCGCCGACAACCCTTCCCGTGCCCAGATCGAGCACGTAGAGGACCGCTTCTTCCGAGCCGCTCGCCGACATCCCGTAGGCAAGATACCTGTTGTCCGGTGACGGCGCGTAGTAGCTGAGCGCGTAGTGCTCGCCGGCCTTGCCTTTGATCGCTTCCGGGTCGACCAGCAGGCGCTCCTCGCCGGCGAATCCCCTGCGCGTGTAGAGCTTGGGGATGTTCTCGTTGGCGAGTCGCTTCTGGTAGTAGACACGGTCGCCGACAACCTGGACATCGGACACGCGCGCCGACGCCGCGTCGCCATATTCCTGAATTTCCTTCAGCACGGCCGCGCGCTGCGGAATCCGGTCGAGGACGCTGCGCGTGTATTCGGCCTGGGCTTTCATCCAGGCGGCGACGTCGTCGCTCTTGAGATCCTCCATGTAACGGTAGGGGTCGGGCACGGCGACGCCGAAGTAGGTGTCGGTGACGTCCTTGACCGGTGCGTTCGGCGGCTTGGGCTGCGCTGCGGCTCCGTTGGCGGCGATCGCCGTCAGGAGCGCGACGGCCGCGCGGACGAATGACGAGGCAAGCAGCGACATGGGGCACCCTCGATTGGCGGGAAAGCGCGCGATTATGACAGCGCTGGGGGGGTGCAGGTTCGCGCACGATATACTGCCGCCCCGCACGACGAAGTGCCGGCCCCGACGATGAGCGCCCAACTTTTTTCCGCGACGATCCTGCTGGTGCTGGTGATCGACCCGTTCGGCAACGTGCCGCTCGTCGTGGCCGCGTTGCGGGGCGTCGCTCCGGAGCGCCGGATGCGCATCGTCGCGCGCGAATGCGTGGCCGCTTACGTGATCCTGTTCGCGTTCATGTACGGCGGGACGACGTTCCTGCGCTTGCTGCACCTGTCCGAGGTGTCGCTGTCGATCGCCGGCGGCGTGATTCTGTTCATGGTGGCGTTGCGCATGGTCTTTCCGCGGCCGGAGGGGATCTTCGGCGACCAGCAGGGTGTCGAACCGTTCCTCGTGCCGCTTGCGGTTCCGCTGATCGCCGGTCCATCGGCGCTCGCGACGGTGATGCTGATGGCCTCACGCGATCCCGCGCATCTGGGCGTGTGGACCCTCGCGTTGTCGTTGGCCATGGCCGCGACCACCGTGGTGCTGCTGGCCGCGCATCGGCTGCAGGCGTGGCTGGGCGAACGCGCGGTGATCGCGCTGGAGCGGTTGATGGGCCTGGTGCTGACGGCGCTCGCCGTGGAGATGCTGCTGGACGGCGTGCGCACATTCATCGGGCAGCTCGCGCGTTAGACCGCGACCAAGGCGCGCCATGCCGCACCCGCGCCTGGCAGGTCGGGCCCCCGCCATCACGCAAATCGGCGAAGTACAGCGCAAGGACCGGGCAGCGCCCGGTCCTTTCTCGCGGTCAGCGCGAAGCGATCAATCCTTCGTCGCCTCGAATCCGATCAGCAGCGTGATCTCGTCGCCGATGCCCGGGATGCCGTATTTCATGCCGAAGTCGGACCGCTTCAGCTTGCCCGTGGCGTTGCCTCCGCATCGCTCCTTGGCCGTGCCGGCTGCGGGACTGCACCTGAAGCGCTCCACCATGAGCTTTACCGGCTTCGTCACACCGAGCAGCGTCAGATTGCCCTCGATCACCGACGGGGTGTCGGTCGCGAAGATCACGTTGGTCGACTGGTACGTCATGCGGGGGAACTCTGCGGCGTTGAAGAAGTCGGCGGCGCGCAGGTGCTCATCGCGCGCGCGTGCCCGGCTGCCCTTGTCCGAATCACCCGTATCGATCGACGCGGTCTCGACGGTAACCTCGAGCGAGCCTGTGCGCGCCGCCCGGTCCATCGTGAACTTGCCGGACATCTTCTTGAAATGGCCGCGGACCGTGGCCATGCCCAGATGGTCCACGGAGAAGTTGATCGGGTAGTACGGATCGATGGTGTAGCTTTCCGGTGCGGCGGCGGCGGCGAAAGGCATGGCAGCGAGCAGGAGTGCGGCGGGAAGCTTGGACACGGGCGTTTCCTCCAGGTGGGTCAACTCAACGATCCGCGTGCGGTGTACCACGCGGCAAGGATGGGGATGGTCGCCGCAATCAGTGCGTAAGCGGCGACGACGGAAGCGCGGACGATCTGCGGCGCGCCCGCCGGCGCGGGCAGAGACGCGCCAAGGGGGATCAGAAAGAGGAGTGGCAGCACGTACCATCGGAGATCGGCAAGCATCGTTGTCCCCGCCGCGAACAGCGCGGTCAGCATGCCGATGGTCAGCGTACCGGTAAACCCGGCTGCGATGCCGCGGGAGGCGACGACCTGGACGAGCAGCAGCGCGCCCGCCGCCGCTGCGATCGAGATGCCCGCCATCAGGTAGCCGATCGACGCCGAAAGCACGCCGGCGATGCCGGTCGCCAATCCGAGCCCGAGTCCTGCGGCGCCGCTGCGCAGGCCGTCGTCGCGCAGCCGCAGCGTCGCGTAGACCAGCACGGTAACGAACAGGGCTATGCCCGCGCCCGCGCCGTAGCCCGCCATGCCCTCGCGTTGGCGCAGCACTGACGCGAAAACCCACACGGCGAGGCCGCCGCCGATGGCCGAGAGAGCGAACGCCGGCCATCGGGCCGGCTTGAACATCAGATCCGCGAAGCCGCCGACCAGTGGCGCTAGAAGGCCCACGAGCATGACCTTGCGCGCGGCGGTCAGCGGCGAAAACGAGAATCCTATCGACATCGCAATCATCGCCACGTAGCCGGAGAGGATGCCCAGCCATGCCCAGCGCGTGCGTGAGAGCGCGGCCGCAACGACGAGCGCGACGGCCAGCGGGACAACCCCCGCCTGCACGGCCGGATGGTCGAGCCACTGCTGCATCAACGATGGCCGCCGGTGGTGGCGTCCACCGCTTCGGCGTGGGCGCCATCGGACGGAGAGTACGCAACGATCATCGAAAGCGGTAAACGGGTGCAAGCGAGGGGGTATTCCCCATTTTCCCTACGGGCGACTGTGGATTGTAGCCGAGCGCGCCGCGATGAGCCGGGGCGGTCGTTTGGGACAGTGGTCGTCGGACCGGTAAACCGGCCGTGCGTTCCCTCAGGCGGGCAACAGGTATCCGCCTTCGCATCGCGCGGCGCCCGATTGCACGAGGTCTCCGACCAGCCACGCCGCGAAGTCGGGCGACGGCAACTGGAAGAAACGCGCGTTGAAATCCCGGTAGATGCCGATTTGTTCGAAGTACGAGGGTAGGTCGTGCAGTGCCAAACGCTGGCGGTCGAGGAGGGTGAAGGCGAGGATCACCTTGAGCGCATGCCGGGCGACGCGCCGGGTATCCGCCTCGAAGGCTTCGACGCGCCTGAATCCCCGTTCGAGCGCGCTCGCGATGTCGACGAAAGGTTCGCCATGGCCGGGAACCACCACGCTGACGTCGAGCGCGGCGATCTTCTCGAGGGTGGCGCGCGTGGCCGGCAATGCCGCGGGGTCGATTTCGGTCGGCATCACGAAGCCGAACCCGTACTCCCACAGTGCATCGCCGGTAATCAGGATCCGGTGCTCCGGGTTGTAGAAGACGAGCGCACTCATGTCGTGTCCCGGCGCGGCGATGAGTTGCCACTCGAGGTCGCCCCAGATCTGCGTCGTTCCGGCGACGAGGGCACGGTCGACGCGAAACCGGTCGGCGCGCTGATCGGCGTACCCGAGCAGCAGTGCGCGCTGGTCCCAGCGCTCGATCAGGGGGGCTTCGCCCTCCGGCACGGCAATCGGGCAACCGTACTTGCGCGCGATGGCGGCGTTCCCGCCGATGTGGTCGGAGTGGCAATGGGTGTTGACGAGCCAGGCCAGCGGCTCGTCGCCGAGTCCGCGCGGCGAGGCAAGCAACGCCAGCGTCAGCGGGGCGTGCCGCACGTAACCGGAATCGATGACCACGTGTCCGTCGCGGCTCTTGAGCACGACGTGGTTCGCCGAGAGCCAGTCCCGGACGAAGACATGGACCTGCGGCGGAAGACGCTTTGCGGCCATCGGGCGATTATCGCAGCCGCGCCAGGAAGTCCTTGACGAGGGCGACCCGTTCGGCCAGTGCCGGCGCGGCGCGTTCGATGCGGATGCGATCGGATCCGGCGAAGCGGATGCGGCCGTCCCTCTGCACGAGAATGATGAGGTTGCCCGGATCGAACGGCGGCTCCTTCACGAATTGGAGGTTGGTCCGCTCGGGCCCGGCGTCGATCTTCACCACGCCGAGCGGCTTGCCCACGAGGCGCAGGCGGTGGCAGGCGACGAGCGCCTGCGCGGGCTCGGGTAGATTGCCAAAGCGGTCGACGAGTTCCTCCTGCATGAGATCGAGTTCGTCAATCGCCTCGCAGTTCGCGAGCCGTTTGTAGAGAACCAATCGCTCGTGGACGTCGCTGCAATAACCCTCGGGCAGCAGCGCGGGAACGTGGAGGTTGATCTCGGTGGTGATGCCGAGCGGCGCGGTGAGATCCGGTTCGCGTCCCGATTTCAATGCCGAGACCGCGGCCTTCAGCATGTCGGCGTAGAGTTGGAAGCCGATCTCCATCATTTCGCCCGACTGCGATTCGCCGAGCACTTCGCCGGCACCGCGGATCTCGAGGTCGTGCATCGCGAGGTAGAAGCCGGAACCGAGTTCCTCCATCATCTGGATTGCCTCGAGCCGCTTCTTCGCCTGCGCCGAGAGCGCGTCCTCGGGCGGGGTGAGCAGGTACGCGTACGCCTGGTGATGCGAGCGCCCGACGCGGCCGCGCAGCTGATGGAGCTGCGCGAGGCCGAAGCGATCGGCGCGGCTGATGATGATCGTGTTCGCGGTGGGAACGTCGATGCCGGTCTCGATGATCGTCGAGCAGACCAGCAGGTTGCTGCGCTGGGCGTAGAACTCGCGCATCACGTGCTCGAGGTCGCGCTCGCCCATCTGGCCGTGCGCGATTGCGATGCGCGCCTCCGGCAGCAATTGTGCGAGGCGCTCCGCGGTCGATCCGATCGTGTCGATGTCGTTGTGCAGGAAGTAGATCTGTCCGCCGCGTTTGAGCTCGCGCAGGGCGGCCTCGCGGACGATGCCGGACGAGTAGGTCGCGACGAAGGTCTTGATCGCCAGCCGGCGCTGCGGCGCCGTGGCGATGACCGAGAAGTCGCGGATGCCTTCGAGCGACATCGCCAGCGTGCGCGGGATCGGTGTGGCCGTGAGGGTGAGCACGTCGACCTCGGCGCGCAGTCGTTTGAGCAGCTCCTTCTGCCGCACGCCGAACCGATGCTCCTCGTCGATGATCACGAGCCCAAGATTCCTGAACTTGACGTCGGGCTGGATCAGCTTGTGGGTACCGATGACGAGATCGATCGTCCCGGCCGCGAGGCCGTCGAGCGCGGCCTTGACTTCCTTGGGCGAACGGAAGCGCGACAGCTCGGCGAGCTTCACCGGCAAATCGGCGAAGCGGTCGGAGAACACCTGGAAGTGCTGCTCGGCGAGCAGCGTCGTCGGCACCAGCACCGCGACCTGTTTGCCGTCGGCCAGCGCGACGAACGCCGCGCGCAGCGCGACCTCGGTCTTGCCGAAGCCGACGTCGCCGCACACCAGCCGGTCCATCGGCTTGCCGTCGGTGAGGTCCTTGATCACTGCCTCGATCGCAGCCTGCTGGTCAGGAGTCTCCTCGAAGCGGAAGCCATCGGCAAATGCCTCGTAGTCGTGGGCCTTGAATTTGAAGGCGTGACCCTTGCGCGCGGCGCGCTGTGCGTAGAGATTGAGAAGTTCGGCGGCGGTGTCGTGGGCCTGGCGCGCGGCGCGCTTCTTCGCCTTTTCCCACTGCCCGCTTCCGAGCTCGTGCAACGGCGCGGCCTCGGGCGACGCGCCGCTGTAGCGGCCGACGAGATGGAGGTTCGACACCGGCACATACAGCTTGGCGTCGTTGGCGTACACGAGCTGCAGGAACTCGGTCGGCCCTTCGCCGAGGTCCATCGTGGTGAGCCCGAGATAGCGCCCGATGCCGTGCTGCTCGTGCACCACCGGATCGCCGATGCGCACCTCCGAAAGGTCGCGCAACATCGCGTCGACGTTGGAGCGACGCGCGGCGTCGCGACGGCCGCGGCGGACGACGCCCGCATAGAGCTCGGCCTCGGTGACGAATGCAAGTCTCGCCGTGGGCCAGAGAAAGCCCGCATGCAACGGCGCGACCGCGAGGGCGACCTTCGCGGTGCCGACGGCGAAGGCTGCCCAGCCGTCGGCGAGCGCAAGGACGAGACCGTATTCGGCGAAATACTGCTGCATGGTTTCGCGCCGTCCGGCGCTTTCGGCGCAGATCAGCACGCGCGCGTCGGTCGTATCGAGAAAGCGTTTCAACGCGACGAGCGGATCCTCGGCACGGCGATCGACCTGCACCGGCGGCAGCGGCGCGATGTCCGCGGACGTCATGCCCGCCGCCGGTGCAGCGTCGGCGACGATCGCGGGCAGCTCGATGCGCGCGAAGGGCTTCAGCGCGCCGTGGAACGCATCGTCGGGAAGGAACAGCTCGGTCGGCGGCAGGAGCGGGCGCGCCTTGTCGCCGCGCAGCAGCGTGTAGCGAGACTGCGTGTCCTGCCAGAAGCGCGTGATCGCACCGTGGACGTCGCCGGACAGCGCGACGACCGCGTCGGGCGGCAGGTAGTCGGCCAGCGTCGCCGTGGCCTCGAAGAACAGAGGCAGGTAATACTCGATGCCGCCCGGCGCGATGCCGTGGCTCACGTCCTTGTACAGCGCCGATTTCGACGGATCGCCCTCGAACACCTCGCGGAAGCGGCCGCGGAAACGCGTGCACCCGGATTCGTCGAGCGGGAACTCGCGCGCCGGCAGCAGCCGCACGTCCGGCACCGGGTATAGCGTGCGCTGGGTGTCGACGTCGAATGTCTTGATGGTTTCGATGTCGTCGCCGAACAGGTCGAGACGGTAGGGGAGTGCACTGCCCATCGGGAAGAGGTCGATCAGACCACCGCGGATGCTGAATTCGCCGGGCGAGACGACCTGCGTCACGTGCTGGTAGCCGGCGAGCGACAGCTGCGAGCGCAAGCGATCGGTGTCGAGCCGCGTGCCCTGCTTCAGGAAGAACGTGAAGGCCGCGAGGTAGGACGGCGGCGCGAGCCGGTAGAGGGCCGTCGTCGCCGCGACGACGAGGACATCGCATTCGCCGCGCGACACGCGATACAGCGTGGCGAGGCGCTCGGAAACGAGGTCCTGGTGCGGTGAGAAATGATCGTAGGGCAGCGTTTCCCAGTCGGGCAGCAGCGCGACGCGCAATCCGGGCGCGAACCACGGCAGTTCGTCCGCCAGCCGCTGTGCAGCCAGCGCGTCCGCGCTGATGACGACGAGGAGGCGTTTGCGCGCAGCCTCGCGGGTGGCCAGCTGGGCGAGGGCGAGCGCGTCGGCCGAGCCGGGCAACGGGTTGGCGCGTGCGCGCTGCCCGGGCTCCGGTGTGGGCGGGACGAGCGAGGGCAGCGCGGCGAGGGCGCTCGCGGCGGTGGCGGAAGGGTCGGTGGCGGCGGCGCCTGCGCGCGCATCGCTGGCGGAGGGAGCGGCTGCTCCCGATTGCGCCGCGGCCGCCTTCCCGGCGGCGGAGGAAGCCAACGGCAGAGAAGGTGCGGTGTTGCGATCACAAATTATACGCGTCCCGCCGGTTGTGGCTTCCGATCGAGCAGGTGGGCCCGCGAAGTGCGCAGCGTGTCGCGCGTTCGGCGGCGCGCCATGGCAACGGCCGTCACGTGCGGTGGACTCCCCACCGAGTGCCGGCGCCGGCCGAGCGCGATCCCCGTGCGATAATTGCCGCGTGTTCCCGCTGCCCTCCGCGCCGCGCTCCGGCTTCGGTGCCGCCAATCCCTATCTGCTGCTCACGCTGACGCCGTTGTTCTGGTCCGCCAACTGGGTCGTCGGCCGCGGGCTCTCGCCGGATATCCCGCCGATGGCGATGACGTTCTTCCGGTGGCTGTTCGCGGTGCTGATCCTCGCGCCCTTCGCATGGCCGCACTTGCGGCGCGACTGGCCGCTGGTGCGCCGGCATTGGAAGACGATGCTCCTGCTCGGCGTGATCGGCGTCGGCACGCACAATGCATTGGCGTACCTCGGTCTCAATTTCACGACAGCGACCAACGGCGTCATCCTCAACTCGTTCATTCCGATGATGATCATCACGCTGTCGTGGGCGTTTTTTGGCGAGCGTCTGACCGCCGTGCAGTCGTTCGGCGTCGCGGTGTCGCTGGTCGGCGTGCTGACGATACTTTCCGGGGGCAGCATGGCGGCGCTGCTCGCGTTTCGCCTCAACGGCGGCGATCTGCTGATCATCCTGTCGATGGCGATGTGGTCCGTGTACACGATCTGCCTGCGCTGGAGGCCGTCGGGCCTCAACATGCTGACGTTCCTGTTCGTGCTGATGGTCATTGGCGACCTTGCCGTGCTGCCCCTCTTTGCCGCCGAGCTCGCCTTCGGGCGGCACATGGCGGTGACGGCCGCGAACATCGCCGCGCTCGTGGCGGTAGCGTTATTCTCGTCGGTACTCGCCTACATATTCTGGAACCGCGGCGTCGAACTGGTCGGCGCCAACGTCGCCGGCCTCTTTGTCCACCTGATGCCGGTGTTCGGCATCGTGCTCGCGTGGACGTTTCTCGGTGAGCGGCTGGCCTCGTTCCACGTTGCCGGGATCGCGCTGATCCTCACCGGCATCTTTGTCACCAGCCGTTACAGTCGGCGCGCTTCGGAAGCGGTGGCCGCCGCTCCCGACGTCTGAAGCGGGAACCGATGTCGATCGAGGGCCCCATTGGCGACGCCGAGCGGGTCGCGCTGCAGCAGCGGATCGTCGCGCTCAAGGTCGAACACCGCGACTTGGACGCGGCGATCCACCGAATGGCCCAAGAATCGTCCGTCGATCAGCTGCAGGTCACGCGAATGAAGCGGCGCAAACTGCTGCTCAAGGATCAGATCGCCTGGCTCGAACGCCGGATCGATCCCGATATTCCCGCGTGAGGCGCGCCGGGAGGTCACTTGACACGCGGCGAGCTACCTGTAGAATGCGAATCATTCGCATTGGTAAGGAGCCCCACATGCTTGGCACCGCCGTCATTGTCTTCCGGGAAACGCTCGAAGCCGCCTTGATCGTCACGATCGTCCTCGCGGCCACGCGCGGGATAGCGGGGCGGGCCGGATGGATCGGAGTCGGCATCGCGGCCGGCGTGACCGGCGCGGTGGCGGTTGCGGGCGCGGCCGAGGCGATTGCGGTTGCGTTCGAGGGCATGGGGCAGGAGCTTTTCAACGCCGGCGTCCTGCTCGCGGCAGTCGCGATGCTCGGCTGGCACCACCTGTGGATGGCCGAGCACGGGCGGGCGCTGGCGACGGAATTGCGCGCACTGAGCGATTCCGTACGTGCCGGAGGGCGCACGCTCATTGCGTTGACGCTTGCCGTCGCGCTCGCCGTGCTGCGCGAAGGCGCCGAAACAGTCCTGTTCCTGCAAGGGCTCGCCACCACAGCGCCCACCCGTGACATCGTGGCCGGGCTCGCGCTGGGCGCCGGCGGCGGCGTGCTGGTCGGCACGCTCCTGTACGTCGGCCTGGTGCGCATCCCGGTGCGCCATTTCTTCCGCGTTACCGGCTGGCTCGTGGTCGCGCTGGCAGCCGGGCTCGCGGCGCAGGCTGCGCGGTTCCTCGAGCAGGCGAACCTGCTGCCGGCACTGGTTCCCGAGATGTGGGATACCTCGCCGCTGCTGACCGAGTCGAGCCTTCCCGGCCAGCTGCTGCACGTTCTCGTCGGCTACACCGCGCGGCCTTCCGGCCTGCAGGTCGCTTTCTACGGCGCGACCCTTGTCGCGCTGATCGTCGCTGCGCGGCGCCTGCGCGCGACCCGCATGGGCGTGCCGCGGATGCCGCACGCCGCCTGATCTGCCACTTCTTCGCTACACGGAGATTGTCCGATGCGTGTCCTGGTTGCCGTCCTGCTCGCCGCCGTCGCAGGCCTCGCACGTGCCGACGAACCCACCTTCGAGCTCGCGCTTCGCAACCACCAGTTCTCTCCGGCCGAAATCACGGTGCCCGCCGGGCAGAAGATCAAGCTGGTCGTCAAGAACGAAGACGCCACGCCCGAGGAGTTCGAGAGCAAGAAGCTCAATCGCGAAAAGGTGATTCCAGGCCGGAGCCAGGCGACGATCTTCGTTGGCCCGCTGAAGCCCGGTGAGTATCCGTTCGTGGGCGAATACCACGAGAAGACTGCGATCGGCAGACTGATCGCGAAGTAGCAGCGCCGCGCTCGATCCCGCACGGCGCCGGCAAGGACGCCGGAGTGCCCCTCAGCGCACCGGTGCCGCGCGCCCGTACACGTCGTCGAAACGGACGATGTCGTCCTCGCCGACGTAGTCGCCGCACTGGACCTCGATCATGACCAGCGGCTCCGTACCCGGGTTCTCGAGTCGGTGCTTGTGGCCGACCGGGATGAAGGTCGATTCGTTGGCCTTGACCAGGAATCGCCTGTCGTCGCAGGTCGCCTGCGCGACGCCGCTCACGACGACCCAATGCTCGCTGCGGTGGCGGTGCATCTGGAGCGACAGCGTGCCGCCCGGCTTGACTTCTATCCGCTTGATCTTGAAACCGCTCCCTTCCTGCAACACGGTGTAGGCGCCCCACGGACGGGCGACCGTCTTGTGCAGCTTGTACGACTCGTGTCCGCGGCGCTTGAGTTCGCCGACGACGTCCTTGACCTGCTGCAGGTGATTGCGATCCGCGACGAGCACCGCGTCGGGCGTCTCGATGACGACGAGATTCTGGACGCCGAGCGTGGCGACAACGCGTTCCTCGGCGTGGACGAAGGTGTCCCGTGTCGCGATCATCACGCGCTCGCCCTGCCCGCGATTGCCGTCGGCGTCCGGCGCGGTGAGCGCGGCAATCGCGTCCCAGGAGCCGACGTCGCTCCAGTCGAAGGTTCCGCGCACGCATGCGACCTGCCCCGCCGCCGCCGCCGGCTCCATCACGGCGTAGTCGATCGAGATGCTCGGCGCGGACTCGAACGGGCCGCCGTCGATCTCCAGCATCGCGGTGTCCCGCCCGCCGATCAGCCGCGCGGCGGCCGATGTTGCCGCCGCAAGCACCTGCGGCGCGTGGCGGGCGAAGGCCGCAAGGATCGCGGCGGCCGTGAAGCAGAACATGCCGCTGTTCCACACGTAGTTGCCGGCGGCGAGAAACGCCTCTGCACGGTCGAGCGGCGGCTTCTCCACGAACCGGCGTACCGTGTAGGCAGGCGGTGCGTCGGCCCCGACCGCGGTGGCGCATTCGATGTAGCCGAATCCGGTCTCCGGGTGGGTAGGCGTGATGCCGAAGGTGACGAGCGAGCCCGTGCATGCGAGCGCCATCGCCCGCGACACGCCCGCCGCGAAGCCTTCGGCATCGTGGATCAGGTGATCGGCGGGCAGCACCAGCAGCACGGCGTTGTCTCCGTAACGGGCCTGTACGAACAGCGCGGCAACAGCCACCGCCGGCGCGGTGTTGCGGCCGAACGGCTCGAGCAGGTACGAGGCGTTCCTCGGTTGCCGATGCGCGAGCCCGGCATACGCATCGCGCGTATGAAAATAGAGATCGCGGTTGGTGACGGTCACGAGGTCCTGAACGCCCGGCAAGGCGAGCGCGCGCTCGGCCGTTTTCGCCAGCAGGGTTCCGCCGTCGGGCAGCGGTATGAACGGCTTTGGCGCCGTCTCGCGCGAGAGCGGCCACAGCCTCGTACCGGCGCCGCCGGACAGGATGACGGGAATCAGTACCGGAGATTCGGGCATGGGGCACACCATGGTGGCAAGAGACGACGAAGGTCCATTGAAACCGGACGTGGCGGCCCCATGTGCAGTAAGTGAACCCACACACGCGGGCCAAGGTGGCCCGGATGGTATCATGGGGTTTCTTGAGTGCGTTGCGCTCTGGCGCGAGAGGGACCGACCTCGCGCCGCTTCGAAAACCGGGGGTGAACTGGTTTCGACGGGGGTTGCAAAGCAGCTTGGGGCATGCCGAGGTGTTGGTCCTCGTTAAACCCTGACACTCGCAAACTTAACTGCGAACGACGAAACGTACGCTCTGGCGGCTTAACCCCGCCGGACCTTGCACCGGGCGGCGCTCAGCCCGGGTGAAGAGCCGGTAACGGCGAATCACGGCAAGGACCCTTCGAGCGATCGCGTCCGCCCGGGTCACTTGGGCGAGGCGCTAAATCTAGGTGACTGGCTGCTGCGTCGTATGTCCGTCAACGGCGTAGCGGCAAGAGCACAATGACGCGACTAAGCATGTAGTCCTGACTGCGGAGTGCCTTCGGACGCGAGTTCGATTCTCGCCACCTCCACCACTTTTTCAGTGATGCCACAAGCCCAATGCGATACCACTGACGCACATCGCGCACAGAGAACCCGCCCGCGGGACGGGTTTTTTGTGCTCGCAACAGCTACCGTATCCGTTTTCATGGGTGGCGTGACTCCCTTCCGTGGGTGGCTGAAAACGATCTCGACAATCGCATTTCAGCAAGTCACGCCGCCTTCCTCAACTCATCCTCGTACACCAGATTCGGTTATTAGCTCACTGCCGCGCCGAGAGCCAATGAATCGCGAAGCGGCCGTCGGCGATCTGCGCATCGAGCAACTCTACGACGAGACGCTGAACCGGCACATCCGCATTGCGCGGCTGTTGAATCCGCTGAACCAGGTCCACCCCGAGCAGTTGCCGACGCTACACGATCCCGTGCTCCTGGCAATGAGCCCGCAGGCGTTCACGCTGACGGGCTTCGAGTGGATCGAGGGCGTGGGCTACGCGCAGTCGTGGCTCGTGACGGCGAGTTCTGCATGATTGCCGACTGACGCTACAAGCGACAAGCCCCGGTGGAGCTTCGGCTTGGGTTGGGTCCAATTCAATAGTGCTTTCGTTGAACCCGAGAGAGATGGACGGGAACGCTGTCGCACAGCGCACCTCTACGGGTGCAAGCACACAGGCTTCGGTTCAATTGCGGTCTAGTCTATTTCCATCCACGTAGACGTCGCAGGTCGTCCCTTATCCGCTCCACTCGCCACTGAACGGATTTCTTCCGCCAATCCATGGGGATCCCACGCTTCTTCAGCATTTCAGGCAAGTCAAAGAAGGCCAGACGCCTGCTCGTCGCAGGTCATCACGAGCACGGTCATATCGTTGTCAATATCGATTCCCTTGGGGCCACCTTCTTGGGGGTTGCGTCGACCACGCATGTAAGTCGTCTCGTCCATCACGCGGAACGAGGTGACAGGTTTGCGATTGCCCTTCCAGCTGCCTCCCTCCTTTGCATATACATTTACATACGGGGCGCCCGCATCGGCCACGAGAATGAAGTTGTCGTCCGGAGTAAAACGCACGCCATGGGGATAATTCAAATTGCGGAGAACGCCGTCCGGTTCGGAGTGCTGGCTCAGACGGGGCGTGTTCTCGTACAGAAGAACGCTATGGGTATTGTGGTTGCTGATAGCAATCCAGCGCCTCTCCCTGTTCACGCGACTCCATCCGGAATGCTTAGCCCTTTGCTTAACAGGATTTCGTGGTCCTTGAAAGCAAGATGCCCCCTTTCCTCTTTCAAGGTATGTCGGGTCACATAATGCGCATAATTGTTGCAGATGAGCACCTCGTACACGTTTTCGTCAATTCGCGAGACCGACACTGAACCCGGTGATTTCAGTCGATGAAATTCGTCGTTGCGTATCGTTTGCAGAGCAGACAATGCAAATTGTTTTTCTGCTGCTCCGCTTGGAGGCAACCTCAGGATGGGGGCTGCTTTTCCGCGATTGGCAACGACAAGGGTCTCCTCATCGATGAAGAAGAGGCCATGCGGCCTATGGAGACTCGACGACGTAATTTCGATGAAATCAGTCAAAGTCACCCTCTTCCCGGCTGCAGAAGCGGTGATACCGACATCGAAAACGACGAGCTTATTCTTGGCGAATCCGGCGACGGCAAGCCTGCGATTGTCCGGGGAAAACTTCACATCTTCCGTGCGCCCCAATTCCTTGAGAGCCCCCCACACCTCCTTAGAAGCGGTGAAGTCGATTTGCGGCTCATTTCTAAGCAGACCCTTAGAAGACATGTCCGACACTCCTACCTCCTTCCCTGACTCCACTCACGATTCCGCAGTGGGATGAGTTCGGCGAATCAGTTCCGCTTCTTATCGCGCACGTATCAGCCTTTGATCAGCCGACCTGCCCGAAATCCGGATCGTCCCGGCGTCGGCCTCGAGGGCCCGTTTGAAGCCCAGCAAGACTCGAAGGGGCGACGTGAGTTTCTATCATGTGAACAATATTGGCACCAAAGCAGCCATCGTCTTTGAGAACTTCCCTGGTGCAGTGGCTCGGCTGGTTCTGCAATGAGAGAGAAAGACGTCGATGAATTCCCTGGAGCATGCGTCAAGGTTTCCGGTGATCACCCGCATCCTGGCAACCCTGCTCGGCATCGGCCCGAACCGTCATGCAGACCTTCAAAATGCGTTGCGGTCGCGACCGATTATCCCAATGGTGATGCTTCTCATCGCAATCCGTTTAAAGCGATTAGTCAGGACGGTGGCAGGGTCGCTGGCTGGGAATACGGGCGGGCTTCGTGGAATTTCGACGAAAGGCGATTGGGATGCTGCCGGTTTGGGACAGGCGTCGAATCCTGTGGCCTCAACTGGTGCGGGTGGCGAGCGGAAAGTCTCGCCTGAGCCTGAGCCGCGAGTAGTTAGTGACGGTTCAGTCCCCAAGGTGATCTTTCAGACTTGGAAAAGCAAGGTTTCAATGCCCGACAACTACGCCCGATGGAGCGCGAGCTTCAAACGAATGAACCATGACTTTGAGTACTGTCTTTGGGATGACGTCGATAACAGGAGCTTCATCGAGAAATACTATCCATGGTACTTACCGATCTATGACGCCTACCCACGAGAAATCTACCGGGCCGATGCAGTTCGGTACTTCTTCTTGTATCAATTTGGAGGGCTATATGCGGACATGGACACAGAATGCCTGAGACCGGTGGCCCGTCTATTCGATTCTGGAGATGTATGGCTGGGAAGGATGGGACACGATCCCGATTTCCCCCATTCGATTCCAAACGCGATCATGGCGTCTCGGCCCCTGCAAGAATTCTGGTTGCTGGCCATTCATCTGCTGGTCAAGAACGCCGAAGCACTGGGCGACTCGGCGGCGATGGTTGGGAAGGGTCCTGAGGTCATGACTGGACCGATCTTGCTCAAGAACGCATACGACACCTACATGTCGTCCGACCGGAGTGCTGTGCGCGAAATGATTCAGGGGATCGCTGCGCGCCTTCCGGACAAACGTTTGCCCCAAGCAAATGAGTCACGGGTCAATCTCCTGGAGCCCGACCAATGGTATCCGATCGACTGGTCCAATATCATTCACTCTCGGTTGTCTAGTGAGGTTGTAGATTTCAATGTGAACCTTGGCGCACGAACCAAGCGGTGGTTGTTTCCCAAGTCGTTTCTTGTAACCTACTGGACTCATTCCTGGAAGCGGCCTACAAGCAACTAAGTACACCATGATGTTTGGTTCCGAGCGCTGCGGCGACTGAGGGGGCCCCGATTCTGCATTGCGAGCTTCCCGCGCTTTTCGTCCTCCGACGTCACGACGTTAAACTGCCACTTTCTCCTCGTGCTAGGTCGTGATCCCGCTATGATGTGTATCGCGAGCCTTGTGGCGAACCAAGGTAGGAGCGACAAGTTCATGATTGCCGTCGCAGATGCGGTTGGGGCGACGAAGACCCTCGAGAGTCCCTCCCAGCGGCTAGCGCATGAATAGCTTGGGCACAATTGCCATTGAAGCCCAGGCTGTCCCGCGCGTCTCAGTCGTACTGCCGACCCGGAATCGCCCCGACTTGCTCGCGGAGGCTCTGCAGAGCGTTGTCAACCAAACGATGCCGTATTGGGAGGCTATCGTCGTTGATGATGCGTCCGATCCTCCAACTGACGCGAACGCGTTCCGCGAGCGGTTTGGCTCACGCGTAAACGTGCGGCGCCATCCCGTGAGGCGAGGAGGTGCCGCAGCCAAGAACACTGGCATCGAAGCAGCAACCGCGCCAGTTGTCGCCTTCTTGGATGACGACGACCTCTACGCGTCTGATTACCTCGCCTGCGCGCTCGACGTGTTGGACCTACACCGCGACTTGGACGGGCTTTTCATGAGCGTGTCGTGGTTTGGGCGCGAGAGCGTCCGGGCCGAGACCGCGTATCGAGGGGCGATGAGCCGAGCGCTGGCGCTAACCGACGGTGTGGAACGCGAACCTGGCGTGCTTGCCCTCGGGCCGCAGTTCTTCACGGCGCTGTTACAGACGGTGCCGATGGCTTTCCAGCGACCGGTGGTACGTCGCGCCGCGCTCGGGGAGATCGGCCTCTACGAGCCACATTGTCTGCTCTGGGATTGCGATTGGGCCGTTCGTGCGGCCGTGGCGCACCGCTTCGGCCTAGTGCTGAACCCGCTGTATCGGCAGCGTGCCGAAGGGCAGGGAACGATTTCGCGTCACGACCGTGCGCTCGACCACATGCGTTCTTTGGTGGAGATCAAGGATCGGCTGTTCGCGAATGCGGTCTCCTATGGACTCAGCGCAGAGCAGAGGCGGGCAGTGCGCGAATCGGCCGCCTTGGCGTGGTTCTCGCTCGCGCACTTCCACTGTGCCGATCGGCGTGACCTACCGATGGCGCTTTCGGCTTGGTTCGAAGGCCAACGCCGCCATCCTTCGTTACGGCACACCCGATTCCTCGGTCGTGTGCTTCAGACCGCACTAACGCGCAGAAGAACGCAGCCAAGCGCGACATGATGCGACAAGCGATCAGGGAGCGGAAAAGCGCAAGGATGGCAAACTCGCACAATTCATGACCTCCGCCACGCACTGCAAGCCAGGGGCGCGGAGGTTTCTGTCAGAACGGCGCACTGCGGATTCGACCCGAAGTCTTTTCGCCGAGTGCCCCGCTTTATGCTGACCTGACCCCCTGTGAGTTAATCGACGCTGGTCAAGGGGGCCGTTGGATTGTTTGGACAATGGATTGAGTCTTGAATGTCCGACCGATGCTGATCGATCCCGATCCCAACACGATCCGGAGCCTGCTGGCCAGGCAGGCGCAGGTACATGGGGCTGCCACGGCGATGCTCGCCCCCGGCAAGCAGCCACTCACGTACGCTGCGCTCGCGTTCGAAATTGAGCGGCTATGCGCGTCGCTCGCGGGCATGGGCATCGGGCGAGGAAGCAGGGTGGCGGTGGTACTCCCTGACGGGCCGGAGATGGCGGTCGCGCTGCTGGCGGTGACAGCAGCAGCCGTTTGTGCTCCGCTGAATCCGAATGACGACCTTGATTCATATCGGCGAGCGCTCAAGACCCTTCGCATCGATGCATTGCTCGTCCTTGGAGGGCATCTCCAACGCGCAAGGCAAGTAGCGACCGAGCTGGGACTGAAGGTTGTGAATTTGCGGCCTTCGGAGACGAATGTGCCGGGTTCGTTCGATTTGGTGTCGGACGGCGCACGCGCAGGATCCCTTGCCGAAGGACCGGAAGGAGGGGATGTTGCGGTCCTGCTGCACACGTCGGGAACCACCTCAGCGGCGAAAATCGTTCCCCTCACGCAGTTTCAGTTGCTTCAGCGGTCCAAAGAAGCGCCCATTGACCACTCCGACCGCTGCCTGTGCGTCGCCCCCCTTTTCACGGGCAGTGCGTTCGGGATGAATCTGCTGACGCCGATCACTGCGGGAGCGAGCGTCGTCGTCGCTTCGGGGCTCGGTCCCGCGGATCTGATAGCGTGTCTCAATCAGTTCAAGCCGACGTATCTTTCCGGTAGTCCGACAGTCTTGGGCGCAATGCTGAGGGAAATCGAACGCAGGCCACCGGGGCAATCAAGCTCGTTGCGCTTCATCCGATCGACAAGCATTGCGCTACCCACATCACTCAAGACTCAGCTCGAGATCGCCTTTCGCGCCCCGGTCGTCGCAGCGTACTCGATGACCGAGACGGGCAGGATCGCCGACTCCCCCCTTGACCAAGATGCTCAGCGAGAGGGCTCGGTAGGGATCCCCCTCATCCCCATGTCAATTCGAAGCGATGACGGCACTTTGTTGGCGGCAGGGAACGTCGGCGAGATCTTGGTTAGAGGTCCAGGTGTCATGGCAGCTTACGAGGCCAATGCCGAAGCAAACGGTAACGCCTTTCTCGATGGGTGGTTCCGGACCGGGGACTTGGGCTATGTTGATGACGACGGTTACCTGTTTCTAACCGGACGCAAGAAAGAACTGATAAATCGAGGCGGCCCGAAAGTCGCACCGACAGAGGTAGACCTAACGCTGCTACGCCACCCCTCGGTAACGGAGGCGGCCACATTTCCCGTTCCGCACCCTACGTTAGGCGAGGATGTGGCTGCCGCAGTAGTACTGCGTCGGGCCAACGAAGTGAATGAGCAGCAGCTACGTGAGTTTGCCGCGGCAAACCTGGCCGCACATAAAGTGCCTAGTCGTATCATGATCGTTCCGGAGTTACCAAAGAACGCGCTTGGAAAGGTCAGACGCGACGAACTCGCCACGATGCTCGCGGTTGCGCCGAAGCCGAACATCCGAGTCAATGCCAGCAACCAGACCGAACTCCATCTCGTCAAACTCTGGGAGAAGTTTCTCAGGGTCTCGCCAATCGGCGTCGAAGATAACTTCTTTGCGCTGGGGGGCGATTCGCTCTTGGCAGCGCAGCTTTTTGCCGAGATTGAGCGCCTATTCGGGCGTCGGCTGCCATTGGATGCGCTTTGGTTTGGCGGCCCGACCATCGCGCACCTGGCCAGCCTTCTGATTCAGGACGAGCAGCCTGGAACTTGGCCAATGCTGGTACCGATCAAATCGGAAGGGTCCAAGGCTCCATTGTTCTGTGTGCATACGCAAGGCGGCAATCTCTTCCACTACTACGAATTGGCACAGTATCTCGATATTGAACAACCGGTCTTTGGCCTGCAAGCGCGTGGCGTGTACGGAGGCGCAACTCCCCGTCATTCGATTCGCGACATAGCGGCGGACTGCATATCGGCAATGCGGCAACGCCAAACGGATGGGCCCTTTCGAATTGTGGGCTACTCGAGTGGTGGAACGATCGCGATCGAAATGGCGAGGCAGCTCCACGGGAATGGAGACGCAGTCGGTCTTCTCGTTCTGATCGACGCAGGAGTACGCGGTAGGCTGCGACGGGCAAACAGGGTCGGACAGTTGCATCGACGAGGACTTAGGTACGTGCAAGAACGCGCGTATCACTGGCTGTTGCACGCCCTACGTCGTCCCGATCTCCGCCGGCTGCATAAGGTAGGGGAAGCCCAGCGCTGGGCGTTCTGGAGCCACGTACCTTCGCCCTACTCGGGAGACGCACATTTGTTCGCCGCCAGCGAGTCCGTCCAGAACGCATCCGGCGACGAGACCCTTGGGTGGGGGCGATTGATTTCCGGTCGTTTGACGATTCATCACTTCACGGGAGATCACGCCTCCATCATGAAGGCACCAGCCGTTCGAGAAGTGGCGTCCGTGCTGCAGCGTGACTTGGATGGGGCAATCACCCCGTAGGACTAGGTAGTCATCGACGCCACCAAATGGGCACGTGGTACGAAATGTGCTTGCCATTCCGTGCGTTGCGGACGCGCGGGCGAGGCCGTTGGCTTGTTGGACCGGTCGATTCACTAAACCTTGTCACGAATCAGCGTGGCAATGAACGCCATGACATTCAGTTCGCGCCGGAATGTCTAGGGGTGGCCATGCGAATGTTTGTCGCGCTACTGCCAGCAATTGTGACCGCGGTGGTTGCCGGTTTCGCCGGGGCTGCACTTGCCCAATCCTTCCCTTCGAGACCAGTCAAGATCATCGTTGGAGGGCTCCCGGGTGGCGGGGCAGACGGAATAGCGCGCGTGGTGGGCACGAAATTCGGAGAACTCTGGGATCAGCCGGTGGTGATCGAAAACCGGCCCGGCGCAGGAGGTACGCTGGCTGCCGATATCGTCGCCAAAGCACCCGCGGATGGCTATACGCTGCTAATGGCCAATCAGGGCACTCTTACGCTCGCTCCGTCGCTACAGAAAGACATCCGGTACGACCCGATATCCGACTTCACGCCGGTTGGGCGTGTTGTTAGCGCCCCCTATTTCGTCGTCGTCAACTCGGGAGTGGAGGCAGCGTCCTACCAGGACCTGATCGACTATGCACGGACCCATCCCGGAAAGCTCACTTTCGGGTCGACGGGAGATGGAACGGTCGGCCGACTCGTGATTGAGCTCATCAAGTCGAAAGAGACGGTCGATATTCTGACGGTGCCGTACAAAGGTGCGGCGACCGCCATTACGGATCTCCTGGCTCGGCGCATCGACATCATGTTTCTGGACATCATGCAGGCGCAGCAGCACGTACGTGCTGGATCCCTTCGATTCATTGCTGCCACGGGTACGAAACGGGCGCGAGCGGCGCCCGATGTGCCGACAATCTTGGAGCAGACAAAACGAGGCTTCACGGCGGAGCCATGGTTCGGACTTGTCGGGCCCGCAGGAATGCCCCCAGAAGTTCTCGCGAAGCTGACCAGTGCGCTCACCCAAGTCGTACGCATGGCCGATGTCAAGCAGCACCTGGAGCAGATCGGCTATGAAGTAATCGACGAGACGCCACTGCAGTTCGAAGGTGCAATACGCTCAGAATTGGAAATCTATTCAGCTATAGTCCAGCGTGCCGGTCTGCGGCAACCGCATTGAGTTCGGGGCTCCATCGACTTATCCGGAGGAATACCTTGGGTGCGTTCCGCGTGCGTGGATCGAGCTGCGTTTGGGAATGCATGAAGAACACGTTGCCGACGTCGAGCGTGGTGTGTTTGCCCCCGCTGGGGCGCCGTTTGCGGAATTGCTGGGCTCGGAAAGTGGTAAGAATGGTGGTAAGGGCGAATTGAGTGACAGGAGGTGGCGGCGTAGCCACGAGCAAAGCGTAAGTTCGATTCTCGCCACCTCCACCAGTACGTCCTATGCCGGCCCCTTCGCGGGGCCGTTTTCTTTCCGGCTTCAGCAAGTCGACTCTGGCGCTTGCGATGGCGGCAACCATCAACATCGGTGGGCGCTGGCCGGACGGTGCACGCGCCGAGAAGTGCGACGTACTGATCGGGTCGGGCGAGGATGACCCGAAGGACACACTCGTCCCGCGGCCGATCGTCAACGGCGCGGGCATGTCGCGTGTCCACTTCCAATTACCTCTACTTGACGAGGTACGGCGCGACGAAGTGGTCGCTGAAACGGCCAACCGCCTGCAACCTGAACATCTGAGCCGCCGCGCCAGCCATTGCGTCGCAAGAAAGCCCGAGCGGGCTGCGAAGGCTGCGGGGCGTGACCGTCTCGGCAGTGTTGCTGACCAGATATACCGTACCGATCGTGGCCTCAGGGGCTGCCTGCGTGCCCGCAGCGTCGTCGGCAACAAATGCCCGTGAGAATCCGGGGACGAATGACCACAATTCGCCATCGAAGACGTACGCCGGTCCTGTGCAATTCATCGATGCGAAATAGATGGAGGGGCCCACGAGATACGAAAACTCGGAGGTTGCGGCGGGGCCGGATGCACGAAACTGCACTTTGATATTTCCCCAAGGGCTACGCCAAAGGGCCGCTTGCGCCGCAGGCAATGTGGACATGCTTACCGGGGCAACCAGAGGTCCTATTACCCGCCCTTTGCTGTCCGCCATGTACGCCGGTACGACAGTTGGGTCATTGGACGGCTTGTTGCTTCCCGAGGCGGCTGACGACACCCCAGGAAAGGATGAGACCAGCGCAACAAATACCGCGGCCGCTGCGCATTTCATGTGATCTCCCGTTCGCATCTATCCGCTCGGCTGTTGCCTTCTGCGATGAGCACCGTCGCTCTGCGCAAGCCTGCTCTTCACCTTCGCCGACCCAGATAGGCGCCTCGATCTCGGCGAGCCTGCCACCGATGATCGCACAATTCGCGCGCGTAGCGGCGGCCGCATGAACGGCGAATGGCGCACGGTTTCTGCACCTCGTCTAACACCCCACGAACGAGGCGCGCGGGGGCGGACGCATTCTCGACACGCAGTTGATCTGGGAAAAGCCCGAGGAACAAATGCGCGGCGCCGCTGAGCCATGGGACCGTGGCCACCAATTCGCACAACTTGACGGACACAACCAGTGCGATTCGCGCCACAGACGTCCGACGCAGGAGCGGTCTAGCTCAGCCGGTTGCCCGCATTCTGGAGGTCCACACGCGGCGTCCCTGATCGCGGCAGCAAGAAGAACGCCGCGAGCGCCGACACGAGCCCGATGGCCGCACAGGTCAGCATCTCGCTGGCCGGACGGGACGCCCGACTTGAGCAACATGTTGACGCCTGCGCCAGCGAAGATCCCCACTGAGCCGACCGATATCGCATTGAGCATGCGGCATCGGGCGAGCAGATAGAACGACGGCAGTCCGGCCACCAGGGCGGCAGGCGCCGTGAACCAGAAGATGAAATACGTGAAGAGCAGATTGCTCGGGACGAACGCGGACGTGCTCCCGGTGCCTCGTGGAATCGTCCCGACGGCGATGAGAAGCAGTGCTCCGGCGAGTGCGCCGACGAGCGCGCCTGCACAGAGCGCGCCGATCAACTTCACAAGGCGCCAGCCGAATGAGCCTGCCATGGTGCGTCGATGAGCAACGAGAGATGCCGCAACGCAGAAACAAACCTAGCGCGCGCCTCCAACCGTCTTCTGCAAGAACGGGGTCAGGACATCCATCGGCAGAGGAAACACGATGGTGGTGTTCTTGTCCGCACCGATCACCGTCAGCGTTTCCAGATAGCGCAACTGAATGGCTTGCGGCTCCTGGGCCAGGACCTTGGCGGCCTGGTACAGCTTTTCCGACGCCTGCAGCTCGCCCTCGGCGTGGATCACCTTGGCGCGCCGCTCGCGTTCGGCCTCCGCCTGCCGCGCGATGGCCCGGATCATGGATTCGGTCAGATCGACCTGTTTGATCTCGACGTTGGAAACCTTGATTCCCCACGAGGCGGTTTGCGCATCCAGCGCTTGCTGGATATCGATATTCAGCTTCTCCCGACCCGCCAGCATGTCGTCGAGCTCATGCTTGCCCAGGACCGAGCGCAACGTGGTCTGCGCCAATTGGCTCGTCGCATTGACATAGTTTTCGACCTGGATGATCGCCTTTTCCGCATCCACGACGCGGAGGTACACGACGGCGCTGACTTTGACGGACACGTTGTCGCGTGAAATCACGTCCTGCGTCGGCACCTCGAACACCACGGTGCGCAAATCCACCTTGACCAATTGCTGGATTCCGGGAACGAGGATCACGAGCCCCGGTCCCTTGACTCTCCAGAAGCGCCCCAGGGTGAAGACCACGCCGCGCTCGTACTCGCGCAGGATCCGTATCGCCGAGCCGACCAGAAGGACCAACAGAACGATCACGCACTACCCAGACGAATGCCCAAATCATGACGCGCCCCCTTTCGGTTCGGTCGATTGCGGTTCCACATCCAGCGTGAGCCCGTCGATGCCGGTCACGCGCACCGGTTGGCCCCGCGTCAGCGGCAGGGTGCTGCGCACCTGCCAGATTTCGCCATGGATTCTCGCCCAGCCTTCGCCGGTGAAATCGGCGAGCACTTCGCCGGAGCCGCCGACGAGTGTCTCCTGGCCACTCACCACCGGGCGGCGGCGGGCCCGCACCCCCATTCGCACGACGATGAATACGAACAGGGCGCTGATGACGGCGAGCGTCATGATCAACGGCGTCGGAATTCCATACCCGGGAACGTCGGTGTCGACAAGAATGACGGCACCGATCACGAAGGCCAGAACGCCGCCGACGCCGAGGGCGCCGGACATGGGGACGAAGACCTCGGCCACGAGGAAGACCATGCCCAGGACAATGAGCCCCAAGCCGGTGTAGCTGATGGGGAGCATCTGGAACGCAAACAGCGCCAACAGCAAACTGATGCCGCCGACCACGCCCGGCAGCACATAGCCGGGGTTGGAGAACTCGAACAGCAGACCATAGATGCCGAGCATCATCAGCATCAGGGCCAAGACTCGGAGAAGCGATCACGGACAGCAGTTGCGTGCGCCAGTCGGGGTCGAAAGCGATGAGTTCGGCGCCAGCCGTATTCAGCGTCACCATCGTCCCGCCCGCGGCAACGCGCGATCCATCCAGTCGATCCAGCAGGCTGCGCACATCATGGACGACGTAGTCGACGACGCGAAGCCTGAGTGCTTCGTCGGCGGTAAGGCTGACCGCCTCGCGAACCGCCTTTTCTCCCCATTCGGCATTGCGCCCGCGCAGTTGGGCGAGGCTGCGAATGTACGCGGCCGCGTCGTGGATCTGCTTCTCGGTGAGCGCGCTTGGCGGTGCTGTCGGTGCGGGACTCTCTTTGCCGGGCTCCGTTTCCTTGCTCGCCGGCGGCGGCGCGAGAGGTTCGCTGCGCGGGCCGCCGATGCCAATTTGCACAGGCGTTGCGGCGCCCAGGTTGGTGCCCGGGGCCATGGCGGCGATGTGGCTCGCATACAGGATGTACGTCCCGGCGCTGGCCGCTCGCGCCCCGCTCGGGAATACAAAGGTGGCGACGGGGATCGGGGAGGCGAGGATTCCCTTGATGATGTCGCGCATCGCCGTGTCCAGGCCGCCGGGCGTGTCCATCGTCAGCACGACCAGGCTGGAGCCGTTTTCGACCGAGCGCTTCAAGCCCTGTGAGAAGTAGTCTGCGGAGGCAGGCGTAATCGGGCCATCGAGGGTCAGCACCGTGACCGGCGGGGGGCTTGCCGCCGCGAGCAGCGGCAATAGCAGCAGGACGAACAGCAGCGGCATCGGCGGGGCCCCGAGGGGCCGCAAATTGCGACCAGCGCTTTGGCCAGACGGACCGGCTCCGTCGCGGACCTCCCCGGCCAGGATCGCACGGCGGGGCGGACGTTGACGATGCGTCTCCGCCTATTGTGCGCTCAATCGTTCAACTCATGGTCATCTGCGGCGCCGCCGCTTGTAACGGTCGGCGGGTCGGGCACAAGGCGACGCGGCGGCAGACTTCCCTTCGGCGATCGGCCCGTGGACCGACTTTCGAAAAGACGCGATCATCCCCAACTCCGCTTCGATCCGGCACGCGCTTGCGCGGGCCCCCGCCCATCCGCCTTCACCACCCCTGACCCATGTGGGAAGTCGCTCTGCTCCTCGTCCTGGCTTTCGTCGGCTGGCTGGCCTTCGACGCGCTTCGTGCGCGTGAGACGGCGATTGGCTTCGCCCGGGCCGCCTGCGATCGGCAAGGGCTGCAGTTCCTCGACTTCACCGTGCAGGGATCTGGCGTGCGCATCGTGCGCGATGCGCAGGGGCACGCGGCGTTGCGACGCACTTACCGCTTCGAGTTCTCCGAAGACGGCGCCAACCGTCGCGCCGGCACCATCGTGGTGCTCGGCAAGGACGTGGAATCACTGGAGCTCGAGCCTTACCGGGTGACGTGATCGACGGCGGAAAGACGCTGGGCCTGCGCCAGACATCGCTGGAGAGACCGAAAATGCCTCATGGCAGCACTCGGAGAATGGGCATCCGACCCCGCGCTCCGGCCACGGGCCACACTGCATCAATTGAATCTCTGAGCCCAAGGCGCACGCCGTCATCGAGTTCGACGCGCATGGCAACGACAGGATGTCGATCGACTTTCGTTGCGGCACTGTGCGCCGGTGCCATAATTACGGCTCCGACCCCGATGCATGATGTACAGAACCTGCCCCCACTGTGGAAGTCTCGACATACGCCGGTCCGGCGAACGGCCGGCGGGGGTATCGCTGCGCCACATCTTCCGTTCGCCGTATCGTTGCCGCGCGTGTCGCAAGCTCTTCTGGGGAGTCCGCAGCCGGGTCTACCGCCTCGCCATCATCGTCGGCATCGCAGTAATTGGGGCCGCGATTGGCATCAGCCTGGTCGGCGAACCCAGGCACGACGCTGTCGAGCCCGAAGCTGCGCGGCCCGAGGCCGCGCAGATCGAGACAACGGTGAATCTCGCTAAGCAGAGCGACCCCATTGCCGAGCATGAGCTGGCGAAGATGTACGCCGCTGGTCGCGGGGTCCCACCGAGCGAGAAGGAGCGATTGGTATGGCTCGAGCGCGCGGCCGACCATGGCAACGCCGACGCGCAGTACGAGATGGGCCTCGCGCTGCGCTACGGGCGCGGTGTAATCCAGGACTACGGGCGCGCCGCGAGCTGGCTGCAGCGCGCCGCGCAGAGCGGCAACGGGCCCGCACAGTTCGAGCTTGGCCTCATGTACCGCGGGGACGCTGGGATCGCGGCCGACAACGTCAAAGCCTACACCTGGCTCAATCTTGCCGCCGCGCAGGGGGTCATCGGCGCCGATGTCGCTCGCGATATGATGCTGCGCAAGCTCTCGCCGGCCGAGATCAGCGAAGCGCAGGCGGAGGCGCGTCGCCTGAGCGAGGCCCAGCACCAGCAGTCGACGGTTGCCCGCTGATACGGTGCGGGCCTACGACCGCCCTCGGACCTGAAACAAGGACGGACACCGACGCGCATCGCGACGGCTGGTTGTCTCGAACCGGTTGCGGCTATACAGTGCCGTATATCCATACGGTACATGCAATGCGGTTCAAGGTCCTGCGCCTGCGCTATCGTGGGCGCCCGCTTCCCAAGCGCGAGTGGGGCAACCGTACGCCGGTTGTCGGCGACCTGCGCGTCGAGCAACTCTACGACGACGAGCTGTTGCGTCACGTCCGCATCGCGCGGCTGGTGAGCCTGATTCGCGTTGTCGACCCCGAGGAGCTGCCGACTCTTTACGATCCCGTGCTGATCGCCATGAGCCCGCAGGCATTCACGTTGGCCGGATTCGAGCGGATCGACGGCGCAGACTACGCACAGTCGTGGCTGGTGACTGCGTCACAGTGATCGACACCGACGGACGCCGGAAGGAGCTGACCGGGCCGAATCGGGGCCGATGCTGTTCGATGGGGCCGGCACCTCCGCGGTCAATGCTCGAGGACGGCGTGCTCGGCTGCTGCGGCCGCATCGTGGCCGGCGCGCGTGCGGCCAGTCAACCGCGCTTTCCAGCCCAGCGCGGGGCGCTCGATCCAATGCCATGACGCGACGGCGAACGCGAGTGTGGCCGCCAGCACTACGGCGATATACGGCACGATCGGCGGGGCTGGCCACAGCATCACCAGCGTCTGCTGTACCGGGAAGGCGTAGATATAGAGGCCATAGGAGAAATCGCCCTTCGCCGACAACTGGGTGACCACCGGACCGAGCAAGAACGCGGCGAGCACGACCGCAACGCCCAACGCGGGAAAGATGCGCAGCGAGCGCTTGACGAGGAAGGCGCCGGGCCGCGGATCGCGTCGCCAGCTGAGCGCGATCAGATAGCCGCTGATCGAGAAGAAGATCGCCACGCCCAGTCCGCCAAGCGTGTCGGCACCCGGCACCCCCGGCTCCGGCCGCCCGGTAAGCGCAAACGAGTGCGAAACGAGGACCGCCAGCGCACCTACGGCGCGCAGGAGGTCGAAGCTGTCGAAGCGTACGGCGGGCATCGGGCTGGCGATCGGTAGCAGCGGGCGACTGTGGGAGGCGGCGGGAGTGGCGTCGATTGTCTCGCACGACGGCGGGCGGCGCATCGAGGCTATCATCGAGGTCACCGGCGGGAGGGGCAATGACAGCGAGCGCCCCGTTCACTTTCAGACCGGTGCTCGAACCAACCTGGGCCGACGCATGAAGCCGTACACCACCCTGATCGGCGCGCGCGACCTCGCGCAGCATCTCAACGACCCCCGCTGGCGCATTTACGACTGCCGGCACGACCTCGCCAATCCGCTGCACGGGCGTGGCGCCTTCGCCCGCGGACACATCCCGGGGGCGCGCTTCCTGCATCTGGACGACGATCTGTCCGGGATCAGGAACGGGCGCAACGGACGGCATCCGTTGCCTCCGGCGCACGAATTCGCCGCGCGCATGGCGGCCAACGGCATGCAGGACGATGCCCAGGCGGTCGCCTACGACGACGCCGGCGGTGCTTTCGCCGTGCGCCTGTGGTGGATGTTGCGCTGGATCGGGCACGAGCAGGTGGCGGTGCTCGACGGCGGCATCGCCGCGTGGAAGCGCGCCGGCGGCATGCTTGCCACGGGCCCTTCCACTGCGGAGCCGGGCCACTTCTCGTGTCACGCGGACCACGGCATGGAAGTGACGACGTCCGAGGTGCTGGCGCGCATCGCCCATTCGGACACCGCGGTCGTCGACGCGCGCGCGCCCGAGCGCTTTTCCGGGCGAGCAGGAAACGCTCGATCCCGTGGCCGGGCACATTCCGGGCGCGGTGAACCGTTTCTACATGGACAACCTCGACGATCTGCAGTGCTTCCTGCCCGCCGAGGAACTGCGCGACGAATTCGCGCGGTTGCTCGGTGCGCGTGCGCCGGGCGCGGTCATCCACTCGTGCGGGTCAGGGGTCACCGCGTGCCACAACCTGCTGGCCATGGAGATCGCGGGTCTTTCGGGGTCGCGGCTCTACGCGGGCTCGTGGAGCGAGTGGTGCAGCGATCCGGCCCGGCCGGTGGCGCGGGGATGATCGGGTCGGTTTCCTCGCCGACTCGATCACGCGAAGAACCGATCGCCGGAAAACGCCACGTCTGAGGTACCGGCGACTCCCCCACGTCGATCGGTTGCGCAATTCGCCGAGGAGCCAAAGAAAAGGCCCCGCCGGAGCGGGGCCTCGTGCTTGAACCGGGGCCGGCGAATGCTTGCGCCGCTCGGTGCCATGGTGCGCCGTCGATCAGGGGCCCTTTCCTTGGCCTTTGCCTTTGCCATTACCTTGGCCTTGGCCCTGGAGCGGAATCCGCGACACCGTATAGGTGGTGACATCTTCCTCCGGCTCATCGCCTACGGCTGGCGTGAGCGCAAGGGCGAGGTTGGTCACGAATAGGCTTCCACGGCTCAACACGATGCTCGCGGGGAAAAGCAGCCCTTTGACCGAGCCGTCAGGAAGGATGCCGTCGAACGAGCCCACACGATCGACGATTCTCCCGTCACCGTTGAGGGCCACCACTTCGTCGGCCTGATTTGCGGCGACCCACAGGCGACCGGCGGAATCGAACAGGATGCCGTCGGCGCCGTTGATGCTTTCGGCGAACGTGCTCAAGGAACTCGGGCCGGCGGGGGGAAGGGTCAGCTTCAGGATGCGATCGTCCGCGGTGTTGGCGATGTAGAGATGGGACTCATCCGCGTCGAAGGCGAGGCCGTTGGCACCGAACGGCGGGAAGCCGTGGCTGCCTGGCTTCAGAAGGTCGTCGGCAAAGAAGAGACTGGTCGTGCCACCGGCGATCATGAAAATGTTGCCGCCAAACGAGTCCGACACGTACAAGTTGCCCGCTGCGTCGAAGGTCATGGCGTTGAGGCCACAGCCTGCGCCGGCGCCCCCGGCGCAGACGAGGTACGTTGCCACGGGGGTGCTCGCCGCGGTGAACGGCGGATTGAACTTAAGCACATTGCCGTTGGCGAAATCGGCAACGTAGAGGTTGCCCGCCTTGTCGAAGGCGAGGCCGAGCGGAATCGAGCCTGGCAGCGGAATCGTCGTGGCGAGGAGGCCGTTCGTTCCGAAAACGTGGATGACGTTAGTGACGCCGGCGCCAAAGTCGAATGTCGCGACGTAGATGTTGCCCTTGGCGTCGGCAGCGAGGCCTTCCGGGAACCCGGGTCCGGGCGAGGGCAGGGTTGCAAAGCGGACCACGCCGCCCTTGTCGGCGGCAGCGGGCCCGATCCAGAAAAGCGCGAGCCCGAGGGCCGCGAGGAATCGCAAGACAATCGTTCGCATCATCAATCTCCATTCAGACGAGTGCAGGCAAACCGGCGAGAGTCGGGCGCGTGTTCGCTCGTTGCCGAATCGACACGCGCTCCTTGGGACTGCTTCCGGCCGCGGGCGCGGCCAAGCGTCCCGTTCCCCGTCGTCGGAATCTACCCATGCAAACGACGCGTGGCCAGCGCGCGCCGACGAACGGCAGGTCGACCGCGATGTGAGGGGGCATGCGCATCGATCGGGCGTCATCGCCCGTCAAGATTCGCTTCCCGCTTTGTGCCAGGTCGGTGAGCATTCGACGCGCCGGTGCATCCCTTCGTTTCCGGATTCGAGGTGTTCACTCCATCCGCCGTCGCGCCCGCAGGCGATGTCAACACATCTCCGACAGCGCCTCCCTCATTGCGCGGGCGGGGTCGGCGCGCGGTCGGAACCGGCGGGCGAAGTTGCTACAGTAGGGCTTTCCCGCGTTGTGCAATGAGATGAGATTTCTCGCGCGCACGTTCTTGCTGTTGTTGCTCACCCTGCCCGTTCTGGCGATCGCCGCGGTCTGGCTGTGCTTTCAGGATGCGCCGTCTGTCGTGCGCAGCGTTCAACTGACGCCGCAGGACATCGAGAACGCGAAACGCATCATCGACCTGAACGACCCGCGCAAGGCCAAGTACGGCGGGCCACGCACCGTCACCATCAGCGAGCAGGATCTCGATCTGATGTTGAACTATGCGGCCAGTCGCTTCGGCAGGGGCGCCGCGCGCGCGGCGTTGGGGCCCGGCACCCTGCGGTTGCAAGCGAGTGCGGAGATCCCGCAAAGCCCGTTCGGCCGCTATGTGAACGTCGACGCCGCATTGCGCGAAACCGGAACATTGCCGCGCTTCGATCATCTTCAGATCGGAGGGTTGAGGGTGCCCGCGACGGTTGCCGACTATCTGCTGCGCGAGGGCCTGCGGCGGATGGTGGCGACCGATCGCGGTGAACTGGCCGCCGATATCGTGAAGGGCGCCAGCGTCGCCGACGGGCGCCTCACGGTGACCTACGTCTGGAGCAGCGAAATCGAGGAACGTGTGCGCGCCGCACTGCTGTCTCCCGCGGATCAGGCGCGGCTGCGTGCGTATCACGTCCGGCTCGTCGAAACGGTGGCAAAGGCGCCGAACAAGGTTTCGCTCGCCGCGCTGATGCCGCCCTTGTTCCAAACCGTGCTCGACCGCGGTGCCGGCGGCGATGTGGTCGCAGAAAACCGCGCGGCGATCGTCGTCCTGACGTTCTATGCGAACGGAACCGGTCTGGCCGCGATCGTGCCGGCAGCCGCCCAGTGGCCGCAAGCGGCGCGGCGCACCGTAACGCTCGCCGGCCGCGACGACTTCCCCAAGCATTTCCTGATCTCCGCGGCGATCGCCGCCGAGGCCGGTAGCCCACTCGCCGATGCGGTCGGTCTGTACAAGGAGGTCGACGATTCGCGAGGCGGCAGCGGCTTCTCGTTCAACGACATCGGCGCCGACCGCGCCGGGACGCGCTTCGGCGAAATCGCGAGCCAATCGCCCGAGCGGGCGCGGAAGCTCGCACAGGCACTCGCTTCCGGCGTCAAGGAGAGCGATTTCATGCCCGACGTCGCGGATCTGCCGGAGTTCATGCCGGAGGCGGAATTCAAGCGGCGTTATGGCGGCATTGGCGGGCAGGCGTACAACAACATGATGGCCACGATCGAGGCGCGCGTTGCATCACGGCCGCTGCTGCGCTAGAGGCCACTGCCGCCGGCGCCATGCCCCCACCTGCGCAATCCGGTCGCCTGCTAGGCTGGTCCTGGCCGGCCTGGCCCGGTTGAGCGCAAGGCGATCTGAAACCGTGAATTGCTGTGCGCATCCGCTCTTGACGAATTTCAAGAGTGGCACCGACGTGCTGCGTCGTTGTGCCGCAGGTCATTCGCGTTCGCTGCGCGTACTTTTTCCACGCCATTGGCCTCCACATCGAGGCACCCGCCCTCTCGGTTCCGCCGAGCACATAGTCGAGCGCGCTGGCGCTGTTTAAGGTCAGCGTACGAGGGCCGCGAGCGCGCTGGCGTCCGTCGAACAGCGATGGTAACCGGCGTGCGGCGGGCAGCCGTCCGTGGGCTGGAAGCGAGAGCTTGCGCGCGCCCGATGTGCAGCGGCAGCGGGGAAAGCGCCGGCCTGCAGTCGGCGCCGTCGAACCCGACCGGTATGGAGCTTTGCCGGTAAGGCTCCGCGAGATAAATTACACTTGCCTGCCTGTACATCCGACCGCGATCGCCAATACGCCCGGGATGCAGCGAAGTAGCATCTCGCCGACCGATAACATCAGCGCTGGAGTTCCTCCGTGAACCTGGAAAAAGTCATCTTCGGCTTCTTCATCATCTTTGCGTGCACGCTCAATTTCGGCTTCTTCATCGGCGACCTGGAACGGCCGGAGCTCCACCATCCGATGGAGCTGTTCGCGGCGGTGGTGGTGAACCTGATCGCCACGGTGCTCAAGTTCGGCGACCGGACGCAGCTCGGCGCCACCCACCTCGCCACCAGCCTCGTCGCGTCATTTCAGCTGTTGGCGGCCACGATGGTCTGGGTCTGGCGGCTCTACATCACCGGCGCACCCGTCGACGGCGAGATCATTTCCGTGGTCGTCTCGCTGTCGGGAGGCGCGCTGCTCGCCAATCTGTTCTCGGTGATCCTGCTGCTGGGCGAGACCTTGCGGCAGGGGCGCTAGCCCCGCATCGCTGCCGGTTGCCCAATGAGCGACGTGCTTTTCCTCGTCCTGCGGCGGCTGCGCGCGCCGCTCATCACGCTGATCGCCGTCTACGCCATCTCGGTCGGCGGACTGGCGTTGATCCCGGCGGTCGACGCCAACGGCAACCCGGGCCGGATGAGCCTGTTCCACGCGTTCTACGTGATGAGCTACACCGCGACGACCATCGGCTTCGGCGAGATCCCGCAGCCCTTCACCGACGCGCAGAGGCTGTGGGTCACCTTCGCCATCTATCTTTCGGTCATCGGCTGGGCGTATACGCTGGGCTCGGTGATCGCGTTGCTGAACGATGCGACGTTTCGCGGGCTGCTCGCGCGCGGCGTGTTCATCTGGCGGATCAGCGGCATCGCCGAGCCGTTCTACATCCTGTGCGGATACGGGCAGAGCGGCGCGCGGCTGGCGCGCTCGCTCGACCGGCTCGGCAATCGCCTCGTCATTGTCGAGCCGCGCCCCGAGCGGGTGGCGCGCGTCGCGATCCA
Source organism: uncultured beta proteobacterium (assembly GCA_963843595.1). Lineage (GTDB taxonomy): Bacteria > Pseudomonadota > Gammaproteobacteria > Burkholderiales > Casimicrobiaceae > CAIWHR01. The sequence continues at coordinate 222,934 of CAWJLG010000017.1, read as the reverse complement.
GGACTACGCGACTCCGCCGCTGACGCTCGTCGCCGACGCCCGGCTCGCCGACGTGCTCGAGGACGCCGGCATTCGCAGTCCGCATTGCCAGGGCCTGATCGCCCTCGCCGGCGAGGATGCGGAGAACCAGGCGATCGCCATCGGCGCGCGCCTGCTCAATCCGTCGCTCCAGATCGTTGCGCGCGCCAAGTCCCGCGTGGCCATGGTCAACCTGGAATCGTTCGGCGGCGTCGACGTCGTCAATCCGTTCGAGACCTTCGCGTTCAATCTCGGCGTCTCCCTGCGCAACCCCGAGGTCCTGCAGATCGAGGAATGGCTGACGGCCACGCCGGGTTCGGCCTGCCCCAACCGGATCCAGCCCCCGCGCGGGCAGTGGGTGCTGGTCGGATTCGGCCGGTTCGGTCGCGCGATCGCCGACGTGCTCGACCGCGAGGGCATCGGATGGAAGGCCTTCGACCCGGGCGTCGAGGACGATCAAAACCCGCGCCTGCTTCACGGCGATTACACCGAGAACATCCTGAACGATGCCGGGATTGCCAGCGCTGACGTGCTGGTCGCCGGGGCGGACATCGACGCCGTCAATCTGGGGGTGACGACGCGCGCGCGGCGCGTCAAACCCGACATCTTCGTAGTGATCCGGCAGAACGACGTGCAGGACCGCGCGCTGGTCGAAGCGGCGCGCGCCGACTTCACGTTCGTGCAATCGGAACTGATGGTGCACGAATGCCTGCAGCTGCTGAAAACGCCGATGCTGGGACGCTTCATTTCCCGCCTGCGCGACGCCGAACCTGCGACCGCCGCTGCGACGATCAAGCGGGTGCGCGACGAGGTGGGCGAAGGGGCGCCGATCGCATGGCGGTTCGATTGCGACGTGATGCAGCCGGGGATGTTCGCCGCCTTCTATCAGAATGCCGGTCGGGCGTTTCGGATCGCCGACCTCCTGGCCGACCCGACGGATCCGCAGGAACGCATGCGCGCCGCGGTGCTGATGCTGGAGCGCAAGGATTCGGTGGAACTGCTGCCCGACATCGACGCTGCGTTGAAACCGGGAGACCGGCTGCTGTTCGTGGGCGCCGCCGCCGCGCACAGCCTGCAGAGGCGTTACCTGACCGAACCGGGGACGGTATCCTGGGTACTGTCGGGTTCCGAGCCGCCGCGCGGGCTGTTGTTCCGCTGGTTGCAGCAGCGCTCTCGCGGCGCGCAGTGACGGCGCGTGCCGGCCGCGTCAGTTCGCGGCGTTCCGGCAGTGCGTCCCGATCGCTTTCGCCAGCCGGGGTAGCACGTCCAACGGAAGGTCGTGCCCCATGCCGTCGATCACGAGCAGTTGCGCGCCGGGGATGTTGTGCGCCGTGTCGCGGCCGGCCGCCACCGGCACCAGCGGGTCGGCGGCGCCGTGAATGACCAGCGTCGGGGCGACGATGGCTCGCAGCTGGCGGCGACGGTCGCCCGCCGCCATGATCGCGAGCAGCTGCCGCGCGACGCCGGCAGGATGGTAGGCGCGGCGGACGCTGCGCGCGATGCGCTGGCGCAGCTCGGCAGCGTCGCCGGGGAACGCGGGGCTGCCGATGACGCCGAAGACCTTCACGAGGTGGTCGATCACGGCCTGCGGATCGTTCGGGTCGGAAGGCTTGGCAAACAGCGCCTGCATGGCGGCCCGCGTTCCGCGCGAGACGCGTCGGTTGCCGCTCGACGACATGATCGACGTGAGCGTCAGCACGCGTTCCGGATGTCGGGCGGCGAGGACCTGCGCGATCATCCCGCCCATCGAGATGCCGACGACGTGGGCCTTCGCGACGCCGAGCGCGTCCATCAGGCAGAGGGTATCCGCGGCCATGTCGTCCAGCGTGTACGGCGCGCGTATCGGCACTCCGAGCCACGACGCGGCAAAGGCGAGCAGCAGGTTCGGCCGCCGGCGCGTGGTGACCTTGGTGGACAGGCCGCTATCGCGGTTGTCGAAGCGGATGACGCGAAATCCCTGCGCGACGAGATCCTCGCAAAAGGCGTCGGGCCAATCGACGAGCTGCATGCCGAGGCCCATGATGAGCACGATGGCCGCCGCCTGCGGATCACCCAGCGATTCGTATTCGATGACGCAGGCCGTTCGCCGCCACGGCAGGCATTGGCGCGTGTCCTCAGAGCCAGTGCTTCCGGCGCGGATCGCGGTAGAGCAGCGAGCGCCAGCCGGCACTGCGGTCGAAAGGCCGCCAGGCACCCTCGGGTTGCGCCAGTCGGTCGGCGATCGCGTACAGCGCGAGGGCGTTCAACCCCATGCCCGCGTGGCTCGACTCGATTTCGATGTTCTCCGCGTACGGTCCTTCCTTCTCGACGCTGCATTGCCAGGCCACGACACCGTCGCTGCGGCTGAATATCGACGTCGTGGGCAGCGGCGGAGGTGTCCGCAGGGGTCCATGGACTTCCGGTGCGCCGATCTTGTGGCCGGTCACCCATTCGTAGAGGCGCCAGGCGTTGGTCGCCTTGGGGTGGCCGGTGAACGGCGTGCCGAGCGTGATGACCTGGCGCACATCGCGGGGCGCCGCCTTCGCGAGCTCGCGCGCGTAGACGCCGCCCAGGCTCCAGCCGATGAGGCTGACCTTGCGTCCGTGCTTCCGGCGCAGCTTCGTCAGGCGCTCCAGGCAGCGCTGCATCACGCCGTCGCGCGGCCCGAGATTCGCACCCTGCTCCCAGGGATAGGCGACGTAGCCCCGCTCCCGCAGGAAGCTGCGCAGCGGCGCGGTCGTGATATCGCCGGCGATAAGCCCGGGGAACACCAGCACCGGATGTCCGTCGCCTTTCGGCGCGAGGCGCAGCAGCGGCCCTGCGGCGAGCGTCGCGCCGTATTCCCATCCGGCACGCCATTCCAGTGCCAGGCGCATCAGGCCGGGCGCGCCCAGCAGTCCGTACTCGTACCAGTGTTCCGGGTTGTGCATCGCTCCCCTGTCTCGCTGTACCGGCTCAGGCCGGCGCGCGGGTTCGCCCCATCGCGCGTGCGTCCGTCGCCGCCTTTCGTGTCCTCGTCCGCATGCAAGAGGCATGCCGCCGCAACTCGTCGTGCGCGGCGACCAGATCCGTGACGAGTTCGCTCGCTTCGGGCACCGCACGACGCGCCGCCGTGAAGCCGAAACCGAGCGTCCCGGCATAGCTCACCACGGTGATGTTAAGCCCGACGCCGTGCTCGACGATGGAAAGCGGCCAGTAACTCGCTATCCGCGCGCCCGCAATGTACAGCGGCACCGCCGATCCCGCCACGTTGGAGATCACCACATTGGCAATCGGGGGCAGCGCGTCGGCGATGCGGCCCGATCCGTACAGCGACGCGAGCGTGCCGAGCAGCCACGGTGTGCCGATAGTCGGAAAGTCGGTAGGAATGACGTTCCGGGCCCGGCGCGCGACCGACTTGACCGAGCGGGCGGCATCGCGGACGGCGCGCAAGCGGCGAATCGGATCGGTGATGTGGCTCGCGAGGCTGACGACGGACAGCGTCGCCTTGGTCGTGAATTCCTCGTTGCCCGCTTCGCGCAACGAGATCGGCATCAGGGCCAGCAGCGACTTCCGCGGAAGGCCGCCGTGCCGTGCGAGGTATCGCCGCAGCGCGCCGCTGCAAAGCGCGAGCACCACGTCGTTCACGGTCGCGTCGTGCCGCGCGGCAATGGTCTTGATCTCGGACAACGGAAGCGAGACGGCAGCGAAGCCGCGTTCGGCCGTGATCGTCACGTTGAGCGGCGTCTTCGGTGCGAATGCAATCTTCCGCTGCGCGCCGGACCTGCGTGCCCGAAACGAGGCCCAAGCGACCCCGGCCACGATATGCGCCACGTCCGGGAGATGGCGCAGCAACTTGACGTACTGCGCGGCATCGTGCCGGAAGGCGGCGGCCGCCCGTCGCAGCGGACCGGGAAATTCCGTCGCGCGCGATGCGCGCACCTCGGCCCGCGCGGTCCGGCGGCCGCCGGGCGCGACGTCGAACAGCGCTCTGGCGAGCGCCATCCCGGCTGCCCCGTCCAGCAGGGCATGGTGGACTTTTACGTAACAGGCGCGCTGCCCGGACGCGAGACCCTCGATGACGTAGAGCATCCACAACGGCCGGCTGCGATCGAGCAATTCCGCGTGCAGGGCGGCGACGCACGCGTCGAGCTGCGCCTGCGTACCCGGCGCCGGCAGCCGGACGCGACGGATGTGATCGTCGAGATCGATGCTCGCGTCGTCGATCCAGACCGGATTGGCGAACCGGAGGGGCATCGGCGCCAACCGCCGGCGGAAAACCGGTGCGCGATGCATGCGGGTGGCCAGCGAACGCTTGACGCGCCGGTAGAAATCGCCACGGTAATCGCGCCGGAATGTCGAGCATGTGCAGCGACCCGACGTGCATCGGCGTCGCCGGTGTCTCGAGATGCAGGAACGCGCCGTCGAGTCCGCTCAGCGCTTTCACGGATTTCCCGACGTCCGCCCGGTCGCCGCCGACGTGTGCATCCCCGTGACCTTGGCGTTTGCGCGGGCATGTCCGAGCCGCTCGTATTCGGCGATGACCTGCGCTCCCAGCAGGAGCAGGAGCGCTGCGATTTCCACCGACAGCAAGAGCGCGATGGCCGTCGTCAGGGAGCCGTATACGACCTGGATGTACGACAGCGATCCGTAGTACCAGACGATGATGTGGCGCGTGCCCTCCCACAGCAGACCGGCGGTGACGCCGCCGATCAGCGCGTGGCGCCACGACACGCGTCCCACCGGCATGACGAGGTAGATCGCGGTGAGGACCAGGATCTCCCCGGCCACGCCGATCAGATACAGCAGTACGTGCGCGAGGTGCTGCAGCGAATTCGCGAGCCCGGGGGCGGTCGCATCCCGGGCGGCGAGCAAGGCCAGCTTGCCGGAGACGATCGTGGCCAACAGCAGGCCCAGCCCGAGAAAGAAGATGAACAGGTAGGGAAGCAACGCCGATACGAGCGCGTGCCGGCGGCGGATCGCGACGCGGTGGAAGAAGATCACCGACATCGCGTTTTCGAGGACGGTGAACGCCATCGCGCTGAAGAACAGCAGGCTGGCGAGAAGGACACCGCCGACGACGTGGCGATGGGCGAGGAATACGCGCAGCTGATCGATCACGGCGCCGGACTGACCGGGCACCACGAACTCGAGGTAGTCGGCGAGCGTTCCGAGCAATTGGTCCTGGTCCACGATGCGCGCGAGCGCGATCAGCATCAGGATGAGCAGCGGCACCAGCGACAGCAGTGCATAGTAGGCGACGGCGCCTGCCAGCAGCAGGCCCTGGTTCGCGCGGAACGCGCGCAGGACACCGACGGCAAACCTGACGGGATGGCGGGCGACGTACGCGAATGCCGCGCGTTGCCGGTGAAGGGCGTGGGCCATGGGTCGCAACGGCATTCCGCTCGACGAATGGCGGCGAGTATTGCACGGCGGGCACGGCAATGCCTGCGCCCGTCCTCAACCCGATCCTCTCCCGTCCGTGCCCGATGCGCTAAGCTCTCGCCTGCACCTTGCCACGATCCACCGCGCCCGCCCGATGACGACCTCCTATCCGCACCTGCTCGCCCCGCTCTTCCTCGGTCACACCACGCTCGCCAACCGCGTCCTGATGGGTTCGATGCACACGGGGCTGGAAGAGGCGCCCGACGGATTCGAACGTCTGGCCGCGTTCTATGCGGCGCGCGCCCGCGGCGGTGTCGGCCTCATCGTGACCGGCGGCATCGCGCCCAACCTGTCCGGGCGGCTGGAGCCGAAGGCCGCGCAGCTGTCGTTTCCGTGGCAGGTCGCGAGGCACCGGGTCATCACCGACGCGGTCCACGCCAACGGCGGCAAGATCGCGATGCAGATCCTGCATGCCGGCCGCTACGCCTACCATCCACTGGCGGCTGCACCTTCCGCGCTGCGCTCGCCGATTTCGCGGTTCCGTCCGCGCGCGCTGTCCGGCTGGGGGGTGCAGAAGACGATCGCCGACTACGTCCGCTGCGCGGCATTGGCGCAGCGTGCCGGCTACGACGGCGTCGAGGTCATGGGCTCCGAGGGCTACCTCATCAACCAGTTCGTCGCACCGCAGACGAACCACCGCACCGATGGGTGGGGCGGGGCATTCGAGAACCGGATCCGCTTTCCGGTCGAGATCGTGCGCCGCACGCGGGAGCGGGTCGGGCGCGACTTCATCATCATCTACCGGCTGTCGATGCTCGACCTCGTCGAAGGGGGCAGCACCTGGGACGAGGTCGTCGCGCTCGCGAAGGCGGTCGAGGCGGCGGGGGCCACGCTGATCAACACCGGCATCGGCTGGCACGAGGCACGGATCCCGACGATCGCGACGATGGTGCCGCGGGCGGGCTTCGCCTGGGTGACGCGGCGGATGAAGGGCGAGGTGAAGATTCCCCTCATCACGACCAACCGGATCAACGATCCCGCAGTTGCCGAGGACGTGATCGCGCGCGGCGACGCCGACATGGTGTCGATGGCGCGGCCGTTCCTCGCCGACGCCGATTTCGTGGCCAAGGCGGCGACGGGCCGCGCCGACGAGATCAACACCTGCATCGCGTGCAACCAGGCCTGCCTCGACCACATCTTCGAGCGCCGAATCGCCTCGTGCCTGGTGAATCCCTACGCGTGCCGCGAAACGGAGTTGGCGCTCGCGCCGGCGCGAGAGCGCAAGAAAGTCGCCGTCGTTGGCGCCGGTCCTGCGGGGCTTGCCTGTGCGACGACGGCCGCCGAGCGCGGCCACGATGTGACGCTGTTCGACGCGGCGTCCGAGGTCGGCGGCCAGTTCAATCTCGCGCGGCGGATTCCCGGCAAGGAGGAATTCGCGGAGACGCTGCGTTATTTCCGCGCCCGGCTCGCGCACCTGGGCGTGAAGGTCGAACTCAACCGGCAGGTGGTGGCCGCGGATCTTGCCGGTTACGACGCGGTGATGCTCGCCACCGGCATCGTTCCGCGCCGGCCGGCGATTCCGGGCATCGACCACCCAAAGGTCGCGAGCTACGTCGACGTCGTCGCCGGCCGCGTGACCGCCGGGCCGCGCGTCGCGATCGTCGGCGCGGGCGGCATCGGCTTCGATGTCGCGGAACTGCTTACCCACCACGGCGCCGACGATGTTGCCGCGTTCTGTGGCGAGTGGGGGATCGATCCGGATTACGCCCGGCGCGGCGGACTCGGGACGCCGCTCGCGACGCCGCCGGCGCGCACGGTGTGGCTGCTGCAACGCAAGCAGGAGAAAGTCGGCGCCGGGCTCGCGAAGACGACCGGCTGGATTCGGCGCACGCTGCTCAAGAAGCGCGGCGTCGCGATGATTTCCGGTGTCGAATACGAGAAGATCGACGATGCGGGCGTGCACATGAAGGTGGACGGCAAGCCGCAGGTGGTCCCGGCCGACACCGTCGTGATCTGCGCGGGTCAGGAGCCGCGGCGCGAACTCCTGCCCGGTCTGGCGGCCGCCGGTATTGCCGTGCGCGTCATCGGTGGAGCGGATGTCGCGGCGGAACTGGACGCCAAGCGCGCGATCGCGCAGGGCACCGAGGTGGCGCTGGCGCTGTAGGGCGCCTGGCCACCTGCCGGAGGGGGGCGCGTCGGGAGGCACCGTTCGCGCCTCGCCTGCCGGCGATCCTCGCCGCGGACGCGGTCGGTCAGCGCTGCCGGATGGGCGAAGACGAGGAGGGGACCTTGCGCCCGCTCGTCGCCCGCCGCGCGGCGCGATGTGTCAGGGATAGGCTTGCGCGAATGCGCGGAAGAACGCCGGCAGTTCCGACTTCGGCAGGTCGTTGACGCCTGCGGCGGAGGCGCGTCCGCCGCCGCTCGGGAAGGCACGGCACAGCGCGTCGGCGCCGTGCGGCGTGGCCAGCGGGGCGCGCACGCTGATCATGTAGCCGCCCTCGGCATTCGGCGTGACGATCGCGTGCGCGATGTGCGGATGCCGGTTGGCGAGCTCGTTGCCGAACGCGCCGCGCACGCGCCGGCTCCACGGCTCGTCCGGCAGCACGTACAGCGTGCCGCCGGCGACGGCGAGCGCGGGCTCCATGTCGCTCGCCAGCGCCAGGTCGTTCTGGCGCGCCTGATCGATCTTGTGCAGCACCGGCTCGTCGGCGATGAAGCGCCAGGGATCGGCGTAGGCGGACTGCAGGCGGTAGAGGTCGGCCGGCGGTATGACGAGATCGGCCTCGCTGTCGCCGTAGGCGTTGTAGCCGAGATTCTCACCGAGCGTCCTCAGCGCCGCCGTCGCGCCCGGCGAAAGGCCGAGCGAGGCGGCGAGCCGCTCTGCCGGGCCGATCAGGTTGTCGCCGAACGCGCCGACGACGGCCCACACGCGATGCGCCCCGCCGAGATGGCGATCGACGACGATGCTGGTGCAGACGTCGGGCGCCGGATCGATGTGGGCGTCGAGCAGCGGGTGCGACGGAATCTCGCCGGCATAGTGGTGATCGAAATACGCGATGTCGACCCCGCGGGCGAGCAGCGTCTCCAGCGCGGCGCGATTCACGGCGAGCGAGACGTCCAGCACCGTCACCGCATCGCCCGGCTCCGCGGCCGCGGCGACGCGCGCGAGGAGCCCGATGTCGCGCTTGACGCCGGTGACCAGAATCGCCTCGGCCGGCTTGGCAAGACGCAGCTGATGCAGCGCGCACAGTCCGTCGGCGTCGCCGTTGAAGACATCGAAGCGGGTCATGGGCGTGGTTCGGGTTCCGTTGGCAGCGTGTCGTCGCCGTACCGCGGCAACGGCGACGATCGGCGTGGGTCGTCGGTGCCGGCGAGCCGGCCGGCGAGCTCGCGCCACCAGGCGGCCTCCGGCACCGGCCCTGCCGTCGAGCCGGCATCATACGGCATCGCGAATCGCCATTCGTCGGCGGCCAGCGCTTCGCGCGTCTGCAGCTGACGCTCGAGAACGGCGGTGTCGGCCTCGGAGACGTCGGTGCCGCGTTGCGCGCGCGCGGCGACCCGCGTGCGCAGGACCGCTTCGGTGGCCGTGCAGTCGAGGATGACGAAGGGCACGCCCATCCCCGCCGCGAGCGTACGGAACCGGTCCCGCTGCGCGCGCTGGATGAACGTGGCATCCGCGATCGCGACGTGGTCCGCTTCCGCGACGCATCGGGCGAGGTCGGCAACCCGGGCGTAGGTGCGTTCGGTGGCGTCGCCGCCGTAGAGTCCTTCGCCGACCGCCGATCCGCTGCGCGCCGACGCTGCGAGCCCGTACAGACGTTTGCGTTCGACGTCGGAGCGCACGCGGATCGCGCCCAGCCGTTCGACCAGCGCCTGCGCCAGCGTCGTTTTCCCGCTCCCCGCGACGCCGTGCGTGATCACCACCGCGCCCATCGCCTGCGCCGCGTAGCGCCGCGCGAGATTCACGTAGCCGCGGAACTCGGCCAGCAGGGCGTCGTCGGGTTCGGTCGCACCGAGCTGCGCGACGCGCAGGCACGCGACCTTGGCCCGGACCATCGCCCGATAGACGAGGTAGAAGCGCAGCACCGCGAGACCGGCGTAGTCGCCGGTCGCCTCGACATAGGCATTGACGAAACGGTTGGCGAAATCGGGACGTCCGCGGTCGGCGAGATCCATCGCAACGAACGCCACTTCGCTCATCGTGTCGATCCAGCGCAGCTCGGGATTGAATTCCAGGGCGTCGAATATCGTCAGGCGGTCGCCGACGAGCGCGACGTTGCCCAGATGCAGGTCGCCGTGGCACTCGCGGACGAACCCGTCGCGCCGGCGCGCGGCGAGCGTCGGGCGCAGCACCGCATAGGTCCGGCGCGTCCACGATTCGAGCGCCGAGAGTGCGTGCACGTCGCTCGGCAACACGACCAGATGCCGGATGTGCACGAAGTTCTGCACGGCGTAATGGAGAATGTCCGCCGGCACCCCGTAGGGAGTCCCTTTCCCGGCGGTCTCGACGCGTCCGTGGAAGGCGGACACCTGCACCGCAAGCGCGTCGACGTGCGCGCCGGTCAGCGCGTCGCGCGCAAGCACCCGTGGGAGCAGAGCATCCTGGGGGAACTCGCGCATGCGTACCGCGTATTCGAGCGCCGGCCCCGCACCGCCGATCGCCGGCGCGTCGGCGCTGCCGCCGATTGCGACGACATCGAGATACAGATCCGGCGCCAGCCGCCGGTTGAGCCGCAGCTCTTCGTCGCAGTAGTGCTTGCGTGCCTCGAGCGTGGTGAAATCGAGGAAGCCGAGGTCCACCGGCTTCTTGATCTTGTACGCGTATTCGCCGGTGAGAAGCACCCACGAGATGTGTGTCTCCAGCACCGAAACCGGCCGGCCCGCGTCGCGCGCAAGCTTGTCGCGCAGCAGCTGCACCAGCGGCTGCCGGTCGACGCCTGTGCTTGCCATGACATCGTTCATGGCATTCCTCCTCGGGCCCACTTCTTCGCCGCGGCGATCGCGATGCGAATCGCCTGGCCTTCCTCGTGCCCGTCCGCGAGCAGCGCGTTGGCGATCTCGATCGCCTTCGCGCGCACGACCGGCGGCAGCCAGCGCATCGCGGGCGGATAGCGCTCGAGCGTCCAGGGCATGGCGCGCTTCCGGCGATCCCTCGCCGCGCGCGGCGCCTAGCGCCGCCAGTCTACGCGCACCGAGTACTCGTCCTTGCCGTAGGCGACGGTGAGTTCGCCCTGGTACGCGCTGCGCAGCGCCTCGCCGATCCGCTGCGGCAGGTGAATGTCGGTCGTCGTCACGAGTGTGCGCTCGCCCTCGGGCACGATTTCCATGATCCTGGCCAGCGGATGGTCGACCTGCTCGTGCTCGGCCTCGTGATGGACGAGATGCAGCACCTCGTCGCGGTGCGCGGCGAAGAATGCACCTTCGAGGCTCAGCTGGCCGGCGGGAAGCTTGTCACGTACACGCTTGCACGCCGGACACAGCGCGTGCTCGGACGTGGCGGGCGGACTGCCCCGCTGCCAGTGCCCATCGCGGTAGATGGCGCCGCATCCGTCGCAAACCGTCGGCTCGCGGTACTTGACTCGTTCCTGATACGGATCGTGCCGCGGATCGTCGAAGATCCGAGGGTTACTGCGTATGACGCCACCGGGTGGCATTTGCGGGGAGGGTGGAATTGCTCGCTTCGACATGGGATTCCCCCGATTCGGTGAAATAAGAAGTTGCTACGCTCTACGGTTTCACGATAGGCGGGTCGCACCGCCAGGCCTTGACCGTCGTCAACGATGTGCGGTGAAGCCGCGCACGCGACCGGCTTGCAGCGTTTCGACGGCAGGCTCATTGACCGGCGTCAATCCGCCGCGGGTGACGATTCCCGACCGGCGGCGTAGATTCGAGCGAAGCGGCGCCGTTGGCGCGGTGCCGAAGAGGGGTGGGCGATGAGCACCGCGTTGGCGCCCGACATCGAGCACGCCGCCCTGGACTATGCGGCACGGGGCTGGTCGGTGATTCCGATCGAGCCGTCCGGCAAGCGTCCGCTCGCGGCGTGGCTGCCGTTCCAGCGCCGCATCGCGGTGCCGGAGGAGATTGCGCGCTGGTACCGGCACTGGCCGCAGGCGAACGTCGGGATCGTCACGGGTGCGGTATCCGGGCTCGTCGTCGTCGACGTCGATCCGCACCACGGCGGCGCCGACAGCCTGGACGGCCTGCTGGCGCGCCATGGCCCGTTGGAGCCGACGGTCGAGGCCATCACCGGCGGTGGCGGACGTCACCTCTACTTCTCCCATCCGGGCGGAACGATCCACAACAAGGTGGGGCTCCTGCCCGGCATCGACATTCGCGGCGATGGCGGATGCGTGGTCGCGCCGCCGTCGCTGCACGCCAGCGGCAAGCGCTACGCGTGGCGGCCGGGCAGCGGCCCCGACGACGCGCCCCTCGCGTTGCTTCCGTCATGGCTGCTGTCGCGAGTCCGCGACGACGACGGCCGCGCGGGCCATCCGCGCGAGCATTGGCGTGAGCTGGTGCGGCAGCGGGTGCGCGCGGGTGTGCGCAACAGCACGATCGCCTCGTTCGCCGGACATCTCCTGTGGCACGGCGTGGATGCGGAGGTCGTCCGCGAACTGCTGCTCGCATGGAACCACTGGCGCTGCGAGCCGCCGCTGTCGGACGACGAGGTGGCGCGCACTGTGGCGAGCATCGCCCGCCTGCACGACCGCGAGGGCGACGTGGCGGAGGTGGGCGATGCTGCCGGGGCGCGCTGAACGGCGGCGCGGGCGGACCCCGGCCGCGGCGGTGGCCGCGGCGCAACTGGACGGAGACGCAGGATGAGCGACGATCTACTGATGCTGTTTGCGCTGCAGGCGAGCCGCACTTTCGGCGAGGCCGTGGCCGCGAGGCTCGGGGTGCCTCTCGCACCGCACGAGGAGCGCGAATTCGAGGATGGCGAGCACAAGGCACGGCCGCTGACGAGCGTCCGCGGCCGCGACGTGTACGTGCTGCATGCGCTCTACGGTGAACCCGGACAGAGCGCGAACGACAAGCTCACCCGCCTGCTGTTCTTCGTCGCGGCGCTGAAGGATGCCGGCGCCGCCCGCATCACGGCGGTCGTGCCCTACCTCGCCTACGCGCGCAAGGACCGTCGTTCGCAGCCGCGCGATCCGGTCACGACCCGCTACGTCGCGTGCCTGTTCGAGGCGGTCGGCACCGACTGCGTGCTGGCCCTCGACGTGCACAACCCCGCTGCCTTCCAGAACGCGTTCCGCTGCCGGACCGAGGAGCTCGAGGCGAGCGGCCTGTTCATCGACTATTTCGTTCCCTTGCTCGGCGACACCGAGGTCACCGTGGTGGCGCCGGACGCGGGCGGCGTGAAGCGTACCGATCGCTTCCGACAGCGGCTGGAGGCCGTCCTCGGTCGCCCGGTCGGCGCTGCCTTCGCCGAGAAACATCGCAGCCGGGGCGTGGTGAGCGGCGCGCTGTTCGTCGGCGACGTCGCCGGCCGGACGTGCATCGTCGTCGACGACCTGATTGCGGCCGGCACGACCATGGTGCGCACCGCGGAGGCCTGCCGGGCGCGCGGAGCACTGCGCGTGTTCGCCGTCGCGACGCACGGCGTGTTCGCGGCGGCGGCCAACACGGTGCTGGCGGCAAGCGCCATCGAGGGGATCGTCGTGTCCGACAGCGTGCCGCCGTTGCGGGCAACCGATCCGGGATTTCGGGCGAAGCTCGCGGTCGTCAGCGTCGCGGGCCTTTTTGCCGAAGCGATCCGGCGCTTGCACACGGGAGGCTCGATCGTCGAGCTGAATGCCGGCTGAATGCGCCGCGTAGCAGCCGAACGCGGACTCGCCCACGTCGCATCCCCGCTGCGTGGGGCCCTCCTTACGGGGTCGCGCCGCTACGCGCAATGCGCGACGTGCTCGCGGGCGAGCTGCAAGTAGTCGCGCGCCCGGGCCGGCCACTTGGGCAAGCCGCGCAGCTCGGGCTCGCGCCAGTGCCAGATCGCGATCTTCGCGCGGACGCAAGCCCGGTAGCTCTGGTAGAAGTGAAGCAACGCGGCGGGGGGCGCGTCGCCGGACGACTCCCGCCAGGCGGCGAAGATGACCGGACCGAGCGCCGGAGCGCCGAGCCGCTCGCATTCGAGCGCGAGGAACGCGAGCTCGTCGGCCGCGTCGGCGATGCGCAGATCGCGCGCGAATTCGAGACAGTCGATGATCTGCGGCTCGGCCTCGAGGCAGATGTGCTCGGGCCGAAGATCACCGTGCCCTTCGACGATCCAGCCGTCGCGCACGCGGGCGTCGAACAGCGCAGCGCGTGTTCGAAGAAAAGCGCGCTGGGCGGAACAGGTCGCGGCGATGTCCTCCTGCGGCAGGCCCCATTCGGGCAGACAGAGTTCGTGCTCGTTCGCGTCGATGTCGTCGGCGAGACGGCGACGGTAGTCGGCCGGCGCGATGGGAACACGCGCCGTGCGGTAGACGCGCGCCAGCGCCGCGACGACGCGCGCGAGGTCGGCGACGTCCACGGTCCCGGCGCGAAGCGCATTGTCGAGCATGCGCTCGGCGGGCAGTCGGCGCATCTTCACCAGCCAGTCGACGGTCGCGCCGTCGCCGCCGAGGCGAAGCTCGCCCGCCGCGTTGCGCGTCAGCGGAACGATCGCCAGATAGACGTCGCGGGTCAACCGCCGGTTGAGCCGGACTTCCTCGTCGCAGTCATGGCGACGGGCGGCCAGCGTACTGAAATCGAGGTAGCCGTAGCAGACGGGCTTGCGCAGCTTCCACGCATGGCGCTCGGTGAGGAACACCCAGGACATGTGCGTCTCCAGCGCCGTGACCGCCCCGCCGACGTCGGGGTAGCTCTGCGGCCGACGCAGGAAGGCGACCTTGGCGGCGATGCCCGGATCGCCGGAGGGGGGCAACGTCGCAGTGCCGGATTGGCGCTGTTCGTCCGGTGTGCCGCTGGCTGGCCGGGTCATGTTCCTGGTCTTCGATGCACCGCTTCCCTGGCGATTGTTCACGCTTCGCGGCCGCGGCGCGAGCGATTTTCCGCACGCCGCTTGACGAACGTCAGCTTTCCGGCGAATCGGAGCGCCCGCAACCGGGACGCGCGTCCGCCGGGCGGTGCGCCGTGTCGGCACAGTGCGCCCGGACTGCACCCGGACGAGCGCATTGACGCCCGTCAACGCGGCGCCCGGGACGAACTCCTAAGCTTGGCGCAACGAAGCGCAAGCGGGAGGGGTCGATGATCTTCCGGGATCGGCTGGACGCAGGTGCGCAGCTCGCGCAGGCGCTCGACCGCTGGCGGGGAACGCGGCCGCTGGTGCTGGCCATCCCGCGCGGCGCGGTGCCGATGGGCAAGGTCATCGCCGATCGCCTCGGCGGCGAGCTCGACGTCGTGCTGACGCGCAAGCTGCCGGCACCCGGCAGCCCGGAGTTCGCGGTCGGGGCGATCGACGAAACCGGGTGGACCTATCTTGCCGACTACGCGGAACGCGCCGGGGCGACCTCGGAGTACGTCGCGCGTGCGGCCGAAGCCGAGCTCGCGACGATCCGCCGCCGCCGCGCCGAGTACACGCCGGGACGGGCGCCCGTCGATCCGCAGGGAAGGGTCACGATTGTCGTCGACGACGGCCTCGCGACCGGGGCGACGATGATCGCGGCGCTGCATTCGCTGCGCGCACGCAAGCCCGCACGGCTCATCTGCGCGGTGCCCGTGGCCTCGGTCGACGCGGTGGAGAAGGTGACGCCGTACGCCGACGAGGTCGTGTGCCTGTCGACACCGGTGGAGTTCTACGCGGTCGGGCAGTTTTATCTCGACTTCCGGCAGGTCGACGATTCCGAAGTGAAGGCGCTGCTGCACGCATCGCCCCGTCCGCCGGCTCCCCCGCCGCCGGCGTAAGGACAAGAGCAACGGGGGCTCAGCCGGAAGCGCCCGCCGAGCGCGGCAGGAAGCGCACGAACCACGCGGCTGCCGCCGCGGCGACCTCATCGAGGGTTCCCGGCTCCTCGAAGAGATGGGTCGCGCCGGGGACGATGGAAAGCGCCTTCTCGCAGGTCAGTTGTGCCAGCGCTTCGCGATTCAGCGCGAGCACTTCGGTGTCGTCCCCGCCGACGATCAGCAGCGTCGGCGCGCGCACCTGGGCGAGCGCCGCGCCCGCGAGATCCGGCCGGCCACCGCGCGAGACCACGGCCCGAACCGGGGGGTCCGCGGCCGCGGCGGCGGCCAGCGCTGCCGCTGCCCCGGTGCTGGCGCCGAAGTAACCCAGAGGGAGGGGGGCGGTTGCCCGCTGTGCCGACGCCCAGTGCGCGGCGGCGAGCAGTCGGGTCGTCAGCAGCGGGATGTCGAAGCGCGTCGCGTAATCGCGGTCTTCAGCCGGGGTCAGCAGGTCGAACAGCAGCGTGGCGAGCCCCGCATCCTCGAGTACGCCGGCGACGAAGCGGTTGCGCGGGCTCGCGCGCGAACTGCCGCTGCCGTGCGCGAACAGGACCAGCCCGACCGGGCGTTCCGGCAGCTGGAGGTCGCCCGGCAGGCGTGCGCCGCGGGCCGGAATGTCGACGTCGAAGACTCGCCTCGCGGGGCGTTTGTCGGTGTCGCGGCTCGTGCTCATGTGGCGGCATCCACGCTGGCGGCCAGCGCCCGCAGTGCGGGGGAGACCGTGACCGGGTAAGGGGGCGCCTCGTCGAGCCCGCGCAGGGATTCCGGCAACCGTGCGAGTTCGACGCGGGTGCGCTCGCGCGCGGCGGCGAGTTCCATCGCGATGCCCGTCGGTCGGCCGCCGCGCATCACCGGCAGCAGCAGCGGGACGCCGGAGGCCGCGTCGTCGACGAGCGTCAACGTGTCGCTTTCGCTGTGCCCGGCGGCGTCGTAACGCCGATACACCTGCTTGCGGCCCGGCCACGTCGCCTTGCCTTCGGAACGCTTGCGCCGCGCGCGCCCGTCGTATTCCTCGAGCTTGTACGCGCAGTCGAGGAATGGCGCATCCGCCGACGTGTTCATCCGGGTGCCGATGCCGAAGCCGTCGATCGGGGCTTGCTGAGCGACGAGCTCGCGCAGGCGGTATTCGTCGAGATTGCCGCTCGCGAAAATCGTCGCGTCACGAAGTCCGCCGGCGTCGAGGATCGCACGCACACGTCGGGCGTGTTCGCCGAGGTCGCCGCTGTCGATGCGCACGCCCTTGATCCTTATGCCGTCGGCGCGCAGCCTGGCGGCCAGCTCGACGACCCGCTGCGCCGCCCGCTCGGTGTCGTAGGTGTCGATCAGCGGCATCGCGTTGTCGGGCTGCGCCCGTGCGAAATGCTCGAAGGCGAGGGTCTCGTCGGCGTGCGCCTGGACGAACGAGTGCGCCATGGTGCCGAACACCGGGATGCCGAATTGCCGGCCCGCTTCGACCGTTGCGGTGCCGGCGAAGCCGGCGAGATAGCTCGCGCGCGCCGACAGGAGCGCCGCTTCCGCGCCGTGCGCCCGGCGCAATCCGAAATCGACGAGCAGGCGCCCGGGCGCGGCCAGCACGCAGCGCGCCGCCTTGCTCGCGGCGAGCGTCTCGTAGTGGAGCAGGTTCATCACCCGGCTCTCGACGAGCTGCGCCTCGCGGATCGGCGCCGTGACGCGCAGGATCGGCTCGTCGGCGAAGAACACGGTTCCCTCCGGCATCGCGTCGACGTCGCCGGTGAAGCGAAGATCGGCGAGGGAAGTCACGAAAGGCCCGCTGAAGCGCCCGGACGCCGCGAGCCACGTCAGTTCCTCGGCGGTGAAACGCAGGTCTGCGAGGTACTCGACGACCTGCGCGAGACCGGCAGCGACGAGAAAATGACGCTGCGCCGGCAGCTTGCGCACGAAGAACTCGAACACCGCGACGCCCGCCATCCGCTGCTCGAAGTACGCCTGCAGCATCGTGAGCTCGTACAGATCCGTGAGCAGGACGCCGGGTCCCATTTCAGCACTCGTCGAGGGGATGACGGTTATCGTAGGCCGGTCAAATCCCCCGGCCTTGACACGCGTCAACCAAGGCCCGGGTCCGGCGCGCAGAATCGCAGCATGATGGCGACGGCCGCGTGCCCTTGCGGCGTCGGCATCGGGCGACATGGGGCCGGCAATGGCTTGGGAGCATTTCGCGCACGGGGCGGACATCGGGGTGCGCGGCATCGGCCGCACGCGCGCCGAGGCGTTCGGCGAGGCTGCCGTCGCACTGACTGCGGTGCTCGTCGATCCGCTCGGGGTCGAGGCGCGCATCGCGGTGCCGATCCGCTGCGCAGCGCCAGACGACGAGATTCTGCTGGTCGACTGGCTCAACGCCATTGTCTACGAAATGGCGACGCGCAACATGCTGTTCGGCCGCTTCGAGGTCCGGCTCGACGACAACGCGCTGGCCGCCACCGCCTGGGGAGAACCGCTCGATCGCGCGCGGCATCGGCCCGCGGTCGAAGTCAAGGGCGCAACCTACACCGCGCTGTCGGTACACGAGCGTGACGACGGCCTCTGGGTTGCCGAGTGCGTCGTCGACGTGTGACAGGAACCTTGGGAATTGCGCCATGGACATCGCCCGACTCATCCGCGTCGCCGAATGCGAGTGGCGGCTTCCGCAGCAGGGCGCGATGCGCGTGCCGGGCGTGATCTTCGCCGACGAGCCGCTCGTGCGCGCGATGGACGACAAGGTGCCCGAGCAGCTCGCCAACGTCGCGAGCCTGCCGGGGATCGTGCAGGCCGCGTACGCGATGCCCGACGCGCACTGGGGTTACGGCTTTCCGATCGGCGGGGTCGCCGCGTTCGATCCGGACGCGGGAGGGGTCGTCTCCGCCGGCGGGGTCGGCTTCGACATCTCCTGCGGCGTGCGCACGCTGTTGACGGGGCTCACGAAGGCCGACGTCGAGCCGGTGAAGAAGGCGCTCGCCGACACGCTGGCCGCGCGCATCCCCGCGGGGGTGGGCAGCACCGGCGCACTGCGCCTCACTCCGTCCGAAATGGACGCGATGCTCGCCGGCGGCGCGAGCTGGGCCGTCGCGCAAGGCTACGGCCGCCCCGAAGACCTCGAGCGCACCGAGGAGGGCGGCGTGATGGCCGGCGCCGAACCGGCGCAGGTCTCCGCGGCCGCGAAGCGGCGGCAGCGCGACGAGATGGGAACGCTCGGCTCGGGCAACCACTATCTCGAGGTGCAGCACGTCGCAAACGTCTACGACGGCGCCATCGCGCAGGCCTACGGGCTGGCGGTGGGCGACGTCGTGATCAGCATCCACTGCGGCTCGCGCGGTCTCGGTCACCAGATCGGCACCGAATTCCTGCGTGAGATGGCGATCACGGCGGCCGCAGCCGGCATCACGCTGCCGGACCGCGAACTCGCGTGCGCGCCGATACGCTCCGAAGTCGGGGAACGCTATCTCGGCGCGATGCGCGCAGCGATCAACTGCGCGCTCGCCAACCGGCAGATCCTGACCCATCTGACGCGCAACGCGGTGCGCGAAGTGCTTGCTGGTGCCCGGCTCGCGTTGCTCTACGACGTCTCGCACAACACCTGCAAGGTCGAAACGCACGTCGTCGACGGTCGCTCGCGCCGGCTCCACGTCCATCGCAAGGGCGCGACGCGTGCCTTCGGTCCGGGCCATCCCGACCTGCCGCGCGCGTTCTACGCCACCGGGCAGCCGGTGCTGATCGGCGGCAGCATGGGAACGGCGTCGTATGTTCTTGCCGGCACGCAGAAGAGCATGACGGAGGCGTTCGGATCGGCCTGCCACGGGGCGGGGCGCGGCATGAGCCGGCACGAGGCGGCGCGGCGCTGGCACGGGCGCAGCGTGATCGACGAGCTCGCCGCGCGGGGCGTGCTGATCAGGAGCCCGTCGTGGCGGGGTGTGGCCGAGGAGGCGCCGGGTGCCTACAAGGACGTCGCCGCGGTCGTCGACGCCGCCGACCGCGCCGGACTCGCGCGCAAGGTCGCGCGGCTGGAGCCGCTGGTCTGCATCAAGGGCTGACAACGAGGTCCCGGTCCCGCCGGCACCGATCGTTGATGCCGGTCAATTCGGGGCGAGCCCGGCGCAGTACGCTCGGATGGCGCCCGGCGATCACGGCACGGACCGGACGCGGGAAAAGGGGAGGTCGAATGACGAAGCTCGCCACGCAACGGATCGAGAGCCTCCGGCAGGCGCTCGAGGGCAGGAAGCGGGAGTTGCTCGAAGCCGCGCATGCGGAGCTCGCCTACGGGGAAACCGCCCCGTATGCCGCGATCGTGGACGAGGTTTCGGACGAAGTCGACCGCGCGTCGGCCGCAACGTTTGCCGACCTCGACAACGAGATCGCGCGCCGGCACGGTGCGGCGTTGCGCGACATCGACGATGCGCTCGCCCGCATTGCCGGGCATCGCTACGGCAAGTGTGGCGACTGCGGCAGCGACATCGGCTACGCGCGGCTTGCGGCGTTCCCGACGGCGACGCGTTGCGTCGACTGTCAGCGCCTGCGCGAGCGCATCCACGTGCACGAGGCCACGCCCAGCCTGTAGCGGGGACAGGCCTGCGCCTCAGGGCCGCACCACGCACTTGGCATAGAGATCGCCGAGTGCACCGGAGGGGTCGTAGGAGCGCTTGAGCGACGCGTAGGTCGCGCGATCGTGCAGCGCCCAGAATTCGCTTTCGGGGTAGTACGACTCGGAATAGAGCGACTTGATGCCGCCCAGCGCGGTGACTTTCTGCTCGATCCGTCGGTTGTGAAAACCGGCGGGACGCGGGTGCGGGTCGCGCACGACGTCCCAGAAGCCGAAGTTGACGTAGGCGACGCCCTGCTGCATCGGGTAGAGCGGGAAGTCGGCCCCGGGACCGCGCGCCCGGATCGGGCACAGCCACACCGGCCAGATGCCGATCTCCGCCGCCAGGAACGCGAGGAACTCGCCGGCCCGTTCGAGCGGGATGTCGACGTCCTGGATCACCGATTCGGGGTGCAGTCCGCGCAGGCGGTTCCACGCGCGCGTCAATCCCCAGCGACTGTTCCAGCGCATGATCCGCTGGTAGGTGATCGAGTTGAGGCGACGACGCCCGAGCAGCCGGCGGACGAGCGGATTCTGCGCGCCCACCTGTCGCGAGCACCAGAACCAGTCGGTGTCCCAGCGCCAGAGGAAATCGCGGGTTGTCAGGTAGTCGCTGTCGCGCTCGCGCACCGACCGGTAGTAGATCTGCTCGTACGTGTAGTCGCTGACGAAGGGCGCCGCGTCGACGAACCGTCCGCGGGTGAGGCAAAGCGCATCGGGTGCGAACGCGATGCCGTCGAGGAAATCCACGTCGTCCATGGCGCAGTAACGCGCGAGATCCGCGAAACAGGCGGCGGGATCCGCATAGCGCGTGTGCCGGAGCGCCACGAAGCGCCGCGCCGGCGCGGTTCGCGCGGTGACCTTGAGCGCGTAGCCCAGCGTCCCGTACGAATTGGGAAAGCCGTAGAAGAGGTCGCGGTGCTCGTTGTCGGGAGCGCAATGGACGATCCGCCCGTCGCCGGTAAGGACGTCGAAGGCGGCGACGGTCTCGTGCACGAGGCCGTACCGGAACGACGAGGCCTCGATGCCGACGCCGGCGAGCGCGCCCCCCACGGTGATCGACTTCAGCTGCGGCACGACGCAGGGCACGACCCCGTGCGGCAGCGTCGCGTCGACGAGGTCGGCGTAGGTCGTCATCCCTTCGACATCGACGGTCCCCGCCGGGTCGACGGCGATCACCTCGCGGAAGTGCTTGAGATCGACCCGCGGCGGCGGCCGGCGGCTGCGATCGCGGAAGAGATTCGACGTGGGCTTGGCGAGGCCGATCGATCCCGCGCCGATCGCGGGTGCCGCAGCCAGGGCGGCTACCAGCGCGGCGATCTTCTGCGCGTGACGATCGGCATTCACGGTCGATACAGGAACGCACGGCTCAGCGGATAGTCCGCACCGGCGTTGCCCTTGCTGACGGTGACCTGGAACAGGTGAGTGCGCCCTTTGGGCGAGCGAAACATCTCGGCGCACGACCACAGGTAGGCGCGCCATTTGCGCCGGACCGTCTCGTCGAAGCGCTGCGGGTCGAGCGCGCTGATCGTCGCCCAATTGGCGTCGAAGCGCTCCGCCCAGCAATCGAGCGTCAACGCGTAGTGCCGACGCAGGTTCTCGACGTCGAGGATCTCGAGGCCGCAGCGCTCCATCTCGACGATGGCCTGCGCGAGGCTCGGAATCCAGCCGCCGGGAAAGATGTGGCGGCGGATGTAGAACTCGGTGTCGAATTCGCCCACATGACCGATGAAATGGATGACGCCGAGCCCGCCGGGCTTGAGGCACGCGGCATGCGCGCGAACGACCTCGGGCAGCTGGTCGCGGCCGGCGTGTTCGAGGGTGCCGATGGACAGCAGCTTGTCGTACTGGCCCGGAATTTCGCGGAAGTCGCATTCGACCACGCGGATGCGTTCGCCCAGGCCGCGACGTGCGATTTCCGCGCCGAGTTCCGCGACCTGTTCGGTCGTTGTGTTGATGCCGGTGCCGAGTGCGCCGTAGCGCTCGTACGCATGGAACAGCAGTCCACCCCAGCCGCAGCCCACGTCCACGAACGTTTCGCCCGGCGCCAGACGCACCTTGCGGCAGACGTGGTCCATCTTCTCGCGCTGGGCGTCCTCGAGCGTGGCGATACCTTCGCGCCAGTAGGCGCAGGTGTAGAGCATGCCGACGCGGTCGAGCCAGGGGCGGTAGAACGCCTGACCGAGGCCGTAGTGCACGCGTGCATTCGACTTGGCCTGCGCGATCGAGGCGTTCGACGACCGCCATTCGAGCCAGCGGTTGCGCGCCGCGACCAGCGGATTGGCCACGTAATCCCACCCGCCATCGAGGCCGGCGCGAAATCCGGCGGCGAGGTCGCCGTCGATGTCGATGCTGCCGTCGAAATACGATTCGAGAAGGCCGACGTGGCCGAACACGACGACCTGGCGCTCGGCGCGAGGCGTCCTGAACACCAGCGTGAAGGCCGGTGGCTCCGCGGCGTTCGCGAACGATGTTCCGTCGGCGAAGACGACGCGAAACGGCACCGTCGTGGCACGGCCGACGTCCTCCAGCGTGCGCACGAGCGTGCCGTGCGCCCTGCCCATTGCTGCCGCCCGTGCCGCGGGGGCCGCGGCGGGCGTGGGCAACCGGTGCCTGCCGTCCATGATTGTTGGTCCTGCGCGGGTATGTGCGGGTTTCCAGTCTTCGCCGGTCGTCGGCGCTCCCCATTGACGCCCGTCAAGCACGACGGTATCGGCATCCGGTTCCGCGACTACGGACGCGGGAACGGACACGGCGTTGACCGTGGTCAATGGCCGCCGACACCTTCTCCCCTAGGCTGTTGATCACAAGTCTCCGCCAGAACAGACCGCTTGGGAAATGACGCCGGCCGGACAGGGCGATCCGGAACGGGGCGCGAAACCGGCGGCACAGCAGGAGGTGCGGGGCATGCGCAATGCTGCCGAACCAGGATCCCGGAACGCGGCCCTCGCGGCCGCGGCGTGGTGGAACTGGTGCGCGCGAACCGCCGACGTCTGGTGGACGCGGCAGCGCGGCATCGCCGCGGTATTGGCCGCGCAACGAATGCGATTCCGCGATCTCGTCGCGTTTGCCCGCGCGAATTCTCCGTTCTATCGTGAACGCTATCGGGCGCTCGCGCCGGGCGCCATCGATGCCGGCGCGCTCCCGGTCGTCGGCAGGGGCGAGCTCCAGGCGCGCTTCGACGACTGGGTCACGGACCCCCGGGTCACCCGCGCCGACGTCGCAGGATTCCTGGCCGATCGCCGCCACGTCGGCGATTGGTACCGCGGGCGGTACCTTGTCTGGACGAGCTCGGGGAGTTCCGGCGTACCCGGCACCTTCGTGCAGGATGCCAACGCGGTCGCCACCTACGATGCGCTGCTGTCGGCGCAGCTCGGGACGCCGGCGCTGGCGATGTCGATCGGGTGGAGCCTTGCCGCCGGTGGCGGCTGCGCCGCGCTCGTCACCGCGACCGGCGGCCACTATGCAAGCGTCGCTTCCTGGCGGCGCCTCGCGGCCGCGACCCCGATGGTTCCGATGCGATCGTTCTCGATCCTGCAGCCGCTGCCGCAGCTCACTGCGGCGCTGAACGCCTGCCAGCCCGCATTCCTCGCGTCGTATCCGACGATGCTGGCGCTGCTCGCCGATGAGCAGGCCGCCGGCCGGCTCGCCATTGCGCCCGTGTGCCTGTGGTCGGGAGGCGAATGCCTGACCGAAACGGCATGCGCCGAAATCGAACGCGCCTTCGGCTGCCGCGTGGTCAACGAGTACGGTGCGTCGGAGTGCATGAGCATGGCCGTCGGCTGCCGCGCGGGGTGGCTGCACGTCAACGCCGACTGGGTGATGCTGGAGCCGGTGGACGCGCACTACCGTCCGACACCGCCCGGCCAGCCGTCGCACACGGTCCTGCTCACCAATCTCGCCAATCGGGTGCAGCCGATCATCCGCTATGACCTGGGCGACAGCGTGATCGTCAAGCCCGAGCCCTGCGCCTGTGGCAATCCGCTGCCCGCGATCAGGGTCGAGGGCCGGCGCGACGACATCGTCTCGCTCGTCGCGCCCGACGGCGCGTGTGTCCGCCTGCTTCCGCTCGCGCTCGCGACCGTCGTCGAGGTGTCCGGCGGCGTCCATCGCTTCCAGATCGTCCAGGACGGCGCGCAGAGCCTGCGGGTGCGTCTCGATGCCCGCAATGCCGCGGCCCGGCGCGCCCTGTGGCCGCGCGTGGCGACGGCGCTATCCGGTTACCTCGCGGCGCAAGCGTTGCCGAACGTCCGGATCGCACTCGACATCCGCCCGCCGGTGCCTGAGCCGATGAGCGGAAAGCTCAAGCAAGTCGTCGCCTTGCGCTCGATGCAGCCCGACGACGGCGCGGCCCGGGTGCCGCCGGGTGGCTTCCGTGCGGCGGACCCGTCGACGATCGGGCGCAAGCGGCGGACGCGGCGGCCGGCCGTGCGTCCGCCCGGATCGCCTCCCATCCCTGACCGAGGTCCCCATGTCCACGCTGGTCCTGCTTTCGCACCCGACGCTCGCCCGCTCGCGGGCCAACGTTCGTCTCGTCGAGGCGATCCGCGACCTGCCGGGGGTCGAGGTCCGGCATCTCGAAGCCCTGTACGCCGACGGCCGGATCGACATCGCCGCCGAACAGGCGGCGGCCGCGCGTGCCGATCGCATCGTCTTCCAGTTTCCGCTGTACTGGTACTCCACACCGCCGATGCTCAAACGTTGGCAGGACGAGGTGCTGGCGTTCGGCTGGTCGTACGGACCGGGGGGCACGGCGTTGAAGGGCAAGACCTTGCAGGCGGTGCTCACCGCCGGCGGCCCCGACAGCTCGTACGCGCACGGCGGCTACAACGGTTTCCCGATGCGCGAGCTGCTGCGCCCGCTCGAAGCCACCGCGAACCTGATGGGGATGACCTTCGCCGAGCCTCTGGTTCTCTACGGTGTTCCGAACATTCCCGGGCTCGAGGTGCCCGATGATCCCACGCCTCGCGTCATGGGATTCGCCGACCGGTATCGCGCGCTTCTTGCCGCCTGACTCCCTGCTTTGTTCAAGGGTATTTTGCGGGTCGACTTGGCGTGACGAAATGTCGCACCGGTGTTGCCGATGTTGCGCCGACATCACAAGTTCCGCGTCACACGGCGTTGTCGTCGTGCCGCTTGACTGAAATCAAAATGACCGCCCACCCGGCGTGTAATTTGCGGCGTGTGATGGTGTTGTTTTTTGCGCGACTGCGGCACGTTGTCAAAGGTAGTTTGATTGACTTGTCGCCCCGATTCCCAAAGAACAATTCCGGAACGATTCGCCGGTCCGCCGGCCCTCCGCCCGATCCAGTGGGCGAGGCTGACGGAGAACCACAAAAATCAACCGCGCGGCGAGGGAGTTGGTCGGTGCTGATGCCGACCTCTGCGTCGGGACATTCGACCCGGTGCACATTGGCAGTCGATTCGGATTTCGTGCCTGGCCGGGCCACTTTCTAACCGGCTGAACCAGCAACGACGGCGGCTTTCCGGCCGCAAACGCGGTCCGGCGCGCGGGAGAAGCATGCTGCGCGCCGTGACGCAGACAGAGGACCGAAAGGGGACCCCATGCGATTCAAATCCTTCTTCGCCGCGACCGGGTTGTTGGCGATTCTCGCGGCCTTGCTTTCGACGCCGGCATTCGCCCAGCAACAGGCGGGCGCGGCCGTCGCCCCCGTCTGCGCCAACTGCCACGAGGATCAGTGGAAAGCGATCGACCTTTCGGCGCACGGCGCGAAGAGTGACGCCAACGGCAGCATGTGCCAGGCCTGCCACGGCGACGCCAGCGAGCACCTGAAGGACCCGATGAAGGCCAAGCCCGACAGCCCGTTCAAGAAGGGTGTCCCGGCGGCGAAGCAGGCGGAAGTCTGCCTGACGTGCCACAGCGGCAACCGCAATCTCGCATTCTGGACGTCCGGCAAGCATTCGCTGAATGAAGTGGCGTGCACCAATTGCCACAGCATCCATGGGAAGACGCTTGCGCCGAGCGTCAACAAGTTCAACACCACGTTCACGCCCAACCAGGCCGAGATTTGCTGGCAATGCCACCAGCCGATCCGTGCCGCGAACTTCAAGCCCTCGCATCACCCGATCATCGAAGGCAAGGTCAAGTGCTCCGACTGCCACAACCCGCACGGCGCGCTCTCGCCGTCGATGGTGAAGCAGCCGACGATCAACGACCAGTGCTACTCCTGCCACGCCGACAAGCGCGGCCCGTACGTGTTCAACCATCCGCCGGTCGAGGAGAACTGCGCGACCTGTCACAACCCGCACGGCTCGGTTCACGGCAAGTTGCTGAACGAGCAGACGCCGAATCTCTGCCAGGACTGCCACGACTGGTCGCGCCATCCGGGCACGGTCTACGGTGCGGCCGGCGGCTGGGTTTGCGCGCCTGGAGACACGTCGGCGGCTTGCGCCGGGAAGACCGGACAGCCCAACTCGGCGGTGAGCACGCGTCTCGTTGCCCGCGCCTGCCTGAACTGCCACAACGCGATCCACGGCTCGAACGCGCCGGGTAACCGCGGCAAGTTCTTCACGCGATAAGGTCAGGAGACAACCATGAGCAAGAAGCTGCTTTCCACCCTGATCGCCAGTCTGTTCGCAGCCGCACCTGCCCTCGCCCAGAGTGACGACCCGATACGGGTCCAGGGCTCGGCGACGATCGGCGGCATCTACAACGACCAGAAGGCCCAGGACACCGCGAAGCTCGAGGAGTACCAGGACCTCGGCAACGGCGCGCTGTCGAACATCGGCGCCCGTGGCCGCAACAGCACGACCTGGTTCGACGGTTATGGCGAGAATTTCGGCCGCACCGATCAGTTCATGTTCCTGCGCGGCGGCATGTACGACGTCTTCAAGACCGGGGCGTACCTCAACGACATGCCGCACAACTTCTCGTCGTCGGCGCGCACGCCCTACGCCGGCAGCGGCAGCAACGTGCTGGTGGCCACCTTCCCGCAGATCAACCCGGCCACCTGGAATGCCTTCAGCCTGGGGTATGACCGCCGGGACGCGGGCGGATACTTCGAATGGCAGAAGAACAGCCCGTGGTACTTCCGGGCCGACGGCAACCAGGTCACGTTCGACGGCACCAAGGTCGGCGCCGGGGCGAACGGCACGAGCCCCACATACGGTTTCGTGGACCTGGCGATCCCGACGCAGTACAAGACCAGCAACTGGGGCGTGGAAGGCGGTTACCAGAGCGGCAAGGCGACGCTCGCGCTGCGCTGGGACTACAGCAAGTTCGAGAATTCGAACCAAAGTCTCTACTGGACCAACCCGTACTTCGGCGCCAACCAGCCCGACCAGACGGCGCTGCCGCCGGAGAACGAGTTCAACAAGTTCACGGCGACCGCGAACTATCGGGACCTGCCCTGGCGCTCGGTGATCTCCGCCCGCTACACGTGGGCGGAAACCAAGAGCAGCGCCAACCTTGCACAGGTCGCCTTGAACGGGCCACCGGCGGCGTACAACCCGACCTTGCCCGACGAGAACACGTTCAACGGCAAGAACGTCAACCAGTCGTTCGCGCTCGGCTGGACGGCAAACCCGGTGGCGAACGTCGACACCCGCGTCTACTACTACTGGACGAAGCTGGCGAACGATTCGGACCTCGTCGAGTACGGCAATGCTCCGACCCAGCCGCTGGCGACCGGCCTTGGCTGCGGAACCCTCCCGACACCGCCTTATCAGGTCGGCAACTGCGAGAACGAGAACTACTCGTACCGCAAGAACAACATCGGATTCGACGTGTGGTGGCGCTTCGCCAGCAATCAGCGGCTGGGGTTCGGCTATGACTACCTGGACCTCGACCAGCAGCGCGTCGACTACGACAAGATGCACTGGAACAAGCTGTGGGCCGAGTACAAGAACACGATGCTCGACACGCTGTCCGCCCGCCTCAAGTACCAGTACTTGAAGCGCGACGCGACGCTCAACTACAGCAATGCCGGCGTGAGCCCGAACGACCCGAACTACCTGCTGCCCTACACGTCGGCCATCGACATGCAGGACTCGACGACCAACGAGATCAAGCTGACCCTCGACTGGAGCCCGATGCCGATGCTGGGCCTCTCGTTCGAGGGCAAGTGGGCCAAGCAGGAGTTCGACAACGTCACCTACGGTCGCACGAGCAACGAGCGCCAGGGCTACTACCTGAGCGGGAACTGGGGCGATGCGAGCAGGCTGATGCTCAACGCCTTCGGCAGCTGGGAAGAAGTCAAGTACCCGTCGAACCACCGCTACATCGGCTCGGTCGCCAGCGGCCCGACGCCGCCTCCGGGATTTTGCACGGTCGCGGTGCCGAACTGCTATGACCCGAACAATCCGGCCAACGCCCTTGCGTACAACTGGAACTCGGGCACGAAGGACCAGACCTGGATGGTCGGTGTCGGCATGGATTGGCCGGTCACCCAGCAACTGATGCTGAAGGCGTCGTACCTCTATGTGGAGAACGACGGGCAGGCCACGTTCTCGTCGCAGAACAATTACGGCAACCCGCTCAACATCGGGAACTTCGACGACTCCAAGCAGCAGTCCTTCAATCTGAAGGGGATCTACGCGCTCAACAAGAACTGGTCGTTCACGGGCGGCTACGCGTATCAGAAATACAGCCACAACGACATCGGCACCGACGGCTATCAGTACGTGTTGCCGTATCCGGCCGTTGCGACCAACACCAGCTTGAGCTACCTGAACGGCTACGACGCGTACACCGACGGCCACCAGAACATCTTCTACCTGCTGGCGACGTACAAGTTCGACGCGCCGCCGCTGCCGGCAGCACCCGTGAAGATGGCGGAAGCTCCGCGGGCAGCGCCCGCGCCGGTCGTGGCGCCCCCGCCGCCGCCGGCTCCGGCGCCCGCGCCAGCGCCGGCACCGGCTCCGCAGGTGCAGAAGATCACGCTTGACTCGAAGGTGCTGTTCGACTTCAACAAGGCGGTTCTGAAGCCCGACGGCAAGGCGGCGATCGACAGCCAGGTGGTCGGCAAGCTCGCGCAGGTGCAGAAGCTCGAAGTCGTGCTGGTGACGGGTCACGCCGACCGCCTGGGCACCGATGCCTACAACCAGAAGCTGTCGGAGCGTCGTGCGGATGCGGTGCGCGACTACCTGGTCAGCAAGGGCATTGCCAAGGACAAGATCGAGACGCTTGGCATGGGCGAGAAGCAGCCGGTGGTGCAGTGCGATCAGAAGGACATGAAGGCGCTGATCGAGTGCCTGCAGCCGAACCGTCGCGTGGAAGTGCAAGCCAAGGGCGAGGCGAAGAAGTAATCACCTCGCAAGCGCGACCTGAAAAGCCCCGCCTCGTGCGGGGCTTTTCATTGCACTCGGCGGGGGCGCTTGGAACCCTTGACCCTTGGGCGCTGCGCTGCACCATCCTCGGAATCGCAGTCCGGGCATGGCCGATTCGGGGGTCGGCAGGCACCCGTTGCCTGAGTGCAAATTTGCAACAGCCCGTCGAAGTTCCGGCGTTCGCTGGCGAATATTTGACCTTGATCAAGCGCCGGCGCGCCGCCTGTCGCAAAGTCTGCCTAACCAGCTCGACGTCGCCGGTTTGATGGGTGCGGTAATCCAGCCAGCGTGTCGGGAACCGGGTAAGCAGAATGCAAACGACAGAACGCCCGTGTCCGCGGGCAACATGCGGGGCCCCCCAGTCTCTCTCGTAGAAGGCTTCCCAGGCGTCATTTTTGCGCCGGGCTGTTTACGTCCCGGCACCATGATTCGCGGCGCGGCGCCGCAGCTCCGGCGTGCAGGTCGTTCCTGCCGGCACACCGATGGCAACGTAGTCACCAAAAAGGGAGTACCACATGCGACTCAAGTCCATCCTTGCTGCAATGGGGCTGTTGGCGGCCCTCGCGGCATTCCCGGCGTCGACGGCGCTCGCTCAGGGCCAAAAGGCGGGGGGTGACCCCGTATGCGCGAACTGCCACGAGCAGCAGCACAACTCGACCATGCTGACTGCCCACGGGGCGAGGAACGACGCGAACGGCAGCGCGTGCCAGGCCTGCCACGGCGACGCGTCGCAGCATGTGAAGGATCCGACCAAGGTCAAGCCGACCAATGCGCTGACGGCCAAGGGCGCGACCGCCGACGAGAAGACGGCCGTGTGCATGACCTGCCACGCCGGGAATCGGCAGCTCGCGGCCTGGAAGTCGGGCGTCCACAAGAAATACGATGTCACCTGCGTCAACTGCCACAGCATCCACGGCGGTCAGGCCGGGGACAACGTCAAGAACATCAAGGACGCCTCGTTCGCAGCGGCGCCGTACACGACCACGCAGCGCCAGCTGGCGTACAAGACGTGCCTCGCGTGCCACCGCGACCAGCGGGCGGAGTTCATCAAGCCCTCGCACCACCCGGTCGTCGAAGGCAAGGTGGCCTGCCAGGACTGTCACGACCCGCACGGCTCGCTTTCGCCCTTCCAGCTCAAGGCCGAGTCCACCAATGACCTGTGCCTGACCTGCCACGCCGACAAGCGCGGCCCCTGGATCCACGAGCATCCGCCGGTGACGGAAAATTGCACCACCTGCCACACGCCGCACGGTTCCGCGCATAACCGGCTGCTCGCGCAGAAGCCGCCGGCGCTGTGCGCCGACTGCCACCCGGGCGGTCACACCCACGGTCTTTACGACGGGAGAGGGACGATCCCCGGCGTCAATCCGTCGAATATCCGCTTCGAAGGAAGTGGCTGCGTCGAATGCCATCGCCAGATCCACGGCAGCAACGCGCCGCCGTCGGCCTACGGCCAATTCTTCCTTCGCTGAGACTAGGGGAAAGACATGAGAACCAAGCTCATTGCCATCGCCGTGGCAAGCCTGTTCGCGAACGGTTCCGCATGGGGCGCCGACGAGAACTTCAGCTGGACCGGTTCGCTCGAGTTGGGCGGCCGCGGGGTCAACACCGACAGCCCGCAGCGCAATGGCGCGAACGGGCTGTATCCGGGGGCGACGATCAAGGCGTTCGCCGGTCCGTCGGACGAGGCCAAGGCGAACGAGTATCAGGCCGTCAACAACGGCGTGATCGGCGTCGTCGACGTCAGGGGCAGCAGCCAGAACTACTACGCCAAGTTCTTCGGCGAGAATTTCGGCCGCGACGATCAGTTCATCGATCTGCGCGGCGGTGGTTACGGCGTGTTCAAGGCGCAGTTCTACAATGACCAGCTGCCGCACAACTTTTCGTGGAACGCGCTGACGCCGCTGAGCAACCCCGGCAGCACGCTGCAGACGGGGCCCGGCGGCACCTATCCCCAGGCGCAGAATCCCGCGACGTGGAACACGTTCGACTACGGCATCCAGCGCAACACGACCGGCGGCAACATTGAGGCCAGCTTCAATTCGCCCTGGTTCTTCCGCGCCGATTACAACGAAGTCGTGACCACGGGCGTCCGGCCCGGCAGCGGCGTGCTGGGAACCGGTTCGGGCAACGGCTTGATCGAACTCGGCGTTCCGACCGACTACAAGACCCAGAACTTCACCGCCGAGGCCGGTTACAACGCGAGGACGTGGAACATCAAGCTCGGCTACCTGCAAAGCAAGTTCAACAACAACGACGACTCGATGCAGTGGACGAACTTCTACATGCGGAATGCGCTCGACACGTCCCTGCTGCCTCCGGACAACGAGCTCCAGAAGTGGAACCTCCAGGTGTCGGCGCGGGATCTGCCGCTCGATTCGACGTTCGTGCTGCGCGCGAGCCAGAGCAAGCTGACCGACAGCTTCGCGGTCGACGGCGGCGGTCTCAAGCCGACCTCGACGGCGACCAACCCCGCCAACCTCCAGCCTGTCGGCGTTGGCTATCTCGTCACCGCTCCGAGTTCTTCCAACTTCGACGGTGAGCACAAGACGACGTCGGTGCAGGCGTCGTTCACGTCCACGCTGCTGCGTCGGGCTCGACAGCAAGCTCTTCTACAATTACTACGACCTCCAGAACAATTCGACGCAGATCTCGTACGCCGACGGCAGCCAAGGCAGCGCCTGCGCGACCCCGCCCGTCAACAGCGCGACCTGCTTCACCATAGGCGGAGACGAAGCCGGGTTGTTCGGCTACACGAAGAACGAGGCCGGGCTGGACTTGAGCTACCGCATCGGCCGCGCCCAGAAGCTGGTGGGCAACTACACCTACCTCAAGGTGTCGCGCGACCTCGAGATCGCCAACAAGACCGAGGACAACAAGTTCTGGATCGAGTACCGGAACAGCATGCTGGAAAACCTGAGCGGGCGCCTGAAATACCAGTACCTGCAGCAGCGCTCGGACTTCGACCATTCGTTCACGGCGAGTGGCGAGACGACGCCGGCGGCGGTCAATTACTACTTCTCGCAGTATGACTACGCCAACTACGACCAGAACCTGGTCAAGCTGGTGCTCGACTGGAATCCGATGCCGCTGCTCGACATCGGTTTCGGCGCGACGTGGAAGAAGACCGACTACAAGGACCTCCAGTACTACGGCCGGACCGACGACAAGCGCCAGATCTACGACCTCACCATCGCGTACGGCGATCCCGACAAGTACCGGATCACCGGGATCGGCAACTGGGGCGAAACCGAGTTCAACCAGGTCTACCGGCAAATAAGCTCGGGGAGCACCCCGGTGCCAGGCGGCCCGCAGACTGCCACCAACTTCGACTGGGGCACGAAGAACACCCAAGGCAACTGGCTCGTCGGCCTGCAGGGCGATTGGGTGGCCACCGAGCGGCTGTCGATCACGGCGTCGGCCAGTTGGTCGAAGACCGACGGGGGCGTGGACTTCTGGTCGGGCAACTACGCGGGCACCGGCGGCTTCCAGGGAGGTCCGCTGGTCAACTACGTCACCGACAACACCGAGACGCAGCGATTCCTGATCAAGGGCACGTACAAGATCAACAAGACGTGGAGCACGACGGCGGGCTACGCATACGAAAACTACAGTTACAGCGACGACCAGATGCGCGGCTACCAGGGCTTCTATCCCTACTATCAATACCTGCCGGGAACCAACAACGCCCTGTCGAGCAACAACAGCTGGTACAGCGGCGCCTACGCCAACCCGAGCTACCGGAACAACATCTTCTGGTTGAGCGTGACGTACAGGTTCGAAACGCCGCAGCAGCAGGCAGCACCCATGAGGGTGGCGGAAGCTCCACGGGCGGCGCCCGCGCCGGTCGTGGCGCCCCCGCCGCCGCCAGCTCCGGCGCCCGCGCCAGCTCCGGCACCGGCTCCGCAGGTGCAGAAGATCACGCTCGACTCGAAGGTGCTGTTCGACTTCAACAAGGCGGTTCTGAAGCCCGACGGCAAGGCGGCGATCGACAGCCAGGTGGTCGGCAAGCTCGCGCAGGTGCAGAAGCTCGAAGTCGTGCTGGTGACGGGTCACGCCGACCGCCTGGGCACCGATGCCTACAACCAGAAGCTGTCGGAGCGTCGTGCGGATGCGGTGCGCGACTACCTGGTCAGCAAGGGCATTGCCAAGGACAAGATCGAGACGCTTGGCATGGGCGAGAAGCAGCCGGTGGTGCAGTGCGATCAGAAGGACATGAAGGCGCTGATCGAGTGCCTGCAGCCGAACCGTCGCGTGGAAGTGCAAGCCAAGGGCGAGGCGAAGAAGTAATCACCTCGCAGGCAGCGACCGGAAAAGCCCCGCCTCGCGCGGGGCTTTTTCTTGGTGCACCAGACATCCGGTCCCCTACCCGATCGCGGGCGGGCGCGCTGCGGATGTCAGGTTCCTGCGCCGGCAATGCGCCGTGCTGCGGAGTCAGTTGTGGTGGCCGCCGCTCGCGCGGGTCCGGACTTGCTTGGCGCTGGCACCTGCAGCGGGGCGATCGCCGGGGATGGGGCCTGCCGGCCTTCGTTGGGCTCGCCGGCATAGTGGCGGCCGAACCGGTTGGCAAGGAAGCGGACGAGGTCGGCTTCCTCCTGCCGCACGAAGCCGCGTCGGGGAAGCGCGCCTTCGCGCATCAGGTCGACCATCGCGCAGATGCCGGCGGCCGTCGTGATCTGTATCGCCGAGAAGAGGCGTCCGTCGAGCGTCCGGCTGTAGACCTTTTTCGCATACGACTCCTGCATGAGCCGCCCGCCGCGCGTGCCGCTGACGGTGACGAAAACCAGCACCACGTCCTGGTTCGTCACCGGGATCGACGCTTCGAGGACGTCCTTCAGCAGCTCCCGCCGCTGACCGAGCCGCAGGTCACGGACGAGCATCTTCACGATGTCGCGGTGGCCGGGGTAGCGGACGGTCTTGTAGCTGAGGTTCTCGACGCGGCCGGCGAGCGTCTCGCACAGCGTACCCAGTCCGCCCGAGGTGTTGAACGCCTCGTAGGCGATGCCGTCCAGCGAGAACGCCTCGATTTCCTCCAGCGCGGGCGTCTCGCGCAGCGTGCCGTCGACGATCGCCTCGCACGGGTTGCAGTACTCGTTGATGAGCCCGTCGGTGCTCCACGTCAGGTTGTACTTGAGCGCATTCGTCGGATAGACCGGCAGAGCGCCGACGCGCATGTGGACGTCGCGCAGTGTCTCGAACTTGCGCGTCATCGCGTGGGCAAGAATCGAGATGAAGCCGGGGGCGAGCCCGCACTGCGGCACCAGCGCGGTCCGTGCGCCCTGCGCCAGCGTCTTCACACAGCGCGTGCTGGCGACGTCCTCGGTGAGGTCGAAATAGTGCGCTCCCTCGGCAACGGCCGCGGCGGCGATGACGGGGGTCAGGTGGAAGGGGCAGGCGGACAGCACGAACGCATGGCCGCGGATCAGCCGGGCAAGCGCGGCCGGATCGCCGAGGTCCGCCCGTACGGTCGTGGCGCCCATCGCGGCGATCGGCGCGAGCCGCGCCGCATCCCGGTCGGCGACGGTCAGCGCGTAGTCGCCGGTCGACGCCAGCAGGTGGGTGATCGTCTCGCCGATCTTCCCGGCGCCCAACAGGATCAATGGGGTCATCCTGGCCTCCTTGCACGTCATCCGATGGGCCCCCCTCGGGGCGGTCTCGCAGAAGGCAAGTCTAGGTCCTTCTGCCGTCGAATCACAGGCTGTAACTTGACGGAATGCTGGTATATTTCAGCCGTTATGACGAAACAAACGGCGAATCGACGGATCACCGCCGAGCAGCAGCGGTTGCTTGCGCTGTTGCGACGGGATGCGCGGGAGTCGACCGCCTCGCTCGCGCGCAAGCTCGGCGTGGCGCGGACGACGGTGCAGGAACGGATCCGGCGCCTGGAAGCCGACGGGGTAATCGCCGGCTACACGGTGCGGGTGTCCGACGAGTTCGCGCGCCACCGGATCCAGGCGCACGTGCTGCTCAGTGTCGACCCGAAGAAGGGCGACGGCGTCATCCGCGCGCTGGAGGCCACCCCGGCGGTCCGCGCGCTCTACGCGCTGTCCGGTGTGTTCGACTACCAGCTCGTCGTCGAGGCGGGCAGCACCGGCGAGATCGACGCGATCCTCGATGCGATCGGGCGCATCGACGGCATCGAGCGCACGCAGACGTCGATCGTGCTGTCGGTGAAGTTCGCGCGGTGATGTTGACGCGAGCGAAGGCGCGAAGGGTCGTAGGCCGGATTCATGGGGCATCGGCGCGACGCGCTGCGCGATGCGAACGCGACTGCATCTCAGCCGCAAGCGAATGCCGTTTCGAACGTTGCGTCTCTTCTCCGACGTTGCAGCGGTCATGAATTCGCGTGCGTCAATTTGACCTGTGTCAACAAGTCGCAGGCCCGAAAGGCGGAGAGTCAAACGCCATACGGTTCAGCTGCGTCACCTGCTTCAACCCAACGGCGAGCAGCTGCAATGTCTCGATGCCACGTCGCCACCGCCACGATTTGCAGCCGCAATGTTGGCTGACACAGGGCAACCATTGCTTCGGCGGCGAGTGACCCAACCCTGCTTCCTCTTGTCGGCGCCGCGTCTTCGGCCCCTGCAGAGGCGTGACCAAATCGCCATTTTCACTCCTTTCCGGACGATCCAATGGACGAACCCATCCCGCAGCAATCCCTGGTGAGACGGTTGCGCGACTTCTTCTTGCGGCCTTCGTCTCTTTCGCTCGTCGCGGTCGTCGCGATCGGCATGTTTGCCGGGCTCGTCTTCTGGGGCGGATTCAACACCGGCATGGAGGCGTCGAACACGCTGGGGTTCTGCACCTCCTGCCACGAGATGCGCGATACCGTGTTCCAGGAATACAAGGAAACGATTCACTACAAGAACCGCTCGGGCGTGCGTGCGATCTGTCCGGACTGCCACGTGCCGAAGGACTGGATGCACAAGTTCGTGCGCAAGGTCCAGGCGAGCAAGGAGCTCTACAGCAAGTTCATCGCGGCCTCGATCGACACGCCGGAGAAGTTCGAATCCAAGCGGATGGAGATGGCCGAGCACGTCTGGGCGACGATGAAGGGCAACGATTCGCACGAGTGCCGCAACTGCCACTCCTGGGATGCCATGGACCCGCACAAGCAGAGCGTTCGGGCGCGGGCGAAGATGGAAAAAGGACAGAAGGAAGGCAAGACGTGCATCGATTGCCACAAGGGCATCGCACATCTGTTGCCCAAGGAATACGTCGAGGAAGATCAGTGACGTCCGGCGGGACACGCGAATGATCAGCGGGAGAGCATGATGTCGACAGCGGTCTGGACGGTGTTCGCCGTCGGAGCCATGGTAGGTATATTCGCGGCGTGCGTGGTTGTCGTGGTCGTGGGTGTGCGCACGCTGGAAAATGCGCTGGCCAAACGGCGCCAGAAACGGGCGGCATGAGCTCGGCGCCCGCACGCCGGTAGCTCGCGGCGCCGGCACCCATTTGCCAGTGAGGCCGATGTGAAAGCAGCAAGGAAGCCGGATCAAAGCTTTCCGATCGGGGCGTTGGCGCTGATCGCCGGGATGCTCGTCGTCTCCGCCGACGCCGCCGCGCTCGATGTCCTCGCCGCACAGACGCTTGCGCGCCAGAGCCGCTGTCTCGAATGCCACAGCGTCTACCAGAAGAAGATCGGTCCGGCGTGGAAGGACGTTGCCAGCAAGTACCACAGCGAGCCGGACGCCGAAGACCGGCTGTACAAGCACGTCACCACGGGCCGGAAGGCCAAGTTCGACGATGGCCACGAGGAAAGCCACCCGATCGTCAAGACCGGTGACCCGAAGCGCATCCACAACCTCGTGGCCTGGATTCTCGCGCTTCCGGTGGCCGCGCCCGTCGATGTCGGTGCCGCGCAGGCGCTTGCCCGGCAAAGCGGCTGCCTCAAGTGCCACGCGGTCGATGTCAAGAAAGTCGGGCCGGCCTGGAAGGACGTCGCCACCAAGTACCTGGGCAATGTCGGCGCCGAGGACAAGCTCTACAAGCACGTCACCACGGGGCGCAAGGCCCGGTTCGAGGACGGTCACGAGGAAAGCCATCCGATCGTCAAGACGTCCGACCCCGACCGGATCAACAATCTCGTGAACTGGATCTTGTCGCTGAAATAGTGTCGAGCGGAATCGTCTATCGAACGCATACGCGCGACAAGCCCGTTTTGGGCGGCAGATCGTTGCGCGCACGCGTTTCGTGAGGCCGATGTTCCGGATGCAAATTCACAAAGCCCAATCACGCTGGAGGAACAATGAACGGCAATCGACGCTGCACCCCGCTACTCGCCCTCTCAGTCGCGGCGATTTCACTCTCTCTGTCTGGCTACGCCTTCGGCTTCGATGCGGCTGCCGCTCAGGCGCTGGCGCGCCAGAGCAATTGCTTCAAGTGCCACGCAATCGACAAGCCCAAGGAGGCGACGTCCTGGAAGGAGATCGCCGCCAGGCTCAAGGGCGACAAGGATGCGCAGGCCAAGCTCGTGACGCACCTGACGACCTACCCCAAGGTCAAGTTTCTCGATGGCCACGAGGAAGGGCACCCAGGCGTCAAGACGAAGGACCAGGACCAGCTCAAGAACCTCGTGGACTGGATTCTCTCCTTGTAGCAGCCGGCCAGCGTCGCTCGACGAGAGCGCGGCCGGGCAGTGGGCCGCGCCGGCCGCAGTGACCCGGCGGTGGTAGCGGGAAGGTGAGCGGGCAATTATCGGGGGCCGGTCGGCGGCGGAGCATGGATCCGCCGGGCCGGCACCGGGACGCGGGACCCCACCATGCTGGGGCATGCTGGAGCGCCTGCGAAAGCGTGAATGAGGAGCGTGATCATGAGCGCCAGATCGAACGAGCGGCAACGACGGCGATTCTCGACGGAGGCGACAAAGGCGGCGATCACGGTCGTCTCGATCCTGGTCGCGGGCTTGTTGCCTGCGAGCGTCGCCGCGCAACACCAGGATCGCACCGGCAAGGAGGTCGTCGAATCGCTGTGCATTTCCTGTCACGGAACCGGGGCGAATGGCGCGCCGAAGATCGGCGACAAGAAGGCGTGGGAGAAGCGCGCAGCGCAGGGCCTGAGCAGCCTGTCGCAGCACGCGTTGAACGGAATCCGGCAGATGCCGCCGCACGGGGGCAATCCCTCGCTCAGCGACACCGAGGTCGAGCGCGCCATCACCTACATGGTCAATCAATCGGGCGGTCATTGGAACGAGCCGATCAGCCGGACGGCCAAGACCGCCGATCGGACGGGCGAGCAGATCGTCAAGGCACAGTGCGCGAAATGCCATGAGAAGGGCGTGGGCGGCGCACCGAAGATCGGCGACCGGGCCGCGTGGATCCCGCGGCTGAAACCGGGCCTCGACGTCGTCGTGCGCTCGGCGATCCAGGGGCACGGCGCGATGCCTCCGCGCGGCGGGCTGGCCAACCTCACCGATCCCGAATTGCGGAACGCGGTCGTGTACATGATCAATGCGGGTACGCCGTCCGCGAAGGCGGCCCCGGCCGCGAAAGCCGCGACCGGCCAGGACTACAAGGTGGTCGAGGGTGCGGCCATTTATTTCGGCGTGGTTCCGGCGGATGCCATTCGCCGCCGTCCCAAGGACTACCCCGAAAGCGAGTTTGGCGTCCCGCCGCAGGGTCCTCAGCAGTATTACGTCACCATCGCCTTGTTCGACGTCGGCAATGGCCAGCGAATCACCGATGCGACGGTGAAGGCGCGCGTTTCGACGGCCACCGGGGCCGGCCCGGAAAAGGTCCTGGAGCCGACGACCCTGGCGGCATCGAGGACCTTCGGGAATTATTTCGCGATGGCCGGCGGCGGGCCCTACACGATCAACGTGCAAATCAGGCGCCCGGGCGCTGCGGATGCGATCCAGGCACAGTTCGAGTACGAACATCAGTGAGCGCGGCGCCAGGCGCCGATGCCGCGCCCCGCGCGGCCGGGGCGAGCCAGCGCCTGCTAATGGCCCGTGTCCGCCGAGGCAAACACGTAGGCCGGCTCGACCTTCAAGATGCGCTCACGGCGAGCGCGATGTCTAGAGCACTCGCCCTCACACGCCCGGTTGCCCGGCGTTGGGAAAGAAGAGCTGCTCGCCGTCGATCTTGTAGGCGGCGATCGCCTGCTGGCCCTCCGGCGATACCACCCAGTCGACGAACACCTGGCCGAGGTCTTTTTTCACGTGCGGATGCTTGTCCGGGCTCACCAGCATCACACCGTACTGGTTGAAGAGGCGTTTGTCCCCCTCGACGAGAATCGTGAGATCGCCGCGGTTCTTGAATGCAAGCCAGGTCCCGCGGTCGGCGAGGAGATAGGCGTTCATCGATGACGCGGTATTGAGCGCCGGACCCATGCCCTGGCCGGTGTCGCGATACCAGGGACCCCGGGCCTTGTCGAGGTCGATGGCGGCGGCCTTCCAGAGCGCGAGTTCGGCCATGTGCGTTCCGCTCTTGTCGCCGCGCGACACGAAGGGCGCCTGCGCCGCCTGAATCTTTTTGAGTGCCTCGAGAATGTCCTTGCCGCCGCCGATCTTCGCCGGGTCGCTCTTCGGACCGATGAGCACGAAGTCGTTGTACATCACGGGAAATCGTTTGACACCGTGGCCTTCGGCCAGGAATTTCTCTTCGGCCGCCTTTGCATGGACGAACACGACGTCGGCGTCCCCCCGGCGCGCGAGGTCGAGCGCCTGGCCCGTGCCCAGTGCGACGACGCGTACCTGGATCCCCGTTTTCTTCTCGAAAACAGGCAGCAGCGAGCCGAAGAGCCCCGACTGCTCGGTCGACGTCGTCGACGCGACCGTGATGAAGCGTTCCTGTGCGTGCGCGACGAATACCGCCGACGCGAGGAGCAGCGCCAGCAATAAGCGACGGGTGATTACCACGGCAGTTCTCCTTCCAGAAATTGGGCGGCCTCGGGCGAGGCGGGATGCCTGAAGAATCGATCGGTCGGCGTCCTTTCGACGAGCCGGCCTTGATGCAGGAACAGGATCTCGTCGCCGAGGCGACGTGCCTGTCCCAGGTTGTGGGTGACCATGACGATCTTGGTGCCGGCCGCGTGCAGCGCGGCGATCGCACTCTCGATCTCGAGGGTCGCGCCCGGGTCGAGACTCGCCGTGGGTTCGTCGAGGAAGAGAACTTCCGGTCGCAGCGCCCACACCCGGGCCAGCGCAAGACGCTGCTGTTCGCCGCCGGAGAGCACGCGCGCCGAGTGCCGGCCGAGCGCGTCCAATCCGACCTTGCGCAGCGCCTCCACCGCGCGCTCTTCACGTTCGCGAAAGGGAACGCCGGCGAGTCGCAATGCATAGATCACATTGCCCAATGCCGAACGGCGGAGCAGGACGGGACGCTGGAACATCATCGCCTGACGGCGCGGCCCGCCGGCGATCTCGGGCGCATTCCACGCGATGGTGCCGGCGGTCGGCGCCAGCAAGCCGTGGCACAGCCGCAACAGGACGCTCTTGCCCGCCCCATTGGGGCCGAGGATCAGCGTACGCGGCCCCGGGTCGAGCCGGAACGAGATGCCATCGATGATCCGCCGCGGCCCGACTTCGAACACGACGTCGTCGAGACGCAGCGGCAGGAGGGAAAGCGGGGCACGCATCTGCACGCCGTCCGTCATCCGTATCGCCGCTGCGCCGTCTCCTTGACGACATAGGCGCCGGCATTGAGGGCGAGAACGATGGACAGCAGGATGAACCCCAGGCCGAGGGCCAGCGGCAGATCCCCCTTGCTGGTCTCCAGCGCGATTGCCGTGGTCATGACCCGGGTCACGCCGTCGATATTGCCGCCGACGATCATGACCGCGCCCACCTCCGACGCGGCGCGTCCGAACCCGGCGAGCACGATCGTCATGAGGGAGAAGCGCAGGTCCCAGAGCAGCGTCGGCGCGGCGCCGAGCTTCGTTTCGCCCAGCGAGCGAAGCTGCTCGCGGTACTCATGCCACGCATCGCCGACGACCTGGCGCGAGAGCGCGGCGAGCGTCGGCGTGATGAGGATCGTCTGCGCGATCACCATCGCCGTCGGCGTAAACAGGATGCCCCAGGATCCGAGAGGCCCGGCGCGCGACAGCAGCAGGTAGACAACGAGCCCGACCACGACGGAGGGCAGCCCCATCAACGCGTTGAGGGTCACGATCAACGCGCGCCTGCCTCGAAATTCGTTCACGGCGATCGCGGCCCCGATGGGGAGGCCGATCACGCAGCCGATCAACACCGCGGAGACGCTGATGCGCAGGCTCAGCAGCACGATGTCGACGAGCTTCGGGTCGGCGGCCGCGACGAGCGCGAAGGCTTGTCCGGTCGCTTCGGCAAGGCTGTTCACGGAAGGGTTCGCAGCCTCGGCGGCCGCATGTAATATGCAAACAGGTGCATTGTTGTCTGCCAGAGTTGCAATAGCGTTGCATCATAGCGAAAACCTTCCCGACTCAAAACATGCGCAGGATTGCATAATGAGGATCGTACCGGCACTGATCTGGAACCTGGAAGGCGATTCGATCGAGGCGCTGGACGCGCGGCTCCTGCCGCTGCTCCGGACCATCGCGGCCAAGGCGTCGCTCGCGTCAGCCGTGGTGGACTGCGGGATTTCGTACCGGTCGGCGTGGGGATTGCTGCGCGACTACGATCGCAAGCTGGGAGAGCCGCTGGTGCTCCTCGAGCGCGGCCGCGGTGCGAGTCTGACCCCGTCCGGCGAACGGCTGCTCGCCGCGGACAAGGCGGCCGCCCGGCGGCTGGCGCATGTCCTGCCGCGGCTCGGCGTCGAAATCGGCCCGGCGCCACGGAAGGAAGCGGGCGCGGCCGCGCATCGGCTGCGCGTCGCCGCAAGTCACGACCTGGCGCTGGCCGCGTTGCCGAATGCGCTCCCGGCCGGGTCCGGGGTCGGGCTCGAACTCTCGTTCATGGGCAGCCTGAACGCGCTGAAGGAGTTTGCCGAGGGCCGGGCGGATATCGCAGGCTTCCACGTTCCGATCGCCGGCAGACCCGACTGGAACCGCGCGCTTTTCCTGCGCGGACTGCAGGCGCGCCGCGACCGGCTGATACGGTTCGTCGATCGCGACCAGGGACTGCTGCTTCCGCACGGGAATCCGGCGCACGTGAAGACCTTCCGCGACATTGCCGGCCAGGGATTGCGCTTCATCAATCGCCAGCGTGGCTCGGGCACTCGGCTGCTGATCGATCAGATGATCGCCCATGAAGGCATGGTCCCGGCCGATCTCGCCGGTTACGGCAACGAGGAGTTCACGCACCTGGCCGTTGCCGCGACGGTCGCGTCGGGGGGCGCCGACGCGGGATTCGGCCTGCGTGCCGCGGCCGCGGAGTATCGGCTCGCCTTCGTCCCGCTGGTTCGGGAGCGCTATTTTCTCGCGGTTCGCGCGAAAGCCGTGGAGACGGCCGCGGTCGCGAATCTGATTCGAGCGCTGCGAAGCCGGGCGTTCGTCCAGATCACGCGTTCGCTCGCGGGCTACAAGGCCGACGCGGCCGGATCCATCGTCGGACTCGACGCCATCGGCGGCACCGAGAAGGCGTAGCGATCGCGCAGGTTCCGGCGCAGACGGGCTCGGCAACGGGCCGAGCGATGAACTGCTCAAGCGCCGCTCTCACTCGCCCCGGAACTGCGGCTTGCGCTTCTCCTTGAACGCGCGGATGCCCTCCTGGTAGTCGTCGCTGTCGTACACCAGGCGGCGCAGGCCCTGCACGCGTTCGAAACCTTGCGGCGACATCGGATGCGCGCCCGCCAGAATCCGCAGCTGCTCCTTCATCACGGCAACGCTCAACGGCGCGTTGGCCGCGATGTCCTCCGCCAGCGCCACCGTGAACCGCTCCAGATCCTCATTGGGGACGACGTAGTTGATCATGCCGAGGCGTTCGGCCCGTTCCGCCGAGATCGGCTTCGCGGTGAACGCCATTTCCTTGCCGATCCGCAGGCTCGAGGCGTTGAGGAACGTCAGCATGCCCGCGATGTTGTACGGCACGCCCAGCCGCGCGGGCGTGATGGCGAAGGTCGCGTTGGGCGCCGCAACGATGAGGTCGCAGGCGAAGGCGGTTTCGCAAGCGCCGCCCCAGACGCCGCCCTCGACCATGGCAATGACAGGGGCGGGGAACACCTCGATTTCGCGAATCAGGTAGCGCAGCGGGTCGTCCCATCCGAGCGGATCGCGGCGCGACTCCGGGAGCTCGTCGACATTGTGACCGGCCGACCACACCTTGGCGCCCGGAGGCGCACGCAGTATCGCGACCCGCATCTTTTGCGACTTGAAGTCGGCGAGCGCCGCTGCAATCTCATCGACCAACGCTTTCGACAGCGCGTTACGCTTGCTCTCGTGGTTCAACGTGATGATGCCGAGGTATCCGCGAATCTCCGTCAATACGAGTGACATCAAGGCTTCCTTTCTTTCCCGGCGCCGTCTCACCTTCCTGATTGCTCGCGGCGTTCAGTAACGCCCGTGCTGCTTGTAGATGTAGTTCGACAGCTCGACCTGCTGCATCGACAGGCGCCGCTGGACCTGATGGACGAACCGGATGATCGCGCGCATCACGCGATAGACGATGTGCGGGTGGGTGTCGAGCAACCCTTCGAGCTTTTCGCGCTCGAGCGCGAGCACCCGCACTTCGCCGAGCGCGACGACCGACGCGTAGCGCTCGGAGCCGTCGAGGAAGGAGAGCTCGCTGACGAACTCGCCGGCCGACAGCGTGTTGAGCGTGACCGCGTCCGGCGTACCGGCGTTCTTGACCAGACCGATGACGCCGTTCAGCACGACGAACAGGTGATTGTCCGACGTGCCCTCGCGCACGAGCACCTCGCCCTGCTTCAGGTCGTGCTGCACGACCAGGTCGGCGAGGACCTCGATCTGCGACTCGTTGAGTTCGCTGACGAGCTTGGTGCCGCGCAACGCGTCGAGTTTCTGCGAATCAGACATCGGGATTGGCTCCAGGAGGTGAAGTGACGGGACCGGTCGGCGACGCCGCGGCGCCCGGCGCAGCTGCCGGGGCAGGCGTTTCGGGCGGTACGGCCGGGCTGCCGTTGGGCGGGACGGGTGACGCCGCGGCCGCGACCCCCGGCGCGATCGGACCAAGCGGGGCGGTGACCGGCGCCACTTCCGCCGCGGCGCCACCGTAGAAAGCGTCGGCCTGCGCCGCGAGCTTGTCGACCAGCGTGTCGGCAATGCGTTCGAAGACGGGACCGGCGAGCTTGCGCATCATCGTGCTGTCGAATTCCCAGCGAAGCACGAACTCGATCCGGCAGCCGGCATCGCCCAGCGCGGCGAGATGCCATTCGCCGTCGAAATGGCGGAACGGCCCGCGCGCGAGGCGGAACGCCAGCCACTCGGGCCGGCGCTTGGGGTTGTCGGTCGTGAAGTGGAAGCGCACACCCTTGAAGTCGACGTGGATCGTCGCCACGACGTGGTCGTCGTTGCGCTCGACGATCGTCACGGCCGGACACCACGGCAGGAACCGGGGATAGTTCTCTGCCTGCTCGATGAGGTCGAACATGCGCTCCCGCGAATAGGGCGTGAGCAGGGATTTGCGGACTTCCATGGATGGCCATTCTAACCGGCGCCTCGCACGCGTGGCCCACTCACGCGCCGGCCCGCATCCAGATTGCGTCCTCCTGCTCGAGCTCCTCGAGCCGCGTCTCGATCTCGCCGATGCTGCGGTCGAGCTCGGGCAGCAGGACGTCCTGCAGGGCCCGCGCACGGCGGACGGCACGCCGGTATTCGAGTTGCAGCCGCTCGAGGTTGCCGGCGACGGCCGCCAGCGGCGCGGTCCGTCCGAGCAGCGCGCGGAACGCACGGCGGCAGGCCTCCCCCTCGGGCGAGCGGTCGATCGCGGCCGGGCCCGGGGCG
Organism: uncultured beta proteobacterium; assembly: GCA_963843595.1. Lineage (GTDB taxonomy): Bacteria > Pseudomonadota > Gammaproteobacteria > Burkholderiales > Casimicrobiaceae > CAIWHR01. The sequence continues at coordinate 177,981 of CAWJLG010000017.1, read as the reverse complement.
GCACTCGCGACGAGTTCGGCGTCCTGCAATCGCACCCCCATCAGCGCGCGCGGCGTGCGCTGCACGCGTGCGTCGGCAAGGTCGGCCGGCGGATACACCTGCAGCCCTTCGAGCCCGTGCCGGGCGACGGCGGCCTGCAGCGCGGCGACGGCCGCGTCCCACGCGGCCAGGAATTCGCGCTGCAGTGCCGTGTAGTGGGCGAGCTCGCGCAGCATCTCGCCGGCGAGCAGCAGGCACTTCTCGTCGAGAAAGACGTAGCCCTCGTGCATGGCCCGCCGCTCGTCCTTCTGCTCGAGGACGACGCTGCGGGTGGGGGTGACGTCGGTCATTTGGCTGTCGGTTGGGGTCAGATACGTAATTTCCGCGCGATTGCAATGGCGATCATCGATCTCTCTCGGAAATTACGTATCTGACCCCAAATGCGCGGCGATCTGCGCGTCCGAGAGCCGCGTCAGCTCGGAGCGCGGCAGGCCCGCAAGCAGCTTCCAGCCGACGTCCATGCTTTGCTCCAGCGTTCGCGCCGTCGACTGGTTGACCAGCGTCTGCTCGAACGCGGTCCCGAACGCGAGATAACGCCGGTCGGTGTCGGCGAGCCCTTCCTCGCCGACCACGCTCGCGAGCACGCGCGCCTGGACGGCGCGGGCGTACGCCGCGTAGAGCTGCGAGGACAGCGCCGGATGATCGGGGTGGGTGTACTCGCCGCCGGTGCCGTCCTTCATCAGCCGCGAGAGCGAGGGCAGCACGTTGACCGGCGGATAGATGCCGCGACGGTCGAGGTCGCGCGACAGCACGATCTGGCCCTCGGTGATGTAGCCGGTGAGATCGGGGATCGGGTGGCCGATGTCGTCGGCCGGCATCGTCAGGATGGAGAGTTGCGTCAGCGTGCCGGTGGCGCCGCGGATGCAGCCGGCGCGCTCGAACAGCGTGGCGAGATCCGAGTACATGTAGCCGGGAAATCCCTTGCGGCTCGGGATCTCGCCCTTCGACGACGACACCTCGCGCAGCGCCTCCGCGTAGTTGGTCATGTCGGTGAGGATCGCGAGCACGTGCTTGCCCTCGACGAATGCCAGGTACTCGGCGGCGGTCAGCGCGAACCGCGGCGTCAACAGACGCTGCGTCGACGAGTCGGAGGCGAGGTTCAGGAACAGCGCGGTGCGCTCCAGCGCGCCCCCCTGCTCGAGGCTGCGCCGGAAGAACTCGGCGCTGTCGTAGGGAACGCCGATTCCGGCAAAGACGATCGCGAAATCGCCGACCTTGCCCCGGCGCAGCCGCGCGTGGCCGGCAATCTCGACCGCGAGCCGGTCGTGCGGCAGTCCGCCGCCGGAGAACAGCGGCAGCTTCTGGCCGCGCACGAGGCTGTTCATCAGGTCGAGTGTCGTGACGCCGGTCTCGATGAAGTCGCGCGGGCCGGCGCGTGCGACGGGGTTGATCGGCAGCCCGTCGATCGGGTAGCTCGTGCGCGCCGCGATCGGCGGCCCGCCGTCGATGACCTGGCCGACGCCGTTGAACACGCGGCCCAGGATCGACGGCGACAGGCTGAACGACAGCGGCTCGCCGAAGAAGCGGACCACGGTGTCGGCGAGGTTCAGGCCGGACGTCGACTCGAGAACCTCGATCGTCATCACGTCGTGGTCGATCGCAGCGACCCGCCCCAGCCGCGTTCGTCCGTCGACGCCGCGCACCTCGACGGCGTCCTGCAGGCCGACGTCCAGCGTGCGCCGGAGAAACAGGAGCGGACCCTCGAGCCGGGTGGCGGCGCCTTCAACCGTGAGCCGCATCGCTCTCCTCGCTCTTGTGGGTCAATTCGGCGAACTCGCGTTCCATCTCCGCCTGCAACGCCGCGAAACGCGGAAGCTCGTCGTCGCCGATGTCCTCGCCCATCCGCTGCAGCGGCCGCATGCAATGCATTCGCGCAATCGTGTCCGGATGGACCTCGGCGGCCAATGCCGCTTCCGCGAGATCGATGAAGCGCCCGAGGAGTCGCATCATCGCGCTCTGCCGCGCGGGACTGCAGACGTGGTCGATCGCCGAGAACGCCGACTGCCGCAGGAACGCCTCGTTGACGAGCTCGGCGGTGAGCAGCGTCAGTTGCTGGCGCACGGGCAGCGCGTCCTTGCCGATGATCCGCGCCATCCGCTCGAGCCGCGCCTCGTCGTCGAGCAGCGTCAGGAACCGCCGGCGCAGCGGGATCCACTGGCTGTTGCCCTGCTCGGTCCACCACGGCGCGAAGGTCTCGACGCCCTCGGCGTACGACTGCAGCGGGTGGATCGCCGGGTAGAACCGCGCCTGCGCGCGCTTGACGTCGAGTGCCCAGAACGCCTTCACGTAGCGCTTCGTGTGGCTCGTGACCGGCTCGGAAAAGTCGCCGGACGGGGGGCTGATGGCGCCGATGACGGTCACCGACCCGGTGCCGCCCCCGAGCGTCTCGACGATCGCTGCGCGCTCATAGAAATCGGCGATGCGCGACGACAGGTACGCGGGATAGCCGCCTTCGCCGGGAAGCTCGCCGAAACGGCCGGAAACTTCGCGCAACGCCTCGGCCCAGCGGCTGCGTCGAGTCGGCCATCAGCGCGACGGCGAGCCCCTGGTCGCGAAAATACTCGGCGACGGTGATCGCCGAGTAGATCGACGCTTCGCGCGCCGCAACCGGCATGTTCGACGTGTTGGCGATGATCACCGTGCGCTCCATCAGCGGGCGGCCCGACTTCGGGTCGGTCAGCAGCGGAAATTCCTCGAGCACACCGGCCATCTCGTTGCCGCGCTCGCCGCAGCCGAGGTAGACGATCACGTCGGCGCTGCAGCCCTTGGCCAGCGCTTCGAGCAGCACCGTCTTGCCGGTGCCGAAGCCGCCGGGCACCGCCGCCTTGCCGCCCTCGCGCGACCGGGAACAGGCAGTCGACGATCCGCTGCCCGGTCACGAGCGGCGCGACGGTCGGCAGCCGCCGCAGGACGGGGCGCGGGACGCGCACCGGCCAGTCGTGCCGCATCGCGAGCTCGCGCGTCGCCGCCGTCGTCGGTGCGCACCGTGCACACGGTCTCGTCCTCGCGATAACCGCCCGCAGGAACGACGTGGGTCACGACGCCGGCGACGTCGGGCGGCGCGAGCACGGCCTGCGCGCGCCCCGTCGCACCCTGCGCCTCGCCGAGGATGGCACCGGCGGCGAGCGTGTCGCCGGCCTGCACGCGCGGCATGAACGTGAACGTCGCCGGCGCGGCGCGGCGCATTCCCGCCTGCACGAACGCGGTGTGCGCGCCGGACAGCGGCCGCAGCAGCCCGTCGAAGATGTTGCCGAGCAGCCCCGGCCCCAGCGGTATCGCGAGCGGCAGCCCGGAGCCCGTGACGGCAATGCCCGGCCTGAGCCCGGTCGTGTCCTCGTAGACCTGGACGACGATCTCGTCGTGGTCGATGCGCACGACCTCGCCGAGCAGCGCCTGCGGCCCGACGTGCACGGCTTCCCGCAGCGCGAACGACCCCTCCGCGACCGCGCGCAGCACGGGACCGCTGATCCAGCGGATCGTTGCCCGCGTCACGTTGCGGTCTCCCTGGCTTCGAGCTCGCGCAGCAGCAGCGAGCCGATCTCGCTGCGGTCCGCGAGCAGCCCGTCGTGCGTGCCGTCGATCACGTTGCCTCCGGCTGCGATCTTGAGGCCGGCGCGCACGCGCGGATCGGCGACGAGCTCCGGCGTCGACAGGCGTGGCCGAGAGCTCCGCCGCGAACACTTCGCGCTCCGCCGCCGGCCAGTCCGGCGCGTGGACGATCCGCCAGGTGCCGCCCGGCAGCAGCGCGCGCGCCTCGGCCGCCACCCGCTCTACCCAGGCCTTGCGCGCCGCGGGCTCGCGCCACGCGTCGACGAGCGCCTGCGGCAGCCGCTGCCAGCCCGCGGCGAGCAGCGCGGCGGCCCGCTGCTGCTGGGCGAGGCGCCGCTTGGTCGCGAGCATCGCCTGCGCGGCGGCGATGCGCCCGGCCATCCGCTCGCGCTCCTCGTCGAAGGCGTCGCGCATCCGCGCCCGCGCATCGGCATGGGCCTGCGCCAGCAACGCGCTCGCCCGCGCTTTCGCCTCGTCGAGGATCGCCGCGCATTTCTGTTCGCGATCGGCTTCGACCAGATCGAGCAGGGCTTGCGTCGCGGCGTCGATGGTCACGATGTCAGCCTTCCAGGCCGAGTTGGTGCCGCAGGCGCGCCGCGACGTCGGGGACCGGGACCTTGCCCGCGAGATCGGGAACGATCAGCGTCAGCGGCGCGAGCGCCGCCTGCACGGCGCGGACGTTGGCCTCCGGAATCCGGGCCGCCACCGCCGCCGAAACGAGGACCAGCGGTGCGCGCAAGCGCTGCAGCAAGCGCGGCGTCTCGGGCCTTCGGCCGACCCGCGCACCCCGGCACGCGCCAGCCGCGGCGCTCGCTTCGTCGCCGATGTAGACCGATGCGCCATGGCCGCGCTCACTTCGTCGCCGAGGTAGCACTCCGCGACGGTGCACTGGGGCGCCCGGGTGCTACAGCGAGCCGGTTGAGGATCAGGATCGACACGATGAGGCCGTAGATCGCGATCCCCTCGGCCAGCCCGACGAAGATCAGCAGCCGGCCGAAGAGCTCGGGCTTCTCGGCCAGCGCGCCGATCGCCGCGGTGCCGACCTTCGCGACCGCGAAGCCCGCGCCGAGCGAGGACATGCCGGTCGCGAGCGCGGCGCCCATGAGACCCCAGCTCCAGGCTTCGGCGGACAGCCCGATGCCGGGCCCCGTCGCGGCGGCCAGTGCGGCCGGTGCCGCGACGAAGAGCACCGTTGCCGAAAGGGCGAGTACCGCCGCCAACACGACGAGGGCGACGACGAATCTGTTCCGGGCGATCATTCAGTTCTCCTGCGTGGTGGAAGGAGGTGCCGGCAGCGGACGGAAGATCCGTCCCTCCGCCGTCAGGAATCGGGTGAAGAATTCGAACAGCACGAGGCGCGTGGTCTGGATCGACACGACCATCGTCTCCAGCACCAGCACGATCACGTTGCCGACGACGAGCACCATCGCCTTGACGATGACGAGTTGTCCGACGCGGCTCATCAGCGCGACGATCGCCGACGACAGGCCCGCGTGCGCGAGCGCGAACGCGCCGACGCGTGCGAACGACAGCGTGTTGATCAGGATCTGCAGCAGCCGCTCGACGAGCTCGGCGATCGCCGTGAGTGCCGCCGCCGGGCGCCGCGCGTGCACCGCATGGCCGGCGCAGAACGCGACGGCGCCGATCGCCGCGACGGCGAAGCCGCCGCGATGCGAGGAAGCCGGCGAGGATGCCGAGGTACGCGGCGACGTACCCGGCGTCGGTGGTGAGCCAGGTGCGGAACTCGCCGCGCCACCAGGCCTCGAGCGCGTTCAACGCGAGGCCCAGGGTCAGCAGCGCCGCCCCGCCGGCGAGCGGCATCGCCGAGGATCGCCAGCGGATCGTCGAGCGGCGCCTTCCACCACGCGGGGAACGCGTGGACGGAAAAGACGCTGCCGAACAACAGGCCGAATACCGCGGCGGCGAGGCCGCCGGCGATGAACAGCCGCGCGATCGGAAAGCGCTGACGCACCGCGAAGCCGACGGCGGCGATCACGAGCCCCTGACCGACGTCGCCGAACATGTAGCCGAACATCAGCGGCACGGCGATCGCGAGCAGCATCGACGGGTCGGCCTCGTTGCGCGACGGGCATTCCCAGCGCGCGGCTGAAGATCTCGAACGGCTTCGCCCACATCGGGTTCGCGAGCAGCAGCGGCGCCTTCGCCTTCGGCGCCGGCGGCGGAAAGTGCAGCAGCGCGCGGGCGCCGGAGCGCTCGAGCGCTTCGCCGAGCCGGCGGCCTTCGAAATCGCTGGTCCAGCCGGTGATCCAGCAGAACAGATCGCCCGACTCGAGCGCGCGCACGTTCTGGATCACCCACTGCAGCCGGCTGGCGTCGCCGAGTGCGGTGTACAGGTCGTGCTTGGCGTGCAGCGCCGTCGAGCTCGGCGCGCAGCCGCGCCTCCTCGCGCTCGAGCGCCTCGAGCCGCGGCGCGATGTAGCGCTCGGTCTCGTCCGCATCGGCGCGCAGCCACGACGGCGCATCGTAGACGCGGCCCTTGAGCAGCGCCGCCTGCTGCGCGAGCTGCTCGACGTCCTCGGCGGCGCCGACGGTCAGCGCGCACAGCGCGCACACCATCGTGTCGATCGAGGTCGACGGTGCGCACGAGCGTTCCCGGCGGGAAGCTCGGGCTCGCTGTCCGGCGGGAACACGAACAGCCGGGCGTGCAGCACCGGGCCCGCGCCGGCGAGCCGCGCGAAGTCGATCACGGACTCGCCGATCGTCGCCGAGCACGCGGCGCCAGAGCAGGAGCTCGGTGCGCTCTGCGTCGCCGCGCTGCAGCTGCGAGATCACGGGCTCGGCGTCCTCCGCCCAGGCGCGCAGGTGGGTGAGGCTGCGCGCGAGCGTCGCCGCCGGCGGCTCGGGGAACGCCGACGCCTGGACGTTGGCGCGTGGCCAGTACGCGTGATAGCGCTGCGACAGCTCGGCGAATTCCGACAGCTGCGAGCGCAGGTCGGCGAGCGCCGCCGGGAGCACCGCGCTCGGGCGCGCCTCGAGCTCGACGGCGCCGGTGGCCGCGAGCGCCTCCAGCGCGACGGTCGCGTCGTCGCGGGCGGCGAGGATCTCGAACCAGCGGGCGGGTTTGGGGCGGATCATCGGGCGGTCAGGCAACGAGCGGCAGTCCGGGGAATGCGGCACGGCGCAGCAGTTCGCCGCGCAGCCGCTCGAGATCCAGCGCGATCAGCGCGAGATAGACGAACGCGGCGGCCGGGTCGAGCATCGCGCGGCGGAACAGCAGCGTCAGGCGCGCCTGCAACGCGCGCCGCAGCGGCCAGCCATCCTTCACCACGGGATCGTGGAACGCCGCCAGGTGCGCGACCAGTGTGCGGCCAAGCTCGGCGCGCAGCCCCGAGTCGCCGTCCGCGGGCGCCCGGCGCTCCCACTCGGCGCGCCACACGGGACGATACGGTCGGGATCGTTCCAGCCGGCGGCGAGCGGGGCCAGCGGTCCCGAGCCGAGCGCGGCGGGGCAGGTCCCGGGACCGGCATCGACGAGCTCGCGGTAGACGGGTCCTCGCGCATCCAGCGCAGTGCGGCGTGGCCGCGCGCGAGATGCGCGACGACGGCGAGGTCCGGCACGACCGCGCACCACAGGACGGCGTCGCGCCACTCGTCCGGCATCCAGCCCGCGACCTCCGCGACGTGGTCGCGCCAATGGTCGCGCAGCACGGCCTCGATCTCGTGCGGTGTCGCGACCGCGGAGATGCCGCCGACCCAGATCCGGAACGCGGAATTGCGTGCGACGTCGAGCAGCCCCGCGAGCTCGCGGACATGCTCGAGCCTGCGCCACGCGACGTCGTCGGGCCGCTCGCCGTGACGCGAGGAGAGACGGGCTTGCGCGTATTCGAGGCTGCCCATCCGCGGTCTCCGCTAAGGCGTGCGACGCGTGAGGCGCGCTGCCAGCGCCGCCACCGCGGCGTCGAGCGCGCCGAGTTCGTCGGGGGTGAGATCGTGTCTCGCGCCGGCCTCCGCGGCTTCCGCCTCGAGGGCCGCGACGGCGGCCGCCGTCCGCTGCTCGAAGGCGTTGCGCACGCCGCGGATCCGGCGCTCGGTGCGCTCGGCCAGCGCACGCGCGGCTGCGCGGGCGGCCTCGTTGAGCGCGACGGCGTCGCGACCGGCGTCATCGACCGCCGTGCACGCCGCGTGCTCGGCGTCGAGCACGCGCGCAATCGCGGCTTCCACGTCGTGGCTCGGCCGGACGTCATTGCCATCCATCACGGAGCCTTTCCACCGAGGTCTCGTGGCCGCAACCGCGCGTTGCAGGCCATCGCGCCGCCGACGCGAAGCGACCACGCCCGCTCCTCCACGGCCCATTGCGGTCCCTTGCCTGGTCATAGTGCGACGCGGGCTTCGCGGCTGACTTGATCTGCGTCAGCGCCGCGTTGGAAACCCGACCATCCTGATCGACAACGCACGGCCATTGCGCACAGGAGCGCCGTGTCGGCGGCGAGTGCCGCGGCATCGTCGAGATCGCAGCGCGCCTGCGCGGACCGTCGCGCGACGACGGTGCCGTTGAACGCACCGCTTCGTATCTGGCGCTCGCCGCGATTGTCCGTCGCACGCTGTAACGCTAACCGTAACAACCTGCGTCTGTCGCAGAAAGTCAACGCGAACTGCGGGCTTGTGTTGATCCACGTCAACGGCGCAGCGTGGGGCGCGGTTCTAAATACGCGAATCGCAAGAAGAACGGTGCCGACGCTGCAGACCGGATCCGCGGCGTGGTTCGTCTCCCGGAGGGGTTTCCAAATGATCGATACGTACTATGAGTTGATGCGCCGGCAGGGCATTTCGCGGCGGAGCTTTCTCAAGTTCTGCAGTCTGACCGCGGCCTCGCTCGGTCTCGGTGACGCGGGCGCGCAGCAGATCGCGCAGGCGATGCAGACCAAGCCGCGCACGCCGGTGATCTGGCTGCACGGTCTCGAGTGCACGTGCTGCAGCGAATCGTTCATCCGCTCCGCGCACCCGCTGGCGAAGGACGTGGTGCTCTCGATGCTCTCGCTCGACTACGACGACACGCTGATGGCGGCCGCGGGACACCAGGCCGAGGAGCAGCTCGAGCAGACGATCGCGAAGTACAAGGGCAACTACATCCTCGCCTGCGAGGGCAATCCGCCGCTCGCCGACGACGGCATCTACTGCATCCCCGGCGGCAAGCCGTTCGTCGACAAGCTGCGACACGTCGCGAAGGACGCGAAGGCGATCGTGTCGTGGGGCAGCTGCGCGTCGTGGGGCTGCGTGCAGGCCGCGAAGCCGAACCCCACACAGGCGACGCCTATCCACAAGGTGATCACCGACAAGCCGATCATCAAGGTGCCGGGCTGTCCGCCGATCGCCGAGGTGATGACCGGCGTGGTCACCTACATCCTGACCTTCGATCGGCTGCCGGACCTCGATGCGCAGGGACGGCCGAAGATGTTCTACAGCCAGCGCGTGCACGACAAGTGCTATCGCCGGCCGCATTTCGACGCGGGTCAGTTCGTCGAGAGGTTCGACGATGCCGGCGCGCGCCAGGGCTTCTGCCTGTACAAGGTCGGCTGCAAGGGCCCGGTCACGTACAACGCGTGTTCGGCGACGCGCTGGAACGAGGGATTGTCGTTCCCGATCCAGTCCGGCCACGGCTGCATCGGCTGCTCCGAGGACGCGTTCTGGGACAAGGGCTCGTTCTACGATCACCTGACGACGATCAAGGTGCCGGGGCTCGGTGTCGAGGGCACGGCCGACCGGATCGGCCTCACCGCGCTGGCGGCCGCCGGCGTGGCGGTCGCGGCGCACGCCGCGGTCAGCGCGATCAAGCAGGCGCGCAGCAAGACGCGCAATGACAAGGTGAGCGAGGTGGAGAAGTAATCATGGCGACCATTCAAACCCAGGGCTATACGCTGGACAACAGCGGCAAGCGTGTCGTCGTCGACCCGATCACCCGGATCGAAGGCCATCTGCGGATCGAAGTCAACGTCGACAAGGACAACGTGATCCGCAACGCGGTGTCGACCGGCACGATGTGGCGCGGCCTCGAGGTGATCCTCAAGGGCCGCGATCCGCGCGACGCGTGGGCTTTCGTCGAGCGGATCTGCGGTGTCTGCACGGGCGTGCACGCGCTCGCGTCGGTGCGTTCCGTCGAGGACGCGCTCGGCATCAAGATTCCGAAGAACGCGAACATCATCCGCAACCTGATGCACTCGACGCTGTACGCGCAGGATCACCTCGTCCACTTCTACCACCTGCATGCGCTCGACTGGGTCGACGTCGTGTCGGCGCTCAAGGCCGACCCGAAGAAGACCTCCGAGCTGCAGCAGAGCATCTCGCCGTGGCCGAACTCGTCTCCGGGCTACTTCCGCGAGGTGCAGAACCGGCTGAAGAAGTTCGTCGAGAGCGGCCAGCTCGGCATCTTCGCGAACGCGTACTGGGGGCATCCGGCCTACAAGCTGCCGCCGGAAGCGAACCTGATGGCGACCACGCACTATCTCGAGGCGCTGGACTTCCAGAAGGAGATCGTCAAGATCCAGACGATCTTCGGCGGCAAGAATCCGCACCCGAACTGGCTGGTCGGCGGCGTCCCGAGCCCGATCAACGTCGACGGCACGGGCGCGGTCGGCGCGGTGAACATGGCCTGGCTCAACATGGTCAAGGACATCTGCGACCGCACGATCGAGTTCGTCGATCAGGTGTACATCCCGGACCTGCTCGCCGTGGCCTCGTTCTACAAGGACTGGGCGAAGTGGGGTGGCGGTCTGTCGGGCCAGAACGTGATGTCGTACGGCGAATTCCCGGACGTCGCGAATGACTACTCGAACAGCAGCATGTTGCTGCCCTCGGGCGTGATTCTCGGCGGTGATCTGAAGAAGGTTCTCGACGTCGATCTCAAGGCGCCGGACCAGGTGCAGGAATGGGTGACGCACTCCTGGTACAAGTACGGCGACGAAGCGAAGGGTCTGCATCCCTTCGACGGCATGACCGAGCCGAACTTCGTGCTGGGACCGGGGACCAAGGGCACCCGCACGGCCATCGAGAACGTCGACGAGGCGGCGAAGTACTCGTGGGTCAAGTCGCCGCGGTGGAAGGGCAACCCGGTCGAGGTCGGGCCGCTCGCCCGCTATCTCGTCGCCTACGCCCGCGGCAACAAGGAGATCCAGGAGCAGGTCAACGGCGCGCTGAAGGCGCTCGACGTGCCGATCGGCGCGCTGTTCTCGACGCTCGGCCGCACGGCGGCCCGCGGGCTCGAATGCCAGTGGGCGGCGCACAAGATGCGCTACTTCTACGATCAGCTGATGGCCAACGTCAAGGCCGGCGATCTCACGACGGCGAACATCGAGAAGTGGGAGCCGTCGACGTGGCCGGCCGAGGCGAAGGGCGTGGCGCCGTGCGAGGCACCGCGCGGCGCACTGGCGCACTGGGTGAAGATCAAGAACACGAAGATCGACTCCTATCAGTGCGTGGTGCCGACGACGTGGAATGCGGGGCCGCGTGACGCCAAGAACCAGATCGGACCCTACGAGGCCGCGTTGATGAACACGCCGATGGCGAAGCCCGAGCAGCCGCTCGAGATCCTGCGCACGATCCACAGCTTCGACCCGTGCCTCGCATGCGCGACGCACGTGATGAGCCCGGAAGGCGAGGAGCTCGTTTCGGTCAAGGTGCGGTAGGCAAGGGCCAAGGAGGCTTCCATGCGAGTCGAGCCTGTCTCCGGTCGGGTCATCAGCGGCCCACTGGAGGACGTGTATGTGTACGAGGCGCCGATCCGCCTGTGGCACTGGGTGACGATGCTCGCCATCTTCGTCCTCGGTGCGACCGGCTACCTCATCGGCAGCCCGCCGCCGGCCATCGGCGGCGAGGCGTACGACAACTTCCTGTTCGGCTGGATCCGGATGATCCACATGAGCGCCGGCGTGATTCTCGCGGTGGCGTTCCTGGTGCGGATCTACTGGGCGATCATCGGCAATCACCACGCGCGCAGCATCTTCTACGTGCCCTTCTGGAGCGGCGAGTGGTGGAAGGGCCTCATTGACCAGGGCGCTTACTACCTGTTCCTCAGGCGTGAATCGCACCTGTGGGTCGGCCACAACCCGATGGCGCAGGCGGCGATGTTCTTCATGTTCACGCTCGGTGCGCTGTTCCTGATCGTCACCGGCATGGCGCTCTATGCCGAGCAATGGGGCTGGGGCACGTACTGGATGAAGTGGTTCGGTTGGGTGTTCGTCGTCTTCGGCGACCCGCAGATGGTGCGCACGCTGCACCACCTCGCAATGTGGTACATGCTGCTGTTCGCGGTGGTCCACATGTACATGGTGTTCCGCGAGGACATCATGAGCGGCGAGTCGGTGATCGGGACGATGATCAACGGCATCCGCATGTTCAAGCGCGAGCCGCGAGCCTGACGCATTCCAGGAGGGGGATCCCCGCGATGCTGACGCGAGCCGAGGTCATGGCGGCACACAAGGGGAATGGGAGTGCGCGCGCCCGCGCGGCCGCGGCACCGGCATTGCCGACGCCGCGGTCGCGCAAGCCGCCCCATCCCGGCGAGTTTCTGGATTCGAGGTTCCTGAAGCCGCTCTCGATCAGCCAGACCGAGCTCGCGCAGGCACTCGGCGTGTCCCGCCGGCGCGTCAACGAGCTCATCAACGGCCGCCGCGCGATCACGCCGGACACCGCGGTGCGCCTCGCGCTCTTCTTCGGCAACGAGGCCGCGTTCTGGATGCACCTGCAGGTAGCGTGGGACATGCACGCCGCGATCCGCCAGGTGAAAGCGCTCGTTGCCCGGCGCTGACGGCGCCGGCCGGGCGCTGTGGCCGCGCTGCGGCCGTCAACGCCCGAACACGTCCTTGAGCAGGTCGGTGACGCGCGCGGCGGGGTTGGTCCGGATCCGCTTCTCTTCCTGCGCCACCATGTAGAACAGGCCGTCCAAGGCCTTCTCGACGACGTAGTCGTTGACGTCGAACGAGACGCCGCTCGCGAACGGCACGGTCTTGTACTTGCCCACCAGGTCGTCGTAGCGCTTGGTGACGCCCGCCTCGTTCATCGACTTCTCGACGATCGGCCGAAACGACGTGGTCAGCCGGCCCGACGTCTTTGCCTTGAAGTAATCGGTCGCCGCGGTGTCGCCGCCGGAGAGGATCCGGCGCGCGTCGTCGAAGCTCATCTCCTGGATGGCGGCCACGAAGATGTCCCGGGCGGCCGGCGCGGCCTTCTCCGCGGCGCGGTTCATGCTCAGCACGAAGGCGTCCACCTGCGGGCCGTAGCCGACCAGGCGCAGTCCCTTGTCCAGCATCTGCAGCTTCTCCGGCATTGCGATCCGGATCGCTTCGTTGCGATAGTAGCCGTCGACCCTTCCATTCAGGCTGACGGCGCTGCCGGTGCTGACGCGCAGCGCCTCCTTGAGTCCGGCAGCGGCCTTGTCGTCGGTGATCCCGGCCTTGTCGGCGCTGACCCCGGACTTGGGGACGGCGCCGAACAGGCCCTTGAGGTCGGGCAGTTGGGCGACGGCGGCGCCGGCCACGAATGCGGTGACGATGACAACCAGTCGGGTGATTTTCATGGGATCGCTCTCGGAGTCTGCATCGGCTCCGCCTTGCGCGGGCTCGACGTGCCGGGCGGTCCCGGGAACCGGTGCGGCATCCGGCCCGCGCGGCTCGACGGGCGACATCGCCGCGCAGCCCGACCTGACTCCCGATCCGCCCTTGCACGATCGCGGCAACGCCGCGTGTGGCGGAAATGACGAGTTCTTCAGCATGCGCGGCGGCGTGACCCCGCGCAAGCGCTGTCACGGGCGCGCTTTGACGTAGCGCAATACGCCCTCGTGTGGCATCGGTAGCCTTCGCGTGTAACTACTGGCGTAACAGGAGGAGCGGTGGGGCGGAGTGTCGAAGCGCTGGTGCTCGGCATCGGCAACGTGCTCTGGGCCGACGAGGGCTTCGGCGTGCGCGCTGTCGAGGCGCTGCACGCCGCGTACGCGTTTCCCGACACCGTCGCGCTCCAGGATGGCGGCACGCTCGGCCTTGGTCTCTACGAGCAGGTTGCATCCGCGCCGCGGGTGATCGTGTTCGACGCGATCGATTTCCGGCTAGCTCCGGGCACGCTCAAGGTGCTGCGCGATGCCGATGTGCCGGCCTGGGGGCGGGCCAAGCTCTCGCCGCACCAGACCGGATTCAACGACATCCTCGCGCTCGCGCAGTTGAATGGCCGCGGGCCGCAGACGATCGTCGCGATCGGCGTGCAGCCCGTCGCGCTCGAGGACTTCGGCGGCAGCCTGCGCGATGCGGTCAAGGCGCGTCTTCCCGAGGCCGTGGCGCTCGCCGCCGGGCAACTGGCTGCCTGGGGCTTCGCCGGTACGCCGCGCGCCCCGGGCGCCGTGTACGAGCCGCTCAACGCCGCATCGCTGGCGCTCGCCGCCTACGAATCCGGCCGCCCGTCCGGCGAGGATGCCTGCCGGATCGGCGACCCGCGCGTGCTCGCGACAATGGCCAAGGGAGACGCCTGACCATGTGCGTGGGCATTCCGATGCGCGTCGTGGATGCCGGCGAGTTCGTCGCCGAATGCGAAGGGCGCGGCCAGCGCCAGCGCCTCGACGTTCGCCTCGTCGGTTCGCCGCCGGCCGGCGCGTGGGTGCTCGCGTTCCAGGGATCGGCGGTGCGCGTGCTCTCCGCCGACGAGGCGGCGCAGACGAACGCCGCCCTCGACGCGCTCGACGCCGTGATGGCCGGCGCCGGCGACCTCGACGCGCACTTCGCCGATCTGGTCGGCCGCGAGCCGCAGCTGCCGGAGCACCTGAAAGGAAATCGCCGATGACGATCCCCATGCCCCTCGCCGCGGGTGCCGACCCGATGCAGTATCCGCTGATCGCGCAGCTCTTCACCCGACACGGTTTCACCGACGTCCGCGCGGCGAATTTCGCGGCGTTCACCGAGCGGCCCGGCCGGACGCTGCTCCTGTTCACCGAAGATCCGCACCGCTACAAGGAGACGCTCGACCTCGCGGTGATCGTCCCCGAGATCGCGCGTGCGTTCGCACCGCGCCTCGCCGTCGGCGTGCTGCTGCCGGAAGCGGCGCGCGAGCACGCCGCCCGCTACGGCTTTCGCCGCTGGCCGGCGTTCGTGATCCTGGCCGACGGCAAGTACGTGGGCGCGGTCGACGGCCTGCGTGACTGGGACGAATACATGACCGAAGTGGCGCGCCTCATGGAGGCGGCGCCGACACGCGCTCCGACGGTCGGCATCGCGGTGAAAGGCGACGGTCAAGGGGCAAGCGACTGCCATGCGTGACCCGAATCGACAGGAGGCAAGATGAAGGACTTTCCGCTGCCCGTGCGCATGGTGGGATCCGGCTCGCAGCCGGTCGAGGACGAGGCGCTGCAATACCTCGACATGCCGCGCGAGATGAACACGTTCGAGATGCCGCGCGTCCCCGAGGTCGCCGACACGAGCGCGATGGCGACGGCGCGCGAGGCCCTGGCGGGCTTTCTCGATCTCTTCGGGGGTTGGAATCCGGCGGACGGCAAGCCCGGGCCGCGGCTCGACCTGACGGCCATGGCGGAACCGGCGCTCGACGATCGTGAACCAGGTGCTGGGCGAGGGTGAGGTCTCGATCCAGATCGGCGGGGTCCCTGCCTTCAGCATCCAGGAAAGCGTGTTCACGGGCGTCTGGCGCGTCTGCGCGCTCGACGGCGACGGACACCTCGCTGCCGACTGGCTCGAAGCCGCACCGTTGCCCGGCGTCGCGATCGAGGCGGCGCAGGAAGCGGGGGCGCGCAGTCTGCCCGCGATCGCCATGCCACCGGGCGCGATGAACTCGCCGGCGCTCCTTGCCGAAATCGGCAGCCAGATCGGGACGCGCAAGCCGACCGCGTCGGCGCACGTGATCAATCTGACGCTGTTGCCGCTGGCGCCGGACGATCACCAGGTGCTGCAGGCGGCGTTGCCGGTCGGCCCGGTGGCGATCATCTCGCGCGGATTCGGCAACTGCAGGATCACCTCGACCGGCGCGCGCGACGTCTGGCGGGTCCAGTACTTCAACAACATGAACACGCTGATCCTCGACACGATCGAAATCGTCGCGATGCCCGAGGTGGCGCTTGCGGCGCCGGAGGACCTCGAGGATAGCCGCACGCGGCTGGCCGAGCTGATCGAGTGGATGAGCGAATCGGTCGCCGACGCGGCCGCGGAGTAGGGCAATGTCGACGTTCGAGAGCTTCGGCGACGCAGGCGCGATCCGCCCGGACACGCGCATGGAGTGCAAGGTGTGCTGGTACATCTACGACCCCGCCGAAGGCGACGTGGTCTGGCAGATTCCGGAAGGAACACCGTTCGCCCAGCTGCCGCCGCACTGGACGTGTCCGAACTGCTCGGCGCCGAAGGACCAGTTCCTGGCGCTCACCGACGAGAAGTAGCTCGTGTCCGATTCCCCGCACTCGTTCGCCGACCCGTCGCCGCGCTTCGAGGCGGCGTTCCGCGCGGTCGGAGCGCGCATGCAGGGGCTGGGCTTCGTCAACCCGGCACTCGAGGTCGAGGCGGTCGGGTTCGCGCCATGGGACGGCCATTGGCTGGGCGTCGTCGTCACGCCCTGGTTCATGAACCTGACGCTCGCGCCGCGCGATCCGGCGCGCTGGCGGCCCCTCGCGCAGGGAGAGAAGCGGCGCTATGCGTTCCCCGCGGGCGAGTACGAGTTCATCGGGGCGCATGACGAGATGGCGGGCGAATACCAGCTCTGCTCGCTGTTCTCCCCGGTGCTGGAGTTCGAGGACCATGCCACGGCCCGGCTGGTCGCCGAACTCGCGCGCGAGGCGCTGTTCGACGCGGAGAACGCCGAGGTTCCGGCAATGCCGGAGGGCAACCTCTCCGCGACCCCCGCAACGGGGCCCGGCCCGCTCGCGCAGATCGAGGAAAGACTCGACACACCGCTGTCGAAGCGCGACTTCCTGCGCGGACGCTTTCTCGCAGGCGACGATGACGATCGAGGGTGAACTGACGCTGCGTCTCGCGTGGGACGGCCGCCGGGTGCACAGCGTTGCCCTCCGCTCGACGCGACCGTTCGCGGCGCCGCGCGTGCTGACCGGCAGGACGCCCGCCGCGGCCGTGGCGATGGCACCGCTCTTGTTCAGCATCTGCGCGCAGGCGCAGGGCGTCGCGGCGGCTGGCGCGGCCGAGTCGGCGACGGGCAGCACGCCGACGGCAACCACGCTGGCCGCGCGCCGGAACGTCGCGCTGCTGGAGACGATCCAGGAATACCTCTGGCGCATCCTGATCGACTGGCCGACGACGATGGGCCATGCCCCGCTGCTGGAGCCGGTGGCCGCAGCGCGCCGTCACATCGTACCGGTGTTGGCGAAGTTGGCGCCGATCGCGCGCCGGATCGACGGTGGCGAGGCGGCGGATGACCGGAACGGTCCCGCACGCGCTCGCAGCGGCACTCGCCGAGATCGCGAGCCGGCATGTCTACGGCCATGCACCGGAGGCCTGGCTGGCATTGATGGAAGCCGATGGCGCCGTGGTCTGGGCGAGCGGCGCGCCGACGCTCGCCGCACGGTTGCTAGGCGAGCTCGTCACGGACGCCTCGGCGCTGGGACGTAGCGACGTCGCGCTGATGCCGGCACCGCGGCGGGACGCGCTCGCTGCCTGCGTCGTTCCCGCATTGCGCGAAACGCCGCACTTCGCGCAGGCGCCGCGCTGGAACGGAGCGGTGGTCGAAACCGGGGCACTGGCGCGGGTGCGCGCGCACCCGTTCGTCGCCGGGTTTCACGCGCGCTTCGGCAATGCGGTGCCCACGCGGATGGCGGCGCGGCTCGTGGAGCTCGCCCTGCTCATCGGCGTTCTCGGCGACGACGCTGCGGACGACGAGGATCACCCGTGGTCGCAGGCGTTCACGCTCGCTGCCGGCGAAGGGCTTTCCGCGGTGCAGACCGCGCGCGGCCTGCTGCTGCATTTCGCGCGCGTGGCGGGAGGGCAGGTCACGGATTATCGGATCGTGGCGCCCACCGAATGGAACTTCCATCCGGAGGGACCGCTGGTCCGCGGGCTCGAGGCGCTCGCGGCGAACGACGAGGCCGCGCTCGTCCGCCAGGCCCGGCTCGCGGTGCAGGCGCTGGATCCGTGCGTGGCGTGCAACGTCGAGGTGGTCCATGCATGAAATGGCGCTCGCCGAAAGCATGCTGGAGATCGTCGAGGACACGGCGCGCCGCAATGCGGCGACGCGCGTTTCCACCGTCTGGCTCGAGCTCGGCGCGCTGTCGCACGTCGAGCCGCAGGCGCTGCGCTTCTGCTTCGACGCGGTGACCAGAGGCGGCATTGCCGACGGCGCGACGCTCGAGATCGTAGCCACGCCGGGACGCGCGTGGTGCATGCCCTGCAGCCGCGAGGTGCCGCTGACGCAGCTGGGTGATGCGTGTCCCGCGTGCGGCAGCCATCAGTTGACGGTGGTCGCGGGCGAGGACATGCGGTTGAAGGAAATCGCGATCGCGTGACGGCGCGTGCCGGCAGGCGATTTGCGGAAGGAGACGGAACATGTGCACGACCTGCGGCTGTGGACAGGGCGAAACGCGGATCGACGGCGTGCCGGCGACGGAACGCGCGGCGGCCCATCAGCACGAGCACGCGCATGCGGACGGCAGCGTCCACACGCATCCGCACGATCACGAGGGCGCGCACGCGCACGGTCAACGATCATCGCGCGCCGGCGGGCATTGGCACCGGCACGACGACGGCACCTGGCATAGCCACGTCCACGGTGGCGGCAGCGCGCACGCCGACCCCGTGGTCGCCGGCGGCGCGTTCGGTGCGGCGCACGCGGCGGGCATGCCGCCGGAGCGCATCGTCCAGATCGAGCGCGACATCCTGGCGAAGAACGACGCGTTCGCGGCGGAGAACCGGCAATGGCTCGCCGATCGCGGCGTCTTCGCTCTGAACCTCGTGTCGAGCCCAGGGTCCGGCAAGACCACGCTGCTGGTGCGCACGATCGAATCGCTTGCCGGGCGCCTGCCCGTCGCCGTGATCGAAGGCGACCAGCAGACCTCGCTCGACGCCGATCGGATCCGCGCCACCGGCGCGCGGGCGGTGCAGATCAACACCGGCAAGGGCTGTCACCTCGACGCGCAGATGGTCGGGCGGGCGATCGCGTCGCTGGCTCCGGCCGAGAGCAGCCTGCTCTTGATCGAGAACGTCGGCAATCTCGTCTGCCCGGCGGCGTTCGATCTGGGCGAGGCGCACAAGGTCGTGATCCTGTCGGTGACCGAAGGCGAGGACAAGCCGCTCAAGTATCCGGACATGTTCCACGCGGCCGACCTTCTCGTGGTCAACAAGATGGACCTGCTGCCGCACGTGCGTTTCGACGTCGACCGCGCCGTCGAGTACGCGCGCCGCGTTCGGCCCGGTCTGCCCGTGCTGCGCGTCTCCGCGACGACCGGCGAGGGTTTCGAAGCGTGGCTCGCGTGGCTGCACGACGGCGTCGCCGCCGCGCGCGAGAGGCGCGACCAGAGCGTCGCGGCTCTGCGCCGGCGCGTGGCGGAGCTCGAGGCCGAGCTCGCCCGTGCAGGAGGCTCCGCCTAGCCCGGCGGCAGGCGCAGCGCCACATGGATACGCTCGCGCACGACCGGGTCGTCCGCCATCGCCTCGCCGTCCGCGGGATCGTGCAGGGCGTGGGCTTCCGGCCGTTCGTGTACCGCCTCGCGTCGGCACTGGCACTCGACGGGTGGGTGCGCAACGACGCCGGCGGCGTGACGATCGAAGTGCAGGGCGACACGCCGCGGGTGCAGGAATTCGCGCGGCGACTCGAGGCCGAGGCGCCGGCGCTCGCCCGCATCGACGCGGTCGAGATGCGCGGCTGCCGACCCGAGAGCGCAGCCACCGGTTTCGCGATTCGCGACAGCGGCAAAGGCGCCGCGGCCACCGCGATCGGGCCCGACAGCGTGATCTGCCCGGATTGCCTCGCCGAGATGTGCGATCCGGCGGATCGCCGGTACCGCTACGCGTTCGTCAACTGCACGAACTGCGGGCCGCGCTACACGATCACCCGTCGGCTGCCGTATGACCGCGCAATGACCAGCATGGCGGCGTTCGCGCAATGCCCGGCGTGCCTGACCGAATACCGCTCGCCGCACGACCGGCGCTTCCATGCCGAGCCCAACGCGTGTCCGGTGTGCGGCCCGCAGCTGTCGCTGCAGGACGCGCGGGGCACGCCGATGGTCGGCGTCGACCCGATCGCGGCGACGCTGTCTCACCTGCAGCGCGGGGAAATCGTCGCGATCAAGGGGCTCGGTGGATTCCACCTCGCCTGTGACGCGCGCAACGCCGCGGCCGTGGCGCGGCTGCGCGAGCGCAAGGCGCGCGAGGAAAAACCCTTCGCGGTGATGGCGGCGAACGTCGCGTCGCTGGAGTCGCTTGCCACCGTTTCGGCGGCCGAACGGGCGCTGCTGGAATCGGTGGAGCGGCCGATCGTGCTTATGCCCAAGCGGGCGGAAACCGATGCCGCGCTCGCGCGGGTCGCGCCCGGCCTCGCGTGGCTCGGCGCGATGCTGCCCTCCACGCCGCTCCAGTACCTGCTGTTCCACGAGGCGGCCGGGCGCCCCGCGGGAACGGACTGGCTCGCGCGGCCGCAAGCGCTGGTGCTGGTCATGACCAGCGCCAATCCCGGCGGCGAGCCGCTCGTCACCGGCAATGAAGAGGCGCTCATGCGGCTGGCCGGCATCGCCGACGCCTTCCTCGTCCACGACCGCGACATCGTCCTTCGCTGCGACGACAGCGTCGTGCGCGAAGCGTCTGCGGGCCCGCAGTTCCTGCGCCGCGCGCGTGGCTACACGCCGCGCGCGATCCGCCTTCCGGCAGCTGGCCCGTCGATCGTCGCGCTGGGCGGCTACTTCAAGAACACCGTCTGCGTCACGCGCGGCGACGAAGCCTTCGTCTCGCAGCACATCGGCGATCTCGACAACGCGCCGACTTGCCGGGCGCTGGACGAGGCGGTCGCGCATCTCGTCGATATCCTCGAAGTCGCGCCGGTTGCGGTCGCCCACGACCTGCATCCGGACTTCTACAGTACGCGGCACGCGGCGACGCTCGCGGCGCAATGGCGCGTCCCGGCGCTTGCCGTCCAGCACCATCACGCTCACATCGCAGCGGTCGTCGCCGAGCACCGTGTCGCGGGCCCGGTGCTCGGACTCGCGCTGGACGGCGTGGGCCTCGGTACCGACGGCGCCGCGTGGGGAGGAGAGTTGCTGCGCGTGGACGGCGACACCTGCGAGCGTCTCGGGCGGCTCGCGCCGTTGAAGCTCCCGGGCGGCGACCGCGCCGCGCGTGAACCCTGGCGCATGGCCGCGGCGGCGCTCGCGCGCGCCGGGCTTGCCCACGAGATTCCGGCGCGCTTCGGCGACGAACCGGCGGTCGGCGCCGTCGCGACGATGCTCGCGCGCGGTTTCAACGCGCCGGAAACGAGCAGTCTCGGCCGCTGGTTCGACGCGGCCGCGGGACTCTTGGGCGTGCAGCGGCGGATGGCTTTCGAGGGCCAGGCGGCGATGCTGCTCGAAGGGCTGGCGCAAGCGCATGGGCGCGTCGCCGCAGCACCCGCGCTCAGCGTGGTGAACGCGGCGAATGAGCTCGATCTCACGCCGCTCCTCGCGCGCCTGGCCGGCGAAGCGAACGCAGCCCGCGGTGCCGCACTCTTCCATGCGACGCTCGTCGCCGCGCTGGCCGAATGGGCGGCAAGGGCCGCGCGCGCGCAGCGGCTCAACACCGTCGCGTGCGGCGGCGGGTGTTTCCTCAACGCGATCCTCGCCCGCGAGCTGCGCGCGGCGTTGGCGGCCCGCGGACTCGCCATGCTCGAAGCGCAGGCGGTGCCGCCCAACGACGGCGGCCTCGCGCTCGGCCAGGCGTGGGTCGCGCTGCTGCGAATGAACTCCGGAGACTGACGATGTGCCTTGCGATTCCCGCCCGCGTGGTGAGCCTCCCCGAGCCCGACACTGCCGTGATCGATCTGGGCGGCGTGCAGAAGCGGGTGTCGCTCGCGCTGGTCGACGGGGTGGCCCCCGGCGACTACGTGATCGTCCACGTCGGCTATGCGCTGACCCGCCTGGACCCCGAGGAGGCGGAGCGCACGCTGGCGACCTTTGCCGAGGCCGGAGTACAGACGACGTGAAATACGTCGACGAATTCCGCGACGGCGATCTCGCGCGCCGGCTCGCCGCCGCGATCGCGGCCGAGGTGCGCCCGGACCGCCGCTACAACCTGATGGAGTTCTGCGGCGGTCACACCCACGCGATCTCGCGCTACGGGATCGCCGGCCTCCTGCCGGTGAACGTCAACATGATCCACGGACCGGGCTGCCCGGTCTGCGTGCTGCCGATCGGCCGCATCGACAATGCGATCGAGCTCGCCGCCCGCCCCGGTCTCATCCTCTGCACCTACGCCGACACGATGCGCGTGCCGGCGTCGAAGGGCCTGTCGCTGATGAAGGCCAAGGCGCGCGGCGCCGACATCCGGATGGTGTACTCGAGCGCCGATGCCGTGCGTATCGCGCAGGAGAACCCCGAGCGCGACGTCGTGTTCTTCGCAATCGGTTTCGAGACGACGACGCCGCCCACGGCCGTCGCCATCAAGCAGGCCGAGGCACTCGGGCTTGCCAACTTCAGCGTGTTCTGCAACCACGTGCTGACTCCGGCGGCGATCGCCAACATCCTCGAGTCGAAGGAGGTGCGCGAGCTCGGAACCGTCCCGCTCGACGGTTTCATCGGGCCCGCACACGTGTCGACGGTGATCGGCAGCCAGCCCTACGAGTACTTCGCCGAGGAGTACCGCCGGCCGGTCGTCATCGCCGGCTTCGAGCCGCTCGATGTGATGCAGGCGATCCTGATGCTGGTCCGGCAGTTGAACGACCGCCGCGCCGAAGTCGAGAACGAGTTCACCCGTGCCGTTACGCGCGACGGCAACGCGAAGGCGAAGGCGCTGGTCGCCGACGTGTTCGAGCTGCGGCGCACGTTCGAGTGGCGGGGTCTCGGCGAAGTCCCGTACAGCGCGCTGCGCATCAAGGAGCGGTACCGCGCATTCGACGCCGAGGCACGCTACGCGATCGCCTACACGTCGGTGCCCGACAACAAGGCCTGCGAGTGCGGGGCGATTCTGCGCGGCGTGAAGAAGCCGACCGATTGCAAGGTGTTCGGGACCGTCTGCACGCCGGAGAATCCGATCGGCTCGTGCATGGTGTCCTCCGAAGGCGCCTGCGCGGCGCACTACACGTACGGGCGCTTCCGGGACGCGGCGATCGTCGCGGCGCCGGTCGCCCCGGAGAACGTCGCGTGACGCGGATCGGCGCATGAGCAAGGTCCGCGACGGCTACGTCCGGCCCGTGGATTTCAAGCACGGCCACGTCGACATGACGCACGGCAGCGGCGGCCGCGCGATGGCGCAGCTCATCGACGAGCTCTTCGTCGCGGCGTTCGACAACGAGTGGCTGCGGCAGATGAACGACCAGGCGCGCTTCGTGCCCCCGCCGGGACGCATGGTCATCGCCACCGACAGTCACGTGGTCTCGCCGCTGTTCTTCCCCGGCGGCGACATCGGCTGCCTGTCGGTGCACGGCACGGTGAACGACGTCGCGATGTCCGGCGCGAGGCCGCTCCATCTGGCGGCGTCGTTCATCCTCGAGGAAGGATTTCCGCTCGCCGACCTGAAGCGCATCGTCGAATCGATGGCGAAGGCGGCACGCGAGGCGAACGTCCCCGTCGTCACCGGCGACACCAAGGTGGTCGAGAAGGGCAAGGGCGACGGGGTGTTCATCACGACGACGGGCGTGGGCGTGGTGCCCGACGGAGTCGACATCTCCGGGGACCGGGCACGGCCCGGCGACCGTATCCTCGTCAGCGGCACGATCGGCGACCACGGCGTGGCGATCATGTCGCTGCGCGAGAACCTCGAGTTCGAGACGACGATCGCCTCCGACACCGCGGCGCTGCACGGGCTCGTCGCCGCGATGGTCGCCGCGGTTCCCGGCATTCATTGTCTGCGCGATCCGACGCGCGGCGGGCTCGCCACGACGCTCAACGAGCTGGCACGGCAATCCGGGTGCGGCATGATGATCCAGGAAAAGCGCATCCCCGTGCAGCCGCAGGTGAGCGCCGCCTGCGAGTTCCTCGGCCTCGATCCGCTCTACGTCGCCAACGAAGGCAAGCTCGTCGCGATCGTAGCCGGCCCGGACGCGGTTGGACTGCTCGCCGCGATGCGCGCGCATCCGCTGGGCCGCGATGCCGCGATCATCGGCGAGGTGATCGCCGATCCGCACCATTTCGTGCAGATGCAGACGAGCTTCGGCGGGACACGCATCGTCGACTGGCTGACCGGCGAGCAGCTGCCGCGGATCTGCTGATGCGCATCCTGCTCCTGACGCACGCGTTCAACAGCCTCGCGCAGCGGCTGTTCGTCGAGCTGACCGCCGACGGTCACGACGTTACAATCGAGTTCGATGTCCACGATGCCGTGACCGAGGAAGCGGTCGTGCTTTGGCAACCGGACCTTGTCATCGCGCCGTACCTCAAGCGGCGGATCCCGGAATCGGTCTGGCGCCGGAATCGCTGCCTCGTCGTGCATCCCGGAATCGTCGGGGACCGCGGCCCATCGGCGCTCGACTGGGCGATCATGGACGGCCAGACGCGGTGGGGCGTCACCGTGCTCGAAGCGAACGGCGAGATGGATGCGGGCGACGTCTGGGCGAGCGCGGAATTCCCGATGCGCGCGGGCTACCAAGAGCAGCGTCTACCGCAACGAGGTGACGCAGGCTGCCGTGTCGGCCGTCAGGCAAGCCATCACGCGGATCGCCGCCGGCGAGGCCCCCGTGCCGCTGGATCCGTCGCGGCCCGAAGTACGCGGTCGGCTGCGCCCGCCGATGCGCCAGCAGGATCGGGTCATCGACTGGCGGCGTGACGGCACCGCTGCGGTGCTCGCCAAATTGCGTGCTGCCGACGGCACTCCCGGGGTGCGCGACCTGCTGCTGGGTGCCGACGTGTATCTGTACGACGGACACGAAGAAGGCGCCTTGCGCGGCACGCCCGGTGCCGTGATCGCGCAGCGCGACGGGGCGATCTGCCGGGCGACGGTCGACGGCGGCGTCTGGATCACGCACCTCAAGGCGGCCGCCGGCAGCGCGGATGCGATCAAGCTGCCCGCGACGATGGTTCTGGGCGACCGGCTCGCCGGCGTTCCCGAGGTCGCGCTGGCTCCCGAGGCTGTCGTCGACTATCCGACCTGGCGCGAAATCCGGTACGAGGAGGCCGGCGCCGTCGGTTACCTGCACTTCCCTTTCCACAACGGCGCGATGGGCACCGCGCAGTGCGAGCGGCTCGCCGCCGCGTACCGGCGCGCCAAGGCGCGGCCCACGCGCGTGATCGTGCTCGCGGGAGGCCCCGATTTCTGGTCGAACGGCATCCACCTCAACCTGATCGAGGCCGCCGCGCACCCGGCCGAGGAGTCGTGGCGCAACATCAACGCGATCGACGATCTGGTGCGCGAAATCGTCGTCACCGAACGCCAGTTGACGGTCGCGGCGATGGCCGGCAACGCCGGCGCAGGGGGCGTGTTCCTGGCGCTGGCCGCCGACCGGGTCGTCGCCCGCGACGGCGCGATCCTGAATCCGCACTACAAGGGCATGGGTAATCTGTACGGGTCCGAGTACTGGACGTACCTCCTGCCAAGGCGTGTGGCGGCAGCGCAGGCGGACGCGATCACCCGGGCGCGGCTCCCGATGGACGCGCGCGGTGCGGTCGCCCTCGGGCTCGTCGACGAGTGTTTCGGTCCCGCACCGGAGTCGTTCCGCGCCGGCGTCGACGCGCGCGCGCAGGCGCTGGCCGGCGAACCCGAGTTCGCGGAACTCCTCGCCGCGAAGAACGCTCGCCGCCGCGCCGACGAGGCAGGGAAGCCGCTGGCCGCGTATCGCGCCGAGGAGCTCGAGCGGATGAAGCTCAACTTCTTCGGCTTCGATTCGAGCTACCACGTCGCACGCCATCATTTCGTCTGCAAGACCCCGCATTCGCGCACCCCGTCGTATCTCGCCCGCCACCGCAGCCCGGCGGCAATGCGGGCTGACACCGTCCTGCCCGCGGCGCGGGCGACCGAGTGATTCCGTGCGGCATTTCGCCGCGGAGGGGCGGCCAAGGCGCCATGACCCGCGTCAAAGTAACGGGCGTCGGGGATTGCTAGGATCGGCCTGCGTTGTGGTGGGTGGAATGAGGGTGATCAATCTGCTGCGCATCGCGCGGCCCTGATGAACGAGGAGAGATGATGAGATCGATCGTGCTGGTGTCGGTAATGGTGGCCGGGATGGCCGTCGCGGGTGCGGCAAGCGCTGCGGGCGAAGCGGATCTGGCGCAGAAATCGGGCTGCATGACGTGCCATGCCATCGACACCAAGAAGATGGGCCCGGCCTTCAAGGACGTCGCCGCCAAGTACAAGGGCAAGGCCGACGCCGAAGCGAAGCTGGTCGCAGCGCTGGATTCGGGGCAGGGCCATCCGAAGTCGAAGGGTTCGCCCGAGGACAACAAGGCCCTGGTCAAGTGGGTTCTGGGAATGTGACACCCCGCTCCGGGCGGAAAAAGCCGGCTCGGGCCGGCTTTTTTCGTTGCGGCGGGATTGTCTCGGCATGTGAGGGGTGAGCTGCGTCAACGTGTCGCGCGGCCGATGCGTTAAAATCCGCGTCCATGTGCCGGAGCGTTGCGGGAAGCGCCGGAGCGCCGATCCGCGGGCAGGGCACTCACCAACCAGGAGCACAGATGAAGACGATCATGATGGCCGCCGTCGTGGCGGTGGGACTGGCGGCCGCGGGTGCGGCGAATGCCCAGGAAGACAAGGCGAAGGCCGGCGGCTGCCTGAACTGCCACGCGGTCGACACCAAGAAGCTGGGACCGGCGTTCAAGGAAGTGGCCGCCAAGTACAAGGGCAAGGCCGACGCCGAGGCAATGCTCGTGACCAAGATTTCAACTGCGAAGGGTCACCCGGAGGTCAAGGCCAAGGGTGACGACCTCAAGGACATCGTGAAGTGGGTGCTCAAGCAGTAAGCGACCCCCTTCTTGCGACCGAAAAAGCCGGCATCTGCCGGCTTTTTTGCTGCCGGCGAGCGCATGAGGGCGGCACGTCGGACGCGGCATCCGCCGCCGAGGACGTCTTCTGCGCATCCCTTGATGCGGCGCAAATAATCGCCTGCACGGGGCGCCAGTCCGAGGCTAGGATGTGACAGGTCGCCGCGCGGCGCATTGCCGCGGATTTGCGGAATTACCCATGAGTGCGCCTCTTGCCCAAGTCCACCTGCATGCCGATGGTTCGCGGGAGGCGCCGCTGTCTGCAACGTCGGCCGCGAGGGCTTCGGGCACCGAGTCCCGGTGGCCGGCCCGCCTGTCCAGCCTCCGGCAGCTGATGCTGCTTCGAGGCATGGCGCTGTGTGGACAGGTCGCGGCGATCGCCCTCGCCGTCGTCGCGGAGGTGGCACTGCCGCTGGCGCCGATGACGGTCGTGCTCGCAGCCCTCGTCGGGCTCGAAGCATGGACCTGGCGCCGGGTGAGCGGCGGTGCGCCGACGAGCCATGCCGAAGTCTTCACCCATCTTTGCATCGACCTTCTGGCGTTCACCCTGTTACTGGCGCAGGCCGGCGGACACGGCAATCCCTTCGTGATCTTCTACCTGCTGCACGTGACGCTGGCCGCGTTGCTGCTGCCACCGCTGCTGGCCGTTGGCGGCACCGTCGCGGTCATCGGGTGCTTCACGGGCCTTTCGGGCGTGGCACCGATGCGGCTCGTCACCGGAGCCCCGCTGCCGGCGGACCTCGTCGCCGCGGGTGTTCTGGTTGCCTACGCGCTGGCGGCGGCCGTGCTGGCGTGGTTCGTCGTGCGCATCGTCGACGCCTGGCGCGAGGATTCCCGGCTGCTCGCCGAGGCGGCGCTGCGGGCGCAGAACGACGCCGCGGTGACGCGGATCGGCGCGCTGGCGGCGGGCGCCGCGCACGAGCTCGCCACGCCGCTGACCACGATCGCGGTGATTGCCGGCGAGCAGAAACGCCTGGCGGCCACGCCGGAGTCGCGGCGGGATGCCGAACTGATTGCGGCTCAGGTGGACTCCTGCAAGGAAACGCTGGCGTCGATGATGGCCGCTGCCGACCACGCGCGCGAGTCGGGCGACGCCTCGATGCCCGTCGATGCCTACCTCGATGGCGTCGTCGCGGCGTTTCGCGCCGTGCGCCCCGACGTTCCGGTCACGGTGCATCGCGACGGGCCGCGGCCGGCACCCGCCATCGTCCCCGACGCCTCGCTGAAGCAGGCACTGCTGATCCTGATCAACAACGCGGCCGACGCCTCCCCGCACCATGTCGATATCGACGCCCGCTGGGACGACGCTACGCTGCGGATCGCCGTCGGCGATCGGGGGTCCGGCTTCCCCCGCGAGCGGCTTGCCATGCTCGGCCGGTCATTCTTCACGACCAAGCCGCGCGGCAAGGGCACCGGGCTCGGTCTGGTATTGACGACCTCGACCGTCGAGCATCTGGGCGGTGCGGTCGAATGCACGAATCGTCAGGAGGGCGGCGCATTGGTCGCCGTCCGCCTTCCGCTCAGCTCGCTTTCTCCCGACAGGAACCCCCCATGGACACGCTGACCCGCACGCCCCAGAACGACCGAGCGAGCCTGCTCATCGTCGACGACGATCCCGCACTGTGCGACGTGCTCGCGCGAGCGCTTGCCAGTCGCGGCTTCGACGTCACCGTGGCCCACACGGCCAGTGAAGCCCTCGCGGCGGTGGAGCGCGACCCGCCGGAGTTTGCCGTCGTGGATCTTCGCCTTCCCGACCGGTCCGGGCTGAAGCTCGTCTCGGAGTTGCACAGCGCCGACGAGCACACACGGATCGTCGTGCTGACCGGGCACGCCAGCATCCCGACCGCGGTCGAGGCGATCAAGCTCGGTGCGACGCACTACCTGACGAAGCCGGCCGATGCCGATGCAGTGGTCGCCGCGTTCAGGCGCAAAGGCGGCGACGACACGCTGCCCATCGACGAGAAGCCGATGACGGTCGAGCGCGTCGAGTGGGAGCACATCCAGCACGTGCTGCACCAGCACGACGGCAATATCTCCGCGACGGCGCGCGCGCTGTCGATGCACCGGCGCACGCTGCAGCGCAAGTTGCACAAGCGTCCGGCGAAGGCCTGAGTCCTCCGGCGGCGAGCGCGGCCTATCCGGGTGCGCTGCCGCGTGGCCAGCCGTCCGTCACGCGGAAACCGCGGCGCGACGATCCGGGGCGCACCACGTCCCAGCCGGTGCGCAGCCTGACGAACCGGGCGATGTTGTTGATCGCGAGCGTGGACTCGGGCAGGAAATCGGCGATCTGGAACACGTGGGCAACCCCCGGCCAGAGCTCGAGCTCGACGTCCACGCCCGCCAGATGGGCCTTCTCCGCGGCGCGTGTGGCTTCGTCGCGCAGCAGTTCCTCGCTGCCCACCTGCAGGAAAAGCGGCGGGAAGCCGCGGAAGTCGGCGAACAGCGGCGAAACCTCCGGATGGATGTAGTCGTGCGGTGAGGGGACGTAGTACTGGCGCAGCACCAGCAGATTGGCGAGCTGCAGCATCGGGTCGCGGCCGTCGTAGGCCGCCATGCTCGGGCTCGACATCGTGCAGTCGAGCGCCGGCGACAGCAGCACTGCGCAGGCAGGGAGCGGCAATCCTGCGGCGCGGGCCCGCTGCAGCGTCACCAGCGCGAGATTGGCGCCGGCGGAGTCGCCGGCAACGACGACGTTGTTTGCGGTGATGCCTTCGCGCAGCAGCCATCGATAGGCGATTTCGCAGTCGTCGGGCGCTGCCGGGAATGGGTGCTCGGGCGCCAGCCGATAGTCAGGGATCAGGGCGCGCGCGCCCAGCTGCCGGCACAGGCGCGCAGCCAGCGTCGCGTGGGCGTTGGGAAAGCGGAACGCGAACGAGCCGCCGTGCAGGTACAGGACTGTGCGCCCCGGCTGTGTTTCCGGCACCGTGATCCACTCCGCCGGCACGGCACCACAGTTGACCGGCGTCCGGGTGACGTCCGGGTCGAGCCGGAACTTCCGTGCATCGAGCTTCTCGTATTGCCGCCGCAGGGCGACGACGTCGGCATCGTGCGCAAGCCGCTTGCGCATCGTCATCCGGAGCAGCGCGTTCAGCGCGACGCTGCGCCAGCTCGGTCGGCGCTCGATGGTGCGGGCATAACGGGTCTCGGCGCGCATGGACATCCTCTTGAGAGGAAGGCTACGCCATTTCGTTCCATTCCGGTCGCGGAACCATGGCGACCGGCGACCCGTCGCGGTCCTGTGGAGTGGCGGTATCGTCATCATCGCGGTGGGCTCCGTCGGCCGGGACCATGCTTGTGCTCGATCAAACGTGCCGCGGTTTCCTGTACTAACATGGTCTTACGATCGGGACGAGTCAGCCGATCCGGCGTGCGGATGGGCATGACGAAGGGCTTCGGTCCCGGAATGGCTATCGGCGTTCTTGGGCGGTGCCGGGACAATGAGGAATGGCGCCGGAGGGTGAGATGCGGAAAATTCTGGTTCCCATCGACGGTTCCAAGGTTGCGGTTCGCGCAGCGCGTCACGCCGTCGAATCGGCGCGCCGCACGGGTGACATCAGGATCATTCTCCTCAACGTGCAACAGGTGCTGGAGCGCTGGTACAAACATGGGTTGATGAATGAGGAGGCATTGAAGCACCTTCGACAGCAAGGCGAAGAGGAATCCGCCGAAGCGCGCGCCGTGCTCGACGAGTCGGGAGTTCCCTACGACTTCCGAGTGGTCTTCGGGCATCCAGCCGAGGTCATCACGCGGTTGGCGAAGGAGCAGGATTGCGAGGGAATCGTGATGGGAACGCGCGGCCTGGGCGATGTCGAGAACGTGTTCCTCGGTTCGACGGCCTACAAGGTGATCCAGCTCGCCGAATTGCCGATCACGCTGATCAAGTAATGCCGCAAACCCTCGCGGATCGTTCAAGCGAACGATCGCGATGCAGTGGCGCAACGGCGCATCGCAACCACGCGTCCAAGCCGGTTGACGGCGCGAAGCTGTCGCGCTACGGCGATGTCATCGCCGACAAGACGGGGCGTCTCCGGAAGCTGGGTCGGCCTGGTCCTGATGGCGGCGGTAACGTCGCTGCCCGAGCGCGTCGTCACGGGCATCACCGCCGTCGCGGCGGGCACCGCCTACAGCGTCGGCGGCTTCCTGTCCGCGTCGGTGGCGTGTTCGTCCCGGCGACGCGACCAGCGCTCGAGCAATTCCGCGGCGCGGCTCTGTCCGCCCAGACCGAAGGCGAGCGCGAAACCGAGCGCCAATCCGAGCGCGACGGCGCCGATGATGATGAGGAAGGTCTGCCGGATGATGTCGCCCAGACCGAGCTGATCGAGCGCGATCAGGACCACGAACACGAGGATCGCGTAGAGCGCCAGGCGGCCGAGCATGGCGGCGTCGCCGATGCCGACGTTGCGGCAATACGTCGTCACCACGGTGCCGACGAAACGGGCGAAGTACGCACCGAAGGCGATGATCAGCACCGCGACCATCACCTTCGGCACGAACAGGACGATGCGGCCAAGGAGGTCGGTGACGTTCGCGAGGTCCATGCTGTTGAACGCGACCATCAGCGCCGCAAGGAGCACGAGCCAGTACGTCAACAAGCCGAGAATGCCGGTGGCGTCGAGCTGGCCCCCGCCTTGCTGCAGGAACTTGTCCACCCCCGCCTTCTCGGTGACGACGTTGAAATTCAAGGCGCGCAGCGTTTTCACGATCGCGAAGCGGACGGCCTTCGCGAGGAGCCAACCGGCGATCAGGATGGCCAGCGCGAGCAGCACGCGGGGCAGGAACGCACCGATCTGATGCAGCGACGTCCGAATCGGCTCGAGCAGCATTTCCATGTTTTCCATCCCTTCCTCCAGTAAGTTCCGGTCCTCCCGCCGCATCCCGACTGACCCGCACGGCCCTCTGGAACGTCACCCCGCACTTGCCAGGATGTCGGCCAGGCCGCGCAATGGAACGTGGGCCCAGTCGGGGCGATGGTCGATCTCGTACGCGAGCTCGTAGAGCACCTTCTCGAGCAGGAACAGTTCGATCAACCCGTTCGCCTCGGCGCGCGGCGAAGCGAGCCCCGCAGCGCCGGCGACCTCCTCGTAGCCGTCGAGAAACATTCGGCGGGTCTCGACCTGCCAGGCGTCGCCCGCGCGCTCGCGCGCGGCCCGCGCCTCCGGGCGGGTGCCGTCGGCACGGTCCATTGCGACATGCATCGCGTAGTCGAACGAACGCAACATCCCCGCCACGTCCCTCAACGGCGATTGCTTCTCGCGCCGCTCCGCCAGCGCGCGCGTCGGCTCGCCCTCGAAATCGACGATGACGAAGTCGTTCTGGACGAGCAGCACCTGCCCCAGATGATAGTCCCCGTGCAGCCGCGTCTTGGCGGCCGCGGGGCGATCCGCCGCGTGCCGGTCGATCCGCGTCAGAAGGGCGTCGCGGCGAGCGAGCAACTGCTCCGCGGCGGCACGCGCCGGCTGCGGAACCTTCGCGTAGCAACGCGCGAGGTGATCGAGCGTCGCCTCGCCGCCGCGACGCACGCGCTGCGTCCACGCGGCGATGTCGGCCGAGGTGATCGGCTCGGGATCGAACGCGGCGTCGCCGGTCCTGCGCGCGAGCGCCGCGTGCAGCTCGGCGGTGCGCACGCCGAGTGTGTGCACGAGCGCGAGGTAACCGCCGTGCGCGTCTGCCGGCGAGGGCTCCGGTTGCGCCGGCGACCGCTCGAAGAAGCGGTCGAGATGATTGAGCGTGTACTCCCAGCCGTCGCCCTGGTTGTCCACGTAGCCCTGCAGGAGCGCGAGCGTCGTCAAGCGGCCGTCGCCGAGCACGTACTCGATGGTGCCGGCGACCTGCACGCTGTTCGGGAAGTGCGCGACCTCGGTGAGGTACCGCCCGATCTCGGCTTCGGGATTGATCCCGGCCTGCAGGCGCCGGTAGGCCTTGAGGAACAGCCGTTCGCCCACCTTGACGATCGTGTTGCTGGTCTGCGCGCCGGTGCTTCCGATCGGCAGCGCATCCCACCCCGTGCCGGCGATCCGGGCGAATTCGCGGGTCGGCACGCAGCGCAATTTGCCGTGCATCGACTTGTGCTCCTCGGCGGCACCAATCGCCGCGATCAGCGCCCGGCAGAATGCTTCGTCGCCGAAGGCATCGGCCAGGACGCCGACCTGGGCTTGCTGCCGGACCTTCGCTATCGTGAGCGGCGCGGCCGCGCGCAGCGAGTCCTCGGATCCGTCCTCCCACAACAGCGTCAGCGGCAGCAGGTAGGTCTGCGTCTCGCCGCTATCGCGCTCGGCGTCGGCGATCGTGACGAGCCAGCTCCGTTCGTTCCGCTGCCACTCGACGTGATCGGCAATGACGACACGCCGGACCGGATCGCCCTTCGCGGCGTACCAGCGCCTGTCGGCGACGAAGGACGGCAGCACCTCGCGCTCGAGTTGCGCGCGCAGCTTTTCCGCCATCCCGATGCGCCAGGGGACGACTCGGTCGCGGAACAGGCTCGCCCAGCCGTCGAACAGCACGAGAACGGGCAGCTCGTCGCGGGCGAGGCGCTCCTCGTGCCAGGCGGGCACCTCCTCGCCGGTCGCGATCCGAAACCAGAGAAAGCCGTAGCCGGCCAGCGTCAGGAGATACGGCAGGTCCCCGATCGGCGGAAATGGCGTGCGGCCCATCATTTCCACCGGTACGCGGCCCTTCAAGCGGGCGAGGTCGAGCTCGACCGGCTGCGCCGAGCGCGCGAGATTGGCGACGCAGAGGATGATCTCGTCCCCGCGCTCGCGCAGATAGGCGAGGATCTTGCGGTTGCCGGGTTTGAGGATCGAGAGCGTGCCGCGCCCGAACACGTTCGAGGACGCGCGCACGTTGAGCATGCGCCGCGTCCAGTTGAGCAGCGACGAGGGATCGCGCTGTTGCGCTTCCACGTTGACGGCCTCGTAGCCGTAGACCGCGTCCATGACCGGCGGCAGGTAGAGCCGCTGCGGATCGGCGCGCGAAAACCCGGCATTTCGCTCCGGGCGCCACTGCATCGGCGTGCGCACGCCGTCGCGGTCGCCGAGATAGATGTTGTCGCCCATGCCGATCTCGTCACCGTAGTAGAGAATCGGCGATCCCGGCATCGACAGCAGCAGGCTGTTCATCAGCTTGATTCGGCTGACGTCGTTTTCCAGCAGCGGAGCGAGTCGACGGCGGATGCCGACGTTGATGCGCGCACGCGGGTCGGCAGCGTACATCTGGTACATGTAATCGCGCTCCTTGCTCGTCACCATCTCGAGGGTCAGCTCGTCGTGGTTGCGCAGGAAGATCGCCCACTGGCAGTTGTCCGGTATGTCCGGGGTCTGCTGCATGATTTCGGTGATGGGGTGGCGATCCTCCTGGGCGATGGCCATGTACATGCGCGGCATCAGCGGGAAGTGGTACGCCATGTGGCACTCGTCGCCCTCCCCGAAATACTCGCGCACGTCCTCGGGCCACTGGTTCGCCTCGGCCAGGAGAAGCACGTCCGGATAATGCGCGTCGACCAGCGCGCGGAGCTCCTTCAGCACGGCGTGCGTCTCGGGCAGGTTCTCGTTGATGGTGCCCTCGCGCTCGCACAGGTAGGGGATCGCGTCGAGCCGGAAGCCGTCGACACCCATGTCGAGCCAGTAGCGCATCACGCGGAAGATCGCCTTGCGCACCTGCGGGTTGTCGAAGTTGAGGTCCGGCTGATGGCTGAAGAAGCGGTGCCAGTAGTAGGCATTCGCGACGTCGTCCCACGCCCAGTTCGACTTCTCGGTGTCGGTGAAAATGATGCGGGTGCCGGCGTACCTGCCCGGGTCGTCGCTCCAGACGTAGTAGTTGCGCTTGCGCGATCCCTTGGGCGCGCGCCGTGCCGCCTGGAACCACGGGTGCTGGTCGGACGTGTGATTGACGATGAGCTCGGTAATGACGCGCAGCCCGCGGCGATGCGCCTCGCGCACGAACAGCTGGAAATCGGACCGCGTGCCGTAGGACGGGTGCACGTTCCGATAGTCCGCGACGTCGTAGCCGTCATCGCGCAGTGGCGACGGGTAGAACGGGAGCAGCCAGATCGTGTTGACGCCGAGATCCTTGACGTAGTCGAGCTTCTCGGTGAGGCCCCGGAAATCACCGATGCCGTCGTCGTTCGCGTCGTAGAAGGCCTTGATGTGCAGCTGGTAGACGACCGCGTCCTTGTACCAGGAAGGGGGGGCGGTCCGGGCGGCGGCGACGGTGGGGGCGCCCTTTGCGCGTGGCAGCAGTCCGGCCATCAGCGTGCCTCAGAGGAAGTAGTCGAAGTCGCGCTCGGTGCGGATGCGCCGCCGGAGCCGGAAGAGATGCGCAGGCGCACGTGTCGGGTCGAGCTGCACGAAGTTCCGCGCGCCGCTCCACAGGAAGCGCGCGCCGGTCAGCACGTCGTGGACCTGGAACGGCCGGGACGCGTCGACGCCGAGGGCGTCGAGGTCAAGCGTGACCCACCCCGACTGCGTGTGATGCGGGTCGAGATTGACCACGACCAGGACGGCGTTCTCGCTCGCGGTGTCGATCTTCGCATAGCAGATCATCTCGTCGTTGTCGATCGGGAGGAAGACGAGGTCGTGGTCGTGCTGCAGCGCCGGGTTGTCGCGGCGTGCCGCGTTGACGCGGCCGATGAGCTCGGCGAGGCTGTCGGCCCGGGCGAGGTCCCAGGCGCGCAGCTGGTACTTCTCCGAATCGAGATACTCCTCCGCCCCCGACTCGCGGGGCAGGTGCTCGAGCAGTTCGAACGCCGGACCGTAGATGCCGTAATTGGCCGACAGCGTCGCTGCGAGCACGAGGCGCGTCATGAACGCGGCGCGCCCGCCGAACTGCAGGTACTCGGGCAGGATATCCGGCGTGTTCGGCCAGCAGTTCGGGCGGAAGTAGTCGCGGCCGGGCCCCTGCGACAGATCGGAGAAGTACTCGGTCAGCTCGCGCTTCGTGTTGCGCCACGTGAAGTACGTGTACGACTGCGTGAAGCCGAGCTTCGCGAGCCGGTGCATCGCCTTCGGCCGCGTGAACGCTTCGGCGAGGAAGATCACGTCCGGATGCTCGCGCTTGACGCGGTCGATCACCCATTCCCAGAACGGGAACGGCTTGGTGTGCGGATTGTCGACACGGAAGATGCGCACGCCCTCGCCGATCCAGAAGCTGAATATGCCGGCGAGCTCCTGCCAGAGTTCCGTCCACTGCAGCGATTCGAAGTCGAACGGAAAGATGTCCTGGTATCGCTTGGGCGGGTTCTCCGCATACTGCACCGTGCCGTCGGGACGCCAGCGGAACCACTGCGGGTGCTCGCGCACATAGGGATGGTCCGGCGCGCACTGGAATGCGATGTCGAGCGCCACCTCGAGTCCAAGCTCGCGGGCGCGGGCGACGAGCCGTCGGAAGTCCTCGAGGGTGCCCAGCGCCGGGTGCAGAGCCTTGTGGCCGCCTTCGGCGGCGCCAATGGCCCAAGGGCTGCCGACGTCCTCGGGCATCACCTCGAGCGCGTTGTTGCGCCCCTTGCGCTGCTCGCGCCCGATCGGGTGGATCGGTGGCAGGTAGAGCACGTCGAAGCCCATCTTCGCGACGTACTCGAGCCGTGCCTCGCAATCGCGCAGCGTGCCGTGCGCGCCGGGCTCGGCACCACAGGAGCGCGGGAACATCTCGTACCAAGCGCTGAACCGCGCCCGCACGCGGTCGACGACGAGCGGAAACTCGGTTGGATGCGTTGTCGCGAGGCTGCGGTCGGGGTGGCGCATCGCGACGATGGCGAGCCCTTCGTCCATCGCTTCGGCGCGCAGCGCAGAAAGCTCCGTGGCGGCGCGCAGGCGCCGTGCCCACGCGGCAAGGCGCTGGCGATCCTCGTCGGACGCGCGCGCGGCCGTGGCGTCGATCAGCGCGGCGCCCACCCGCGCCGCGACGCGGATGTCCTCCGGGTCCACGCGGCGCGCGAAATCGTGCCGCCACGACAGGAAATGGTCGACCCATGCGGTCACGGTGTAGCGGTAGCGGCCGGGTGCGGCGACGGTGAAAACACCGCGCCAGCGGTCGTTGCCGAGCGCGGTCATTGGCGCTTCGTGCCACTCGGCCTCGTCGTCGCGTCGCCAGCGCAGACGGCAGGCGAGCGCGTCGTGGCCGTCCGCGAAGCAGTCGGCCTCGACCTCGACCTCGTCGCCGACGACGCGCTTGATCGCAAAGCGCCCGGCGTCGATGGCCGGCACGATGCCTTCGATGACGGCACGCGCGCGACCGGTGGCCGCTGCGTCCGGCGTTCCCGTCGGCTTCGATTCGGCGGTTGGCGTCATGTCACCGCGGCCTGAGGAAGAGGGTGGCAAGGGGAGGCAGCGTGAGCGTGACAGAATGGAACCGTCCCTGCGCCGGCACCGGCGCAGCCTCGACGCCGCCCATATTACCCATGCCGCTGCCGCCGTAGTGCATGGCGTCGCTGTTGAGCATCTCCCTCCAGTAGCCGCCCTCGGGAACGCCCACGACGTAGTTGGGGCGCGGCACCGGCGTGAAATTGCACACGACGAGCACGGGCGGCCCGGCACGGGGCCGGCGCAGGAAGCTGATCACGCTGGCGTCGGCATCGTGACAGTCGATCCACTCGAAGCCGGCCTGTTCGAAATCGATCTCGTGCAGGGCGGGTTCCGCGCGATAGAGCGCGTTGAGATCGGCGACCCAGCGCTGGATTCCTGCGTGCTCGGGATACTGCAGCACCCGCCACTCGAGCGCTTCCTCGTGCGACCACTCGCGCCGCTGGCCGAACTCGCCGCCCATGAACAGCAGCTTCTTGCCGGGATGGCCCCACATGTAGCCGTACAGCAGACGCAGGTTCGCGAACTGCTGCCACGTGTCGCCCGGCATCTTGCCGACGAGCGAGCCCTTGCCGTGCACCACCTCGTCGTGCGAAAGCGTCAGCACGAAGTTCTCGTAGAACGCGTACCAGATCGAGAACGTCAGCCGGTCGTGGTGGTACTTGCGGAAGATCGGCGGCTGCCGCATGTAGTCGAGCGTGTCGTGCATCCACCCCATGTTCCATTTCATGCCGAAGCCGAGGCCACCCACGTACACCGGGCGCGACACCATCGGCCACGACGTCGATTCCTCGGCGATCACCTGCACGTCGGGATGGTCGCGGTAGACCGCCTCGTTCAGCTGCCGGAGGAAACCGATGGCTCCCAGGTTCTCCTTGCCGCCGAACGCGTTGGGGATCCACTCGCCCTCCCGGCGCCCGTAGTCCAGGTAGAGCATCGACGCAACGGCGTCCACGCGCAGGCCGTCGACGTGATAGCGGTCCAGCCAGAACAGCGCGCTCGACAGCAGAAACGATCGGACCTCGTGCCGGTCGTAATTGAAGATCGAGCTGTTCCACTCGGGGTGGAAACCCTGCCGGGGATCGGCGTGCTCATAGAGATAGGTCCCGTCGAAATACGCGAGGCCGTGCCCGTCGGCCGGAAAGTGCGACGGTACCCAGTCGAGGATCACGCCGATTCCGTGCCGGTGCAGCACGTCGACGAAGTACATGAAGTCCTGTGGGGTGCCGTAGCGCGCCGTCGGCGCGAAGTAGCCGGTCGTCTGGTAGCCCCACGACCCGTAGAACGGATGCTCGGTCACCGGTAGCAGCTCGACATGCGTGAAGCCCTGGTCGCGGACGTACTCGGCGAGCGGCTGCGCGATCTCCCGGTACGTCGGCAACCGGTTGCCTTCGCCGCGGCGCCACGAGCCCAGGTGCACCTCGTAGATGGAGAAGGGGGCGTCGAGCGCATTGCGGGCCCGGCGCGTCGCCATCCACTCGGCATCCCCCCAGTCGTATTCGAGCGTCCACGCGCGCGATGCCGTCAGCGGGGGCACCTCCGCGCAGAGCGCGAAGGGATCGGCCTTGTCGATCAAACAGCGGCCATCGCCGCCGACGATGCGGAACTTGTACGCGTCGCCGCGCTTCACCCCGGCGACGGTCGTCTCCCAGATCCCGCAGCCGTCGGCACGCGGCGCCATCGGATGCGCGTTCGCGTCCCAGCCGTTGAACTCGCCGATCACCGCGACGCCCGACGCGTTCGGCGCCCAGACGCGAAAGGTGGCGGCATCCGGACCCAACACGCATCCCATCGCCGTGTGGAGCCGGCCGTGCGTCCCTTCGCGAAAGAGGTAAACGTCGCGTTCGCTGAGCAAGGCCGTCCCCCCTCTCAGTTGACCATGGCGTGGGCCAACATTGCGTGCACGGCACATACTGCGGGCACCCGCGGCATCGGGGGTCTCCCCGGCCGGCGCTGTCCGGAACCTCCCCGAAAGCATGCCCGTTGGTCGGCATCGATCGACTGGGCAATAGGCGGTTGACCGTGGCGTGGTGGCGGTAGTTCCGATCGCGGCCGACGGGCAAGTCCACGGCGCACCGCGCCTCGGGCCTGAAGCTGCGCGCCAGCGCGCGCATGCCGCCGTGGAGCTATGGCGACTCGACCGTGCGTCGCGCCGCCGGAAACAGCCGGTTGCGCGAATGCACATGATGGTGGGCGAGCAGGAAACTCGCCGCGTTCCACGATTGTCCGGCCATGCCTTGCGGTGCGAGCGTGAGCCCGTGCAGCCATTCCGTGAACCTCCAGTCCCCCAGCGCGTTGGCCTGCGCGACCCTGACGAGCTCCGCCTCGGCTTCCGCCCGCAGGCCGGCCTGCGCGAGGGCGATGACCCAGAACGCCCCGACGAACGGCCAGATGCCGCCATTGTGGTATTGCCATGCGAAATTCTGCTGATGGCGCGACATGTACGGCCGCCAGAACACGCTTTCCTCGAGGATCGGTGCGCAGACCACGCGAACCGGGTAGGGATCGTTGGCGCGCGCGCGGACGACTGCGCGGACGATACGATGCGTCGCGGCCTCGTCGGCGAGTCCGGCGAGGATCGCGAGCACGTTGCCGAACACGTCGCCCTCATCGCCGCAAAACGAGAAATTGACGAAGCTGAAATAGAGGTCGCGACGTCGTGCCCGGTGCCGCGCGTAGTGGACGAGCAGCCGCGCGCGCCGGTATTCGGCGGGGACGCCGGCGAAAGGGTGAAACAGCTGGTTGAAGTTGCGGTGTGTCTCGGCGGCGCCGTGCAGACGGTAGAGCCGCTTCACGACGTACCACAGCGCATTGGTGTAGAGCACGAAACCCGACCGGGGCATGATGTCGGCCCAGTCGCTTGCTTCGTTCTGCTGCAGCAGGTGGAAGCGCTGGTGTTCCTGGCACGCGAGCCAGACGAGCGCGCGCTCGACGTTGCGTGCGAGGCGGCGCGCGAGAGCTCCGCCCGGCGGGTGCCGGTCGAGCAGCGCGATCGCGATCAGCCACCACAATGTCGCGTCGATGCAACCGAGATACCAGAAATCCGCCTCGTCGCCATCGGTGTCGACGAACTTGGGGATCTGGCCGTTGCGCGCCTGGTGCCGGGCGAGCGTCACGATTCCGGTGGCGGCCTCGCGCCGGAGCGTCGCACTCGGCGAGACGGCCATGCCCAGCGCGCAGATTGCGGCATCCCGGCCGAAGATCGCCGCGTAGCCGCGCGCGCGGGCGGCCGCATGGGGCGTGGCGGCAAGGATCCCCGCCGGACAAAGATTCCTCTCCAGCAATGCCACCGCGCGGTTGTGGCATTCGGCGACGAGCGGCGGCTCCGTGCCCTGCGGGGCGCGCGTCGTCATTGGGGCAGGGGCTGCGTGCCGTTCGGGCCGGGCTCCGCGGCGACGAGGTCGCGAAGGCTGGTCGCGTGGAGCGCGCCGGCAACGGCCGCGTCGATCCGCGCCGTGACATCGGCAATCGATGCCGGAACCGGCAAGGCGTCGGGATTCAGGAACTCGTCCTCGCCGGCCTTGCGTACCGCTGCCAGCAGGTCGGCGAGCGAAAGACGGTCGAGGTCGCGCGCCGGCACGTAGGCGGGCGGGTCGTCGCCGGTCTCGACCACCAGCCCGCTGCCCGTAAGCGCGTCGAGGACGACGTCAACGGCGTGCATCGGAATGCCGAGATGCTGCGTCAATCGCTGTGCGGTCCACGGCGGACGCCCGTACACGAAGTGCGACGCGATGCGGGTCGCGATCGCCAGCGCGAGCCGCTCCCGCATGCGGTTGGACAGCCGCGGCTCGCCGGGCAGCGCGTAGAGGTACTCCGGATGCTGGAGGTAGAACGAGATGTCGGCTCCGAACAGCAGGATCAGCCAGCTCACGTACAACCAGATCAGGAACAGCACGAGGATCGCGAAGCTGGAATAGATCGCGGCGTACTGCGTCGACGACGCCACGAAGAGCGCGAAAGCCCAGCCGGCCGACTGCCAGAGGATGCCGCCGATGGCGCCCGCGGCGAACGCCGGCGCGAAGCGCACCTTCGTATTGGGGACGAAGATGTACAGGAAGGTGAACGCGCCGATCACCAGGACGAACGGCATCAGCCGGCCGAGGGTCAGCACCAGCGTGCTCACGGGTTCGAGCGCGAGAGCGTAACGGGCCGCTTCCGAATTGAGCGCCATTGCAGTGATGCCGAGCGCGCTGAAGATGAGGATGGGCCCGACGAGCAGCACGCTCAGGTAGCGGCTGAAGCGGTCGCCGAGGCTGCGCAGGTGCGTGACGTGCCATATCGCGTTGAACGACTCCTCGATCTTCTGCATCAGCGAGACGACGGTGTAGAGCAGCAGCGCCAGGCCGACCGAGCCCAGCACGCCGACGTTCACGTGCGCGATGAAGTCGATGAGCCGGCTGGTGATCTCCTGCCCCTGGTCGCCGAGCGGGGCGAGCAGGTTCTGCAGCAACGGTTCGACCTGGTTTT
Organism: uncultured beta proteobacterium; assembly: GCA_963843595.1. GTDB lineage: Bacteria > Pseudomonadota > Gammaproteobacteria > Burkholderiales > Casimicrobiaceae > CAIWHR01. Next base: position 136,606 of record CAWJLG010000017.1, on the reverse strand, counting down.
GGACGCCGAAGGCCTTCAGCACCGAGAACGAGAGCGCCAGCAGCGGCACCATCGACAGCAGCGTCGTGTAGACGAGGCTCATCGTCCACAACGTGAGATTGCCCGCGAGGAGGTCGCGGAACAGGACGATGAGGAGACGGGCTCCGTCGCGCGCGCGCCTCTTCCACGGCGGCAGCGGTGCATGCCGTGGCGCCCAGATCGCGCGGTCGATGCGCGTCAGCCAGTCGGTCGGTTCCCGCTGCACGGCATGGCGTCCTGAACTCGATGGATTGGATTCACGCCACTTCTACCGCAAGGCGGGGGCGCCCGTCAAAGAAACGCGTCGCAATCCCGGCCAGCAACGAAAAAGGGCCCCGCTCGGGGCCCTTTCGGAACGGCGCGGACGCGCACGAAACGTCAGACGCGGCGGCGATATTCGCCGGTACGGGTGTCGATCTCGATGTTGTCGCCGGTGCTGACGAAAAGCGGGACCTGCACCTCGAAGCCGCTGCCGATCTTCGCGGGCTTGGTGACCTTGCCCGACGTGTCGCCCTTCACCGCGGGTTCGGTGTAGGTGACTTCGCGGACGACCGACGTCGGCAGCTCGACCGAGATGGCCTTGCCTTCGTAGAACGTGAGCTCGCAGGCAAGGCCGTCGGCGAGGTAGGGAATCGCGTCGCCCATGTTCTCGGCTTCGACCTCGTGCTGGTTGTACTCGGCGTCCATGAACACGTACAGCGGGTCGCCGAAGTACGAGTACGTGACTTCCTTGCGCTCGAGCTGGACGACGTCGAACTTCTCGTCGGCGCGATACACGGTCTCCGTGCCGGAGCCGGAGAGCAGGTTCTTGAGCTTCATCTTGACGACCGACGCGTTGCGGCCGGACTTCGTGAATTCGGCCTTCTGGACCACCATCGGGTCTTTCCCGACCATGATCACGTTGCCGGCGCGGATTTCCTGGGCGATCTTCATCGTGGCACCTGGGGCGTATGGCTCAGCACGGGGCTGAGTTGTTAGTGGTGTAAAGCCCGCCGGCGGAACCGCACTTCGCGCGCCGCCGGAGGATCTTTCGAAAGCCTTGAATTATAACTTGTTTCGGGCGCTGTTGACCAGCCCGCCGGCAAGATCCGGAAGCGCCGCCAGATCGATCGGCCCAGCGCTCGCCGTGCGCCTCAAGATCGGGGCAGGCGCGCGCGAATGCAACCCAGGCGGCGCCCGGATCCGCCGCATTCCGGATCGCCGTTCCATGCGCGCCAGAAGCGGCGCACGGCAGCGGCCGCCGCGTCGTCCAGGCCCGTCAGGTAACGCGCAAGGAAAGCCCCGAGCTTGGCGCGGTGCGCCGCTTCGTCCTGCGGGTAGATGTGCCAGACGAACGGGCGCGCCGCCCACTGCGCGCGAACGAACGAGTCCTCGCCGCGCACGAAATTGACGTCGCAGGCCCACAGCAGCCGGTCGTACTCGTCCTGGGCCACGAACGGGATCCCGCGCACGGCGAGACGGCCGCGCACCATCGCTTCGCCCGGGTGCGGCAGTCGGCCGCCGGCCCACCGATCGAGGGCGCCCGTCGCGACACCTTCGGGAACGAGGCAGACGACCGGCGCGTCGCCGTCGGCCCACGCATCGCACAGCGTCGCCAGCGGAGCGGACGGATAGCAGAACAGCGAGATGCGCGTTTCGCCGGGCTCTGGCGGCGGAACGCGAAGGCGCGCCCACAACGCCCGCCGCGCCGCGTCGTCAGCAAGAAACGCGTCGCGTGCGGCGATGAGCCCGCGCTCGCGGAGCAGGCCGCCCGTCGCGGCCGTGAAGCCCGGGAACCAGAACCGACGGTCGAGCGGCAGGCGCGGATGCGGTGAAGCGAGGCCGTGCGTGCCCTCGACCCAGTCTTCGGCGCTCAGGTATTCGAGAACGAACCAGCGCGGCGGGGGCGCGCGGCGGGTCATTGCCGCAACGTACGCCTCCGGCAGCCCGCAGCCGAACGCCTCGATCACGACGTCGCCCGGCCGCGGCGCGTCGGCCAACGGTTCGCGCCAGCGGCGGAGCTCGACCCCGGCCACCGTCTGCACGCTCGCGGTCGCATCGACGCCGGGTGCGATTCGCGCGAGCGGCGCCAGTTCGTCGATCCAAAGCGTGACCGCGATTTCATGCTCGGCGACGAGCTGGCGCGCGAGGCGCCAGCAGACGCCGGCGTCGCCGTAGTTGTCGACGACCTTGCCGAAGACGTCCCAGCGCGCGGCGTGCATCGTTACCAGGGTGGAAGTACCGAGCAACCATTATCGCCCGGCGCGGCGATTCGCGCGCAGCGCGTGGAATCCGGCGGATAATGGCGCTCGATCTTCGTTGTTGGTGCCCTCATGTCGGAACAGTCCCAGCCTCATCGCATGAACGTCGATGTCGTTTCCGACGTCGTCTGCCCGTGGTGTTTCATCGGCAAGCGACGGCTTGCCGCCGCGCTCGAACGTGCTGCTGCCGATCATCCCGGCCTCACGTTCGCCGTGAACTGGCACCCGTTCCAGCTCAATCCGGAGCTGCCACCCGACGGGGTCGATCGGCGCTCGTACCTCGAGGCCAAATTCGGCGGGCCCGCGCGCGCGGCAGAGATCTATGCCCGGGTCCGCGCGGCAGGAGACACCGTCGACATCCCGTTCGCATTCGAGCGCATCGAGCGCCAGCCCAACACGCTCGACGCGCATCGCCTCGTCACGTGGGCGCAGGCGCGCGGTGCCGGCGACGCACTCGTGGATCGACTGTTTCGCGCGTACTTCCTGGAAGGGCGCTACATCGGGAACCGCGACGTGCTGGCCGACCTCGCCGCCGAAGTCGGGCTCGACCGCGAGGCCGCGCGGGCGATGCTCGCCTCCGACGAAGGCGCCGCCACGGTCCGCGCGCTCGATCGGCGCGTGCGCGAGCTCGGCGTTTCCGGCGTGCCGTTTTTCATTTTTGGCGACAAGGTCGCCGTGTCCGGGGCGCAGGAACCCGCGGTGCTGTGCGACGCGATCGCGCAGACGCTCGCCGCGCCTGAATGATGTGTCGTCGTAAAGATCTGACCTGGCAACCAGCGTCAGACTGCAGTTGCACTCGAACGGCCGCGATGCAGCAAGTACGCGTTCAGCGAGAAGACCCGCCGCAAGCCCGGCTCGGCGAGCTCTTCCGCACCGTCGCGCCTGCGCAGCGAGGAAATTCTTCCGCGCACCGTCAGCGCGACTACCGGTCGAGCTCCGCGTAGTTGCGAAAGATGCCCTGCTGGTTGAACGGTATCCGACGCTCCGAGGCAAGATACGCGGCAACCCGGGGACGGGCCGCCACACGTGCGTGCAGCGCCATCACATGCGGATACCGCCGCGCGGTTCGCGCCATTGCATTCGGGAACGCGTAGTTCAGGCCGGCGACGACCTGAAACAACGACAGGTCGGCGTAGGTGAGTCGGCCGCCGACAAGGTGGGTGGGCCCGCTCGGGTTGCCGGCCAGCACGCGTTCGAAGTAGCGAAGGAATTTGGGCAACCTGTTCGCGACGAAGTCCGCGGCGCGCCGTCTTGCTTCGCGCCGCTGATCTTCGTAATACAGACTCGATGCGATCGGGTGATGGGTGTCGTGCACCTCGACGACGAGGTCGGCGAGCGTGAGCTGCAGCTGATGCGTCCAAAGACGTCCCGCCTCACGCTTCGGCGCCAAGCCATGGCGCTCGCCGAGGAAGAGCAGGATGTTCGCCGTCTGCCCGATCAGGCGGGTGCCGGCCTTCAGGAACGGCGGCGCGAACGGTGGACAGGCGAGCGCATCGTCGTCGAGCAGCGCGAGCATGCGTTCCTCGCCGCCGTCGGTGCGGGCGACATCGACGTAGCGCGCGCCAGCCTCTTCGAGTGCGAGCCGCACAAATTCGCCCCGCCCCTGGATTGACGCCCAATAATAGAGTTCGTAGCGCATGGCGGGACTCCTTCGCGGTCGAGCGAAATCTTCTCATGTGGGGGCGCCCCGGTGGGCAGCGCGAAGATCGGTGTTGCCTCCCTGGGATTCGTCGTGCAGCGCACCTGGCGACTGGCGCCGAGCGCGCAGCGCGGCGTGAGGTGCCTTGGGAATACTGCGCCATTCCGGTCGGAAAGCGAACACGGAACCGACACGGTCCGGGCATTGCTATAAACTATCGGTCTTTCCACGGAAACGAGCCATGAACGAAATCCTGCAGTGCCTTAAGAAACACGGCCAACGCCTCGATCTGGAGATTGCCAAAGAGATGGACGTGCCGCTTGCAACGGTGCGGCAGCGGCTTGCCGGCCTGGCAGCTACCGGGGCAGTCATCATGTGCAATCTGACCCGCTTCGAGAACGGCAAGCGGATTGACGCGTGGCAGTGCCGCGTGTCGGGTTATGTTCCGCCTCTCGCCCCCGGTCGAAAGGCAAAGCCGACGACGTAACACGCAGCGCGCCACCGGAACCTCCAGCGTGGCGTTGTCACCGCGGGCCAGCAAGACCCGTCACGGCGCCAGATAGGAAAAGGATCGCGTTGACGGACAGACATTCGCGCCACGGGCGCGAGCAGTCTTCCTAGAGATCGACGCGATGGGCCCTCACTGCATCCTCGTTCCACTCCAGGCCGACGCCGGGAGTGTCGGGAACATGCAGCAGGCCATTCCTGATCGCATACGGCTTCTGCAATACGGGGTCGGCCCAGTTCTGCCATTCGAGCCAGTGCGCGGTCTCCGTTACCCGCATCATGTGCGCCGCGACTTCGGGGTAAAGGTGGCTTGACATCGGAACGCCTGCCGTTCCGGCGATGGCGGCTGCCCTCAGCCATCCGGTGACGCCACCGATGCGCATGAAATCAGGCATCACATAGTCGCATGCCTTGCTCTGGAGCGCCCGGTAGAGGTCCCGCGGGCCATAGAAGTTCTCGCCGATCTGGATCGGGGTCTTCAATTCGGCAGCGAGTTGTGCGTGACCGTCGAAGTTGTCGTAGACGATCGGCTCTTCGATCCAGTCCAAACCAAGATCGTCGATCATGTGGCATCTCTGCAATGCCTCGCCAAGATGGAGGCCCTGGTTGTAGTCGACCATCAGATGCATGTCATCGCCGACCGCGTTCCGGACGCCCTCGATCGTGGCGAGATCGTCGCGTGGCCGGTTGCGCCCGAGCCGCAGTTTGAGGCCGGTAAACCCTCCTTCGTCGCGCAACGCGATCGCTTCGGCGGCTACCGCTGCCGGCTCCTTGAGCCACAATCCGTTGCTGTTGTACGCACCCACCGGGCCGACGGAACCACCCAGCAGGACGCAAAGCGGCACGCCCGCAGCCTTGGCGACGGCGTCCCACGCAGCCATGTCGAGCCCGGACACCGCGATCATCGACACGCCCTGGTAGCCGACGAAGTGCAGCGATTTCCGCGCCAGGGAATACAACTCGACCGGAGCTACCGGGCGGCCGGCGAACATTTCCCCGAAATCGTGAAGCGCCGGGACCAGGTACTTCATGGCATTCACGGTATAGGGCTCGAGGTAGCTACGTCCTGTGACGCCTTCGTCGGTATACAGATCGATCAGAATCAACGGCCAGTCGGTGATCGTGGCAATGCGCGCGACGACGGGCCGCTCCAGTCTGAGCACAACCGGTCGAGCGCTGATGCTCTTGAGCGTCAACGGCGCAAATCGCGTTGCGGTCGCCCCCTCGCGTCGTGTCATGGGTCTTTCGCCCCTCAGCCGAACTCGGGCGTTATGTATGGACCGGTCATCATACGAGTCAGTTTGCGCGAAGCGCGGCCTTGAACGCGGCGTAGGTCTTCGTGTCGCGCAGGATCGTCTCGCGCACGAACTGCGGTGAGCTGCTTGCGGGCACCATGCCCGCCGCGGCGAACTTGCCGCGCATCTCCGGAGCATCGAGGCTGCGCGCGATTGCCGAGTGCAGTCGCGCCACGATTTCCGGCGGCGTGCGGGCAGGTGCAAATATCGCGACCCAGATTTCGAGGTCGTAGCCGCGCACACCGACCTCGGCGAACGTCGGCACGTCCGGGAGCAGCGGCTCACGCGCGTTGCTGGTGACGGCGAGCGCCCGCAACTTCCCGGCCTTGATATGCGGACTCGCCGCCAGGACGGTCAGCAGCGCGACCTGCACGTCGCCCGCGAGCAGCGCGGTCACCACGGCCGGCACACCGATGTACGGAATGTGATGCAGGTCCGCCCCGCTGAGCTGCTTGAACAACTCCGTCCCGAACATGAAACTGCTCGATGCCGAGCCGTAGTTGAGCTCGCCGGGATGCGCCTTGCCGTAGGCGACCAGCTCCGGTACCGAGTGGACCGCCACGGTCGGGATGGCCACGAGCACCACCGGGTAGCGCGCGATCATCGAGATCGGCTCGAAGTCGCGCACCGGATCGTAGGGCGGCTTGTCCTGCAGGATGGGAACGATCGCCATCTGCGCATTCGTCGCCGCGAGCAGCGTGTGGCCGTCAGGGGCGGTCGCGGCGACGTGGCCGGCGGCGATCATGCCGTCCGCACCGGCCTTGATCTCGATCACGACCGGTTGACCGAACTCGTCGCGCAGCTTCTCGGCCAGCATCCGCGAGCCGATGTCGATCCCTGAACCGGCCGTCGACCCGACCACGATCCGGATCGGCCGCGTCGGGTAGTCTTGGCTCCAGGCGCCGGCCGACGGCAGCGCGCAGAGCAACATTGCGACCACGACAAGCCTCTTGCGCACGAAATGACTCCCGACGAGGCGTACATCGCCCGCCACTGCCCGGGTGGCGGAGACGAACGCAATACAGTACAAGAAAAAGCTAGGCCGAGCCCTATCGCGGCGAGGACCATGCGCCCAATGGAATGCAATCACCGCAGCGCCGCCGAAGACACCGGGCGATTTTGAATTATCCTATCCAGTCGGCACCGGGACAATGGCGCGCGGGCCGCAGCAAGCGCAGCACGGCAATTCGATCCGGCCTTACGGGTCGGCCATTCGATGGTCGAGGGCACAGTGCCCGTGCCGTCAACGGAAGAAGCGAAGCAGGGGGAATGATGACGACGGACGATATCGCGGCCACGTTCGGGGCGCGGCTGCTGCGCGCCGCGCAACGCTGGCCGGACAAGCCCGCCATCGTCGAGGGGAGCGCCGCGATCAGCTACGCGGCGCTTGGTGCAGCCGCCAGAGCCATTGCGGGGCACCTCGACGTCGTTGCTCGCGGTCGGTCGGGTCTTGTCTGCCTCCTGTTCGAGTCCAAGAGCGCTGCCGTCAAGGCGCTTGCCGGCGTCAGCCTGAGCGGTTCGGCGTACGTCATGCTCGATGCGGGCGACCCCGATGCGCGGCTGCGTTTCATCCTCGACGATGCGGCGCCCTTCGTGATTCTCACGGAAACCGGGCTCCTCGACCGGGCAAGCGCGCTGGCAGCGGCGGGTTGCGCCGTGCTCGACATCGATCGCATGAGTACTGGCGAAGCGACCCACGCGCTTCCCGACGTCGATCCGGATGCGTTGGCGAACCTCGTTTACACGTCCGCGTCGACGGGGCAACCGAAGGGCGTGACGCAGACGCACCGGAATCTGCTGTTTTTCGCGGACGCGTATGCGCGAGCGCTCGACATCGGCGGCGCGGATCGGATTTCGCTTCTGTACTCGCTGAGCTTCGGCGCCTGGAACGTGGATATCTTCGGCGGCCTGTCGCGCGGCGCGACCGTGTGCGCGTACGACGTCCGAACGCGGGGCATCGGGACATTGGCCGCCTGGCTCGACGATGAGCGGATCTCGGTACTGCATGCCGTACCGACGGTCTATCGAGAGATGATGAACCGCCTCGCGCCCGATCGCGTGCTGCGCCATCTGCGCGTGATCGATCTCGGTGGGGAGGCAGTGTTCGATTCCGACGTCGAGCACTTCCGGCGGCACACGATCGCGAGCTGCTTCTTCGTCAATCAGCTCGCGGCCACCGAGGTGAGCTTGATCGCGCAGAACCGGCTCGATCACCAACGGCTTCCACCGCCCGGCGACGTGGTTCCGGCGGGACGATCCCCGCCCGGGGTCCGGCTGCGGATCCAGCGCGAGGATGGCAGCGAAGCCGGGCGGGGCGAAATAGGCGAGATCGTTGTCAGCAGTCCGTACCTGAGTCCCGGATACTGGCGTCGCCCCGAACTCGACGCCCGGGTCTTTTCCGAGGATCCCGTGGAACCCGGATGGCGGCGGTACGCGACCGGTGACCTCGGGCGCATCGACGACAACGGCGACCTCTGCTTTCTGGGACGCCAGGGCAGTCGCATCAAGATCCGCGGGTTTACCGTGGATCTGATCGAGATCGAGAGGGCGCTGGCAGCGTGCCCCGGCGTGGCGCGATGTGCGGTCGTTCCCATCGTCGGGGATCGGGCGCCGGAGGCCGACCGGCTGGTGGCCTACGTCACCACGGCGCCGGCGACCGCTCCGGATCCGCGCCGGTTGCGCCAACGGCTTGCCTGCACATTGCCGGGCTACATGCTGCCCGGCGCATTCGTGTTCCGCGACGCGTTGCCGCTCACGTCGAGCGGCAAGGTCGACCGCATGGCCCTTGCCGCGCTGGAACCCCCCTCGCGCGAGTCGACGCACGATTTCGAAGCGCCGCGCGACGACCTCGAACGGAAGGTGGCTTCCCTGTTCGGAGAGCTGTTGAAGCATCCGCGCGTTGGCCGCGATGACGATTTCTTTCTGCTCGGCGGCGACTCGCTCGCGTTCACGGAGTTGCAGCTCCGGCTGCGAGCCGGCCACGGCCTGATGCTCACGAGCGTCCGCGACGACATGACGGTGGCAGGGATCGCGGCGCGACTCCGCGCCCTCGCCCCGATTCGCGCGGCGAAGCCGATTCCGGTTCTGTGCCCGCTTCGCGAGACGGGAAACCCGCCGGTTCTCTTCCTGGTCCATGGTCGGCTCGGCCAGCCACTGATCAGTCCCCGCTTTATCGAGCTGCTCGGCCACGATCAGCCGGTGTGGGCATTCCAGGCCCGCGGTCTCGACGGATTGCAGGCGCCGCATGCGACGGTCGAGGAGATGGCCAGCGACTATCTGCGGGCGTTGCGGCAGCGGCAACCGAACGGACCGTACGCGCTGGGGGCCATGTGCGCCGGGGGCTACGTCGCGATCGAGATGGCGCGCTCGCTGCGTGCGGCCGGTGCGGTGGTACTCCCGCTCTTGCTGCTCGATCCGCCGTTTCGGCCCTTTGCCATGGACGACGCCAGTCTCACCGAGGATGCTCTGCTCAAGCGCCTCCGTCGGCGTCAGGCCGAGGGCAAGATCGCGGTGTCTCTCGACGACCCGGCTTACGCAAGAGCGGCAACCGACGTCGCCCGCGCGTTCGAGATGGCGATCCGCCGGTATCGGCCCAGGCCCTACGACGGCCCGGTTTTTCTGCTTTCCAGCCGACAGCGGCTGGCGCAGACCGACCCATCGCGGCTCAGGCAACTCTTTGCGGGCCCCGCCGAATGCTTCGAAATCGCCGCGACACATTCGCAGCTGCTCGACGTCCGCAACGCCGCCTTTGCCCGCAGCCTCGCCACCTGCATGAACAGCATTCGCGCGTCAGCGGCCGGGAGCAGCGTCGGGCAGCCCGCGAGTTCGTGGACAGCAGATTAGGAAATTCAACCGGACCCACCGGAAGATTCCGGATCGGTTGGTCCGCGTCAACCCGCAGGTTCCCGCGGCAAACGCATTGTCGGAGCTCTTGGTACCGTCCGTTCCCGGCGATTGCGCGAAAACCGGCGTATCGCTAGGGTCCGCGGCCCCGATAGAACCGGCGCTTCGCAAGCTCCGTGGCGAGGACGTAGCCGACGACGATTGCGACCATGGCGACCAGCAGAGGCCAGGTCAGGGCGACGAAGCCGAAGACTCTCGCGAACGGCCCGATGAACGGGACGGCGACCGCGAAGGCCGCGACGGCGACGGTCGTCCACAGGAGTAGGCTGCTCGGCACGCTGCGCAGCGCCGGCCCGTGCGTTCGCAGCACCAGCAGCACCGCCAGTTCGGTCAGCAGGGAGACCACGAACCACCCGGTCTGAAAAATCGATTCCGTCGCGTCGAACACGCGCAGCAGTACGAAGAACGTCAGCAGGTCGAAGACCGTGCTGATCAGTCCGAACACGATCATGAACCGCCTGACCTCTACCACGTCCCAGCGCTGGGCCCGCGCTACGCGCTCGGCGTCGACGCTGTCCGTCGAGATGGCGATCGACGGCAGGTCGGACAGGAAGTTGTTGAGGAGGATCTGCTTGGCGGCAAGCGGCAGGAAGGGCAGCAGCGGCGTGGCGAGTGCCATGCTCACCATGTTGCCGAAGTTCGCGCTGGTGGTGATGGCGATGTACTTGAGGGTGTTCGCGAAGGTGCGGCGGCCGTCGTCCACACCGCGACGAAGAACGTCGAGGTCCGGTTGCAGGAGCACGACGTCGGCGCTCTCGCGTGCGACGTCCACGGCCTGATCGACCGAGATGCCGACATCCGCGGCGTGCAACGCCGGCGCATCATTGATGCCATCGCCGAGGTAACCGACCGAGTGGCCGGTGCGCTGCAGCGCCCGCACGATCCGCTCCTTCTGTTGCGGATCGACCTCGACGAAGAGATCGGTTCGCGCCGCGTGATGCCAGAGCGATTCATCCCGTAGCCCCGCGATCACCTCGCCGGTCAGCATGGCCTTCGGATCGAGACCGATCGTGCCGGCGACATGGGCGGCGACATAGCGGTTGTCCCCGGTGATGACCTTGATCCGTACGCCGCGTGCAGCGAGGTCGCGAACGGTCTGCGCGGCCTGGGCCTTGGGTGGATCGAAGAAGAGCAGGAACCCCTCGAGCGACATGCCCGCCTCGTCGTCCGGCGCGTATCGCTCCTGCGCTGGCACGCGCCTGGTCGCGAGCGCGATCACGCGAAACCCTTCCGTGCCTTTGTCACGATAGTAGGACTCGAGGCGTTCGCGCAGACTGTTGTCGAGTGGAACCTCTGCGCCCGCGCGCGCGAGCGTGGTGCAGACGCCGAGGACATTGGCGAATGCTCCCTTCATGATGATCCGGTGCTGCCCGGCATCTTCCTCGGTCGCGACCACGACGGTGAGACGCTTGCGGACGAAGTCGTAGGGGATCTCGTCGATCTTCGTGCAGCCTGCCGTGGCCAGGCCGGCCTTCTCGCCCGCCGTGACGAGCGCCGCGTCCAGCGGGTTCTCGATGCCGGTTTCGAGCGCCGCATTGAGGTAGGCAAGGCGAAGCACCTCGGCCGACGAGGCCCCTTCGGCGTCCACTGCGTCGTCGAGTGCCATCACTCCGGCCGTGAGCGTCCCGGTCTTGTCGGTGCACAGAACATCCATGCTGCCGAGACCCTCGATCGCCTCCAGGTGTCGTACGATCACGCCGCGGCGAGCCATCGCCCGTGCGCCGTGCGCGAGGGTGACGCTGACGATGGCGGGCAACAACTCGGGCGAGATGCCAACGGCGAGGGCAACGGCGAACAGCAGCGATTCGATCGCCGGGCGTCCGAGCATCTGATTGACCACAAGGACGAAGAACACCATCACCACCATGATTTGCACGAGGAGATAGCCGAACTGCCGCACGCCGCGCGCGAACTCGGGCTCCGGTGGACGCGTCTTGAGGCGCGCCGCCACCTCGCCGAACGCGGTGGCGCGACCGGTCTTCACCATCAGAACGGTGGCCGTCCCGCTGCGCACGGAAGTCCCCATGAATGCGCAGTTGGTGCGTCCCGACATCGGCGCTTCGGGTTTCACGGCGCCGGGCTGCTTCTCGACCGGCATCGATTCGCCAGTGAGGCTCGCCTCGGTCACCAGGAAGTCTCTGGCCGTGAGGATCACGCCGTCGGCAGGGACGAGATTGCCGGCGGAGAGCTCGATCACGTCACCCGGCACGATGCGGCTTGCGACGACCGTTTGAACCACACCGTCACGCAAGACTCGCGCGGTGAGTGCAAGTCGCTTGCGCAACTGCGCAACGGCCGCCGAGGCTCGGTACTCCTGCGTAAAGCCGAGGAGCGCGCTGCCGAGCACGATGACGAGAATGATGGCGGCATCGACCCAATCGCGAACGAAGAGGGAGATGGCCGCGCCAAAGACAAGGATCAGGACGAGCGGGCTCGCGAACTGGTGGAGCAGCAGCCGGACGGCGGCGACCTCGCGCTGTTCCGCGACGACATTCGGGCCGTGGCGCTTGAGGCGCCTGGCGGCTTCTTTCGAGGAAAGACCTTGGAGACTCGTGGTGAGCGCGGCGAGCAGCTCCGACGCATCATGGCCCCAGTACGCGTCCTCGCGCGCGAGCTCTCGCATGAACTGATCGCTCCGGGCCATCAGATGGTCACGTATCCCGCCCTCATCGCCGCAGCCGCCATAGCATGACGATCGCCCTTCTCGGTGCGCACTTCGCCAGGATCGCCGAGCTTAGAGCACCGGTCCCGCAACCGATGTCGAGCCATTCTTCATCCGGCGCGGGCGATAGCCAGTCGAGGAATCTCGGAGCGATTCGGCGGCTCCACCGCCCCATGTATTTCTCGTAGGCATCGCCACTGCCCCAAAGACCAGGCCCGTTCCTTGACATGCTTTGCCCCTTTGACCGTGAGCCGAGGCGCCAAGTCCGGTTGTGGCCGATCTCCGCCGGTCAGGAGCGCGGACGTTCTGACACTGACTGCCAGATCAACCCTGGGTTACGACATGTCATTTGTGTGCAATGGCTTTGTCCGTGAAGAGATAATCCTTCAGCTCCTTGGACAACGTCTGATCCTTCCGGCGTATCCATTCCAGAACCATCGCCGCATGTTCCTTTTCTTCATCGCGATTGTGCTCGAGGATCGCCTTCAGCTCCGGATCCTTGGCTGCATCGGCCCTTTGGTTGTACCAGTCCACCGCTTCCAGCTCTTCCATGAGCGAGACGATGGCCCGATGCATATCCCGGGTTTCATCCGAAAGCTCCGACACGGGCTCGTGGTATCCGACGCTTGACATGGTTGTTCCTCGATTAGGATGGTTGAAGCTTACGGGCATGCAAGAGCGACCGCCGTGGCGCGCGGTCGGCCCCTGCAACTCATTGGGCCCCGCCTGGGACGCACGATCCTGCGTGCCACACTCGGAAATCCGCCAATTGCAGCGTGCTCCCTAGCCACTCCAGGCCCCCTTGCTCAAGGCTCGGATCAGCGTCACGGATACCACGAAATGGCATGTCCATTTTCCTCTCCTGCAGTGCCCGGTTCAACTCCTGCATGGGTACGCCCGAAGCTGACGAAAGTCCGGCCGGACCTCGCCATGGGGCGCCTTTCCCTGTTCCCGACTGACCATGTCTCGCGCGGGTTCGAGAGACCGTGATGCGCCTGAAGATTGTCTCTCGAATTCCCGAGTGTCGGACGAAGCGTTCGCCGATCCTTTTCGTGCATGGGTTCTGGCACGGCGCTTGGTGCTGGGAGGAGCATTTCCTGCCCTACTTCGCCCAGCGCGGGTACGCCTGCTTCGCCCCGAATTTGCGCGGTCATGGCGGCAGCGAGGGTGCCGAGAAGCTGCGCTGGACCTCGCTCGCCGATTACGTCGCCGACGTGGTTGGGGTGGCCGAGACTCTCGACAGTCCACCGATTCTGATCGGGCATTCCATGGGCGGTTTGATCGTGCAAGAGTATCTGCAGACGCGTTCGGCCCCCGCGGCAGTGTTGGTCGCTTCGGTTCCGCCGACGGGGCTCCTCTCGACGACGCTGCGCTTCCTCGTGCGTCATCCGCTGGCCACGCTGAAGGCTGGGCTGACGCTGAGTGTCTATCCCTTGGTCGCCACCCCCGAACTCTATCGCTCGTCGTTTCTCTCGCCCGGCTTCCCCGAGGAAGATCTCCGCAGGGTTCACGGTCGGGTACAGGACGATTCGTTCCGCGCGCTGCTGGACATGGTCCTTCTGGATCTGCCCGAGCCACGCAAGGTCAAGCCAACGCCGATGCTCGTGCTCGGCGCCGATGATTTCATCGTCCGGGCTCGGCAGGTGAAGGCGACGGCTCGGGCCTACGGCGTCGAAGCACGGATCTTTCCCGACATGCGCCACGCGATGATGCTCGACGTCGGCTGGCAGACGGTCGCGGACCGGATCGCCGAATGGCTCGACCAGCAGACCCCTTGAGGCCGAGTGCGGCAATACAGCCGGTGTTGGCTCAAGTGAAGACTTCGCAACCAGGTGCGTCGCGGATGGGCTAAAGCGGTGCCACAAACACAGGAAACGCGAGGCAACGGATGGTGTGAGCTATTTGCAATGTCGGCGCGGCACCCGGCCACGGTCAGCCTTTCGCTCGAGGAGTTCTCGCGCCACGGCGGTCTGACCGGTCCGCACAAGGGTGGCTGGAGCATGGGTTGGTATGAACACAACGACATCCGGCCGATCAAAGAGATCCATCCGGCGGCCTCCCGCGCCTGCGTACGTTTTCTGCAGCCCAATCCCTTCTCGAGCTCGCTGGTTGTCAGCCATGTCCGCAAAGCCACACTCGGGCCGGTCGCGTCCCGGAATTGCCAGCCCTTCGTGCACGGGCTGGGCGGTGTCTGGCACTGCTTCGCCCATAACGGAAACCTACCTGACATCGCGAGTGACAGCCGGTTTCGGGCAGAGGGATTTCGGCCGGTCGGAGAAACCGATTCCGAGCAGGCATTCGGTGCGCCGATGGACTCGCTGCGTCCGCTCTGGCGGCCGGGACCGGTGCCGTCGCTGACCAAGCGCAAGGAGGTTGTGTCACGATTCAGTGCCGCCCTGCGCGAATTGGGCCCAGCGAATCTTCTGTACGGTGACGGCGATCGCGTGTCGAGCAATGGGCAAGACGTCGCGTCGCTGTCGAAGCGCGGAAGACATCACCAGACGATCGTCCCCTCGGGATCGAAGAGGAGCCCGATTCGGCCGTTGCCTACCAGGGCCGGTTCGAGGGTGCGCATCATTCCGCTCCCGAACGGATGCCCGCGGCCAGCCACTCGCGCACGGCACCGACATCCGGCAGCCGGTAGTGCGCGCGCGTTGCGCCGGGCCCGACCTTCACCCCCCAGCCGCCCAAACGCTCGACGGCGGCGAAGCCGAACTCGTCGGTGAGATCGTCGCCGGCGAACACCGGGCGTCGGCCGCGGAACGGCGCCTCGGCCATGAACTCGAGGATCGCCGTTCCCTTGTCGCGGCCGTCGGGCTTCACCTCGACGAGGCGCTTGCCGCGCTGGAGGCACCAGGGGGTGCCGGCCGCCGCAGCGAGCGCGACCTCGGCGCGCACCGCACGATGCACGTAGCCCGCGAGGCGCGGCGCACGCCGGTAATGGAGCGCCAGCGTCGCGCCCTTGTCCTCGAGCAGAAGGCCGTCGTGGCGTGCAGCCAGGCGGCCGAGCCCTTCGCGCAGCTGGGCGAGGCTGCCGGCGACCGAATGGCGATGCAACGCGCCGTCGGCACCGCGCCGCTCGCAGCCATGCTGACCGGCGATCGGCAGCGCCAACTCGGGAAACAGCCGATCGACGTCGGCGATCGCGCGGCCGGTGATCAGCGCGAACGCGCCATCGAGGCGCGCCGCAAGCGCAGGCAGCAGCGCGGCAACTTCGCCATCGACGCGGACGCGGTCCGGCGTGACGGCGAGTTCGAGCAGCGTGCCGTCGAGATCGAGGAACACCGCGCAGTCGCGGGCGAGCGGCGGCGGGGCGCCGCGGTGCGCTGACCGCGCGGGGGGCCGCGACTGGGCCGACCGGCGCGTCACGGCGAACTCGCCGTGGCTCCGCGCAGCGATTCGAACGGGCGCATCCGGCTGCGCTGGCGCATGACCGCGGCGTCGAGCAACATCCGGCCTGCCCAGCGATAGACGTTGAATTCGCGCACGACGCCGCGCATGAAGCGCATTCGCTCGCGCTGTTCTTCCTTCGGCATCGTGAGGGCGAGATGCAGCGCTGCCGCGCACTGGTCGGCATCGTAGGGATTCACGACGAGCGCCTCGGGCAGCTCGCGCGACGCGCCCGCGAACTGCGACAGGATCAGGACACCCTGCTCGTCGTCGCGCGCGGCAACGAATTCCTTGGCGACGAGGTTCATGCCGTCGTGCAGGCTGCTCACGAAGCAGAAGTCCGCCGCCCGATGGTATTCGTAGACGGCGACCGGGTCGTGGTGCTCGGCGATCAGGATGATCGGCGGATGCGCGCATCCGGATACCTGGCATTGATCTCGTCGACGCGCGCCTGCACGCGCGTCGCGTAGTCGCGGTAGTCGCCGATGGTGCCGCGGGTCGGCGCGGCGATCTGCACGAAGCTGAATTTCCCCACCCACTGCGGTTCGAGCTCGAGCAGCCGCGCCACCGCGTTGAAGCGCTCGATGATGCCCTTCGTATAGTCGAGGCGGTCGATACCCACGCCCAGCCGGTGCTCAGCGGGCAGTCCGAGCCGCGCGCGCACCACGCGGCGTGCCTCGGCCACGGTGCCCTGAGCCGCCATCGGCTCCGGTGGCCATTCGATCGAAATCGGGTAGCGGTGAACGGCCGTGGCCTGGCCGCGACAGGTGACCGTGAATGCCTCGCGGTCGACGCGGGCCTCGACGCAGCCGGTCCACGGTGTCGAGGAAGTTGTTGCAGTGGAACTGGGTGTGGAAGCCGATGATGCTGCTGCCGAGCAGTCCGTCGAGCAGCTCGTCGCGCCACGGGCAGATGGCGAACGCCTCCGGGTTCGGCCACGGGATGTGCCAGAACGTGATGATCGTCGCGTCGGGAAGGCGGTCCCGGATGAGACGTGGCAGCAGCGCGAAGTGATAGTCCTGCACCAGCACCACCGGGTCCTTGGTCTTGGCCTCCTTGGCAACGGCGTCGGCAAAACGCGTGTTCACCGTCCGGTAGTGCTCGAAGTCGCCGGAGCGGAAGGTCGGACGCACGTGCGCGATGTGGCACAGCGGCCAGAGTCCCTCGTTCGCGAAGCCCGCGTAGTAGCCTTCCTCTTCCTCCTTCGTCATCCAGATGCGCCGGATCTGGTAGGCGGGGTGTTCGGGCGGTACGGCGACACGATCGTACCGGTCGACGGTGTCGCGGTCGGCGGATCCGCTGCCATGGGCGATCCAGGTGCCGGAGCACGCGCGCATCACCGGCTCGAGCGCGGTGACGAGGCCGCTGGCCGGACGCTGGATGCGGATGCCGCCCGGCGTGCGCACGTGGATGTAGGGCTCGCGATTGGCGACGACGATGACGTCGTTGCTGTGGAACTCGCTGCGCAGCGTTGCACGCAGCGCGTCCTGGTCCCAGATCCGCTGGCTGCCGTCGAGCGGGCGATATTGCCGCTCGAGGTCCCGGATGAGGTCCTTGAGGTCGCGCGCGATCGGCCGCAGCTCGGGGGCGGTCACGGTGCCCGCCGGGCGCAGTATCCCTTCGCCGCGCAGCAGCGCGCGCAGGCCCTGCACCCAGCCGCGCCACGAAAGCTGCGCGATGACGACGGTGATGAGTGCGATGGCGCCGCTCAGGGCGACGAAGAAATAGAACAGGTAGCGGCGCGTTTCCTCGCTGCGGCGCTCGACGAAGCTCATGTCGTGGACGAGCACCAGGCGTGCCTCGGGCGCACTGCCGCTGTCCACCCCGACGACCGCGATGTGCAGCGGCCCGGTTGCGGATTGAAGCACGTGCTCGCCCGCGGGCGTGAACCTGTCGAGCCCGGAACAGTCGATGTCCCGCGGGAAATTCGGCGTGGCGAGAGGCTCGCCACGACGCTGGAGGCACAATCCGACCGCATACAACCGCTCGTCGCGCAGCAGCCGGTTGAACAGGGTCACGATCCGCGGCGTCGACCCCGTGAGGATCAGGCTCGACAGCGGCTCCTGCACCGTGTCGGCGATGAGGCTCGAGCGCATGTCGAGATCGCGCACGAACCAGCGCTGCATCAGCGCGTCGGTGAGCGGCACCGCGACGTACGCGAACGCGCCGAGCGCCAGCAGCAACGGAATGAGGAAGCGCAGTGACAGTCGCACGTTCGTTGGTCGAGCGTCCGGGGTTGATCGGGACGACGAATGTGGTGTTGCAGGACATTATCCGGCCGTTGGGCGGCACGGTCTCCCCATTTCTTCAACGACCGCGATTTCGGCGCGAGGTTCCCCGTGGCGGTGATCGCGAGCGCCATCACCGGGAACGGGGAAAGCGGCTGCGATCGCGAGTCGCTTGATCTTGCTTAACTTTTCCGCGCAGAACCACCGTTACCATGACGGCTGTGCTGCGGTGCCGCGTCGGCCGTCCCGGCCGCACGCACGCCGTCGCCGCTGCCGCTCGCCCATGACCAAAGCCGTACGCCGGATGGCGCTGCTGTCGATCGCGACGTCGCTCGCGACGATCGTGCTCAAGTTCGGCGCCTGGTACCTGACGCACTCGGTCAGCCTGTGGTCGGACGCGCTAGAGGCGTTCGTGAACCTCGCCGCCGGGCTCGTGGCGCTGGGCGCGCTCACGCTTGCGCACCAGCCCGCGGACGACCGGCACACCTACGGACACGACAAGGCAGAATATTTCGCGAGCGGCGTCGAAGGTGCGCTGATTCTCTTCGCGGCAGTGGCGATCATCTGGACGGCCGTGCAGCGCCTCCTGCACCCGCAGCCGCTCGAGAACCTCGGCCCCGGGCTCGCCGTCGCATTTGTCGCCGGCGCGATGAACTTCGCGACGGCGCGAACGATGCTGAAAGTTGCCCGCCAGCACGACAGCATCACGATCGAGGCCGATGCCAGGCACCTGCTGACCGACGTCTGGACGTCCGTCGGCGTGCTTGGCGGACTCGTCGTCGTGATGCTGATGCCATCGTGGGCGATCCTCGACCCGATCATGGCCGTCGCGGTCGCGATCCACATCCTGTTCACGGGGTTCGGACTCATGCGCCGCTCGGCCGACGGGCTGATGGACGCCGCGCTGCCGTCGGGCGAGGTGAGGGAGGCCGAGCGCGCCATCGCAGACGAGCTGCCGCCGGATGCGAGCTGGCATGCGTTGCGCACGCGCAAGGCGGGCTCGCGCCGGTTCGTCGAATTCCACCTGCTCGTCCCGGGCGCGATGACCGTCGAGGAGTCGCATCGGCTGTGCGACCGCATCGAGGCGGCGGTGATGGCCAGGCTGGCGCGCGCCAGCGTGACGATCCACGTCGAGCCGCGGGAGACGCAGGCGCCGCACACCTGATGCGGGCGGCTACAGGGACGGCCGACGGAGCGTCCACGGGCGCGCGGCCTCGAGCGCCGCCGCAGCGGTGAAAAGATCCTCTTCGCGCCACGCGCGTGCGACCAACTGCAGCCCGACCGGCAGCCCGTCCGCGGTGAAGCCGGCGGGAATCGATGCGGCCGGTTGCCCGGTCAGGTTGAACGGGTACGTGTAGCAGACCCACGTGACGAGGTTGCGGCCTTCCATCCCGTGCGGAACGGTGATGCCCGCATCGACGCCGGCCACGGGCAGCGTCGGCGACAGCAGCAGATCGTAGCGATCGAAGAACGTGCGCACGCGTTCGCGGAAGGCGTAGCGACCGGCGATGGACCGGTAGTATTCCGCGGCGGGGAGCGCGAGCGCGTGTTCGACGATCGCCGCGACCTCGGGATCCAGCAGATCGCGCCGCGACGCCAGAACCGGGCCCAGACGCGCACCCACGCCGGCATAGAACTCGGCGGTCCAGAGATCGGCGGAGTCCTCGCCGAACGGCGCGTCGACTTCGTCCACCGTGCATCCCAGCGTGGCGAACGTCCGCGCGGCCGCCTGCGCGATCGCGACGACTTCCGGCGCTGCGGGGGCGTAGCCGTAGGTCGCCGACCACGCGATGCGCAGCGACCGCGGATCACGCTCACACGCAGTCGAGAAAGTCCGGAACCGGAACCGGCGCCGAGTGCGGATCGCGCGCGTCGTAGCCGGCCATGGCCTGCAGCAGGAGCGCCGCGTCGCGGACGTCGCGCGCGATCGGACAGACGTGGGCGAGGGTCGGCGTCGCGGCGACGGGAAACACGGGGACGCGGCCGAATTGCGCCTTCACGCCCACGAGCCCGCACAGCGCCGCAGGAATGCGGATCGAGCCGCCGCCGTCGGTGCCCACGCCGATCGCGGTGACGCCGGCCGCGACGCTCGACGCGGCGCCGGCGCTCGAGCCGCCGGCGGTCATCGCGGGATTCCACGGATTGCGCGTGCTGCCCGTCAGCGGCGAATCGCCGACCGCCTTGCAACCGTATTCGCTGGTCGTCGTCTTGCCGATGATCACCGCGCCGGCGCGCCGCAGCCGCTCGACGGCCACTGCGTCGGCGGACGCGATGTTGTCGGCCATGCTGCGCGAGCCGAAGGTGAAGCGCGCGCCGCCGACGGCGATGAGATCCTTCACCGACACGGGAACCCCGTGCAGGGGCGGGAGCCGTTCGCCGAGCTTGCGCCTGCGGTCGGCGTCGCGGGCGTCGCGGCGCGCCTCGTCGGCAAGCACGCTGACAAACGAATGGAGCGCAGGCTCGGTCGCGGCCAGCCGCTCGAGGCTCGCCTCGACGGCGTCGGCCGCGGACAAGTCACCTGTCGCAATCCGGCAGGCCAGGTCGCGGGCGGTTGTCCAGATCGCATCCATGATCACCTCCGGTTTGCCGCGTCAGCGCGTTGCACCGCGACCGGGACCACCACACCGGACCGCAGCCGTCGATGCGGTGTAGGCTGCCGACGCCCCGACCGGAACACGGTGCAACGTCAGCGATGGCGCCGCCGCGCCTGCAGCGCGTTGGCGGCGAACAGGACCAGCACCGCCGCGCTGCCGGCGATGTTGGCCCAGAAATTGTTGAACACCAGCACGAGGCCGGCCGCGGTCAGCGCCGCCTTCTCCCAGTGGCCGAGCGAGGTGCGGAAATAGCCGATGTAGGCCGCCGACAGCGCGACGATGCCGAGCACACCGCACAGAATGCCCGACACGAACGCCGGCCACTCGAACTGCAGGAACAGCAGGCTCGGCGTATAGACGAACATGAACGGGACCAGCGCCTTGCCCATCGAGAGCCGGAACGCGGTGAGTCCGGTGCGCATCGGCTCGGAGCCGGCGATGCCGGCTGCAGCGTAGGCCGCGAGCGCGACCGGCGGCGTCACGTCGGCGAGCACACCGTAGTAGAAGACGAAGAAATGCGTCGCCACCAGCGGCACGCCGAGGGTGCCCAGCGCCGGCGCGGCGATCGACGCGAGAATGATGTAGGTCGGCGTCGTCGGAATGCCGGTGCCCATCAGAATGCACGCGATCGCGACGAACAGCAGGCCGAAGAACACCTTGCCGCCGTTCACCGTGACGAGACCGGTCGGATCCACGGCGCGGACGCCGTCGGCCACCGAGCTCGCGAGCTCGACGACCGCGCCCGAGAACTTGAAGCCGAGACCGGAGAGCGTCAGCGTGCCGAGGATGAGCCCGACGCATGCGCACGCGGCCCCGATGGCCAGCGCGTACTTGGCGCCTTCGCGCAGCCCTTCGATCAGCGGTCCCCACGTCAGCGTCTGCCCCTGCAGCCGACCCCATTTCAGCTTGCGCGTGACCCACGGGATGTACGAGCAGCCGATGCACAGCATGATGCCCCAGAACGCGGCGAGAAACGGCGTGAAGTCGAGCAGCAGCATCGTCACCAGCGCCACGAGCGGGAACACCAGGTGCCAGCTCTCGCCGATCACGCGGGACAGGCGCGGGATCAGGTGCGCCTCGACGCCGGCGAGCTTCAGTCGCTTCGCCTCCAGGTGCACCATCGTCAGGCAGGCGAAGTAGTGGAACAGCGCCGGGATGATCGCGATGATCACGAGCTCCTTGTACGGCACGCCGAGGAGTTCGGCCATCACGAACGCCGAGGCGCCCATCACCGGCGGCGTCACCTGACCGCCGCAGGAGGCCGAGGCCTCGACGGCGGCGGCGAAGCGGGGCGAGAAGCCGTACTTCTTCATCAGCGGAATCGTGAGCGACCCGGTCGTCACCGCGTTTGCGATGGCGGATCCGGAAATCATGCCGAACATGCCGGACGAGACCACGCAAACCTTGGCCGGGCCACCGGAGAATCGGCCCGCGACGATCGTCGCGAGATCCATGAAGAGGCGACCGAGTCCCGTCATCTGCGCGAGGATGCCGAAGAGCACGAAATGGAACACGTAGGTCGCGACCACGCCGACCGCGATCCCGTAGATGCCCTCGGTGCCGATGTAGATGTGGTTGACCACGCGCACGACCGAGTAGCCGCGGTGGGCCAGGATCCCGGGCATCCAGCGGCCCAGCAGCGCGTACAGCAGGCAGGTCATCCCGATGACCGGCAGCAGCGGGCCCATCGTGCGTCGCGTCGCCTCCATCACCATGATGATCGCGAGCACGCCCATCATGTAGTCCTGCGCGATCGGCGAGCCGACGCGCTTGATGAACACGTCGTCGAAGAAGAACAGGAAGTACAGCGACACACCGGACGCAGCAATGGCGAGCGGCCAGTCCGTCCACGACGTGCGGTCGCCTTCGCCGCCGAATTGCGGGAACGGCAGCGACATCAGCGCGATGGCGACGACGACCACGAGAAACGGCCAGCCATTGACCAGTTCGCCGGTCGCCGTCATCCGTGCGACGAGATCCCACGCGAGGTAGACGTAGAACGCCGCGAACAGTGCGCCCCACCCCCATGCGCGGACGGCGAGGCGCGTCTCGCCGGGAAGCCGCGGACGGGGGAAGACGAGGAAGATCAGCGCCAGCACCAGCGACAGGTGGAAGGCCCGGTGCTTGATCTCGACCAGCAGTCCGAAGCCTGCCGTGTAGATGTGGAACACCGACAGCGTGACGGCGAGGGTGGTGACCAGCAAGCCGACCGGGCCGACGAGCTTCCTGAAATTCGATTCGGCGTCGTACTCGCGAATCAGTTCCGCCTGCTTCTCGGCGGAGACCGTCTCGACGACGTCGGCAATGGATCCGCCGTGCGGATGCGGCGTCGCGGTCATTGCGGTTGCGCCGGGCAGCGTCCGGCGTGCAATTCGAGCGCGCGGTTGCCCCACTGTGCGAGCGCGACGCTGCGGCCGGCGGCGGCGAGCAGCGGTTGCTGGTCGGCGTGCACGCGCATGCGGATCGTCGTGAACGTGCGATTCATCGTCACCACGAAGCGGCCGTCATGGTGCTCCCAGCGTTCGCCGTCGGTACCCTCGGTGGGCAAGCCGGGTCCGTGTTCGGTGAAGCTGATCGACGTCTGGGTGATGTGCTCGGCAGACGCGCGGTAGGTCTCGACGACGGGCGTGCGCGTGACGGAATGAAGGTATTCGAGCGTAAACCGTGTCGCGCCCGCGTCCAATTCAATGACGTCGAGTGCTTCACCCGAGGGTGCCGCCGCGACGACCAGGCAAAGCGCCGGGGCGGCGCCGCTTGCCGGGGCGATCCAGGAGGCCGCCAACGCACACACGAGCGCGGCGTTCGCCGCGTTGGCGAGCCGATGCGCACCTGCCATCCGGTCGCGCCGCGGGGCCGCCGCGCCGCGACCGGACGCGCGCATCACTTGATGAGCCCCTTCTCGCGGTAATACTTCTCCGCGCCCGGGTGCAGCGGGATCGACACCGACAGCAGCGCCGTCTTGAGCGAGATTTCCTTGCCCTTCGGGTGCACCTGGCCGAGCGTCTCGGTGTTCTCGAAGAGCGCCTTGGTCACTTCGTACGCCATCTGGTCCGAGAGCCCGTCGTGCGTCGCCCAGATCGCCATCACGGCGAGCGTGTCGACCGGCGCGGTCTGGCCCTTGTACGTGTTCGCGGGCAGCTGCACGTTGGCGTAGTACGGCTGCTTCTTGCGCATGGCCTCGATCTCGGGGCCCGCGAGCGGGACGATCCGCACGTCGTGGCTGTTGGCGAGGTCGGTGATCGACGAGGTCGGCGCGCCGGCGGTGATCAGCGAGGCGACGAGGTTGCCGTCCTTGATCTTGTCCACCGACTGCGCAAAAGAGGAAAGATCCTCGCCGATGTCCTTGCGCGTCATCCCGTATGCTTCGAGCAGATCGCCCAGGAGCTGCCACTGGCCCGAGCCCGGCGAGCCGGAGGACACGCTCTTGCCTTTCAGATCCCTGAACGTCCGGATGTTGGATTTCGCCGCGGTAACGAGTTGCACCTGCTCGGGATACAGCGCGCCGAGCGCGCGCAGGTTCTTCAGCGGCTTGCCCTCGAACTGTCCCTTGCCGGTGTAGGCGGCGTCGAGGATGTCGGCTGCGACGAACGCGCTTTCGATGTCCTTGCGTCCGAGGAGCTGAGCGTTGGCGACCGACGCTCCGGCCGTCTCGGCGGTGGCCGAAAGTTTCTTGCCGCTGATCGTCACCTTGTTGGAAATGAGCTGCGCGAGCATCCCGCCGAGCGGGTAGTACGTGCCACCCGTTCCGCCGGTGGCGATGCCGAAGAACACGCGGTCCTGCGCCAGCGCACCCGCCGAGAATGCGACCCCGGCGGCGAGCGCGATCGCCGCCGTCCTGAATCTGAATGCCATGGAACTCCCCCCCAAAACGACGCGCCGCGGCTGCGGCGGCTGCGCGGGATTATGCCGGATGGCGTCCGCCTGCGCCACGGCGCGCGCGCGCGAAGGACCGGCCGATGGAGCGTCCTCGCCGCACCCTTTGCCGCCGGGTTCGCGGGCGCGAAGGGCTCAGGACACCGCGCCTACGCCGTAACGGCCGGTCAGGAGGCGCCCGTCGCGAAAGCGCTCGATGGCGTACGGCGCGAGCGGGATGTCGGCCGGCATGCCGAGCGCCGTCTGCGCGACGATCCGGCCCACGATCGGCGACAGCTTGAAGCCGTGGCCCGAGAACCCGTACGCGACGAGCAGGCCGCCGATGCCGGGGAGCGGGCCGAGCACGGGGTTCCAGTCCGGCGTGACATCGTAGACACCGGTCCACGAGCGGGCGAGACCGGCCTCCGCGAACGCCGGCACGCGGTGACCGAGCTGCTCGCCGATGTCGAGGACGTAGTCGAGCGGAACGTCGGCCTGCTCGATGTCGGGCGCGGCGATCGTCTCACCTTCGTTGCCGTCGCCGACGAGCACCTGCCGCCCGCCATAGCCGCGGAAGTAGAGCTTGCCCGGCGATGCCAGGTCTTTCACGACGGGCAGCCGGCGCGTGTACGCGGTGTCGCTCTCCAGCGTGAACACGGCATGCCGGGACAGCGTCAACGGCAGTTCGATGCCGGTCCACGCCGCGACCTCGCGCGACCAGATGTTCTGCGCGCAGATGACGGTGCCGGCGGCGATGTCGCCCTGCGTGGTCTTCACGCCGGTCACGTAGTTGCCCGCGCGCAGGAGACCCGTGACGCCGACGTTCTCGCGGATCACGGCCCCGCGCCGGCGCGCCGCCCGCACGTACGCCGACAGCGTGAGATAGGCGTCGGCATAGCCGGCATCGGGCTCCCAGCCGATCGCCGCGATGTCGTCGAAGTTCAGCAGCGGATGGATCCGCTTCGCGTCGTCGACGCCGATCTCACGCGCGTCGATGCCGAGGCTGCGCTCGACGGCGAGCGTCTCCCGCAGCGCCGTCATCCGCTCGGTCGGCGGCGCGACGATCATGAGGCCGCAGCGGTTGAACCCGCAATCGGCCTCGGGGTCCTCGAGGTAGTTCGCGAAGTCGCCGAATATCGCGAGCCCCGCTTTCGCGAGCGCGACGTTCTCGGGCACCGAATAGTGGGTGCGCAATACGCACGACGATTGCGCCGTCGTGCCGCCGCCCAGCTGGCCGCGCTCGAGCAGGAGCACGCGCGAGGCGCCGAAGCGCGCCAGGTGACAGGCGATCGACGTGCCGATCACCCCGCCGCCGACGACGACGAAATCGAAGGTCTCCATGACCGGATTCTAGCGCTCGCCGCGCGCGAGCTCGCGCGCCAGTGCGCGGTGGCGTTCGAGGAGCGGCTGCAGGTCGACCGTGACGAGCCGTCCGTCGCGGACCACGACGCGACCCTGGATCACCGACAGCGCGACGGTCTGCGGGGCGCAGAAGACCAGTGCCGCAACGGGGTCGTGCTCCGCGGCCCCGGCGTACGCGGGGGCGTCGAGGTCGAAGGCGACGAGGTCGGCGGCCATTCCCGGCGCGATCTGTCCGATGTCGTCGCGGCCGAGCACGGCGGCGCCACCGCGGGTCGCGATCGCGAGCGCCTCGCGTGCCGAAAGCGCCGCCGTGCCGCGGCCGGTGCGTTGCAGCAGCATTGCCTGCCTCGTTTCGGCGAGCAGATGCGACGCGTCGTTCGATGCGCTGCCATCGACGCCCAGACCGACGCGGACACCGGCGTCGAGCATGGCACGTACGGGCGCGATCCCGGAGCCGAGCCGCATGTTCGACGACGGGCAGTGCGCCACACCGGTGCCGGTCGCAGCGAACCGGACGATTCCGGGCAAATCGAGTTTGACGCAGTGCGCGTGCCACACGTCGGGTCCGGTCCAGCCGAGCGCGTCGGCGTACTCGGCCGGCGTGGCGCCGAACCGCTCGCGGCTGTAGCGGACGTCGTCGTCGTTCTCGGCCAGATGCGTGTGCAGGCGCACGCCGCGGGCACGGGCCAGCGTTGCCGATTCGCGCATCAGGTCGCGCGACACCGAGAACGGCGAGCAGGGCGCGAGCGCGACCCGCAGCATCGCATGCGGTCGCGGGTCGTGGAACGCATCGATGACGCGCTCGCAGTCGGCGAGGATCGCGTCCTCGCGCTCGACCAGCGCATCCGGCGGCAGTCCGCCGGCGCTCTCGCCGACGCTCATGCTGCCGCGGCACGCATGAAAGCGGACGCCGATCGCCCGCGCGGCGCCGATCGTGTCGTCGAGGCGGCTGCCGTTCGGGAACAGGTACAGGTGGTCGCTCGTCGTCGTGCAGCCGGAAAGCACGAGCTCGGCGAGCCCGGTCAGCGCCGAGACGTGCAGCATCTCCGGCGTCATCCGTCCCCAGACCGGGTAGAGGACTCCGAGCCAGCCGAAGAGGTCCGCGTCCTGTGCGGCGGGAAGTGCCCGCGTGAGCGTCTGGTAGAGGTGATGGTGCGTGTTGACGAGTCCCGGCATCACGACGTGGTGGCGGCAGTCGATGACTTCGTCGGCGGTATCGGGCAGTGTCGCCGACGGGCCGACCGCTTCGATCGCGTGCCCGCGAACGAGTACCGCACCATCCCGGATCTCGCGCCCAGCGTCGTCCATGGTCGCGACCACCGCCGCGTGGCGAAGCAACAGCGTGCGTTCGCGCATGGTGTCAGTCGGAGCGGTCCAGTTCGCTCTCGTGCCAGCGCGCGAGCGCGAGCCGCGAGATCCACACGGTCGTCGCGAACAGCGCGACGCCGGCCAGCGTGATGAGTACCAGGGCCGCGAAGAGGCGCGGGATGTTGAGCTGGATGCCGGCCAGCAGGATCTGGTAGGCGAGCCCCGCGCCGGCGCCGCCGGTACCGGCGACGAACTCGGCCACGACCGCGCCGATCAGCGCGAGCCCGCCGGCGATGCGCAGGCCGCCGAAGAAGTAGGGCAGGGCGCTCGGGACGCGCAGCCGCGTCAGCACCTGCCAGCGGTTCGCGCGGCACATCCGGAACAGGTCGAGCAGTCCCGGGTCGACGCTGCGCAGCCCGAGCGTCGTGTTGGAGATGATCGGGAAGATGGCGACGACGACCGCGCAGAGCACGAGCGCGATCCGCGTGTCCCTTACCCAGATGATGATCAGCGGCGCGATGGCGACGATCGGCGTCACCTGCAACAGCACGGCGTAGGGAAAGAAGCTTGCCTCGATCCAGCGGCTCTGCACGAACACCAGCGCGATCGCCGCGCCGACCACGACCGCGATTGCGAGCGCGGTGAGGGCGATGCCGAGTGTCACCAGCAGCGAATCGAGGAGCAGCGTGCGGTCGGCGACCAGCGTCCGCACCACCGCGACGGGCGACGGAACGAGATAGGCCGGAACGTCGTACGCCACCACGAGCGCCTGCCAGGCGCCGACGAGAACGCAGGCGACGATCGCCGGCGCGGCGATGCGGATCAGGCGTGGCGGGGAATCGTCGCTGCGCATCGCCGTTGAGCGGGCTCAGACAGGGGCATCCGCCGCGGCGCCGGCGCGGGCGACGAGCTCGGACAGCCGCTGGCAGTAGCCGGCGAAGGCCGTCGACAGGCGAAAGCCGTCGCCGCGCGGATACGGCTCGTCGATCGCGACGTCGGCGATCATGCGACCCGGGCGCGCGGCCATCACCGCCACGCGCGTGGACAGGAACACCGCTTCGACGATGCTGTGGGTGACGAAGATCACCGTCAGCTTGCGCGTCGCCCACAGCGACAGCAGTTCGTCGTCCAGCCGCTGGCGCGTGAACTCGTCGAGCGCACCGAACGGCTCGTCCATCAGCAGCAGGTCCGGTGTCGTGACGAGCGCGCGCGCGATCGACGCGCGCATCTGCATCCCGCCGGAAAGCTCGCGTGGAAAATGGCCGGCCGACCCGGCGAGCCCGACCAGCGCCAGCGCCGAGGCTACGGCACGCTCGGCGGTCGCACGCGGCACGCGCGCGAGATCCAGCGGCAGGCGCACGTTGGCCGCGACCCGTGCCCACGGCATCAGCGTCGGTGCCTGGAACACCATCGCCAGGCGCCGGCCCGGCCCGCCCGTCGCCGCGAAATCACCACCCCACCACGCGAGCGTTCCGGCATCCGGCGCAATCAGGCCCGCGATCAGGTTGAGCAGCGTCGTCTTCCCGCAGCCGGAAGGGCCGAGCAGCGTGACGAACTCGCCCGGGCGGACCGCGAGATCCACCGGCGCCAGCGCGCGCGTTCCGGTGGCGTAGGTCTTGGTGGCGCCGACGATCGCGACGACCGGCGCGGCACCTCCCTTCATCGCGGGCGCGACCGGTGTCAGGGCAGGACCTTCACGTCCTTCACGATCGCGAGCGTGTACGCCTTCGCATAGTCCACCCCCGGCTTGGTGAGGCCCGCGCTGCGCAGGAAATCGAGCGTCTGCTTCCAGCGTGCGTCCGTCATCGTGAGCAGGCCGAGCGCAGCCGCGTCGCCGCCGGTGACGATCGCGTATTCCTTCATCTTGCGGTGGCTGTAGGCGAGAAGGTCGTCGCCCATCTCCGGATTGTCGCGCTTGATCAGCGCATTGCCCGGCGCCGGATTCGCGAGATAGCTCTTCCAGCCTTCGGCGGATGCGCGGACGAAGCGCGTGAGCGCATCGGCGCGTTTTCCGAGCGCGTCGCGGCGCACGACGAGCGCCTCGGAATACGGCGGATAGCCGAGATCGGCCAGCAGGAACACGACCGGCTGCACACCGCCCTTTTCGATGGAGAACGGCTCGGACGTGGCGAACCCCTGCTGCGACAGGTTCCGGTCGGCGAGGAACGGCTGGACGCTGAACCCGTACGGCCGCTTCTGATCGTCGGTGAACCCATAGCCCTGCTTGAGCCAGGGCCAGAACGTCGTGTTGGCAGCCGCGCCGATCGCGATCGGCCTTCCCTTGAGGTCGGCAAGTTTCGCCACGCCGGGATGCGCGATGATTGCCGTCGGATTCTTCTGGAATGTCGCGGCGATCGCCGTGACCGGCACGCCCTGCTCGACGGCGGAAATGACCTGCAGCGCATCGCCCATCACGACGTCGAGCTGTCCGGCGGCGAGAAGCTGCAGGCCGTTGACCTGCGGACCACCCATCCGGATCGTCACGTCGAGGCCGTGCTTGCGGTAGATGCCTTCGGCGACGGCCTGGTAGAAGCCGCCGTGTTCCGCCTGCGCGAGCCAGTCGGTCGCGAACACGATGCGGTCGGGGGCTTGGCCGACGGCTGCGCTGGCGAAACCGAGCGTGGCAGCAGCGATGGCGAACAGGAATGAGCGAATCATCGACGGTCTCCGGGAGCGCGTCGCGCCGATACGGCGCAGTTGCCGCGATTATGCTCAATCTCGCGGCGGCGTGCGTGTGGACGATGGCCGTGTCGCGTTCGAGCCTCATGGTTCGAGCCCCGTCGGGGCGGCGGCGCGAGGCCGCCGGCAACGCCCGATATGGTGTCCGAAAACGGCGAGTGCCGGCGAGTCCCCGCGGGCATAATGCGCCCATGTCCCTCGACGCCGACGCCTGCTACCGCGCGCTGACCACGCACGACTCCCGCTTCGACGGGCGGTTCTTCGTCGGCGTGTCGTCGACGGGGATCTATTGCCGGCCCGTGTGCACGGTGCGCACGCCGCGGCGCGAAAACTGCCGGTTCTTCGCCAGCGCGGCTGCCGCGGAGGTGGCCGGCTACCGGCCGTGCCTGCGCTGCCGGCCCGAGTTGGCCCCGGGCAACGCAAGCGTCGACGCGTCGGCGCGCCTCGCGCAGGGCGCGGTCGATCTCATTGAGAACGGCGTCCTCGACGACGGTGGCATCGAGCATCTCGCCACGCGCGTCGGCGTCACGAGCCGGCACCTGCGGCGGATCTTCGAGGTCGAGTTCGGGGTCTCGCCCATCGAGTACGCGCAGACGCAGCGACTGCTGCTCGCCAAGCGGCTGCTGACCGACACGACGCTGCCCGTCACCGACGTCGCGCTGGCTGCCGGGTTCGCGAGCGTGCGCCGTTTCAATGCGCTGTGGAAGGCGCGTTACCGGATGGCGCCCGGGCACCTGCGCCGCGAAGCTGGCGTGCGCGCGCTGCCGGCCGCACTGTCGTTCGAGCTCGCGTTCCGCCCGCCTTACGACTGGGAATCGATGCTCGCCTTTCTCGCCGCGCGCGCGATCGACGGCGTGGAAGAGGTGTCGGACGGAGCCTACGTGCGGACGGTGGCGCTCGCTCATCGCGGCGAACTGCACACGGGGCGCGTCGAAGTGCGGCGCGCGGCGAGGCGGCCGGCACTGCTCGTCGCGCTCTCGGCATCGCTCGCGCGCGTCGTGCCGGCGGCGCTGTCGCGGGTGAAGAACGCGTTCGATCTCGGCTGCGACCCGGGCGTCGTGGCGGCCGCACTGGGCGATCTCGCCGCACTGCGGCCCGGGCTGCGCGTGCCGGGCACGTTCGACGGCTTCGAGCTTGCGGTGCGCGCGATCGTCGGCCAGCAGATCTCGGTGCGCGCGGCGCGGACGGTACTCGGACGAATCGCGCGCACGTTCGGCACGTCGCTCGTCGTGGAGGGCGCCACGGTGCCGGCACTGCTGTTCCCCTCTGCCGCGCGGCTCGCCGCCTGCGCGCCGACCGACCTGGCGGCGCTCGGGTTGACGGCGGCGCGCGCCCGCACGATCGCCGCGCTCGCGGGCGAGGTTGCTTCCGGGGCGATCGTGCTCGATCCCAGGAGCGACGTCGAGGCGACGATCGCGAAGCTCATGGCGGTGCGCGGCATCGGGTCGTGGACCGCGCACTACATCGCGATGCGGGCGCTGCGCTGGCCCGACGCGTTCCTTGCCGACGACCTCGTCGTGCTGCGCGCGATGGGAGAACGGAGTCGGGCGCGCGCCCTTACCCGCAGCGAAGCGTGGCGCCCTTGGCGCGCTTACGCGGTGCTGCATCTCTGGAGATCATCGACATGAACCTGCCCATCGATTACGTGTACTGGGACAGCCCGCTGGGGCGCATGGTGCTCGTCGCGAAAGACGACGCGCTCATTGGCGTCTATTTCGACGGCCAGCGTTATCAGCCGCCGATCGGCGCCAGCTGGCGTGAGCGACCCGAGTCGTCCGTGCTGCGCCGGGCCGTGCTGCAGCTCGCGGAGTATTTTGCGGGGACGAGAACGCGTTTCGACCTCCCGCTTGCGCCCGTGGGAACGCCGTTCCAGCGCGCCGTCTGGCAGGCGATCGCGGCCGTGCCGTCCGGCCGGACCATCACGTATGCGGAACTCGCCGCCAACGCCGGCCGGCCCGGCAGCACACGTGCCGCCGGGAACGCGACCGGCCGCAATCCGCTGTCGATCGTGATCCCGTGTCATCGCATCGTCGGCGCCGACGGTTCGCTGACCGGCTACGCCGGCGGACTCGATCGCAAGCGCGCGCTGCTCGCGCTCGAGCGTCCGGGCGCAGCGACGGTGCGGCAAGCGGCCTGACGTGAGCGGCGCCAACGTCGCGCGGCTCGTCGCGCTGGCGATGATCTGGAGTGCGTCGTTCGTCTTCATGCGGGTGCTCGCGCCGACGCTCGGCCCGATCTGGATTGCATCGTCGCGGGTGCTGATCGGCGGCGGGGCGCTCGTCCTCTGGTTCGTCGCCACCGGCTTCGATGCCGGCGTGCGCCGGCATTGGCGCGCGTATCTTTTCGTCGGCGCGCTCAATTCGGCGCTGCCGTTCCTGCTGTTCGGTTACGCCGCGGGTCATCTGCCGGCGTCGTACATGGCGATCCTGAACGCGACCGCGCCGATGTTCGGCGCCGTGGCGTCCGTGCTGTGGCTGAACGAACGGCTGACGACCCTCAAGGTCATGGGGCTCGCGGCGGGCGCCGCCGGCGTCGTGCTGGTGAGTCGCGCCGGAGCGGTTGCGCCCGACGCGTCGTTTGCGAGCGCGGTGTTCGCGTGCCTCGGCGCGACGCTGTGCTACGGCGTGGCCGGCGTCTGGCTCAAGAAGAAGGGCGCGGGGTTGAGTCCGGTCGCCGTGGCAGGATGGAGCCAGCTCCTCGCGGGTATCGTGTTGCTGCCGCTCGCCGTGGCGGCGCCTCCGCCGGGACCGTTCGCGCTCGACGTCGTCGCCAACATGCTCGGTCTCGGGTTGCTCTGCAGTGCCGTCGCGTACCTTCTCTACTATCGGCTCATCGCCGACGCGGGCCCGACGCGCGCGCTCACCGTCGCCTACCTGATCCCGGCGTTCGCGATGCTGTGGGGCGTGCTGTTCCTCGACGAGTCGATCACGCCGCCGATGCTGCTCGGTTGCGCTCTGATCGTCGGCGGCACGGCGACGGTGTTGCGGCCGGCGCGCGCTTCGTGATTTGCGTCGCGCACGACGTGCGCGTGCAGGCCGAAGCGGTCGCCCGCAGTTGCCATCGGAGCGCAATTTGCATGGGAAAGAACCATGGCTTGCGTGCGACGCTGCGGGTCCGATCGGTTGCGCGCGAAAGCCCGCCCGACGATAATGACGTCATGTTGAAGTTTCTGTCGAGGGCCGTCGCATTCGCCTGTGTCGGCCTCGGCCTCGTCGGCGCGGGCTGCGCGCCACGCCGGGTCTCGTGATCCGCGAATCGTCGGAGTTCAATCGGCTGCTGCGTGACGTGAACGCGACGGTGGTGTCGGCGTCAGCCCCGGCGGCCCTGCCGAGCGCGCTGGCGCAATAGGCGTTGCACGACCGCCGGGTCGCCCATACATCAAAGCCATGAACGCGCCACTCGAATCCCCGACGCTCGCCGCCGCTGCTTCGGTCACCGAGCTTTCCCGCCTGTTCGAGCTGCAGCGTGCGGCGTTCGAGCGCGAGCGCTGCCCGGATCTCGCGACGCGCCGCGATCGGCTCCAGCGTCTGCTGCACCTCGTCCTCGACGACGAGGAGGCGCTGATCGCCGCGATCGACGCCGATTTCGGCGGTCGTTCGGCGCACGAGACACGGCTCGCCGAACTCTATGTCGTGGCGTCGGATGCGCGGCGTGCGTTGAAGAGCCTGAAGCGATGGATGAGGCCGCGGCGCGTGCCGACGCCGCTGCACCTCTTGCCCGGGCGCGCCGAGATCCGCCGCCAGCCGCAGGGCGTGGTCGGCATCGTGAGCCCGTGGAACTACCCGCTGCAGCTCGCCCTCGTGCCCGCCACAGGCGCACTCGCGGCGGGCAACCGGGTGCTGCTCAAACCCTCCGAACTGACCCCGCGCCTGTCGGCGTTGCTCGCGGAACGGGTGCGCCGGCATTTTCGCCCCGACGAGTTCGCGGTCGTCGAGGGCGACGCCGCCGTTGGCCAGGCGTTCGTTGCACTGCCGTGGAACCACCTGTTCTTCACCGGTTCGACGGCCGTAGGCCGGCATGTCGCCCGCGCCGCGGCCGACAACCTCACCCCGGTCACGCTTGAACTGGGCGGCAAGTCGCCGGCCATTTTCGACGCGGACGCCGACTTCGCATCGGCGGCGCCGCGACTTGCTTCGGGCAAGCTCCTGAATGCGGGGCAGACGTGCATCGCGCCGGATTACGCGTTGGTGCCGGCGGGGCGCATCAACGAGTTCGTCGCGGCGGTCACGGCCGCCGTGCGCGTCCTCTATCCGACGCTTGCCGCCAATCCCGACTACACGTCGATCGTCAATGCCCGGCACCTTGCGCGGCTGCTCGCGCTCGTCGACGACGCGCGCGCGAAGGGTGCGACGATCGTGTCGCTCAACCCGGTCGCCGAAACGCTGGAGATCGGCGAGGGCAGACTCGCGCCCGCGCTCGTCGTTGGCGTCGACGAGACGATGGCGATCATGCGCGAGGAGATCTTCGGTCCGTTGCTGCCGGTCGAGGCGTATGGAACGCTCGACGAAGCAATCGCCAAGGTCAATGCCCGGCCGCGGCCACTCGCGTTCTACTACTTCGGCCACGATCGCGCGCGCCGCGAGCGCGTGCTGCGCGAGACGATCGCCGGAGGCGTCACCGTCAACGACACGCTCTGGCATTTCGTCCACGAGGAGTTGCCGTTCGGCGGCGTCGGCGCGTCCGGCATGGGCGCCTATCACGGCGAACGCAGCTTCGTGACGTTCAGCCACGAGAAGCCCGTGTTTCACCAGCCGCGCCTTGCCGCGGCGAAGCTCCTGTATCCGCCGTACGGCGCGACTTTCGACAAGGTGCTGGCACTGCTGCGCAAGCTCCACGGCTGACGCGCATTTCGTCGCTGCCGCATCGACGTTGTCCCGCGTCGATGCGCCGGTTCCGGCGACAATACCTGTACCGTGCCGGGCGCCAGAGCGCCGCGGTCGGATCGCGACGCTTGGCGCCACGACGAAAAGGACATCGAGTTGGCCAAGGGCAGATACGAGGAATCGTCGATCCGCGTCCTGAAGGGGCTGCAGCCGGTGCGCGAGCGGCCGGGGATGTACACGCGGACGACCGATCCGACGCACATCATCCAGGAAGTGATCGACAACGCGGCGGACGAGGCGCTCGCCGGTCAGGCCACGCGCATCGACGTGCGCGTGCACGCCGATCAATCGGTGTCGGTCGAAGACGACGGGCGCGGCATTCCGGTGGGCCCGCATCCCGAGGAGAAGGTCTCCACGGTCGAGGTGGTGTTTACGCGGCTGCACGCGGGCGGCAAGTTCGACAAGAAGGACGGGCAGGGCGCGTACGCGTTCTCGGGCGGCCTGCACGGCGTGGGCGTGTCGGTGACCAACGCGCTCTCGCGCCGCCTCGAGGTCGAGGTCAAGCGCGACGGCAAGGTGCACCGCATGGTCTTCGCCGGCGGCGAGGTCGCCGAGAAGCTGAAGGTGATCGGAACCTGCGGGCAGCGGGCGTCCGGCACGACGGTCCGCGCGTATCCGGACCCGAAGTATTTCGACTCGCCGACGGTGTCGGTGGCGGATCTCGAACGGCTGCTGCGTGCCAAGGCCGTGCTGCTGCCCGGCGTGAAGGTGACGCTCGCGGTCGAGAAGGGCAAGGAGTGGAAGACGCAGACGTGGTCGTATCCGGGCGGACTGACGGATTACCTGCGCGAGCTGGGCGAGGGCCTCGAGCCGGTCGCGCCGATCTTCGCCGGCGAGACCTACCTCGGCAAGCCGAAGGACGGCGACACGTTCGCGGAAGGCGAGGGCGCCGCGTGGGCGCTCGCGTGGTACGACGAAGGGGCGGCGGCGGGCGAGAGCTACGTCAACCTCATCCCCACGCCGGCGGGCGGCACGCACGAGGCCGGGCTGCGCGCGGCGCTGTTCGAGGCGGTGAAGGCGTTCGTCGACCACCACGGGCTGCTGCCGCGCGGCGCCCGCCTGCAGACCGAGGACGTATCGGCGAGGGTTCACTACGTCCTGTCCGCGCGCATCCTCGATCCGCAGTTCCAGGGCCAGGTGAAGGAAAAGCTCACCAGCCGCGACGCGCTGAAGCTCATCGCGCAGGTCGTCAAGGACCCGCTCGAGGTCTGGCTCAACTCGCACGTCGA
Organism: uncultured beta proteobacterium; assembly: GCA_963843595.1. Lineage (GTDB taxonomy): Bacteria > Pseudomonadota > Gammaproteobacteria > Burkholderiales > Casimicrobiaceae > CAIWHR01. Next base: position 100,817 of record CAWJLG010000017.1, on the reverse strand, counting down.
GTTCGGCAAGCGCATTGCCGAGCTCGCGATCGCCGCAGGCGCTGACGCGAATGAAGTCGGCGCAGAAGGTCGAGAAGAAGAAGAGGCTCCGGCGTGGCCGTGCTGCCGGGCAAGCTCACCGACTGCGAATCGGACGACGTGTCGCGACGCGAGGTGTTCCTGGTCGAAGGCGACTCCGCCGGCGGCTCGGCGAAGCTCGCGCGCGACAAGCAGTACCAGGCGATCCTGCCGCTGCGCGGCAAGGTGCTCAACACGTTCGAGGTCGAGCGCGACCGCCTGTTCGCCAACACCGAGATCCACGACATCGCGGTGGCGATCGGCGTCGACCCGCATCGCTCGCCGGACGAGGCGGATCTCAAGGGGCTGCGTTACGCCAGGATCATCATCATGGCCGACGCCGACGTCGACGGCAGTCACATCAAGGTGCTGCTGCTGACGCTCTTCTTCCGCCACTTTCCGGCGCTGATCGAGGGTGGTCACGTCTGCGTCGCGAGTCCGCCGCTCTACCGCATCGACGTGCCGGCGTCGGGCAAGCGGCCCGCGCGCAAGCTCTACGCGCTCGACGACGCCGAGCTCGAAGTCATCGAGGACCGGCTCGCCAAGGAGGGCGTGAAGCCGGGATCGTGGTCGGTGGGCCGGTTCAAGGGATTGGGCGAGATGAATCCCGAGCAGCTGTGGGAGACGACGATGAACCCGGAGACGCGGCGCGTGATGCCGGTGCGCATCGACGCGGGCGGTGCCGACGAGGCCATGCGCATCTTCGCGAAACTGATGGGCAAGGCCGAGGCGGCAAGCCGCCGCGAGTGGATGGAACAGAACGGCAACGCGGTCGAAGTCGACATCTGACCGCGACGGCCGGACAGGCAGGCGATCGGATCAGCACATGGCAGGAAAAGGAACGAAGAAACCCATGGCCGGTGGCACGCGGCGAGTCGGCGCGGCCATCGACACGATGAGCGGCGAGTTGTTCGCGGGCGACACGGATGCACACGAGTCAACCGCGCGGCCACCCCCGCGGCCTCCCGCGCTGCCGCCGGCGGGCGGGGGCGGACGTGGCGTGGGCGACGAGGACGCGCTCCCTCTGGCGCAGTTCGCGGAGCGCAGCTATCTCGAATACGCGATGAGCGTCGTGACGGGGCGGGCGCTGCCCGACGTGGCCGACGGCCAGAAGCCGGTGCAGCGCCGGATTCTCTTCGCGATGCACGAGCTCGGCCTGTACGCGCCGACGCGGCACGTGAAATCCGCGCGCGTCGTCGGCGACGTGCTGGGCAAGTACCATCCGCACGGCGACACCGCGGCGTACGACGCGCTGGTGCGCCAGGCGCAGGACTTCAGCCTTCGTTACCCGCTGATCGACGGCCAGGGCAACTTCGGCTCGCGCGACGGCGACAACGCGGCCGCGATGCGCTACACCGAATGCCGGCTCACCGCGATCGCGGAGCTGCTGCTTTCGGAAATCGACCGCGACACCGTCGACTTCGCGCCGAACTACGACGGCGCGTTCGAGGAACCCAGGCTGCTGCCTGCGCGTCTGCCGATGCTGCTGTTGAACGGCGCGTCGGGCATCGGCGTGGGCATGGCGACCGACATGCCCTCGCACAATCTGGGTGAGGTCGCGCGCGCGGTGGTGGCGACGATCCGCGATCCGGCGATCGGCATCGACGCAGCTGATGACGTTCATTCCCGGCCCCGATCTTCCCGGCGGCGGCCACATCATCTCCGATCCGGACACCATCCGCGCCGTCTACGAGAGCGGACGCGGCAGCCTGCGCGTGCGCGCGCGCTGGACCGTCGAGGAGCTCGCGCGCGGCCAATGGCGCATCGCCGTCACCGAGCTGCCGTTCGGCGTCTCGACGCGCGTGGTGCTGGAGGACATCGAACGGGCGACGAATCCGAAGCCCAAGGAGGGCAAGAAGGCGCTCGCTCAGGAGCAGATCAATCTGAAGAACGTGATGCTCGCCGCGCTCGACGCCGTGCGCGACGAGTCGGACAAGACTTCGCCGGTGCGCATCGTGCTGGAGCCGAAGTCGAGCCGGCAGGATCCGGCCGAGTTCATGAACCTGCTGCTCTCGAACACGCGGCTCGAATCCAGCCTGCCGATCAACTTCGTGATGCTCGGGCGCGACGGCCGGCCGCGCTCGAAGAACCTGAAGCAGATGCTCGACGAGTGGATCGCGTTCCGCTTCGAGACGGTGACGCGGCGCACGCGGCACCGTCTGGGCGAAGTCGATCGCCGGATCCACATTCTCGAAGGACGGCAGCTCGCGCTGGTGTCGATCGACAAGGTGATCCGCATCATCCGCAAGGCGGACGATCCGAAGTCCGACCTGATGGCGGAGTTCGGCCTTACCGACGTGCAGGCCGAGGACATCCTCGAGATCCGGCTGCGGCAGCTCGCCCGCCTCGAAGGCATCAAGATCGAGAACGAGCTGAAAGCGCTCAAGGCCGAGCGCAAGGGGCTGAAGCACGTCCTCGCGGACGCAAAGGCGTTCTCGGATCTCGTCGTGGCGGAGATCGAGGCGGATGCGACGCGTTTCGCCGATCGCCGGCGAACGCTCATCGAAGCCGTGGCGCCCGTGGTCGTCAGCCGCGCCGTTCCCGACGAGCCAATCACGGTGACGCTCTCGCGTCACGGGTGGATACGCTCGCGCCAGGGCCACGGCCTCGACGCGGCGCAATTCGGATGGAAGGCCGGCGACGCGCCGTTGGCGATTCTCGAAACGCGCACGGTGAACGGGATCGTGGTCCTCGACACCATGGGACGCGCCTACACGATTCGCGGCTCCGACATCCCGGGCGGCCGCGGCGACGGCGTGCCGGTCACCACGCTGATCGACCTGCAGGCGGGCGCGAAAGTGGCGCACGCGATCTGCGGCGCACCGGAGCAGAAGTTCCTCGTGGCGGGCACCGGCGGCTACGGCTTCGTCGCCGCCTTCGAGGACATGGTTTCGCGCCAGCGCGCCGGCAAGGCGTTCATGACGCTCGAGCCCGACGAAGCGCCGCTCGCGCCGGTCGCGCTGGCGGCCGGTTTCGATCACGTCGCGGCGCTGTCGTCACGCGGCCGGCTGCTCGTGTTCCCGCTCGCGGAAATGCGCGAGGTGCCGCGCGGTCGCGGCGTCATCATCATCGGTCTCGATCGCGACGAAAAGCTTGCGGCGATCGGCCTCGCGACGGGCCGCAGGGTCGCCCTGCAAGGTACGAACCGGCTGGGTCGTTCGGTGGTGGCGGCGATCGAAGGCGACGCGCTGGCCCGACATCTGCTGCGCCGCGCGCGCAAGGGTTCGCTCGTGGGGCAGAAGATCAAGGTGACGGGGTTCGCGCGGGAGCCGTGACCGGAGTTCGCGGCGACGCGTAACCAGGCACGCGGACGTTCCGACCGACGCCGGCGCAACAGCACCTCCGGGTCGAAGCCTCCGGCTGGGAGACAGTGCGACGAACTCGAACGCGCTCCCCGATCCGGTCGGCGGTTCTGCAACGCAGCATCGCCCCGCCCAATCGGAACCCCCTTTCTTGATCGAGGTCTATGCACGAGGTTCGCTGGAGAGTAGTCTACAAAGCAATAAGAAAAAGGCAGAAAGGTCCGCACGCTTTACGCAAGGAGATGGCAATGGGTATACCTCACACCGCTGCACCGCGGCACGCTGGCCGCAGGAAAGCATCCCCGATTCCCCCTTCCACGATCGTCGCCACCAGCGAACATGCCGTTGCCACGCCGGCGCCGACGGTGTTGCAAAGCAGCATGGCCGATGCCGAAGCACGTCGCCAGATGATTGCAGAGGCGGCGTATTTCGTGGCCGAGAAGCGCGGTTTCGCGCGCGGCGGCGAGGTGGATGACTGGCTCAGCGCGGAAGCCGAGATCGATCGGTTGATGCGCTCGTAGCGGAGGGCGATCGACGGTGGCCGCCAGTCGGTCGGCGGCCCGCGGCGACCGTAGGTGGTGGTGCAGTCCGCAGCCGCCGGTTCCACGCGCTGCGGGGAAGTCTCGAAGGATGCGTTCGCGATGAACATCGCACGCGAGCCCGGTATCGTGCCGATCGTTGCGCAGGGCGCGCACGGGCGACGGCTGCCGGGCCCGCTGACGAAGAACACGCTCGCGCTGATCCTCGCCGGCGGACGGGGCAGCCGCCTCGAGGAGCTGACCATCTGGCGGGCGAAGCCGTCGATTCCGTTCGGTGGCAAGTTCCGGATCATCGACTTCGCGCTGTCGAACTGCGTGAACTCGGGCATCCGGCGCATCGGGATCTGCACCCAGTACAAGGCGCAGAGCCTGATCCGGCACGTGCAGCGCGGCTGGAGCTTTCTCGACGGCCGCTTCGACGAGTTCGTCGAGCTCCTGCCGGCGCAGCAGCGCATCCAGGCGACCTGGTATCAGGGGACCGCCGACGCCGTGTACCAGAACCTCGACATCCTGCGGCGTCACGCGCCGGATCACGTGCTGATCCTGGCCGGCGATCACGTCTACAAGATGGACTATGGCCGGATGCTCGAGTCCCACGTCGCCAGCCGGGCACAGATGACCGTCGCCTGCGTCGACGTGCCGCTGGCCGACGCACGCTCGCTCGGCGTCGTGCGCGTCGACGACAACGGCCGCATCACGGGTTTCGACGAGAAGCCGTCGGTGCCGACCCCGATGCCCGGGCGCCCCGATCGGGCGCTCGCCAGCATGGGCGTCTACGTGTTCGACGCCGACTTCCTCTATGCCGAGCTGCTGCGCGATGCCGACGACACGGGCTCGAGCCACGATTTCGGCCACGACCTGATCCCGCACGTGATCGCGCAGGGCGCGCGCGCCTGCGCTCACGACTTCGCCGAGAGTTGCGTGAACACGAGCAACGGCGTTCCGTACTGGCGCGACGTGGGCACCGTGGACGCGTTCTGGGAAGCCAACGTCGCACTGACCCACGTCGTGCCCGAGCTCAACCTCTACGACGAGGAGTGGCCGATCTGGACCTATCAGGAGCAGCTGCCGCCGGCCAAGTTCGTGTTCGACGACGACGGCCGCCGCGGCACGGCGATCGACTCGATCATCGGCAGTGGCTGCATCGTCAGCGGGTCGACCGTGCGCCGTTCGGTGCTGTTCTCCAAGGTGCGCGTGCACAGCTTCTGCACGATCGAGGATTCGGTGGTCCTTCCCAACGTCCAGATCGGACGCGGTGCCGTGCTCAAGCGCGTCATCGTCGACAAGCATTGCCAGTTGCCGGAGGGCCTCAGCGTGGGGATCGATCCGGAGGCGGATCGGCGGCGCTTCCACGTCACCGATCGGGGTGTGACGCTGATCGTCCCGGAAATGCTGGGGCAGCAGGTCCATCATCTGCGGTGACGCGGCGGTGCTTCCGCGCGGCCCCGATTCGAGCTGGGATATGCGAGCAGGTCCGCTTGACGAATGGCGGCCGGCGCTGCCATCCCGCCATCAGGCAGCGGCCGCCGGGTCCGCAGGTGCAGGATTCGGCGCATCACCGACGATGTGACCGTCGACGAGCTCGACGATGCGGTCGCAGCGATGGGCAAGGCGAGGGTCGTGCGTGACGATGAGGAACGCGGTGCCGCGCTCGGCGTTGAATTTGCGCAGCAGCGCGAAGATGTCGTCGGTCGTATGGGTGTCGAGATTGCCTGTCGGTTCGTCGGCCAGCACGAGCGGCGGTGCCAGCGACAGCGCGCGGGCGATGGCGACACGCTGCTGCTGTCCACCGGAGAGCTTGCCCGGCAGGTAGTCGAGACGCTCGCCCAGGCCGACCGCCTGCAGGATCTCGCGCGCGGCCTCGCGTCGCGCCGAAGTCACCGGTCCGAGCGCGATCAGGCCGGGCATCAGGACATTCTCGGTGGCGGTGAACGCAGGCAGCAGGTGGTGGAACTGGAACACGAAGCCGAGGCCCACCGCGCGCAGCCGCGTGAGTTCGCCGTCGCCGAGCTGCGCGGTCTCGCGGCCCTCGAAGCGATACGAGCCGGCGGTCGGCGGCTCGAGCAGGCCGATCAGGTTGAGAAGCGTCGTCTTGCCGGAGCCCGAGGGTCCGATGAGGGCGAGGAACTCGCCGGGCGCAATGGTGAGGTCGATGCCGCGCAGCACCTCGGTCTCGACCTCCGTGCCGACACCGTACGACTTGCAGATGCCCGAAAGCTCGATCAGCGGAACCGGCATCGCGCCTGCTTCACATGCGGATCGCCTGCGCCGGATCGAGCTCCGCCGCATGGCGCGCCGGCACCGCCGCGGCGAGCAGACCGAACACGATCGCACCGACCGCGGCGCTGATGTAGACCCAGGCGTCGACCTCGACCGGGAACAGCGGCGTGCCGTCGGGATTGCGTATGAGATACAGGAAGACCGCGATCCACGACGCGGCGAGCAGGCATCCGAGCAGGGACCCCATCAGCGCCACGATGGCACCCTGCAGCAGGAAGACGCGCTGGATGGCGCTGCGCGAGGCGCCCATCGCGCGCAGGATGCCGATCTCGCGGCGCTTCTGCACGACCGAGACGACCAGAACACTCGCGATTCCGAGCACGACAACGATCACGACGAACGCCCGGATGGCGCGGTTGGTGATCGTCTGGGCGTTGATCGCCGTCATCAGCTGCTCGAAGGTGGACATCCACGCCTGCACGTCCAGTCCGGTCTGAGCGCGCAGGGCCGCCGCGACGCGGTCGGCGTCGAAGAGATCGGCGATCTTGAGGTCGAGCTCCGACACGCCGCCGGGGAGGTCGAACAGGGCCTGCGCGGTGCGCAGGCCGACGTACACCGCGCGGCGGTTCGCCTCGCGCGCGCCCAGGTCGACCAGCCCCGTGACGGTGAATGCATCGGGCGCGGAAGTGCCGGTGCGCTCGGTGACCAGGTTGAAGCGGTCGCCGAGCCCGATGCCGAGATCGGCGGCCAGAACCACGCCGATGACCGCTTCGCCGGGTGCGACGCGAAATTCCCCGGCCGCGAGCTTGTCGGTGATCGCGAAGATGCGGTTGAAACGAACGGGGTCGATGCCGGAAACGGTGACCGACCGGCTCGCGTCGCCGCGCACCGCGAACGCCGGTCCCGCGACCAGGGGCGACACGGCGACGATGTCCGGGTTGCGGTCGAGCGCTTCCATCAGCGGTTGCCACTGATCGATCGAACGCAGCCGTTGTGCGCGGGCCTGCACGCGCGGCAGCACCGTCGCATCGGCGGCCGACCGCTGCGGCCGCGCCACTTCCTCGGGTGGCAGGATCGAGATGTGGGCGGTCGTGCCCAGCACGCGCCGGATCATGTTGGCCTGCGACGCCGCGACCAGCGCGGTGATGAAAACGACGACGGCGACGCCGATCGTGGTCCCGCCGACGATGAGCCAGGTCTGGAAGCGTCCCTCGCGCAGGAAACGAAGCGCAACGACGAGTTCGAACGGCATGGAGGTCGCAGCGTGAGGGTCAGCGCACGGTCACGCGCGCGCCGGGATTCACGTTTGGCGTGAGGATGACCACGTCGCCGACGGCAAGCCCGCGCGTGACCTCGACTTCCTGCGCGGTGCGGGCGCCTACGGCAACCGTTTGTCGTTCGGCGTGACCGTCGCGCAGCACGAGGACCCACGGTTCCAGTGTCTGGCTGTCGCGGATCGCGGCGGCAGGGATCACGATGGCATCCGGCTTGTCCGCGACCGCGATGTCGATGGATACCGTCATGTCCGCGCGCAGGAACGCGGGAGGATTCGGAATCCTGAACTTCGCCTCGACGGTTCCGCGCTGCACGTCCACGCCGGGCGAGACGTACTCGAGCTCGGCGTCGAAGCGCTGCGCGGGAAAGGCGTCGGCCGACACGCGTGCGCGCTGTCCCACTTTCAGCAGCGCCAGATTCTTCTCGTCGATTAGGGCGGTAAGCCGCACCGCGCCGTCGAGCGCGAGCGTCAGCAGTGCCTTGCCGGGCTGCACGATGTCCCCCGGCTCGACGTTGCGGTCGAGCACCACGCCGGCCGCCGGCGCCGTGATTCGCGTCTGTTCGAGCTTGGCGGCGGCGGTCTCGCGCGCCGCCCGCGCCACGGTGAGCTGGTCCTCGAGCAGGCGGCGCCCGGAACCGGTGGGAGCGTTCGCGTTCGTGCTGGCGCGTGCGGTCTCCGCCTGGCTGCGCGCGACTTCGAGCGCACGCCGCGCCTCGTCCACCGCGGCTTCGCCGATGAATCCCTTGCCGTAGAGCTCCTCCTGCCGCGCGGCGTTGCGCTGGGCGACGCGCAGGTTGGCCTCGGCTTGCCGCAGCTGCTCCTGCGCGTTGGGCGCATCGACGTCCTTCCATTGGCGGATGCGAGTGGCGGCGGCTGCTTCGTTGGCCCGGGCCTGCTCGAGCGCGGCCGCAAGCTCCGCGCGCTCGAGCGCGATCAGCACCTGGCCGGCGGCGACGTGGTCGCCTTCGTCCACGCCGACGCTCTGCACACGTCCGGTGATGGTCGAGCCGACGCTGACTTTCGCCGGAGTCAGGACCCGGCCGGAAACCACCACGGTCTGCCGCAGCGGCGCCGTCCGCACGGTCGCGACGTCGACGGTCGTTCCCCGCACGACATAGATCAGCGTTGCCGCGGCGGCGAGGCCGAGCACCGCGACGACGACGTACGTCCAGCGGGGGAGGTGGGGCAGATTCACGTTGGGGCGACCGGCTCCCGGCCGGCAGCCGGAACGGATGCATTATCGCAGCATCCGCGCGCGCCGCCGGCCGAAGCGGTGGAAAGCGTTTCGCGCTCGTGGCAGAGTGCCCCGTACGCGCGCCCTGCGCTGCGGCACGAAACGCCGGACGCGATGCGCGAGATGGCGCCGGGCAAGGCCCGACACTCCGATTCGGAAGCGGGCGCCACTGACAGCAAGGAGCAGGACATGCGCACGATGCTGATCGCTGCGACCGTCGCCGCGGTATTGCTGGCCGGCTGCGCTCCGCCCGTGGCGAAAGTCTCCGGGGGCGAAGGCGAGCGTCCGGCGGATTTTCCGGACGCCTATTATCGGCAGCTTGCCGAGCGCGACCAAGCGGTATTCCGGATCGATCCGGCGCGATCGCTCGTCGCCATCGAGGTGCGGCGCGGCGGGTCGCTTGCGCAGCTGGGTCACGACCACATCGTCGCGAGCCATGACGTTCGCGGCTACATCGCGCCGGACGAAGGGCGCGCGGACCTTTACGTTCGCCTCGACCGGCTGGTGGTCGACGAGCCCGGTCTGCGCGCCGAAGCGGCATTCGACACCCAGCCGTCCGCGGAGGCGATCGCGGGCACGCGCGAGAACATGCTCTACAAGCTCGGCGCGGACCAGCATCCCTATGCACTGATCGCCGTGCGCAACGTGGATGCCGATGCGACGGGCCCGCGATTGAACGTCACCATCACGGTGAACGGCGTGGCGCGCACGATGCGGATACCGGCGCAGGTCGAGGTCGCCGGGGACGAGTTGAGCGTGTCCGGTGGCGTGACGCTCGAACAGACCAGTTTCGGTATCGTCCCGTTCTCGATCCTGGGCGGTGCACTTCAGGTGCAGGACGCCGTTCCGGTCCGGTTCCGGATTCGTGCCCGCCGCATGCCGGTCTGACCGAGTGTTCCCGTGAGCGAGGCGATTGCCTGTCCTCCGTAGTCGCGGCGTTCGTGCAATGCGCGATCGCGCGGTACTGCGCTCCGGGCCGCCGTTCCCAGCGCCCGGCCGCAGCATGCCGACGCAAGACCGCCGGTCCGGGATGCGCGATACTGTCTGCCGGCCCCCGCGTCGCGAGGGCGCACATTGCGTGGAGCGCGAGCCATGTTCCTGACCAACTGCTGGTACGTCATTGCGTGGGACTACGAGGTCAAGCAGAAGCCCTTCGCGCGAACGGTGTGCGGCGAACCGATCGTGCTCTACCGCAGGCCCGATCGCAGCCTGGTCGCGCTCGAGGACTGCTGTCCGCACCGCATGCTGCCGCTGTCGAAGGGGCGGGTGAAGGGCGACCTGATCGTGTGCGGCTACCACGGCATCGAGCTCGACGGGAAGGGCGAGTGCGTGCACATGCCGAACATGGAGAAGGTTCCCACGAGCGTCAGGGTTCGCGCCTACCCGGTTGCGGAGCGGCATCGCTTCGTCTGGGTATGGATCGGCGATGTCGCGCTCGCCGACGAGTCCCGCATTCCGGACTTGCGCTGGTGCTCGGATCCGAACTGGGCGTTCGACGGCGGCACCTATTACGTGCGCTGCGATTACCGTCTGCTCGTCGACAACCTGATGGACCTGACCCACGAGACGTTCGTGCACCCGACCAGCATCGGTCAGGAGGAAATCACGCGGGCACCGATCAGGACCACCGAGGACGACGCATCGGTCACCGTGACACGCTGGATGCGCGACATCGAACCGCCCCCGTTCTGGGCCAGCAACCTCAAGTCGAACGCGACGTGCGATCGGTGGCAGATCGGCACGTTCACGCTGCCCGCGAACGTGATGATCGACGTCGGTGTGGCGCGAGCGGGCACCGGCGCTCCGGAGGGGAACCGCGCGCAGGGGGTCACCGGCATCGTGGTGGACGTGATGACGCCGGAATCGGACACCACGTGCTGGTATTTCTGGGGGATGGCGCGCAACTTCGAGGTCAAGGATCAGGGCCTGACGTACCGGATCAAGGATGCGCAGAGCGCGGTGTTCGCCGAGGACATCGTCGTGCTCGAGGCGCAACAGCAGAACATGTCACGGTGGCCCGACCGGGAACTGCGCAATTTCAACATCGACGCCGGCGGGGTGCGCGCCCGCCGGCTGATCGATCGCCAACTGGCCGGGCAGCGGGCGCGAGTGCAGGACGCGTCAGCGGCAGGATCGGCCTGATCGATTTGCCCGCGTTACGCGGGCGGATGCCAGCCAGCGTCTGCCCACAACTCGCCGCTCACCGCCGAGTTCGCGAGCATGAAGCAGATCGCATCGGCAATCTCGTCGGGGCGTATCAGCCGGCCCAACTGCGTGAAAGGCAATATGTGCTTGCTGATGTATTCATCGCCCATCGCGCGCACCATCGCCGTGTCGGTGAACCCGGGGTGAATCACCCCGCAGCGCACGCCATAGAAAACGGCCTCCTTCATGATCGTCGCGGCCGCTCCCTCGAGGCCGGCCTTCGTGCTCGCATAGGAGATCTGGCCGCGGTTTCCCTGCGAGGAGACGGAGCCGATGAACACGATGGCCCCTTGCATCCCCTCGGACGGCTCCCAGCGCTTGAGCCCGCGGGCGGCGCGATCTTCGGCAATGCGTCCGATCATCTCGAGCGCCCAGTAGACCGGCGCCACGAGGTTCACGTCGACGACCTGCCTGAAGCGGTCCACCGGATAGATCCGCGCCTTGCCCGTGATCTTGTCGATGCGAACCGCGAGATCGTCACGCGTGATGCCGGCCGCCGGCACGCACATGGTCACGACGCCGAACTGGGAACCAATCGAATCGTAGACCGACCCGCGGAACGCCTCGTCCGTCGTATCGCCCCGGTAGGGGTAGGCGACCTGCCTGCCCGCCTCCGCATTGACGTCAGCGGCGACGCCGTCGATCGTCTCGCCCAAATCCACAAGCGCCATCGCGCGCACATTACGTTTCGCCATCGCGGCCGCGACCGCCCGTCCGATGCCGCTGGCGGCACCGGTAATCACCGCAACCTTTCCTGCAAATTCCACAGAGTCTCCTGACGACGTTCGAATGCAACATCAGCATTCTATAGGCTTGGTCCATCGACTACACGGAAATCGTCGCCGCGCGAGGCAGCGTGATGCTCGCGTAGCCGCCCGCACGCGTCGCGTCCGCTTGCGCGTCATGCCGATGCCTTGTCGCCGCTGCGCGGCTTGCGGCAATCGCGGCCGGCCCGCAGAATTCGCGGATGAAGGACATCGCACATCTGCGCAAGAGCTACGAGCGCGCCGAGCTCGACGAAACGCATTCGGCGAACGTTCCGTTGTCCCAATTCGAGAAATGGCTGCACGAGGCGCTCATGGCGAAGCTGCCCGAGCCCACGGCGATGACGCTCGCGACGGTCGGCGCGGACGGACGGCCTTCGACGCGGGTCGTGCTGCTCAAGGACTGCGACGCGCGAGGCCTCGTCTGGTACACGAACTACGAAAGCCGCAAGGCGCAGGAGCTCGCGGCCAACCCGCACGCGGCGCTGCAGTTCCACTGGGTCGAACTGGAGCGCGTCGCGCGCATCGAGGGCCGCGTCGAGAAGACGAGTGCCGCGGAATCCGACGCGTACTACCGGACGCGGCCGCTCGACTCGCGGATCGGCGCATGGGCGTCGCCGCAGAGCCGGGTGATCCCGTCGCGCGTCGTCCTGGCGACCGAGGCTGCGCGGATCGGCGCGAAGTTCCTGCTCGACCCGCCGCGGCCGCCGCACTGGGGCGGCTACCGGCTGGTCCCGGACACGTTCGAGTTCTGGCAGGGCCGGAGGAGCCGGCTCCACGACCGGCTGCGCTACACGCTGCAGGCCGACGGCACATGGCTACGGGAACGGCTGGCGCCCTGACGCCGCAATCGCCGGTCATGGTCCGCGTTTCCGCGACTGTCGCCCGCCGCCGCCGTCGCTGCGCGCAGACGCAGTGATTCCGTGGTCGATCGCTCCGCGTTGCTCGCGGACTGCGCGCTGCTTGCCGGTCGACCTGCGCTCAGCTCTCGGTCGTTGTCAGGTCGCCGGCGTCGAGGGACCCCACATTCTCCTCGAGCCACGCGTACCACGCGTCGCGTGTCATGGGCACGACGGTGCGCTCGACGTGCTCCCAGCGCACCCGCCACGCACCGTTGTCGAGCTCGGTGACGCTGACGCGCGGCAACGCGTTCAGTCCGAACTGCTCGATGCGGTCCTCGACCACGGCCTCTGCCTCACGCGGTGTCAGCAAACGGCTTTCGCTCACGAGACCTCCTTCGCCGACAGGATCAGGCCACGGTCTTCATCCCAGCGGAGAGTTTACCTCGCAGACGCTGCAGTGATCAGTGCCGGGCACGTCTGCTATCGCGCGATGTCCTGGCTGCAAGCGACTTTCGAACGATCGGCCGCGCCGGCATGAGGGCGCACAACGCGCCGCCCTCGGAAGATCGGTCAGCCCGGGGACGCGGCAGTGGCCAGCTCAACGGCATCTGCAGTGTCCCCGACCTTGACCATCCGGTTCTGATACGCCTCGTATTCCGGCAGTTGACGCTCGTAAGCGGAGGTCAGCAACGGCGAGGAGATCATGTAGTCCGCCGACGCCCGATTGCAGGCCACCGGGATATTCCAGACGACCGCGATGCGCAGCAGCGCCTTGACATCGGGGTCGTGCGGCTGGGGCTGCAGCGGGTCCCAGAAAAAGATGACCAGGTCGACCGTTCCTTCGGCAATGCGAGCGCCGACCTGCTGGTCGCCGCCCAAAGGACCGCTCTGGAGCTTGACCACCGGGACCTGCAAGGCGTCTTCGAGCAGCGTCCCGGTCGTCCCGGTGGCCAACAGTTCATGGCTGGCCAGGAGATCACGATTGTATTGGGCCCATTCGAGCAGATCCGCCTTCTTGTTGTCGTGGGCCACGAGCGCGATGCGCTTCCGAGGAGTGACGACGGCGACAGGAGCATCCATAAGGGCGGTCTCGACGCTACGCCGTACAGGCCGGATCGGACCCCGGCACATGGGCCGTGCCTTCGAGCGCGGCATTGATGCGCTTCCACGCCGCGACGTGCGCCTTGAGGGCGTAGTCGTACAGCGCAAGCCGGTTCGTCACGAATTCGTCGGTGATCGACTTGGCGGAGGCCGGCGGCAGGTCGAGGTGCGCGTCGGCGTCGCCGGAGTCCGTGACAATGTCCATGTCGAACCTTTGCGCGATGTGCATGATCGGCGCATTCTCGTTGAGGCAGTGCATGTAGAGCCTGGGTATGAAACGGTTGCGAGCGTGGGCCACGGCGCGCTCAAAGAGTGCGCTGCCAACGCCGCAACCGCGGTGCGCGGGCAGGACCGAGAGTCCCAGCTCGGCAACCTCGTCCCCGAAGGCCACATGGGCCACGCCGACGAGCGCGAGGCCGTCATCGTGAACGGCGAAAATCGCGTCGCGATCGAAATCGATGTCGTCGACGTAGGCGGCGATGCCCTGGGAAGAGAGCGACGAGCCGAACCGAAGTCGCCGGTCCTCCGGGGGCAGGGCGAGAAAGTGCGCCACGAGCGCGGCGCGCACGCTTTCGTCGAGGCTGTTGGACAGTGATGGTCATCGTAGAGCCTCCCGCCGCGTGAAATGCAGTGCGCGTGGCGTGGCTGCAACGGTCGATCATCCGTAGGGGTGAGGACCTTTGCGATCGAGCGCACGGATCCGCGCTTCGAGGTCGAATACGTCCGTTGCTTTTGCCAGATACGCTTCGACCTCTCGCTGTTGCTGAACCCAGAACCAATGGTCGAGACGTTCGAGCAGGCTGCGCCGGCATACGGGTGCCTTGCCTGGGCCCTCGTTGGCGCTGGTGTCCCGGCGCCCGGGCGTTTCGGATTCCGAATTCGGGAGCCTAAGCGCCCTCGCCATCAGGGCGAAGATGCCGAGCCCATCCAGGATGTTCGGTGAGAGCTGATTGCTACGCATTGGGAACTCCTATCGTTCGGTAATCGATGAACCGAAGCGCGACCTGCATCATTGCTGCGCTGCGGTAACAGAACATGGGGGTCGCGCAAGGGTGCGTCAAATCAGTGTTTATGATCAATAGCATCCGTCTGGCTGATGAACACGCCAACCCATTGGTGCAATGCAACAATATGGCTCCGACCTGCGCGCGATTGGGCGAACCGGAAAATGAAAGACCAGTCGTGGCAATGACGCGCCGCGCCGTTGCGCACCCACGTGCGACCCAGGCTCGCCGCGGCGCGAGACTTCGGCCTATAGTGTCGGGGCGCCGTCGATTTGGCGTTTTGACCGGAGCGAACCATGTCCCATCAGCCCCCGAAGCAAAGCAAGAAGAAGCCGCAGCACACGGCGAAGGAAAAGAAGACGATCAAGCAGCAGAAGAAGCACGCGAGCGACGCCGCTCCCTTCATCAAGCAATGAAGCGCGGGGCCGCGGCGTTCTGCCGGGGCTCGGCTTTCGAAGGCGCTCACGCGGCCTAGGGCGCCGCCTCGTGCCATGCGGCAATCCGCTCGCGGACGCCGTTGCGCGATTCGGCGCGCCATGTGTCGTCGCGATCCTTGCAGCGTCGCGCCGAGCACATTCCCGCTTCGCGGCTCGATCGAGCGCGCCGCGCGCTGACCCGTACGCGCGCACCCCGCTCGGCGACGGACGTCGGCCAGCGCGGATCGTGCGCCGCCGAGCGCACGAGATCCCTTTTCGAGGTCGATGAGGTCCGGATCTTTCGTCGTTCGGGACATCGCGAGTGGTCGAAATCGGTGGCGAACTCGTTCATTGGCCTGATCGAGCCCGGATCGGCCGCGGATGCATGCGGCATCGCGAACCTGTCCGCCGCGTACCATCCGCGGTGGACATCGGTGCCGCAAACCACTCAACGATGCCTAAACCGTCACCCGCCCCGATTCCCCAGACCCGCCTCGGCCGAATCGCGCGCATCGGCCTTGCGGCGGGAGAACTCGCGGTAGGTGCGGCCGCCGAGAGGCTACGGCGATTCGCGCGCGGCGAGGCGGGCGATCTTGGCAGCGCGCTGCTGTCCGCTCCGAATGCGCAACGGCTCGCGGCGCGACTTGGCCGTCTGCGCGGCGCAGCCATGAAGATCGGGCAGCTGATTTCGCTTCAGGGCGAAGACGTCCTGCCTCCGGAGTTCGCCCAGGCTTTCGCGGTCCTGCGCGCGCAGGCCACGCCGATGCCTCCCCAACAGCTCAGGCGCGTGCTTGGTCGCGAGTACGGCAAAGGCTGGGAGCGACGATTCTCCACGTTCGACGACGAGCCCATTGCGGCCGCTTCGATCGGGCAGGTGCATCGCGCAACCACGTCCGACGGTCGTGACCTCGCGCTGAAGATCCAGTATCCGGGTGTGGCTCGTTCGATTGCGAGCGACGTCGACAACGTCGCGGCGCTGTTGCGGCTCTTCAATCTGCTGCCGCTCGATCTCGACGTCGGCGGCTTGGCGGCCGAGGCCAAGCGCCAGCTCGCGCAGGAAGCCGATTACGTCAGCGAGTCTCGTTTTCTGGAACGTTACGCGCGGCTGGTCGCCGACGAGCCGGCTCTGCTCGTTCCGCGCGTGCACTGGGACCTGACGACGCCGCGGGTCATGGCCATGGATTTCGTGGAAGGCGAGCCGCTCGACGTGCTCGACGCTGCGCCGCAGGCGCGTCGCGACGCCGTCGGATCCCTGCTCGAGCGTCTGCTGTTTCGCGAGCTGTTCGAGTTCCGCGTCATGCAGACCGATCCCAACTTCGCGAACTACCTGTATCAGCCGGCGAGCCGCCGCGTGGTGCTTCTCGATTTCGGCGCGACGCAACGCTTCGGCACAGCCTTCGTCGCCAACTACGCGCGCATCACCCGGGGCGTGATCGACGGCGATCGCAATGCCGTCGCCCGCGAGGCAATCCGGATCGGCTACGCGGCGGCCGACGATTCCCCGGAGCGCGTCCAGGCGGTGGTCGATGTCATCTTCCTCGTCTGCGAACCGCTTCGACACGCGGGCAGGTACGATTTTCCCGCGTCGGACCTGCCTTCACGCGTGCGCGCGCTGGGATTCGATCTCGCGTTCCGGCGTGGGCTCCTGCGATCGCCGCCTCCCGAGACCATCTTTCTGCATCGCAAGCTCGTCGGTTCGTTTCTGCTGCTGGCCCGCATCGGGGCGCGCGTCGATGCGCGCGCGCTTGTGCTGCCATTCCTGCCGCAGCGATGAGACGCCGGTGCCCGGCGACGCTGTGTCGCGCCGAACTCGGCACTCGCCCGATCGAATCAGCGGCGTTCGCTCGAAGGCTCGTGGAGTGGCGCAGGTGCCGCAGTGTGTGCGAGGAGCCGCTCCTCGACTCGGTATCGCAACTGTTCCGCGAACTCGATTTCGGCATCGGTGGCAAAGCTCGGCGCAGGATCGCCGTTGGTGTCGCAGTTGTGCAGTTCAACCTTGAGCATGACAGGCTCCTTCTTCGGGAAGGAACGGACGCGTTGGACCGTTGCCCGGTGACATGCATATCGCGTGCCGGCAATCAAATGAACTGCCAAAACAGGCCTCGGCGGGCGAATTGCCGAAGCGAAACGCTTGACGGTGAGCGATTTGTGTAAACATTCACGACAGCGCGGCAGTTCCCGCCCGCACCGTCATGCTCGTGACCGAAGCGGCGCCCACGTTGTGACGCTGTCGGAACGGGTTTGCGCACCCACTCGAGGAGGTCACGTGAAGATCTATCGGATCGCCACCATTCCCGGCGATGGCATCGGCAAGGAAGTGGTCCCGGCGGGGCAACAGGTTCTGGAAGCCCTGGCACGACGGCAAAGCCAATTCAGCTTCGAGTTCACCGAATTCGGCTGGGGCGGCGACTGGTATCGCCGGCACGGGCTGATGATGCCGGACGACGGGCTCGACCAGCTGCGCAACATGGATGCCATTCTGTTCGGATCGGCGGGCGATCCGAATATTCCCGACCATGTCACGCTGTGGGGCCTGCGCCTGAAGATTTGCCAGGGTTTCGACCAGTATGCCAACGTGCGGCCCACCCGAATCCTGCCCGGCATCGACGCGCCTTTGAAGCGCTGCGGCCCCCAGGACCTCAACTGGGTGATCGTGCGCGAGAACTCCGAGGGCGAATACGCGGGCGTCGGCGGGCGCGTGCATCAGGGCCATCCCATCGAGGCGGCCACGGACGTGTCGATCATGACGCGGGCAGGCGTCGAGCGCATCATGCGGTATGCCTTCGGGCTTGCACGGTCGCGCCCGCGCAAGCTGCTCACGGTGGTCACCAAATCCAACGCGCAGCGGCACGCCATGGTGATGTGGGACGAGATCGCCGTGGAGGTCAGCCGTGAGTTCCCGGACGTCACCTGGGACAAGGAGCTCGTGGATGCGGCGACGGCGCGAATGGTCAACCGACCGGCTTCGCTCGACACCATCGTGGCCACCAACCTGCATGCCGACATCCTGAGTGACCTGGCCGCCGCGCTGGCGGGGAGCCTCGGCATTGCGCCTACCGGCAACATCGACCCGGAGCGGCGCTACCCCAGCATGTTCGAGCCGATCCACGGCTCGGCTTTCGACATCATGGGGAAGGGCATCGCCAATCCGGTCGGAACCTTCTGGAGCTGCGTCATGCTGCTCGAGCATCTGGGCGAGGCTCGCGCGGCGGCGACCCTGATGTCCGCGATCGAATCGGTGACCGCCAACGCGGCGCTGCATACGCGCGATCTTGGAGGCACCGCCACCACGGCGCAGGTGACTGCGGCGGTGTGTGCATGGATCGCCACCGCGGATACCATGCAGCAGGCCGCCTGACGGTCGACACGGGGTTGGTAGAAACAATCACAGGAGTCCGATGATGAAGAAGCTGCTCTCAGCCTTGTGCCTCGTGTTGCTGTCGCCCTGGGCGGCGGCCCAGAGCTGCCCCGACAAGAACCTGCTCTACTGGCAGGCCTTTCCGCCGGGCGGCGAATCGGATCTTTCGGCGCGCCATCAGCAGATCGTGCTGAAGAAAAAGTGCCCGAACATCGACACGATCATCCAGTACAAGGCGGGCGCCGGGGGCGGGGTGATGTGGGCGCAGATCAACAACCTGCCGGGTGACGGGTTCAACGTGGTGGGCATCAACCTGCCGCATATCGTTTTCCAGCCGCTCGAGGGACAGGTGCAGTACAAGACCCAGGACATCACGCCGGTGTTCTGGTTCCACTACACGCCCGACGTTCTGGTCGTGCCCGAGCAAAGTCCCATCAAGACCTTTGCCGATTTCATCAAGGCGGCCAAGGCCGATCCGGGCAAGCTCAACCTGGGCGGCTCGGGCCTGAATTCGGCCAACCACGCCGCGCATGAGCGCATGAATGCCGCCTTTGGCGTCAAGACCAACTATATTCCGTTCAAGGGCACGGGCGACATGACGACGGCCGTGTTCGGGGGCCAGGTCGACGGCGCAATGTCCTACTCGGCATTTGCCATCAACAACAAGGGCAAGGTGCGCGCTCTCGCCATTGCCATGGAAAAGCGCCACCCGCTGCTGCCCGATGTGCCCACCTTCCGCGAACTCGGTGTCGACTGGATCGACGGCGCCTACCGAGGCATTGGCGTGCCCAGGAGCACGCCGCCCGAGGCGCGCAAACGCCTGTCGGACCTGTGGGCTGCCCTGAACAACGATCCCGAGATGAAGGAGCTCGCCGCCAAGAGCGGGTTCGAGCTGGTCAACGTCGGCACGGAGCAGATGGATGCCTTCATGAAGGACAAGATCCGCATCTACACCGAAGGCGCGCAGGCCCTGGGCCTGGGCAAGAAATAGGGTGGGGTCGACCCGTCGTCCGCCCCCGTTCGCATCACGCGATTCGCCAGCGTCCGATCCAGGCAGCAGCGGCCACTCGAGCACGTGCGCATTCTTGCGGAAGTGATCGACGCAGCCGGGGTCGATGAGAGGAGAAGATCATGGTCGAAAGAATCTGGCTGAAAAGCTATCCGGCCGGCATGCCGTCCGAAATTGACCCGGACCAATTCAGTTCGGTCGCAGACTTTTTCGGGAACATCGCCGCAAAGTTTGCCGACAAGCCGGCTTTCCACAACCTCGGCGGCACGATTACCTATGCCGAACTGGACCGGCTATCGCGGGATTTCGCTGCGTTTCTGCAAGGACTTCCGGGCATGGGGAGGGGCGAGCGCGTCGCCATCATGTCGCCCAACCTGCTGCAATATCCGGTGGCGCTGTTCGGCATCCTGCGCGCCGGCATGACGGTGGTGAACGTCAATCCTCTCTACACGGCGCGCGAGCTTCAGCACCAGTTGAAGGACTCCGGCGCCAAGGTGATCGTCATCGTCGAAAACTTCGCCGGCGTACTGCAGCAGGTACTTGGGAACACCTCGGTCGAGCACGTGATCACGACCCAGGTCGGCGACCTCCTGCCGGTCCCGAAGCGCTGGATCGTCAACTTCGTCATCAAGAACGTGAAGAAGATGGTGCCCGCATGGCACATCGACGGTGCCGTGACCCTCCGCGCGGCGCTCGCGCGCGGCGCGGCGTCGCCGTTCACACCCGTCAAAGTGACGCACGACGACATCGCGTTCCTGCAGTACACCGGCGGCACCACGGGGGTCGCAAAGGGCGCGATCCTCACCCATCGCAACATGCTCGCCAATGTGGAGCAGACGGGGACGTGGATCTCGGGCAGCTTCAAGGCGGGCACCGAAATCGTCGTTGCCCCGCTGCCGCTCTACCACATCTTCTCGCTCACCTCGACGCTGGCGTTCATGAAGTGGGGCAGCCTGGTCGTGCTCATCACCAACCCGCGCGACATGCCGGACTTCGTCAAGGAACTCGGCCGGTGGAAGTGGACTGCCATGACCGGCGTCAACACGCTGTTCAACGGCCTCCTGAACACGCCCGGATTCGGGGAGCTCGATTTTTCCGCGTTGAAGGTGGTGGTCGGCGGCGGTGCGGCGGTGCAGAGGCCCGTGGCCGAGCGCTGGCAGCAGGTGACCGGACGGTATATCACCGAAGCGTACGGGCTGACCGAGGCCTCGCCTGGCGTATGCGCCAACCCTCTGGAGGCATCCTGGAACGGCACCATCGGCCTGCCGTTCTCGTCCACCGAGGTGTCGATCCGCGATGACGGCTTCAAGGAATTGCCGGTGTGGAACGGCGAAGGCGACATCGAGCCGCACACGGGGGAACTGTGTGTCCGCGGCCCGCAGGTGATGAAGGGCTACTGGAACAATCCCGAGGAAACCGCCAAGGTGATGCAGGACGGCTGGTTGAAGACGGGCGACATCGGCCATCTGGATGCAGCGGGTTACGTCACCATCACCGATCGCAAGAAGGACATGATCCTGGTGTCGGGTTTCAACGTCTATCCGAATGAGATCGAGAGCGTCGTGGCCATGCATCCGGGCGTGCTCGAATGCGGGGTCGTGGGCGTTCCCGATCAGAAGACGGGCGAGGCGGTGAAGGTGGTGATCGTGCGGAAGGATCCCGAACTCACGAAGGAAGCGGTGATCACGCACTGCAAGACCCGGCTCACTGGATACAAGTTGCCCCGCCACGTCGAGTTCCGCGACGCCTTGCCGAAGACGCCGATCGGCAAGGTCCTGCGTCGCGATCTGCGCGACGCGCCGAATCCGGAATCGGCGCCGGCGGCGGGGGCGCCCGACGCCTGATCGAGGGTCGGCGGGCGAGGCGGGGGGGCGCGCGCAGGATGCGCGCGCCGCGCGACCGCCTGGACGCCGTCGGCGCCGCGGGCCAACCCGTCCGCGCTGCGGAACGGAGGTTACAGACGGCACCTCCGTCATCGGCAACGATGAGCGGCGTCAGCAACCGAAAGGAGCCGCCATGAGTGAAGCAACGACCTTCAAACTCGAGCTCGAGCAGCTTCAGGATTTCGAGTTTCGCGTCAGGTTCGACTGGCCGGGCGTGCCTGAACTCCTGCTCGACGAACCTGCGCCGCTTGGCAGGTCCGCCGGGCCGAACGCCGCGCGGCTCATCGGCGCGGCGGTCGCGAACTGCCTGTCGGCGAGCCTCCTTTTCTGCATGAAGAAGTTCAAAGAGACCCCGGGCAAGCTGCACGCCGAGGTGACCGGCGAGCTCGCCAGGAACGAGCGCGGCCGGATGCGTATCGGTCGCTTCGACGTCACGATCCGGGTCGAGGGCGCCACGGCCGAGATCGCCCATTTCGATCGCTGCCTGCAGCAATTCGAGGATTTCTGCATCGTCACCGAAAGCGTCCGCCACGGCATCCCGGTGGGCGTGCGCGTCGTGGATGGGGCGGGTCGAGAGGTGTTCGCGAGCAAGGCGGAGAGCCCGCCGTCCTGAGCGTTGCATCGTCGGCCACGAGCATGCCGCCACGAGCGCGCTCGATCGCGCTCTCATGCGGCCTGCCAGCCGGGCGCGCGCGTGACGCGTCGCGCCTGGCCAGTCAGACGTACGGCTTCACCCAGGCCATGAAGCGCCCGAGGTCCATCGCGCCGGAGGTGCGCGCGACCTCCTTGCCGTCACGGAAAATGGCGAGGGTCGGGATGCCGCGAATGCCCAGCCGCGTCGCGAGTGCGGGCTCCTCGTCGGTGTTGACCTTGGCGAACCGTGCGCGCGGCTCGACCGCCGCCGCTACGCGTTCGAATATCGGCGCCATCGAGCGGCACGGCGCGCACCACGCTGCCCAGAAGTCGACGATGACCGGCAACTCGGAGTTGGCGACCTGGCGCTCGAACTTCGCTTCGGAGAGCTCGACCGGGTGGCCGTCGAAGAGCGGTTGCTTGCAGTTGCCGCAGACGGGGGCCTCGACCAGACGCTCCCGGACAGCCCGGTTGATGGCGTCGCAATGCGGGCATACCACGCGTGCGACATTCGGTTGCGATTCGACGTTCACTCGGACCTCCGTCGGAAAACTCGGACGCTGTGTGCAACGCAGCCCCGTGCGCGGAGCATCGCGGACGGGGCGTGGAGGGTATGTAACTTCCATCACATTCCAGCGTCAACGCGCGGCGCAGCACGCGAGTCCTCCGCTGCGACGCCCAGCGCAACGGCCGGGGTCGTCGCCGCGCGACGCGGAATGCCGGCCGTATCCTCCATCGACACTGCGCATGAATTGGGCGTATTGTTGCGCCGGCAGCATGACCCCCGGAACGGCCTTCCCGCGCGGAGAACCCCATGAAGATCGACTTCGACGGCGTGCAGGCCTTTGTCGCCGTGGCGGAGCTCGGCGGCTTCGGGAAGGCGGCCCGTTTCCTGAACCTGACCCAGACCGCACTGACCCGGCGCGTGCAAAAGCTCGAGGGCTATCTCGGCGTCCGCCTTCTGGATCGCACGACGCGTAGCGTGAGCCTTACCCCGGTCGGCACCGACTTCCTGCCCCAGGCGCAACGGCTGGTCGGCGACCTGACGTCGATGGTGAGCCGGCTGCGCGACGTCTCGCGCACCAGGCGCGGCGATCTCACCCTCGCGTGCATCCCGTCGATGGCGTATCAATGGCTTCCCGCTTACATCCGCCGCTATGCCCTGCGCTACCCCGGGAACCGGATCCGGATCCTCGATCTGTCGGCGGGTCCCGCACTGGAGGCCGTGCTGCAGGGGCAGGCCGAATTCGGGGTGACGATCCTGATCTCGCGGCACCCGGAGCTCGCCGAGCAGCCGATCCTGCGCGAGCCGTTCGCGCTCTTCTGCCGTGACGATCACCCGCTCTGCCGCGAGAAATCGGTGTCCTGGCGCGACGTCCGCGAAGAGGAACTCATCGTCGTGAGCAGCACGTCCGGCAATCGTGCGCTGCTCGACTACCAGCTCGCCCGGCATCGCATCAACGTCAACGGTGCCTACGAAGTGAATCATCCGTCGACGGCGCTCGGGCTCGTCACGGCCGGCGTGGGGACGGCGATCCTGCCGCGGTCGACGATCCAGGAAGGAACCCACCCCAGCGTGCGCCGGATTCCACTCGTCCGGCCGGCGATTGCCCGCACGATCGCACTGGTGCGCCGGCGCAAGGCGACACTGTCGCCGGCCGCGCAGGCGTTCTACGAGATGCTTGCGGAACAACGCGTCGCGCCTTCACGGGCGATGCGGAGCGGGGGCTGACGCTCACGATGCCGTCCCGGACATGCCGTCAGGCTGCTCGGCAAGCGCTCGCGCTCGGCCGATTCTCCGCGATTCGGCTCATGCCGGAAACGCGTCAATACAGACGATTAATGCACTTATCGCCAGAGCGATGACAAGGCAGAATGGCGCCAGACCTGGTGCCGAGCTTCCGGGCGAGCTATCGACCAGATGCCCGGCGTACCGGCAAGCGGAGGAAGGCAGATGAACCTGAGGGACTGGATCGGAAGGTCGGAGACCGTTGCCGATGTCGCGACCGCGACGCCCTATGCGGCGCTGTCCGCCACGCTGGACCGCGCGGCCGAACGCCCGCCCGCCGGTACGCCATTGCCCGCGCTGTGGCACTGGCTCTACTTCCTGCCCATGCACCGCCAGTCGGAGATCGGTCCCGACGGACACGCGAAGCGCGGGGGATTCCTGCCGCCGGTTCCGCTGCCGCGGCGGATGTGGGCCGGCAGCCAGTTCGAGTTCCACCGGCCGCTGCGGATTGGTGATGCGCTCACCCGGGTGTCGACGATAGAGGACGTCACCGAGAAGAGCGGCCGCACGGGCCCGCTGGTGTTCGTCAAAGTTCGCCACGAAATCCGGCGGGGGAACGAAGCGGACGTGGCCCTGACCGAATTTCACGACATCGTCTACCGCGAGGCACCGAAGCCGGATGACGTCGCTCCACCGCCGAAGCAGGCGCCGGCGCACGCAACGTGGGAGCGCAAGTGGATCCCGGACGACGTGCTGCTGTTCCGTTACTCGGCGCTCACGTTCAACGGGCACCGGATCCACTACGACCGCCGCTACGTCACCGAGGTCGAAGGGTATCCGGGGCTGATCGTCCACGGCCCGCTGATCGCGACGCTGCTGCTCGACCTGCTGCGCCATCAACGGCCGGACGCCACCGTCGCGCGCTACGAGTTCCGCGCGGTGCGGCCCGTGTTCGACATCAATCCGTTCTTCGTGTGCGGCGAGCCGCAGCCGGACGGCAGGACGTTCCGGCTATGGGCGAAGGACCACGAAGGCTGCCTCACCATGGACGCCACCGCGGTGATCGCGTAAGGAGACCCCGAACATGCCCGCATCCATCATCGATTCCCGCATCTTCGGGAACATCTTCAGCAGCGACGCGATGCGTCACGTCTGGTCGGACGAGAACCGGACCGCGAAATACCTGGACATCGAGCGCGCGCTGGCGCTCGTCCAGGGGCGCCTCGGCATCATTCCGCAGGAGGCAGCCGACGAGATCGTCCGCAACTGCGACCTCGGCAAGATCGACATGGACAAGCTGCGCGCGCAGACCGAGCGCATCGGCTATCCGGTGCTCGGGGTCGTCTCGCAGCTCAACGCGCTGTGCCGCGACAAGCTGGGCGAGTACTGCCACTGGGGCGCGACGACGCAGGACATCACCGACACCGCGACGGTGCTGCAGATCCGCGAAGGCCTTGCCATCGTCGACGCCGAGCTCGCCGCGATCTCCGGTGCGCTGGCGACGCTCGCGCGCCAGCATCGCGACACGCCGATCGTCGGTCGCAGCAATCTGCAGCAGGCGATTCCGGTGACGTTCGGCTACAAGATGGCGACCATCCTCGCGGCGATCGAGCGTCATCGCGAGCGCCTCGCGCAGCTTCGTCCGCGCGTGCTGGTCGGCGAGTTCGGCGGCGCGTGCGGCACGCTGGCGTCGATCGAGAAGGGCGCGATGGAGACCCAGGCCGGCCTCATGGCGGAGCTCGGACTCGGACAACCCGCGATCGCCTGGCACACGGTGCGCGACTGCATCGCCGAGGTGGGGTGCTTCCTCGGCCTGGTCGGGGGCACGCTGGGCAAGATCGCGATGGACGTGAAGCTGATGATGCAGACCGAGGTGGCCGAGGTCTACGAGCCGTTCGCGCACGGCCGCGGCTCGAGCAGCACGATGCCGCAGAAGCGCAACCCGATCTCGTCGTGTTACATCCATGCGTCGGTATCCGTCGTGCGCCAGCACGCGGCCGCGCTGATGGACGCGATGATCGCCGACCACGAGCGGTCGACGGGTCCGTGGGAGATCGAATGGATCGCGCTGCCCGAGGCCTTCTGCCTGATGGCCGGCGCGCTCAAGCAGACCCGCTTCGTCCTGGAAGGGCTGGAAGTCGACGCGGCACGCATGCGCGCCAACATCGACATCACCAACGGCCTCGTGATGTCCGAGGCCGTGATGATGGGGCTCGGCCCCCACATCGGCCGCGAGTACGCGCACGACCTCGTCTACGACCTCTGCCGCGAGTCGCTGAAGACAGAACCGCCCGCTCCTCGACCTCCTGGCCGAGCATCCGGAGATCAACCGACATCTGGATCGCGCTGCGCTCGCGAAACTGTGCGACCCGGCCAACTATCTCGGCCAGGCAGGGGTGATGGTGGACCGGGTTCTTGCGGGTATCGCCGACCCTGCGCATTGAACCCGGAGGCCGCGGTAAAGTGTCGGTCCGACGGGGAGGCGCGGTACATGATTGACGTTCTGGTGATCGGCGGCGGCAACGCGGCGCTGTGTGCGGCACTGACGGCGCGCGAGGCGGGGGCGTCGGTGCTGCTGCTCGAAGCCTCGCCGCGCGAATGGCGTGGCGGCAATTCGCAGCACACGCGCAACCTGCGCTGCATGCACGACGCGCCGCAGGACGTGCTGATCGACGCCTATCCGGAAGAGGAGTTCTGGCAGGACCTGCTGAAGGTGACCGGCGGCATCACCAGCGAAAAGCTGGCGCGGCTCGCGATCCGCGATTCGGCGACCTGCCGCGACTGGATGCGACGGCACGGCGTGCATTTTCAGCCGCCGCTCTCGGGTGCGCTCCACGTCGCGCGCACCAATGCGTTCTTCATGGGGGGCGGCAAGGCGCTGGTCAACGCGTACTACCGCAGCGCGCAGCGCCTCGGCGTGCAGGTCCGCTACGATGCCCCGGTCGATGCGCTCGAATTGCGCGACGGCCGGTTCGTTGCCGCGCGCATCGGTTCCGAGCGGATCGAAGCGCGTACCTGCGTGGTGGCGGCGGGCGGCTTCGAGTCCAACCGGGAATGGCTGCGCGAGGCCTGGGGCCAGGTCGACGGCCAATGGGTGGCCGACAACTTCCTGATCCGCGGCACGCGCTTCAACCAGGGCGTGCTGCTCAGGTTCCTGATCGCTGCCGGCGCCGACAGCATCGGCGATCCGACGCAGTGCCACTCGGTCGCCATCGATGCCCGTGCGCCCCTCTACGACGGTGGCATCTGCACGCGCGTGGACTGCGTGTCGCTCGGCATCATGGTGAACCGCAATGCCGAGCGCTTCTACGACGAAGGCGAGGACTTCTGGCCCAAGCGCTACGCGATCTGGGGGCGTCTGGTCGCGATGCAGCCGGGGCAGATCGGCTATTCGATCATCGACGCCAAGGCCGTCGGCCGCTTCATGCCGCCGGTGTTCCCTGGCGCGAAAGCCGCCACGCTGCCCGAGCTCGCGCGCCAGCTGCGGCCTCGACGAGGCGACGTTCGTGCGCACCGTCGAGACCTACAACGCGGCGTGCCGCGTCGGCACGTTCGACCACACCATACTCGACGACTGTCGCACGGAGGGGCTCGTTCCGCCCAAGACGCACTGGGCGCTGCCGATCGACACGCCGCCGTTCCAGGGCTACGCGCTGCGGCCGGGCATCACCTTCACCTACCTCGGACTCAAGGTGGACGAACGCGCGACCGTTCATTTCGGCGGCCGACCGAGCCCCAACCTGTTCGCCGCCGGCGAGATGATGGCCGGCAACGTGCTCGGCAAGGGTTACACGGCGGGCGTCGGCATGACCATCGGCACCGCCTTCGGTCGCATCGCGGGAGCGCAGGCCGCGTCGGCGGCAGCAACGCAAAGCGTCGAACATGCGGCCGCTTGACGCCCTCGCGACCGGGGCTCGTGCGGCCGGCGCGGCCGAGATGTCCGGGAACGCGGCGCTCACCGGCGACGAAGCGGAAGCGGCGCGGGTGATGCAGATCTGCAACGCGTGCCGCTACTGCGAGGGCTTCTGCGCGGTATTTCCGGCAATGACGCGGCGGCTGGAATTCGGCGCGGCGGACGTCCACTACCTCGCCAACCTGTGCCACAACTGCGGCGCCTGCCTGCACGCGTGCCAGTACGCGCCGCCGCACGAGTTCGAGCTCAACGTGCCCAAGGCGATGGCCAGGGTGCGCGGGCAGACCTACGCGGATTTCGCGTGGCCGGCCGCCTTGGGCTCCCTGTACCGACGCGCCGGCTTGACCACGGGGCTGGCGCTGGCGGCGGGGCTGGCGCTGTTCCTCGTGCTGACGATGGCGATGACGGGCTCGCTCGTGCACGCGCCGCTGGCGGGCAACTTCTACGCCGTCTTTCCGCACAATCTGCTGGTGGCGATGTTCGGCGCGACCTTCGGGTTCTCCGTGCTGGCGATGGCCATCGGCGTGGCGAAATTCTGGCGCAACGTGGTGCCCGGGCGCGCATCGGGGCCGGCGGTGGTCGAGGCGACCCGCGACGCGCTGCGCCTCAAGTATCTCGACGGCGGCCACGGCATGGGGTGCAACGAGGCCGACGACGCCTTCACGCTTGCCCGGCGCCGCTTCCACCATTTCACCTTCTACGGCTTCCTGCTGTGCTTCGCGGCGACCAGCGTGGCGACGCTCTATCATTACCTGCTCGACCGGCACGCGCCCTATGCACTGACGAGCCTGCCGGTGCTGCTCGGTACGGCAGGCGGCATCGGCCTTCTGATCGGCCCGGCGGGGCTGCTCTGGCTCAATCTCCACCGCGACCCGAAGCACGGCGATGCGTCCCAGAAGCCGATGGACCGCGGTTTCATCGGGCTGCTGTTGCTGACCAGCCTGACGGGACTCGCACTGCTCGCGTGGCGAGATACGACTGCGATGGCGCTGCTGCTGGCGGTGCACCTGGGCGCGGTGATGGCGCTGTTCGTGACGCTCCCGTACGGCAAGTTCGTGCACGCCGTCTATCGCGTCGCGGCGCTGCTCAAGTGGTCGATCGAGAGGCGCCAGCCCAGCTCGATCGTGCTCAAGGACGACTGAACATGCGCGGCCCCTGTCGATCGGATGCACCCGATGTTTCGGCACCTTTTACGGACCCCCAAAGGAGGAACACCATGAAGCTGCTCGCTCTGCTGCTCACAAGCCTCTGCCTGACGTTGACCGCACCGGCGCAGGCCCAGCAACCCATCGTCATCAAGTTCAGCCACGTTGCGGCGCCGGACACGCCGAAAGGCCAGGCCGCCAACGCGTTCAAGAAGTTCGCCGAGGAGCGCACCAACGGCCGGGTCAAGGTCGAGGTCTATCCGAACAGCATGCTCTTCAAGGACGCCGAGGAGCTCGACGCGCTGCAGCTCGGCTCGGTGCAGATGCTCGCACCGGTGCCGGGCAAGTTCGGCCCGGCCGGGCTGCCCGAGTTCGAGGCCTTCGACCTGCCGTACCTGTTTCCCGACATCGAAGCATTGCACAAGGTCTACCATTCGCCGGTCGGCGTCGGTCTGCTCAAGAAGCTCGAGTCCAAGGGATTCGTCGGGCTCGCGTACTGGGACAACGGCTTCCGCGTGATGAGCGCGAACCGGCCGATCCACACGCCGGGCGACATGAAGGGCCTGAAGATGCGCATCAATTCGTCGAAGGTCAATGCGGCGATCATGCGCTCCGTCGGTGCCGCGCCGCAGACGATGGCCTTCTCGGAGGTCTACCAGGGTTTGCAGACCGGCGTGATCGACGGCACCGAGGGGCCGCTTTCCAACCTGTACACGCAAAAGCAGTACGAGGTGCAGAAGCACGTCACGCTCACCTACCACACGATCAGCAACTACGTGGTGATCACGAACAAGGCGTTCTGGGACAAGCTGCCGCCGGACATCCGCACGACGCTGGAAGGCGCGATGAAGGACGCCACCGCGCTCAACGATCAAGTCGCGGAAAAGGACGAGGCGGCGGCGATCGCCGGCATCAAGGCCTCGGGCAAGAGCGAGATCTACACGCCGACCGCGGCGGAGAAGCAGGCCTGGGTCAAGGCGATGCTTCCGGTGCAGGACGAGATGGCCTCGCGCGTGAAGAAGGAAACGATCACTGCGATTCGCGATGTCGTGGGCGGCGCCGGGGCGAAGTAATACGCGGCGTCCGCGGGGCGCCCGACGCCGGGGCAGCGTTGCAGTCGGTGGATGCGGGGAGCCGCGCGGTCGTCACCGCACCTGCAGCGATTCAGGCGAAAGGTACTGCCGCAGATAGGCGTCGAACGACATCGTGTCGGCGGCCTCGACACTTCGCTGCTCGTCGAGCGATGCTTGCGCGACTTGCACATATCGCGCTTCCAGCTCCGCGGGCAGCGGATCGGCCCGCAGCATGCTGCGGTACTGCCGGGAACGCGCAAGAACGAAGCTCGCGTACGAGCCGCCGTGCTGCTGCGCGATCTCGTCGAGGACGCGCGCAGACGGCAGCGATTCCGGATCGGCGAGCGTGCGTAAGGTCGCGGCAAGTGCCGCCTGGTGCGCGCTGCCGCCGCAAGCGGCGTCGAGGGCCGCGGCGACCGGGGCGCACTCGTCGAGCAGTTGCGTCGCCCACTGGCGCAACTCCACCTGCTGATCGCCCCGTGCCAGGCACAGTCCCGGCTCGCGCCCGCGCGAGGCGACGCGCTGCTTGTTGGTGGCGACGTCGTGGATTTCCTCCGGCGTATCGGGAGGGCTTTCCGACAGCAGGCAGTGCAGGAGGAACACGTCCAGGAAGCGAGCGGTTTCGGCCGTGATGCCGATGGCGGAGAACGGATCGACATCCATGACGCGAACCTCGACGTACTGCACGCCGCGCTCGCGCAACGCGTGCAAGGGTCGCTCGCCTGGCCGGATGACCCGCTTCGGGCGGATCGTGCCGTAGAACTCGTTCTCGATCTGCAGCAGGCTCGTGGCGAGCTGCCGATAGTCGTCGCCGTCGCGGACACCGATGGCCTCGTACGCCGGGTAGGGCTGGTTGAGCGCGCCGGCCAGCGACACCGAATAGCTCTCCAGGTCGTTGTAGCTCACGCAAAGCGTATCCTGTGCCGCGCTCAGGTAGCCGAGGCGCCCCATCCGCAGGGACGTGGCGAATGGCAGATACAAGGTGCCGGGCGCGAGCGGGAGCAGGTCGTGGGGACGGTCCGCGACGAAGCTCGCGCATACCGCAGGCGAAGCGCCGAACAGATACAGCAGCAGCCAGGCGTGGCGACGGAAATTGCGAATGAGCGCGAAGTAGCCCGCGTTGGCGTCGCCGAGTCCCGCGACAGGCCAGACGGATTCCGGCACCGAGAAATTGTAGTGAACGCCGGAGATCAGCTGCATCCGTCGGCCGTACCGATGCGAGAGCCCGATGCGGTACACGGTCTTCGCGCGGCCCACGTTGGAGCTGCCGTAACGTGCGATCGGAATGGCCTCCTCGTCGGGGAGGCGGCACGGCATGCTGGCGCCCCACATCACCTCGTCGCCGAGGTGGCGATAGACGAACTGATGGAGATGCCTGAGCTCAGCGAGACACGCATCCGCGGTGGGATGCACATCGGTGATCAGCTCGAGCTGCGCTTCGCTGAAGTCGGTGGTGATCTGCGGGTGGGTGAGCGCCGAGCCGAGCCCCGGCGGGTGCGGCGTCATGGCGAGCGTGCCGTCCGGCCGTATGCGCAGGCCTTCCTTCTCGATCCCGCGCCTGAGGGTCGCGAGGACAGGGGAAAGTGCGCGGA
This sequence comes from uncultured beta proteobacterium, assembly GCA_963843595.1. Classification (GTDB taxonomy): domain Bacteria; phylum Pseudomonadota; class Gammaproteobacteria; order Burkholderiales; family Casimicrobiaceae; genus CAIWHR01. The sequence continues at coordinate 69,522 of CAWJLG010000017.1, read as the reverse complement.
GTCTTGTGTGGAGAATGTTCATGACGTGACAGAGGCGAGGGCGATGCCGCCGGAGGCGCAGTTGCTGGCCTGCATGATAATGCACAACGGCGGGGCTCATCAGGAATCGCCCGCCAAACCGTCGGGCGTCCGCGTCAGGCGCGAATACGCGATTCCGACCCACGAGCCGGCGTCGGATCTGATCGCCGTCGGCGGTGATTGACCGTCTCGGACCGGCCACGACCGGCCGTACGCGGGGTCAGAATGCCCGCCCGGCAGCCGCCACTCGCAACAGACCGATTAGCGTCGCAGGTTATACGCACAACGCGTTGGTTGGATCCTCGGCGACAGTTCTATAATTTCATGGAGTCGCTTCGACTGCCGGACGCGCGCCAACCAATTCGTCGTGGGGCCCGCTCGATGATAACTGAGTAATCGTGAATACCTATTACCGCGACCTGATGGAACTGATCGGCCGGTCGGTCGATGCCCTTGGCGTGGGCATAATCGTGATCGGTGCTGTCGTGGCGACAGGTCGGTTTGTGTTGGGCAGAAGAACCGACTTCGCCAACTCGTACCGCTCCTACCGTCAGGGCCTCGGACGCGCGATCCTGCTCGGTCTGGAGTTCCTAATTGCGGGCGACATCATCCGCACCGTTGTCGTGGCGCCGACACTCGAAAACGTATTGATCCTGGCGCTCATTGTCGTCGTCCGGACCTTCCTCAGCGTGGCGCTGCAGTTGGAAGTGGAAGGACGTTGGCCATGGAATCGCGGCGAAGAATTACCTAAGCGTCCGTCTTGACCGCCCTGCCTCCATCCCTCTGCATTTCCGGAGCGGACACTCGAGCAATATTCCGAGAATGACGGGGGAGGAGGAGCTACGCCCCCACGCTTGGTCGCTGGGTAGGCAGCCCAAGCTGCGACCACAGCAGCATGCCGCCGCGCAGGTTGGCAGACGCGCTCCAGTCCGGCGCTGCGGAGGATCACGGTTGCCTGGCCCGACCGCATTCCCGCGTGGCAGACCGCGACCACCGGCTTGTCCCGCGGGATTTCGCCCAGCCGCGCCTTGAGCTCATTGAGCGGAATGAGCTGGGCGTTGACAATTCGCCCAAGTGACTCCTGCATCTCCTGGGGCTGGCGCACGTCGAGCACGTGTATTTGCTGCAGGTGCTCCGCCACCCACTCTGGCTCGATTTCCAGCAAGCCGGCGTAGGTCCGGCGCACCGGCCCCCAGTCGGCCGGGTGCGGCACCTTGCCATCGACGGGCTGGCCGGAGCGCAGATTGGCAGGCAGCGCGACGTCGATCTGCTTGGGGTGCGGAAGGTTCAGATTCTCCATGAAGCCGACAAAGTCGCGCTCGTCGGCGCCGCCGCCGATGCGCGGGTTGTGTGCCTTCTCCTCGGCCACCGACGACATGGTGCGGCCACTGTAGTCATGGGCCGGAAACAGCAGGCACGCGTCGGGCAGCGAGAAGATGTGCTGCACGATCGAGCGATACAGCGTGTGCGCATCGCCGCGCTGGAAGTCGCACCGGCCTGCTCCTCGGATCAGCAGCGCGTCGCCAGTGAACGCCATGCTGCGGTCTTCGAGCACCAATGTCATGCAGCCGTCGGTGTGACCGGGCGTGGCGCGCACCTCCAGGCTGCGCCCGCCGAACGTGATGCGGTCGCCGTGATCAAGCGGCAGGTCGACGCCCTCGATCGGCGGCTGGTAGCGCCGGGAGATGCCGATGCGGCAGCCGGTGGCCTGCTGCATCATCCACGCGCCGGTGACGTGGTCGGCGTGGCAGTGCGTGTCCACCGCGGCAACCAACGTGAGGTCCAGCTCGCCGATCAGGGCGTAGTCGCGCAGGTGCTGCTCGAATACCGTGTCGATGATGACCGCCTGCCGGGTGTGCGGGTCGCCCAGCAGATAGGAATAGGTCGACGACGTAGCGTCGAACAGCTGGCGGAAGATGAGATTGGCGAAAATGGCCGGACTCCACGCGATAGCACGGCGCAATTAAACCACGCCCCACGGCGAGCCGGGCGCTGAACCGTGCACCATGTCGAACGCAGACGACGCGTACCGCGTGACCGGTTGCGTGGCGGCGACGAAACTCATGTAGCATTGTGAATGAAGTAGCCATGCCGCAAGAGCCACCCACGCGCGCGGTTGCTTACGACCTGTTCAACCATTCAAGGACGTGCCATGAAGACTGTTCTGCTTGCCGCGGTAACTGTGCTGTTCGCCAACTCCGTCGCGTTTGCGGCCAATCCGACCTGTGAAGCGCAGGCGGGCGAAAAGAAGCTGGCGGGCGCGGCCAAGACAAGCTTTGTCAAGAAGTGCGAAAAGGACGTGGCAGAAGCGGCGAATAAGTCCTGTTCGACTCAGGCGGCCGAGAAGAAGCTCGCAGGTGCCGCGAAGTCGAGCTTTGTGAAGAAGTGTGTGAAGGATGCGACCGAGGCGAAGTAGAGCGATACGAAATCCAATTGCGCCTCGCGCGCTGGAGCGTGTCTGCACTACGCTGAAGCCGAGTCTCGGCATTCATGGTTCTTGGCTCCACGTAGAGCAGCTGGACTTGCGTTCGCCGGACGCGGGGCGAGGGATGATTGCATCGATCGGGCGTCGCTGAACGGTCGTGAGCAGACCTTCAACGGTCTGACTCTCATGGAGCGGCAAGTTTCAGCGGGCGTGCTGCGCCGCCGTTGCCACGCGCTGTCGTTTGGACCTAAGATTGCGGACCACGTACGCGATCCAACGAACAACCGACGAGTCAGGTGGAGCACATGCCGGAGTTCTTCTATCTGCTGATCGACTACCCGGCCCTGATCGCAGCCCCGATCATTGTTTACGCAGCGCTCGCGCTATGGAGCCACTCGCGCACCGCGTGGGTGGCAACGGCCGCGTGGGCCTTGTACCTTGTTTACGAACTTGGCATGCATGCCGGCGTGTTCTGCAGCGGCGACGAATGCATGAAGCGAACGCCACTTTATTTCGTCTACCCGCTGCTGTTTTTCCTGTCGGTGGTGGCGCTGGTACAGGTCTATGTTCACATCCGCGACAAACGTCACCGGGAGCTGCGGCGAACGATCCGCCGCTGACGCCAGTCGCGTCGCGAGCAGCGATCTTCGAGCAGGTCCGCCGCCTTGGGTATCACCGAAAGCGGGACGGAGTATCTATACGGGGTCGATCGCCGACACCCCTCTGCGCGGCGCGTTTGCCTAACACACTGTCGTTTGCTGCCGTCGAATCCCGCGCGCCCGAAGTTGCCCGCAACCGCCTTCGACGTCCTGCCCCGCCGAATTGCGCAGCTTTGTCAGGATGCCACGCTTGTGCAGCGTGTGCGCCATCGCTGCCGCACGCTCCGCCGCGGGGCGCTTGAATGCGAGCCCGGCGACGGAGTTGTAGGCAATGAAATTCATGACCGCGTATTTCCCGGCGAGCAGTCGAGCGATGCCGTCCAGCTCTTCATCACTGTCGTTGATGCCTTCCAGCAACGTCCATTGATACTGGATCGGATAGTGGGTCGCGCGCGCATAGCGCTCCCCCAGTTCGACGAGCTCCGCGGGGTCGATTCGCGGCGCACGCGGCATCAGCTCCGCGCGCTTCGCAGCGGAAGTCGAGTGAAGTGAAATGGCCAGCGCCGGCCGGACGCGTTCGCGCGGCAGCCGCTCGAACACGCGCCGGTCGCCCACCGTCGAGAAGACCAGGTTCTTGTGTCCGATGCCGCCCTCGGTGCCGAGCAGTTCGATCGCGTCCATGACGTTGTCCAGGTTGTGGGCCGGCTCGCCCATTCCCATGAACACGATCTTCCCGACGGCGCGCAGCGAGCGGGCGAGCGCGACCTGGGCGACGATTTCCGCGCTTCCCAGGTGACGCTGAAGCCCTTCGCGCCCCGTCATGCAGAAGACGCAGCCGACCGCGCAGCCGACTTGAGTCGAGACACACAGACCCGCGCGCGGCAGCAGCACGCACTCGACCGTCTGCCCGTCGGTCAACTCGACCAGCAGGCGCGTGGAGCCGTCCTCGCCGGCATGCCGGGACCGAAGGCGCGCCAGTCCGTCCAGTTCCGCGGCAAGCGCGGGCAGCGCGCTGCGAAGCTGTCGGGGAAGAAAACCCTCGGCGTGACGCGGGCCGCTATCCAACGGCAGCGACTGCGTCCAGGCCCGCAGCACCGGCCGCTCATGGCAAGGCTTGGCGCCCAAGGCGCGCAGGCGGGATCGGATATGTTCGAGCCGCATGTCAAAGCGTCGAGTGCGGGCCGGGCGCGGAATCCATCGATTGCTTCACCGTGGCCGGGATGACAATCCCAGCAGGCCAGGCGCGAAGGCACTCACCGTGGCGGATGGTTCAATCTCGAGTTGGCGCGTCGTCGCCGGGGCCGATCCGCTACCGGCGTTCCTGCAATCGGAATTGACGGGCGGCTTCCTCGAGTCGCACATCGTCGATCTCCCGCAAGACGCCGTCCAGGTCGACTGTCGTCTCGATATGCTCGAAGCGTCCGGTGAGCGCAGCGTCCGGATGCAACGTGCCCGACTCGTAGAGCGCCCATAGCTCCCTCCCATAGTCGGTGGCGAGAAGCTCGGGCGCGAATCGTCCGAAAAACCGACGCAGATTGTCCACGTCGCGAAGCAGCATGCGCCGCGCGTGGTTGTTGCCGGCCGCATCCACCGCCTGCGGCAGGTCGATGATCACTGGCCCGTCGGCGCCGAGGAGAATATTGAATTCGCTCAGGTCGCCGTGCACGACGCCGGCCGTCAGCATGCGGACGACTTCGCCGATGAGACGGCGATGGAGGTCGATCGCGATTTCTGGCGCGAGGTCCACGTCGTTCAGCCGCGGCGCCGCGTTGCCCTCCTCATCGGTGACGAGCTCCATCAGCAACACGCCGGCATGGAAGTTGTAGGGCTGTGGCACGCGCACGCCTGCAGCCGCAAGGCGAAAGAGCGCGCCGACCTCAGCGCTTTGCCACGCCTTCTCCTGCGCCTCGCGGCCGAAGCGCGTGCCCTTGGCCATGGCGCGCGCCTGGCGGCTGTTCTTGGTCTTGCGGTTCTCGGTGTAGTCGACGGCTTGCCGGAAGCTGCGCTTGTCGGCTTCCTTGTAGACCTTGGCGCAGCGCGTTTCCGCGCCGCAGCGCACCACAAACACCATCGCTTCCTTGCCGCTCATGAGCTGGCGCATGACCGTGTCGATCACGCCCTCTTCGACGAGCGGCTGCAGCCGTTTAGGGATTTTCATGCGCCGCAATATACCCTATGACCAACCGGGAGCCGGCAACAGCGGGCGCTTCTCTGTCGGACGACCTTGCAAACTTCAGTCCTTGCCCGCGGCGCGAACGGGTCGGCGGTGTCGTGCGATCTCGGCCGCGACCGCCTCCCAGGTGGCCTCGAATGCGTCGGGCGTGAAGCCCGCGCCCGAGGGCAACCAGTCCCCCGTACGTCCGCTTGCCAGCGTGTAGTGCCCGACCACATCGAGGTGATCGGCCCGCGCGACATGCAGCAACCGGCCGTGCACCTGGCTCAACGTCGGCACGATGCCGTCGCTGATGCCCGGGGTCGCCTTGAAGCCGAGGCCGCGATCGAGCAGTCGCTGCGTCGCTTTGCTCGGTCTCGGATAGGGATAGTGCGGGTGCGGCCACGCCGTGAGCGCGTGCAGGAGCCTGAACAACGCGCGAAGCGCAAGGTACTCCGGATCCATGAGCGCCTTCAGCTTGAACTCCTCGCGCGGCTTCGGCACGCCGGCGACGACACAGCTGTAGTCGATACCGGCATGATCCGCAACGGCCGCATCGAACATGTCGATGCCCTCGGGCGTGAGCTGCAGTACGGCGCCCTGGTCCCGCTCGATCTCGCCCAGGTATTTCCACACCGGGTCCCGGCGGTCGAACCGGATCTTCCTCAGCAGGCCCTCGGCGATACGATCGAGCGGGGTTCCCCTGCGTCCCAGCCAATCGTCAAGCCGCGCGACCAGCGCGATTGCCTTCGCCGCGGCGAGAATCGTGCCGCGTCCGTGCCCGGACGTTGCCAGGGCGCTTAGCACCAGCAGAAGCGTCTGGCCTTGCACGGTGGTGAAGTGATTGGCGATAGGCGTGCCGTGGTGCGGCGTGGTCACCGAAATGGCCGTCCGCGTCAGGCGGGCAATGCGCTCTTCGGTGTCGCCGCGCGCGACCTTCACACCCGGCGTCAGCAGCATGCGCACGTCGAGGCCGCCCGTCGAGTGGCCGACGAAATGAAGCTCTCGCGCCTTGAGGCCGCCGCTGCGGAGCACCTGGCGGCGCAGCGCATCGGCGCGCCGCGTGATCGAGGCCGTCGGCTGCGTCGCGCACCGGACGATGCGGGCCTCGACGCCGCGCCGGCGGAGCGCGCGGCCGAGCGCCTGCTCGACGTCCTCGAAGTAGCTCACCGCGCCGACGGACGTGAAGCCGAAGAAGCCCGGCACCAGGAAAACGAGTCGTGTCGTCATGACCGCATTGTGCCTGTGCGCTCTCCCGGCGGACCGGGAATCGCCGCTCGGTCCGGCTTCTCCTCGGCCGTACCAATCTTGAGCGTACCGTCAGTCATTTCGGCATCGAGACTGACGACGCCCTGGAAATCGCCGAGCAAACCGAGGTGTAGGTCAACCGGATGGGTCGCGACCGCCGGACTCGACCGTCGCTGACCGGCAACAACCGGCCGTAGCACCTCGTCCTCCAAAGCGGACGTGCAGCGGCAACGGCCGGCCAGACGCGCGCGGCCTCCTGATCCGCGCGGAGCCCGGCCTATCCGATCTGGCCCGGAGCGTTCACCGTCCAACCAGTGATCGCGCTGCGTCGACGATGCTGCCCGGCTGAGGGATGAACGCCTGCTCGAGCGCGTAGCTCGATGGGGCAGGGGCGTCCGGACCCGTCACGCGAAGGACCCGGCCCTTGAGGGCGTCGAAGGCCTTCTCCGCTACCGTCGCCGCGATCTCCGCGCCCACCCCGCAGGTGCGGCTCGCCTCGTGCACGACGACCACCCGCCCCGTCTTGCGCACCGACGCGAGCACCGCCGCTTCGTCGAAGGGCTTGAGCGAGCGCAGGTCAATCACCTCGGCCGAGATGCCCGCGTCGCCGAGAGTTTCGGCGGCGGCAATGCACGTGTGGACCATCTTCGCGTAGGAGACCAGCGTCACGTCGGTCCCTTCGCGACGGATCGCGGCCTTACCGATGGGCGTCACGTGGTCCCCGGCGGGCACCTCGCCGTCGGCGTGCAACAACGGCATGTCGATGAAGAACATGACCGGGTTATCGTCGCGGATCGCCGCCTTGAGCAGCCCCTTGAAATCGGCCGCCGTCGAAGGCATGACGACCTTGATTCCGGGGCTGTGTACGAACCAGGCTTCAATGTTGTGGTTGTGCTGCGCGCCCACGGTCCAACCGCACCCGGTCATGGCAATCGTGACCAGTGGAAACGAGAACTGCCCGCCGGAGATGTAGCGCAGCTTGCCCGCGCTGTTGATGAGTTCCTCCATCGAAAAGCAGAGAAACGGCGCGAACAGCAGATCGATGACCGGCCGCAGGCCGGTGGCTGCAGCGCCGGCCGCGGTGCCCGCGATGATGCCTTCGGCCAGCGGCGTGTTCCGGATGCGCTTCTCCCCGAACTCCTGCACGAGTTCGCGCCGCTTGGTGGCCACGCCCTCTCCGAACATGACCACGCGGGAATCGCGCCGCATTTCCTCGGCGAGTGCTTCGCCGATGGCCTGGTTCACGTTGATCTTCGGCATGGATGCTTCCTCTACGCGTAGACGTCGGTCGCGACCTCGTCGGCCGACGGATAGGGCGAATCGACAGCGAATGCCACCGCCCGGTCGATGCGCTGCTGCACGCGCGACTGCATCGCGTCGACATCCGCCTCGGTCACGGCGCGCTGCTCAAGCAGCCGGCGCCGGGCGGTCTCGATGGGATCCTTCGCTTTCCAGCTCGCGAGCTCGACCGGATCGACGTAGGATTGATCGTCGGGCTCGTAGTGGCCGCGGAGGCGATAGGTATAGGTCTCGAGCAGGAACGGCTGGCTTGTCTCGCGGATGCGCGCGATGGCTTGGCTCGCGGCGCCAAACACCGCCTCGACGTCGTTGCCGTCGACGCTTCGCCCCTCCATGCCGTAGGCCTGCGCCCGCGTGCTCAGGCGGTCTGTGAGCATGGTCTCGCGACGATGCACGAACGCCTGCCACTGGTTGTTCTCGCAAACGTAGAGCACCGGGAGCTTCCAGACCGCCGCCAGATTGAGCGACTCATGGAAGATGCCCTCGCACGCCGCGCCGTCGCCGAAAAAGCAGGCGACGATCGCACCGCCCCCCTGCATTGACAGCGACAGCCCCACTCCGGTCGCGAGCGACAGTGAGCCGCCGACGATGGTCGAGGTCAGGATCACTCCGAGGTCACTGGCCGAGATGTGCAGCGTTCCGCTCTTGCCCTTGCAGTAGCCGGTGCGCTTGCCGGCGATCTCGGCCATCATCCGGCCCGGATCGGCGCCGCGCGCGAGCAGGTGGCCGGCGCTACGGTGGTTGGTGAGGATCAGGTCGCGCGCCTCGAGCGCTCGCACCACGCCCACCGCCGATGCCTCTTGGCCGACCGAGGTGCAGGTCCCAGGTCCCTTGCCCGCTGCCTGCAATGCGGCGTTCTTCTCCTCGAACGCCCGGATCAGCATCATGCATTCAAGCAGCGAGCGCGGGCTCCTCTCATTCAAGGTGTCGGTCATCCCGGACCCTCCTATTCGTTGCGAGGTTGCATCGTAGTCGACGAACCGGCCACTGTCGACTGGTGGCACGGGTGGAACGCGAACGTTCGCCCGGGCGTTGCCACGTGCCGTCTCTGGCGGCGCCCGGTTGCCGGGAAAAGGACGGCCGCTTCCTGGCTATGCGCATGGCTGCAACGGTCGAACTCGCTCGATTGCGACGGTCTCACATCGCCAAGAGCAGTCCCTCCTCACCGGCTTCCAAATTACTCCTAAGCGGACAGTCAAACGGCAGCACGAGCCGCTGTTCACGGGACGCCGGCGCACGAACCCTTGCCGCTGGAAACGTCGACGATCACCGACAATCACTGCACCTACCGCCGTAGCTCGCATCGAGTAGGCCGGTGGATAACAACGGCGCTGGAGCTTCGCCTCGATCTGCCGGATCAACGATAATAGTGCCATTAGACACGCCAGCAATCTGGGCAGTGAATCGCTGCGACATCGCCCAGCCGGCCGCATGAGACTTCTCTTGCTGTTTGACCTCATCCAAATATGTCGGCGAGACAGCCGAGGCGTTGAGTGCGCCGGCGCGGCAACCGCACCGTCGGTGTCCGTGACGCGATGAACTGGGTCGAAATCGCCTGGACCATGATGATCGCGGCGAGCCTGATGCTCGGCGTCGTCCATCTGTTCGTCTGGCAGAAGCAACGATCGCAATACGCCCATCTGCTGTTTTTCGTGCTCGCCACCTCGGCCGCCGCCTACGGCGCCTTCGAGCTTGCGAGAATGCGGGCCGAGACACCGGCCAGCCTCGCCGCCCTTGCCCGCTGGTCTCATGTGCCGCTCGCCATGGTCATCGTCTCCATCGTGGGGTTCGTGCGCCTTTACTTCGGCGCAGGCCGACTCTGGCTCGCCTACGCAGTGATCGGGATTCGGTTGGTCGCCCTCGCGCTGAATTTCCTGACGGGCGTGAACGTGAACTTCCGCGAAATCACCGCGCTGGACCATCTGCAGCTCTGGGGCGGCGCCGTTGTCGCCGGTCCCATCGGTATCCCGAATCCGTGGGCAATAGTCCCCCAGCTCAGCAACCTGCTGCTCGTCGCGTTCATCGTCGATGCCTCCATCAACCTGTGGCGGAGGGGCGGAACCGTGGCGCGCCGCCGGGCGGCTCTCGTCGGTGGCAGTCTGGCTATTTGCATCATCACGGCTGGCAGCTTCGCCGCACTCGTCGTCACCGGAGTGGTACACGCGCCCACCATCCTTATGCCCGGCTTTTTCATCGTGGTACTGGCGATGGGCTACGAGCTGGTCTGGGACCTAATCGCTGCGGCGCAGCTTGCGGCGCAGCTCCGCGCAAGCGAGCAGCGTTTTGGCGCGGTTGTCGAAGCGGTTCCGAGCGCGATTCTTCTGGTCAACGGCGAAGGGATCATCACGTTGGCAAATGCGCAAGCCGAGACTGTGTTCGGTTACCAGCGCGCAGAACTCGTCGCGAAGCCGGTCGAAATGCTGATTCCGGAACGCTTTCGTATCCCGCACGCCGGACTGCGGGGCGCCTACGCCAGAGATCCGCGAGCGCGAGCGATGGGGGAAGGACGCGAGCTGGTCGCGTGCCGAAAGGATGGCGGCGAAATCCCGGTGGAAGCCTCGCTCAGTCCGATGCCGACAAAGGATGGATTATTCGTCCTGGTGTCGGTCGTCGACATCACCGAGCGCAGAAACGTAGAGCGGGCAACAGCCCGTCAGCGCGACGACTTCGCACACCTGTCGCGGGTCGCAATGCTGGGCGAGTTGTCCGGATCGCTCGCGCACGAACTCAACCAACCGCTGACGGCTATTCTGAGCAATGCACAGGCCGCGCAGCGGTTTCTCGCACAGAGCCCACCGCGCATCGACAAGCTCGCGGAAATCCTTACCGACATCGTGAAGAGCGATCACCGTGCCGAAGCGGTGATTCAGCGGTTACGATCTCTGCTCAGAAAGGAAGAGTCGCAGCGTCATCCGCTCGACATCAACGAAGTCGTCGAGGAATCGATGCGTCTGATGCGCAGTGACTTGTTGAGCCGGCAGGTGGCGGTCAGCGCCGACCTTGCCGACGCGCTGCCAGCCGTGAGCGGTGATCGGAATCAACTGCTGCAGGTATTGCTGAACTTCGTGATCAACGGTTGCGATGCCATGGACTGCCAGGAAGTGGACCGCCGGCTCCTGGTGCGTACACAGACGACCGTCCACGGCAATGTTGAGCTCTCCGTTGTCGACCGTGGCGCGGGAATACCTGTGGCGAATCTCGAACGCATTTTTGAGCCGTTCGTGACCACCAAGTCGACCGGCATGGGTTTGGGCCTGGCAATTTGCAGATCGATCGTAGAGGCACATGGCGGCCGTCTGTGGGCAACCAACAATGCGGACTGCGGTGCGACGCTGCATTGCGAATTGCCGGCCAAGGGGGCCTAGCTTCGATGCGAGAGCCGGCGCCAACGGTATACGTAGTCGACGATGATCCTGATGTGTTGAAGGCGATCGAACGACTGCTCGAATCGATTGGACTGAACGTTGCAACGTTCTCATCGCCGCACCAGTTTCTCGAAAGCTACGACCGGAACGCTCCGGGTTGTCTCGTGCTCGACCTCGCGCTGCCGGGCTTGAACGGTCTCGATGTGCAGCGGGTGCTGGAACAACAGGCGAGCGTGCTGCCAATCGTCTTTCTCACCGGCCGTGGCGACATCGCAGCGAGCGTTCAGGCGATGAAGCATGGCGCGGCAGACTTCCTCACCAAACCGATAGATGACACTGCGCTGATTGCCGCCATTCACGAGGCGCTGGCCAAGGATCAGGTGTTGCGCCCCGCACACCTGGAGCGAGAGCGCATCGCGAAGTGCCTTGCAATGCTTACCGAGCGTGAACGGCAGGTTCTCGAGTTGATCGTCGCTGGAAGGCTGAACAAGCAGATCGCCGCCGAGCTGGGCACGACCGAGAAGACGATCAAGTTCCATCGCGGCAATCTGATGCGCAAGATGCGTGTGCGCGTCGTTGCCGATCTGGTGAAGCTGGCGGAACGCGCTGGGGTTGGCTCGACGCCCAGGACCTGAGGCAGCGCTTGTAGGTTCCCCCCGAACGGCGCTGCGCGCCGCTCCCCCCAGGGGGCGATCGCCTTGGGGCGGCCCTGCGGCGCTCCGCCTAGGCCTCATTCGATACCTGGACCAAGGTCCAGTTGGATCGGCCGTCACCGCTTGATACCGTGGGATCAAGATGGCAAAAGGCGCGCCGCTGCTGGCCGTGGTGGACGACGATGCAGACGTGCGCGTTGCATTGACGCGACTCGTTTCCTCTGCGGGTTTCGCCGTCGAAACGTTCGCGTCGGGCGCGGAGTTCTTGCGCTCTGTTCAGGACCACGAACCGGACTGCGTCGTGCTCGACCTTCACATGCCGGAAATGAGCGGATTCGATGTTCAAGGTGCGCTCGCCAGCGGTCATCCAGCTGTACCGGTCGTTGTCATGACCGGACACGACACTCCCGAATCGCGCGCGCGGGCCGTTCAAATGGGCGCGAAGGTCTATCTCCGCAAGCCCATCAACGACGAGGCGTTGCTTGCGGCGATCGGCGACGCCATCGGTGGTGTGTCACCTTGAACTTGGTGAGGCGGACGATGTTGATTTGCACGAAACGCGGCGTCGGAGTGAGGAGAGGCGCTATGAGCGCGAAGAAATGTTTTGCAGCGGTTGCGGTATCCATGTGCCTGGTTGCGCCGCCGGTCGCGGCGCAGATTTTTTCGTGGGATCCGCTTAAGGACGTGCAGGAAGCGCTTCCCGAAGGTGTGCCGAGCGAAGCCAAGATCATTCAGGCGAGGCACCAGGTGCGAGAAATGTCACAGGACGCGCTTGCCTCGCTCTACGAAATCGCTCTCGGCACCCGCCGGGCCATCGAACGCTCGGCCGGCTATGCCGTATTCAGCACGTTCGGGGTGAAGCTCTTCTTCGCCGGAGGTACCACCGGCAAGGGCATGGTCGTCAACCTTCGTACCGGGCGCCAGACCTTCATGAAGATGCTGCAGGTGCAGGGCGGTCTGGGTTTCGGTCTGAACCAGAATCGTCTGATCTTCGTCTTCACCAACGAACCGGCGCTGCGGAACTTCATCAACCAGGGCTGGGAGTTCGGGGGCCAGGTCAACCTGTCGGCCATGGCGGGCGGCCAGGGAGGCATGTTCAGCGGCGCGGCTGCCGTTTCGCCCGGCGTGTACCTCTACCAACTGACGCAGACCGGCCTTGCGGCAACGCTTACGGTCGGGGGCACGAAGTTCTTCAAGGACGGCGATCTGAACTGAAGCGTTCGCTTCGATGACCAGGTCACTAGACCGAACTCGAGGTGACAGGAAGGTCGGACATTTTGGGAGAGACTCGATGGATGCACGCCACGTATTCAAATTGTTGACCTCGGTGGTCGCGATCGCCTCGTGCCTGGGATCGGCCTCGGCCCAGCAGGTTACCGGTGTGCTGGGCTCTCCGAGCGCCACGACGACACTCGACGGCAAGCAGCTTCCGCCGCCCAATCCGAAGTTCGAGGGTGTGATCAAGGAAAGGGCCTCGGAGTCGAAGGCCTGGTGGGCGCCACGCGTCGTGCCGCCGAAAGGCGCGCCCAACGTGCTGCTGATCATGACGGACGATAGCGGATTCGGCGCGCCGGGCACGTTTGGCGGCGTGGTTCCGACACCAGCCATGGACCGCATCGCGAAGAGCGGGCTGCGCTACACGAACTTCCACTCGACATCGCTCTGCTCGCCCTCGCGCGCGGCATTGATCACCGGGCGCAACCACCATGTGGCCGGCTTCGGCGTGGTGGGCGAAATCGCGACGGGGTTCCCGGGCTACGACTCGGTCATCCGAAAGGAGAACGGCACCATCGGCGCTATCTTGCGGGACAACGGCTACGCGACCTCGTGGTTCGGCAAGAATCACAACACGCCGTTCTATCAGGCAACGCAGGCCGGGCCCTTCGACCAGTGGCCGAACGGCATGGGCTTCGAGTACTTCTATGGCTTCGTCGGCGGCGACGCCAGTCAGTGGCAGCCCAACCTGTTCCGCAATACGACGGCCATCTACCCCTTCGAGGGCAAGCCGGGCTGGAATCTCACCACGGCCATGGCCGACGAGGCGATCCAGTACATGAAGCAGATCAAGGCGGTCGCGCCCGAGAAGCCGTTCCTGGTCTATTACGTTCCCGGCGGCACGCACTCGCCGCACCATCCGACGCCGGAGTGGATCAAGAAGATCAGCGACATGCACCTGTTCGACCAGGGCTGGAACAAGGTCCGCGAGACCATCTTCGCCAACCAGAAGCGGCTGGGCATCATGCCTGCCAACGCCCAGTTGACCCCGTGGCCGAAGGAACTGCCGGAGTGGGATTCACTCGGGTTTGTCGAGAAGAAGCTGTTCATCAAGCAAGCCGATGTCTTTGGGGCCTACCTTGCCTACACGGACCACGAGATCGGGCGCGTCATCCAGGCGGTCGAGGACATGGGCCAGCTCGACAACACGCTGATCATCTACATCGCCGGCGACAACGGCGCGAGCCCCGAAGGGATGCTCAACGGCACGCCGAACGAGTTCACCACCTTCAACGGCGTTCCCGTGCCGGTCGACGCCCAGATGCTCTGGTACCCATTCTGGGGATCCGACAAGACCTTTCCGCACTTTGCGGCACCCTGGGCCTGGGCGATGGACACGCCGTTCAAGTGGACGAAGCAGGTGGCGTCGCATTACGGCGGCACGGCGCAGGGCATGGCCATATCCTGGCCCGGCCACATCAACGACGTGGGCGGCATCCGCCGGCAGTTTCACCATCTCATCGACATCGCTCCGACCATCCTCGAAGCGACCGACATCCCGTTGCCGGACATGGTCGACGGCATCAAGCAGCGTCCGATGGACGGCGTCGGCATGGCCTACACCTGGGACAAGGCGAACGCCAACGCGGCATCTCGACACACGACCCAGTACTTCGAGATGCTCGGTAACCGTGCCATCTACAACGACGGATGGTTGGCGGCCACAACCCCGGCGACGCTTCCTTGGGAACTCAGCACCAAGCCGGCGCCCGACGTGATCACCGGGTACAAGTGGGAGCTCTACAACGTCGGCGAACTGCAAGCGGGGGATCCTACCGAGTCCAACGATCTGGCGGCCACGATGCCGGACAAGCTCAAGCAGATGCAGGACCTGTTCTACGCCGAGGCGGCGAAGCATGACGTGCTGCCGCTCGACAACACGTCGCTGACACGGTGGAACGCGCCGAAGCCGAACCTCACCGGGGGAAGAAAGGTCTTCACCTACTCGGGCGTGCTGACCGGCGTGCCCAACAGCGGCGCGCCGAGCATCCTGAACAAGGCGTACACAATTACCGCCGAGGTCACGATCCCCAAAGGTGGCGCGGAAGGCATGATCGTCACCGACGGCGGGCGCTTCGGCGGCTATGCACTCTTCCTGAGCAAGGGTGTGGCGGGCGTTCGTCGGGGCAAGCCGGTGTTTCTCTATAACCTGCTCAACCTCAAGCGCACGGTGTGGGCGGGCCCCGAGTTGGGCGCCGGCAAGCACACCATCGTCTTCGACTACAAGCCCGATAGCCCGGGCCTGGGCAAGGGAGGGGCGGGCGTGCTCTCGGTGGACGGCAAGGAAGTGGCCAGGAATTCCATGGAACATAGCACCCCGATCACGTTCCCGGAGGACGAAACCTTCGACATCGGCAGCGACACGCGCACCGGCGTCGCGCTGCTGGAGTACCGCTACGATCCTCCATTCAAGTTCACCGGCACGATCAACAAGCTCACCTTCAACCTCGGACTGGACCAGGTGACGGCAGAGGAACGCGAGCGGATGCAAAGGACCGTCGCCGGCGCGCGTGATTAGAGGTGGAAGCGCAACGTCATACCCGGAGCGCGAAAGGGCTGGAGACAATGCGATGAGAAGGGTGCTTGTTCTCGCTGCGGTTAGTGAAGCGGCGACTGGGGTGGCGGTGCTGATCGCTCCGTCGCTCGTCGGGCAGTTGTTGTTCGGTGCGGAGCTGACCGGCGTGGCCGTAACCATGGCGCGCGTGGCCGGCATCGCCCTGATCGGATTGGGGATCGCCTGCTGGCCGGGCCCGCCGCTGGTCGGCATGTTGACCTACGGCGCGGTCGTCGCGCTGTATCTCGCCTACGTCGGCTTGGCCGGCGGTTTGGCCGGCATTCTGCTGTGGCCGGCGGTCGTGCTGCACGTGATGCTGACCGCACTTCTGGCTCGTGCATTACCAAGGGGCAACGCGACGAAAGCATAGAGGCGTAGACCGAAGTCAAGGCATACATCTACGGCGTGCAATGAAAGCCACTCATCCATGTGGAGATCAAGAATGAGGATCAATCTGTACGCGCTGTTCGGGGTGGTCGCCGTTCTCGCCGGCTGCGCGGGCTCGCAGGCACCCGACGCGAATGCTGGTGCGTCGCAGGCGCAGCTCATGTACGTGCAAAGTGCGGAGGACATCCGAGTCGACGCGGCCGCGAGCACCTTACGGCTGGTCAAGGTCAATCCGCAGACCGTGTACTTCTCCGATCGGCCGCAGCGGATCGCCGGCCATCTCAAAATGGCCGACTACCTGAAGACGTGGAAGGAGGGGCGGGACAATTTCGGCGCCGATCCGCCGAACGCGACCCTCTCGGTATACGAGCCGGGGCGCGCGGAGGAGACGCTCGTGGTGGTCACGATCATGAAACCGGTCGTGAGTGGCGCGGACCTCCTGTACACGTACAAGATCGTCGAGGGAACGATGCCGGCGAACGGCGGCGCGACAAGCCTGTTCATCGACTGGTACGGAGTCGGAGGCGGAGTCGGGCCAGGCTTTCACGGCGTCGGCGTGGGGCGCCGCGGCATCGGCTGGCGCTGACGGACGTCGGTTTCGCCGGCCTGCGGGAGATCGGTTGGCAGCGCGATCCGCCGACCCATGTGCGCGAAAGATCCATTGTGAATAATATGAATCGACCCTCAAACCTAAGCCCTCCCGAAGAAGGCGACCGACTATCTCACCGGCCTCAAGCAGTTCGGCGTCGACACGCAGCGCACGAACGGGGTGGTGCTCAACTCGGGGCAGAAACAGGAGATCAACAGCTGCCTGACCCCCCCTGTACGATCGGGATCTACAACTGCGCGCTCCGGGGTCTACTTCCAGTCCGCGTTCCAGGGCTACAACCTGGTGTACGTGTCGGCGTGACGCTGCACAGGTGGCCGCGCGTCGAAGCTCTTTCCATCCAATAGGAGATCATCATGTTGCGGCCCCCGTCTCACACAAAACACCTGGTCGTTCTCGCGCTCGCCGCACTGGTCGCACTGCCGCAGGCCGGCTTCGCGCAGGTGCCCGTTAAATCGGCGCCGGTGGCGGTATCGCAGCAGAAAGTGGAACTGCTGTTCGTGCAGAACTCGACCGGTATCGAGTACGACAAGGCCAAGAACACGCTGCGTATGAAGAACATCGCCCAGTCGACGCTCTTCTTCACCGACCGACCGGTGCGGATGGCGGGCCATTACCACACGCGCGACGAGTTCCTGCCGCTGTGGAGCGAGGGTCCGGACAGCTTTGCCAAGAATCCACCGAACGCGACGCTCTCGTTGCTGGAAGTCGGCAAGGCGGACCTGCAGAACGCGGTCGTGAACCTTCGCAATCCGCGAATGCAGGGCAAGGATCTGATCTACGACATCTCGATCGTCGAAGGCACGGTGCCGCAGTCGGCAGGCGAGGCGGTGCTGTTCATCGATATCCTCGGGGTCTGGCGGCGAAACATCCGGCGCGTGGCGGTCATCGGGACGGCGGCCGCAGTGACCACGGCCGCGGTGGCCACCAGCGCAGCCGCAGCGAGCGCCGCGGCGAGCCAAGAGGCGGCAGCGAAGGCCGCGGCGGCGAAGCCCACGCCACCACCGACGGTGAACGTGCAGATCACGGAGAAGCCGCCCGCGTCGTCGACCGCGCAGAAGCTCGAGCAACTCAAGACGCTGGAGAAGGAGGGCCTCATTACCCAGGCGCAGTATCAGAAGGCATCCACGCAACTCCTCAACCAGATCGTCCAGTGATCGGTCCCGACCAACGGGCGTTGCCACCGGGGCAACGATGGCGGGCGCACCGGCGTCGGGCACTTACGTGATGGGCGTCAACTATGCGAATCGGCCCACGGGCTCGATGACTATCGACAAGAACGGCGGGACCTACTACTTGAGCGGCAACACGTGGTTCCAGCCGTCATACGGCGCGAACGGCGTTTTCTACACGATCGTGCCGGCGCCTTGAAGTTGGGGCGCGTAGCCGACGTGTCGGGGACCGAGTATTTCAAGGACACGGACCTCCGTTGAGGGTGGTCTGCAGGCGGCACGCAACTCTCCACGTTAACCCCAACATGGTGCGACGCATGAACTCTCAAACAAAACCAACATGGCTCGCTGCCACCCTCTGCGCGGCGATGCTGATCACCGCTGCGCCGGCGCGGGCGGAGATGAGCGCCGAAGAACTGGCGAAGCTCGCGCAGAACCCCGTCGGCAACCTGATCAGCGTGCCGTTCCAGAACAACACGAACCTCAACGTCGGACCGGAGAAGGGGACGCAGAACATCCTCAACATTCAGCCGGTCTATCCGATAGAGGTGAACAAGGACTGGAACCTGATCACGCGCACCATCATCCCGCTGATCTGGCAACCCGGATTCGTGCCCGGACAGGGTACGGAATTCGGTTTGGGCGATATTCAGCTCTCGGGATTTCTCTCTCCGAGCGAACCAGGACCAGGTGGGCTGATCTGGGGCGTTGGCGCGATTGCCCAGATGCCCACCGACACCAACGAACTTGGCAACAAGAATTGGGGACTGGGTCCGACGGTGGTCGTTTTGCGCATCCAGCATGGCGACCCGTGGGTGTACGGTGTGCTCGCCAATAACGTCTGGTCGCTCACCAGCGACAAGCAGGGCGGCGCGTACAACAACGGCCTGATCCAGCCGTTCGTCAATTACAACTTCCCCGATGGCTTTTATCTCACGTCGGCGCCGATCCTGACGGTGAACTGGAAGGCCGACAGCGGCCAGCAGTGGACGGTGCCGCTGGGCGGCGGGATCGGCAAGATTTTCCACTTCGGTAAGCTGCCCGTGAACACGCAATTGTCGGCGTATTACAACGTCGCGAAGCCCGACTTCGGAGAGAATTGGCAGATTCGCGCGCAGGTGCAGTTGATGTTTCCGAAGTAGACTGCATAGTCTGCAACGCGATCAAGTTGTTGAGTACCGTCGCAGGTATTGAGCGTCAGCTTTCCCGGGATTGAACGTGAGGATTCCGGTAGATCGGTTGACCGTGCGGGGTCGACCCCGGGTTTCGGCAGGAGCCGGCCGGCCGACAAGTCCGACCGATCTTTCGGCGCCCGCGACGGGCGAATCCCCTTGATCAGGTTCCGCAGAACGTGCGGTAGCACGCCGTCGCGGCGGCTGGCGCCGGCTCGGCGTAACGGTCCAGCTCGCCGGCCTCGTCGTACGGCTGCCGGAGGGCATCGAGCAACCGTTCGAAGGGCGCGAGGTCGCCCTCGCCCGACGCGGCGGCCAGCGCCTCCTCCACGCGGTGGTTGCGGGGGATCACGCTGGGATTGACGCTGCGCATCGCCCTGGCGCGCTCGATACCGGCCATCGCCGAGCCATGCTCTGCGCTGCCGTCCTCGCAGGCACAGCGTGCCCGCCAGCGCGCCAGCCATGTGTCGGGTGCGCGCGCGTCGGCGAACAGCGCGCGCAACGGTGCTTCGTGACCGGCCGCAGCGTCGGCCAGCCGCCGCCACCCGAGCGTGAAATCCACCCGCTCGGCATGAAGCAGGGTCAACCAGTCCTCGGCCAGCGCGACATCGGCGCTGTCGTCGTCCGGTTCGCCTCGACGCAGCCCGAGCTTGGCGCGCTGTCCGCGGAGCAGGTGCCTTCGGTACTGCGCCGGGAACGCAACGATGACCTCGGCGGCCATCGCCACTGCCTGCTCGGGATCGTCGGACAGCAGGGGCAGCAGCGTTTCGGCCAGGCGTGCCAGGTTCCAGCACGCGATGTCGGGCTGGTTGCCGAAGGCATAGCGTCCCTGGTGATCGATGGAACTGAACACTGCGGCAGGGTCGTAGGCCTCCATGAAGGCGCATGGCCCGTAATCGATCGTCTCGCCCGATATCGTCATATTGTCGGTGTTCATCACGCCATGGATGAAACCCACGTTCATCCACTGCGCGACCAGGGCAGACTGACGCTCGGCCACGGTCTGCAGCAGCGCCAGGAAGGGCTGCGGTGCGGTTGCGAGTGCGTGGACGTGCCGCGCGATCGTGTACTCGGCCAGTTTCCGCAGACGTTCCACATCACCGCGCGAGGCAAAGAACTCGAAGGTCCCGACGCGGATGTGGCTCGCCGCCACGCGCGTCAGCACTGCGCCAGGCAGTGCGTGTTCGCGGTAGACCGGCTCGCCCGTCGCTGCGACCGCGAGGGCGCGGGTGGTGGGGATGCCCAGCGCGTGCATGGCCTCGCCGACCAGCACCTCGCGAAGCATAGGCCCGACGGCGGCCTTGCCGTCGCCCCCGCGGGCGAACGGCGTGCGGCCTGAACCTTTGAGGGCGATGTCGCGACGGCGTCCCTGCCGGTCGATCACCTCGCCGAGAAGCAGTGCGCGGCCATCGCCGAGTTGAGGTGAAAACCCGCCGAACTGGTGGCCTGCATAGGCCTGAGCCAGCGGTTCTGCGCCGTCGGGCAGCGCGTTTCCGGCGAACGTCGCTGCCCACGCGGGGCCGTCGAGAGACGTGACGTCGAGGCCAAGTTCGGCCGCCAACGAATGGTTGAGATACAGCAGCCGTGGTGCGGGCACGGCGGCAGGTTGCCAGGGCACGTAGAACCCCTGAAGTTCGCGCGCGAACGAATTGTCGAAACGGAACGCAGCGACTGAAGCCATCGGCTGAAATGTTGTGGTGATCGTCAAGTTTGCCACACCGCACCGCGCCCTATCCTGCGGCCAGCTCGCCGCAGTTGAGACGAGTCGTCCAGACACGCGGAATGGTCTTGGGTCAGGAAAACGAGACCGTCTCGATGCTCTCGCCACTCCCACCGGCTCGCAACAGTCACCTCTGCCTGCCAATGCTGCGAAAAGAGAGACGGGCGGACCGGAACAGCCTGTATGCGGTCGGGATCAGTCCGAGTTCGGCAAGGAGCGGTCCTTGAACTTTGCGCCCGTAAGCCGCCGTTGGCGTGGGCGAAATGTGCCACTGGTGCGCGCCAGCGCGATTCGAGAACGCGCTGGCGTAACCACCCGGTGACCCAGATCAACAGCCCAAGTCGCATTGGCGCCCGAGTTAGCGCGCCTTCGCGAATTTTGACAGAATGGGGTCATCGGCCGGGGAAATGATGATCTTCAAGAAGAGACACATAGCATTCGTGGCCATGAGCGGCATTCGCGTCTGCGACGAGGCCCTACTGGAGCTTGGCCTGACCCTTCCCGGATTCGTGGAGCGTTCCAAGGCGATCGCATCCCTGCCCAGCCTCGGTCTGCTCACGCTGATCGGCATGACGCCCGAAGATCGATTCGAGCGCAGCTACCATGAGGTGCCGTCGCTGGCCGAATTGCCGGATCTTTCCGGCCCCTACGATCTCGTCGCGATCTCCTGCTTGACGGCCCGGATTCGTGACGCCTACACGTTGGCCGGTCGGTTTCGCGCCGCCGGTACAAAGGTGATCATGGGCGGTCTCCACGTCACGGCGGTTCCCGAGGAGGCCGCGCGCCATGTGGACGCGATCGTCATCGGCGAGGGCGAGAGCGTATGGCCAGAGGTGCTCGACGACCTGTCGCGCGGCGCGCTGAAGCCGGTCTACGACGCACGCCAGCGCCCATTCGACCTTTCGAATGCGCCCATGCCGGCGTTCGGGATGCTTGACATGGCGCGCTACAACCGGATCACGGTGCAGACGAGTCGCGGTTGTCCGCTCAAGTGCTCCTTCTGCGCGAGCTCGATCATGCTCACGCCGAAATACAAGCAGAAGCCCGCGGACAAGGTGCTGGCCGAGGTCGACCGCATCTGCGAGCTGTGGCGAAAGCCTTTTCTTGAGCTCGCCGACGACAACAGCTTCGTCAACATGCGTTATTGGCGGGCGCTTCTTCCCGAGCTCGCCAAACGCCGTGTCCGCTGGTTCACCGAGACGGATATTTCGGTGGCCGATGACGAAGAGCTGCTGGCCCTGCTGGCAGGCGCCGGTTGCGTGGAGGTGCTCGTCGGTCTCGAAAGCCCCACGCCGGACGCGCTGACGAATATCGACAGAAGCGGGTGGAAACAGAAACGTGCCGCCCGCGCGCGCGAAAACGTTCGTCTGATTCAGAGCTACGGGATACGCGTCAATGGTTGCTTCATCGTCGGCCTCGACGCGCATGACGAGCAGGTGTTCGACGATATCTTCGAATTCGCTCGCGAAACCCAGCTCTTCGATGTCCAGATCACGCTGCCCACGCCGTTTCCCGGGACCCCGATGTATCGCCAGTACGCCGAGGAGGGGCGGCTGACTCATCCGACGGACTGGGAGCGCTACACGCTCTATGACTTGAACTTCCGGCCCATGAGGATGACCGGAAAGCGACTCGTCGAGGGATTTCACGATCTGTCAAAGCGCCTCTATGGTGACGAGTTCACCAGGTGGCGACGCACCCCGTGGTCCATCTAGTGATTTCGCCCGACACGACATGGTGGCGCAGCGGCAGACGCGGCTCACGCCCATGGCGACGGGCGCGTGCGCCCGCAACTCCTCCCGGACAACGGAAGGACCGTGGCCTGGCTTCTTGGCGCCGGCTTCGCAGTGCGTGCGTTGGGTCAGCTCGCCGCGATCGACGAACACGCGGTACGCCAAAGTCTGGATGCGGCGGCGGCCCTGCTGTATTGCATCGGATTCGGGTACGCCCTTCTGGGCTTGTCCTCGGCTCGGCACGCGATCCACCTGCACCTCGGTGCCGCCAGCCTGATAGCCGGCACCCTCATGGTGGGGCTGGTCGGGAAGACGCCGATCGGACTCGCGCTGTGCATCGTCGGAGCAGGATTGCTGATGCTGACGATGGGGCGGGCTGCTGGCCACCTGGAGGCGCGCTTTCGGCAGGCTGCGCTGCTTGTCTCAGCGGCTGGCCCCGGGTTGTTCGCGCTGCACGCCTTCGCTTTTCCCGAGAGCGGAGATCTTCTTCAGGCGCGCTTTCTGCGTCTGGGCGCAACCGCGGCTATGGCGCTTCCGCTCCTTGCGGCGCTCTATCGTTTCCACCTCGCTGCTGGTGCGACCCGAGCGACGCGGCTGGCTTCGACGCTCTCCGGCATTGGCATGGTCGCGGTGCCGCTCGTCCTCGTTCTGTCGGCGTTCGTCGATGAACGCCTGAAGTACGCTCTGGGACCGGCTTCCGATTGCTTCGCGGTGGCCTTGATCATCGCCTGCGTCCAAGCCTGGCGGGGCGACCATCGCGCAGCCTTGGCCGGATTTGGCACGGTCTTGGCGAGTATGCTTCTGGGCAAGGTCATGGGGTTCTATGCTTTCGACGGCCCGGTATCGGCTCCCGCAGCCCTGACGGCGTATGCGGACGCATGGCGCGTTTCGCTGCGACATTTCCACATTGACATCATGGTGCTCGGCTATGCTTTTCTTCTCTGGCCATCGCTCGTTCGTCCGCTCACCGTCGCCGTGGCAGGACTCGCCTTTGCGCTGGGTCTGTGCATGCCGGCGATGGGGGCGTGGTCGCGATTGGCCGGCGGCGCAACCGTGCTGTGGTTAATTGTCTTCTGGCGTGCCAGGGCGACGGGATGATTGTCTGGAGTGCCTCCGAAAAGGCCGCGCTCGCCCGGCTGAACACCGGCTCGGTCGAGCGCAGTTTTGTCCCGGCCAGGGACGTGTCCTGGGCCGGGCACACCTCGCCCGAGGAATGGCTTGCGCTCTATCACGCGTGGAGCCTGTTCCCCGGCTCGCGCTTCGAGGCCGAATTCACCGATGACACGCGAGCCCATTTCGCCCGCTATCAGCAGGCGACGCTCATGCTGACCACTGCCATGCTTGAGCGGTATGCCCTGCCGATGCTCGAAGACCTGATGCGGATGAATCAGGATCCGGAGTTCATCGAGTACGTCGGCCACTTCATCAAGGAAGAGACCTATCACTATGTGATGTTCATGCGCGCAATCGGCAAGATCGAGGCCGAGATGCCGACCTTGCCGCCACTGCCGAAGGCGAGGACCGAGCGATTGCTAAAGCTGACGTTCCTGCTGCTACGGCTGGTACCCGGGCGACGGTTTCGCACCGCGCTGTCGTTCACGATGTTTCATTTCGCCGAACAGGTGTCGGTCCATGCGCACGGCGTAGCCAAGCAGGTCGCACCCCGCCGGGATTCCTTCGTTCCGCAGGTGTGGGCGCTGCACGCCATTGACGAAGGACGGCACTTGCAGTTCGACAAGTTATTGCTGGGCAAGCTCGCGCTCTCACCGGTGAAGAGGAATCTTGTGCGCTTCTTCGCCGTGCCTTTTTGCGCCGTGGCTACGCTCGCAGTTCATCTCAATGAGGCTTGGGCAGCGCGTCAGCTGGGCGTGAACGTGCGTTTGCGGCATTTGCTCGCCCTGCTCCAGGCACCGGTGTCCCCCTTCAAGCAGCGGGTGGTCGGGTTGATGCGTGAAGTGGCGCGCGGCCCGCGCAATGCTGAGTAGGGGGAGAGGGGCGCTGCGTGTGAATACCGACAATGCGATCGCCCAGAGCACCCCCCTCAGCGGACTGGGGGCTTATGCGCATGGCCTGAAGCAGCGTGCACAGCGGCACCACTGCGTGGGATACGGGGTGTTCAGGGCCAATGTCGCGGAGATGGATCGATTGCGCCGCGAGTACTCCCGGCGGATCCGGCCGATCACCACGCTGCCGATACTGGTCAAGGCGACCGCCCTTGCTGTGGCTCAGGTCCCCCAGGCTAACAGCGTTCTTTTCAAGCATTGGTTTGGCCATCGCATCGTCCGCTTCTCCGATGTCGACGTGAACGTGCCCATTACCCGATTGGTGGATGGCGAGCCGTTGACCTTCTTGGTCATCGTTCGCAAGGCCAACGAGAAGACGTTGGCCGAGATCCAGGACCAGCTGGAACATGCGCTCAAGAGCCCTCCCGGACAGGTCGCGGAGATCGGACGCATCACCAAGGCGACCCGGCTGCCACGGTTGGGCTGGTGGGTCTACCATTGGCTGATGACCCGCAGTCCGATTTTCTACGTGAAGAACGGCGGCACCTGCGCGCTGACCGTGATGAACGAGTCATGGGGCGACCACTTCTTCCCGATCGGCCCGACCACGTGCGTGTTCTCGATCGGTGGGACGAGAGCCGAGCCTGTCGTCGAGGGTGACGGGATCGTGGTGCGGCGCATGGCACATGTCTGCCTCGGTGCGGACAACTACGTGCTATCCGGGACCCAGGCGGCCGCGGTGGCCCGCGCGTTCCAGATCTTGTTGCAAGAGCCGCGCTTCGTGCAGACGGAGATGGACGCATCGGCGTGAGCATCGACCACTTCCGCCCGGGTGTATTCTTTGCATCGCGAAGGGCAATCTCGCTGCGTTCCGATCGAGCCCACAACATTAGGAGACGCACATGCGCGCCACAGTCATCTTGAGCCTGTTCATCTTCCTGGTCGGATGCGCGACGCCGCCTTCGGAAACAGTCGTCGAGCCGCTTGGTCAAGCGGGGCTGAAGTGGTCTGTGATCGAAAATTCGCCACAGATGGCCGCCTTCTTCAAGGGAACGTTCGATACGTTGAACTTCACGGTGAACGAGACGGGTGAGCGCTTCTGTCTGACATTCGGTGGCGACAGGATCAAGGTGACAGGCGGCAGGTCGGGCGCTTCCGATCTGGACGTATACATCGCTCAAGCCCAGGTGAATGCCGTTGCCCGCTTGGCCGCCGATGGCACCTTGGACGAGCAGGATTCTTTCGAAGTCATGCAAATCCTGTATAGCCCCATCTCGCGCGCATTTCTGACCGGCTCGTTTCTAAACAACGAGATAATCCGAAATTTGGCGGGAGTCGAGAACCTGATCCACATCACCTTCTGGACCCCGGGCCGGCCGGACGGTGCCTCCGTCACTCTCAGGGCCGAGGGTGGCCAGTGGTACGTGACCGACGGGCTGGTGGGTAAACCAAAACGGGTGTTCAGGCTCAATCAAGCCGAGACATTGGAATACATGCGTCACGTGTACGAGACCCGCAGGAGCGCAAATCCAAAAGTCTGGCTGGAGTTCGTTCGCTGGTACAAAGACTGGCGGGATCGAGTTTCGGTCGCTCCTGCCGTGGTGTCAAGCGGCCCTGATGGAACCGGTGACGACGACCGCGAGCGCTCGGGCCAAGGCATTCGTCTGCACGCAGCCTAGAAATCGGCCTGCACGCGTCGGACGTAGAGAATCGTGCCGTCGGCCGGACGCGAGGAGGCCATCCTTGGCGCCTTCCGGCGGCGTGTCGAACTCAATGCCAGGGGGCCTTACCAGCCGAGATCGGCCCAACTAGCTCCCAGGAAGGGGTCCGACAAGTCGCGAGCGGTCGCCGCCCGCGTCGCCGCATCTTGTTTGCCGCGGTACGCACTTGCCTTGTTCGCTGCATCCTGCGTACCCGACTTGCTTTCCGGGTGGAGCTGCACATACGCCTCATATTCCTTCGGGCCACCGACGTAGATCTGGTTCTTGGACGCATCTGGGTAGATGAAGAACTTCTTGCCAGTGCGCTGCATCGGCCTGATCTGGCCAGGAGGAAGGCTCCGCACCCAGTCCTGCTGGACCTTTGTCGACGCGACGAGCACCTTGAAGCCGAGGTCCAACAGCTGGCTTTCGTCTATGCGCGGCGTGGCCGCGGCGGCACCGCCTGCAACGAACGCTGTTGCTGCCAATGCCCCGAGCACCTTGAGCAGCTTCGCCCGGCGAGAGTTCACGAAACGCTTCATGGAATTCGATCCTGTCGTTATTGCATTGATATGCGTCGGGTCGCCGATGGTGGTTGGCAAAGGAGACTTACGGCGACCGAGTGTGTTCACCTGAATTCAGCTCCGCAGCGCCCAGTGCGCGTCAAACAAACGCGTCTCGACCAGCGGGCGTCCCCAAGTGTAGCGAATGGCCATTGAAGAACATGTTGCATCCATACGACCGCAAGCTCGCACGGTCTCGATAGAGTGTATGTCAAGTCCTCCTTTGGCGGGGTCGCCACATCCTGAATGCCGTTCTGCGCGCCGCGCTCCTGGCAGGGTGGGATGCCCATTGCAGCGATGTTGAATGGCCGTATTTGGTGACGCTCCAGTCGGTGCGTGCGAACTGCCGGTATGGCAGAATTGGCCAGCCAACGACGAGCAACGGGCCTGCCGTTGGTAGCAGAGGAGTCGAGACCGGCGACGCCCGCGCGTCGGCTGCGTCCAACGTTATGCGGGAGGATGCTTGATGAAGCGATTCGTTCTGCTGTTGGCGTCGGCGCTTCTGGGTCTTGGATCTTCCATCGGCACCCTCGCCCAGACCCCGTCTGCCCCGCCTGCAACCTCGGCTTCGGCCAAATCCGGCGGCTCCGGCGCCGAGAAGGCCGCTGGACAGTGGTTCAGTCGATGCGGTGATGAGTGTCGATGCGCTGCTGTTCGCGCCGGACAAGCAGGCGGCTCTCGCCGAGCTGGGGCGCGTGCTGCGTCACGGTGGACGGCTGGTATTCACATCGTGGGACTACCAATCGCAGCCGGCGTGTCGGCCACCTCAAGTTGACGATCATCGTCCGCTGTTGGCGGCGGCAGGCTTTCTTGTGCGTGCATACGAGGAGACAGAGGGCTGGTTCGAGCGACAGTCGCGTATAGATGCCGGCCTGTTGGCCGCAGCCGAAGAACTCGCTGCCGAGTCGGGTGACGACGTGGAAGCGGTTCGAGCGGACGTCGAGGCGGTGCACGCAACGGTCGCGACCATGCTCCGTCGCGTATTCGTGGTCGCCCAAAAGACCTGACGACGCATGGCATCGATGCGAGCGGGACGGCCCCGATGGACCGGCAAGAAACAAGTCGCAGCCTCATGGCAAGCGATACGTCGTATGAAACGCATCACGGATTGAAGACGAAAGCGCACATGATCCGTAGCGAAAAGGAAAAGATGCTGGCTGGTGAGTTGTATCGACCGAGCGATCCGGAGATTCAGGCGGATCAAGCGGCGACGAAGGATTGGCTTGTTCGCTATAACGCATCGCTGGGATTGCCGGGTGACGAGCGTCGCGCGCTGCTTGCGGAGCGCCTCGCCGAGGTCGGCAGGGGGGCCGTTATCCGACCACCGTTCCATTGTGATTACGGTTTCAACATTCGCTTGGGATCCGATGTCTTCCTCAATTTCAACTGCGTGATCCTTGATGTGGTGGAAGTCACGATTGGGGAGGGAACGCAGATCGGCCCAGCTGTCCAAATCTACGCGGCCGATCATCCACGCGATCCGACGCAACGTCGTGAGGGTCTTGAATTCGGACAACCGGTCCGGATTGGCCGGCGTGTCTGGATCGGTGGTGGCGCCATCATTCTCCCCGGCAGGACCATCGGCGACGATTCGGTCATTGGCGCTGGCAGCGTGGTGACGCGTGACGTGGCCGCGGGCACCACGGTTGTCGGCAACCCGGCGCGGGCCGCAAAGGGCTGACCCTTCGCTTTTCGCATCCTCCGGGGCCGGGCGCGCCGCCGGTGCTGATCGTGCGCTCCGGGTCGTGTCCGGCGGATGACGAATGTCTTGGGGCGGCCAGTTCCAGACGGTCGGCCTCGCCCCCCAATCTGCCTGGAAGCCGCCGTTCGCTCTGCCGTCCGATGCCACATCGTGGTGAGCAACGACAGACCGATGCCGCGGCCGCCCAACTTTGATGGTGCGCAAACAAAGCCTGCGCAGTCAGGCTAGGATTCCAAGCGCAGTCTGTAAGCGATGTCCGCTCGATGCGGCCGACTTCAACACCTATGTGTTAGCCCTGCTTTTCCTCAATCGCATCTGCGCTGTCCTCCAAGCGGCAACGGTCTCATGAGCGATTCGGTTCCTTCGTTTCCCCGCCCGGAACCGGGCCGCATTGCGCGCCCGTCGAAGGCCGCCGATCAGACCGGCTGGAGCCGCTGGCTGCCGGGGCTTCGCACGCTACGCGGGTACCAAGTGGCCTGGTTGCGGCACGACATCGTGGCCGGACTGGTGCTGACCACGATGCTGGTGCCCGTCGGCATCGCCTACGCGGTGGCGTCGGGCGTGCCCGGCATCTATGGCCTCTACGCGACCATCGTTCCGCTGCTCGCTTACGCGTTGTTCGGACCCAGTCGGATTCTGGTGCTGGGGCCGGATTCCTCGCTGGCTGCCGTCATCCTCGCCGTCGTACTGCCACTGTCCGGCGGCGACCCGCTTCGCGCCGTCGCCCTTGCGGGCATGATGGCGGTGGTGTCGGGGACGGTGTGCATCCTGGCCGGCGTAGCGCGCTTGGGTTTCGTCACCGAGCTGCTTTCCAAGCCGATCCGCTACGGGTACATGAACGGCATTGCGCTGACGGTCTTGATCAGCCAACTGCCCAAGCTGTTCGGGTTTTCGATCGAGCTCGACGGACCGTTGAAAAGCGTATGGGCCATCGTCATCGCGGTGCTGGATGGAATGGCCAACTGGACCGCGTTCGCGGTCGGCGCAGGCACCCTGGTGGTAATCCTGCTGCTCAGGGGCAGCAAGCGCGTGCCGGGTATCCTGATTGCGGTGGTTGGGGCGACCGTCGTCGTTGGCGCACTGGACCTTGCTGCGCGTGCAGGCGTGTCGGTCCTCGGTTCCCTCCCACAAGGCCTGCCTGCGTTCGCCATCCCGTGGATCACCTACGCCGATATCGGCCCCGTCCTCATCGGCGGTTGCGCCGTCGCCCTTGTTTCGTTCGCCGACACCAGCGTGCTCTCGCGTGTCTATGCGGCGCGGACCCGTAGCTATGTCGACCCAAACCAGGAAATGGTGGGACTCGGCGTTGCCAACCTGGCTGCCGGATTCTTTCAGGGCTTTCCGATCAGCAGCAGTTCGTCACGCACGCCCGTCGCCGAGGCCGCGGGCAGCAGAACCCAGTTGACCGGGATCGTCGGCGCGCTGACGGTTGCCCTGCTGCTGGTGGTGGCGCCGGACCTGCTCCGGAACTTGCCCTCCAGCGCATTGGCTGCCGTCGTGATCGCGTCGGCCATCGGCCTGATCGAGGTCACCGACCTGAGGCGAATCTTTCGCATCCAGCGCTGGGAGTTCTGGTTATCGATCGTCTGCACCGTCGGCGTGGCTGTGCTGGGCGCAATTCCGGGCATCGGCCTGGCAATCGTGATTGCCGTCATCGAGTTCCTGTGGGACGGCTGGCGTCCGCACTCCGCGGTCCTGGGGCGCGCCGAGGGCGTCAAGGGCTACCACGACATCACGCGCTATCCCGATTCCCGCCGGATCCCCGGCCTGGTCCTGTTTCGCTGGGATGCGCCGTTATTTTTCGCCAACGCCGAATTGTTCCAGGACCGTGTGCTGGACGCAGTAGCGACATCGCCGACGCCGGTGCGTCGGCTGGTCGTCGCCGCGGAACCGGTCACCAGCGTGGATGTCACCGCCGCGGACATGCTGGCCGAACTGGACGAGACCTTGCACGCGGCCGGGGTCGAATTGTGCTTTGCCGAGATGAAGGATCCCGTCAAGGACAAGCTGAAACGATTCGGGCTGTTCGCGCGGTTTGGCGAAGACGTCTTCTTTCCGACCATCGGTGCCGCCGTCAGCAGCTATCTCGAGACCCATTCGGTGGATTGGGTCGACTGGGAGGACCGGGGTCGCTGAGCGGCGAGGCGTTCGTCGAACGGCGGCTTCCGTAGGTTTCGGCGACCGCTTCGCAGGATACAGTCAATGAGTGATCACCACGAGCACACTACAGTGCGCGTGCTCGATCAGCGCCGGCGAAGTAGCGCCCCGCCACCACCGCGCAGCCCATCCGTCCAGATGCTTATGGCCGACGACAATCAAGTCCGCGTCAATCTTGCGAGCATATTGCGTAATTTCATCGACCGAATCCCCGATGAGTAGTTCGCCGCGGGTCCCGTGCCCGGAATCCGAAAGCCGGTGTAGCCCGTCCTCGAGAATCTCCCTGTACTTCGCCCGCAATTGCTCCTCGGCGACGCTGTCATAGACGCCCCCCTCGACGGCAATTTGTGTTGTGGCCGGCGGCATGACGGCAACGAGAAACAGTTCTGATTGACTCCACTGCGCGATGTCGTGGCAGTCGAGCAGCGCCTTCTGCCCCGACTCGGAGCCGTCGTAAGCCAACAATATGCGCTTGTACATTGAGGCCTCCTGTTGGTGGACTGCTGCGCCGCCGGGACCCAAATGCGGCGATGAACATTGCTTTGGCAGCACGCCATCGGGCAGGCGATGGACATCGTCCTTGCGCTGGCGACCAGTCGTTGGTTCATGACACCCGTGTCCCGCCCCAACCTGCCAGCCGTCGAGGCCTACTACGAGCGCCTCACCGAGCGGGCAGGGTATCGACTGCACGGCCGCAACGGCACGCCATAGTCCTCATGCCGCCTACCTCTTGCATCGAGCGGATCTCCTCCGGCCTGCGGCCTCCGCGGGCCGCTCGTGTCACCACGTGTTCTTGCGGATTGCTACGGGCAAGCGGCGGAGCAGGAGTCCAGCACGCCGACGGCGTTGGAAATGCAGTTGTCCCTTTCCTGCAGGATGATCGCCTCACAGGTTTCGCCTCCCGCACAAATAGCCGGGGCGAAAGTCACCTCGCAGGCGGACACCGAATTCTCATAGGCCGCTTGGCACTTTTCCAAGCACGCGCTGATTCCCGACATGCAGTACCCCCTGGTAAGCACGGCGCCTTCGACGCATGCCTTCTGTGCTCCTGCGCGTACGTTTAGAGTCAGCAAGTCCAATGAGCGCGCACAAGCTCTCACCGCTTGGCCATAGACCGTTTTGCACTTGATATCGTCCCCCGCTGCAAATTGAGTGTGGAGAACAAATGCAGCTAACACCAAATGAAATATGTGCTTCATGTCGTCCCCTCAACAGAGCGGCTTCAGGTGATCTTCATTGAAGCGGGTCTTGGTCGCCAGATCACGCTGCGCGGGAAACGCAGGACCTCAGCGAGGCGCAATGCGCCAATGTGTCGGGGCGGTACGTCAAGCCTGGCGGTTGCTCGACGCATGTCGGCACATGCTAATCGCCATAAGCGGTGGATAGCAAGCCTCTGGGGAAATCCTCACGCTGCCAGAGTGTCGCCACGGATGACCAGGCGGGATCCGGGATCTACTTGCTCGGGGGCCGCGGAACGCACCGCATGCGGACTGCCGGGCACCGAAACGTTTGGCGTCACGAAAGTCGACTCGCCTGTGCTGCAAGTGAAGCATCTGTGGCAAAGCTAGCTGTATTGGAATTCGTATCGCTCGACGGAGCGATGCAAGCGCAGGGTTGGGAGCCTGGCCACAGGTACACCGGCCGGATTGGGTCGAGAACCGAGCGCCAGGCAGTTCGCCGCCGATCCCGGCTCAGGCGAGCGCGGCCTGCGCCCGCAATCGATCCACCAGCAGGTCGACGAAACCGCGCACCTTCGCCGACGCCTGCCGCCCCTCGAGGTGCATGACGTGGATCGGCAGCGGCGGCGGCTCGTAGGTCGCGAGCACGCGCTTCAGCCGACCCGCGGCCAGATGCGTTGCGATCTGGTACGACATCAGGCGTGTGACCCCGAAACCCCGGAGCGCCGCGTGGATCGCCGCATCGTTGCTGGTCACGCTCAGGCGAGGCCGAACCTTGGTGGTGACGCTCTGCTTGCCGGCTCCGAAACGCCACTCGATTGACGGCGACACCGGGCTGGCCGCGACGATGGTGTGGCGCGCCAGGTCGCCGGGTTCGCGCGGCTCGCCATGCTTGTTCAGATAGCGCGGTGACGCGCATACCATCCGCCGGACGAAGCCGACCGGAATCGCCCGCATCGACGAATCGGGCAGCGCACCGATCCGCACGCCGACGTCGAGACCTTCCTCCAGCAGATTGACGACCCGATCGAGAAACAGCGCGGACACGGAAACGTCCGGGTATCGATTCAGGAAGTCGACGATGCCCGGCATGACGAACAGGCTTCCGAACAGGACCGGCGCCGTCACGGCCAGTTGTCCGCGCGGCGCGGCATGGACCCCGGCAGCCGCCTCGTCGGCCTCGTCGGCCTCCACAAGGATGCGCCGCGCACTTTCGAGGTAGCGTACCCCGGCATCGGTCGCGCGGACGAAGCGAGTCGTCCGGTTCAGCAGCTTCACGCCCAAACGATCTTCCAGAGTCGCGATGGCCCGGGTCACCGCCGGCGGCGACAGGCCCAGGCGGCGCGCCCCACCCGCGAAACCCTGCTCCTCGGCCACCGCGACGAAGACGTTCATCAGATGGAATCGATCCATGGCGGTATTCCTCCAAGCGGAATGATCAATTGCGGCCCGCAGATATTCTTCTTTCAATAGGAATTCCGCAAGATGCTTCTCGTTCGCGGCGCATCGGGCGTCGCAACTGGACCCAACCCCACACGGAGAACCGCCATGTCCCGAATCAGCATTCCGGCGCTCGACCAAACCCCGGCCGCAACGCTCCCGCTCCTCGATGCCGTCAGGAAGCAGTTGGGGACCGTTCCCAACCTGATGAAAGTCATCGGCAACAGTCCGGCCGCCCTCAGCGGCTATCTCGGCCTCAGCGGCGCGCTGGCCAGGGGTGCGCTCGGCGCGAAGACCGGCGAGCGTATCGCGCTCGCCATCGCCGAGATCAACGCCTGCGGCTACTGCCTCGCTGCCCACACCTACCTCGGCAAGCACGTGGCGAAGCTGGACGACGCCGAAATCGCCGCCAACCGGAATGGCGCCTCGAACGACCCGAAGGCGGATGCGGCTGTGCGCTTTGCCGCGAGCGTCACCCTGGAACGCGGCCACGTCTCCGATGCGGCGGTGCGCGCCGTGAAGGACGCCGGCTACAGCGACGCGGAAGTGATGGAAATCGTGGTTCACGTCGCGCTCAACACGCTGACCAACTACGTGAACGAAGTCGCGCAGACCGCGATCGACTTCCCTGCGGTCGACCTCAAGCGCGCCGCCTGAATCGCCAGCGCGCGCAGATGACGCCGATGCGCCGGTGGCCCTGGCCGCTGGCGCCTCCCCAACAGCGGAACCTGTCGAGCCCACCATGCCGAAGAACTTGCCCATTGCCAGCGACATCGCCTTCACGCCCACCGTCAAGGCCATCCAGGCGCGAAAGGGCTCACGTTCGGCGTACGCGCGGATGGAAGGGGGCCGAGGCTGGAACACGACGATCACGCCCGAACTCGCCGCTTTCATCGCCGTTCAGACCAGCGCATTCCTCGGCACGGCGAACGCCGCCGGCCAGCCCTACATCCAGCACCGCGGCGGCCCGCCGGGCTTCCTGCGGGTGCTCGACGAATGGACACTCGCCTTCGCGGACTTTCGCGGCAACCGACAATTCATCACCCAGGGCAATCTCGCAGAGAACGCCAAGGCGCACCTGTTCCTGATCGACTACGCTACCCGGCAGCGGATGAAGCTATGGGGTACGGCCCGCGTTGTCGAGGGCGACCGTGCGCTCGTCGAGCGCCTGATGCCGCCGAACTACAAGGCGACGGGCGAGCAGGCGATTCTCTTCCATGTTGATGCGTGGGATGCCAATTGCCCGCAGCACATTCCGCAGCGTCTTGATGCGGTCAGCGTGGCGGCTGCTATGGAGGCGCGTGACCGTCGCATCGCCGAACTCGAAGCGGAAATTTCCCGATTGACCGATGTGCCGGTTCAGCAATTGTCGAGAAGCTCATAATCGAAACAACGTCGCCCCTGCCACCCTTCACCATGGAAACCGCGGCACATGCGGTTGCGCAGGGCGGAGTAAACCACGGTTTTCGGTGTTTCAATTAACCGGCGTTGCGCGGAGCGCAGGATCCGCGAAACCGCTCGACAACGACGCTTCCAATCGAGGCATGGCTCGGTTCCGGTGTCGGGCTCCCGCCGACGACGTAGACCGCGTCGTCGAGGATGACGGCGCGGGCGAAGTTGCGTGGTGTCGGCATCGGCGACATCCGCTCCCACGTGCCGTCGCGCTCAAGCCGGAGTACTTCGCCCAGGCTTTGGCGCTTGGCCTGCGATTCGCCGCCAAAAACGTGGATCGCGCCGCAATACACGACGGCCCCGGCGGTGCCGCGCGGGTCGATCGGCGGACCAATCGACCAACTGTTCCTGGCGGGATCGTAAATATCGACGGCGCCAAAATCGGAAGGACCGCTACGTCCGCCGATCGCGTACAGCTTGCCGCCGAATGTCACGGCCGCCGGGCTGCCCTCCGCGCGCGGCAAGGGGGCGAGCGTGGTCCATGCGTTGCTTGCGGGATCGAAGACATCGTGATCGGCAATCGTTGACATCGAGTTGCCGCCGCCAACGACGTGGATCTTGCCGGCAAGCACGACCGCCGTGTGACCGCCGCGCGGCGTGGGCAGCGGCGCCGCCCGACTCCACGTCTTGGTCGTTGTGTCATAGACGAGCACGCCATCGCTCGGGATGTTGGTGTCGGTCTCGAACCCGCCGATCAGATAGATCTTTCCATTGAGCGCAACGGCCGCCGGCGCATTGAGACCAGGACCCGGAAGTTTTCCCTCGTCGCGCCAGGCCTTACCGTCGAACCGCTCGATGACGAGAACCGGCGTGCCACCCGCCCCCGTGCCTGCGAGCGCGTAGATCGCGCTGCCGTCGCCCACGACCGCGTGTGCGGCCCGCGCGTAGTGCATCGGTGGCGCGGTGCTCCACGATTCCTGGCCGAAAGGCGAGGGCGGCGCGGCGTCGACCACAGGCATGCCAAATAACGCGAGGACGGCAGCAATCACGCGGGTCATGAGGGAATGACGGTGTCGAGGGCAGGTGGCGCGGATCCGAAGGGGGCCCTCGGCGAGGCGGATTGCGGCCTGGCGAGCAGTCTACGCTCGGTCACCGCGGGCCGTGAACACCCTCGCTGCAAGGGTTGGTTAACGGGAGCGGGACACCTGGGGCGAAGATCACGGTCGTTCGACCGCATTCACCACCGTCGCCAGCGTCTAGAATGACTGCTTACCCAGACCTTCCTTGACGCATGCTAGCCAAGCTCCAGCAAATCGTTCAACGGGTGAACGCCGCAGCCAACCTGCACGAGGCGCTGGAGATCATCGTGCATCGGGTGAAGGCCGCGATGAACACCGACGTGTGTTCCGTCTATGTTCGCGACCCGGCCGCGCCACAATACGTTCTGATGGCGACGGACGGGTTGAACCCGAGTTCGGTGGGCAGGATTCGAATGGCTGCCGGCGAAGGGATCGTCGGATTGGTCGCAACGCGCCAGGAGCCGGTCAATCTTGCGAATGCGGCCGAACACCCGAGCTACCGCCATTTCCCGGAATCGGGCGAGCAGCAATTTTCCGGTTTTCTCGCGGTGCCGCTCGTGCACTTCCGCCAGTCCATGGGCGTGCTCGTCGTGCAACAAGAAACGCAGCGCGTGTTCGCCGACGAGGAGGTCGCGTTCCTGGTGACGATCGGCGCGCAACTCGCGGCGACGTTGAGCTATGCGGCCCTGGGCAGCGCCATCTCGCCGCATGAGCTCGGGTCCGCCCGGACCCATTGGACTGATTCAGGGATTGCCCGGGAGCCCCGGGGGTGACGATCGGCAGCATTGTCCTTCCCTCCCCGCTGGCAGAACTCGATGCGGTGGCCGACCGTGCACCCGACGATATCGCGCAGGAAGAAGCAAGCTTCAGGCGGGCCGTGCGCGAAACGCAGCAGGAACTGCGCGCCAGCGCCGATCGCATGGAGGGCCGGCTGTCCGACGAGACGCGCGCGATATTCGACGTATACATCCTGATTCTCGGCCAGGATGATCTGGTCGAGGGCGTTGTCGCAAGAATTCGCAGTGGCAACTGGGCGCCGGCGGCGCTCCGGGACACGATCGCCGAGCACGCCACGGTGTTCGAGCAGGCGGAGGACCCCTACCTTCGCGCGCGCGCGGAGGACATCAGAGGGATCGGTCGCCGCATTCTGCTGCGCCTCATGTCCGATGTCTCCGGCGGTAAGGGAATATCCGAACGAGGCCGTCCTTCTTGGTGACGAGGTCAGTCTCGCCCGCGTCGCGGACGTGCCGCCCAGGACAGCTCAGAGGCATCGTGTGCCTGCGCGGCTCCGTCGTGTCGCATACGGCGGTTCTCGCCCGCGGCCTCGGGATACCGGCAGTGATGGGCCTCGGGCCGCGCGATGTCAGATCCCTCGACGGTCATCCGATCATTGTCGACGGCTATCGTGGACGCGTCTTCATCGACCCCTTGCCCGCCGTGATCCAGGAGTATCGGCGATTCGTCCGGCACGAGGGACAGCTTTCGGCGAAGCTCGCCGATTTGCGCGATCTCGACGGCGACGACGACCGACGATGTCCACGTCGGACTGGGGTTGAACGTCGGATTGCTGACCGACATCGATGTCGCCGCGAACCTCGGCGTCGATGAGGTCGGGCTCTATCGCTCCGAGTTTCCATTCATGTCGCGCCAGACCTTTCCGATGGAGCATGAGCAGTACGAGATCTATCGCAAGGTGCTCAAGGCGTTCGCACCCAAGCCGGTGACCATGCGAACGCTCGATATCGGGGGCGACAAGCCGCTGTCCTACTTCCCGACGGCGGAAGAGAACCCGTTTCTGGGATGGCGTGGCATCCGCCTCACCTTGGATCGACCCGATATCTTCCTGCCTCAGCTTCGGGCGATGCTGCGTGCGAACGTCGGGTTGAACAATCTGCGCATCATGTTCCCGATGATTGGGCAGATCGACGAACTCAAGGCGGCCCGGCAGGCGGTCGACCGGGCGCGCCGCGAGCTTGGCGAGGAAGGATGCGAATGCCCTGCGCCGTCGGTCGGCGCGATGGTGGAGGTGCCGTCGGCGTTGCTTTCCATTCCCGCTCTTTCGCGCTATGCGGATTTCTTCTCGATCGGCACAAACGACCTCACCCAGTACCTGCTTGCCGTGGACAGGAACAATCCAAACGTGGCGCGCTTGTACAACCATCTGGATCCCGGAGTCATCCGCGCTCTGTATCGCGTAATCCGTGATGCTCGGCGCTGCGGCAAACCGGTGAGCGTTTGCGGCGAGATGGCAGCCGATCCCGGCTCGGCGATTCTGCTCCTTGGCATGGGCTTGGAAACGTTCAGCATGAGCGCGTCCGCGGTTCTGAGGATCAAGTGGATGATCAGAAGTTTCTCGAGCCAGCGCGCGAAGCAAGTCCTCCGCCGTGCCATGCGAATGGAGTGCGCCGATTCCGTGCGCAGCATGCTGGATGACGAACTGCGCCGGGCGGGACTGGGCGAACTTGTCCTGGGGTGAGGGTGCAACGTCGTTGGCACCCGCGCATCCGGGGCACGCGAGCCGTTGCCGTGTCATTCCCAGCATTTTCCTGCCAGGAGTCGGCGTATCGCCGCTACGGTGTTGGCCATAGCCTGCCGCCGCACAAAGAAAAGGAGCGGATGCCGCTGGCATCCGCTCCGCGAGGTCGAACGCGGTGATTGTTACTTCGGCTTTGCCACCGGATAGCCTGCCTTGACCCAGTCGTCGAACTTCATGTCGACCGAGGTGACGTTGGTGAAGCCGAGATCCTGCAGCGACTTGGTAGCCAAGGCGCAGCGCCCTCCGGTCGCGCAGTAGAGCGTCATCTTCGTGTCCATCTTGGTCTTGTCCGGGAAGCCGACCAGCTTCCAGATCCTGAACTCGATCAGACCGCGTGGTACGTTGACTGCGCCGGGAACAAACCCGTCCTCGAACTCGTTCTCGTTGCGCACGTCGACGAGAAGACCAACGTCCTTCTTGTCGAACGCCGCCTTGAATTCCGCCATCTTGACGGTCTTGATCTGCGACTTGGTCCTGGCGACCAACTCGTTGATCGACGGCGGGTAGCTGGGAGCCGGCGCTGCGGCCTGCGGGGCCGGAGCGGCAGCGGGGGCGGGCGCGACGGGGGCTGTCGTGCAACCGGAAAGAGCTATGCCCGCCAGAATCAACGCGGCGAACAGCGCATTGTTGCGCAATGACATGAGATACCTCCTCGGGTGAATGCTCAATACCGGCATCGACGTTGAGGCCGGTCGTTTGCTGGCGTTTCCGCAGGCGCAGGCAGCGTACGAACGAAACGCTGCCGGACGCAGGTTGTTTTCAGTAGGTAACACGCTAACAACGCGGGCGTTGGGCGGTATTGACGCTTGTCAAACGCCGCGTTGGCAATTTGCGGACCGCTCGCGTCGTGACCAGGGTCGTGCCCGCCGCACGTCGCGTGCAAAGACACCGATCCATCGCGGGTGTTGCCGTCAAGCCCAGGTTTTCGGACGAGCTTGGCGACTCCGACGGCCGGCAACGGTTCGGACGCAGGCGATCGCCATTGGCGCACTGCGGCTAGGCGCCGCAGTACGCTCGGCCGGGGGATTGCGGAGGCGGGTGAGGATGTCGCGTACCGTCGACGCACCGGCAATGAGGACGACGTTGTCCTTGAGATCCAAGGCCAGGCGACATCCGCAGTCGTTGCGCGTTTGAATTTACTACGTCACGCAGCCTTCTTGCTGCGTCCTTCGCCGGGCAGCAACCGCGCGAGTTCGACGCCGCCCACCAGCTTGATCCCACGCTTGATGGCAAAGGCACGTGCGTTGTCGGTGATGTCGCCGGCGGCCACGTAGATGCACTCATGCGCGTTGCGCGCTTCCTTCATGGCGTAGAGGTCCTGCAGGGCCTCGACGCCCGTGTGCGCCGCCTTCCAGCGCTTGCAGCTGACGAGCGCGGTGCGCCCCTCCTTCGTGATCTCGAAATTGGCGGCGGTACCGCTAACGGCGCTGACTCCGTATCCTTGCCGCCGATAGGCCGCCTCGATGGCGCGGGAAAATTCGACCCACGACATCGCACGAACCGCGGCGAGCGTGTTGTCGACGCGGGCCATCGACGGCGCCTGGAACTGTTTCCAGGCGGCGATACACCCGATTACCAGGAACGGCAAACCGGTAGCAGTGCCGAAGATCCGGTACGCCTCGGGTAGCAGCGCGATCGCGACGGCGGTCACCGTGCCGGCGATGGCGAAACTGATCCACCACGACGAGCGCAGCAGGATCGCGAACAGCGAGTTTTCGTTCATCTCCCACTTCATGCGCTGCCTCGCGACTGCCCCGGACGCATGGGCTGGTGAGACCAGAGAAGCGGGCTCGCGCCGGGCCCGGGAGTCGTTCTCGCCCTGCTGATGACGGCCGCGCTGCGCGACCGGCACCGCCGATGCTCGGGCTCGCCTTGCTCAGAGGCACATCCGTCGCTCGCATTTCCACGATCGGGCGCCCGTGCGGCGTGATCGTCGCAGAAGTGACGCGAATGGCTGACGCCGCGACTCCAGCCTTCGTGCGCGCAATCGCTCAATGCGCCTTCTCGATCGCGGAAAACACTCGCTCACTGCGCTCCCGGTCGCGCGCGTCGGGAAACCCGGGCTCGGCACACCACGCAAGCAGGCGCTCGCCGGCGGTGCCGGCGCCGCCCGTCGCCGCACTCTGGAATCGCTGTCTCAGCTGTTTCACTTGCAGCGCGAGGCGCTGCGCCTGCAACTCGGCAGGCGACTCGAGACCCAGCGCAATTTCGAGTTCGAGCAGCATCTCGCGACGCGACTCGATGCCGCGTTCGATTCGTGACGCGTAGGCGGCGGCCGCGGCTTCCCCGGCAAGGGCCTGCAGCGCGCCATCGCGTCGCGCGACCATCTTCTTTTCCCATGCGGGCGGGAGTGACGGCAACGTCGCCCAGCGTTCGCTCGCCGCCGCCGCTGTCGTGCCCTCCACCGTGTTCCCGGTCGTACGCACCAGCGCGTCGAGTTCCTCGCACAGGCGCTCCTTTGCCGCCAAGGTCTGCCAGACGGCCGCTTCGCGCGATCGGGCACGCGCGGACAACGCCGCCTCGACCGCCGTCTTCGCAGTCCTGAACCGGGATTCGACGCCGCGCAGCGCGGGATCGAATCCGCCCCTCTGCTTCCTCCAC
This sequence comes from uncultured beta proteobacterium, assembly GCA_963843595.1. GTDB lineage: Bacteria > Pseudomonadota > Gammaproteobacteria > Burkholderiales > Casimicrobiaceae > CAIWHR01. Next base: position 28,792 of record CAWJLG010000017.1, on the reverse strand, counting down.
TGCTCCTCCAGATCGCGCAGGGCCCGACGCATGTCGCCATCGTCCTTGTCCGTCGCCACCGCAAGTCGCTCGAGCTCGGCGCAGATCGCCTCCAGCGCACGACGGCTTTCGTGCTTGACGCCGTCCTCCTCCTTGCGCTTCGCCTGGCGTGCGTCGAACACGGCATCGCACGCCGCGCGAAACCGCTCCCAGAGCGCCCGCTCGTCGCGCTGCGCGAGTGCGAACTCCTTGGCATGTGCCTGCCACTTGGCCTGGACCGCCTTGACCTGCGAGGGCACATCGCGTTCCATTGCCTTCGCCGCCAGCGCGGTGACCTCGTCGATCAATGCCTGCCGTCCCGCCTTCGCCTGATCGCGCGCTGCCGCCAGCGCATCGCGCAACGGTGCGACCGCGGCCTTGAGCCGTGCATCGAAACCTCTCCAGGCTCTTGGCTCGACGCTGCCGAGATCGCCGTCGCGCCAGGTGCGTTCGGTTTCGCGCAACCAGTGCTCGATCGCACGCCAGTCGCGGGGCTCGGTCAGCAGCGTCGCCGCATGCGCCGCCGCGGCCGCGATGAATTCGTCGCGCCGCTTGCGCGTTTCCTTTCTCTGCGCGGCCATTTCCGCGAAGTACCGCGCGGCGGGGGCATAGGCCTTCTCGCATGCGCGGTCGAACCGTTCCCACAGCGCCTTGGGGACGCCCGCGTGCTGCTGGTCGAGCGCCTTCCACTCGTCGCGCAGTTTCTTGACTTCGACCGCGAGCCGCGGCGCGTCCAGCGTCGTCGTCGCGGCGGCCTCGGCGCGCTCGCACAATTGAATGCGTGCGTGCTGCTGCCCGAACGATTCCCAACGCTCGAGCTCCACCAGTTGCTGAACGAGCCGGCTCAACCGCTGCGTCGTCGGCTTCGGCAGCAGGCCGACATCGGATTTCCGGGTTCTGATCTCGTCGGCGGCGGCGCGGGCAGCCTGCAACTGGCCGGCCGCGAGTGCCTGCTCGGCGGCGTGCAGCAGACCGTGAACGTGTTGCCGCGCCGCATTCGCTTCCTGCTCCGCCGCGCGAATCTGCGCCAGCCGGCGTTGCTCGACCACGATCAACGCGGCTTCGAAGCGCCGTGTCAGGGCGGGCGTTCGAATGCCTCGATTCAGCGCCTGCCAGCGTTCCGGCAGCTTCGCGTCGTCGATGGACGTGCCGGCGGCAAGCTGTTCGGCTTCGGCGACAAGCGCTTCGGCGTCGGCCCGCGCCTGAAGCTCCTGGGTCCACAGCGCGATGCGCCGTTCCGCCTCGTCCAGCCTCGGTTGCGCCGAGCGATCCTGGTTTCCATCCGCCTCTTCGCGCAGCGCGCCAAGCTCGGTGTGCAGTGCGGCGAGCGCTTCCGGCGTGGCGGGCGGATCCTGCATCGCATTCAACTGGTTCAGCCTGCGCTCGAACCGCGCGCGCGACCGATTCTCCTCGTTCTCGCGATCGAAGCGCGCCTGCAAGGCCTGACGGGCCGCGTCCGAGCGCGCAACGCGGGCGGCGTCGTCGCCGATGTCCAGCGCCTGCCAACGGCGATTGAGCTCGATCACTGCGGTGAGAATCGGGCCGGGCGTGGTCGCCAGCGCTTCCAGCTGCGCCAGAATCGCGTCCGCTTCGGCCGTCTGGCCAGCGCGATCGGCGACCGCCTCGATCCGCTTGCGCGCGAGCCGGGCCACGCCGTGATCCTTGTTCTTGGCGGCGTCGGCGAGCTTGCGCAGACCCGCCAACGTGCGTATGCGCTCCGCGGCGGCCATTCGCGTTTCTGCATGTTCGCCGACAAGCGCGACCTCGACCAGCGAGTCCTCGTCGCGAAGCGCGGCGACCGCGATGCGGCGACGGTCCGCGTCCCGCGCGCGGCGCACCACATCGGACCGGATCGCATCGGTGCAACGGTCGGCCTCCAGGAACGCCGTTGCGGCCTCGCTGTGCTGCGTTTCGGCAAGCACGGGGCCCAGCGCAGCGGCAAGGACAGCGCGCACTTCCGAGTCGGTTTCCGCTTCCCAGGCCGCGGCAAGCGCGGCGACATTCGTGCAACGCCTGGCCGCCGTCGCGCGGACCTCCGGCGCGGGATCCGCCGCCAGAAGACCGGCGAGCTCGTCCGAGTCCGCCGGCAACTCGGACACGCCGAGCACCCGCTGCGCGGGGTCGGCGTGTTCGTGCAAGTTGGAACGAAATAGACGCTTGGGGATCATGGGGAGCTTGCGCCGTGTTCTACCGATGGCGGGCGCTTTCGTCGCGGGAAGCGTCATGTTAACCAAAAAAAGCCTCCCCGGCGGCTGACCCGGCGCCGTCCCTGGCGTCCGGCGCGTCATGCAGTGCTCTGCATGCGTGCCGCCACCGCGAGGAGTCGCAGCCCCTATTTCCCGAGAAAGGCAATCAGGCCGTTCATGTACGTCTCCTGATCGTCATACATGTCCATGTGACCGCCGTTCGGGCAGTGGAGGGTCTCGCCATTCGGCAACTGCTTCGACATCCACTCCATGTGCTTCGGATCCATCGAGTCGTGCTCGGCGCCGATGATGAGCGTGGGGACGGTGATCTTGGCGAGGTCCTTGCTGCGGTCCCACTTCGCCCGTTTGCCGGACGCGCCGAGTTCGCTCGGGCCCTGCATGGCCATGAGATCCAAGCGTCGTGGTGCAGTCGAGTGGTATCGAATTTCAACAGCCTGTTCAGCGGTGGATGGGACGCGAGGAGTGCCCGCGTCCCGGCCCGATACCTAGACGGCCTTGATCTCGTTCCTGATAACGCCGATCCCGCTGATCTCCGTCTCCATGATGTCGCCGGGCTTCAAGTACATCGGCGGCTTCATGCCGTGGCCCACCCCGGGTGGCGTCCCGGTCGCGATGACGTCGCCCGGCTCGAGCGTGAGCCCCATCGAAAGCTCCGCGAGGATGGTCGGCAGCTTGAAGAACATCTGTCCCGTGTTGGCATCCTGCCTCACCACGCCATTGATGCGCGTCTGTAGCTTGAGGTTGTCATGGTCGATGGCGCCTCGCGTGACGATCCACGGCCCCATCGGCCCGTGCCCGTCGAGGCTCTTGCCCTTGAACCACTGCCCTCCGTGCCGCGTTTGCTGCAGGTCGCGCGCGGTCGTGTCGTTGATCACCGAGAAGCCGAACACGTAATCCATCGCGCTCGCCTCGGGAATGTTGCGGCCGCGCCTGCCGATAATCACGGCGAGCTCGCCTTCCCAGTCGATCATCGTCGACACCGTGGGGTCGAAGGGGATGAGGGAGAAGGGGCCGTTCATGCAGTGCTGCGCCTTGGAGAAGAACACGGGATGCTCCGGGTACTTCTGGTTCGGGTCGCGCAAAGCCTTGCCTTCCTCGAAGTGTGCGAGGTAGTTCCAGCCCACGGCGTAGATGTTGCGCTGCGGCACAGGGATCGGTGAAGCGAGGTTCACGTCCGCGAGCCTCGGGTGCTCTCCCGTCGCTCCCTGGGCGAGTGCGCGCACCTGTTTCAGCGCGGCGTCGCCGCCCGCGATGAGCGAGATCATGCTTGCCGGATCGAACGCAAGCTTCATGTCTCTTCGTTTCGCCTCGCGCCCGAGGTCGATGACGCGCCCGTCATCGAGCACTGCGCCCGTGCGCAGTGCGGGCTCGCCCGGCATCGAGTACGTCGCCAGGCGCAGGTCCGTGGTCGCCACGAGATTCTGCCGCGCCGTGACGCCCGGCGCATCGGCCGCCCGCGCCTGCCCCGGCAGGACAGCGCCGGCGGCCAACGTCGCACCCATTGCGATGAAATCCCTTCTCGATTCGTCCATGACCACTCCTCATTAGTCGGCGGGTTGATATCGACCGACAGGATGCGCTCGGACGGGAGCGGTGCCAAGCGGTCGCTGATCCGGCTGCCGGCAGGCTCGACGCCCCCATGCCTAGGCCCAAGCACTCCATCTCCCGGTCGGCCCCGGTCGCGCCAACCCGCTGGGCCGCTGGCGTCAACACCTCGGTGGCGCACAACGCACACCATGCAACCGCGCGGCACAACTACGGTCTCTATTTCCTGTGGTGGGACCGCGGGATGGGGATGCTCGATCGCGGCTGCGACCGTCGCTACGACATGGTGCGACCGCGGGACGCGCACGCGCAGCCGCAAAGCAGACAGTGCTCGACCGACCCAACGTTCGCGCAATGGGTCGAACCCTAGCCCACCGGCTTCTTCGTCATCGGCACGAAGGTGATATCCAAGCTGCCCGGCAACGGATACCGGATCGGGGTTTCGGGCACGTACCCACATGCCTCGTACAGCCGCATCCCGGGCAAAGTCGCCATCAATTCGAAGGCCGAAAACCCTGCGCGAGCCGCCTCGGCCTCGCTACGCTCCAGGATCGCTCGCCCCAGACCTCGACGGGCATGGACCGGGTCGATGAAAAAAGCGCGGATCTTTGCGGGATCGGACGCGGGGTCAAGCCATGCGTCGTCGCGGTCCCCGCGTGCATCGCTGCCGAACAGCGTCTTGCGCCTGCTCCAGCCGCCGCAACCGACGATCTCGCCGCGCTCCGTGACTGCGACGAAATAGGTTCCGTCACGGACCAGAGCGGTGTCGAGGCCGAATGCACCGAGAAGCGCCGCCTCGATCTGGTCCGGGGTGTAATCGTCCAATCCCAGCGAACGAATGGATCGCGCGATCAGCTCGCGAAGAGCGGACTCATCGGCGAGCGTCGCTGCTCGCAGGAGATACTTCACGCCGATCTCCCGGTGGTGGATGGTTCTTCGCGCCCTGCAAGCAAAGATCTCATTATTCCACGCGAAGTCTCTGCGGAACGTGCGCGTTGGGATGACCGATATTTCCGTAACCGTAAGCGTCGCTCCCGGGCGACCGAAAGGGTCGAACCGGGACGCTCGACGATCAGGCCGAGTGCGGCCAACAGCGGCCCCACCATTTCGTCCTCCATGGCGGCCGTTCACCATGGTGCGAATTGCAAAGCCGCGCATCGGAGTTGGCGCGCAGCGATGAATGGTCGCGCGCCCGGCGAATTGCCGTTCCCGGCAAGCTCCGGACGTCGATGGCTCATCCTCCGGGAGCCGCCATGAGGTTGCCAAGAGCGCCGACGCCGAAAAGGGTCGCGTTGTAGAGCGCGTGTACGACTGCGGTGAGCACGAACGCGTCTCGGCCGGAGCGCTCAAGCCACGTGATCAGCGTCGCGGAATAGACCAGAAACGGCCAGAAACTCGCAAACACCTGCTGCCAGCCGCCGCCGAACTTGTGCGCCAGCGCGCAGATTGCGGCCAGCACGACGATCTGGACCCGCGTATGCCGCGCAATGATGAGTGTGAGCAGGGACGCCAAGGGCAACATGAGCGCCGTCTCCAACAGTGGTGCGGCCAGAATGCTGTAGCCCGCAATCGTGGCATCGAGCGTCCACGCGGGGGGGCGAAGCGAATCGACGCCGATCGCAACCCGTGCAAAGAAGTAGAGCAGGGACGGTACTACCGCGACGAGCCAGGCGCGCAACGCGTACCCGGTACGGCTTGCATTCCTACTGCAGGAAGTTTCGAAAGGGTTCGCGCGCACCCGCTCAGTTTCGCCCGAGAAGGCCCGGGCCCTCAATGCATTTTGGCTGGCACGTCAATGCCGAACAGGGGAGTACGGGTCAATTCCATTGCTCGGGAGCAGCGTGAGTGGTCCGAAGGGGTCGGCAAGCCGCTGTCGAGGCGACGGGTGCGCTTCGGCCATGAGCAGCCGTGCGACTCCCTGGCTCGAAGCGGTCGATGGACGCCGCGATCGACCAACAGCGGCGAGAAGCGCACCGTCGGAAAAGGCGCAAGTGCGAGTCGTCGGGGGCTATTCGAGCATTCCGAGCAGCAGGAAGATCAGAAATCCCACAAAGAACATTGTCGTCGTTACGGCGGTGTCCGCTGACTCATGCGCCTCGGTTAGCAGCTCCTCCGTTACCAGGAAGAGGAGCGCCGCGCAGCCGAATGAAAGCAGTCCCGCGAGCGTGTGCACCGAGGCGTCGGCGAGGAGAGTCCGGCCGAGGAGCGCGCCGACGATCATCAGGCATGCGATGGCCGTGGGTGCCAGCACCCGAACCGACAGCTTGGCGGTCCCGAAAGTGACAGCCATCGCGAGACCGAGCGAGAAGAGTTCGAGCGTGAGCGCAATGGTGAGCAGGACACCCTGTTTCAGTCCGGCCGTCATGGCGATGCCGATGAGGAGTCCGTCCAGCAGCAGGTCCACGCCGATCGGCACGAGCTGACCGGGCGATGGCCCACGCGCACCGGCATGCTCGCCAACGGGACTGAAGCGCTTCACCACCTCGTCGATGGCGAGCATGAGCGCGAGGCCCGCCGCAAAGGTCCAGCCGACCTCGAATGGATCATGTCCCCGTCGGACCTCGGGCAACAGTTCGACCGCCACGACCGAGAAGATGACGCCGGCCGCAAAGTGCTGGATGCTGCTTCGGACGACGCGGCCGGGCGGGCGCAAGGCGGCGGTCGTCGCGCCAAGGAATGCGGCGCCCACGGGGATTGCCGCGATCAGGACGACCTGAAGGACGCTGGGGGGCATGCCAGTTGCGCCGCTGATGGCGAGGAAAGTTACGCGTCCGTGGGCGTGTCGACCGTCAATGACCCGCTTTCGAGCGCCCGCTCCGCAAGCACCTTGAGCCGTGCGTCCTGGTTGCGCTCCAGCGCGCGCAACGCGCGCCGCGTGCGGCGCATCGCCATCGCGATGAAGATGCGCGCGTTGTCGAGGTCGGCCGCGGCCTTCTCCACGCTGCCCGCCTTTCCGATGGCCCATGTGGCGCGGGAAAGGGTCGCCGTCGAGAGGAAGATGTCGATGGCCGCGTTGGCGAGGCGCTCCTGGTGGAATTGGCGCTCGATCACGTCCTTGCCGTGCGTGATGAGCAGCTTCTCGACGCCGAGCGCCAAGTCGTGGACGGCCTTGGCCACCATCTCGGCCTCATCCTTCAGCGCCTCGTGCACGCGCGTGAAGTCGGGCTTCACGAGCTGCCTCTTCACCCGCCCGCCGATGTAGGAGCCGATGGCTCCCAGGGAGCGCAGCGGGTCCCGGAACGCCTTGCCCAGTTCCTTCAGCTGCTCGCCCGGCTGCTGCAGCCCGGAAAGCGCGATGAGCGCGCGCAGCACCTCGTTCGTGCCCTCGAAGATCAGCATGATGCGGCAGTCGCGCACGGCCTGCTCGTACGGGTATTCCTTCGAATAGCCGATGCCGCCCGCGATCTGTTGCGCGTCGCCCGCCGCGCGGAAGGCGAGCTCGGAGGCGAACACCTTGCACGCCGCCGTCTCCAGCGAGAAGTCGATGCCGCCGCGGTCCACCATCGACGCGCAGGTCATCCACCCGGCGTCAGCCGCGTAGCAGTCGGCGGCGGCCAGGGCGAACTTGCGCTGGATCATCTCGAAGGAGCCGATCGGACGGCCGAACTGCTTGCGTTCCTTCGCGTAGGCGAGGGCGTAGTCGAGTATCCTGCGCGCGCCGCGGGACGATCCCGCGGAAAGCCCCAGCCGTCCGGAGTTCAGGATCTCCAGTGCGATCCTGAAGCCGCCGCCGACTTCGCCCAGACGGTCCTCGACCGGCACCCGCACGTTCGCGAACGATACGGAACGCGTATCGCTCGCCTTGATGCCCATCTTTTCCTCGATCTTGCCGAGTGTGACGCCGGGGGCGTGCGCATCGACGATGAACGCGGTGACGCGCTGCTTCGGTTTGCCGTCCTCCTCGACCGGCACCTTGGCGAATACGGTGAACACGCCCGCATAGCCGGCGTTGGAGATCCAGATCTTCTCGCCGTTCAGCAGGTAGTGCGTGCCGTCCGCGCTGGGCGTGGCCGTGGCGCGCATGGCCTGCGCGTCGGAACCCGAGCCTGGTTCGGTGAGGCAGAAGGCGGCCACGCGTTCGCCGGTGGCGCACGAGGTCAGCCAACGGCGCTTCTGATCCTCGGTGCCGAACAGCGTGATTCCCTTGCACCCGATGGACTGATGGGCGCCGAAGTACACCGCGAGCGAGGCGTCGACGGTGCCGACTTCCCCGAAGACGCGGCTGAAGAGCAGGGCGGAAGCGCCGAATCCGCCGTATTCCTCGGGGATGTTGAGCCCCATCATCCCCAGTTCGGCCATGCCGGCGCGAACGTCGTCGCCGAAGCGGCCCTCGCGATCGAGCCGCGCCGTGTCCACCGTGGCCGACGCCCACCCGCGGAAGGAATCGAGAATGGCGGTGAGGCTTTCCCTGTCCGCCGGCGAGAGTTCCGGGAAGGGAAAGATGAGATCCTCGCGAATCTCGCCCAGGAATACGCCGCGCGTGAACGAGGGGTTGTGCTCGGGATCGGCGAGATGGGCGGCCATGGATCGTCGCGCGGAGTCGGAAGTGCCTCCACTTTATCCCGAATCCCCCGGCGCCGCGCTCGCGACGCCGGGCCGATCGCGACCCTACCGGCTGTCGCAGCGCTTCTCACCCACCAGCTGCATCAGGCGCTGCAGCCGCACGTTGGACTGCATCTGCTGGCCCTGCGCGACGACCTGCCCGGCCTGGGCGCTGTACTGGTCGCGCAGCGGCTTGTCCTCGATCATCGAGCGCTGCCACGCGTCGTGCTGACGGACGGCCTCGGCTTGACCGACCGCATTGGCCGCCATCCCGGTCGGGTCGGCGTGCGACGCAGTCGCCGCTGCCGTCAGCGCGGTGGCCGCTGGCACCTCCTCGGCGACGCGCTGCTCCCCGCGTTCCCTGACATCCTGCGCCGTCTTCGCCAAGGCCATGACACCGGGCATCATCTGCTGCATGTAGGGCGTGAGCTCCGCCGCGATCTGCTGGCAGGTCATCGCCTCGTCGCCCGGCATCGTCCCTGGGGCATCCGCTGCTGCGACGGGGAGCACCCAGAGCATCGCTGCGGTCAACCCCGCTACGGCAGGCATTACGCGCTTCGTCGACATGGCGCTCCCTCCTCGATGGGCGAACCTGGACGAGTTGCTCCTGTATCGAGAAGCATCGTCCTCGGCGGGAAGCGGTGTCAAGACGTTGGCGAAAAATCCCCTCTCCGCCTGGGCGCGCCCGGCCGGCATCGTTGAATCGATGCGGCAGTTAGAGGCCGGATATACGTGAGCAGTCGTACCTCACCGCCAAAGAACGGAGTGCCGGCAAACGAGAACGGGTCCACATACAGTCATTCGGCCCCTCGCATCGCGAGATCGGGGGATTACGAGATGGCCCATCGACGAACCGACCGAACAAAGTACAACGGGCGCCGAAGCGCCCGCTGTTTCAACTCATCGAGTATCGGCGCAATGTGCAGATCACGGCTGGAGTTCGATCTCGCCAGGCCGCCATTTCTTGGCGAACCATGGGTCCAACGGACCATAAAGACGCAGGATAGTGTTCCAGCCCTTACCTGGCACGGTCTGCACCCAGTTCATCTCCTTGCCGGGCGGCGCTTTGGGTCCGAACCAGACGTCGACCGAACCGTCCTCATTCACCAGAAGTCCCTTGGTCTGGCTGCTCACGCTTGGGAACTGCTGATCGGTCTGGATCATCGAGCGGGTCTGGTTGCTGTAGACGATGACGGACCAGAAGTCCTTCACCGGGACATTGGGCGGCAGATGCAGCCTGTAGTTCTTCCCGCCGTCCAAAGGATTGTGCTTGGCATCATCGACAGCCCAGGCGTATTGCGAGCCGCGGCCGACCATCTTCTCCTCCATCGCCGGCGTGACGCCGGTTGCGGCGAAGTAGTACATGACGTAACCATCGAGGTTGAACACACCGGGCTGATCCTCGAACCTGTAGCCGCCGAGAAACGGCAGGCGCCACGCGCTGTTCGCGTAGTAGAAATCTTCCTTCTGCCGCATCCTGAAGGCGATGGCGCGGGCCGTGGCGTCGCCCACTGCCGCGGCTTCGGTCGAGGATCTTCTTCATCCGCGCGTCGGGTGCGAAGGGCTTGCCTTTCTGAATGCCGATCGACGCATAGAGTCCGAGCCTGACCGGGTCCAGCGACTCGCTCGGTTCCTCCTGCACGACCTGGTCGAGATACTCCCAGAACGCGTAATCCGCCGGAGCGACGGTGTTGAACGCCTTGCCCGAAACGTTGACGAACTTCATGGCCGGCGCATTGGCCGCTTGGCCGAGCGGATAGACCTTCGTGGACTTCTTGACGAGGTCCACGCCCGGCTTCGGGTCGCCGTCGACAAGAAAACTGCGCCAGGGGGCCCAGACGCTGAAGGTCGGCGACCGGACGATGAAGTAGCCATCCGGCACCTCGCCCTTGTAACCGGGCGGCAGCAGCAGGTACTTGCCGCCCCGGCCCTCGTCCGGCCCCGTGAAGCCGATATCGACGACCCAGCGATACCACATGTCGTTGATCGCCCCCAGGACCCTCGGGGGAGCCTCCAGGACCAGCGGGCCGCTGCGCAGATCGATCCACATCCAGCTGTACACGGTGTTGTCGTTCGCGGTCAGGAAAATCGAGCGCGAGTCCATCAGCTGCTCGAAGATCGGCACGGTCGTGTTTGCCGGCCCCAGCTCGAGGATTGCCTTGCGATTGGCCACCTGGCTCACCGGGGGCAGCGCCAGAAGGTAGGCCTGCACGGCGCGTTGGAAATCCAGGTTGTCGTAGAGCTTCTCGACGGTAGCCTTGTCCGGGAAACCGTCGAAGAACCTGAGCGTCCCCAGGCGGGTCTCCACCTTGTCCGGCGACGCGATGCCCGGCGGCAGGGGAGTGGAATATTGGTATTGCGACTGCGCCATGGCCGTCGACAGCGAGCTGCATACGATTGCAAGGCTGACGAGGACGCCGCCGAATCGTGATTTCATTGTTTCTCCTTTGGCCGCAAGGGATGGACGTAACGCAGACCTGTCATTGTCTGTGACGCCGAGTGACCTCGTCAAAGTTCAATTCTCAAGCTCAATCATGATGGCGCGAATGGCCGATTGTGGGGCACCTCGAACTTCGTGATAGTCCGCTTACCTCAAGCCCGACCGGCAGCAACGGATCGGTACCTGCCTGTCGCTGATCCGGAGAGCAGACACACGCCGGAATGGTCGCTATCGGACGCCGACGAAGCCCCATCAGTGGCGGTCCGCGCTGAGCGCCAGGTAAGACATCGTCACGGCATGCGCTACGACGGTTGGACGTACGACAGTGGTTGCTTAGCAAACCGCTCGACACACGAAAGCGAGCAAAACCAATATGTCTTGTTGTTGAAGTGAAGATCTCCTGCGGCACGCCTGGTGTCCACCTGCATCTTGCAAACGGGATCAATCGCGTACTCGCGCGAACAGCTTGATAGGACTATTTCATACACGTCCATAGGCTGGGGCAGGTTCTTGAGGGAAACCAACCCCTGGTGCTCAACTTCGATATCTGAGCGTCGCGACCGGGCGAGGGTCTCCGCGACATACTTTGTACATAAGATTTGACCGCCCGTAGCGCGAGCGGCAACTCGCGCTGCAATATTCACTGTTGAGCCAAAGTGGCTGTTTCCGCGAAGAAGTGCCGAGCCATGATGCAAACCGGCACGAACAACTGGAAAGTCTTGGCGATCGGCGATCGACTTGTAGAGAACCGATAGCGCATCTGCTGCAACAAGGGGGTCCGCGAAGACAATAAACGCGCAATCACCAATAAGCGATTGCAATTGTCCTGATGACTGGACGGATGCCCGAATCAATTCGGAAAATTTGTCGACGAGGTCAGCGGCGGCAAGTTCGCCGTGAGTGTCGGTCAGCGCGGTATATCCCGCTATGTCGACAAAGCAGAATGTCGCTTCGATGCTTGTACCCACGCTCATAGAGACCACCATGATTTGTTGGACAATGCGAGTGGCGTGGAAAGCTATGCGGATTTGGGTATGCAGCCGCAATGTTAGGACCGAAACCCCTGCGTCGTCACGCCGTCCCGCGCCACGGCACCACTTGCGCGGTACCGGACCTCAGCACTTTGTACGCCGAACTCGGGGCGCCGCACAAGGCACGAAGTGGTCGGCGCGGCTGGGCTGCCAGCCAGCGCGGCCGGCACCGCGACCACGACGATCACGCGAACCCGCGCTCCGATGATCGGGGAGGTGCGAACACCGCGATCGGATATCGTGCGGCACAGGCTGGTATTCTGTCCCGGGATGCAGATTCATTCTCCGGATCCGGCCTTCACCCATTCCGCGCGGGCGCGCGCGAACTTCCTGCTGGCGGCAAGACTGTCGTTGGGTTTCGTCGGCCTCCTCTGGCTCATCCCGTTGCTGGGGTGGGGTCTGGAGCTGGAGCGCTTTGGCGTTCGTCCCCGGCAATGGATCGGTCTGCCGGGGATTCTGGTTGCGCCCCTGTTGCATGACGGCTTCATCCACCTGATCGCCAACTCACCGCCGTTGCTGGTGCTCGGCACGGCGATGTTGCAGCTCTACCCAACCGCGGCCTTTCGGGTGCTGCCGGCAATCTACTTCGGGCCGGGGATAGCGGTGTGGCTATTCGCCAGGGACGGTGTCCACGTCGGTGCGAGCGGGTTGGTCTACGGCCTCGTCAGCTATATCTTCGTGGCCGGGCTGATCCGACGCGATCGACGCGCCATTGCCGCATCGCTGCTCGTCGCGTTCATGTACGGCACCCTGGTCTGGGGGGTACTGCCGATAAGGACTGGGGTCTCCTGGGAGACCCATCTCGCGGCCGCGTTGATCGGTACGTTGATGGCGATCGCGTTGCGGAACGCCGACTTACCGCCGCGCATTCACTATGGTTGGGAAGCCGAAACAGATGGCGACGTCGCGAACCCGCAAACCACCGATGACGATCCCCGCTCTGGAAGTTGAAGCAAGCGTTGCCGCGTGCCCGGCCCCACTGCGGCAGGTCGAGGTCCGAATTGTCGACGGTGGACTGCGCGCAATTCGAGCGCCGGGAGACGACGTGGCTGACTGGAGTCACCCCACATCGCGCCGCGGCCCCGCCACTCTCCTGCCGGAAGCCCGTTCAAGACCGGGGGCCCTTCGGCGTTTGTGACTCGAACGCGACATTCGAACCATGTACACGGTGCCGGCGAGCAGGAACGTCGACGCGGCCTCGTACTGAGAGCGCGTAGCACAGATCGCAAGAGGCACTCGCGCCGATCCATCAGCGCGCTCAGCACTCGGTCGAAGCACAAGGTGCGACGCACCCGGTGTCAAGAACTCCGGAACAGGTGCTGATGGGCGTGCCCGACGTTGGGACGGCGGGTTGCAGACCTTCGTACCGGTGCGCGACAGTCTCAGCCCGGCCAAAAGCAGTCCTAAGCGAGTGCGCCTGTAAGCAGGCCTTTGCGTAGGCTTTGCGCGCCATGGCGTTCGTGCTGCCGATGCACGGGCCCGGATGAGCGCGTGGCGCAGCGGCGTCAAATCCATGCACGGTGGATGTCAGCGGCGTTAACGATACGTCCGGCACGACGCGCAATTTCAGGCAAGTTGGGCCACATGTATTCTCGCGCGACGTCCCGTTGACCTGCGTCAACGCTCCAGAACACTTCGGCGCGCGCAATTGGTTTAAGTAATACCTCAGCTCGGGCCTTCCGTCTCCCGGCGGCGCATTGGCCCGGGAGTGAAGGAGTGGGCATGCGTGCCCTGTCCCGCTTGCTGTTCATCGCATCGTGCGTACTGGCAACGAGCCTTGCCGTCGCCGCTTCGTCGACCGCCGTCGAGTATTTCCATTGGGGGTACGGGCACTACTTCGTGACTGCGTCCCCGCTCGAGATCACGGCGCTCGATTCCGGTGCATTCCCCGGCTGGACGCGCACCGGACTGTCATTCGGCGTCTTCGACCTCGACACCGCGGGCGCGACCAATGTCTGCCGCTTCTGGAGCGGGCAGACGTTTGCCCCCAAGAGTTCGCACTTCTATACACCCTACGCGGCCGAGTGCGCCTATCTGAAGCAGCAGGGCGTATGGCAATACGAGGGCGACGTCTTCGCCCTGACCCTGCCCGATACGGCCGGCAGCTGCCCGGCGAACACGGTGCCGCTGTATCGGCTCTACAACAACGGCAGCGGCGGCGCGCCGAATCATCGCTACACGACGAACCGCGCGGTCTTCGACCAGATGCGTGCAATGGGCTGGACGCCCGAGGGCAGCGGACCGCAAACCACTTTCGCCTGCGGACCCGGCGGCGCGGCCACAGCGGGCGCCGCGGGACTGTGGGAGGGGACGACCAGCGCGAACGAGGACCTTATTGCCGTGGTGCTCTCGGACGGCACGTTCTACTTCTTCTATACGGCATCCGACGGCAGGTCGAGCATGGGTCTGGCGCAAGGAACGGCCGATTTCGTGAATGGATCGTTCGCATCGACGGATGCGCACGACTACGAGTTCGTGCCCAGCGGAACCGGCTATCCCGCCGCTCTGTCCGGCACCTATGTCTCGGCCGCATCGATGGCCGGCACCATCGCGACGAGCCGGAGAACCAGGATCATCACCGCGCAGCCCCTAGCCGGGATGGATCCGCCGATGAGCCTGCCGACGATGACGGTGACTTTCACCGGGGCAGCAGTGACATTGAACGGCGCGACCTTCGGCAACGTCGCGCTGAGTCCCAGTGGCGGTCTGGATGGCCAGCTGCTCGGGTGCACCATCAACGGTACGGTCAAGCCTCGCAGCGACGTGCGAGTCGGCGATACGTCGATCACCATCAGCGGATCGATGTGTTCGTTGGGCAGCGGCACAATGGCCGGGGTCGCCATCTACGAGTATGAGGCCGGTCTCGGCGCGCTCATCATTCTTGCCCGAAACGCCGCCGGAAGCGATGCCATCGTGTTCGGCGGTGTTGCCGCCAACGGGGCAAACTAGCCCCCGGAGACAATCCACGCTCTAGCCGCCACCGTTTTCGTCGGGGCGGCCAGGCTCGTCGAGACCGAATGCCGGTCGCCGTATCTCGACGGCGCGACGATCAGGCGGCTCGCGACCATGAGCGGCCGGTCGCCGGCGGTGCTCAATTCCCCCTGCGGGCGTACGATGACTGGACTTTCTCTCGTCGACGAGGTGAATCAATGATGGACCGGCGCGTATTTTTCGCAAAGGCCGGAGGCGCCCTCCTGGGGTTGTCCCCCAACCTGCGGGCCCAAGGGCCGGTAACGACGCGCCGCATCGGATTTCTCTCCGCGTTCGCCCGTGCGGACGTCGAGGCTTTCATCAGAGAGCTGCGACCCGAGCTGGAAAAGCTCGGGTGGACCGACGGTCGGAACATCGTGTTCCTGGAGCTGCGAACGACGGAAGGGAAGAACGATCGCCTGCCGGCCGTGGCGGTTGAACTCGTCGCCCAAGGTCCCGACGTAATTCTCGTTCAGTCCGCGCCCGCCACTCGCGCGCTCATGCAGGCGACGAAGACGATACCCATCGTCATGATCGGCGTGGGAAACCCGGTCGAGTACGGGATGGTCCCGGACTACCGCAAGCCGGGGGGCAACGTCACCGGTGCGAGTTACCTCGCCGACGAATCCGTGCGCAAGACGCTGCAGCTCCTCAAGGAGGCGGCGCCTCGCTTGCGGAGCGTCGCCGTGTTCAGCAATCCGAGTAACGAGGCCGCTGCTCCGATGGTCAAACTAATTCTGGCGGACGCCGAGGCTATTGGGATGCAGGCGCAGATCGTCGAAGTTTCGACGCAAGGTGATTTTGAGGCTGCGTTCGCTGCCATCCGCCGCGCGAACACGGAATCGATATTGCTTCCCCCGGAGCCGCTGATCAGAAACAACCGCGTCGCAATCGGGGACTTCGCACAGGCTCACAAGCTGCCGCTGGCCGTCGTGGGCAGCGGCCGGTATCTTCCGGCGAGCGGTCTGATCAGCTATGGGCCAACGACCATCCAGTACGCGCAACTTGCCGCCAGCTACATTGACCGGATCCTGAAGGGCGCCAAGCCAGGCGATCTTCCCGTCGAGCAACCGTCGCGGTTCGAACTTTCAATCAATCTCAAGACGGCCAAGGCGCTCGACCTGACTATCCCGCATACGCTGCTAATGCGTGCGGACGAGTTGATTAAGTGATGGGGTGGTCGCGGCTCGCGCGTTGCTCGCCGCAATCGCCCAAAAATCTGATGCGTTGACCGCCCGCTTCTGAGAAGTCCGGCCGTCTGCTCAGGGTCGAGGCTGTGTAAAAACGCCAGCGCTGGGAGAGGCGCGGAGAAATCGACCGCTCAGATCGCGCTGTATTCGACGATCGTCACCTACGGAGGGGTGAGAGGACCCCTGAAATCGTTTCCAAAATGTGTTTTTACACGGCCTCGGTCGGAAGCAGCAATCCAGCCAAAGATCAAATTCCGGGCATGCCGACAAAGCCCGGCAACGCCTTGATGCGCTCGATCCAGCTGCACACGCTGGCGTAGGGATCGAGCGGTATCTCGCCCTCGGATGCGAGCGCGACATACGGGAAGCAGGCGACATCCGCGATCGTCACATGGTCGAGCGCCAGCCATTGATGTGCAGCCAGCCGCTGCTCGAGCACGTCCAGCCCCTTGCGCGCCAATTGCTGAGCCTCTTCGAGATTGCCGGGACGCTTGAACTTGCAGATAACTCGCGCCTTGCCGAGACCATATAGGGTCTCGTTCTCCATGAGCGCCAGCCACTGCATCACCTCGGCCATGCCCTGCGGATCAATGGGGAGCCACTTCTCTCCGCCGTATTTGCGGGCGAGATACACGAGGATGGCCATGGAGTCCCACACTACCGTGCCACCGTCATCGAGCGTGGGGACCTGACCGCGGGGGTTGAGCTTGAGGAACCACGGTTCTCGGTTCTCGCCCTTCATCAGGTTGACAGTCACCACCTCATGCTTTAGGCGCAGAAGGGATAGCAGCAATCGGATGCGGTAGCTATTACCGGACAGCTCGAAATCGTAAAGCTTCATTGTTCTCCTCCATCGGCCAACTAAGGATTGGAGATCCACCCCCACGAGGCGCACCGACGCAGATTATCACCGGCTGGCGCGACTGGGCCAACGGGTCGTTCTCGCCCTGCTGATGAATGCTGCGGTGGGCCGTGACGGCGAAACCCGACTGTCCGCTTAGGGCTGAGCCAGTGGCCGGAGCGGGTCGACTACGGCCAGTCGTTCGTCCCGAATGCAGACGCTCGCCGTAACGACTGCTATACGGAAGCGCTTCTGTCTCAGTTCGGCCAAGAGGCGACGAACGCGCTTGATCCTGATTCAACAAGCCTCATCAAGTGATACGCATACGCGGCAACGCATTGTCCGTCGCTTCAGACAAGCAGGGGCGGCGCGATTCAACGCAATAAGCCGCCCCGGTTCCGGGTCGAGAAAGGCTAGGACGCGCCTTTTTTCCCGGCGCCCGCACTGCTCTTCTTCGCGTCTTGCCTGCCAAGCTCCTCCTTGGTCAGCTTGACCTTTTTCACTTTTTCCGTCTTGACCTTTTCTTTCTTCACTTTTTCTTTCTTCACTTTTTCTTTCTTCACGACCGGCCCCGCCAATGCCTGCTTCGCCAGCCGTTTGGCCTGCTTGGCTGCGACATCGAGAAGTTTCTTGGTTTTTTGGTGCTGCCGTCTGGCTTTCAGCATTGACGCGTGACTCATTTTGACCTCCGATGGATGAAGAATGAATTCGCCTTTAGTTTGATCCGATTTTGCATTCTTGGCTAACGGACCGCATCAAGCCCCGGAAATGGCCAATGCGCGGGCATCCGTACCAGGCTTGCATCCCATCCATAAATCGTCACGCCGGCTTTGTCCAAATATACGAGTTCAAATCGGTAAGCAAGGCCGATGCTTCGAAATTCGGCACACACCCGGACCAAGCGACCCGAACGGCCGCTATCGAGAATGTTGACCGGCAGGTAACAACCGATCTCGCTGGTGAATCGTGCGGCGCCCAGTTGCCGCGACATGCGACTGACCGCGTTTGAGCGAAGCGTGTGACTGGTCCGGGTCGAACTGCGACGGTGGGCATTAGGACCGAGTTGGGTTGATCTCGGTCAATTTCTGCGGACCCACATTGCGAAAGGCCGACGCTCTCACGAAAGCGTAAGCGGCCTGGCCACGCCACTTGCCACGCTCATACCTCGCCCTCCCAATAGTCCAGGTCGTGGTCTGCGCGCGTCATGTGGCGCAGTCCACCGCCGAAAGCGCCGATCTTCCTCGAATCGGGGTATTCGCAGATCTCCGCCGGCAGCATTGTGCTGACGGACAAATAGGCGAGCTCGGCGTCCGAGTCGTTGACGATCTGGTGCGCCGTTTCCGGACCGCCGGTCGGACAGCAGATGACGTCGCCCGCGCGGATCTTCCTTGTCTCGTCGCCGTACCGCAGTGTGCCTTTGCCCTTCACGACAAAGAACATCTCTTCTTCCCCGCGATGACTGTGGAAAGGGCACGAACGCTTTCCGGGTGGGACGACATCGTAGGAATAGCCGAGGTCCTTCGCTCCGAGGAGCGGTCCGATGCGCACGGCGTTGCATTCAAATTTATCGCCCTTCGCGAAATGCTCGAGCCTCAATTCGTCGATGTTGACGACTTTCGAATCGATCACGCTCATCTGTCCATTTCTCCGCACATTATCGAGGACAAGAATACCAACGCACCGATCAACAACAGGTTACCTTATCATGACCTTAGGTGGCCGCGCCGCGAGCGCCAGTAAGGATGCGCCAACCAGGCGTCGGTCAACTCTTCGCGACGGCGTTGGCTTTTGCGGTTGGCGCGCAGGCTGAACGAAGGCCAAATGTCCGCTTCGCCACCATCGAAGGACTGCTTCGCGGACGGCCGACGGACCGCTCAGGGTCGACTACGGCCTGTCGTTCATCCCGAATGCATACGCTCGCCGTAACGTCTGCTATCCGGAAGCGCCTTCGTCTCACTGTGACCAACAGCGGTCGTACAGCGAAGTCGCGCAGAGCGGCGTTAATGGGCTAGTGGGTGCCAGCCAGCGTTAACGCGGCCATGTGCATTCCGGTCATGTGATAGGGGTCGGGCTGCTCGTTCGGACAATCCGAGCGTGCGCAGACGCTTGCCGGCATAAATCTCCAGCCGCCAAATTGGCTATCGACAAACTGCTGGCGGATCAGGCCTGCCGTCTGCTCGTAGCGTCGCCACATCTCATTGCGCCCAGTCACCACTGCGGCAGCGAGGAGCGCACGGAGGCATTCGGCCTGCTCCCACCAGTACTTGTCCCGATCGACCTTGCCATCGGGATAGATCTTGTTGAAACTGCCGCCGTCGGATTCGTCATAACCCAGCTTGATTGCGTACTGCAGAATGCGCTCAGCCGCTGCCGGGAGGATTGGCGACAGTCCTCTGGTCTCGGCGCCGAGGAGCAGATGGCTCCATTCGAACTGGTGGCCGATATCGATGTAACCGCCGGCATCCCGAGTCGGCAGCGAGCGCCAGCGGTCGTCATACCATTCGGGGATGTAGGCAGTGCCGTCCGGTAGGCCCTGCAGCAGGCGGTAGACGGCGAAATGTCCGACGTTCGCCGCTCCTTCTCGCGCAATACGGTCATCGGTTGCGTCGCACAGCGCCAACAGTGCTTCGAACATGTGCATCAGGGGGTTCTGGTTCCGCAGCCCGGACGTTGGGGAAAAATCCCTGGGTGCCTCGGGACGGAAGCCGCCCTCACCATCGCGGAGGCCGCGGTCGATGTCCTTCCAAGTGCGTAGGGCGGCATCCCGAAAGCGCACCTCCCGCCCAATCCGGAACATGTGTGCCAGTGCGAACAGCGCAAAGGCATGGCCATAGGTATGCTTGTTGGCGTTCACGACCCGCCCGTCTGTCGCAACGCTACGGTAGAAGCCACCGTGCACCGCGTCGCGGAAGTGCTTGAGCATGAAATCCGCGCCCCGTGTAGCCGTGTCGAGGTAACGCCTGTCCATCGTCAGTTCGTACCCGATGGCCATCGCGTAAACAAGGCGGCTCTGCGCCGTCAAGTCTGCCGGGACGGCCCCCTTCGGCTTCCAATCTCTGGTGAATGATGTTCGGAAGAGGCCCGAATCTGTAGGAGCTACGGCAAGCCATCGTGACAGATGGTCATCCAGCAGGCTTTGGCGATGCCAGGCCGTGTCGATCTGCTTCCGCTCCCCGGGAACGACATCACATGCGCTGGCCAAGCACGCCAGTAGGGAGCCTAGAATCCGGCGGCGGACAGGATCGATGCCGCTGGAATGCAGCGACAGACTGCGCGCTAGGCTGGATACTCCGGTTGGCATGGCAGGATTCTGGTCGGTTGGCATTCTTGAAGCCGCCGCAATCGCAGGTGCCGTTGCGACACCCTTGGCACACCGAGCTTGCGATGGCCTCGCAGGTATTTGTATCGCGGCACTCACGTGCCTGCCGCGTTGGCGCCTCGAGCTTTCTCCAGTACGGCGCGACGCACAAAACCGATGTGTTCGCGCAAGGTATATGACTCGCTGGCGAAACTTGCGGGCGTCTTGATGTGTTCCGCCGCCCGCTGTATGCGGTCGAGGTCGGCAAGCCACTTTTCTATGGGCAGCGTACCCTTGCGGCCATCAATGTCGCGTTCAAGCAGCTTGAGTTCGCCATACCAGCGATAGATGCGCGACCGCACCCGCCAGCGCACCAGTTGCGGCATGAAGTTGATCACTGGAACGAAGATGACGAGCAACGGCAGGACGACGACGACAAGCCGCTCGGTCAGCGTCGCGATCCAGAACGGCAGATAGCGATGCAGGAAGCTCGGGCCGAAACGAAGGTGCCGATCCGCATCGACGGAAACCGGGAGGTCCACCGGCAACGTCGACGGGAACTCCCGCGCGGCCTCGAAATAATCCTGTGTCGAATGCAGTTCGCGGGCCGCGTCGAGCAACAGATCGACGAGCGGCGACGGCAGGTCCTCGCGGGCGACGAGCATCGCCTTCGTAGCGACAAGCGCGACTGATTGCGGAGGAATGCGACGATAGCTCAGATCAATCGTGCCGGCCGGCAACTTCAGCGGCGTGAGGTAGGGAAACCGGCGCGCATAGGCGTCCGAATCGGCAAGACTCATGAGCTTGAGCGATTCGTCGTGCAGTGCCTGCCAGATGATCGGCGAGCGCGTTGCGCCAACGAAAATGGCCGCATCGACGTTGCCCGACTGCAACGCGCGCAGCGCCTCCAGGCCGCCGAGCGGAAGCAGTCTGGTGTTCGAAGCCGTCACGTTGGTTGCCTGGAGCAGCGGTTCGACGATCAGCCGCCCTCCGTTGCCCGGCCTGCCCACCGCAAGGCGCTTGTAGCGCAATTCATCCAGCCGTGTCAGGGATTCGTCGCCCCGGTAGAAGACCCAAACCGGTTCATAGCGAATTGAAGCCAGCATTACGATCTTGTCGCGCTGCGCTTCGGCTACGACGCCACCCTCCATGAAGGCAACGTCCACGCCTGCCTTGGGATCGACCAGCAATGCAGCGTTATCGCCGGCGCCACCGGTCATCCGCTCGACGACTGTCACCCCTTCGCGCTTAAGCAGCTCGGCGTAGCGCTGCGCATCGATGTGGTAGCTCGCGTCCTTGACGCCGGAGGCGAGGACGATGCGACGCGGTATCGTGGCTTGCAAATACCACCACACACCCAGCGCTGCGGCCACGATCAGCGCAGTGGCCAGCACGGCAAGACGCCGTCGGGCGCGCCTCGCGTTCTGGGAAGTTTCGTCGGATTGCATAGCGCTGCGCGTTCTCGCTGTCACTCCATCATGCCACGGGCACGACGGCCCGCCCAGTGCGATTGCCGCGTCGGGTTCACGTCCCGTCTGGCTGCGATTTCCTCACGTGCGGTGAACTTCCTCCACTGGCCGACTTCGGTCGCGCCGAATGCTTGGCATTGGAGGCGGCACGAACGGCCGCGTATCCAGCAGCCAATGTCGGCTTTGCGCAAGATCGACGGGCTGGATCGGGTCGACGACGGCCTGTCGTTCATCCCGAACGCAGACCCTCGCCGTAACGTCTGCTATCCGGAAGCGCTTTCGTCTCCGTGCGGCCAAGACCAGAAGTTGGCGTGCTTTCTACTTTTCGGACGTTGGCGCAGCCGGCGAGGTTGCCGAGCAGCGTGACGATGTCGCATTCCATGGACGAATCGGCGACGAAGGCGATAATCCGCATCCCGCCGGCCCACTTTGGGCAACGGAGCGGGACCACTTCATCGATGCGGGCGAGCGGCAGTACGCAGAGGTAGCGAGCGGCGCGGCAGCCGTGAAGAGTCGTCTCTGACCCGGCGCTTCTCGTTGTCACCGCAGATGGTGGACCTGCTGGCCCAGCATCTCCGGAATGATCAGCGTCACCCCCCGATCGGTCACGTGGAAGCGCCTCCGGTCCTCGGCCGGATCGAGCCCCACGACGAGTCCTTCGGGCAGCCGGCAATGCTTGTCGACAACCGTGCGCTTGAGCATGACATGGCGGCCAACCTCCACATTGGGCAGGATCACCGAATCCTCGATGGTGCAGTAACTGTGCACTTGCACTTTGGAGAAGAGCAGCGAGCGGCGGACCGTCGACCCGCTGACGATGCAGCCACTGCCGATGATCGAGTCAAACGCCGTCCCACGGCGGCCGTCCTCCTCGAAAACGAACTTCGCTGGCGGCAGCTGTTCCTGGTACGTCCAGATCGGCCACTCCTCGTCGTAGAGGTTGAGCTCGGGCTCGACTTCGACCAGCGCCAGGTTGGCCTCCCAGTACGCATCGACCGTGCCCACGTCACGCCAATACGGAACGCCTTTGCTCATATTGACGCAACTGCGGACGTAGTCGTGGGCCCGGACGCGCGCGCCCTCTGCGATCAGGCGCGGGATCAGGTCGCGACCAAAATCGTGGTTCGAGTTCGCGTCGTCGGCGTCGCGCATCAACTCGGCATAAAGGAAGTCGGCATCGAACACGTAGATGCCCATGCTCGCGAGCGCCCGGTCGGGATGTCCGGGCATCGGCGTCGGGTGCTCCGGCTTTTCCTCGAAGCTCACGATCCGGCCGTTGGCTTCAACGCACACCGCCCCCAGCGAGTGGGCATCGGAAAGCGCCACTTCGATGCACGCAACCGTCATCTGCGCCCCGCTGGCGACGTGCTCCTCGATCATCTGACCGTAGTCCATCTTGTAGACGTGGTCGCCCGCAAGGATCAGCACGAAATCCGGCGCATGGATGCGCAGGATGTCGAGGTTCTGGTACACCGCGTCGGCGGTGCCCTGATACCAGCTCGCCTCGACGCGCTGCTGCGCCGGCAGCAGCTCGACGAATTCCTCGAAGCGGCCGTCGAGAAAGCTCCAGCCGCGCTGCACATGCCGGATCAGGCTCTGCGACTTGTACTGGGTGCAAATGCCGATGCGCCGGATGCCCGAGTTCACGCAATTGGACAACGCGAAGTCAATGATCCGGAATTTGCCCCCGAAGGGGATCGCCGGCTTCGCCCGCCAATTGGTCAGTTCTTGGAGACGGCTCCCCCGTCCACCGGCAAGGATCAGGGCGAGCGTGCTCTTCGTCGGCGCGCGCAGCGAATGCCGGGCATGCACGCCCAGCGGAAATGTCGGTACCGTTCCATGCTCGTGGAGGAAATTCATCGGGAATGCCTTGTTCGACCTTCCGGGCAGCGCGAGACGCTGCATCCGTACTTCTTCGGACTGCCGACTATCGCAACCTGCACGCTTCGGCCAGAACGGCACCCTTGGTGGCTCATCAACAATCTACAGGCAAGAGTGCGTCTAGCCACAGCCGGTCGACAGCTTTGCGGTCTCCTCCGTGATGTACCTGCAGTAATCAATGTCGGAATGAACGATATGCCCCACCGTCACGCCGAGGATGAAGTCGAAAAGCCTCAAACCCGCGAATCCCGGGTTGGTGCCATCGTCACCGCTCAAGGTGCTGTCGGATTGAGGCAAGGTCTTCCAGCATCTCATGGTGCTCCGCGGCATGCTTTGCCAGATCCGGGTAGCCGATCTCGGCGAGCAGCCGCTCCTCGTAATGGAAGTGCGATTCCAGGACGCGGCTCAATTTGTCGACGATGCCGCACAACTCCCCTACGCCGGCGCCGTGGCGCCAAAGGGCATGGATCTCGCCGACGAGCTTGAAAATGGCCTGATGCTGGGCATCGATTGCAGGATGGTCGATCGCGAGATGATCGCCCCACTGGACCAAGCTGGCGAAGGAGTACTGCATCATCGGCACTCGGCCGAAAAAGCCGCTGTCTGTCTTCATGGTATCCGCCCTCCTAACGTCCCTCCGCTACGGGGAACAGCTGGTTCGCTGGAATAGCGATTGGCGCCATGTAGCAATGCCTACATGGGAACTGTGCTTGGATTTCGGCCGTTGCGCGGCGTCGCGCAACCGTCAGGATCGACGGTCCTGCGGGTTCTCGACCCACTGGAAGTCGGCATCGCGCAAGCTTGGCGATGCCTGGGGAGCCGCCAAGGGTTGATGAACCAGCCTGGCGGAGGCGGAAGGGTTGAAACTACCCTCTCCGAGAGAAGTTCACCCTAACACAGCCAGGGAGTATCGGCGCCGGAATATTCGTCTTTATTCCTGATCCCCAAAGCACGGTCCCGGCGTCGCTCGGCCCGGGCCGATTGGGGCGCTAGGACCGTAGGCGGCGGCGATGATGAAGGCCAGCGAGTAGCCGCGTCGGCGTACTCAGATCCGTTTCTTGAACAGCGACCTGCTAGCTTGTCCGAGGTGATCAAGAGTTGAATGATTTGCGCCGGACCACGGTATCGTTCTCGCCGTACTGGGAAAAGTGCGGGGCCCCGCTGCCGCGGTCCGGACGGCTGCTTCTCAGCTACGCGTATGGCTGGTCAGGGTCAAACTGCGACCGTCAGCGATCAAGCTGCACCTGTTCCTACACAGACCATCGTCGCCGCGTCCCATATCGCTTGACGGCGGCACCGCTGCATCGAGCGCCCGCGCCGCGGAGCGGAGGCGCTCGGCATCCGTGCTCCGGCGCGACACATCACCCGATCGATCCCATGGGCCCTGGATAGCTCACTTCCTCGAGTTTCCCGGTATCCACGTCGTAAATGAATCCGCGCACCGTGACCGCGTCCGGCCCGCTGGTTGGGAGCCAGGGGTGGTTGAGAACCGAGGACATGCCCCGCCGCACATCCCACGACAGGCGTTCCATCTGTTTCGCGTCGCGCGGCGCGTCGAGCGGCTCGAGTTGGCCGCGGAAAGCGTGGAACGTGGATGGCGTGGACGCACATTTCTTGCAGCTCGTGAACGCGCGGCTCGTCGCCTGGCCCAGCAACTTTTCCGCTGCCGGGTCGCCTTCGAGCCCGGCTTTGAGCAGGTCGTCGCTGAAGGCCAGCATGCCGCAGCGGGTATGGTGGATCAGGATGATCTCGTTGGTATTGAGCAGGTGGTGCGAGATGATCAGGCAGCGGATCGCATCGTCGCTCACGACGCCCCCTGCGTTGCGGATGATATGCGCGTCACCGGTCTGCAGGCCGAGCAGGTCCTCCACGTCGAGGCGCGCGTCCATGCACGCAACAACCGCAACTCGTTTCGACGGTTGAATCGGCTGCTTGCCGGGATAGGCAGGCTTGTGCAACGCCTGACCGGCCGCGTACTGCTTGTTGTTGTCCAGATACTGATTGGTCATCGAACTTGCCATGGTCCCTCCTCATTGGGATTGCGGAGCCTGCAGGGTGCATTCGTTGCACCGGTCCATCCGCGGGTCGGACCGGGGGAAGAAATGCTACTCCATCGGGGCATCTGGAGCGTCCCTCGCCTGATCGTGCGCGTAGGGTCGCTTCGCGTCGAGTTCCGCCCCTTGTCCGATGGTCGCTTCCCGGCCAAATCCGGTCGTCCAGCGTCGTCGTCCAAGTTGCCCGACATGCGGCCACCCGCGCAGGTGCCACGCTGCTGCGACATGCGAGCGCGGCAAGTAGCGCCGCCCATCACAGGCAAATCCGGAATTCTGCGAGTACGCCATGCCGCGCTGCATCGGGCGGCGCGCGCAAATTGATGGCCACATCGCGGCGCTTGATGCGTGTCAACGTGCTGCTGCTCGGCGACGCCATCCGGGCCTTCGACGTCCACCCGGGCGACGGCGCCGCCGCCAAAGCCGAAATGGCGCGTGCCGGCGCGATCCGCATCGCGGCACACGTGGCGCCCGCAGCTGTCCGGGCCTGACGACGCGTTGCCGCAGGGGCGGAGGCACGTGGCTGCCGCCGTCAACCAATTCGTCAGTCCAGCGTTCAAATAGCTGTTGAGTGGCGATGAAGTGCGCACGCGCCGCTGGGTTCGCGCGTCGATCGGAGACCCCATGAACCGCTTCCGCTGGATCGCGCTGCTGCTGACGCTGTGCACACTCGCCGGCGCCGGTGTCGCGCCGGCGCAGACCATCCCACCGCCGGCGCCCGCACCCGCGGCCGCGCCGATCTCGCAGGACCTGCTCGACTCGCTGCTGGCGCCGATCGCGCTCTATCCGGACCAGCTCTTGTCGCAGGTGCTGATGGCGTCCACGTATCCGCTCGAGGTCGTCGAGGCCGCGCGCTTCGTCAAGGCCAACCCGAGCCTCAGGGGCGAGGCGCTCGACCGTGCGCTGCAGGGCAAGAGCTGGGACGCGAGCGTGTTGTCGCTGTGCGCGTTCCCGCAGGTGCTCGACATGATGGACACGAAGCTCGAGTGGACGCAGCGCCTGGGCGACGCGTTCCTCGCCGACGAGGCGGCCGTGATGCGCACGGTACAGGGGCTGCGGCTGCGAGCGCAGCAAGCCGGCAACCTGCAATCGACCGCGCAGCAGAACGTCATCGTCCAGGACCGGACGATCGTCATCGAGCCGGCACAGCCGGAGTACGTGTACGTTCCCGTGTACAACCCGGAGATCATCTACGGCCCGTGGTGGGCGCCTGCGTACACGCCGTGGTTCTGGTACCCGGGTCCGCTCTGGGGCTACCCGGCGCTGTCGGCTTGGGGATACGGGGCGGGGATCTTCTGGGGTACCGCGTGGGCGATCACTGCGTACAACTGGGGCTGGTGCTGGCCCAACTGGGGCGGGTACGCCATCGACGTCAACGTCCACGGCAACAACCCGTGGGTGAACCGGCCGTACTACCGCGACCGGTACGCCAACAGCCCGAACTGGAGCCACGCGCCCGAGCATCGCCGCGGCGTCGCGTACCGCGACCCGGGAACCGCACAACGGTACCGGCCCTCCAGTCCTGGCGCGATCCAGTCGCGCGAGGGTTACCGCGGCCGCGATGTCGCGACCGGTCCGGGCTACGGTGGCGGCTCCGGCCGACCCATCCCCGGCGCCGGCAATGGCGTGCGGCCGGGACAAGGTGCGGCCAGCGATTTTGCGCGCCCGGCACCCGGCGCCGCGACGCGGCCGGCGCCGGGAGCGGCCGGTGGAGCAGCCAGCTTTGCGCGCCCCGGCACTGGCGTGACAACGCGGCCCGCGCCCCCGCCTCAGCGCCCCAGCGATACGGGCAGCACGATACGAGCGACGCCGTCGCCCGACCGTCCCGGCAGCATGGGCACGACGACGCGGCCGACCGGGCCACCGACTCAGGCCATGACACGGCCCGCCCGGACCACGTCGCAGTTTGCCTCCCGGCCGGCGCCAGCAACCAGTTATCCGCAGCCTGCCTACCGCCCCGAATCGCGGCCGCAAATCCAGCGCGACGCCGCACGCGGCGCGCAGAGCCGGGCGGCGATGTCGCAGCCCGCGCCGCAGTCGATGCGCAGCGGAGGTGGCGGCGCAAACCGTCCCTCCGCTCCAAGCGCACCCTCCGGCGGCCCACGCGGCGGCCACGGCGGTAGCCAGGGCGATAGCCAGGGCGGCGGTCAGTCGGCACCGTTGAACGGAGACGCAGCGATGACGACAACCCATTCCCTCCGCATCGTCGCGCGCCGGCTCGGCTGGCTCGTCGCCGGTTGCATCGCGCTGACCGCGCCGTGGGCCGGCGCGGCCGACCCAGCGCCGGCTGCGAAGACGCATCCGCCGCTCGTCCAGATGACCTTCGCGTCAGCCGAGGACGCCGGCAGGGCGCTCGCCGACGCGATGCGCGCCGACGACCGCCCGCAGACGTGGCAGATCCTCGGCCCCGGCGCGAGCAAGCTTCTCCGCTCCGGCGACCCGGTGCAGGACGACGACGCGCGGCAGGCGTTCGTCGCCGGCTACGACCAGTCCGTGAAGTTCGAGCGCCAGCCCGACGGCAGGACGCTGCTGCTGATCGGCCCCGACGACTTCCCGTTCCCCTACCCGCTCGTCGCGCAGGACGGGCGCTGGCGCTTCGACGCGAGGCAGGGCAACACCGAAGTGCTCGACCGGCGCATCGGCCGCAACGAGCTGTCGGCGATCAACGTATGCCTCGCCTACGTCGATGCGCAGCGCGAGTACGCGACGCGCGACCGCGACGCCAACGGTCTCCTCGAGTACGCGCAGAAGCTCACGAGCTCGCCCGGGAGGCAGGACGGCCTGTACTGGGAGACGACGGAAGGCGAGCCGCCGAGCCCGATGGGGCCGCTGGTGGCGCGCGCGCGCGGGCAGGGCTACGGCCATGGCGCTTCCGACGTCCCCTATCACGGCTACCTGTACAAGATCCTGACGCGCCAGGGCAAGGACGCGCCGGGCGGCGCCTACGACTACATCGTCGACGGCCGGATGATCGGCGGCTTCGGCCTCGTCGCGTATCCGGCGCGATGGGGCAACTCGGGCGTGATGACGTTCATCTGCAACCACGACGGCGTCGTCTACGAGCGCAACCTCGGCCGCAACACACAGGCGATCGCGTCGCAGATGACGCTGTTCGATCCCAGCGTGGGCTGGGTGCGGACGAAGGACCAGTAAGCCGGCCGGAGCTAGCGGGCGTATCCCGCCCTGTGCGCAAGCACGATCCGCTGGTCGGCACGCAGCCGCAGCGACGGCACCAGCATGCGCCAGTCGACGAGACCGCGCACGACGCACGCGAGCCCGGCCGGCGCGCAGTTCAGGTAGACGGCAGGT
>CAWJLG010000016.1:0-283193 GCA_963843595.1 uncultured beta proteobacterium | reverse complement strand
ATGCCATGTGGCAGCTCGCTCACGCTGCCAGCAATGATCTCGGCAAAGGCATGGTCGTGCCCACCGCGCCCCTGATGCGGGTCAATGTCGAATGCGCGCAATGGACGTCCCATCTCTGTCAGCAAAGCAACCATGTGGCGCGCTAGAACACCGAGCCCGGTGTTGGCGCTGATGTTGCCTATGACATTGATACCCATTCCGTCGATCGCATAGGATTAATCACCGTTCTCTAATGAGTTCCAGGGAGATCGAGTGGGGCTTTGGGGGCGAAGAAGGTGTCTTTGCCGAAACCGTAGGCCAGGCACTTGAGCACAATAGTCTTATTGTCAATGGCTTCGATGAGTTTGATGCCTAGCGGTCATCGGCATTGGAAGACGACGCACGCACGGTGCCGTTTCAGACCGCGGGCGACCACCTCCACTTGGCTTGATTCGAATGCGCATCGCCCGTGTGCACAAGGTGCCGGGGCGGCACCGGCGCTTGCGCCGGTATGTCGGTAACGTCACAGCCCCCTTGCGGTCGTTCTTGAGCAGATAGGCTAAGAGGGTTGCGCGGTCGCGGACACCACCCCCCCGTAAACGATCGACTAGTCGGATTACGCTTTCGTGATTACGCAGCAGAAACCAATGCCCGCCCTTTACCAAGCGGCACCTAGGGCGATCGTGACGCAGCCAGGTCGCTTCGTCGGCGCGAACCCGTTCAATCGCTTCTCGGCGACACTCGGCCGGGACGTTCAAGCAGAAGCACCTTTTCGGCTTGTTGGCGGCGCTCGCGTACTTTCTCGGTATAGCCCGCGCTCACGTCCATCACCGCCTGGCACAGTCGGCCACATCTGACGAACCATGCGAGCACCAAGGCCCCCGCTGCAACAGGGACGAACCTCAACAAGCAAAAGGGGGTTCATACGCACGGCACGACGCAGCCTCGAGCTCGTTCAATTCCCCAGAGGATTGAATGTGCCACTCGGTGTCGACTTGGAAAAACCCCTCGCAGCTCGGATTTGTGCGTTGGATCCGGTTATCGGTAACTGTTATGTGCAATAGATTTTCCGCGTAGAAGATATTGGTGATGATCTCACCTACATCAATACTCAGCCGCAGCCCGTACACCCCCGGTAGTAAAGGGAAGGCAGGGATCGTGGTGGGCATACAATTCTCACTAAACCCAGGATTGATGTTGCTGTCACGGATAGCATCAGGGCTGGTTTGGGTGAAGAGATAGATGAAATCTGTAGTGTGTGCACCTAAGACAAAGATGGGATGTTTGAGCGGGGCATTAGCTCTGATGCGCGCAACTATGGAAACCTTCTCGCGGAACGGTACTACCTCGGTCCGAATTCCGTTTATAAAGCGTAAAGCTCGAGCACCTCAACTTCGCCTGTGGTCTGCAGACGGTGACCGCGATTGATTCTTGCATTCTCTGCAATTTTCTTGTCGTTGATATCGTAGAAACGATTGCAGATTGTCTTGGAGTCGCCGTCAGCCAATATCTTTCCATGGTCTATCAGGATTACCCGGGGACACATCCTTTCCACCTGGCGAATATTGTGACTAACGAGAAGGACGGTTGTACCGTCGTTTCATCATGTCCTCCATACGATCAAAGCACTTGCGCTGAAACGCCAGATCCCCCACCGCGAGCACTTCGTCGACGATCAGGACGTCGGCGTCGATGCTGGTCGCGATCGAGAATCCGAGACGCACCTGCATGCCCGAACTGTACCGCTTGATCGGGGTATCGATGAATTCCTCGAGTTCCGCAAACGAAACAATGTCGTCGAATTTGTTGGCAATCTCGGTCGACCGCATCCCGAGTATCGAGGCGTTCACGAAGATGTTCTCGCGGCCGGTGAGTTCGGGCACCAGACCCCGCACCGACTTCGATTAGGGGCGCGACCTTACCGCGCACGTTGACGTACCCGTGCGTGGTGATACTGATGCCAGCAAGCAATTTCAGCAGCGTGCTCTTGCCCGCACCGTTCTGGCCGATGATGCCCAGCACCTCACCCTGTTCGACCTGGAAGTCGACGTCGTCCAGCGCCTTGAAGGGCGCGACGATCGGGGACTTCCTGGCCGCGCAAGCGCGCGAAGGCATCTAGCGCGGTTTGTTTCAGGCTCCGCAACTGCCCGAGCCGGAATTCCTTGGTGACGTGGTTGACCTCGATGATTGGCATTGTTGGCAGAATCGCTGGGGATTCTAGATGACGTCGGCGAAAGTACGACTCTGCGCGCTTGAAGAACAGATAGCTCATCGGCAGCATGACCGCCACAAGAAGCGCCCCTGGGGCCATGGCGCTGGAAGTCGGGCGGCCGACCGCGTAGGACCACGTTCTGGAAGCTCTCGATGATGCCCGCAGGGGATTGCAGCGTGTAAGCGAGGTACAGCACATCGGACCAGGTGACCCGCTGCGTGTTCGACGAGTAGCTTGTTCTTCACCAAGCTCCAGCGGATAGATTACCGGCGACGCGTACATCAAGCAGCGACAGCAACACGGGCAGTGCCGCTCCCACGTCGCGGTAATAGACGTTCAGCGCAGCACCCGCCAGGCGATCGTGAGACGACGCGAGCATCGTGTAAAAGATGATCAGCGGACCCAGACAATCTGGACGTTGGCACCATGCCGTACCACGCCATCAGTCCCGCGAGAATCAGACACATTGATGCCGAGTTCCACCACCTTGGTCATGATCGCCCGTGATCGGGAAGACCTCGCGCGGGAAATAGATCTTGCGGATCAGCGCCGCGTTGCCGACGACGCTTTGCACGCCGTCCGGACGCGGACTCCTGGAAGAAGATCCAAGGCATGCAGCGGCGGCGAAGGCGAGGATCGGATACGGGACGCTCCCGCTCGGGATGCCGACGAAGCTGCGCACGAGCGTGAACACGAGCATCAGCGTCAGTGGCTTCAGTACCGCCCAGGCGATGCCAAGGTACGCCTGCTTGTAGCGTACAGCAATGTTTTTCCACACGCAAGCACCGCGATCAATTCGCGGTACTTGACGACGTTCTTGAGGATGCTAATCACGTAAGGGGATATTGCCAGGCGCAAATAGATGCCTTAAGCGATCATTATGCCATGCTCGTTCGTCCGATGATTGGAGTGCTCAGAAGGCAACTCTGCCGATGCCTACTCTCGAGCCACCCGATCCATGTCTGCATCGACCATCATCGCGATGAGCGTCTCCAGGTCTGTCGTGGCTTCCCAGCCGAGCTTTGCCTTCGCCTTGGCCGGATTCCCGAGCAAGACATCGACCTCGGCCGGACGATAGAGCTTGGGCGTCGATCTCCACGTGCTTGTCGGCATCGAGCCCTACGTGCTCGAAGGCGATGCGGCACATGTTGCGGACCGACGTCGTTCGACCGGTCGCGACGACGTAGTCGTCCGGTTCGTTCTGCTGCAGCATCAGGTGCATCGCCTGTACGTAGTCGCCGGCGTACCCCCAGTCGCGTTGGGCATCGATGTTGCCCAGGGACAGAACCTTCTGCTTTCCATGTTTGATCCGGGCCACCGCATCCGTCACCTTGCGTGTGACGAATTCGAGGCCGCGCAGCGGGGATTCGTGGTTGAACAGAATCCCGCTGGAAGCATGGATGCCGAAACTTTCCCGGTAGTTCACGGTGATCCAATGACCGTAGAGCTTTGCCACGCCATATGGGCTCCGCGGGTAGAAGATCGTATTTTCGTCCTGAATTGGCTGGCGAATCTTCCCGAACATCTCGCTGCTCGAGGCCTGATAGAAGCGCGCCTTGCGATTCACGAGCCGGATAGCCTCCAGCATGCTCGTGACCGCGATGCCGGTCACGTGGCCGGTCAGCAGCGGCTGCTGCCACGAGGTCGCGACAAAGCTCTGCGCGCCGAGGTTGTAGACCTCGTCGGCCTGCGACGTCTCCATCGCGCGGATCAGCGACGAGACATCCGTCAGGTCGCCCTCGATCAGCTTGACCTGCCGATCGATGCCCAGGAAACGCAGCCGCCACATCGTGTCGGCCGTCCGCCGCGCGAAGAGGCCGTAGACCTCGTAACCCTTGTCCAGCAGCAGTTTGGCGAGGTAACTGCCATCCTGCCCCGTGATCCCCGTGATCAATGCCTTCTTGCTCATTTGAGCTTCGCCTCCCAGTCGTTGATGATGTCCACAAGGCTGCCATCCATCGAGTACTCAGGCGTCCAATCGGTGTCCGCCCGCAATTTTCGATTGCTGCCGAAAATGCGCCGCTGTTCCGCGCGACGCAGGCGTGACGGGTCCTGCTCGATCCGCGCTTCGACACCCGCAAGTTCGAGCAGCCGTACGAGCAGCGCCCTAATCGTGTACTCGACGCCCGAGCATACGTTGTAGATCTCGCCAGACCGCCCTCCCTCGAGAAGCAGCAGGTATGCCCGCACGACATCGCGCACATCCGTGAAATCACGAGTGACGTCGATGTCGCCGACGGCAATGACCGGTTCGCGTCGTCCGCTTCGAATCTCAATTACCTGCCGCGCGAAGTCGGAGATCGCGAAACGCTCGCTCTGCCCCGGGCCCACATGATTGAAGGAGCGGGTCATCACCACATTCAATCCTTGGGTCTGGCTCCACTGGTAGCAGAGCGCCTCGGCGGCGACTTTGCTGACGGCGTAGGGATTCCGGGGCCTCAACGGGTGATCTTCGGTGACCGGCAGATGGCCCTCGTCGACCAAGCCGTAGCCGTCTCCCGAGCCGACGAACAGGAACCGTCCCGCGAAGCCCGCACTTTTCAGCGCGGCAAGCAGATTCAGCGTGCCCAGAAAATTGATTTCGTAAGTTTCGCGCGGATCGGCGAAGGACCTTGGGACGAAGCTCTGCGCGGCGAGGTGGATCACGGCGTCGGGTTCGATCGACCCGACGGAACGGGTCAGGGTCTCGACATCACGCAGGTCCACAAATTGTCCGTTGTCGGTGAGCGGAACGCATTCCCGGTAGCGGCGCATTGTGCCGCCGACAAAGCCGTCGCTTCCGGTAAGCAGCAGTTTCATGGCGCGTCGGCTGCGGTTCGTATCATGGCGGGTTACGCCTTGAGCAACGCTGCCGTGTCGGGCATCCGCGATAGAAGCGTGTAGGCCCAGCGACTATAATCGCGCGTGTTCGACCGGCGCAGGAACTGCACGCGCTTCCACTCGCCCGCGGTCGCAGACTTGCGCAACCATTGCCACAACGGCACGGTGAAACCGGTCTTGGGCCGGGTCGCCGCCCCGGCCGGCAGTCCGTTCGGGAGCGTCTGGAGCAACGCCGACTTGGTGTACTGGAAGCGCCCGGTGGCGGCCAGTCCCGCGAGCTGCTCGGTAAGCACCGAATCGACCAAAGGAACACGGATCTCCAGTGAATGCGCCATGCCCGCCCAATCCGAATCGCGCAGCAACTGGTTGCGCATGTAGCGGGACGACTCGAGGATGGAGACTTTGGCGAAACCGTTCAAATCGCTGGCGGAACTGTCGTCCATAGCATCGATGGGCTCACCCAATCGGGCCAAGCCGATCCGGATGACGTCCCGATCGAGAAGGTGGGATAGCTCCCAAGGCTTGACTACGCCGCGCTCGATCAGGTAGGCACCGCCATACGATCCGCCGTACCGAGCCAGCCCGGCATACTTGGGCTTGAGTCTCGTGATGCGGGCGCTCGCAGCCGCGTACAGGGCGCAGAAAGCTCGACCCAGCGCAGGGGCTTTCGGGAAGGCGTTCCATCGCTCGACCATGCCCGGGATGTCGCGAAAGGTCCAGTAGCCCCCAAGAAGCTCATCGCCGCCTAGGCCCGACAGCGCGACCTTGAGGCCTGTTTCCGCCGCGGCCTTGGACACGAACCATGTGTTGAGGCCGTCGACCGTGGGCTGGTCCATTGCCT
The DNA here is from genome assembly GCA_963843595.1 of uncultured beta proteobacterium. Classification (GTDB taxonomy): domain Bacteria; phylum Pseudomonadota; class Gammaproteobacteria; order Burkholderiales; family Casimicrobiaceae; genus CAIWHR01. The sequence continues at coordinate 277,341 of CAWJLG010000016.1, read as the reverse complement.
CAAGGAAGGCGGGAAGATCCGCCTCGAACTCCCGAACGCTCATCATCCGCAGGTGATTGCGCACGCCAAGGTGCCGCGCAATTTCCATCGCGAGCGGTGCCTCGTCGTTGGGCGAGCCGCGGAACTCCTCCGACGTCAACGTGATCGTCTCGATCGGCCCCGAGCTGATCTCGCGGGCAAGGCCGACGATGGTGCTCGAATCCAGTCCTGCCGAAAGGAAGGCGCCCACGGGAACATCCGAGACCATGTGTGCGCGGACCGACTCGAGAAGCGCAGCACGAAGATATTCTGACTCCGTCCCTGCTGGAATCTCCCGGGCGGCCGCGATCGAACGAGTGACCGCCTCGGTGAGGTCCCAATAGTGGCGCGGCAAGTCGGCGCCCTTCGCCGACACGCGCAACGTGTTCCCGGCCGGAAGCGCCCGAATGCTGCGATAGAGCGTATAGGGATCCGGGACGCTCCCCCAGAGTAGAAAGCCGGTGACGCCTGCCGGCTCTATCTCCCGCGACACCGCCCCGCCAGCCAATAGGGCCTTCACCTGCGACGCGAACCGAAACACGCCACCGCAATCGGCGTAGTACAGGGGCTTGATCCCGTGTGGATCGCGCGCAAGGAAAACCGTGCGTTCGGCCTCGTCCCAGATCGCGAACGCGAACATCCCGCGCAGACGCGTCACCATTTCGGGCCCTCGGTGCCGGTAGAGGTGAAGCAGGACCTCGGTATCGCTGTGCGTACGGAAAACTACGCCACGTGCCAGCAGTTCGTCCCGAAGCGCTCTGTAATTGTAGATCTCGCCGTTAAACGTGATCCGTAGTCGCCCATCCGGGGTCGCCATCGGCTGCGCACCATCTGGCGTCGGATCGATGATGGCAAGGCGTCGGTGCCCGAAGCCCACGCGCGCGTCGTCGGAACACCAATCGCCGGCGCTGTCCGGTCCGCGGGCCGCCATTTGCTCCCGCGTGCGGATCAGTTCAGCCCGATCGACAGGTGGCGCGCTGCCGTCGTAAGCGAAGATTCCGTTGATGCCGCACATGGGATGGGTTGGCGCAGAGATGAAGTTGTCACGCAAATATGACGGGTCAGCGCACGCCGTACGCGGCGTAGACCTCGAGCATCTGATCGGCGATGTGGGTCCAGCGGTAGGGTTCTGGCGCGCTACGAACGTGTTCGGGGTCGAACTTGACTTTGCCGTCGAGAAAACGCCGGAGCGCCGCCTCGAGCCCTGCGGGCGATGGATCGTTCGCAAAGAATCCGTTCACACCCTCACGGACGTAGTCGACCATCCCGCCTTCGCGGGTGGTCAGCACCGGTGTACCCGCCGCGTTCGCTTCGAGGAACACGATCCCGAATCCCTCGAAGTTCTGCCGTTCCGCGTAGGATGCCAGAATGAAGAGGTCCGCACTGGCGTAATAGTCGGCGAGCTCCTGGTCGGACTTGCGACCTTCGATCGCAACCCTGTCCAACAGCCCCTTGTCGACGATTAGCTGCTCGAGCTCGCGACGGTAGCCCCCCATGACGGACCCCGCCACGACCCGATAGCGGAAGTCATATTCGTCCTTGAGCGCAGCAAGCGCGAGAATGACGCCATGAACATTCTTGATGCGGTCCGCTTCGTCCAGCCGCGTCACCGTGAGCAAGAAATTCCGCTGTTTGGTCGCGCCTGACTTGCGAAAGAAGCCATCGGTGACGCCAGGAGGGATGACCGTCGTCTTGCCGCGTGCCTGCGGGAACGCCTCGCACAAGCGCATCTTGGAGAAACTGCTGATGGTTATCACATGCTGCGAGCGCCGCAAAGCACGTCCGTAGAGTCGCCGGTTAACAAGCAACTCCAGGCGTTCAAGCTTCTGGTCGAAGATTCGCTTCGCGTTGTCGCCAAGCCGCCACATCACATGCCTTTCGAGCAAAGCTCTTCCCGGCAGCACCCGTCGGACTTGGAAGCTGTAGAAGTCGTCGCCGAATCCGGTCACGAACACGTTTGGCTTACGCAGTGCAAGAGGGGCGTAATAGAAGAAAAGCGAATGCCATACGTCCATGTCGAAGCCATCGAGCTGGTCCAGGTCCTGGGCAAGCTTCAGCGTCAGGATGGGGTGTAGCGTGAAGGCGCTATCACCCTGCGCCTCCTGGTGCGCGAACACGTGAACGTCGTGCCCTTTGCTCGCGATCGCCTTCGCAAGTTCGTAGCAGTAAATGTTCCCGCCACCGATATGTGGTGGAAAATATGGGGCAACCAGACCAATTTTGAGCGGTCCGGCATTTCTGTTCATACGTGGATTACCTTTCTATCCGGATTGAGGTGGTGCGCGATCGGGTCATTCTTTCGCAACTTACCAGATAAGCATCATGAGAATAAGGGACTAACGCCTTAAATGTTGTTGGCTACTATTTGCTTGTCTGTTAGCGTAGCTCGGTGAAGCTCGCGTCGGCGCTCCTGGTCAAATGCCGTCGAGATAGTCTGGTCGGGCCCCGGTTGACTGACGAGCGCCGGCGAGGCTGGTCGAGTCTATCCAGCTGAGTATCCAGACACGCGCTTGCCCACGCATTCGCGCTTCGGCATCATTGCCGAACGCGACCGAACGCTGCCGGTTGTCCCTCGCCTGGATGAAATCAGTGTCAAATTACCCAGCAATTGGCGATACTCGTATGGACCCGATGCGGCTCACGCTGCGCGAGGCATTTGAGCCACCCGAAGGCCCGGACACCTCCGACGAAATAGACTCGATTCGCTTCAGGCGGTCTGTTTCGAGCGTGGCCAATCAGGGATTTCTCAAACTGGACCGGTTTCCAGACGCGGCCGGCGCGGCCTGTTGCTTCGTGCATTTGGTGCCACGCGGCGGACAGACGGTCGGTTTTGCACTCGAGGGCGTCTACGGAATCACGCGCTGCCGTTCCGGTGGCTGGCTGCTCCGACCCACTGAACCGAATCACCCCGGGTATTGGATACCAAAGGCTCCGATCTACCGCAGACGTGACGGCAATGGCCGCATCATTTACGAAGAGCCTGCGTCGCCCGCTGGCTTTTCGCCCGCCTCGGAACGATCGACGATCGACTTTGACGTTCTTCCCGACGCGGCACTCGAATGTGCATTGTGGCGTTTCCCCTGCGAAGCCTCGGAATTCATTGACGCCCTGGAACAGCCGCTTGCGATCGAACGTCAGTCCGTGTTCATGCTCGCATCGCACACATCGCTTCTGGGCCCTGCCGATGTCTATACGTACCTTCTACACGGGCATGTCTATGAGAATCGCTTTGATCCCATAAACAAGCGAAAGATCTGCACTGAGCTGGAAGCGTACGCCATCTACCTTGCGCTAGAGGGATTGGAGTCTGCGACCGGCAAACGCCTCTATGGCCTGCTGAAGCGCCAGATCGTATTTTCGGTCATCGCTCGCCAATCGGAGGACGGCGGATGGCGTCATGGCGAGTGGACGGATCTTATGGAATCGCATTACCGCTTCCACAATGCTGCCATGCTCCTGCTTGAGGCCGCATTCGAGGAGGCTCCGGACGATGCTATTGCCGAAGCTTTGCGCAGGGCCGCGTCCGTGCTGTCACGCTGCACCGACAAGACCGACATTGGTGTGTGGTTCTTCCACGACTCGCAGGAACAGAGCGTCGAAATCACGAATGCCAGCGGCATTCGCTGGATTCCAGGACGCGAGCTCGGAAAATCGCCCGCCACCAAGATGATACTCAACACGCATCTAGACGCGATCGTCACATTGACTCGGTACAGAGAAGTCAGCGGCGATTCTCAATACGATGTGCTTGTCGCCTCGGCGCTGGGCGCGACGCGCACGCTGCTAGCGCTCCGCCCTGCGGAATGGCTGTATCGAATGCTATATCGCGCGGTCGGGCTGACGCTGCTACCCGAAGCCGAGGCGAGAAAATTACCAATCGTCTTGCGTGCAATCAAGCGCCTGACGAGGATCTACTTGCTTCCCCAGTTGTACCGAGTCAAACGACGATTTCCTCGCATGGTCATGCCGGGCGGACTCATTGAGCGACATCTTTCGCGCCCTCATTTCAGCGTGAACTATCACAGCGTTACCTTGGCAGACTTGGTGCGGCTGTGGCGTCGTTTTCCTGGAGAGGATCTTGGGGACGTCGTGGCCGGTGCGATCGCGGCAGTCACGCAGTCCGGGCTTCTGAGGTACTGGATCGATTTGCGACAGCGACAAGCCTTGGGCTATTGGGTCGAGGCGCTATTCCACTTGTGTACGCTGCGAGGGGAGCCCGCCTTTCGCCGCTATCTGGCTGACGCCATACTTGCGGCGGTGGACGTCGGTCTCGGCTTGCCGCCTTCGCTTCTGGGGGCCCATCCCGAAGTGGTCAAGCGCTCCGAACGATTCCCCTGTCCTTCGCCGCTTGACCCGCACCTTCGGATCGCGAACCTGAGTTGCGGCGGGCGTCCGGAGATCCTGGTCGTCAACCCGACGTCGGAGGCGATCGAACTCGCATTCGAGAACAACCGCGAGCGCGGCTTCGCGTGGGCAACCGCAGACGTTCCGCTTAACGCGGCGGCCAATTCCGGCTTATCGGTTCCGCCGCGTGGATGGCTATTGGGACGCGGCGCGTAATTCGACCATGACATCGGGATGGCAACCTAACAGCGCGTCCGGCTCGCGCGGGTGATCGGCTCTTGAACAAGCTCGAGTTGGCCAATCGCTCCTTTACGATCGGATAAGTGTCAGTATTCGCTCCAGCGGTCCTTGATTGGACGAGCCGCGAAGCAACACCGAGCGGCTGGTCAGTCGATGCGAGTTCCGTGCGACATACCGCTCGGTGATGACCAGTACTTCGTTCTTCCGGTCGGACGAGCTCTCGATTCTCGCTACAAATGATTCTGCGCTCAGGATCGTATCGTAGTATGAAATTGCCTGCATTCGCATCGCGGCGATCCGAGCCTCGTCCATCGCCAGTACTGCTTCCAGTGCACGGATCAGACTCTCCCCGTCGTCGAATGCAACGCAATTCTGCGTCGATTGCAGGGGCGGATTGAACCACTCGGCATAGTTGATCAGCGGGATCGTGCCGACGGCCATGGCCTCCACGGAGTTGTGACACATCGGCATGACGATGCCCGGCGGAGCCAGGAAGAAATCGCTCTTGGCGAGAACGGATAGCCATTCCTGGTCGGGAATTCGAAGCTTGCTGGTGTCCAGGATGACGCACTTGTCGACGTAGGCAGCCGTTAGTATGTCGCGAAGTGTCGCTTGATCCTGAACAAATAGCACCCGATCCCCAAAGTATCGCCGAACCACGTTGATCACCTCGAGGCGCGGGAGCTTGGGGCTTGGGTATCTAATTTGGCTTCGCGTGTAACCTTCCATGTCGCCCGAGAAGAAGACCCGCATGCGCCGCTTGCCCGAACGGAGCCGGCTGAGCCGCTCGCGGAGATCCGGCGTCATGTGGACCGGATGGATCGGGTAAGGCATCAATATTGGTCGTCCGAACCAATAGGGAGCGAACACATCGAACTTGATTTGTAACTTCCTCAACCACCTGTACCGTCCGGCCTCTTTGTCTTCGACATCGAAGACGTAGATCTTGTCCGAAGTGTTGCCTGGGAATGCCGTCGTGAGGCTCACGCCGGGGAGCGATCTCGCGCTCAGGGCGTACAACCCGAGCCGCTCAACAGGCACGTTATCGCAAAGTAGGACGTTGTACCCGGATGCAACGAACGCATTGAGCAGCGCAAACGCATAGCGACCGAGTTCCGCTTGAATCTCGTTGCCCTGGAACTTGACGAAGACAATTGGCTTGGGCGCAGTGAACGCCATCTTCCGCTCTTGCCGATGGGTAAACCGAGTGCGTGTCACCGGCACGTCGGTGACAGCGCCACGAGTATGCCAATGCTCATGCATCCGGCACATTGTTTACGACAGGAATTGCGCATGTCGATCATGTTGCTATGGCGGTCGCGATGAGTCTACCATCTCGGCGACGTCGCCATGCACGCAGAGCCTGACCGCAATCGCGGGTCGTGGAAACGCGAATCCGACGGGAGCAATTGGATGACTACCTGGTGCGCAATTTGGCGAACTTTGGGGCGCCGAATCCAAGGGGCGCACGTAAGCGAAACGGTGTGGCAACGTGACCAATCATTCCGATCAGGCAGATCGGCCTGCAATTGGCGCGACGAAAGTCCTGGCCGGCAACGAGTGTTGGTAGAAGCATGTGACGCTGACATTCGGAGAAATGATGCCTCTCAACGATCAACATCTCGACGTACGTAACGATTCTTCGAATCCAAACAAGAAGTCTGGCGGGTCCAAGCCCAGCGTGGATCAGGTATGGGTCACCCCCCGGGAAGAGACACCGCTGTGAAATGCCGTGTCGCGACTGGCTACTGAATCGGAACACGCTCGATAACGACAGGCGCTCTGCACTCTGCAAACGCTCGCCCTTATGGTGGCTCCGTTGCCGATCTGAGAAACGCGGCCCGCCCCAAGATACGAACATTCTGTCGGAAGCACTCATGAATGCCAAGTCGTCTTGCCTCTATCTTCTCGCCTGTCTCGGCGTCGCACTGGGTGCAACGAGCGCTTCGGCAACGACGTATGTGCTTCTTACCGTGGATGTCGAATCGCTGCAGAAGGGCTCCCCGACAAGCGACATCTTCGGGCGTATCAAGGGGTACGAAGGTGAGTACGGTGTTCCCCTGATGCTCAAGATCCTGAAAGAAAGGAACGCCGCTGCGACGTTCTATTTGAACGTTTATGAGACGGCAAAGTACGGGGATCGGGAGCTGAAGGCAATTGCGTCCGAGATAGTGAGCAATGGCCAAGATCTTCAATTGCACACGCATCCCCAACCCATGTACGGCAAGCCGGGCATGTCGGATTTCGATCTAAGCAAGCAGATCGAGATCATCGAGGACGGGAAGAAACTCATCCAGAGCTGGTCCGGAACGAGCGTCATTGCCCACCGGGCAGGTGCGTATATGGGAAATACACAAACAGTGCGAGCAGTTCGAGCTGCCGGCCTCGTAGTCGATGCATCGTTATCGCCTGCGTCTGACTCGCCGCTATCCAGAGAAGGACATCTCGCTAACGATATGACCGAGGTAGAGGGAGTGTTGGAATTGCCTCTCACCTACTTCGCTCAAGTGGAAGTCGGTCCGTGGCGTTCCGTCAGATTTCTGGATATCGAAAGCAGCTCCCTGAGCGAGATCAAGAATGTCTTGCGTCAGATGGCTGACAAACGAGCATGCGCGATCAACATAATGATGCATAGCTTCAGTTTTACGAGATATGGACGACCAGATGAGGCTGTCATACAGAAGCTCGGCCTGCTGCTGGATTTCATCGGAAGAAGTCCCGACCTGAGGCTGGTCGACACCAGAACGTTTGTGGATCTATATCGAAGCAAGCAATTGGACTGCATTGCCGCGCCGGATTTTGTGCCGGCGACCGGCATCGTCAGCACCTATTTGAGGTCCTGGGAGAGGATAACCGATGGCTGGAAGAACGTTGCGGTCGCTCTTGGCGTTCCAATGCTTGCGCTATTCGCGTTGGGCCTACTCATGCTGTTACGCAAAGCCAAGAGATCATCGAGGCGGGAAGAAGATCGAAACGGTTGATTCAATACGCTGCAAACGTGCCAAGGGAGCCGCCGAGACGTTGCGGTCGGTCGCGACGCTGTCGCGAACTCATCTGGCCCGACCGGGGCGCGACCGGACAAACAACGTGCGATCAAGCCGAATCACCTTTGGTTTGACGACCGAGTTTGATCGTAAGCAGCGTTCGCGTCGTCCCGGGAGCAGCCGTTCGGCCGTGTCAACCAGGCGCCGCTGACGTTCGCCAGCAGGGCGACAACGACCCACAGGCCTACCCCTTCCCGCCACCGCCGGGAATTCACTTACGAAATGCGGTAATCTGTCTCGACTAACCGAGCCGGCTCTGACTACCAGCGCAAGGGCGTCGGGGGGAGTTATACGGCAAAGCCTCGTCTGGCACTGCAAGGTATGGCAATTGGCCACAGATCATGCATTCACCAAGAGAAATTGCGAAAAAATGGCTACCGCGGGAAGCGCAGTTTCTTTACCGCTCAATTCGCGACAAGCGTGATTTGCCAGCAATCCTTGGTTTCGTTCTTGGCACGACATTCAATGTCTCAATTGCCGAGCGCGTAGCGCTAGTGGACGAATGCTATTCGAAGCTCTTCCATAAGATTGACGCTGATGCCGCGGTGAGGTTCTTGTGCCTAGACAATAGGTCAATTCCGCCTGAGGAGCGGTTGGCGCTTGTACGCAGCCTGACCCTCACAAAAAACTATCGACGCGATGCAGGCTCGATTCTGGCCTTTCTATGCGACGACACGTGGCCCATCAATACCGCGGCACGCGCGGAGTTGGTTCGCCGCTACTCGGAGATAACACAGAATGTCGCGTGTCACCACACCGAAGCCGAGATGTTTCAGTACGCGCGAGCGATCCTCGAGATGCCGAAAGCAGTCCACGGTGATTTCGTTGAAGCGGGTTGCTTTAAGGGAGGTGGTACGGCCAAGTTTAGTCTCGCCGCGAAGGTCGCGGGCAGAAGACTGCTGGTGTTTGACTCGTTCGAAGGTATTCCGGAGCATGACGAGCCGCACGAGAAGAACATCTATGGCAATCCTGCGTTTTTTCGGAAGGGAGACTACAGGGGAGATTTGGAGGAGGTCAAAGATAACGTTGCCAAATTCGGCAGCATCGAGAATTGCGAGTTCCTGAAAGGATGGTTTGAGGATACTCTGCCGTCCGTCCGGGGACCGCTTGCCGGAATATATCTTGATGTGGATCTTGCGGCGTCAACTCGCACATGTTTGAAGTACCTCTACCGTCAGCTGCAGGAAGGTGGTGTACTTTTCTCGCAAGATGGCCATTTGCCGTTAGTCATTGACGTATTCTCGGATGGGCGCTTTTGGGAACAGGAGGTTGGGTACCCAATGCCGCACGTGGAAGGACTGGGTACCAGTAAGCTGATTAGAATTGTGAAGCCGAGTCGCACGGGATGATCGACGCAGCGCCCCCGAGAAGGGCACTCATGATGGTCCGTCAGGTTGCCGCTTTGACGCGAATTGGCAGGTGGCGACGGCGGTTTGCCTGTGACCGATCTCGGCACTCTCGAGGGCAAGGACCATCTGGCCCCGTCTGCCAGATCAATTCTGGGTCCGGACATGTCATCTTGGCGCGCGACAGCGCACAAGTGATGTCCTTCAAACGTCGCACGCTGATTTCCGCTGAGCGCATTGCGGCACGCGCCATCTGTACTGACGCAGCCAACATTTCCCGCGTAATGCGTGAGTCTCTTAGTCTGAAGGTGGCCGAGTCAGCCAGTCCATCACGCCCAGCGGCGTCATCGTTGTGCCGCCCAGCTCATTCAGGAAGAAGTCGAAATAGCGCCGGCATTTCTCGAGAAAGCGCCCGAGATCGGCGTCGCTACGCACGTATGGCGTTCCGCCGGGCATCACCGACGGCGAGTGAAAGCTGAACACGAATACGCGGACGCCGTCGGCCATCAGCGCGTGGGTGAGGCGACGCATCTCCGGTTCGCTGTAGTCCTCGGGCGAGAGGCGAATCCGTTCCAGTATCCTCAGCCGTGCGACCGCGCCTGAGAGCCGCATGCGACGTAGCCACGGGTGTGTCAGCCGACGGTACAGCGTGGTGCCGCCGCTGCGCAGCCACCCGACGTAGCCGCCTGAGCCGGGCAGCCCGAGCAGCCGGCGCGTACGGCCGAACCAGTAGGGATCGCTGGTAAATCCGGAGTAGTCGGGCCCCCCGTCGCCGCTGTAATCGATCGACACGGCGGGGCTGATGTCGACCTCGTAGCCGAGCGACTCGAGCGTGTCGGCCGTGTTGGGGCCGAATCCGTAGCGACCGGCGAGATAGGTCAGGGGCGGCGAGCCGAACGCTGCCGTGATCTTGTCGGTCAGACGCCGGAGCTTTTCGTGCTCGAGCGCGCGCGGCAGGTTGCCGGGATAGGAGTTGCGGGCGTTGACCTCTTCGTCGAAAGGCGGCGACACCCACGGATGCAGATGAGCGCCGATCAGCGCCCGCCCGGCATCGGCATAGGCCTTCAGGGGCGCGACGGCTTCGGGCTGCGTGGCGATCGGATAGTCGATCACGTAGTTCGGAACGATGCCGAACGCATCGAAGACGTCTTGTGCCCGATCGACGTGACGCATGTGCGCGACGCCGGTCGCGTTGCGGTCGTGCGGCTTGTCCCAGTCGAACTCTTCCTCCGTGTGGATGACGACCATGAGAATCGGTCGGCATCCGGTCCGGAACGTGAATGAGCTGCCGTTCGATCATAGGTCCAGCGCGACGATCTCGGAGTAGAGATTGCTGATGTCCGCCTCGGTCAGCGTGTCGCTGCGGAACACCTTGTTGCGAAAGCCGGCCAGCTCCTTCGAGGGCGTTCGGCACGCGCGGCAGCAGGCGCGACTCGACGCGAGTGTATAGATTCCCGTGCCACAACAGATGCCCGCCAAGCGCGAGGCGGTAGCGCAGGAAGAGCTCGGCGTCGCTGAAGGCCAGCACCCACGCGCCGGGAACGCCTTTCAATCGATTCGGTTTCCAGACGACGTGGCAGAACGCGCCGGGGCGACCGACGGCGACGTGACGCAGCCACGGCAGATGCCGGTGATCGCGGAACACCTTCGCGTCGGCGGGCGACAGCGCCCGCTCGATGCGCATCGGGGTCGGTGATCACGCGCACGCCGCCGAGTCGCGAGAACGGCCACGGAAGATTGGGCCACACCGCGTGGCGCTCGTTCATCGGCTTGAACTTGAGGAACTGTAGCGTCTTCGACACGACCTCGGTGGGCGTGAGATCGGTGAAGTGAAAGCCCGGCTGCGACACCACCGCCATCGCGAGCCGCATGCTCTGCGACGCGCTAGGCTTCCAGGACGCACCAGCTGGTGATGTTGCAGAAGCGCTCCGGCCGGCCGCGAATGAGGCGTTCCGCGTAGATCGCGCCGATGCCGCCGACGATTTTGCCCTGGTCGCGGATGAGGAAGCCGTTGTTGGGCTTGGTCACGCCCCATTTCTGCCGGAAGGCCTGCGCCCACTGTTCCGGCGTGCGCTCGGAGCTCAGGTGCTCGGTGAGGAATCGGCAGAACGCGGGCAAGTCCTCGTCGCGGATCGGTTCGAGTGTCGGCAGGCCCATGTTCTGTGAATGGCTGCTTCGGCGCGAAAGGCGTCGGCGACATCGCGCGGCGGACGTCGATCCCGGCCTTATCGCTTGCGCGCGAGCAGGAAATCGGCCATCGCATTGATCGAGCCGAGGTTGTCGATGTTGATTTCCTCCTGCTTGATCGGGAAATCGTAGGTCGTCTCGAACCAGACGACGAGCTCGAGGATCGCGTTGGAATCGAGGAGGCCGGTCGCCGGCAGGATGTCGTCGTCGGTGACGCCGCTCGCGTCCATGCCGAGGTCCTTCGCGAGCTCCACGACCTTGGCGCGCAATGGCGGCCTTGATCTCGTCGCGATTCAGGTTCATTGTTCTCGTTCCTGTGGTCGAGTGTTGCCGTCATGCCGGCGGTTTGGACAGCGCCTGCAGCACCTGCGCGACGTCGAAGCCCGACAGCACCCGGTGATCGTAGCTCGCGCCGAGCACGGCGCCGCCGGTGTTCCTTGGCGCGGCGTGCGCGACGATCAGCGACGTCTGCGGCGGCAGGATGGGGATGTGGCGGCTGACGTTCCAGCGCGCCATGCTGGAAAACGACAGCGTGGCGCCGGAGGCCTCGCTCGGGGCGCAGCTTGTGCGCCATCGCGTGCCGCTGCACCTCGCCGAGGGCGTCGATGAAGTGTGCGGCGTTCATGGCGTGCGCATCGCGCACGACGGTGAGATAGAGCGTCTGCCCGACCTGCACCGTGAAGCCCAGGTTCACCGGCCGATACTGGTAGCGGCTGTCCGTCGACGATCGTGGCGTTGATGCGCGGGCCGCTCGCGGCCGAGCACACGCAAGCCGGTAGGCCATCAGCGGCAGCAGCGGCGAGAGCATCAGCTTGTGCTCGGCCGCGTAGCGCGACGCGTACTCCTCCCACGGCTTGCGGGTCGTACTCGAGCTCGAGGTAGGCGGCGGCGGCATGGTCGCGATGCCACTGCACCGTGTGCAGCATGCCGGCTGCCTCGGTCGACAGCTCGACGCAGCTCGCCGGCTACCGTCAGGCGATGGCTCCTCGCGCCTCGCGCGGCGCTGCGGCGGCTGGCGTGGCCGCGCGCCCCTGGCCGGTCGCGCGAGCCAGGCCTCGATGTCGGCCACCGTCAGCCGCTCGCCGCTCGCGGGGATGCGCGCCGGATCCAGATCGAGTTCCTTCAGCATCGCCCGCGCCTTGGCGGTGGGCTGCCCGCGCGCGCCCGCCGTCGCGACGCGGCGAGCGCTCGCTCTGCGGCACCGGCTCGTCCGGCGGTGTCGCCGAGCCAGAGCATCACGGAGCCGACGCGTACCTTCTGCTCCGGCTGGCACACGATCTTGAGCACGTAGCCGTCGCGCTCGGCGACGACGTCGACCAGCGACTTGTCGGTCTCGACCGCGCCGATGACGTCGCCGGACCTTCACGAAATCGCCTTCCTTGACGTTGACGCTGACGACCTGCACGACTTCGTCGTTGATGTTCACGCAGGGGGCGGTCTGGGAGTGCGCCATGGCAGCCGGTTCAGAACAGATCGAGCACTTGCGCGACGAGCAGCGCCTCGTCCGGGATGATGCTTCGCTCCAGGCTGCGCGCCGAGGCGATCGGCACCGGCGGCGTGCCGATGCGCAGCAGCTGTCCCTTGAATCCGGACTCGAGCAGCGCCGCGCCGATCTCGGCGCCGACGCCGAATTCGTGGTGCGACTCCTCGACGACGACGACGCGCCGGCGGGTCGCGAGATGGCCGATCATCGACGCGCGCGGCAGCGGCGCGAGCAGCGAGGGTGCGACGATCTCGACGCGCGAGTTCCTCCTCGTCCGCGAGCCGCCGTGCCGCGGCCTCGACGATGGGCAACATCCCGCCGTAGCTCACCAGCGTGACGTCCGGATCGGAGCGCGCCGCGGCGCAGCGTCGGGAAGAGATGCGCTGCGACGTCGTCCGCCGCCGGCAGGGCGACGTAATCGGCGGCGTCGACCATTTCGCCGTAGAGCAGCTTGTGCTCGAGAAAGAGCACCGGATAGCGCCAGCGCAGCACCGCGTCGATCAGCAGTCGGCCGATGTCGTGACGATGGCTGCCGTAGACGACGGTGAGGCCCGGCACCGCGGTGAACAGATGCTCGGGGCTCTGGCTGTGCGTGGGGCCGTAGCCGCGACGGCCGCCGCACGGCGTGCGGATCACCAGCGGCACGGCCACGTCGCGGAACATGCCGGGAAACTTCACCGCGTGGTTGTAGATCTGGTCCATGCACAGCGACAGGAAATCGGCGAACATGACTTCCATGACAGGCAGGAAGCCGTCCAGCGACAGGCCGATCGTGGCGCCGGTGATGCCCGCTTCGCTGATCGGCGTCGAGATCACGCGACCGGGAAAGGCGACCGACAGCCCCTGCGTCACCTTGAACGCGCCGCCGTAGGGGTCGTGCAGGTCCTCCCCGAGCAGCAGCGTGCGCGTATCGGTTTCCAGCAGATGCCGCAGCGCGACGTTGAGCGTCTGGCGCACCGTGCTCCCGGCGCGTCACGGTCGGATAGCGCGGCAACGGTTGCTCGACGTGGGCCATGAAAATGTGGGACGGGGTTTCGTCCAGCGTCGCCTCGGGCGAGGCGTTTACCGCCTGCCGGACCGATTCGACGAACTGTCGGTTGCGCGCTTCGATGGCCTCGCGCCGGTCCGCGGGCAGCGCGAGGCCGAGCGCGACCAGCGGATCGCGCGCGCGGATGCTGTCGAGCTCTTCGGCGTCGCGCAGGTCGTCGCCTTTGCTGTGCGGCCCCATGCGCCGGGTGTCCAGCACCAGGAATCCGGGACGGCGCGTGGTCCGAACCTCGGTGACGACTGCGTTCACCTTCTGGAAGAACTCCGGATCGTCGTCGCTGTAGCGCCACGTGGCGAGGCCGAACGCCGCGCCGCGCGCCTCGAGGTCGCCGCCGACGGTATGCCGGCTGTCGGTGGTCTGCGCGATCCCGTTGTTCTCGACGACGACGAGCAGGGGCGCGCTCCACACCGACGCGAGATTCATCGCCTCGTACACGAGACCCTGGCCGAGCGTGCCGTCGCCGATCATGGCGACGACGAGGCCGCGGCTGTGGCGAAGCTTGTGCGCCAGCGCGAGGCCGGCGCCGATACCCATCATGCCGCCCTGCACACCGTTGCTGTGGAAGTGCCGGTAAGCGAGGTGCTGGCTGCCGCCCCAGCCACCGCAGACCCCTGCTTCGCGGCCCATGATCTCGGCCACCAGGCCGACGAAGTCGCCCGAGTAGGTGAGGAAGTGGCCGTGGTTGCGGTGGTTGGAGAGGACGACGTCCTCGGGATCGTCGAGCGCCCGCACGACCGACATCGCGGTCAGCTCCTGGCCGAGGCAGGTGTGCGTCGTGCCCGACACGAGGCCGCGCGTGAACTGGTCGAGGATCAGCTGCTCGGTGAGCCGGATCAGGTGACCGAAAGCGAAGAGGCTTTCCCGATCGAGTCCGATCCGGGGCTTGCCGTGCGGGTCGCGGGCGATGCCGGGCAGCGCCCTTGGCGAGGCCGTGGCGGACAAATCGGGAGGGGCGGCAACTGCTAACGTCTCGGTCATCGGAATTTGACGGCTGGTAGATCTGAGGTCGCCACTCTAGCGAAGCTCATCATGTTGGGCAGTTAAACGTCGAAAGATGAGACGGCCTACGCTGACCTGGCGGCAATGAAGACTCACGGCTGCAGCTCGGACCCCGGAGTCCGGTCAAATGTGCTCGTGCGATCAATGCACTGCTGCAGCCGCGCCGCGAGATTCGCGACGATCGGTGGCTTCACGATATCGCCATGGCGGCCCGGGAGTTGGTGGATTCGAGTAGCGCCATTCACCACATGCGCCCATCCCAAACGATCGGCGGCGGCACGGACGGCCGATTCTTGGGCGACAAAGAGCTCGATCGGGTGTGGGTACGGCTGCGGACGATAGCTCCAGTGCGCCCAGCGGTGGGCTTCCCCGATGTTGTGCAGTTTGCGCAGTCGGCCCAGCCTTGGGGGGTGTAGGAGCGCGAAATAGGTGTACTCCTGCAGGTGGCGCAGCGTCGACCGGTGCCGCGCCGCATTCTTCAGTTCGGAAAGCCACCGGGCGACTGTCGCCCCGCGTGGCGCATAGCTGTCGAGCAGGGCGAGCAAGGCGACGCGCTCGCCGACCTGCGTCAGCTGATGCGCGATTTCGTAGGCGACCACGCCGCCACTGGAAAAGCCGGCGATCAGGTAGGGGCCGCTGGGCTGCGCCGAACGCATCGAGTCCAGACAATGAGCCGCGATTGACTTGATGCTGCGGTCGGGGCGTCCGGACCCGAAAACTCCCCGCGCCTGGAGCCCGTACACCGGTTGGTCGACGGCGAGATGGCGGGCGAGGTCGTAGTAATGGAAGAGGTTGCCGCCCATCGTGTGCACGACGAACAACGGTCGGCGCGAACCGGTCTTCATCACGATCAATTCCGGATTCGCCTCCTCCCGGTATTCGTCGCGGAGCACGGCAGCGACGGCTTCGATGGTGCCGCCTCTGAACCAGAGGGTGTCCAGCGGCAGACGACGACCAAAGGTTCGCTCGATCTGATCCATCAGCTTGACGGCCAACAGCGAGTGCCCGCCCAGGTCGAAGAAGTTGTCCTGCACGCCGACCGCTGGCTGATTTAGAACGTTCTCCCAGATTCTGACCAGATGTCGTTCGATGTTGTCACGGGGCTTCATCCGATCCGACGGAGGGTCGCCACGGTCGAGCGCAGGCGCCGGCAATCCCTTCCGGTCGATCTTGCCGTTCGGGGTGAGCGGCAATGCGGGCAGGCGCACGAAGGCGGCGGGGATCATGTAGTCGGGCAGCTGCCGCTTGAGCGCCATGCGCAGGTCGGCGACGGCCAGCGTTTCGTTCTCCGTCACGATATACGCCACCAGCCTCGGATCGTCCGGCGTGTCTTCGCGCAGCTGCACCACGGCCGCGCGCACCTGCGGCTGCTGCTGGAGTTGCACCTCGATCTCGCCCAGCTCGACACGGAATCCCCGGATCTTGACTTGATCGTCCACGCGTCCCAGGATTTCCAGGTAGCCGTCCGGTAGCCATCGACCCCGGTCGCCCGTTCTGAACAATCGGTCGCCGGGTTTGTCACTGAACGGATGGGGCAAGAATTTCTTCGCCGTCAGGACGGGGTCGTTGAGATAGCCGATTGCCATTTGACCGCCCAGAAATACCTCGCCCTCCGCGCCGACAGGCACGGGCTGCATCTGATCGTCGAGAACGTACGCTTCCTTCATTGCCGCCGGGCGTCCCACCGTCGGAATGTCCGGGACGCTGCCCGGACCGAACGTATGAAACACGGCGCCCGGCACTTCTGTGCAACCGTAGTAGACCTGCAACTCGGCATCCAGGCGCTGAAGGAAGCGACGCTTAAGGGCGTGGTCACACGTTCCCCGGAGCAAAGGACGGATTTCAGCGAGCAACAGGGTGTCAGATCATCGATCTCCAGCAGCGCCTGCAGCGCCGTTGGTGTCAAGACAATGTGGGTGATATTGTGTGCTCCGATGTACTTGACCAGCTCCCCCAAGTCCCTTTCCAAGCCGGCCGGCGCGATAAACAGCTGTTGCCCGTTGAGCAGCGGTCTCAACATCTCGGTTCTGGTGAACGTGGTGCCCGAGTCCGTCTTCAGCAGATGACGTTCCGTCCCAACGATCGGCTGTGTCTGGCTCGGGATACCAGCCAAACGGCAACATCACGGCCTTGGGCGTGCCTGTCGAACCCGATGTAAGGAAGATGGTCGCCAAGTTGTTCGGCGTTGCGCCGCTGTTCGGAGGATCGAGCGGTTCGTTGCCGGGGAGCGCCGTCAACTCGTTAACGTAAAGTAGCGGAATATTGGCGTCGGAAAATTGCGCGCGGTTTGATGGGACCGTGACAATCAACCGCGGACGCACCGTGTCGAGCACGCGAATTAGACGTTCCTCGGGCGTATTCGTCTCCAGCAATAGGCATGCTCCCCCCGCCTTGTAGACGCCCAAGGTGCTGATAACGAGCTCAGCACAACGCGCCATGTAGAGCCCGACGATGACGTCCGGGCCCACGCCTAACGCTCGGAGACGGTGTCCGACCCGATTGGCCTGACGATCCAGTTCCGCATACGTGAGCAGGCCACCCTCATAGACCACTGCCGTGGCATCCGGGTCGCGTTCTGCATGCTCCTGAAGGCGCCGATGCGGCAGGTTCGGCCGTACCCGCACGTCCGGCCCGCGACTCCAGGTACCGGTTAGCAGATCGAATTCGCGATCGGAATGCATGGCTATGCCGTTGCGTTCACGCATCTGCTCAAAGGATCGCCAACGCGTTGGCGATGCACCGATCAAGTTGTCGCGCCACGGCAGCGACATGCGGTTCTCGCATCATCGTAAAGTGATCCCCGGGCATAGCGTAGACGTGGAGATCGGCAGCCCTTATAGCGTCCCATCCGCCGGTTGGAGCGTCCGCATCAAGTTCCTGGCTTCTGCGAAACAGGCTGATGGTTCCAGGGTAGTACATTCTTGCAACATGGGTAATGCCGGCATTCAAGATCTCGCGATAGACGCGATACCGCCTCTCAAGAAGCTCATACGACATAGGCTGAGGCAACCAGCCGGACTGTAGCGTATGGCGTAGCACTTGCGCGATCATTTGATCCGGCGCCAGGCGGCTAAAGGCGTGCACCACATGTTCTACCTGCGCTCTCGGTACCGCCACGATGTGCAGCAGGAAGCGCGTCAGGTGCTCCGATATGTTTGAAAAGGAGTGCGTACGTCTCTTGCCTGGTACTTGGGAATCGAACAGCGCCAAGAGTTGCACATGCTGTCGGTCCGCGAGAAGCTGTTGCGCCATTTCGTAGGCAATGATTCCGCCCATCGACCAACCACCGAGAAAGTAGGGTCCCAACGGCTGCCGGCTGCGCATGGCGATGATGTACCGAGTAGCCAACTCTTCGATTTGTGACGGAATCACCGCCTCTGCATCGATGCCTGGGTGCTGCAAGCCATAGAATGGTTGATCCGAATCCAAGTGGCGGACGAGGTCCGTGTAACACAGGACGCTTCCGCTGACCGGGTGCACGCAGAAAAAGGGTGGCTTCGTTCCTTCGGGCCGGATGGGTACGAGCGGTGCAAGAGCTGACTGACCCCGTCTGCACTTGAATCAATGCACCAAACGGTCCGATTGCCGCACCCCTTTGAGATAGCGTGGATACGCGGATTTCCGCTTCACTACCTTGCTGAATCGATGATGTCAGCGCTGGTGGCCAGTTTGGCGATCGTGGGGGCTTCGAACAACGCGCGCACCGGCAGTTCGACGCCGAAGACATCGCGCAGTCGGCTGAGGAGCTGGATCGCCAGCAGCGAGTGCCCGCCGAGGTCGAAGAAGTTGTCGTGGACGCTGACCTGGGACCGGTGCAGCAGTTCCCGCCAGATGCTGGCGATGGCTTCCTCGACTGGATCGCGAGGCGGGCTCGCGACGGTGACCTCGGTGCCGTGATCGGGGGCCGGCAGCGCCTTGCGGTCGATCTTGCCGTTGGGGGTGAGCGGCAGCGCCGGCAACGGCACGAAGGCGGCGGGAACCATGTATTCCGGCAGCCGTTGCTTGAGCGCTGTGCGCAGGTCGGCGATGGAGAGCGCTTCCCCGCGCGGCACGACGTACGCGACCAGCCGCGGATCGCCTGGACTGTCCTCGCGCAGCAGCACCACCGCCTCGCGCACTTGCGGCTGCTGGGTCAGGGCCGCCTCGATCTCGCCCAGTTCGATGCGAAAGCCGCGCAGCTTGACCTGCTGATCGAGGCGGCCCAGGAACTCGAGGTTGCCGTCCGACAGGTAGCGCACCCGATCGCCGGTGCGGTACAGGCGCGTATCGGGCTGCGCGCTGAACGGCGTCCGGCACGAAGCGCTCGGCGGTGAGCTCCGGCCGGTTCCAGTAGCCACGGGCGAGGCCATCGCCACCGAGGTACAACTCCCCCGGCACGCCCACCGGAACCGGCTGCCGATGTTGGTCCAGGACATAGGCCACTGTGTTCGCGAGCGGCCGCCCGATCGCGATCGTGCGCTGGCCCGGCGCGACCGCAGTGATCGGGTGCCAGGTGGCAAAGGTCGCGGTCTCGGTCGGCCCATAGACGTGCAGCAGCCGCTGCGGACCTCCCGCGACGAGGCATTCGCGCACCCAGTGCGGATCGACCGCCTCACCGCCGAACAGGACCTGCTTCAGGCCGGCGAAGGCGCTTGGCCGTGCCCGTACCACTTCGTTGAACAGCGCGGTGGTCAGAAACAGGGTGGAGGCGCCGGTACGCCCCAGCTTGTCGGTCAGGCGGCCGGGATCTAGGGCAACGTCGCGCGGGATGACGACGAGGCGCGCCCCGTTGGCGAGCGCTCCCCAGACCTCGAAGGTGGTGGCATCGAACGCCGGATTGGATATCTGGGCCACCCGGTCCGTGGGGCCGAGTCGGATATAGTCGGTGTCGCGGATCAGACGCACGACCCCGCGATGCAACACCATCACGCCCTTGGGGGTGCCGGTGGAGCCGGAGGTGTAGATGACGTAGGCGAGGTGGTCGGGGCGGGTGAGCGGGCTGGGGTTGTGGGTCGGTTGTTGCTGCAGTTCCGGCGGTGGGGCGTCGAGACACAGCAGTGCCGCGGTGGTCGGCGGCAGGATGTCGCGCAGCGACTGCTGGGTGAGCAACACGGGGACCGCGGCATCGGCGAGCATGAAGGCGAGGCGCTGTGCCGGATAGCTGGGGTCGAGCGGCACATAGGCGCCGCCGGCCTTGAGGATGCCGAGCATGCCGACCACCAGTTCCAGCGAGCGCTCCATGCAGAGGCCGACCAGCACGTCGGGGCCGACGCCTAGCGTGCGCAGATAGTGGGCCAGCTGATTGGCGTGGGCATTGAGCTCGGCGTAGGTGAGTTGCCGGTCTTCGAATACCACCGCCACCGCTTCGGGGGTGCGTGCCGCTTGCTCCTCGACGAGCTGGTGAATGCACCGATCACGGGGGTAATCGACCGCGGTGTCGTTCCACTGCACCAGCAGCTGGTGGCGCTCGGTCGGGGTGAGCAGGGGCAGTTCGTCGATCGGCGTCTCGGGCTGGGCGACGATGCCTTCGAGCAGCGTGGTGAAGTGGCCGGCCAGGCGCTCGATCGTGCCGGCGTCGAACAGATCGGTCGCGTATTCCAGAACTCCGCGTAGACCCTCGGGCTGCTCGGTCAACGACAGCAGCAGATCGAACTTGGCGGTCGCGGTGTCGAGAGCCTGTGCGGTAACTTCCACTCCGGGTAACGTCAGCCCGCCGCCAGGGGCGTTCTGCAAGACGAACATCACCTGGACCAGCGGGCTGCGACTCGTGTCGCGCTCGGGCCGCAGCTCTTCGACCAGTCGCTCGAACGGCACGTCCTGGTGCGCGTAAGCATCCAGGGCGGTCTCGCGCACCCGGCCGAGCAGATCGCGGAAACGTGGGTTGCCGGACAGGTCGGTGCGCAGCACCAGGGTGTTGACGAAGAAGCCGATCAAACCCTCGAACTCGCGCCGGTTACGGCCGGCGATCGGGCTGCCCACCGCGATGTCCTCCTGCCCGCTGTAGCGGGCCAGCAATACCTGGAAGGCGGCCAGCAGCAACATGTAGAGCGTCGTCCCCTCGCGCCGGCACACGGCCTTGAGCGCGGCGGTGAGGTCAGGCGACAGCGCCAAGACATGGCGGGCACCGCGGTAGCTCTGCGCTGGCGGCCGCGGCCGATCGGTCGGCAGTTCCAGCGTCGTCAAATTTGCCAGCCGGGCCCGCCAATAGGCGAGCTGCCGATTCATTACCTCACCCTGCAGCACCGCGCGTTGCCACTGCGCGTAGTCCGCGTATTGCACCGGCAAGGCCGGCAGTTGCTCGCCACGGCCGGCATAGAGAGCGGCCAGTTCCCGCCACAACACGCCCATCGACCAGCCATCGGCGACGATGTGGTGGATCACCAGCACCAGCAAGTGGGCAGTCTTCGCCACACGATAGAGAGCCACGCGAACGAGCGGGGGCTGGCGCAGGTCGAAGCCCTGCCGGGCCAAGGCTTCCGCCTGCGCCAGCGCCTGCGCACGGGCCTGCTCTCGCGGCAGTGTGCCCAGATTGATCAGTGGTAGTTCCACGGTCAGATCGGCCAGCACCTGCTGCCGTGGCTGGCCATGCTCGCTGAGAAAATTTGTGCGCAGGGAACCCTGTCGAGCGATCAACTGAGTAACGGCCTCACGCAAGCGCGGCACATCCAGTGGCCCCTGTAGCCACCACCCCGCGGCGATGTTGTACAGCGCGCTGCCCCCCTCCCATTGCTCCAGAAACCACAACCGCTGCTGGGCGAAGGACAGTGACAATTGCGCCGGGCGCAGTGTTGGGGCGATGGGTATCGCACGATCTTTCTCTTCGCCTCTCAAGGCGTCAGAAATGTGTCCCGCCGCCGCGGCAATCGTTGGGTTGGGGAACAGTGCGCGAACGGAAAGCTCCACGCCGAACACGTCGCGCAGACGCGACAGCATTCGGATCGCCAGCAGCGAGTGTCCACCGAGGTCGAAGAAGTTGTCGTGGACGCCAATCTGGGGCCGGCCCAGCAACTCGCACCAGATTCCAGCCACCGCTTCCTCCACCGGATCGCGCGGCGTGCACGCGACGGTGACCTCGGTGCCGTGATCGGGAGCCGGTAGCGCCGACCGGTCCACCTTGCCGTTCGGCAGCCGAGGCAAGTCGTCCAGGAATTGCCATTCGGAGGGGACCAAGGCGGGGGGGAGGCGCGCTCCGAGGAACGAGCGCAGCTCGCCGATCGCAGCCGGGTGACCCGACCTCGTTACCACATAGGCGACCAGAGAATCGTCGCCATGAGCCTCCTTCCGCCCCGTTACGAAGCACGCCTGCACCGCCGGATGCCCGTCCAGCGCCGCCTTGACCTCCCCCGGCTCGACGCGCACGCCACGGATCTTCAACTGGTCATCGAGCCGACCCAGGAGATCGAGCGATCCATCGGGTCGGTAGCGCCCGCGATCACCGGTGTAGTAGAGCAGGTCGCTCGCGTCGCCCTCGCGGAACCGATTCGGCACGAAGTGCCTGCGCATCTCCTCCGGCGCATTGAGGTACCCCAGCGTGCGAAACGGGGTGCGCAGCACCACCTCACCCAACTCGCCGATCCCGCAGGGTTGTCCCGCCGCGTTCAGCACCAGCGCCTGAGTCTGCGGCAGCGCCATCCCGACCGGCTGCAGCCCGGCTGCAGTTCGCCGGTAACGCGGTGGAAACACTTGACCAGCGTCGTTTCGGTCGGCCCATAGAGGTTGACGACCTCGGCACCGCCGGGGAATCGGTCGCGCCAGGTCTGCACCAGGGCGCCCGAAAGGGGCTCGCCGGCAAGGAACAGCCACCGGAGCTTGCCCCGATCGACACCGGTGCTCTCCTGCGTCAGCCAGGTCTGCAGCAACGTCGGGACGGCGTGCACCACCGTCACCCCTTCGCGCGCCAACCACGCCAGAACGTGCGCCTGATCGCCGTCCTCGGGAAGGCAGAGCGTTCCCCCGCTGGTCAGCGGCAGGAACACGTCCCGCAACAGCACGTCGAACGACAGGCTGGTCAGCTGCGCCACCCGGTCGCGCGGCCCGATGGCGAAGGTCTGCCGCTGCCATTGCAGGAAGTGGCTGAGGCCCTGGTGACAGCCCAGAACGCCTTTCGGCACGCCGGTGCTGCCGGAGGTGAAGAAGATGTACGCCGCATCCTCGCCGTGGATCGGCGGCAGCGGAGCGGCTTCCGGCGGCTGTGGGATGCCGACAGCAACCTCGACACCCGTGTCAGGATCGATTTCGAGCCGCATTGCCGACACCGGCGACTCCAGGCAATCTTCAGGCACAGGCACGGCACCGATCCGGCAGATCGCCTTGGCCCTGGCCTCGCGCAGCATAAGGCGTTGGCGGGCCTCGGGCAGCGTGCTATCGACGGTCAGGAACACGCCACCGCACAACGACACCCCCAGCATGCTGCTGACCAGTCCGAAGTTGCGTCGACCGATGATGGCCACGACATCACCGCGACCGATGCCACGGCGGCGCAGCGACTGCGCGAGCCGGTTTGCGGCGTCGGCGAGATCGCGGTAGCGCCATTGCCGAGTCCCTTGCGTCACCGCGATGGCATCCGGCTGGCGCTCGGCCCAGATGGCAAAGAGCTCCGTGACCGGAACCTGCGGTGGCGCATCGATCACGGCACTCGGGTCCGGCAACCGCGCGCGCGCCGTCGAGGTGACGAGGGAATAGCTGAGGATCGGTTGTTCGGGTGCGGCGGCGATCTGGGTCAGCAGGCCGTGGTATTGCTGCAGCAGATCGTGCATCCGGGCGGCGGAAAACAGCGCGTCCTGGTAGACGAGGTCGAGATCGACGCCGCTGGCTCCCCACGCGGACGTAGAGCGTCATGGCGAACTTGGAGAATGCGGTGTCGAGTGCCATAGTCCGCCCGCTGAGCCCCGTCGAGTTGCAGTGCTTCTTCGGGCCCCTCGACCAGGTTGAGCATCACGTCGAACAGCGGGTTGCGGCCGAGATCCCGCGTCGGATTGAGCACCTCGACCAGCTTCTCGAACGGCACGTCCTGGTGGGTGTAGGCGCCCAGGCAGACCTCGCGCACGCGCTGCAGCAGATCGCGGAAGCCCGGGTTGCCCGAGACCTCCGTCCGCATGACCAGCGTGTTGACGAAAAAGCCGATCAGACCCTCGGTCTCCTCGCGCGTGCGTCCTGCAATCGGCACGCCCACCGCGATGTCCTCCTGCCCGCTGTGGCGCGCGAGCAGCACCTGAAACGCGGCCAGCAACGTCATGAACAGCGTCGCGCCTTCGCGCTGGCTCAGCCGCTGCAGCGCGTCGGTCAGCGCCGGCGGAAGCCGCAGATGGCCCGTTGCCCCCGTGAACTGCTGGGTCGTGGGTCGCGCGCGGTCGGTCGGCAACGGCAGGACGGGCACTTGCGCAAGCTTCTGCGTCCAGTAGCCCATTTGCTGTGCCAGAGCGTCGCCCTGCAGCGACCGTCGCTGCCACAGCGCGTACTCGGCGTACTGCAAGGGCAGCGGTGCCAGCGCCGGCTTCTCGCCACGACGGAAAGCCGCGTAGTAGCGCGGCGAGCTCACGCAGCAGCACCGCCATCGACCAGCCGTCGGCAACGATGTGGTGGACCACCAATACCAGCACGTGCGCTTGTTCGCCCAAGCGCAGCAAACGCGCCCGGAGCAGCGGCCCGTGTTCCAGCGAGAACCTCGCCTGTGCCTCCTCCTGCGCCAGGCGGCGTGCTTCGGCTTCGCGCTGCGCCACGGGAAGCGCGCCGAGATCGGCGATGGCGAGCTCCACGCGCAAGCTGGGTGCGATGACCTGTGCGGGTTCGCCGGCGTGCTCGACGAACGTCGTCCGCAATGCCTCATGTCGCGCGACGACGGCGTTGAGGCTCGCCTCGAGCGCCACCACATCGAGCGCGCCCTCCAGCCGCAGCGCGTGGGCGATGTTGTAAGCCGCTCCCGCCGACGTCAAACGCTCCAGAAACCACAGCCGCTGCTGTGCGAAGGACAGCGGCAGCTGCGTCGGGGGCAGCATCGGCGCGACGGGAAGCGCGTGGCGCTCGCCAAGTGCACAAGCGCGCTTCGCCGAGCCGGCTGGCCAGTTCGGCGATCGTGGGCGCTTCGAACACGGCGCGCACCGGCAGTTCGACCCCGAAGATATCGGTCAGTCGGCTGAGGAGCTGAATCGCCAGCAGCGAGTGCCCGCCGAGGTCGAAGAAGTTATCGTCGACGCCGATCTGGCGCAGATGCAGCAACTCGCACCAGATCCCGGCAATCGCTTCCTCGACCGGATCGCGCGGCCGGCTCGCGACGACAACGTCGACGCCATGATCGGGGGCCGGCAGCGCCTTGCGGTCGATCTTGCCGTTGGGGGTGAGCGGCAGCGCCGGTAGCGGCACAAAGGCGGCGGGAACCATGTAGTCAGGCAAGTGCTGCTTGAGCGCCGCGCGAAGCGTCGCGACGGGGGGCATCTCGCCGCGCGGCACGACGTAGGCCACCAGGTGCGGATTGCCCGGGCTGTCCTCGCGCAACAGAACGACTGCCTCGCGCACCGGCGACTGCTGCTGGAGCGCCGCCTCGATCTCGCCCAACTCGATGCGAAAGCCGCGGAGCTTGACCTGATTGTCGGCTCGACCCAAGAAATCAAGGTTGCCATCAGCAAGGTAGCGGGCGCGATCGCCAGTCCTATACATCCTTGCGTTCTCTTGACGAGAAAACGGGTCGGCAACAAAGCGTTCCTTTGTCAGATCGCCGCGATTCAAATAGCCGCGCGCAACGGCTACTCCACCGAAATAGAGGTCCCCCGGTACACCGACGGGCGTCGGGTTCAAATTGCGATCCAGCACATATGCGAAGGCGTCGCCGACAGGACGACCAATCGGAATGCGGTGCGCGGCATCGTGGCGCCGACACCTCCAGAACGTTGAGTAAAAGGTCTCGGTCGGGCCATAGCCATTGATCAGTTCTGCAACCGATTGCATCTGGAATCGCCGCACCAACTCGGCAGCCAGCGTCTCGCCTGCAGTCAGAACGATCCGCAGAGACTTCAGTTCCGGCAAGGCCGTCTCTATCGACGATGGCAGCCAGCATGCTGGGCACGACCTGAAGGACAGTTACCTGCTTGCGACGCACGACATCGCACAACTCATCTACCGCGCGATGCGCGTCGGGTGGAGCCATCACTACAAGTGCACCGGTGACAAGAGGCCAGCAAAGTCTCGACGAGTGACATATCGAAACTCGTCGGAGTGGTCTGGAGGACACGATCCCCGTGTTGAAGAGGGAAGCGGTGCTGCATCCAGAGTAGGCAGTTGGAGAGTGTCGCGATGCTCGACCATCACGCCCTTGGGCTGTGCCGGTGGAGCCGGAGGTGTAGATGACGTAGGCGAGGTGGTCGGGGCGGGTGAGCGGGCTCGGGGTTGTGCGGTCGGTTGTTGCTGCAGTTCCGGCGGCGGGGCGTCGAGACACAGCAGTGCCGCGGTGGTCGGCGGCAGGATGTCGCGCAGCGACTGCTGGGTGAGCAACACGGGGACCGCGGCATCGGCGAGCATGAAGGCGAGGCGCTCGCGCCGGATAGCTCGGGTCGAGCGGCACGTAGGCGCCGCCGGCCTTGAGGATGCCGAGCAGGCCGACCACCAGCTCCAGCGAGCGCTCGAGGCAGAGGCCGACCAGCACGTCGGGCCCGACGCCTAGCGTGCGCAGGTAGTGGGCCAGCTGATTGGCGCGGGCGTTGAGCTCGGCGTAGGTGAGTTGCCGGTCTTCGAAGACCACCGCCACCGCGTCGGGGGTGCGTGCCGCCTGCTCCTCGAACGAGCTGGTGAATGCACCGATCGCGGGGGTAGTCGACCGCGGTGTCGTTCCACTGCACCAGCAGCTGGTGGCGCTCGGTCGGGGTGAGCAGGGGCAGTTCGTCGATCGGCGTCTCGGGTGGGCGACGATGCCTTCGAGCAGCGTGGTGAAGTGGCCGGCCAGGCGCTCGATCGTGGCGGCGTCGAACAGATCGGTGGTGTACTCCAGAACTCCGCGTAGACCCTCGGGCTGCTCGGTCAACGACAGCAGTCAGATCGAACTTGGCGGTCGCGGTGTCGAGCGGCCTGCGCGCGTAACTTCCAGCTCCGGGTAACGTCAGCCCGCCGCCAGGGGCGTTCTGCAAGACGAACATCACCTGGACCAGCGGGCTGCGGCTCGGGTCGCGCTCGGGCTGCAGCTCCTCGACCAGTTTCTCGAACGGCACGTCCTGGTGCGCGTAGGCATCCAGGGCGGTCTCGCGCACCCGGCCGAGCAGCTCGCGGAAGCGTGGGTTGCCGGACAGGTCGGTGCGCAGCACCAGGGTGTTGACGAAGAAGCCGATCAGACCCTCGATCTCGCGCCGGTTGCGGCCGGCGATCGGGCTGCCGACCGCGATGTCCTCCTGCCCGCTGTAGCGGGCCAGCAACACCTGGAAGGCGGCCAGCAGCATCATGAACGAGCGTCGTCCCCTCGCGCCGGCACACGGCCTTGAGCGCGGCGGTCAGGTCAGGCGGACAGCGCCAAGACATGGCGGGCACCGCGGTAGCTCTGCGCCGGCGGCCGCGGCCGATCGGTCGGCAGTTCCAGCGTCGTCAAATTCGCCAGCCGGGCCCGCCAATAGGCGAGTTGCCGATTCAGTACCTCACCCTGCAGCACCGCGCGTTGCCACTGCGCGTAGTCCGCGTACTGCACCGGCAAGGCCGGCAGTTGCTCGCCACGGCCGGCATAGAGCGCGGCCAGTTCCCGCCACAACACGCCCATCGACCAGCCATCGGCGACGATGTGGTGGATCACCAGCACCAGCAAGTGGGTAGTCTCCGCCACGCGATAGACGGGCCACGCGAAGCAGCGGGCGGCTGGCGCAGGTCGAAGCCCTGCCGGGCCAAGCGCTTCCGCCTGCGCCAGCGCCTGCGCACGGGCCTGCTCTCGCCGGCAGTCCGCGCAGATCGGTCACCGCGAACGTCACCGGCAGTGTGGCCACCACGCGTTGCCGGGGCTCGCCAGCGTCGGCGGACGAAGGTCGTGCGCAGCGCCTCGTGCCGTGCCACGACCTGCGCCAGCGCCGCCTGCAGCGCGGCTCGACGTCCAGTCGTCCCTCCAGCCACCAGCCCGCCGCGACGTTGTATAGCGCGCCCGCCACCTTCCCACTGCTCGCAGAAACCACAACCGCTGCTGCGCGAACGAGAGCGGCAGCTGCGTCGGGCGCGGCAGCGGGGCGATGGGCGGTACGTACTCGTCGCGCGCACCCGACCGGCTCGGCACGAGGCGGACCGCCAATTCGGCGATCGTGGGGGCTTCGAACAACGTGCGCACCGACAGCTCGACGCCGAAGACATCGCGCAGTCGGCTGACGACGCTGGATCGCCAGCAGCGAGTGCCCGCCGAGGTCGAAGAAGTTGTCGTGGATGCCGACCTGGGGCCGGTGCAGCAGTTCGCGCCAGATGCTCGGCGATGGCTTCCTCGACCGGATTGCGCGGCGGGCTCGCGACGGTGACCTCGGTGCCGCGATCGGGGGCCGGCAGCGCCTTGCGATCGATCTTGCCGTTGGGGGTGAGCGGCAGCGCCGGCAGCGGCACGAAGGCGGCGGGAACCATGTACTCCGGCAGCCGCTGCTTGAGCGCTGCGCGCAGGTCGGCGATGGAGAGCGCTTCGCCGCGCGGAACGACGTAGGCCACCAGCCGCGGATCGCCGGGCGTGTCCTCGCGCAGCAGCACCACCGCCTCGCGCACTTGCGGCTGCTGGGTCAGGGCCGCCTCGATCTCGCCCAGTTCGATGCGAAAGCCGCGCAGCTTGACCTGCTGATCGATGCGGCCGAGATACTCGAGTTCGCCATCTGGCAGACGACGCGCGAGATCGCCGGAGCGATATAGGATCTCCGTGGCATCGCCGGCAAACGGATCGGCAATGAAGCGCGCCGCGGTCAGCTCGGCGCGATTCAGATACCCCCGAGCGACACCGGCACCACCGACGACAATTTCGCCCGGAACGCCGATCGGCACCGGCTGCAGGTGGCGATCGAGGACATAGCACACGAAGATCCGGAATGCGCTCGCCGATCAGGCTGCCAGGTGAACCGTCCAGATCGGCTCGGCGGATGGGCCGGTAGGTGACGTGAACCGTTGTCTCGGTGATGCCATACATGTTGACCAGCTGCGGCCGGGAGTCGCCGTGGCGATCGAACCACGGGCGCAGCGACTGCAATTCGAGCGGCCTCTCCACCGAAAATCACCAAGCGCAAGTCGAGGTCGGCAGCCACATCGGTCCGGGCATCGGCGGCCAGCAGCTGCCGGAACGCCGAGGGCGTCTGGTTGAGCACCGTAACGTGCTCACGCCGAAGCAACGCGTGGAAGGCATCGGGGTCGCGGCTGACGAGATACGGCACCATGACCAGCCGGCCCCCGTAGAGCAGAGCGCCCCAGATCTCCCACACCGAGAAATCGAAGGCGGCGGAATGAAAGCATGTCCAGACGTCGTGCTCTCCGAACTCGAACCACGACTGTGTCGCCGAAAACAGGCGCGCGACGTTGGCGTGCGTAATCAACACGCCCTTGGGTTGTCCGGTGGAGCCGGAGGTGTAGATGACGTAGGCGAGGTGGTCGGGGCGGGTGAGCGGGGTGGGGTTGTGGGTCGGTTGTTGCTGCAGTTCCGGCGGCGGGGCGTCGAGACACAGCAGTGCCGCGGTGGTCGGCGGCAGGATGTCGCGCAGCGACTGCTGGGTGAGCAACACGGGGACCGCGGCATCGGCGAGCATGAAGGCGAGGCGCTGTGCCGGATAGCTGGGGTCGAGCGGCACGTAGGCGCCGCCGGCCTTGAGGATGCCGAGCATGCCGACCACCAGCTCCAGCGAGCGCTCGAGGCAGAGGCCCACCAGCACGTCGGGGCCGACGCCTAGCGTGCGCAGATAGTGGGCCAGCTGATTGGCGCGGGCATTGAGCTCGGCGTAGGTGAGTTGCCGGTCTTCGAATACCACCGCCACCGCGTCGGGGGTGCGTGCCGACCTGCTCCTCGAACGAGCTGGTGAATGCACCGATCGCGGGGGTAGTCGACCGCGGTGTCGTTCCACTGCACCAGCAGCTGGTGGCGCTCGGCCGGGGTGAGCAGCGGCAGTTCGTCGATCGGCGTCTCGGGCTGGGCGACGATGCCTTCGAGCAGCGTGGTGAAGTGGCCGGCCAGGCGTTCGATCGTGCCGGCGTCGAACAGATCGGTCGCGTAATTCAGTTCGAAATGAACGATGTCGCTCAATGGCAGCGACGTGAACATCGAGATCGAATCGTGCGGTACCAGTGCTAGATACGGTCGCCCTCTCTGTTTGAAGCCCATCGAAAGCGAACTCGAGCCCGGCAGCGACGCGCTTGGCGAACGCGACTTGGAATAGCGGATTGCGTGACAGGTCGCGTTTCAGCTCCAATTTCTCGATCAGCATCTCATACGGGACGTCCTGATTCGCGTATGCCTCAGTCGCTCGACGATGTACCCTTTCGAGATACTCCGTGAAACTGGGTGTTCCACTCAGGTCCCCTCGCACCACTACGGTGCTGACAAAAAGCCCGATCACGCCCTCGACGGCAGACCAGCGGCGCCCCGAGACGGGAACTCCCAATGCCACGTCCTCCTGCCCGGTGTAGCGATACAGCAGGACCTGGAACGCTGCCATCAGCGTCGTAAACAGCGTAGTCCCGGCGCGCCGGCTCAGCTGCCTGAGCGAACTCGTCAGGTCGGGCGGACAACTCGAAGAGCAGCTGGCCGCCTCGATGACTCCGCTGCGCAGGTCGCGGTCGGTCAGTCGGCAGATCCAGATCCTGCAATCCCGCAAGCGCCCCTCGCCAATAGGTGAGCTTGTCGCCGAGCGCCGTCGCTTCGGAGCAATTTCTGCTGCTCGACTACGTACTGGGCGTATTGCGCTGGCAACGTGGGCAATGGCGAAGGCGCCCCCCCGACGATATGCGCCATATAGTGCCGAGAGCTCGCGCGCGAGCACGCCCATTGACCAGCCGTCCGCCACCATGTGGTGCACAGTAAGTAGCAACCAGCAATCATTCGCTCCCAATCGCAGCAGCCGGGTCCGAATCAGCGGGCCGAGTTCCAGATCAAATGGTGTACGCGCTTCCTCATGCGCCCGGCGCTGAGCCTCCTCTTCCTCTGCGGTTTCCGGCATGACGCTCAGATCCTTGACCTCGAGCGTCAACACTCAACTCCGATGCAATGATCTGTACCGGTGCGCCGTCCACGGCGCCAAGACGCGTCCGCAGTGCTTGGTGCCGACGTATCACCTCGTTCAACGACCATTGAAGTGCGTCGACATCCAGTTTCGCCCGCTATACGTACGACCCACGGCAAGTTGTACGCCGGCCCCAACGGCAACAGTCCGTTCTGCTATCCAGAGGTGCCGTTGGGGAAGCGACGCGGGAAAGACCTCCGTGCCCTCGGCATGGCCGTGCGAAGCCACACACGCTTCCGTGTCCGCCAGATTGGGGGTGGCGCTCGGGATCATTGCAAAGCTAAGCGTGTATTCGGCTCTATCTCAAAACCGGCGCGGACGCACGGCGATCGATGCGCAGGGAGTGTTCCCTCGAAGGTGCAAGGTCGAGGAGGACGCATGCAGCAATTGTGCCAGCGGCAATAGCGTTGAAGGCATCCACGTTGTGTTACGCGCCTTCGCGGACGGCGTTTTGCGCGTCGATGCCCCCCGGTGGCGTCCGTTGCCAGGAGCCCAATAGCGAGCTCCTCCAAGCCGCGCGACCGCCAGCCGTACTCGTCGGCTCGGTCATAATGCATTTCGCCGGCATGGAAGACAGGCTTGCGCGGCCGGCATTCATCGGCCGGAACGATAACTGAGAACCGCCGGCTTGCTCCGATCATGGAGCCGTGTCTCCGCTGTCTGCCTAGGCATTCACGCGCACTGCAAATTCGTCGAAGCGTCCGACACGGATCCACGGTCGCGGGATATCGATTCAGGGCTGATCCGCGCCCGCCGATACCGACTCTTCGTGAGTAGAAGCCCGGCGAGTTATTAGCTGTGTTCGCTTGAGCCGCGGAATCCAATTTCACGCAAGCCGGGAAATCTGTGGCTATCGCCTCACGGGGCGATCTCGCGTCGTGCGGGGCCAGCGAACTGTACTGAACAAGCATTTCCCGCGTCAAATGACCGACAAGCTGCAAGATCCGCAAAGCGAATGCCTTGACGGACGAGAAACGCAATGTACGTGTGGCGAAGGCAATCCATCGTGACCTCCGTTGCGGAGTCGACTCCGGCGTCGTGTGCGGCGCAAAGGAGTCGCGCGTCGATGTCGTCCCGTGTTGCGCCGCCGACCCTGCGCACCGACGACGAGATCGTGCCTCGTGGTGAGACGGCTGCGCCGCGAGCAGCTGTTGCAGCGGTTCGGAGAGCACGAGTTCGCGTGCCGATTCACCTTTGATGCGAACGAGTTGCCGCGCGAAGTCGATGTCACCCCACGTCAATTCGAGCAGCTCGTCGGGGCTGACGCCGCTCAGCAGCAATCAGCATGGCGATCCGATCGGAATCGTCCGCCGCGCGGAGCAGCGCCGACGCTTCCTCCTGGCTGAGTTCTCGCGGCAAGCGCGGCCTGTTGCGGCAACAGCGGCGTCGCGTCTCGCCGGCAGCGCCTGAACTGGCGCGCCGCCGGTCGGAAGCAGTTGCGGCATCGGCTTGGTACGGCAGCCCGCCGAGCGACTGCGCGATCACCACCGCGGGCTGCGGCTCCGTCCGGTTGAAGAGCTCCACCAGCCACATCGCCAGCAACGCGAGCACGAGCGAGCCGGCGACGCTGATCGCGGCATCGCGCCAGTAGAGCGGGCGCCAGGGTTGCTGCGGCGTGACGGCGGCCTCCAGCACCTTGAGCGTCGGCATGCGCGCCCGCTCGCTGGCTTCCAGCTTGACCTTGCGCTGGACGACGCTGCGATAGGCGGTCTCGAGCTCGGCGAGCTCGTCCTGGCGGGACTTGTATTCGTTGAACCGCGCCGTGAATTCGCCGACCTGCTGCCGGTCGCTGGCCATCTGGCTCTGCATTCGCCTGGCGGCTTCCTGCGCGCTTGCCAGTTCCTGCTGGGCTTCGAGCAACGCCGCCTGCTGGCTGGCCTCGCGCTGGATCTTCACCTGCCGATCCATTTCGGCGATGCGCGTGCGCAGCGCGATCGCGCGTGGATCCTTGGCGAGGTAGTCCGGCGTATAGGTACGTTCCAGGTCGCGCATGTCCTCGCGCGCCTGCGAAGCGCGCTGCTCGAGGTTGGCGAGCGTCGGGTCGTCCTTCGCCCGGACCACCGACTTGCCGGCGGCGGCTGCCTCGGACAGCGAACGCAGCTTGCCTTCTGCCACCGCGACCTTTTCGTTGGCGGCGCCGAGGGACGTGCTCTGGTTCTTCACGCGGGCGAGGACCTCGTTCTCGCCGCGCTCGAGCGAGACGATGTTGTAGCGAAGGCGGAAGCTCTCGACCTCGCGCCGCTTGGCGGCGACGGTCGCTTCGAGCTTCTTCGCTTCCTCGTCGGCGCGGGCGATCACCTCGCTCGACGAGCTGCGATAGGCTTCCGCAAGGCGCTCCCGGTAGACCTCGACGATGGCATTGAGCAGGGGCGCCGTAAGCTCGGCGCTCGGTCCGGTGGCGACGAGTTCGACGACGTTCGTGCTCTCGACCGGCTTCGCCTCGAGATGCGACTGGATGCCGGTGACCGTGTCCGGACCGAAGACCGAGAGATCGCGACCGGCACGTTCCAGCCGGCTCGCGGCCTGCTCGAGCACCGGCCGGCTCGTCACGACCTGCACTTCGGTCAGGAATGATTTCGGAGACTCCGCTGCGCCGTCCTGCACCACCACGGAAGACGACCCGGAAGGCGGGGTAATGGCGACCGATCCCACGGCGGGCGTGATCTCGACCCGTGCCGTTGCGCGGTACTCGGCCGGCCGCAGGAACGTGTAGGAGAGGCTCACCGCCAAGGCGACGATCAGCGTTCCCAGAAACACGCGGAGGCGACGCCGATTCGCCCGCGCGCTGGCCGCCGGCGCGAAATCCGCGTGCATCGCGGGCCCGGCGTGGCTGGTCCAGTTGCGAGAATACGAAGAGTTCATCGCCGATCAGGGTCAGAGTGTCGTGCAACAACGATCGTCGGCACTCACGATTGCAGCAGGAGCTTGCCGCCGACGACCGCCAGCATGACTGCGATTGCGTTTCGTACATGCCCATGATGCGCCCGGATGCTCAATCGCGAGCCGAGAATGATGCCCGGGAATCGAACCCAGGAGCAGGGTCGCCCAGCAGGCCGAAATCGACGTTGCCGAGACTCCAGTGTCCCAGCCCGGCCACCAGCGTCAACGGAATAGCGTGTGCAATATCCGTGCCGACGAGCTTCGGGGGCGTCAGCCGGTAGGGATAGAGATAGACGAGCATCACCACGCCGAGCGCCCCGGCGCCTACGGACGTCAGCGTCACCAGAAGGCCGAGAATCGCGCCTGCGACGACGGTCAGCCCGGGCTGTGCCCGCTTGAACGGGATCGGCGTCGTCGTGCGCAATTGTTGCCCCAGCTTGTGCAGCCGCGGCTGGAACAGCATGGCGAGGCTGGTCACCGCCAGTGCGGCGCCCAGCGCCGGCATCAGCAGCGCCCGCAGTCCTTTCTCGGGCGGGAAGTAGCCGATCCACAGCAGCGTCAGCGCCGCGGCGGGCAGGCTGCCCAGGCACAGCCGGCGCAGCACCAGCCAGTCGATCGAACCCGCGGGCGCCGTGCACCCAGCCGCCGACGCCCTTGGTGACCGACGCGAACAGCAGGTCGGTGCCGATGGCGGTCTGCGGCGCGACCCCGAACAGGAACACCAGCAGCGGCGTCATCAGCGCGCCGCCGCCGACGCCGGTGAAGCCGACCAGGACACCGACAAGGAAGCCGGCAAGCGGATTGAGCCAGTCGATCATTGGCCGGGTCGCATGTGTGCGCAGCGATTCTGCGATCGCTGACGAGCGAGCGGTCGTCGCAGACCGTGAGGCTCACGGCGGGTCTCGAGCGCGCCCATCTCGCGTAGCCGCGCCACGATGTCCTCGGCCGCTTCCTCCGGCGAACGGGTGGTGGTGTCGATCCGGATCTCCGGATGCTCGGGCGGTTCGTACGGCGAATCGATGCCGGTGAAATGCTTGAGATCGCCGCGTCGCGCCTTCTTGTAGAGCCCCTTGGTGTCGCGCTGCTCGGCCACGCTGAGCGGCGCATCGACGAACACCTCGCAGAACTCGCCTTCCGGAACCAGGGAACGCGCCATCCTCCGCTCCGCGGCAAAGGGAGAGATGAACGACACCAGGACGATCAGGCCGGCATCGACCATGAGCCTCGACACTTCGGCGACGCGCCGGATGTTCTCGACGCGATCGGCCTCGGTGAAGCCCAGGTCCTTGTTCAGGCCGTGGCGGACGTTGTCGCCGTCGAGCAGATAGGTGTGCCGGCCGAGCGACGTGCAGCTTCTTCTCGACGACGTTGGCGATCGTCGACTTGCCGGCGCCGGAGAGGCCGGTGAACCAGACGATGCACGGCTTCTGGCCGTTCAGTGCCGCGTGCGCCTTCTTGTTGACCTCGATCGCCTGCCAGTGGATGTTCTGCGACCGGCGCAGCGCGAAGTGGAGCAGCCCCGCGCCGATCGTGTTGTTGGTGAGCCGGTCGATCAGGATGAACCCGCCGGTGTCGCGATTCTCCGCGTAGGGATCGAAGGCGATCGGCTGATCGAGGTTGAGGTTGCAGACGCCGATCTCGTT
The DNA here is from genome assembly GCA_963843595.1 of uncultured beta proteobacterium. Taxonomy (GTDB): domain Bacteria; phylum Pseudomonadota; class Gammaproteobacteria; order Burkholderiales; family Casimicrobiaceae; genus CAIWHR01. The sequence goes on along the minus strand of CAWJLG010000016.1, from coordinate 241,943 downwards.
CAGATGCAGCGTCTTCGCGGCCAGGTGCTCGAGCGTGTTGACGTTGACCTTGTACTTCGGCGTGGCGATCGTCGCGCCGACGGTCTTCGCGCCGATCTTCAGCAGGTACGACCGTCCGGGCAGCATCTCCTCCTCGTGCATCCAGATGAGCATCGCCTCGAACTGGTCGGCGATGCCGGCGGGCGAATCGGCGGCGACGAGCATGTCGCCGCGGCTGATGTCGATCTCATCGGTGAGCGTGATCGTGATCGACTGGCCGGCGACGGCGTGCTCGAGATCGCCGTCGCGGGTCACGATGCGCGCGACGGTGCTTTCCTTGCCCGAGGGAAGCACGCGCAGGCGGTCGCCGGTGCGGACCGATCCGCCCACGATGCGGCCGGAGAAGCCGCGGAAGTCGAGATTCGGGCGATTCACCCACTGCACCGGCATGCGGAACGGGCCGTTCGGGCGCTCGTCCGCGATCTCCACCGTCTCCAGATAGCCCATCAGCGTCGGGCCGTGGTACCAGTGCGTGTTGGCGCTGGGCGCGGTGACGTTGTCGCCCTTGAGCGCCGACAGCGGGATGCAGACGATGTCCTCGAGCCCGATCTGGTCGCGCGAAAGCTCCGGTAGTCCGCCTCGATGCGGTCGAACACGTCCTTCGAGTAGCCGACCATGTCGAGCTTGTTGACGGCCAGCACGACCTTCCGGATGCCGAGCAGCGACACCAGATAGCTGTGCCGGCGCGTCTGGATCAGCACACCCTTGCGGGCGTCGATCAGGATCACGGCGACGTCGGCGGTCGACGCGCCGGTGACCATGTTGCGCGTGTACTGCTCGTGCCCCGGCGTGTCGGCGACGATGAACTTGCGGCGTGTCGGTCGAGAAGAAGCGGTAGGCGACGTCGATGGTGATGCCCTGCTCGCGCTCGGCGTGCAGGCCGTCGAGCAGCAGCGCGAAGTCGAGATCGCCGCCCTGGGTGCCGACCTTCTTCGAGTCGGCCTCCAGCGCCGCGAGCTGATCCTCGAACAGCATCTTCGATTCGTAGAGCAGGCGGCCGATCAGCGTGCTCTTGCCGTCGTCGACGCTGCCGCAGGTGATGAAGCGCAGGAAGCCCTTGTGTTCCTGGGACTTGAGATAGCGCGCGACGTCCTGCGAGATCGGTTCCGAAGCGTAGTTCATCAGAAATACCCTTCCTGTTTCTTCTTTTCCATCGACCCGGTGGAATCGTGGTCGATCACGCGGCCCTGCCGCTCGGAGGTGGTCGCGAGCAGCATCTCCTGGATGATGCCGGTCAGCGTGTCGGCCTCGCTCTCGATGGCGCCGGTCAGCGGATAGCAGCCCAGCGTGCGGAAGCGCACGCGTCTTCATCGTCGGCTTCTCGCCCGGCGTCCAGCGGCATCCGGTCGTCGTCGACCAGGATCAGCGCGCCGTCGCGCTCGACGACCGGCCGCTCCTTGGCGAAATACAGCGGCACGATCGGGATGTTCTCGCGGTAGATGTACTGCCAGATGTCGAGCTCGGTCCAGTTCGACAGCGGAAACACGCGCATGCTCTCGCCCTTGTTCTTGCGCGCGTTGTAGAGGCGCCAGAGCTCGGGCCGCTGCATCTTCGGATCCCAGCGGTGCTGCGCCGAGCGGAACGAGAAGATGCGCTCCTTGGCGCGCGACTTCTCCTCGTCGCGGCGCGCGCCGCCGAAGGCCGCGTCGAATCCGTACTTGTCGAGCGCCTGCTTCAGCCCCTGCGTCTTCCAGATGTCGGTGTGGACCGCGGAGCCGTGCGTGAACGGGTTGATGCCCATCGCCAGCGCTTCGGGATTGACGTGGACGATGAGCTCCAGCCCGAGCTCCTTCGTCGTCTTGCCGCGGAACTCGATCATCTCGCGGAATTTCCACGTCGTGTCGACGTGGAGCAGCGGAAACGGGCGGCTTGGACGGATAGAACGCCTTCATCGCGAGGTGCAGCATCACCGAGCTGTCCTTGCCGATCGAGTAGAGCATCACCGGGCTTTTCGCTCTCGGCGACCGCCTCGCGCATGATGTCGATGCTCTCCGCCTCCAGGCGCTGGAGGTGAGTCAGTGTCGTCATTCGATTGCCTTGGTTTCGTGACTGAGGGGCTCGCGCGAGCCGCTGCTACGGCCTGCCGCTGCCCCTCACGGGGACAAACGGAGCCATTTTCTCACGCGCGCGGGCCAATCCGGCGGCGCTGGCGTCGGCGCGGGCTGACCGACGATCGGATAGCGACGCTCTTGGCTTCCGGCAATCACCTCGAGCTCGAGGCCGTTGCGGGCGGGATCGAACCACCAGCGCGTCGTGCGCTTGGGGCCGACCACCTCGCAGCCGACGCGGGCGCCCGATTCGAGCAGGCGGACGCGATGGGTCGGCCGCTCGTTCACGCCCGTGGGCAGCAGGACGACGAGAAACTGCGAATCGGCCGCATCCTCGGCGGGACTCACCTCGACCCGCCACGCGCCGGGTTCGCCATTGTTGGGGCCGAGTTTGCGGATCGCGTTCTGTAGTGTTCCATTCTCGTCGTAATTCTTGTCGTCGACAAAGAACTCGAAGCCGTGACCGCCGATCGCGTTGATCGTGGCGCCTTTGGGCAATAGTACTTTCCCCTCGAGACGGCCGCCGGCGTGACCGGGCCGGTTCTGCGGCATGACGTTCACGGTGAAACCGTTTGCGGTGAGCTGCGGGTGCTTCGATCGTGTGCAGCAGCCAGCGCTTGCGAAACTCCGCCTTGGTGGCGGTCACCCGGTCGAAGACGACGATCACATCGTCGGCCCGGTCGTACCCGAACGTCCGCCAGAACCGTTCCACGCGGCGCGTCCGGTGCGAAAACGTGCCGCGGCCCGATTGCTCGTTCGTATACGCGGGCGTGATGTCGGCGACGGCGACCACGATTTCGTCCTGGTCGAAGACTTTCTCCATCGTCGCCGTGTGATAGATGTCGCGCTTGGCGTTCCATTCCGCGAGGTCCAGTGGCGCCGCCTCGACACCCCAGCCGGAACCGATCCGCCGCTGTCCGCCGTCGTTGGCGATCGGGCGGGTCTCATCCTTTCCCGGCGCAGGCACGGTGTCGTCCGGGTCCGTGACCGTGATCGTGTTGTGCGCGATCGCCTGATACGCGTAATTCATGTGGTGATCGGAGCCGTACTTCGGTCCGTAGAGGCCGCTGTCGATGGCCAGTTCGCCGCCCTTGTAGATGGTGAACGCACCCTGGTCGAGATGCGTATGCGACCAGTAGTTGTCGCCCGCCTTGAACGTCACGTAGGTCGCGTCGGGCGTCCAGTCGCTGCGCGCGACGATCATGCCGATGCCGTCGAAATAGCGCGTGAGCGGGAGGCGCGCGGCGGCAGTCGGGTCGAGAAGCGTCGGGTCGGTGAACGGACCCCATGGCCATCCCGATGGAGCCACCTCTCTTGCCGGGCGGGCGGAGGCTGTAGGCGGCGGCGTGCCGCAGTTCGAGGGCCAGCGGCGTCGCGTCGGGAACGATGCGGTCGAAGTACGCGGCATCGCCCCAGCGGAAGTGCGTGCCGTCCGGCCGCGTGCGGTAGACGAGGAAATCGAGAAACCCGCGGATGCCGGGTTCGGCGGCGAACAGGTCCTGTCCCGTTGCGTTTCGCCACATCGCAGGGAGTTGGTAGATGGCTTGCCCGATGCCGATGCCGACGTACTCGCCGCCCTCGTGCCAGCCGCCGTTCTTGCCCATGATCTGCCGCCAGACCGGGAGTACCCGGTTCAGCCACATATCGGCCGTGAAGTTCATGATCGGGTCGCCGCGTGGATCGTCGCGGTAGAGCGCGATGGAGCAGGCCATCAGCGCCTGGAACGGGCTGTTGTACAGAATGACGTTGTAGGGCGACAGCCGGTCCTTGCGAATCACGTCGATCAGATAGTCGCAGCCGTCGGCGAGCTTGTACTTCAACTGCTCGCGCTGCGTTGCACTCCACTGCGGGTACAGCCAGTCGTAGGCGAGCGCCAGCGGCTTGACCTGTTCATGGCCGCGCCAGTCGAACTTGAGCTCCAGCAGGCGACGGTGAAGCAGGGCGAGGTCCACGCTGCCCGGCTCGACGACGCCCTGCAACACGGCCGCCTCGAGGTCACCCTTGCCGCCGCCCGCGCGGCTGCGGATGCTGCGCAGGTACTGCGGATTCTCGACCGTCAATCGCGCGACATCGGCGGCGGAAGGACTCGGCAACCGCGGATGGGCGACCTTGAATCCGGGCAGATTCGCCGGCGGCAGTGTCGAGGGGCGCCGGCAGCTGGGGAAGCGTGCTCTCGTCGACGTAATGCTCGCGCGGCTGAATCGCAATCACCCAGCCGACGACTGCGATCAGTACGACCAGAACGCTCGCCGCAACGGCGACGAGCCGGACAGCGGTCTGCCGTCTTCTCGGCGGTGCCTGCGGCGCGCCCGCCCGAACCGGCGCCGATGCGCCCGCGTCGGCGCCCGACCAGCGCGTCAGATGCGTGGCCGCGGTACAGGCCAATGCCGCCGCGACGGCCGCGATCAGCACATCGGTCGGGTCGGGCCGCTTGCCCACGAGAAAGAGCTTGAGCGTCTCCATCGTCAACGCGGTGACGGCGGCGACCACTGCGGCAAGCCAGGGCGAGACACGATTCCGCTCGCCGTCGCGCATTATCCACACCATCAAGCCGATGGGCGCGTACACGCCCGCGTGAGCGAGCAGGCTGTACAGCGCCTCCGTTTCGCTGGTGAAGTAGTGGTAGTAGAACGGGAGAAAGTGAACCTCACGGAGCTTGGCCCAAGCCGCCCACGAGCCCTGGATACTCGACGTGAAGAATCCGTTCATCGCCAGCAGCAGTGCGGCGTACACCGGAAGGGCGAAGAGCACGGCCGTGCGAATCTGCGTGCCGTAGCGGACGAGCAAGTCCTTGTGGAAGGAGCGATGGACGGCCACGCCGAGCGCCATGCCGATCCCACGCGTGAAGACGGATGCGCCCTGGCTGACCCCCGAGGCGAGGAAGGCCTGCATGCCTTCGATCACCACACCCAGCAGGATCCCCAAGCCGAATGCCTTCCCAAGAGCGGGCCCGTGCTTCGTCGCGACCACCATGCCGAAGAAGATGCCCAGGGGTGCGGCGACGATGACTTCCGACAGCAGTTTCCCGCTGCAGCCGAAGAGGCCGCCGCAGGCCTGGCTGACGAAGAATGCGGTTCGCCCCGTATTCGCGAGCTTGTCGCCAAGTTCGGAGGGGGACACGACGAAGTCGAACGGAAACAGCGCCAAACCAAGATACGACAGCGCGTACAAGGCGATCAGCGCCTGCGTTCCGCGGTGGCCGCCGTGGATCACGTCGGCCCACAGCGCAAACAGCCATTCGCCCGCGAACACCGCAAGAACGATTCCGAGACCGGAGCCGATGAATTCCGCGATGATGTCGTTCAGCGAAACGGTGCGCGGCGGAAAGTACAACTGCGCGAACTCGACGCCGACGGCCAACGCCCCGCAGAGGCCGATGACCAGAATGCCGGCGCTGAGGGCGCCGGCACGCGCCTTCATCGTCAGCCAGCTGGTGGCGACGAAGGCCAGCGGGATATACAGCAGGATGTTCGCGACCCAGTCGGCGCGCGACCCGATGCCCAGTCGCAGATACGGCGTGTGCCGGAAGGCCGCCAGTGCTTCGGCGAAGGGTCGATAGTGAAAGTCCAGCGGGACGAGGCTGCCGTAGACCACAAACGCGGCGTAGGCCAGCGTGATCGCGAAGAAGTGGCGCGTGGCCACCGGGCGTGAGGCCCCCTGCGACTGCGACCGGCCGGCTTCTTTCGTCGGATCGTAATGGGCCACAATGCGTCCCGGGTCGGTTGTTCGATCAGGCGATGTCAATGAGCGGGAGGCGGCGGGTGCGTAGAGCGGACAGATTTCGCGTCGGAATCGGCATTGTATTGGTCGGCGTGATGGTGGCCGCCGTCGCCTTCGTGGTCATGGGAACGTACGGACCCGGCGACCCCGAGTTGCCGGCGCTCGATTACGAGGCGCGGACGGGCAGCAGGTTCCTGCCATTGCCGGCCAATCCCTTTCAGGCTCCGACCGTCCGCGAGCTCACCGTCCCGCCGTTCGAAGGCGCCAATGCGATCTGGGGCGCGACCGGCCGCGATTCCTCCGGAGGCATCTGGATCGGCGTGTCGGCCTGATCCGGCGCGAACGAGCGCCCACCTGCTGCAATACGAATCCGGTACGGACGCGTGGCACGACCGTGGCGCGGTCGTCGAGCAATTGAAGGCCGCGGGGCTGTATCGAAACGGAGAGCGTCAGGTCAAGATCCATTCGAAGATCGTTCCGGCAGACGACGGCTGGCTCTATTTCGCTTCCACCGACGAGGACGGCGAGGATCCTTCCAGCGGCACGCCCCCGCGCTGGGGCGGGCATCTCTGGCGTATCGACCCGCGCAGCTATCGCTGGCAGCACCTCATGGCCGTTCCGGAAGGCCTCGTCGCGGTCAGCGGCGTCGGGCGTTACGTCTATGCACTGGGCTACTTTCGGTCACGTACTTTACCAATACGACACGGTGACCGGTGCGCGCAAGCGCGTGGCGGTGGGATCGGTGGGCGGCCACGTCTCGCGCAATTTCCTCGCCGATGCCAAGGGCCACGCCTATGTGCCCCGGCTGCGCGCGCAGCCCGGCGGGAAGGTGCTGGCCGAACTTGTCGAGTACGACAGCGAGTTACGGGAGCTGGCGGCGACCCCGCTCGACGACTATCTCGGCCGGGGATCACCGGAACCCAACCACGGCATCGTCGGGCTCGCGTATCTGGCCGACGGCCGCATGGTGTTCACGACCCATCGCGGGCAGCTCTACGTCATTGCGCCCCAACCTGAAGGCTCGGCAAAGGTGACACCGCTCGGTTGGTTCCATCCCGAGGGCGAGTCCTATGCGCCTTCGCTGTTTTCCTTTCGGGGCGACACCCTGCTCGCGGGCGTCACGAACCGCGGCAATCGTTACGAGTGGGTGGTGTTCGATCTCGCGACGCGAATCAGCGGCGCGTTTCCCCTCGACACGAAGGGCCTGCGCAACGTCCTCCTCTACGGCTCGATCAGCCGCGACAACGACGGGCGCTTCTATGTCGGCGGCTGGGCTTCAAGGGAAGGTGGCGAGCGGCCGCTCGTGATGCAGATCACGCCGGTGCCGTGAGACGACGACCGCCGGGGGCTCGGATTCGACGAATGAGCTATTCCGATCTGGTCGCGATCGGGGTGCCCCGGCGGGAGATTCAGGACGTCTCTGGCGCTGTCGGGATTTCTTACAAGTGGCTTGCTCGAACCGATGCACCACCAGCTCTTGACGCGCAGTTTTCCATGAAAAACAATGCTCAGCAGTAACCTCGCCTCGAACGGCTCGATTCTTGCTTTTCGCTGGACGAGGCTTGGGTAGAATGTCTCGCAAATTCAGCACGTTGCAGCCTACAGTCGGTCTTCATCGCCGAGGTATCAAAGGCATACGCTGGGTTTTTCCGGGTATTTGTGAATCGGGTATCCTCCTGACATGCACGACGAGTCGGATCCAATGAACCATTCAGACGAACGGGCTCGAGATTTGGTGCCGCGTGTCGACGGGGATAACGCTCCGCCGACGCCGGTCGTTGCCTCGACGCGGCGCCGATTCCTCAAGGGCGGACTTTCCGTCGCGCCGGTGCTACTGACCTTGCACAGTCGCCCGGTGCTTGCTTGGCAGTGCCAGTCGCCGTCGGCGTTCTGCTCCGGCAACGCGAGTCATCCGCAGAAAGTTGCCGATGAGGGATGCAAGACGATCGCCTATTGGCAGACCTGCAGCTCCTATCCGAGCACCTGCGGCTTTACCAAGACGACGCTGTTCAAGAACGTCTACTCTTGCAGCGACACCACCTTGGGCAGCAAGACCGTCGACACGGTGTTGAAGAACGGGGACGACGTTCCAGAAATACATGCTCGCGGCACGCCTGAACATCGTCAGTTCTTCGGGCGCGGCCCAATGTTTGTCGAAGGCCGATCTGAACGAAATGTGGACCGGCTGCTATAACGCTACCGGGTATTGCCCGTCTCCGGGCATAACCTGGACCGCGACGGATATCCAGACCTACCTCAAGAGCAACTGGATCGTTCCTGGATGATCCGGTTTCGATCTATGGACCGCCGCGCCGCCATGGCGTGACGCGTGATCGAGTTGCCAAGCGAGCATCTCTGGTCGGTCGACCAGGCGGGACGATTCGCGATCCGCAGCTTCGACGACGAAGCCGTCGTCTACGACACCAAGACGGGCAATACCCACCTCCTCGATCAGGCCGCGTCGGCGCTGGTGACTTTTCTGCGAGATTCGCCGCAGTTTCCCGCCGATCTCGCGCGGCGCCTGGCCGAGCACTTCGAATTTCCCCCCGACGAGGATATTCTCGCGCTGACGGAGAGCACGCTCTCCGGATTGCGCGACCTTGGCCTTGTCTTGACCGTTCCGATTGAAGATCGCTGACCTGTCGCCTGACGATCTGGCTTCACGGCTGGATCGCGGCGAACTGTTGCTGCGCGTCTCGCCCTTCGTTGCGAGAATTCGTACCGTCATCCCTTCGGTGGCGCAGGCCATAGCCTCGATGTACGGGGAATTCCCGGTATGTGAACCGGACGAGTTCGCCGACTTCCACATCCGGCTCGCGTCGCCGCCGAACCTGCGTCGATGGATACGGCCCCAGGTCAACTTCTATTTCGACGGGATCCCGTCGTTCAAGCCGCTGCCCCTTGCACACGCCTATCCGATGCTCGAATGGGGCCTCAACTGGTGCATTTCCGCGCACTGCCATTGGTTCCTGATCATCCATGCTGCCGTGATCGAGAAGGAAGGACGTGCCGCGATCCTGCCGGCGCCCCCCGGATCCGGCAAGAGCACGCTTTGCGCGGGGCTGGTCGCCCGCGGTTGGAGACTGCTGTCGGACGAACTCACGCTGCTCGACATGGATCGGGGGACGGTCCAGGCGCTGGCGCGCCCGATCAATCTCAAGAACGCGTCGATCGACGTGATCCGGCGCTTTCACCCCGACGCCGTGATGACGCCGCCGGTGTCGGATACGGTCAAGGGCACGGTCGCGCTGATGCGCCCGCCGCCAGACAGTGTGCGGCGCGTGACGGAGCCGGCGCTTCCGGCCTGGATCGTCTTTCCTCGCTATCGCAAGGACGCTCCGGCCACATTCACGCCGTACAGCAAGGCGCGCACCTGCATGACGTTCGCGGAGCAATCGTTCAACTACGACATCTACGGCGTGCGCGGCTTCGACGCGGTGGCCCGCCTGGTCGAATCCTGCGATTGCTTCGAGTTTTCCTACGGCGACCTGGAAGAGGCCGCGCGCGCGTTCGGCAAGCTCGTGCCTCCGCCGTCGTGATGGACGAGCGCGACCGACTTGTCGACACGCTGCTCGAGCCGGCAACCTCCGCGGGCCTGACGCCGCTTCAGTGGGACGTCCTGGTGCGGCAAGGGCGGCGCGCGAATCTGCTCTCGCGGCTCGCGTTGGCGCTGGAGAGATCGGGCCGTCTCGATGCGGCCTTCGCGCCCGCCCGCCCGCATCTGCAGTCGGCCCGCGCGATGGGCGAGCGCCAGAACATTGCGATCCGCTGGGAGGTCGAGTGCATACAGGAGGCGCTCGGAAACGACCGGCGTTCCGATCGTTCTCTTGAAAGGGGCGGCCTATGTGATGGCAGGTTTGCCCGCGGCCGACGGACGCGTGTTTTCCGACGTCGACATCCTGGTTCCGGAGCAGGCGATACCGGCCGTCGAGTCGGCCCTCATGCTGCATGGCTGGAGCGCGGGACACCACGGTGCGTACTACCAGCGCTACTACCGGCAATGGATGCACGAGATACCGCCGATGCGGCACGCGCGGCGGCGGACCGTGATCGACGTGCATCACGCGATCCTGCCGAAGACCGCCCGCATCGAGGTCGATTCGGATCGCATGCGCGAGGCGGCCATTGCCGTCGCGGGTGACGACCGTCTGCGCGTGCTCGCGCCCGTCGACATGGTGCTGCACAGCGCGACGCACCTCTTTCACGAAGGCGAGCTCGACAACGGGCTGCGCGACCTGTTCGATCTGGACAGCCTGTTGCGTCATTTCGGCGCCGAGGCCGGTTTCTGGGAAACGCTGGTTCCCCGCGCGGTCGAGGTCGGATTGACACGGCCGCTGTACTACGCCTTGCGCTACGCGTCGCAGATGCTCTCGACGCCGATCCCCGCCGACGGTCGTCGAGTCCGCGTCGACGGGGGCGCCCAATGCAGTGGTGCGCGGCCTGATGGACTTCGCGTATCTGCGGGCGCTTCGGCCGAACCACGCGACCTGCGACGATCGCTGGACACCGTTCGCCCGGCGGTTGCTCTACGTTCGATCCCACTGGATCCGAATGCCGTTGCCGTTGCTGGTCTACCACCTCGTGCGCAAGGCGTTCTTCGAGGATGCGGTCGAGACGAGTGAGCCGAAGAAGCCCGCCGAGGAGCAAGCCGGTTAGACGTTCGCGACGAGCGTTCGCGGCGGCGTCGGTCTCATCGCCCGACTTTCGGAGCAATGAAGAGACCGTGGGCGAGCGGGTATGATCGGGTCCCTGTCGTTGCCGACCTTCACGTAGGCCCTGCCTGAGCCATGTCTCACGTCCTTCTCACCGGTGGCACCGGCTACATCGGATCGCACACCTGCGTCGAAGTGATCGCGTCCGGATGGACGCCGGTCATTCGTCGACAATCTCTGCAACAGTTCCCCGGTGGTGCTCGATCGGATCGAGCAGATCACCGGTCAGAGGCCCGCGTTCTTCGAGGCGGACGTGCGTGATCGTGCGGCGCTCGATCGCATTTTCGATGCGCATCCCGTCGACGCCGTCGTCCATTTCGCCGGCCTCAAGGCGGTCGGCGAGTCGGTGGCCGAGCCGTTGCGTTACTACGAGAACAACGTCGCCGGCACGATGGTCCTGCTCGACGCGATGCGCCGGCACGACGTGAAGCGGCTGGTGTTCAGCTCTTCGGCCACCGTCTACGGGACGGCGGAAACGATGCCGCTGACCGAGGATGCGCCGCTGGGGCCGACGAATCCCTACGGCCGCAGCAAGCTGATGGTCGAGCAGATGCTGCGCGACGTCGTCGCGGCCGATGCGGGATGGCGCGTGATGCTCCTGCGCTATTTCAACCCGGTCGGTGCCCATTCGAGCGGACTCATCGGCGAGGACCCCGCCGGAGTTCCGAACAACCTGATGCCCTATGTCGCCCAGGTGGCGGTCGGTCGCCATCCGCATCTGAATGTGTATGGCGGCGACTATCCGACCGTCGACGGAACGGGCGTACGCGACTACATCCACGTGGTCGACCTGGCGCTGGGACATGTCGCGGCGCTCGACAAGCTGGTATCGACGGACGCGGGCGAGGTGATCACCGCGAATCTCGGCACCGGACGCGGCTACTCGGTGCTGGAAGTCGTCCGCAGTTTCGAGGCGGCGAGCGGTCGCCCGCGTGCCGTACCGGATCGTCGGGCGGCGCGCCGGCGATGTCGCGACCTGTTACGCCGACGTGACGCGTGCACGTGAACTGCTCGGCTGGCAAGCCACGCGCGACCTCGACGCCATGTGCGCCGACGCCTGGCGCTGGCAGTCGGGCAATCCGAACGGGTTCCGCGGGTAGGGCAGCGGCGCAAGGCGTTCGGCGCCGTTCTGGGCGACCGCTCGAAGAATCTGCGTCAGGAGACGTTGGCGGCGGACGCGGCCGATGACTTCCCGCTGCGGGACGCGCTTTCCCCACTCGACGGCGCCCCCGAAGTTGTAGCGCTCAAGTCTCCATAGCTGCGCGGCTTGCCGGGCGCGTCGTGTCCGTGGCCACCATTCCTGCAGGCACGGGTCGCCGCGATACGCGCTGAATGTGATCGGCAGAGTCTGCCCCGCGCGGCCCGAGGGGCGGGCGCGGCGCGACGGGATCGCGCTGGAAATCGATCCGGAACAACCGCTTAACCTTCCCCGCTCCGATCATTTCATCACATGGCACGCTTTGTGCACCACGTGCGGTTGAGAAACGGAAATTCGGTGTCGTGTGGGAATGCGACAGGGAGACTTGCCGCTGTTGCGCAACCTTCGCATCCCCGGAAGCGGCCGCGCTCGGTTGCGGATGTTGTCAACAACAAACGAACGGTTGTCGAGAACAACGATGGTACGTCTGTTCAGTCACTGGTTTACATCGAACACGGTTGCGCAGGCAATGTTCGATGCGGTGCTGCTTTTCCTGTCGGTGGTGCTTGCCGCCGTCTGGCTCCATCGCGGCAACATCCCGGATCTCCTGCAGGTCGTCCCCGACGCGCTCCTGTTCGCGATCACGATGATGGTGTTGAACGCCGTCGTCGGTCTTTATCACCGCAACCCGGGGCGATCGCTCGCGAAGACGATCGCCCGCGTGGTCATCGCCATCCTGCTGGCCATGCCCGTTGCGTGGGTGATCTTCAAGATCCTGCCGGCGGAGCCGTGGCATTCGGCGCTGCAGATCGCGGTGCCGCTCGCGTTCGTCCTGCTCACGGCAATTCGCGGCGCCATCTCGCATGCCGGATGGACGCCCATCATCGCGCGCCGTGTTCTCGTCGTCGGCACGGGACCCGAAGCCGCGTCGGTGAGGGATGCATTCGACCGGCTCGGGCCCGGCATGACCCTCGTCGGCTTCTACCCCACGCAGAAGAGCGAGCCCGAGACCCGCATTGCCTCGGAAGACATCCTGCCGGCCGGTAGCGGCTTGGTCGACACCGTGGGCAGGCATTCGATCGACGAAGTGATCGTCGCGGTTGCCGAACAGCGCGGCGGTGTGTTGTCGCTGCGCGACCTTCTCGACTGCAAGCTGTCGGGCATCCGGGTGCTCGACATGCCGAGCTTCTACGAGCGAGCGTCAGGGGAAGTGCGGATCGACGGACTGCGCGCGAGCTGGCTGATCTTCGGCGACGGCTTCCGCCAGGGATGGGTGCGGACGTTCGTCAAGCGCCTGTTCGACGTTGCTTTCACGCTCGTGCTGCTGTTGCTCGCGCTGCCTTTGATGATCCTCAGTGCCGTGGCCATCGTCGTGGAGAGCGGGTTTCCGATCTTCTACCGGCAGGAGCGCGTCGGCCAGGCCGGTCGCCTCTTCCACGTCATCAAGTTCCGCAGCATGCGCGCCGACGCCGAGCGTGACGGCACGCCGCGCTGGGCCACGTCGAACGACAACCGCGTCACGCGCGTCGGGCGCGTTCTCCGTGCGCTGCGCATCGACGAGTTGCCGCAGTTCATCAACGTGCTGAAAGGCGACATGAGCCTCGTCGGTCCGCGACCCGAGCGGCCCTTCTTCGTCGATCAGCTGGCCCGCGACGTGCGCTTCTATGCTGTACGGCACAGCGTGAAGCCGGGGATCACCGGATGGGCGCAGGTGCGCTTCCGCTACGGCGCGTCGGTCGAGGACTCGGTGCGCAAGCTGCAGTACGACCTGTATTACGTCAAGAACAACACGCTGTTTCTCGACATCGTCATCCTGTTCGAGACGGTGGGCGTGGTGCTGACGGGGCACGGCGCGCATTAGCTTCTGGTTCCGGCGCCGGTCGCTCCCCCCGAATTGCAGGCTTGCGGAGCGGGATTGACCCTCGGCGTGCTCCCATGGCCGCACCGACGCTCATTCCCGACCAGTGGCCCTCGTTCCCGCCGCACGGTCGGGGCCGACATGAGAAAATGATCCTCCGACTGCCGTCACCCTCGATGGATGCAAATCTGACCCAATTGACCGCCTGGAGCTACGGGCTTGCCGGCGGAGGCTACCTCGCCTTCGGCCTGCAGCTCGCTGCAGGCTTCAAGGGAGGGGTGCGGGGTCGCGTCTTCCTCGCCGCGGTCGTGGTGACGGCCCTGTGGGGATTCCTGGGGCTTGCCTTTGCGCTTTCGCAATCGTCGGTGGCGTTGGCCGCCGGCGGCCTTGCCGATGTGCTGCGCTATGGCTGCTGGTTCGGGTTCCTGCTCCTGCTTGCGGGGCTGCTCGCATCCGACCGCGGCAAGGGACGCGGTTCCTGGCTGCTGCCGCTGGCCGTGGCGCTGGTGGTGTGGGGAGCGATCGCCCAACTCATGATCGCGCTGCGCGTCACGACTTTCGGCGACCCGGGCCGATTTTCGATTCTCGACGCCCTCGCACAGGCGGTGTTCGGGCTGGTGCTGGTGGAGCAGCTGTTCCGCAACGTCTCCGAAGCGTCACGCTGGGCGGTCAAGCCCCTTTGCCTGGGACTGGGCGGGGCGTTCGTGTTCGACATCTACCTGTTCGCGGACGCGCTGCTTTTCGGGCGCCTCGATGGCGATGTCTGGAGCGTTCGCGGTTTCGCCTACGCGCTCGCCCTTCCGCTGATTGCGCTGTCCACGGCGCGCATGCGCGACGAGGCGTTCCGGATCGCGCTGTCGCGGCATGTGCTGTTCCGGTCGACCGCCCTGATGCTGTCGGGCGGCTATCTGCTGTTCATGGCGGCGGCCGGCTATTACGTCCGCTACTTCGGCGGCGAATGGGGGCGCGCGCTGCAGGTCGCGCTGCTGTTCGCCGGCCTGATGGTGCTGGGACTGGTGCTGTTCTCAGGGTCGGTGCGCGCCAAGCTGCGCGTTCTCGTCAGCAAGCACTTCTTCAGCTACCGGTACGACTACCGCGAGGAGTGGCTGCGCTTCACGCAGGCGCTGTCGGCCTCCGATCGCCAGAGCGAACTGGGTCAGAGCGTCGTCAAAGGGCTCGCGGATCTGGTCGAAAGCCCGGCGGGCGGTCTTTGGCTGCGCGACGACGCGAACCGCAGCTTTCGTCGCCGTCGGCCTGGTGGAACCTTCCGCGAAGCGATGCCGCGGAGCCTCTCGACGGAAGCCTGTCACGTTTCCTGTCGGCCAGCGGCTGGGTGGTCAACCTCGAGGAGTATCGTGCCTCGCCCGAGCGTTATCGCGATCTGCGCATTCCCGAATGGCTGTCGCAGACCCCCAACGCGTGGCTGGTCGTGCCTCTGACCACGAGCACCGAGCTGATCGGATTCGTGACGCTCACGACGGCGCGCACCGCGATGGAAGTGAACTGGGAGGTCAACGATCTGCTCAAGACCGCGGCACGCCAGGCGGCCAGCTTTCTCGCGCAGATGCAGGCGGCCGAGGCCCTGCTCGAAGCGCGCAAGTTCGACGCGTTCAACCGGATGTCCGCCTTCGTCGTGCATGATCTGAAGAACATCGTGGCGCAGCTTTCGCTGATGCTGAAGAATGCGGAGCGCCATCGCGGCAATCCGGAATTCCAGGCCGACATGCTGATGACCGTCCAGCATTCGGTCGAGCGCATGAAGCAGGTGATGATGCAGTTGCGCGAGGGGACGACACCGGTGAATGCGCCGCATGGCGTCGACGTCGCTGCCATCGTGAAGCACCTGGTCAAGGCGAAGGCGGGTCAGGTGCCGGAGCCGACGCTGGAGTCGGCGCAGTCGATCACGGTAAAGGGTCACGAGGATCGCCTCGAGCGCGTCATCGGACACATCGTCCAGAATGCCATCGATGCCACCGACAAGGATGGACGGGTGACGTTGAATGTCAGCGCGCAGGGCGAGGACGCGGTGGTCGAGGTGCGCGACACCGGGCACGGCATGACCCCCGAGTTCGTGCGCGACCGGCTCTTCAAGCCGTTTCAGACGACGAAGCAGACCGGCATGGGCATCGGCGCATACGAAAGCCTTCAGTATGTGCAGGAACTGGGCGGGCGCATTCTCGTCGACAGCAAGCCAGGCGAGGGCACGTGCGTGCGGGTGATGCTGCCGGTGTTCTCGACGGGCCATCGCGGCGAGACGTCGAACGCGCTGCAGAGGGACGCCGCATGAACGGCAAGACGCGCCCGCTGCTGATCGTCGAGGACGATCCGGCACTGCAGAAGCAGATGCGGTGGGCGTTCGACCAGTACGAAACGCTGCTCGCAGCCGACCGCGAGAGCGCGTTGGCGCAGGTTCGGCGTCACGCGCCGCCGGTCGTGACGATGGACCTGGGACTGCCGCCCGAGCCGGATTCGGTCACGGAAGGGTTCAAGCTGCTTGCCGAGTTGATGTCGGTCGCGCCGGATACGAAGGTGATCGTGCTGACCGGGCAGAACGACCGCGCCAATGCGCTTCGTGCCATCGCGCTCGGCGCCTACGATTTCTTTGCCAAGCCGTTCGAGCCGGAGTTGCTGGCGCTGACGATCGATCGCGCCTTTCGTCTCTACGATCTGCAGCAGGAGAACAGACGCCTGCAGTCCGATGCAGCGACCCGATGCCTTCGGGGCGCTGCTGACGCGCGACCCCGAAATGCTGCGCATCTGCCGCACGGTCGAGAAGGTGGCCGCGACCAACGCCACGCTGCTGCTGCTCGGGGAAAGCGGGACCGGAAAGGAAATCCTGGCGCGGGCGCTGCACGACCTCTCGCCGCGTCGCGCCGAGCGCTTCGTGGCGATCAACTGCGCGGCGATTCCGGACACGTTGCTCGAAAGCGAACTGTTCGGCTACGAGAAGGGCGCGTTCACCGGTGCGGCCAAGCAGACCATCGGCAAGATCGAAACCGCCCATCGCGGTACGCTGATGCTGGACGAGATCGGCGATCTCCCGCATGGCCTGCAGGCGAAGCTGCTGCGCTTTCTGCAGGAGCGCGTGATCGAACGCATCGGCGGGCGGGACGAAATCCCGATCGACGTGCGCATCGTTTGCGCGACGCATCAGGATCTCAAGGCGCTGATCAAGGAAGGACGATTCCGCGAGGACCTCTTTTATCGTCTGGCGGAGATCGTCGTCGAAATTCCGCCGCTGCGCATGCGACCCGGCGACGCGGCGCTGCTGGCGCACGCGATGGTGCAGCGTTTCGCCGCCGAGCAGCACCGGGGATCGATGGTGCTGCGGCAGGATGCGGTGGCGGCGATCGAGGCGCACCCCTGGCCCGGCAATGTGCGCGAGCTCGAGAACTGCATCAAGCGCGCGGTCATCATGGCGGACGGCAATCAGATCACTGCGGCCGACATCGGTCTTGCGCCCGCCCAGGACCAGGAGCTGACCTCTCTGAGTCTGCGGGAGGTCCGGGACGAGGCTGAAAAGCGTGCGGTGATCACCGTTCTGGGGCGCGTGAACGGCAACATCGTCAAGGCGGCGGAGATCCTCGGCGTCAGCCGGCCGACGCTGTACGACATAATGCATCGACATGGACTCAAGTAGACGCCGGCGTCCGATTGCCGGAAGACGAGGAGCAGCATGAATATCCGAAACTTCGATTGTGCGTGGATTGTTTGCGGCGCTTGTCGTCGCGGTGCTCGCGGCGTGTGCCGAGAGCCCCGAGAGCCTGCTCAAGTCGGCCAAGGACTACCTGGCCAAGAGCGACGAGAAGGCCGCGGTGATCCAGCTCAGGAGCGCGCTGCAGAAGAATCCCGACCTGGCCGAGGCGCGCTACCTGCTGGGCAAGACGCTGATCGATACCGGCGAACTGCCGGCGGCAGAGAAGGAGCTGCGCAAGGCGCTGGAGCTCAAGTACCCGGCCGACCAGGTGGTGCCGACGCTCGTCCGCGCGTTGGTGGCGGGTGGGCAATACAAGAAGGCCATCGACGAATTCGGCAGCGCTTCGGCTGCCATCGCCGCAAGGCAATGCCGACTTGCAGGCGGCGCTCGGCCAGGCCTATTTGGCCACGGGGAACGCCGAGGCGGGGAAGGCCGCGTTCGCGGCGGCGCTGGCGGCGCAGCCGGACTATGCGCCGGCGATTCTCGGCGAGGCGCGGCTGAAGGCTGGCTGGCGGCGATCTTCCCGGCGCGCTCGCGTCGATCGAGGCCGCGCTGGCCAAGAGCCCAACGTTCGCCGAAGGCTGGCTCTTCAAGGGCGATCTGCTGATGGCGCAGGATCAGCGCGACGACGCGCTTGCCGCGTACCGCAAGGCGGTCGAGGTCGAAGCCGGATTTCGTGGCCGCACATGTCGTCGCTCGTGACGCTGCTGATCGCGCGACGGCAAGACCGAGGAAGCGCGGCAGCAGCTCGAGGCGATGAAGAAGGTCGCGCCGAGACACCCGCAGACGCTGTACCTGCAGGCGGTGCTCGCCTACGACAGGAAGGATTTCGCGGCCGCGCGCGATGCCATTCAGCAGCAGCTCCGGGCGGCACCCGACAATCTGCAGGGTCTGCTGCTTGCCGGGGCGGTCGACTACGAGCTCGAAGTCGTACGCCACCGCCGAATCGAATCTGTCGAAGGTGTCTGAACGCGGTGCCGGGCCATCTGTTCGCGCGCCGAATGCTGATCGCAACCTACCTGCGAAGCGGCCAGCCGGACAAGGCGCTGGAGACGCTGAAGCCGGTGCTCGGAGTGGCAGACAAGGATCCGGCGCTGTCTGGCGCTCGCCGGCGAGGTCTACCTGCGCAATGGCCAGCCGGCCGAGGCGGCGCAAGTACTTCGCGAAGACGGTGGCGCTCGATCCGAAGAACTCGGGCGGGCGCTTGGGTCTTGCGGTCAGCCACCTGGCGACGGGCGAGACGGACACGGCGTTTCAGGAGCTCGAAGAGCGCAGCGGCCGAGAGCTCGGGGGCGCAAGCCGACCTGATCCTGATCAGGACGGCGCTTGCACGCGCGAGAATTCGACAAGGCGCTTGCCGCCATCGACGCGCTGGAAAAGAAGCAGCCGAACAAGCCGCTGCCGCGCAACCTGCGGGGCGTCGTCCTGCTTGGCAAGGGCGACATCGCGGGCGCGCGCAAGCAGTTCGAGCGGGCGCTTGGCGCTCGACCCGGCGTACTTCCCGGCGGCGGCGAAGTCTCGCGCGCCTGGATCTGGCCGACAAGAAGCCGGACGACGCGAAGAAGCGCTTCGACGCGGTGCTGGCCAAGGACCCGAAGAACGTGCGGGCGCTGCTCGCGCTCGCCGAACTGCGCGCGCAGCGGGGCGGATCGCCCGACGAAGTCGCGGCGCTGATCGACAAGGCCATCGCGGCCGATCCGACACGCGGTGCTGCCGCGGCTGACGCTGATCGCGCATTGGCTGCGCACCAACGACGCCAAGAAGGCGGTCGCCGCGGCGCAGGATGCGCTGGCGGCGTTTCCGGATCGACCCGGAGATCCTGTAGGCGCTGGGGCGGCGCTCAGCTCGCCGCGGGCGACACGAATCAGGCGCTCGCGAGCTACAACAAGCTCGTCCAGCTGCAGCCGGATTCTCCGATTCCGCTGCTTCGCGTGGCCGAAGCCCAAGTGGCGGCCAAGGACAACGACGCCGCGTTGCAGACGCTGCGCAAGGCGCTGGCGCTCAAGCCGGATCTCATCGAAGCGCAGCGCGGCATCGTCATGCTCGAAGCTCGACGCCGGACGCACGGCGAAGGCGGTGGCGGTGGCGCGCGAGGTGCAGAAGCAGCGTCCGAAGGAGGCCATCGGCTACATCCTCGAGGGCGACTCGTATGCGTACGAGAAGGCCTGGAGCGAGGCCGCCGCCGCGTATCGCACCGGGCTGAAGCAGGCCGGCATCAGCGGATCTGGCGGTCAAGCTTCACGCCGGTGCTCGACGCTGCGGGCAACGCCAAGGAGGCCGACCAGTTCGCGGCGTCGTGGATGAAGGAGCATCCGAAGGACGTCGCTTTCGGGCCTATCTCGCGCAGACTGCGATCGCAAAGAACGATTACGCGGCTGCGGCGCGCGAGTACAAGGCGATCCTGGATGTCCAGCCGAACAATGCGCTGGCGCTCAACAACCTCGCGTGGGTCGTCCGGGCAGCTGAAGGACCCGAAGGCGATCGAATACGCCGAAAAGGCGGACAAGCTCGCGCCGAACAACCGCGATCCTGGACACGCTCGGCATGCTGCTCGTCGAAAAGGGCGATACGGCGCGCGGCGTCGAGCTGCTGCAGAAGGCGGTCGAACTCGCGCCGACGGCGGCCGATCATCCGCCTCAATCTCGCCCAGGCGTTGATCAAGGCCGGGCAGAAGGATGCGGCGAAGAAGGAACTGGAAGAGCTCGCCAAGCTCGGCGACAAGTTCAGTCGCAGGCGGATGTCGAGCAATTGATGAAGGGGCTTGTGAACATGACCACCGTTGCCGTTGTTGGCCTGGGCTACGTCGGCCTGCCGCTCGCCGTGGAATTCGGCAAGAAATACCGGACGATCGGCTTCGACCTGTCGGCGGAGAAGGTCGCGAACTACCGCCGCCACGTCGATCCGACCGGCGAGGTGAGCACCGCGGACCTGCGCGCGGCGACGCTGCTGTCCGTCGGCACCGATCCCGCGGCGCTCGCCGAGGCGGATTTCATCATCGTCGCCGTTCCGACGCCGGTGGACGACGCGCATCAGCCGGATTTCCGTCCGCTGCTCGGCGCGTCGGAGTCCGTCGGCGCGCACATGAAGCGCGGCGCGACCGTCGTGTACGAATCGACCGTCTATCCGGGCGCCACCGAAGAGATCTGCATCCCGGTGCTGGAGAAGCATTCCGGGATGAAGTGGCTGACCGACTTCAACGTCGGCTACTCGCCCGGAGCGCATCAATCCCGGCGACAAGGAACGCACGCTGACGAAGATCACCAAGGTCGTGTCGGGCGACACGCCGGAGACGCTCGACCGCGTCGCCCGGATGTACGGCAGCGTCGTCACGGCCGGCGTGCACCGCGCGTCGAGCATCAAGGTGGCCGAAGCCGCCAAGGTGATCGAGAACACGCAGCGCGACCTCAACATCGCGCTGATGAACGAGCTGGCGATCATCTTCGACCGGCTCGGCATCGACACGCTGGAGGTGCTGCGGGCGGCCGGCACGAAGTGGAACTTCCTGCCGTTCCGCCCGGGCCTCGTCGGCGGGCACTGCATCGGCGTCGATCCGTACTACCTGACGCACAAGGCGGAGATGGTCGGCTACCACCCGGAGGTGATCCTGGCCGGCCGGCGCATCAACGACGGCATGGGCAAGTTCGTCGCCGAGCAGACCGTCAAGCACCTGGTGCGCAACGGCTGGCAGGTGAAGGACGCGCCGGTCAGTCGTGCTCGGCCTCACGTTCAAGGAGGACTGCCCCGATCTGCGCAATTCGCGCGTCATCGACGTGATCCGCGAACTGCAGTCCTACGGCGCCGACGTGCTCGTGCACGATCCGGTTGCGGCGCGCCCGGAGGCGCTGCACGAATACGGGGTGCGAGCTCGTGCCCTGGGACAAGCTGCCCAAGGCGGCGGCGATCGTCGCCGCGGTCGCGCACCGCGAGTTCAGGGCCCGGCCGGCCGCCGACTATCTCGCGAAGCTGTTGCCGAACGGCGTCGTCGCCGACGTCAAGAGCCAGTTCGATGCCGGACAGTTCGCCGGGAACGGCGTCACGGTCTGGCGGCTCTGACCGTGCAGATCCGCGATGACTGCGATCGAGGACGTGCGACAGCGACTGCGCGAAGCGCCGCTGCGCTGGCTCGTCACCGGCAGCGCGGGCTTCATCGGCTCGCACCTCGTGCAGCGCCTGCTCGAGCTCGACCAGACCGTCGTCGGGCTCGACAATTTCGCCACCGGCCACCGGCGCAACCTCGACGAGGTGCAGGCGGCCGTGACCCCCGAACGGTGGAGCCGGCATCGGTTCATCGAGGCCGACATCCGCGATCCGGAGGCATGTCGAGAGGCGTGCCGCGGCATCGACGTCGTGCTGCACCAGGCCGCGCTCGGTTCCGTGCCGCGCTCGCTCGCCGATCCCGTCGCCACCAACGCGGCGAACGTCGACGGCTTCCTCAACATGCTGGTCGCGGCGCGCGACGCCGGCGTGCGGCGATTCGTCTACGCGGCGTCGAGCTCGACCTACGGCGATCACCCGGCGCTGCCGAAGGTCGAGGACGCGATCGGTCGGCCGCTATCGCCGTACGCCGTCACCAAGCTCGTCAACGAGCTCTACGCGGACGTGTTCGCGCGCTGCTACGGCATGCGAGACGATCGGCCTGCGCTACTTCAACATCTTCGGCGCGCGGCAGGATCCGGACGGCGCGTACGCCGCGGTCATTCCGCGCTGGATCCGCGCGATGCTGCTGGCGACGAGGCCGTCGCGATCAACGGCGATGGCGAGACGAGCCGCGACTTCTGCTACGTCGACAACGCGGTGCAGGCCAATCTGCTTGCCGCGATCACCGAGAACTCGGCAGCGGTCAACCAGGTCTACAACGTCGCCGTCGACGACCGCACGTCGCTGAACCGGCTGTTCGAGCTGCTGCGCGACGCGTTGCAGCTGCGCGTCGCCGGGCTTGCCGTGCGACCGCCGGTGCATCGCGATTTCCGGCCAGGCGACGTCCGCCATTCGCAGGCCGACATCGGCAAGGCGCGACGGCTGCTCGGTTACGTGCCGACGCATCGTCTCGCGGACGGCATTGCCGCCGCGATGCCGTGGTATGTCGCACATCTGTGCCCGGTCCCGTCGAATGCCGGTGCCAGCGTGGACCAAGCCGCTTGACCGCGGTCGCACAGCGATGGCGTCGGTACGGACTTCTACCGCTTCGCGTCGCATCGTTGCCGCGGCAGCGGTGCCGTTGGCCGTTGCCGGCGGCGCCGTCCGACGCGGAGATCTCGCCCGCAACGGCCGAACGCATCATCGCGCTGCGTGCCGAGGCCGTGTCCTACGAGCACGGCGAAGGCGTGCCCAAGGATCCGGCTCGCGCGATCGAACTCTACTGCGAGGCGGCGCGGCTGGGCGACGCCGAGGCCCAGTTCAGTCTCGGCTGGATGTACGCCAACGGTCGCGGCGTCGCGCGCAACGACGGCCTCGCCGCGTTGTTCTTCGGACTCGCGGCCGAGCAGGGCCACGCGTAGGCGCAGAAGATGCGGCGTCTGCTGCACGACCCGCCCGCCGAGCTGCCCGAGTGCATGCGCGATCCGGAGCCGGTGGTCCAGCCGGAAGTCGGTTGCGGTCGCTCCGCCGGAGCCCGAATTCGCCGGTGACGCCGGAGCAGAAGAAGATCGTCGAACTCGTGACAAGGTCGCACCGGAATATCAGGTCAGCCCGCTGCTCGCGCTGGCCATCATTCGCGCCGAGTCGAATTTCGATCCGAAGGCCGTCTCGCCGAAGAACGCGCAGGGCCTGATGCAGCTCATTCCGGAGACCGCCGGCGCGCTTCAACGTCAAGAAGCCGTTCGATCCCGTGCAGAACATCCGCGGCGGGCTAGCCTACCTGCGCTGGCTGCTCGCCTACTTCCAGGGCGACGTCGCGCTGGTCGCCGCGGCCTACAACGCCGGCGAGGGCATCGTCGAGCGCTATGCGGGCATTCCGCCGTTCGCCGAGACGCGCGCGTACGTGCAGCGGATCCTGCGCATCTTTCGCCGGACCGATCCATCCCTACGATGCCAGCGTCACCGACCCGTCGCCGGAACTGCCGCGCATCCGGACCGTGAACGGAAGCTGACCGGATCGCGACGTGCGCATGAGACGGCCGCGCGGCGCGCGTCGGTGGTGGACCGCGACGCTCGCGCTTTCGATCGGATGGTCGGCGCTCGCGGCGCCGGCCGCCGGCATACCGGACATCGTCGAACGCGTCAAGCCGTCGATCGTGTCGGTCGGCACCTTCCAGAAGACGCGCAGTCCGCCGTTCGTCTTTCGCGGCACCGGGATTCGTCGTCGGCGACGGCACGCTGGTCGCCACCAACGCGCACGTCGTGCCCGAGATCGCTGCAGGCCGACAAGCGCGAAGCGCTGATGGTCCTGGCGGCGGTGCCCGGCGAGCGACGAGCCGCAGCCGCGCGAAGCGAAGCCGATGGCCGTGGACAAGGAGCACGACGTCGCGCTGCTGCGCATCGCCGGCACGCCGCTGCCGGCGATGACGGTCGGCGATTCCGGCGCGGTGCGCGACGGGCAGACATTGCGTTCACCGGATTCCCGATCGGACACGTGCTGGGCTTCTTTCCGGTGACGCATCGCGGGATCATCGCGTCGATCAACCCGATCGCGCTTCCGAGCGCCAACGCGCAGCGAACTCAATGAGCGGGTGATCCGACGGCTCCAAAGCGGCGTCATTCCCGGTGTTCCAGCTCGACGCGACCGCTTATCCGGGCAACAGCGGCAGCCCGCTCTACGATGCCGACGTCCGGCGAGGTCATCGGCATCGTCAACATGGTGTTCGTGAAGGGAACGAAGGAAGCCGCGCTGAGCCAGCCGTCGGGCATCAGCTTCGCGGTGCCGTCGCGCCATCTGCGAGAATTGCTCGGAAGCATCCGGTAACCGCACGATGGCGGAAGACATGATGGGCACCGATCGATCGGGAGACGGCAGCGTATTCGGCGGGGACGCGCGTCCGATCGTCAGCGCCTTCGATCCGCGCAGCGACCTTCCGGGCGCACTCGCTGCGTGGGGGAGGCTCCTCAGCGAGGCCAACGTGCGTGTCGACGACGTGACGCTCGATCGCTACGCCCGCAGCACCTCGTCGTCCAGCCGGCGCCCCGCGGCCGTCCTGAGGCCGGGAACGCGCGACGAGGTCGTGCAAGTCGTGCTGATCGCGCGCCGCTGCAAGACGCCGCTGTACCCGATCAGCACCGGGCAGAACTGGGGCTACGGTGACGCGTGCGCGGTGTACGACGGACAGGTCATCGTCGACCTCGGCCGTCTGAATCGAATCGAGCACGTCGACGCCGAGTTGGGCTATGCGGTCATCGAGCCCGGCGTCACCCAGGGGCAGCTTTCCGGGCACCTTGCCGAAGCCGGCATGCCGTTCTGGATCGACTGCACCGGCGCGGGTCCGAACTCGAGTCTCATCGGCAACATCGTCGAGCGCGGATTCGGCCACAGCCCGTACGGCAACCGCTTCCAGACGATCTCCGGGATGGAGGTCGTACTCGGCACGGGCGAGGTGCTGCACACGGGATTCGGCCGCTTCCCGGAGGCCAGGACGACCCACCTGTACCCGTACGGGATCGGTTCCTATCTGGACGGCATCTTCACGCAGTCGAACTTCGGCATCGTCACCAAGCTGGGCATGTGGCTGCAGCCGGTGCCGGAATCGTTCTGCCCCTTCCTTGTGCTGTTCGAACGCGACGAGGACCTCCTCGCCGCGCTCGCCCCGCTGCGCAATCTCAGAATGCACAGGATCCTGCAAAGCGTCTCGCACATCGGCAACGACCTCCGGGCCCTCGCAGCGGACGCCCCGTTCCCCCGCGAGCGCCTCCCGGGGCACGCGCGCCTGACGCCGGAAGTCAGGATGGCCCTTCGGAAGGAAGCCGGGATCGGCGCATGGTCGATGTCTGGCGCGTTCTACGGCGAGCGGCGCCAGGTCGCGCTGCACAGAAAGCTCCTCAGGAGCGGGCTGGCCAGCGTGAACGCGAGGGTTATCTTCCTGCCGGGCCGCAAGCTGGCCGCGGGGCAACGGTTCGCGCACCGCTTCGGCCACCTGCCGCCTTTCCGCGGGCTGGAAAAGAAGCTGCGGCTGGGTTCGGCGCTCGCGGGCATGCACAGCGGCAGGCCGACAGGGGCGTTCCTTCGCGGCTGCTACTGGCGCCGTCAGGGCGGCGTGCCCGCCGATTTCTCGGACGAGGCCGATCTTGCGCGCGACCGGCTCGGCATCATGTGGATGGCGCCAATCATTCCGTTCCGGCGCGAGGACGTCGCGGTGCTCAACAGGGAGATGGACGCGCTATTTGAGCGGTTCGACTTCGATTGTCATGTCACGGTCAACATGATCAATGAACGCGCGTTGGCGGCCGTATATACGATCGATTACGACGCGGAGGACGACGTGGAAACCGCGCGCGGCATCGCGTGTTACGAGGCCGGGGTGCGGCTGCTGTTCGAGCTAGGCTATCCGCCGTACCGGGCCTCGGTACGCGGAATGGGGTTGCTTGCGCGGGACGCCCGCGATGACTTTGCCGGGACCATTCGGCGGTTGAAGGAGGCACTCGATCCGGACGGAATCATCGCGCCGGGGCGATATGATTGGCTCGAGGCCGACGTCAGTTGAGCATTCTCCATGCAACGGCGGCGATCTCGGGCGCTGGTTCGCTTGAGGAGTTGGATCGGTCTGTGGGCGGTATAGAGGCGTACCGTGCCGCCTCGGGTGCCACGGCGATATCCTCCACGCCTAATCAATCTCTCTCCCGCGCGAACCGTCCGCAGTACATAGCATAGTAACGCGTTTCACCCCCGGGACGTGCCCCCTTTACAGGCGCGCAAAAGCAAGCGGCCTCCGGAGAGGCCGCTTAAGAAAACAAGGTGAACCGTAACTTATTATGCCGACCGGCGGCGCGATCCGAACCCCATCCCGGCCAGCGCGATCCCAAGCAGAGTAAGGGTAGCGGGCTCGGGAATTGCTGCCGCTTGGCTCTTTACAGTTTGAGTGACTTGGAAGGAATACGGCGTGTCGGCAGCCAGCGCGACGAGCGATGTTCCTGAAAAACCTCCGTTGCATGTCGATAGGGGCTTTTGCTCGTTGAAGGTGGCGCTCGTGTTGGTGTTCAGATTGCACCCTTCGGTCAATACCTTGATTCCGGTTTCCGTTCCGGTACCAACAACGCCATTAGGGGCCCACTCAATCAGTGTACCGTTTGCGTCGGAAATCTTAATAAACCAAGTCAAGCTGGCACCGGCGCTCGTCCCGGGTAGGGAGCCCGGCGAAGTCCACGCCTGGAGGAATGTGCTCGCGTCGAACGTAACGCCAAGGTCACCAATAGCATGGGCCAGCACGAACGTGAACGTCGTAGTATCTTCGATACTGCCTAGGGAATTCCCGTTCGCAGTCGAGGTGATCTCGGTTTCGGCGACCGTGTTTGCCGTATGGCCTGTGGTGAATGGTGTCCCGCTGATAGCCTGCCCTGTCAGGATAGAGTCACCGCGAGCGAACGTAGCCGTCGGAGGAGTTGCATCCGCGGTATAGTCATTCTGCCCGTGCGGATTCGCTCCGACGCTGGCCTGGAGGGCATCCACGGACCCTACGAATGGGGGCTGGCTCGCAGATGCAGGTTGGAAAGCAGATCCCCCCGGGTTCAGCACCGCCGTGTTGGTAAGGCTGTCCAAAATGCTGAGCTGCGAAAAGTCAGTAACGTCGAGCGGCGTAAATGCCGTCCCGCCCTTCGTGAGGATAAAATTGATGACATTAATGTCGGCCTGAGCCATCGCACTTGCGCTAGCGCCACTTGAGATACAGGCGAGTGCGACGCCAACGGCGGTGGCAACTTTAGTCAACTTGCTGATCTTGCGCATTTTTCACCCACCTGTCGGTTGCAGTTACGTTATGCCCAATTTAAAGAGGCTGGCCAGGATGCTCAACCACCTTGGACGGCTGAGGATTCCGAGCAGGCCGTCGCAGCATCAGTAAAGCACCAGCCGTGCCAGCAGCAAGATATCAAATATTGTTCTTTTATTTTCAATTGGTTATGTTTTAGCGATCTGCGGCCTTTGATGCGTCCGCGATACAGTTGTAAATTCGGCCGACACTTGAGTGCTTGATGCAACGCCCGTGTCGGCCCACACTCAACGTAGTCTTGCCGGTCTCGTCGGCCCCCGAGGCGGCTTTAGAATGTTTGCCGGTCGTTCTACCGGGCTTCCGCCTAGGCATCCCCGCAGCAGTTCCGCACATCGAGCCACCAGGGGCGCGATGCCACGGCTTGAACAGCTCTGTCGATGCGCCGCGGTCGGGAAGAGCCGCTGGGCTCTACGCTCCTCCATACGCGGCCCTACCGCGCACATCATGTCGTCGATCTGGTTAGTAGGCTCTTCTTAGACTTCCCAATGGGCGTCGGTGGCCGAGGTGGGGGTCGGGTGCGTTTCAGGATAGAGTCCCAGCCCGGCGCGCTGACTGTGCATGACGGCTCAAGCTGCCCTCGGGGATTCGGGCAGCGGCTGCCAAGGGCGGGAGCTGTAAGGATTTTCGACTGCAGGCGAGCGTCGGAGCTTTTCTTTGGCGGCCTAGCTTTGGGCACCCGGGCGTTTTGTGGCGCCGTCGGGGTCGCGAAAGGATTCGGCCTGCGTATGCAGGCGTTCCACGTTGGGCAGGCAAGAGCCGCAAGCGGTACGCTTAGATACTCTTAGATACTCCCATGGCAGCCGCCGTGCGATTCATCGCTGACCGGGGGTACGTGCGAGGTGCATGTTGCTGACCAACCTCTTCCTCGCCGCCCGTAACATCGGCCGGCAGCGCCGGCGTTCCGCGTTCGCGCTCGCCGCCATCGCCTTCGGTGTCGCGGCATTGATCGTGGCGAACGGCTTCATCGACTGGATCCTGTTCAAGCACCGCGAAACCACGATCACCTCGCAATTCGGGCACATCCAGGTCACCCGAAAGGGATATTTCGAGGAAGGTACGGCCGATCCTTTCGGCTACCTCCTGCCGAAGAACTCCCCCGTGCTGGACGAGATCGAGCGGCTCCCGGGGTTGCGCGTGGTGGGGCGGCGCCTGGCCTTCAACGGCCTGGTGAGCAAGGGCGACGACACGGTGTCCTTCATCGCGGAAGGCGTCGAACCCAGCAAGGAGCAGTTCTTGAGCAGCGGGTTGCGCATCCAAGGGGGCTCGAATCTGGCGGCCGACGACCCGAACGGAATCATTATGGGAGTGGGGCTCGCCGAGAATCTCGGCGTTGCCGTGGGCGATACCGTCGTCCTCGTCGCGAACACGGCACGAGGCGGCATCAACGCCGTCGAGTGTCACGTGCGCGGCATGTTCGCGACGATGTCGAAAGCCTACGACGACGTCGCGCTGCGGGTGCCGCTCCCCGCGGCCCAGGCGCTCCTGAAGGTGGACGGCGCTCACGTCTGGGCGATTTTGCTGGACGACACGGATCAGGCTGGGCCCACGCTGAAGAATTTGCGTGAGCGCTTCGGGGAACAGGGCCTCGCGTTCACCGAATGGATCGAGCTTGCCGATTTCCACGTCAAGGCGGTGTCCCTGTTCGCGAAACAGGTCGGCGTGATGCGGGTCATCATCGCCGTGATCATCGTGCTGAGCATCTTCAACACGATGATGATGAGCGTGGTCGAGCGCACCGCCGAGATCGGCACCTCGATGGCGCTGGGGCTCAAGCGTCGGCGGATCCTCCGGATGTTTCTAGTCGAGGGGGCGATGCTCGGCGCCGTCGGCGGCCTGCTGGGTCTTGCACTCGGCGCGTTGCTTGCGCGCGTGATCTCGTATATCGGAATCCCGATGCCGCCGCCGCCGGGCCAATCCTGGGGATTCCTCGGTGAAGTCATGGTTTCGACGCGGTTGTGCGTGGAAGTGTTCGTGCTGGCTGTCGGCTCGACCCTGCTGGCGAGCGTTCTTCCGGCCCGGAAGGCGTCCGCGATGGTCATCGTAGACGCGCTGCGGTTCAACCGCTGACTGCCGCCGTAGCCGAGGCGAGGCCGATGCTCCAGCTCGCATTCCGCAATCTGCTCGGGCAGAAGCTGCGCACCGGCATGACGTTTGGCGCGGTCTGCTTCGGCGTCATCAGCCTGGTCCTGTCGGGCGGGTTCGTCGAGGACATGTTCATTCAACTGCGCGAGGCGGTGATTCATTCGCAGTTCGGGCACATCCAGGTCAACGCCCGAGGGTTCTTCGAGAAGGGGGCGCGCGCGCCGGACAAATTCATGATCGACGATCCCGATCCGCTACGACTGAAGATCGTCGAGCTCCCTGGCGTGGACGACGTCATGGAGCGGGTCAGTTTCTCGGGTCTTCTCAGCACTGGCCGTTCCGACTATTCGATCGTGGGCGAGGGAATCGAACCGGACCGCGAAAGCAGGCTGGGCACGTTCATCCGAATGGAGGCGGGTCGCAGCCTGAACGATCAGGACTTGTACACCGTCATCGTCGGCAAGGGCCTGGCGGACGCGTTCAAGATCCGGGTGGGCGACCGGATAACGCTGCTGGTCAGTACTTCGGGCGGTGCGCTCAACACGCTGGACTTCGACGTCGTCGGAATCTTCCGGAGCTTTTCCCGCGACTACGACGCGCGTGCGGTGCGCGTTCCACTGGCGGCGGCGCAGAAGCTTCTGAACGCCGACGGCATCAATACGCTGGTCGTGTCGCTCGCGGATACGCTCGATACGACGCGCGTCGCCGGATTGCTGGCGGGGCAATTGGACCCGGAGAAATTCGAGATCAAGAAATGGAATGAACTGACCGACTTCTACGACAAGACGGTCACCCTGTACGACCGGCAATTCGGGGTTCTGCGGTGGATCGTCCTCGTCATGGTTCTGCTCGGAGTCGCCAACAGCGTCAACATGAGCGCCTTCGAGCGGGTGGGGGATTTCGGAACCATGATGGCGCTCGGCAATCGTCGGAAGACCATCTTCCGACTTGTCATCGTCGAGAATGTTCTGATCGGGGCGATTGGCAGTGCCGCCGGGTTGTTGCTTGGCGTCGTGCTCGCGTGGATCATCTCGGCCATTGGCATCCCGATGCCGCCGCCGCCAAGCAGCGAGGTCGGCTACATGGCGCAGATTCGGGTCGTGCCGAAAGAGCTCGTGCTCGCGTTCGTCGTGGGCTTCGTCGCCACCGTCGTGGCGGCAGTGTTTCCCGCGCGACGGGTCACGCGCATTCCAGTGGTGGACGCGCTGCGCCAGAACGTCTGACCGCCGACTTTGCCGGCGACCTTTTGGGGGCCCTAGGCTTCGAGTCCCACTTCCTGAAACGTAAGGCCCAACTTGCCGAGTACCTTCGAAACCGTACGTTGCAGGATGACTTTGTATCGGGCACCGAACTCGGCCATTTCAAAGGCGTTGCGCCAATAGACCGGGTCGTTTTCGCGGAACCGGATCATTTCGGCGAATTCCGGTTCGAAGCTGCAATAGCCGATCGTCTTGATGTCGATCGCGGTCATGATCGAAAGCACCTGATTGTTAGTCAGGATGGGCGAGGAATCGCGTTCCGGCATCAGGCTTTCCCCGTTCCAGTTCGCCCAGAATGGCGGCCTTGTCGGGGCGCCAGGCGACGAAGGGCAGCACGTATTGCGGAATGCGATCGGGGTCCTTGCCGGTGCCGTCCCAGAATAGCTTCTGGTCTTCCTCGGTGAAGATGTCGGCAATCTTGAAGCCCGACCGGCGCTCCATGCGGTCGGTCAGGGTGCGCGAGCACATATCCTCGAATGGCATCACAAAATACGAATGGAACTGCATGATCAGTTCCTGCGCGAAATCAACGCCCGCGAGGACCAACGGAATGTTCATGTCGTAGGCGAAATAGAAGCCCAGCATCTGGTTCAGCGTGCCGTCCAGTCGGTCGACCGTCTGATAGCTACCCTTCATTTCTACATTCTTTAGCGTATAGCGGTACAGCGTCTTGTAAACCGACGAACGCGGTTTGTAGACGATATGGTCAAGGTCCAGCTTGGCGGCCACTTCCTTGCAGCGCTGCAGCGACAGCTTGGAATAGAAACCGTTGTCCCAGGTCATCAACAGAACGCGGAGGCCCGGGTATTCCTTGCGCAGGCGAGACAGCATATATACGCTGTCCTTGCCGCCGCTGAACAGAACCAATGCGTCATAACGGTCGCGGCCCTTGCCCTGATGGCTTTTCAGCAGCTGGTCCAGTTCCTTGCGCTGATGCTCGACATATTTCTTCTGCCATAGGGTTTCATCGTCATTGGCGCGCAGCTTGTTATGTTCGTGACACAGGTTGCAAACGCCGTCGGTCAGCGTGATGTAGGGAACGCGTGAGGAAATGACGCATTGGCTGCAACGTGCGGCGATTGTGCGCTTGAACAGGCCGCGCACATAGGGCCAGATGTTCTGCGCAACGAAATCAAACTGGCGCAGATCATTAAGGATTTGTTGGTCGATATCCTTAGCCATGGAGCCACTCCGATAAGACGATTTTTGGGATGTGACCGAGATCAGACGGCCTTGACGATACCGGTCGTCACAATCACCCGCTCGTGAACGCGAATATGATTCTGGCCGAATTTTTGGCCGTCCAGCGCGTCCACCCGGCTACTCCGGGATCTAGCGCGTCCAACTCGACATAGGCATAAGGCTCGTAGGTCGGATTGACCCAGTCGGCGTGAAACTCGACCGACACGACGTTACCAAAGGGGCCGAACAGACCGCGAATGAAACCTTCATCTGCCCGAAACGGCAGGCTGCTGATGAAAATTGTCGTCATGCCATTAACTTCCGGTCAATTCCCTGAGAGATTCAGTTGGTTGGAATTCATGAGGTTGTTTGAGACTTGGGCGTCATCCACTAGGGCTTGTCGCAACGGCATTTTTTCCGGTACGGTGACCGAGAGAATCTGCGGCAACATGTAGAGCAACACATCGAGACGCAGCTCTCTTCTGCACGATGGCCACCAGAATCAAAATGCCCAACGGCCGCCCCAGCGTTGCGCCATTGACCTCGTTTTCCATGGTGCCATAGAAGCGCGTGAGTTGCATGTCAGCACTTTGCACTCGCGATCAGAATCCGGCTCGCTCCGAATGTCAGCCAGCGGCAACCAACTCCCGCAACCGCTTGAGCACCCCGACCTCTTCCTGCGGCGGAAATCCGTAGACAAAAAGTGACCGGCTGGCCCCGGGCGTGTTTTGTTTCTTCCCCGCATAAAGAGCGAGGCCCCTCCGCTATGGTGGTAAAGGGTGCGTAGAGAAGCACGGCCGGCGCGTTCACCCGCGTGTTCATGCGCTTCGGACCCATGGGCGTGAATCCGAGAGCGGTCCCGTAATACGCCACGTGTCGCGGATTGACTTCGATGACCGCATGCGTGTACCCGCGGATTACGGAGGCGTAGAGGTACGCGGTGTGGAAAAGACCCGCGAGCACGGGCTTGCTGGCGGCCGTCCTGTCGACGGCCAGCCGGGTGAACTCGCAGATCCGATGGCCCATCGAGCGCAGGGAATCGATCTCGTTCGGGTAGAGCTCATCGGCATTCAGGCGCTCCCCCGAGTCCAGTCGAACGGTCACGGTGCCGACGATCTGGCCCTCGTCGTAGGCCAGGAACGTGGCGAGATATGGGTTGTGTTTCGGCGCGGGGATCGCATAGCCACGCCCGGCGTACTGCCGCTCGACCAACGCTCCGGCTCCTCCGATGCGCACCGGTGTGCCGGGCCACGCGGATCTTGAACGCGCCCTCGATGGCGGCCGGGTCGTCGAGCGCAGGGAAATCGGCTTCCGTCAGCGTCAGACTGCGAAACCGCAGCGGGCGATCACCGTAGACCGTCTGGCCCGTGATGTCGCTGAGGTCCTTAGACCCCGAAGCAGTTGGATCATCGCCCCTTCGCGTTTCCCTGCCCACGCCGGCGGGCATCTGCTGCTCCTGTTGGTGCGACGAAGCTTTTGGACGATTTTTCGGAAGGACTCTTTCAAAGCTTTTCATCTTTCCGGAAAAACGACTTCGTGATTCACTCTGGACCTGCGGTCGAGACCGTGTCAAGCCGAAATGCGGCGTCCGTTGACGAATCACAAGCGGTCGCGTCGCGGCCCCGGACGATTGAGCGACGCAAGTCATCACTCCAGCCGCTTCAGGAAATCCTTGGTGAACATCCGGTCGGGGAGATCACGTAAACTGCATCCCCGAGTAGTCGAGCACCGACTCCTCATCCTTGCGCAGCGCATCCTGCATCACCAGTCGGGTCGGACGGACCCGGCCGGCCATCTGCTGATAGTTCTGGTACAGGCACGTCTTGAGGAGGCGGTCAGAGAGGGAGTAGAACTCCGCCTTGTGCGGCCGGAAGTTCGACTGGCCCACCCAGTACAGCACGCGGTGATAGGCGACGCCGCGATCGACCGCGGTCAGCTCGAGGAACTTGCGTCGCTTCACCGTCGACCTTCTCGGTCGCAGGAGTTTCGCGCTGTAGTCACCGGCGAAATTGGCGCGTGCCAGGTCCCCATTCGCTACCTGACCGGTCAGCCGCTGGCTCAAGCCCAGGCGTACGGGCTGGGATACGGTCGGCAGGAAAATCCACAGGTCGCGCCCCTTCATCAGCAGGATCTGGCCGCGGTCCGACGCGGGTTCGGTGACCAAGACGATCGTGTTCTCGTTGCCCTTGGAAAGGACTCGATACTTTCGGATATCGGGCTGCTCACCGGGCGCCGTTGTCGTGATGGTGACGCCTACTTCGAAGCCCTGCGCCGGAAAGCGCACGAGGTCGGCCTTTTCCACGATCGATTTGGCGAGCGCGTCGTCGTCCTTGACCTGCGCCGACTGCGGCTGAGGGTCGGCGGGGAAATGCCCGCCGCGCACGCCAGCGCCATGCAGGCAAGGCCCAATCCCCGTTTTGCGCGTGAAGTCAGAACATATAAGCTGCTGTTAACGATAAAGGTGCGCTACCGCTTGCAGCCGAATCGTCACAGGATCGGCGAAATCCTCGATGAGTTCCTCTGATCTGTGGGAATGAAACGCTCCGGTGATGACGCCGGCGGGTTCGACTGCCGGTCGGAGCAGCTGTTCGGAGACCGATCGAATTTCGACATTATAGCGACTCGCCGCCTTCTTCCTTGCCGCCAATGTCCCTGATCCAGGTCGAAAACGTCTCCAAATCGACCGCCTCGGGGACCAGCAGGTCCCGGCGCTGCAGGACGTGACGCTCTCCATCGACGAGGGCGTGTTTCTCGCGATCGCGGGACCCTCCGGCAGCGGCAAGTCGACGCTCCTCAACCTCATCGGCTGCATCGACACTCCCACCAGCGGGCGGATCCTGATCGACGGGCGAGACACCAGCGGGCAGACGCCCCACCAGCTGGTCGATCTGCGCGCCCGGTCGATCGGATTCATCTTCCAGACGTTCAACCTGCTTCCGGTGCTGTCGGCGGCGGAGAACGTCGAATATCCTTTGCTGCAGTTCAAGGAGCTCGGGCGGGAGGAGCGGCGAGCGCGTGTCGCCAAGTACCTCGACATCGTGCAGCTCGGCGGGTTCGCGCGCCACCGGCCAAACGAGCTGAGTGGCGGCCAGCGGCAACGCGTGGGAATCGCCCGTGCGCTGGCGACGCATCCCGGATGATCCTGGCCGACGAGCCGACCGCCAATCTCGACAGCCGGACCCGCGCGGGCATCCTAGAATTGATGAAACAGATCAACCGGTCGTTCGGAACGACGTTCGTCTTCTCGACCCACGACAAGAAGGTGATCGCGCGGGCCGACCGTCTGGTTCGCATCGAAGATGGCCGCATTCACCGGCTCGGCGTGCGGACGGCCCACCATTGGGTCATGGTCAATGAGCGGCATCCGGTCGAGAATCCCTGACTCGACGCACGGGGGAAAGCAAGATGATGCAATGCAGATCGATGGTGCCCGTGCTGATCGCTCTGGCGCGCGCCGCAGGATCGGCTCTCCCGCTGCAGGCGTTGGCTGCGGAGGCGGTTCCTTACCCGGCGAGCGCGTCCGACACGTCGATCGCGGGTGAGGGCTCGAATGCACCCGAGTCGAACACGCTACACCGCCGGTGAGGACGCCCGCCGTCGCCTTGCGTCTGGCGCAGGCAGGAACGACCGGCGCTGCAGGCGCGAATCCGGTTCCGTCGACGCGCGACGCATTGTTCGGATCTGCGTCGGATTCTGCGCCGAAGCGCGCGTATCGGTCGGCGGGTTTTTCGACGGCGCCGCGGCGTACACGTACGCCGACCCCGTGTATGGTCGCGGGGTGCGGGTCGATTGCAGTCGTCGGTCAGGGCGAAATCGCCGATGCGGTGAAGTGGAAGCTGAGCGGCCGAGTCGACGGTGACCTGGTCTACGCCACGTCCGACTTCTATCTCGACCCCGTGAAGAAGAATCAGCGCACCGATTTCTTCTGGGGCGAGAACTACATCGACTTTTCCGCAGGATCCTGGGATTTCCGACTGGGCGCTCAGCAGATCGTGTGGGGGGAGGTCGTCGGGCTGTTCTTCGCCGACGTCGTGTCGGCCCACGACTCGCGCGAGTTTCTGCTGCCGAGCTTCGACCTCATCCGCATCCCGCAATGGGCGGCACGCGCCGAATACACCACCGGCGACGCGCATCTGGACTTCGTCTGGATTCCCGTGCCACGTTCGACCGGATCGGCAAGCCCGGTGCCGACTTCTATCCGGCGCGCTTACCGCGCCGATGCTCCTGGAGGTCGCCTCGCTGTTCCAGGACCCGGTCCGGCCGGCCCGGACGCTCTCAAATTCCAGCTTCGGCTTCCGCGCGAACACGCTCGTCGCGGTTGGGATCTCGCGCGTTCTATTACCGCAGCTACGCCTCGCGCCCACCTTCTATCCGGAACCGCCGACGAGTACCGGACAGCCATTCGTGTTCCAGCCGCGCTACGACCGGATCTGGCAGGCCGGCGGCACGGTCAGCAAGGATTTCGGCGACGTGGTCCTGCGCGGCGAGGCCGTGTACGCCAACGGGCAGGGCTACACTGTGGCGGACTTCGCGACGGCGGCGCAGGGCGTGGTGAAACGATCGACGCTCGACTACATCGTGAGTCTCGATATCTCCCTTCCCTTCATGCCGGCCGACACGCGGCTCAACGTGCAGGGATTCCAGCGCGTGTATTTCGATGGCGGCGGAGGCGATCTCGCGATCAAGGACGACGGCTTCGGGGCGAGCGTGCTGCTGTCGACGAAGCTGACGACGCCTTCGAGCCGCAGATCCTGTGGATTCAGAACTTCAAGGACGCCGGCGGCCTCGTGCGGCCGCGCCTCACCTGGACCCAGCCAAGAACACGACGGTGGGTTTCGGCGTCGACATCTTCACCGGCTCGAGCGATGGCTTCTTCGGTCGCTACAACAACCGGGACCGGCTCTACACGGAAATCCGCTACGACTTCTGATGACGGCCTTGGAGCGCCAAAGCCCTACGCCGCGGAAGCAGTCTCGGTGACGCCGTAACCCGCGTCGATCTCCGCGGCAATCGAATCGTAAAGCGGACGAACGATCGGGCCGAAGCTCTTCACGGTTCCGCGCACCGACAGCATCACGGAACCCGTCGACCGCGATGCTCGACGGGCCCACCGATCCGTTGGATGCGCACGCCAAGCAGCGACAGGTGACGGGCGAGGCGCGGTTCGGTCATCATGAACAGCGTTTCGACGCCGTGACGCTGGGCCTGCACGAGCATGCCCGGATAGAGGCCCACGGGTACGTAGGGAAAACGTGGTCGGTCGGGCGTACCGAAGTCGCCGGTGTGGATCGTGCCCGGCTCCTCCTCCGCCCTTGCGCCGACGGTACACGTTGATGACGGCCAGGCGTGACACCTCCGCGACCCGGCTTCGCTCCAGCTTGGCAGGATCGACGATCTGCCGGTCCAGCATTGCGGCACAGGTCTTCTCGAACGGAAACAGCGCCGCCGAATCGCCCGGCTCGGACAGAATCAGCCGAATGCAACCAATGAACTGTCCCGACTGCTTGGCGCGCAACAGGCAATGCACCGACTGTGCATCGAGGCGTCGTCTTCCAGCCCGTCGGGGCGAAGCGGCTCGTAGTTCAGTTCGCGGCAGTAAACGTCGTGCCGGATCCGGAAGCAGGCGTCCCGGAGCTCGCCGTGGTGGCGGGCACGCACGAGAAGTAGCTCGCGAAGCCGGCGCGCAGGTCGAGGAATGGCGGCAAATACATCGGGTTCTGCGGATGGGGGACTCGATGCCCAGATCATCGCACTTTTTTGGGTGGAAGCATCGAACTGATAGCAAGATGCGTGCTACAAGTCGGCCGGATGCGGGCGGCCGAGGGTGGGGGCCGTCGATTCGCCCAGCGTGGCCCGTTGCCGCTCGGACGAGCGTGGCGGTCGTCATCAGCAGGGGGATCTTCTAAACTCTGCCCGAGATGCGCTTTCCTGGAACGTTGCCGAGCCCCGCACGAATCGGGGCACGATCGCCGCGGGCGACACTTGCTACGCACGCGCAACCCGCGGGGGCTCCACTGGACGACCTTAACTGGCTGAAGCCACTGGCCAAGGCGCTGATTCTGCCGCCGACGGGCCCGTTGCTGGTGGCCGCGCTCGGGCTGTGGTTGCGACGATTTCGACCCCGAACGGGGAACGCACTGGCGGTCGTCGGAGTGGCCACTCTCGTGGCGTTGTCGGTCCCGGTGGTCGCGTCGCTGCTGATGCGCCCCTTGGACGTTGCCGGGGTGCTCGATCTCGAGCGCGCGCGCAGCGCGCAGGCCATCGTCGTTCTCGGCGGCGGGGTCCGCCCGGATGCCGTCGAATACGGCGGCGACACGGTGGGACGGCTCACGCTCGAGCGCGTTCGCTACGGGGCCCGCGTCGCGCGCGAGACCGGACTCCCGGTCTTGGTCACCGGCGGCTCGTCGTTCGGCGGCGCGACCGAGGCGCACTTGATGCGCGACGTCCTCGAGCGCGAATACGGGGTGCCGGTTCGCTGGGTCGAGCCGCGATCGCGCAACACCCACGAGAATGCGCTGTTCTCGGCGCGCATCCTGAAAGCCGAGGGCGTCGGTCGCATCGTGCTCGTCGCGCACGCGCTCGACATGCGACGCGCGATCGCGGAGTTTGCGGCAGCGGGGCTCGACGTCGTTCCGGCGCCGACGCTGATTCCTCAATTCGAGTACGACGACGTGCTCGACTATGTCCCGAGCCTGGGCGGCTTGGCAGGAAGCTACTACGCGAGCTACGAATTGCTGGCGATTGCCGTTCGTACGGTCAAGTCGATGGCCAGATAATCGACGCGCCACCTCAGCTGTCCGCTACAACGCCCTGATCCCTGATGCATTTTGTCGCACCCCGCGGTGCGGAGGCGCGTTGCCGTTTGTCGGATATTCACATCGCATCGCGAAGGTTATCGGCGATAATTTGGACGAGCACCCGGGCGGCAGACTCGGGAACGCACGAGGGGGGAAAACGCCGGACAGATCACCGATGCGGATCTCTTCCAGTCTCGGCGCCATCTCAGGCGTCGGCTCGTTCAAGCGGCGTGACGCCCTGCAGCGAAATACCGCTGCAACACGGAGGCGGCAGGCTCTCCGTGTGAGCCTCGATAGCCACACGTTGGGTCGCATCGGTATCAATTGCATTGTCATCGACGGATGCGCCATGGCGGCGACCGTAGGGAACGCGGCAATGCCATGACCCGCCTCAACGCATCGGCTGCAACG
Organism: uncultured beta proteobacterium; assembly: GCA_963843595.1. GTDB lineage: Bacteria > Pseudomonadota > Gammaproteobacteria > Burkholderiales > Casimicrobiaceae > CAIWHR01. Next base: position 203,089 of record CAWJLG010000016.1, on the reverse strand, counting down.
TTCCTCCAGGCCATCGTGGAGGGCGTGCTGTTTTTCATTGCCGTCGTCGCGGCGATCAAGCTCAACCGCATCCATTACGCGCTGCCCGAGCTCAACATCACGCTTCCGGCGCTGATGTTTTCGGTGCTGATGGTGAGTATCAGCAGCATGCTCGGCCTGTACCGCAACGATCGTCGGCTCACGTTCGCCGCCTATTTTTCCCGCACGGTTCTCGCGCTGGGGTTTTCATTTGTTGCGGCTTACGCGATGTTCGGACTCGTCCGGCACGGCGAGCTGTTCCAGGACTCGCTCGGCGTGATCACGCTCTATTCGTTGGGCGGTGTCGTGGCGGCCCGGCAGGTGATCGAGCCGTCGCTGCGCCGCGCGCTCTTCCCCCATCGCGTTCTGGTGCTCGGCACGGGGCACGACGCATTGCGGCTGGAGAAGATGAACGCAGAGGACGCCCACTTGCGTCTGACGATCGTCGGCTTCTATCCGCTGGGCTCCGCGGAGGCCCCGATGGTTGCCACGACGCGCATTCTGCCTTCGTCGTGGTCACTTAAGCAGGCGGTCGAGCGAACCGAGGCGACCGAATTGATCGTCGCCGTGCGCGAGCAGCGTGGCGGCGTCCTGCCCATAAACGACCTGCTGAATTGCCGGCTCGCCGGCATCCAGGTCACCAGCCTGGCCGGCTTCTTCGAGCGCGTCGAAGGTCGGATCCCCGTCGATTCGCTCAAGAGCAGCTGGTTGATCTACGGCGACGGATTCCGGCAAGGCTGGCTGAACAGGACACTCAAGGGCGTGTCCGATCTCTTTGCCTGCCTGATCCTGTCCACGATTGCGCTGCCGGTCCTGCTGCTCACGGCGCTCGCGATCAAGCTCGAATCGCGCGGGCCGATCCTCTATCGCCAGGAGCGCGTCGGCCAAGGCGGCAAGACGTTCCAGATCCTCAAGTTCCGCAGCATGACGCAGGACGCGGAGCAGGATGGCGTCGCGCGATGGGCGACCGACAAGGATCCGCGCGTTACTCGCGTCGGCCACTTCATCCGCCGCACGAGGATCGACGAGCTGCCGCAGCTCATCAACGTCCTCAAGGGCGAGATGAGCATCGTCGGTCCGCGGCCGGAGCGGCCGCAGTTCGTGCGCGCGCTGGTCGAGCAGGTTCCGTTCTACGCCGTGCGCCACGCCGTCAAGCCCGGCATCACCGGCTGGGCGCAGGTCCGGTTCACCTATGGCGCGACGTTCGAGGACGCGGTGACGAAGCTCGAGTACGACCTGTATTACGTCAAGAATCACTCACTGTTTCTCGATACCCATATCCTGCTCGACACCGTGCGGGTGGTCGTCAGCGGGCAGGGGGCGCGGTAAGCAAACGGGGTCAGATACGTAACAAATCGATTCTCGTCGATTCGCTCGCGCCCTCAGGGTAAACAGTGGTTCGTGTTGGGTGGACGTCATCCCGCGGTATTTGGGCGGGTGCATTGTTACGTTTCTGACCCCAAACCACCCCTCGCCTCGACCGCAAGCATGGACATGCCAGATCTTCTCGCGGAGATGCAACAATGCAAGACGGTCAAGACTTGCATCGCGGCTGGCTCTCACCGACGCCTATGGTGACTACGAGCAAGCCTCGGCCTGGCTCACCTGCATCGAGACAATGTTTGAGCGGTTCGATCGGGTCAAGCTCATGGGAGAGGAGGTAACCCTCCATCGCTTCGATCTCGCCAACGAGATGGCCGTCGTGGCGGTCTGCGGACGGGGGAAGCGGCGCGCTGCGGGTCGCTCTTGAATCGATTGAGTTTCCCAATCTCACGCCGATCGAAGCCCGCTGGCTCAAGGCTTGGATGCAATTCGCTCGGCGCTTCCCTTAGCTCGCACCGCATGGTCCGAAGCTTTTCGCCAAGACCGTATGGAACAGACGCTTACGGTTCAGCGGGGCGAGGACGGATCCCGCTGGCAGCGTCCGAGTTAGCCGGCACCAATGGCGGAGGCGATACCCCATCGGTCGGAGTCCGTGCTGGACGAAGGCCAATTAGCGCGATCAGGCCGCCAATAACACGGCGCGACGTACGGACTGTGGTAGCTCCACAGGGACAAAGAATTCCCGTGGGTACAGATAATCCTCACCCGATTCGTCGACTACACGCAGTTGTCCGTGTTTCTCGGCCACAGGGTCGACGATGGCGACGTACAGTTTGCGACGTTCGAGCGACACATCGTAACCCTCGTTCTTCACGCAGACGACGAGCCGTTTTGCAGTTTTCGCCATGGCTATTTCCAGTTACAGGATGCGCTTGATCTTGAATTCCCGCTTGCCAATGCCGGTTGCCTCATACCAATGCACTTCAGCGAGAACGATTTCACCGACCTCGAGACGTACGCGGGCGATGCCTTTTGGAGCAAACGGTGTCCGATGCGTAACAGATCGATTCTCGTCGATTGGCGCGCCCCCCTCGGGGGAAGCGCACTTTTCGTGTTCGGTGACGTCATCCGGCGGTTCTTGGGCGGGCACATTGTTACGTTCTGACCCCAAACCGCTGCGCCAGCAGTCACCCGGCCATACCGGCTTGCGCAGGTCCGCTTCGCGAACGGGGCGTCGTTCGAGCAGCGGTGACGACGATCGAGTACGTTCCACCAATACTACGTCAGGAATCACTCGCTGCTGCTCGACCCCATCCTAGTGGTCGCGAGCGGGCAAAGGCGCGGTAGGAATTGGCCGGACCGCCGGTGATTCCCGCAACACCGGGTCAGATCCGTAATAAATGATTCTCGTCCATTGGCTCGTCAGCGGGCAAGGGGCGCGGTAAGGCATCCGCGAGTTATTGCAGCGAAATGTCGCTGATTCTTACACTCGACCCGCGCGGACACTGGCGCAGGTCACGCCAACTTGACGATGATGCAGCGCGCTTTGTCGCATGGGATTGCTTCGTCCGTCCGCGAGTACTGGACCCATACGTAGGCCCGGCGCCCTGGGTTTACTGCCCGCCCCTTGTCAAATCCGTCGTGAAAACAAGACCCTAGTGGATTACGAGTTGCTACAGGGCCTCGCCGCCAAGTACTCGGGGAGCGCGTGAAAAGGGCGTACCGCTGCACGAGAGGCACATTACAGGCATCTCAGTGGGCAGAATACCGCGACGCTATGTCGCGCGACGGCGAATGTCCCGGCCGAACATTGCTGACATTGTCCCTGCTCATGTCGGGATCGCTTACATTATTGCCCTTGACTCTAGGTTTGCCGCGCTAAAAGGATCCGATACTCAGAATACTTACCTTCGCATTCATCCGTTGCAAGCCGATGCGAATATCGAGGAACGAAAATTGCAGGCCAGCTTATTGCTAACCACGTCCGCAGCGTTGGGCATGATGTGCGTCGATTCGGTGCGCACCGTTATTCGAGTTTTCTGAGTAGTAACGGAGGTGCGAGCGAAGTGTCCAAAGGGAGCGGTCATGGTTGCGCGTACTAAGAACGTGCAGTTCGCGACATTGAGTTTGGCAGCTCCTGCCTCTGTTCGCGGCAGGATGGGCGCAGGGTACCGTGCTGAATTTAATTGGCACGGAAATGGCGGAACCGTTACCCCGTGCAGTGGGAGCGCTTGTCCAAGCGACCAGGTTACGATAAACGATGCAATCTTTCAGGTGGCGCCATACAACACCGGCGCAGGGTCGGGGTACGGGGCATTCAATTCCTTCTTCAAGTTGCAGCAGCACGGCAACAATACCGAGGAACGGGGGTATAACTCGGACTACCGGCCAATGGAGTTTGATGAGAACAACCCCACCCAGGATAATCGGTCGGTAAAGGTGGGTAACCTTGCACCTGTGACCATCGGCGCGAACCAGTATTTCGCCCTCATTCTCGACATGTACGAGCCGCAGGATGGTACGAAGCCGCTTATTTCTCTGCAGGAGCTCGAGCTATACATCGCCCCTGCTTCAACCGGAGGGACGTACACGGGTTACGCTTCCGGGTTGGGTACGCTGATCTGGGAACTGGACTGCAACTTGATAGGCCCGTGCGGTCCACAAGCTAAGGGTACGAACAACCAGATCAATTTCGATTCGTACATTCATGGGGGCGGGAGTGGCCAATTCGACATCATCGCCTATATTCCCTTTGGCCTCCTGGCACCATTCAGCTTCAACGACTATTTTGTCCTTTACAACGAGTTTGGTATGGTAGATCGCGTTAGCCCGGGGGGAATAGCAGGCTATCCAGCGGAAAGTACACCTGAGGAGTGGGCGTTCCTCAGTCGGGAGATTCCGAGCAGCAGCACCAGCAGCACCAGCAGCACCAGCAGCACCAGCAGCAGCGCAACGGTGGCCCACCCAGCCAGATCCCGGAACCGAGCACGTTGAGTCTCTTGGGCTGTTTGGCTATTCTCGCGGATTGTTCCAATACCGTCGCAATAGACAGGCGCACGCGTAACGCGCACTGATCCGGTTTGCTCGTATGAAGCCCCGGTTCGCCGGGGCTTCGCGTTATCGGAGCAGACCCCGGAGGACTGCTGGGCTCCCGGCCGTCATCGGTTTATTCGGTGACCCAACGGACTGGCTCCCTGTGCGGATGGTTGAAGCATCGCGGTCCCAGACATGGCGGACACCGTAATCGCACGACGGCTCCTACTTGGGCAACGGGCAAAGAACTTCTCCGCCTCGTTCCTATTCGTGACGTGCTCGTTCCTGATCTACCGCTTCTCGCCGCACAGCGCCGGGCTGCGACAGATCTGGAACGAGGGAATCCGGATTTCGGGAACCGACGTCTTGACGGGCGGCTATGTCGCGTACAGCCTGCTGCTCCTAGTCTTCTACCTCACCGAGCAGCTCCCCAAGGAGTCTAAGTCCATAGGCGCCCTGCGTGCGCTTAGGGCCGTCGTAGCATCCCCCGTAATCACCGTCCGCGAGGGACTTCCCTACCAAGACCGATTGGGGCTGCTCACGATCCTGCTGAAGGGATTCTTTGCCCCGCTAATGGTACTTTCCCTCTTCGATTTTACGGGCAATATGGTCGCGAACGGTGCATACGTCATCAATCACGTCTCCATCATCCGGACTGATTTCCTGCGCGTCTTCAATTCCCATGGGTACTGGTTCCTGTTCCAACTCATACTGTTCCTCGATGTCGTCTTCTTCACGGTCGGCTACCTCGTCGAACACCCGGGACTGAAGAACGAGATTCGTTCGGTTGACCCCACCCTGCTCGGATGGGCGGTGGCATTGGTTTGTTATCCACCGTTCAATGGCGTCGTTGTCCAGATATTGGGCTGGAGGTCCGCTGAGTTTCCCCATTTCGACCATCCCGTCGTGCATGTCGCGATAGGCGCATCGTTGCTTTTCCTGATGGCGATTTATGCATCGGCGTCCGTCGCGCTGAACTTGAAGGCGAGCAACCTCACGCACCGCGGAATCATCAGTCACGGCCCCTACCGGTTTGTCCGTCACCCTGCCTATATGTGCAAGAACCTCGCGTGTGGCTAGGAGCCACCCCCGCGATCTTGGAAGCATGGGAGCGGTCTGCGTGGAGCGCCGTCGTTGTGGCGGGCTCCGTCTGGTGCGTGGACCGCGGTGTATGCATTGCGCGCTCTCACGGAAGAAGATCACCTGAACAAGGTCGATGGCGAGTACGACGCCTACTGTCGCAAGGTGCCCTACCGTTTCGTCCCCGGGGTTTATTAGGTCTTCCTCAACGAGATGCAGCGGGGCGCCGCGGGAACGTACACGCCACCGGGCGCCTCGGCCAGAGGCAAAGAGAGGTGATCGCTTTGCCGCGACGGGTCAGCGCAGAAACGCCCCGAAGCAATGCCCGACGGACGACGCGTCGGCCATGACGCGCTTAGCAAGGCAATGCCAGCTGCTTCATGGCAGCCGGCGTTGCTTGTTCGGTGTTCGTTGTGACCGGCCTATTTGGTGACACTCACCGACTTCGACGCGGCATTGCCGATCTGGTCCTGCGCCCACACGGCGATCGTGTGCGTTCCGGCCGCAACGTTCCGCGTGTTCCACTTGTAGCTCAACGTCCCGGTGTTGCCGCTCGCAACCGTGACCCCGTCGATCGAAAGTTTCACGGATGAGAGCCCGCTGGCGTCCGATGCCGACGCGGACACCGTTACGCTGCCCTTGCCTAACTTGGTCCCGTTGCCCGGATTGGTGATCGCCACTGTAGGCGGGGTTGTGTCGGCCACCTTCGTCGACGCGTTGGCGACCGTCACTGCGACCGGGGTCGAGGACTTATTGTTGCCCGCCGCGTCGTAGGCGACCGCGGTAAGCGTCGCTGATCCATCCGCTACCGTCGCGGAATTCCACGAGAAGCTGTAGGGCGACGCGGCATCCGATCCAACCAGTTGTCCGTTTGCCCAAAGATCCACGCGCGCGACGCCAACGTTGTCGCTGGCGCTCACGCTCACACTGACCGATCCGCTGACGGTGCCTCCAGTTGGCGCGGCGATAGCCACGGTCGGGGCGGTCGTGTCGGCAGGCGCAGAGGCGGCGGCGGCCACGGCGCCCGATGCGCTGACCCGGCCATATCCGTATAGCGTGTCCTTACCGGCCGCACCCAGGTCGATGGCACTCGAGAACAGCGCGGACTCGATTTGTGCCGCGGTGAACTCGGGATGCATCCCCTTCACCAGTGCCGCGACGCCGGCGACGATCGGACTCGAGAACGACGTGCCGGATGCGGACTGGTAGCCGCCGCCGCGTGCTGTCGTGTAGATGCCCTGTCCGGGGGCGGCGAGATCGACGAACGCGCCGTAGCTCGACCAGGAAGTCTTGGTATCCGACGCGTCGGTCGCCGACACCACGATCATCGTGTCGGTTGACGGGGTCGTCTCGGCGATGCCATTGTTGCCCGCGCTGACGGCCACGACCCCGCCCTTGCTGCGCATGTACTGGGCCGCGCTCTGTACCGTCGAGCTGCCGGCAACGCCGAGGAAGCTGATGTTCGCGACGCGCGCACCGTTGTCGACGGCCCAGGTAAGGCCCTGCGCCGTCGTGCTCCAGTATGCGTAGCCCGAGGTGTCGGTGATTCGGATCGGCATGATTCGCGCGCCCCACGCCACCGAGGCCACCCCCGTGGCGTTGTTCGCGGCAGCGGCGGCCGTACCCGCAACGCCTGTGCCGTGGCCGTACACGTCGGCCGTGTTGCTGTTGTTGTCGTAGGCATTCCAGCCCGGAACGACCTGGGCGGCCAGATCCGGGTGCGTCGAGTCGACGCCGGTGTCGAGGATCGCAATGATCGTTCCGGTCCCGATCGACGAATTCCACGCGGTGAGAGCGTCGATCTTCGGAAGGTGCCACTCGTTCGCAAGATAGGGGTCATTCGTGGTGCCGGCGGGCGCCGCGACCTCGTCGAGTTCGGCGAACTTGACGAGCGGATGGCGGGCCAGCTTGGCCACGGTGTCGGCCTCGGACTGTCCCGGCGGAAGCGTGACGAGATGGACGTTGAGGCCGCGTAGTTTCCCCTGCGAGTGGGCGCCGTGGGCGGCGAGGGCGGCGCCGAAGTCGGCGTCGGTTACGCCTGCCTTGGGTGCGACTAGAATTCTGCCGGCCGCGAACGCGGGCGGTTTAGCCATGGTGGGACCCGACAACGTCAGGAGCACGGCTGTGACGATTCCCGTGCCGACGATGGCACGCAGTGCACGCAGCGAAAGACGGGAAATGCCGCGCAAGCACGCGACGATGTCGGCCTGCACCTGCGACCGTTCAGTGTGGGAAAGGCAAGGTTTCACGATCCGCTCCGAGAGATCCGGCTAAGGGACTTCCCGCGAAGCAGATCCACCAGGCACCTGTCGGCACGCGCACGCGCTGCGCGTACCTCTCCTCCCGCGGTCGGCCAGACTGCGCCGATGGCCGGAAGGTGTCCGGCAGTCCCGCTGTCGTAGGGCGAGTGCCCGTTAGACCGGTGACTTTGCGTCCCCGACTTTCGCCGGGTTTGCCCTTTTCGGACCCTGAGGTCCTGGAACACCAACGCCTCGGTGAACCAAGAATATTCCGGGCGTTTCCTGTTTATTCCAATGTCATGGTGACACCCGATGCCATTAGTGTCAACAGCTTCAAAAAGAATGCGTTAGCGCGCATGGCTATGCTGTTGGAATATTCAATTTGTGCACTACGGCCGAAATTTGGGCTCGACAAATCGACGAATCAATCGCCCTTCCGACCCGAGTGCAGGCGCGCGATAAGAATGAAAACGCGGCCTAGTCGGTAGGGCCAACTGGACTTTCTGCAAATTGTTTCCTATATATTCGTGAAGCCCGGCGTTGTTTCCTACAGCCGAATACGGCGGCGCACCGGGGAAGGAGGACAGTGGTCGACATCTGGTGGGTGGTGTTGGCGTTCGTCTGCGGTGGCTACACAGGGATGCTGCTCCTGGCCGTGCTGGCCCTTTCCCGACCGGATGCCGGTCGCTCTGGAATGCCGGTGCCCGAGCTGGCACCGGCAGGAGCCGCCGCCGGATCGCTCGAAGGCGACGAAGGCGCAGCACCGGGCTAACGGTCGCAACGGCCGTATCGCCGTCGGCAATCCAGGCGTCGCGCGCGATGCGCGAGAATGTTCGTCTTTGCTCGGCCCCACCCGATCCAAAACGACCTCGTCGACGACGAGGGAATGCGGCCGCGTAACACGAGCCGTAACACGCCGTTGACGCAGATCATGACCGGGGAATCCTCGATCCCCGAAGCTTGATCCACCCATGCACGCCCCAGAGGGTGGAATGTCGCACCCGCAACGACTCAGCGCCAAGCTCGTCGGCATCCAGATCTTTTTCCTGGTCGTCGCGCTCGTCTCGATCGGGCTCACGCTGCTCGTCTCGTGGCGACTCGAAGGCAGCGCGGCGGCGATCAACGATGCGGGCAGCCTGCGGATGCGCACGTACCGGCTCGCCTATCTCGCGCAGGAAGGCGCGCATCCGGAGCGCGGAAAGGTGGGCGAGAACGCCGCGCTCATCCGCGACGACATTTCGACGTTCGAGGACGTCGTCGCGACACTGCGCACTGGCGATCCGCGCCGGCCGCTGTTCGTGCCGAAGACCGAGGCGATCGATCGCGAGTTCGCGCGGCTCGATCGCGAATGGCACGTCCTGAAGCCGGCGCTTGCGCGCGCGGCCGAGGGTGCGCCGCTCGAGGTGGCTCGCCCGCAGATCGAGCAATTCGTCGGCGTCGTCAACCAGTTCGTGGCGACGCTCGAGCAGGACATCTCGCAGGCGACCTCGCTCTTGCGCAGCATCCAGCTCGCGCTGGTCGCGCTCGCCATCGGGGGCACCGTCGCGCTGATCTATCTTTCGTTCCTCGTCATCATCCGCCCGCTGCACCAGCTCGAAGGCGGGCTGCGGCGCATGGCCAGCGGCGATTTCGAGGTGCGGCTGCCGGTCGAATCCAAGGACGAGTTCGGCGCGCTGGCCGCGGGCTTCAACCACATGGCCGAGGAGCTGCAGGAATCCTACCGGACGCTCGAGACGCGCGTCGCCGACAAGACGCGATCGCTCGCCGAGCAGAATGCGCGGCTCGCCACGCTTGTACGACATGACGGCGTTGCTCAACGCTCCGAGCACGCAGGAAGAACTCTGCCGCGGCTTCCTGCGCCGTCTGCTCGCTCTGACCGGCGCTGCGGCGGGCGCCGTGCGTCTGGTTTCGCGGGAAGGCGACACGCTGCACCTGTTCGTCGAGGAAGGGCTGGCGGCCGCCTTCGTCGACAAGGAGCATTGCCTCGCGCGCGGCGAATGTGCGTGCGGCGAGGCGGCGGCGCGCAGTGCGGCCGTCGTCCACGTCGTGTCGGCGCCGCGCAAGCCGCTCAGCGTGACGCTGCCGCATTGCCGCGAGGCCGGATTCGGCACCGTCGCCGCGTTCCCCATTGCCGCGCAGCAGCAGGTGCTGGGCATCTACAACCTCTTCTACCGCGAGCAGCGCGAGGTCCTGGGCGAGGAGCGGCACATGCTGGAGAGCCTCGGCCAGAATCTGGGGGTCGCCATCGAAAGCCTGCGGCTCGTGTCGCGCGAGCGCGAGCTCGCGATCGCCGAGGAGCGCAACCTGCTGGCGCAGGAACTGCACGACTCGATCGCGCAGGCGCTCGCGTTCCTCAACCTGCAGACGCAGATGCTCAGGAAGGCGCTCGCGCAGTCCGATCCGGCCGAGTCGGCGCGCATCCTCGACGAGATCCAGGCGGGCGTGCAGGAATCCTACGCCGACGTGCGCGAGCTGCTCGTGCATTTCCGGACGCGCACGACCGAAGGCGACGTCGAGCTCGGCGTCCGGACGCTGCTCAACCGCTTCCAGCAGCAGGCCGGCGTCGCGACCGACCTGCGCGTGACCGGCGCGGCGGTCCCGCTGGCGCCCGACGACCAGTTGCAGGTGATGCACATCCTGCAGGAGGCGTTGTCGAACGTGCGCAAGCATGCCGGCGCGACACGGGTCGAAGTGGGGCTCGTGCGCGGACCCGGCTACGTGTTTACCGTGCGCGACGATGGCCGCGGCTTCGATCCGGCGGCGCGCGCCGACGACGCGGCGAGCGACCACGTCGGACTGCGCATCATGCGCGAGCGTGCGGCGCGCATCGGCGCCAGGGTCGACGTACGCTCGCAGCCGGGCGGCGGCACCGAGGTCGTGCTGACGCTTCCGATTGCGCAGAAGGAGGCCGCGTAGTGGGCGCCGCGGACGCGCCGACCCCCATCCGCATCGTCGTCGTCGACGACCACACGCTGTTCCGGCGCGGCATCACCGCGCTGCTCGCCAAGGTGCCGGATTTCGCGGTGGTCGGCGAGGCGGCCGACGGATTCGAGGGCATCAAGGCGGCCGCGACACACAAGCCGGACGTCGTACTGCTCGACCTCAACATGCCCGGCATCTCGGGCATCGAGGCGATGAAGGCGATCCTCGCCGAATCGCCGGCCACTCACGTCGTCATGCTGACGGTGTCCGAGCATGCCGAGGACCTGATGGCGGCGCTGCGTTCCGGCGCGCTGGGGTATCTCCTCAAGAACATCGACAGCGACTTCCTCGTCGATTCGATCCGGCGCGCGGCCAACGGCGATTCGGTGATGTCGCCGGAAATGTCGACCAAGCTGCTGCGCGAGATCCGCACCGGTGCGCCGGCGGCGGCGCACCCGGCGTTGAGCCCGCGCGAGCGGGAGATCCTCGGCTACCTCGCGCGCGGCGCGAGCAACAAGGAGATCGCGCGTGCACTCGACGTCGCCGAGAGCACCGTCAAGATCCACGTCCAGCACATCCTGCGCAAGCTCGAGCTCTCGAGCCGGGTCCAAGCCGCCGTCTGGGCCATCGAGCACGGCGTCGCGGCGAGGCCCTGAGCCTCGCACGCCGCGTCGGGCGGGGGCGCATGCCGCTCCTGGCCCGCCCTCCGTCAATAGTCCTTTCGACCTATATCGGCCCCTCCAGCTGGCCGGGCGGAGATCGTCCGTTCGCGTCGTCCCGGCTGCCGCATCGGTGAATACCGAGCGCGCGCCATGCCCTCTAAAGTCGCCGCATTACAGGCGGGAATGACGAGGGAGTTCACGATGAGCACAGTTCAATCCGGCGCACCAACCACGGGCACGGTGCCGCCCAAGGTGACGAGCTCGGTCGACATCGTCGACTGGCGTCCCGAGGACGACGCGTTCTGGGAGAGCACCGGCAAGCGGATCGCCTACCGCAACCTGGCGATCTCGGTGCCGGCGCTGCTGTGCGGCTTCGCCGTCTGGGGCATGTGGGGAATCATCACGGTCCAGATGCTGAACCTGGGCTTCCCGTTCAGTCAGGCGGAGCTATTCACGCTGACGGCGATTGCCGGCCTCGCCGGCGCGACGATGCGCATTCCCGCGGCCTTCCTGATCCGGCTGGCCGGCGGCCGCAACACGATCTTCCTGACGACGGCGATGCTGCTCGCGCCGGCGATGGGCACCGGCATCGTGCTCCAGCACAAGGACTGGCCGCTGTGGGCATTCCAGCTGATGGCGCTGTGGTCAGGCGTCGGCGGAGGCAACTTCGCGAGCTCGATGTCGAACATAAGCGCGTTCTTCCCGAAGCGGCTGCAGGGCACGGCGCTCGGCATCAACGCCGGCATCGGCAACTTCGGCGTGACTAGCATGCAGATCGTGATCCCGTTGATGATGACGATGGGCGTCTTCGGCGCCATGGGCGGCGCGCCGATGACACTGATCAAGGACAGCGGCTGGATCTTCGGCAAGATTCCGGCCGGCACCGCGACGTACATTCAGAACGCGGGTTTCGCGTGGCTGCTGTCGCTGGTGCCGCTGTCGATCCTGTGCTGGTTCGGCATGAACAACCTGCTGACCGTCTCGCCCGCGATCGGCGGCACGATCCGCGCATTTCTCAAGATCACGTGGCTCTACACGCTGTCGTTCGTGCCGGCGATCGTCGGCCTGTACCTGTACCTGCCACCGCCGACCGGATTGGGCGTCCTGAACATGTGGGTGGCGATCCTGCTCATCATCGTGACGATGCTGCTCGTGATGAAGCTGGCGGCATTCGGCGCGATGAAGGAGGGTGTCGCAAAGCAGTTCGCGATCTTCCGCGACAAGCACACGTGGTCGATGACGCTGCTCTACATCGTCACGTTCGGCTCGTTCATCGGCTTCTCGATGGCGCTTCCGCTGTCGATCTCGGTGATCTTCGGCATCAGCCACGTGCCCGACGCCGCGGGCGTCATGCAGCACACGCTGAAGAATCCAAATGCGCCGTCGGCGCTGACATACGCGTGGATCGGTCCCTTCGTCGGCGCGCTGATCCGGCCCGTCGGCGGCTGGATCTCCGACAAGGTCGGCGGCTCGATCGTCACGCAGATCGTCTCGGTGGTGATGGTCGCCGCTTCGGTAGCGGTCGGCTACGTGATGATGCTCGCGTACGGCTCAGCGACGCCGGAGCAGTACTTCACGCCATTCCTGCTGCTGTTCATCCTGTTGTTCGCAGCGAGCGGCATCGGCAACGGCTCGACATTCCGCACGATCGGCGTCATTTTCGACCGCACGCAGGCGGGCCCGGTGCTCGGGTGGACGTCGGCAGTGGCCGCGTACGGCGCGTTCGTCGCGCCCGTGGTGATCGGCGACCAGATCAAGGCGGGGACGCCGCAGGTCGCGATGTACGGCTTCGCCGTCTTCTACGCGCTGTGCCTGATCCTGAACTGGTGGTTCTACCTCCGGCGCAACGCGTACGTGAAGAACCCGTGATGCTGATGGGACGGGGCGTGATGGGGCTGCAACATCCGGCCTCTGCCCGGCGGCCACGCCATTCCCCGTCCACCCTGTGCGCATGACCGCGATGTCCCCGCAACTCGCCTACTGGGAACCCGAGGACCGCCAGTTCTGGGCGCGCGAGGGTGCACAGGTGGCGCGCCGGAACCTGCTGGTCTCGATCCCGGCGCTGATGCTCTCGTTCGCCGTCTGGATGGTCTGGAGCGTGGTCGTCGTGCAGCTGCCGCACATCGGCTTCCGCTTCACCCCCAATCAACTGTTCTGGCTCGCAGCGTTGCCCGGCCTGGCCGGCGGAACGCTGCGGCTCTTTTTCTCCTTCATGGTGCCGATGTTCGGTGGGCGGACGTGGACTGCCCTGTCGACGGTGGCGCTGCTGATCCCGGCGATCGGTCTCGGTGTCGCGGTGCAGGATCCGGCGACGAGCTATCCGACGTTCCTCGGCCTGGCGCTTCTGGCCGGCATCGGCGGCGGCAACTTCGCCTCCAGCATGGCGAACATCAGCTTCTTCTTCCCGATCGAGCGCAAGGGCACCGCGCTGGGCTGGAACGCGGGCCTCGGCAACCTCGGCGTCGGTCTGGCCCAGCTCGTGGTTCCGCTGGCGATCGGCGCTGCCGCGTTCGGTGCGCTCGGTGGCGCACCGCAGACGTGGAGCGACGGCGCCGGTACGCGTGAGGTGTGGCTGCAGAACGCGGGCTATGTGTGGGTACCGCTGATCGTCGTCGCCGCCCTCGCCGCCTGGTTCGCGATGGACGATCTGGCGCCGATGCGCGCCTCGGTGGCCGATCAGGCGGTGATCTTCGTGCGCCGGCACACGTGGCTGATGGCGTGGCTCTACCTGGGCACGTTCGGGTCGTTCATCGGCTTCGCCGCGGGCTTTCCGCTGGTCGCGCAGACGGAATTCGCCGGCGTCGACGTCACCTGGTATGCGTTCGTCGGCCCGCTGCTCGCAGCACTCGCACGGCCGGCCGGCGGCGTGCTCGCCGATCGCTACGGCGGCGCGCGGGTCGCGCTTGCCTCGTTCATCGCGATGGCGCTGGTCATCGTGCTGTTGCTTGCCGTGTGCGCACGCCGCGGGCGCGGCCGGCGGCTACGGCACGTTCCTCGCCCTTTTCTCCGTGCTGTTCGTGGCCAGCGGCGCCGGCAACGGGGCGGTGTTCCAGATGATCCCGGCGGTCTTCGTCGCCGACCGGCGCCGGGCGTTCGCCGGTCAGCGCGACGCGGCGGCGCGGGCGCTGCGCGAGGGCACGCTGGAGGGCGCGGCCGCGCTCGGGCTCGCCTCGGCGATCGCCGCGTTCGGCGGCTTCTTCATCCCCAAGGCGTACGGGACGGCGTTCGCCCTGACCGGCGGCACCACCGCCGCGCTGTATCCGTTTCTGGCTTTCTACCTGTCGTGCATTGCCCTGACGTGGTGGTGCTATGCGCGGCCGCACGCGGAGTCGCCGTGCTGACCGCCGCGAAATGCGCCGCCGGCGCCGACAACCCTTACGGTGATTCCGCCGCCCTTCGCGCGGCGGACCGCCAATTCCGCTTCACGCAACCCGGGAGCTGCCAATGAGTCATTTTCTCGATCGCTTGACGTACTTCACGCAGCACCGGGAGACGTTCTCGGACGGTCACGGCGTGACGACCCATGAGGACCGCACGTGGGAGCACGCCTACCGCGACCGCTGGGCGCACGACAAGATCGTCCGCTCGACGCACGGCGTCAACTGCACCGGCTCGTGCAGCTGGAAGATCTACGTCAAGGGCGGCGTCGTGACGTGGGAAACGCAGCAGACCGACTATCCGCGCACGCGTCCCGACATGCCCAACCACGAGCCGCGGGGCTGCTCGCGCGGGGCATCGTACTCGTGGTACCTCTACAGCGCGAACCGCGTGAAATACCCGATGGTGCGCGGCCGGCTCGTGCGGATGTGGCGCGAAGCGCGACACACGATGGGTCCGGTCGAGGCCTGGGCGTCGATCGTCGAGGATCCGGTCAAGGCGAAGTCGTACAAGTCGGTGCGTGGAATGGGCGGCTTCGTGCGCTCGAGCTGGGACGAGGTCAACGAGATCATCGCCGCGGCGAATGTCTACACGATCAAGAGGCACGGCCCCGACCGCGTGATCGGGTTCTCGCCGATCCCGGCCATGTCGATGGTCTCCTACGCCGCGGGCAGCCGCTACCTGTCGCTGATCGGCGGCGTGTGCATGAGCTTCTACGACTGGTACTGCGACCTGCCGCCGTCGTCGCCGCAGACCTGGGGCGAGCAGACCGACGTGCCGGAATCGGCCGACTGGTACAACTCGACCTTCATCATGGCGTGGGGGTCGAACGTGCCGCAGACGCGCACGCCGGACGCCCACTTCTTCACCGAGGTCCGCTACAAGGGCGCGAAGATCGTCGCGGTCACGCCCGACTATGCGGAAGTCTCGAAGCTCGCCGACCTGTGGCTGCACCCGACGCAGGGCACCGACGCCGCGCTGGCGATGGCGATGGGGCACGTCATCCTCAAGGAATTCCATCTCGAGCGGCCGTCCGCCTACTTCCAGGACTATTGCCGCCGCTACAGCGACATGCCGATGCTGGTCCGGCTGGTCAAGCGCGGAAATCAGCTCGTCGCCGACCGCACGCTCCGCGCCTCGGACTTCGCGGACAAGCTCGGGCAGCAGAACAACCCCGAGTGGAAGACCGCCGCCGTCGACGAGATCACCGGCAGGATCGTCGCGCCTCAGGGCACGATCGGCTACCGCTGGGGCCAGAAGGAGGGCGGCGATCTCGGCAAGTGGAACCTCGAGAGCAAGGACGGCGCCACGGGCGCCGAGACGAAGCTCCGGCTGACGCTGATCGACGCGCGCGACGACGTCGCGGCCGTCGCCTTCCCGTACTTCGGCGGCATCGAGCACGAGCGCTTCCGCCACAACGACCAGGGGGGTGACATCCTGGTGCGCAACGTCCCGGTCAAGAAGGTCCAGCTGGAGGACGGCGAGGCGCTGGTGGCCACGGTGTTCGACCTGATGTGCGCCAACTACGGCATCGACCGCGGCTTGGGCGGCGCCAACGTGGCGAAGAGCTACGACGACGACGTCCCGTACACGCCGGCCTGGCAGCAGAAGATCACCGGCGTGCCGGCGGACCAGGTCATCACGATCGCCCGCCAGTTCGCCGACAACGCGGACAAGACGCACGGCAAGTCGATGGTGATCATCGGCGCCGCGATGAACCACTGGTTCCACTGCGACATGAATTACCGCGGCATCATCAACATGCTGATCATGTGCGGCTGCGTCGGCAAGTCGGGCGGCGGCTGGTCGCACTACGTCGGCCAGGAAAAGCTGCGGCCGCAGACCGGGTGGACCGCGCTCGCGTTCGCGCTCGACTGGCACCGTCCGCCGCGGCACATGAACTCGACGTCGTTCTTCTACGCGCACACCGACCAGTGGCGCTACGAGAAGCTCGACGTCAAGGAAATCCTGTCGCCGCTCGCCGACCCGAACGAGTACACGGGCAGCCTCATCGACTTCAACGTCCGCGCCGAGCGGATGGGCTGGCTGCCAAGTGCGCCGCAGCTCGCGATCAATCCCATCCAGGTCTGCAAGGACGCTGCCGCCGCGGGGACCGACCCGAAGGACTACACGGTCAAGATGCTGAAGTCCGGCGCGCTGAAGATGTCCTGCGAGGATCCGGACGACCCGGCGAACTTCCCGCGCAACCTGTTCGTCTGGCGCTCGAACCTGCTCGGCAGCTCGGGCAAGGGTCACGAGTACTTCCTCAAGCACCTGCTCGGCACCAACCACGGCGTCCAGGGCAAGGACCTGGGCAGTTTCGGCGGGCGCAAGCCCGAGGAAGTCGCGTGGCGTGACGACGCGCCCGAGGGCAAGCTCGACCTCCTCACCACGCTCGACTTCCGGATGTCCACGACCTGCATGTACTCGGACATCGTGCTGCCGACCGCCACGTGGTACGAGAAGAACGACCTCAACACGTCGGACATGCACCCGTTCATCCATCCGCTGTCCGCGGCGGTCGACCCGGTGTGGGAAGCGAAGAGCGACTGGGAGATCTACAAGGCGATCGCGAAGAGGTTCTCGGAGGTCTGCGTCGGACATCTCGGCGTCGAGAAGGAGCTGGTGCTGACCCCGACGCTGCACGACACGCCGTCCGAGCTCGCTCAGGCGACCGACGTGAAGGACTGGAAGCGCGGCCAGTGCGAACTCATCCCCGGCAAGACGGCGCCGCAGATGGTCGTCGTCGAGCGCGACTATCCGAACACGTACAAGAAGTTCACCGCACTCGGGCCGTTGATGAGCAAGGTCGGCAACGGCGGCAAGGGCATCGCCTGGAACACCGAGCACGAGGTGAAGAACCTCGGCGACCTCAACTATCCGGTGACCGACGAGGGGATCAGCAAGGGCATGCCGCGCATCGACTCGGACATCGACGCGGCCGAGGTCGTGCTGATGCTGGCACCGGAAACCAACGGCGAGGTCGCGGTCAAGGCCTGGGAAGCGCTGTCGAAGATCACCGGACGCGAGCACAAGCACCTCGCGCTGCCGAAGGAGGACGAGAAGATCCGCTTCCGCGACATCCAGGCGCAGCCGCGCAAGATCATCTCCAGCCCGACGTGGAGCGGCATCGAGTCCGAGCACGTGAGCTACAACGCCGGCTGGACCAATGTCCACGAGCTGATTCCGTGGCGCACGCTGACCGGCCGCCAGCAGTTCTACCAGGACCACAAGTGGATGGTGGCGTTCGGCGAAGGCCTGTGCGTCTACCGACCCCCGGTGGACCTCAAGACCACGAAGCCGATGGACGGACGCAAGCCGAACGGCAATCCGGAGATCGTGCTCAACTTCATCACGCCGCACCAGAAGTGGGGCATCCACTCCACGTACACCGACAACCTGCTGATGCTGACGCTGTCGCGCGGCGGACCCGATCGTCTGGCTGTCGGAGACCGACGCCGCGAAGGCCGGCATCGTCGACAACGACTGGATCGAGCTCTACAACGTCAACGGCGCGATCGCCGCGCGCGCGGTGGTGAGCCAGCGCGTGAGCCTCGGCATGTGCCTCATGTACCACGCGCAGGAGAAGATCGTGAACACGCCGGGATCCGAGATCACCGGCGCGCGCGGCGGCATCCACAACTCGGTCACGCGCATCGTCACCAAGCCGACGCACATGATCGGCGGCTACGCGCAGCTTTCGTACGGGTTCAACTACTACGGGACCATCGGCACCAACCGCGACGAATTCGTCATCGTGCGCAAGATGAAGAACGTCGACTGGCTCGACACGCCCGCCAGCGTGCCGGCGCAAGGCTAAGGAGAACGACGATGAAGATTCGCGCACAGATCGGCATGGTCCTCAATCTCGACAAGTGCATCGGCTGCCACACCTGCTCGGTGACCTGCAAGAACGTCTGGACCAGCCGCGAGGGCATGGAGTACGCGTGGTTCAACAACGTCGAGACCAAGCCGGGCATCGGCTATCCCAAGGAGTGGGAGAACCAGGACAAGTGGAACGGCGGCTGGGTCCGCAAGGGCGGCGGCAAGATCGAGCCGCGTCAGGGCGGCAAGTGGTCGATCCTGATGAAGCTCTTCGCCAATCCGAACCTGCCGCAGATCGACGACTACTACGAGCCGTTCACGTTCGACTACGAGCATCTGCACACGGCGCCCGAGATGAAGGCGATGCCGGTCGCGCGGCCGCGCAGCCTCATCACCGGCCAGCGGATGGAGAAGATCGAGTGGGGCCCGAACTGGGAGGAGATCCTCGGCGGCGAGTTCGCCAAGCGCGGCAAGGACGCGAACTTCCGCGACATCGAGCGCGAGATCTACGGCCAGTTCGAGAACACCTTCATGATGTACCTGCCGCGGCTGTGCGAGCACTGCCTGAATCCGACGTGCGTCGCGTCCTGCCCGTCCGGCTCGATCTACAAGCGCGAGGAGGACGGCATCGTCCTCATCGACCAGGACAAGTGCCGCGGCTGGCGGATGTGCGTGTCCGGCTGCCCGTACAAGAAGATCTACTACAACTGGTCGACGGGGAAGGCCGAGAAGTGCATCTTCTGCTATCCGCGGATCGAGGCCGGCCAGCCGACCGTGTGCTCGGAAACCTGCGTCGGGCCGCATCCGCTATCTGGGCGTGCTGCTCTACGACGCCGACCGGATCGAGGCGGCGGCGTCGGTCGACGATCCGAAGAAGCTCTACGAAGCGCAGCTGTCCATCTTCCTCGACCCGAACGATCCGGCCGTGATCGAGCAGGCGCGCAAGGACGGCGTGCCGGAGGCGTGGCTGAAGGCGGCGAAGGAATCGCCGGTCTACAAGATGGCGGTCGACTGGAAGGTGGCGCTGCCGCTGCATCCGGAGTACCGGACGCTGCCGATGGTCTGGTACGTCCCGCCGCTGTCGCCCATCCAGGCCGCCGCCAACGCGGGGCAGATCGGCGCCTTCGGGCAGCTGCCGGACGTACGCTCGCTGCGCATCCCGGTGCAGTACCTCGCGAACCTGCTGACGGCGGGCGACGAGGCGCCGGTGGTGACTGCGCTCGAGCGGATGCTGGCAATGCGCGCCTACATGCGCGATCGGCACGTCGAGAAGCGCGAGAACGCCGCCGTACTGAAGCAGGTGGGGATCGACGCGGCGACGGTGGGTGAGATGTACCGCTACATGGCGATCGCGAACTACGAGGACCGGTTCGTGATCCCGACCGCGCATCGCGAGTACGCGGAGAATGCGTTCGACGTGCGCGGCGGCTGCGGCTTCTCGTTCGGCAACGGCTGCTCGGACGGCCAGACGGAGACCAGCCTCTTCGGCGGCAAGAAGAAGCGGACGATTCCCATCAAGGCGGCGGTGTAGGAGAACGACGATGAATCTCACTTTCAAGGCGCTTGGTGCGCTGCTGGCCTATCCGACCCCCGAGCTGATCGCGGCGTTGCCGGAGATCGATGCGGTGATCGGTGACGCGCGGAGTTTGCGCGCCGCGCAGAAGACCGCGCTCGCCGAGCTGACGGCCGCGCTCGCGACCGCCGATTTGATCGACGCACAGGAACGCTATGTCGAGATCTTCGACCGCGGCCGGCGCACGTCGCTGCACCTCTTCGAGCACGTCCACGGCGACTCGCGCGACCGCGGGCAGGCGATGGTCGAGCTGAAGAAGGTCTACGCCGACGCCGGCTTCGCGATGACCGGGAACGAACTGCCGGATTACCTGCCGGCGATGCTCGAGTTCCTGTCGCAACAGCCGCCGGCGAGTGCCGTCGACATGCTGGGCGACTGCGCGCACATCCTGCGCAAGATCGGCGAGGCGCTGCAGGACCGCCGGAGTCCCTACAGCGCGGTCCTGGCCGCGGTGCTCGCCCTGGTCGGCGAGGCCGGCCTCGCGGCCCACCGGAAAGACGCTCCGGCGGAGCAAGAGAAGCCGCTCGACGACGAGTGGCGCGAGGATCCGGTCTACTTCGGCCCGCCCGGCGGCCAGGGCTGCGGCACCAACGCGCCCCAACCATCGCCCTCGGTCGTCCGCTTCATGCCGCGCCAGTCCTGACGCTTTCGAGGAAATCTGCCATGACCACCCTCAACACCTTCCTGTTCGGCATCTACCCGTACCTCGCCCTTGCCGTGTTCTTCATCGGCAGCCTCGTGCGCTTCGACCGCGACCAGTACACGTGGAAGAGCGACTCGTCGCAGCTCCTGCGTGCGGGCCAGCTGCGCTGGGGCTCGAACCTGTTCCATCTCGGCATTCTCGGCATCTTCTTCGGCCATCTGTTCGGCCTGCTGACGCCGCTGGCCGTCTGGCACGCGCTGGGCATCGAGCCGCAGGCGAAGCAGCTGCTCGCGGTCATCGCCGGCGGCATCGCCGGACTCGCCTGCCTCATCGGGTTGGTGCTGCTGATCCATCGCCGGATGACCGAGCCGCGGATCCGCGCGACGACGCGCAAGATGGACATGGCCGTGCTGATCCTGCTGCTCGCGCAGTTGCTGCTGGGATTGTTCAGCATCACGGCGTCGGTGCAGCACCTCGACGGCGGCGAGATGATCAAGCTGATGCTGTGGGCGCAGCACATCGTGACCTTCCGCGGCGACGCCGCCGGCTACGTCACCGACGTCGCGCCGGTGTTCAAGCTCCACCTGTTGCTCGGGATGACGATCTTCGTCGTCTTCCCGTTCTCGCGGCTGGTGCACATCTGGAGCGGCTTCGCCGCCGTCGGCTACGTCGTCCGGGCGTGGCAGGTCGTCCGGTCACGCTGACGCAAACGAAGGAGGCGTGACCATGAATCTGCGCGTGAACGACACGACACTGTCAACGGACGCCGTCGAGCGCGAGGCGGCGCTGCACGCGGGCGCCGCCGATCCCGAGGCTGCGGCGCGCCGGACGCTCGCCATCCGCGAGCTGCTGCTGCAACGCGCCGGCGAGCTGGGTCTCTTCGAAGGCGGCGCCGCGCGGGATGACGTCGCCTTTGCCGATCGCGACGCCGAGGACGAGGCGATCGCGCAGGTGCTCGACGCCGAGGTGAAGACGCCGGCGCCGACGGCGGAGGAGTGCCGGCGCTATTTCGAGACGCATCCGGAGAAGTTCACGTCCGGCGACCTGGTGGAGGCGCGGCACATCCTGTTCGCGGTGACGCCAGGCACGCCGGTGATGGCATTGCGCGACCGCGCGGAGCGCGAGCTCGCGGCGCTCAAGGCGGACGCGGCGCCGTTCGCGGAGCGGGCGCAGGCGCTCTCCAACTGCCCGTCGGGCCAGCATGGCGGCAACCTCGGCCAGTTCGGCCGCGGCGAGATGGTGCCCGAATTCGACCGGGCGTTGTTCGGCACGACGGCGACCGGCGTGCTGCCGACGCTGGTCGCCACGCGCTACGGCTTCCACATCGTGGCGGTCGAGCGACGCATTCCCGGGCGCACGCTGCCCTTCGAGGAGGTCGAGGCGAGCGTCGCGCAGTACCTTGCCGCCCGTGTCGAGGAACGTGCGTTGCGGCAATACGTCGAGGTGCTGGCCGGCCGTGCCTCGCTCGCGGGCGTCGATCTCGCCGCGGCGGCGACACCGCTCGTCCAGTAACCTCCTCGCGCGGCCGCGCGTGTCGAACGTGTGCGCCAGCCGGTAGAATCTCCGACAGTCGTCAACTTTCACTGGGGATTCCGCTCATGAGCGACGCGCTCAGCTATCTCGTCAAGGCCCGCCCGGAGGCGATGTCCGCCTATTTCAGGTTCCTGAAGGACGCCGGCAGCCGGCTCGACCCGAAGACCCGCAACCTGATTTCGGTGATCACCAAGGTGCACGCGCAGACCGAGAACGGCCTGCGGCAGTACCTGAAGCGCGCGCTGCGCGAAGGGGCGACGGCGGAAGAAGTCGTCGATGCGCTGCTGATGGCGTTTCCCGCGCTCGGGCTGGCGAAGATCGTCTGGGCGATCGACGTCATCCTGCGGATGGACCTGCCGGAGTTTCCGCGCGAGGTCGCGACTGCGACGCCTGCGCCGGCTCCGGAACCGGTCTGGCACGACGTCGTCGCCGTCGCCGAACTCGCGGACGGCAAGGCGGCGCGCCTGGATTGCGACGGCCGCGGGCTGTTCGTCTACCGGAAGGAACGCACGTTCAAGGTGTACGACAGCCTGTGTCCGCACGAGTCGACGAACATTCCGCATCTGGCGCTGAAGGGGAGCCGGCTCACCTGCCCCAAGCACGAGTGGGCGTTCGACATCGCGAGCGGACGGTGCGTGGCCAAGGGCGACGCGCCGCTCAACGCCTTTCCGCACAAGGTCGTGAAGGGACGGCTGTTCGCACAGTGGTAGTTTCGCTCCACCCGTCCGCGCGCTGACCGCGGGACGCCGCCGACGGACGAGCGTGCGCGTGCGGCGTCCGGTCGCGGCCATTCGTCTTCGCCCGACCCGTTGAGGCAGGTCAACGCGCTCCCGACGCCGCGGTGACACAGTGTCCCATGGGTGTCCGCAGATCGCGCCGGCGGTGATCGACCGTTTGGGCGCGTGGATGCTCGTTCGCCTGCGGGAGCGTCCCTCATGAAGAACATCGTCATCCTCGGCGCCGGCACCGGCGGCGCGCTGACGGCCAACATGCTCTGCCACCGGCTCGACCTCAAGGAGTGGGCGATCACGGTGATCGACCGGGCCGGGCTTCACGTCTATCAGCCGGGCCTCCTCTTCCTGCCCTTCGGCATGTACGGCTACGACAGGGAAGTCGACGTCGTGCGCCCGATCGACGCGCCGCTGCCGCGCAGCGTCGGCTTCGTCAATGCCGACATCCGGCTGATCGACCACGCCAAGCGCGAGGTCGAGACCAGCGCCGGCCGCTTTCCCTACGATTTCCTCGTCTGCGCGCTCGGCTGCCGGACGGCTCCCGAGGAAGTCGCGGGCATGGCCGACGAGATGGGCAGGGGGGTGCACACGTTCTACACGCTGGACGGCGCGCTGGCGATGCGCGACGGGCTGGAGTCGATGCGCGAGGGCCGGCTCGTCATCGACATCTGCGAGATGCCGATCAAGTGTCCGGTCGCGCCGCTCGAGTTCGCGTTTCTCGCCGATTACTACTTCCTGCAGAAGGGTGTGCGCGACCGCATCGAGATCTCGCTGGTCACGCCGTACACGGGCGCCTTCACCAAGCCGAACGCCAACCGGATCCTGTCGAAGGTCGCCGAGGCCAAGGGCATCAAGGTGGTGCCGAATTTCGCGATCGAGTCCGTCGATGTGGCGAAGAAATCGATCCGCACCTTCGACGGGCGCACCGTCGACTATGATCTGCTGTGCGCGATTCCGCCGAACCTCGGGCCCGCGGTCATCGACGACTCGGGGCTGGGCGACGGCGCCGGCTACGGGATGACCGATCCGCGCACGCTGAAGAGCCGCAACGCGGAGCGCATCTACCTCCTCGGCGACAACACGAACGTCGCCACGTCGAAGGCGGGCTCGGTCGCCCACTTCGAGGCGGAGACGGTCGTCGAGAACCTGCTGCGCGAGATCGACGGCAAGGTGCCGCTGCCGAGCTTCGACGGTCACGCGAACTGCTTCGTCGAGACCGGCCATCACAAGGCGATGCTGCTCGATTTCAACTACGACATCGAGCCGCTCGAGGGTTCGTTCCCGCTGCCGTACGCCGGCCCGTTCTCGCTGCTCGAAGAGAGCTACATGAACCACATGGGCAAGCTCGCGTTCAAGTGGGTGTACTGGAACATGCTGCTGCCCGGCCACCTGCCGCACGTACCGCTGCTGCCTTCGCACATGACGCTTCATGGGCAAGGACGTCGCGACCGCACCCCAGATCCGTCACGCGAAACTGCTGCACGTGAAGGACGTGATGACCAAGGGCGTGGTGACGGTGCGGCAGGGCAGTTCGCTCCCCGCGGCCGCGGAGCTGATCGTGGAGAAGAAGATCAGCGGGTTGCCGGTCGTCGACGTCGAGGATCGTCTGGTCGGCATCCTCACCGAGGCCGATTTCCTGTCGGCAATGAACCTCGAGGACGACACCGTCGCCGACGTCCTGGTGACGGTCGCGCGCAAGCGGCGTGTCAAGAAAGGAATGGGCACGATCGTCGACGACATCATGACGCACGCGCCGGTCACGATCGGCGAGGACGACACGCTCGAACGCGCGGTGAGCCTCATGGACCGCAACAAGATCAAGCGGCTCGTCGTCACCGACCGCGAACGCAGGGTCGTCGGCATCGTTTCGCGCGCCGATCTCGTCAAGCTGTTTGCGATGAAGTAGCGCATTTGTTCTTGCGCTAGAATGGCCATGTTTCCCGCGACGATCCGCCGATGGCCGCCATGGTTCCCGATTTCACCGAAGCCGAGCTTGCGATCGCCGCGCAGGTACTGCGTCAGCGCTATGGCAGGGACGTCGAACCCGAACTTGCCGACAGCGAACTCGGCCTCGAACCGGGCGGCAACGAGACGACGCTCGCCCCGACGCTGTTCTGGACCGATCGGGGCGCGCATTTCGTCGTGTTCAAGATCGCCGACGGGTGCTACCGGTGCCAGTTTTTCTATTCCGATGCCGACCACTACGGCACGGGTCGCGACACCTACGACAGTCTCCGGGAGTGCATGGTGTCGCTGCTGCAGGTGCAGTCGGACCACGAGCGCAAGAGCGCCGGCATCGCATCCGGCGCCACCGCGTCCGATCTCTCCGAGGACGATTACCACGGCCCGTCGCTCCTATGACGCTGGCGAAGGCACGCGAGCTTCTGGCGGCGCAGGCCTCCTTCGGCGGCGGCTACAACCGGCACGGCGCCCGTCTGATCCTGGCGGAGGTCGTCCGCGAGCACGGTCAGGGGGCGGCCGATCGCCTGATCGCCGAGCTCGGCCTCGATCGCGTGTTCGGCATCGCGCCGGGCAACCCCGCGGAGCCGACATCCTGACCTCGCGCCCGCGAACCCGGTACACCCGATGAAGGTCTGCATCGTCTCGGACAGCCATGACCGCGCGCCGATGCTCGCCGCGGCGGTGGCCGAGGCGAAAGCGGCCGGCGCCGAGGCGGTGATCCACTGCGGGGACGTGATCGGCGCGAATACGCTGCGACCGCTGTTCGCCCACGGACTCCCCGTGCATTTCGTTCACGGCAACAACCTCGGCGAGCCGCTGGCACTGGCAAGGCTCGGCCCGGCGTCCGGGGGGCTCGTCACCTACCATGGCGCCGATGCCGATTTGAACCTCGGTGGCCGGCGGGTGTTCGCAACCCACTACCCCCACTATGGGCATGGCCTTGCGTGCGCCGGCGACTACGACGTGGTCTGCTGTGGCCACTCGCACGAGGCCAGCGTCGTGGCGCAGCCCAATGTGAAGGGCGGGAGCACCTGGCTCGTCAATCCCGGCACCGTGGCGGGGCTCGGAGGCCCCGCGACGTGGCTGCTGGCGGACCTTGCGACGCTCGCGTTCGAAATCCGGCCGCTACGATGGGCTACTCCATCCGGGGAGTAGTCCGGAGCGAACTTTTTGTGTGTGATTGTC
Source organism: uncultured beta proteobacterium (assembly GCA_963843595.1). Taxonomy (GTDB): domain Bacteria; phylum Pseudomonadota; class Gammaproteobacteria; order Burkholderiales; family Casimicrobiaceae; genus CAIWHR01. The sequence goes on along the minus strand of CAWJLG010000016.1, from coordinate 176,981 downwards.
CGGATTGCCCGACAAGGCACGCGCGCCTCGCGCGGCAGGCACGATCGTGCGCCCCGATAACGAAGGTGGCGCCACCAGCGGAGACTCCATGACGGCACCCATCGCGACCAACCAGACCATCCTCGTGGTCGGCGGAGGGATCAGCGGCATGACGGCGGCGCTCGAGGCCGCCGAATGCGGCAGCGAGGTGCTGCTGGTCGAGCGCGACGCCACGCTCGGCGGGCGGACGGCGCTTCTATACCGCTACTTCCCGAAGATGTGCCATCCGACCTGCGGTCTGGAGATCAACCTGCGGCGGATCAAGGGCAATCGCAATGTGCGCGTGCTGACGATGGCCGAGGTGACCGGCGTCTCCGGAACCCGCGGCGATTACCGGGTCACGCTGCGGGTCCGGCCGCGGTACGTGAACGAGCGGTGCACGGCGTGCGGCGAATGCGCGAAGGTGGTCGCCACCGAGATACCGAACCCGTACAACTACGGTCTCGACAGGATCAAGGCCGCGTACCTGCCGCACGCGATGGCGTATCCGCAGCGCTATGTGCTCGACCCGTCGCTCGTCGGCACCGACGACGCGACGAAAGCCAAGGCCGCCTGCAAAGTCGACGCCATCGACCTCGACATGCAGGAGGAAACGATCGAGCTCCATGTGGGCACCGTCGTCTGGGCGACCGGGTGGAAGCCCTATGACGCGGCGAAGATCCAGCCGTACGGTTACGGGCGCATTCCCGACGTCGTCACCAGCGTCGAATTCGAGCGCATCGCGGATCCGAGCGGCCCCACCGGCGGCCGGCTGCTGCGTCCGTCCGACGGGCGCGAAGCGAAGAACATCGCCTTCATCCAGTGTGCGGGTTCGCGCGACGAGAACCACCTGCGGCATTGCTCGCGGATCTGCTGCATGGCGTCGCTGAAGCAGACGCAGTACGTGCGCGAGGCGTATGGCGAGGAGGCGCGGTCCACCGTCTACTACATCGACATCCGCGCGATCGACCGGCTCGAGGATTTCTACCGCAGTGTCCAGCGCGATCCGACGGTCAAGTTCGTCAAGTCCAAGCCGGCCCGCATCGCCTGGGACGACAAGGCGGGCAACCCGGTACTGCACGGCGTGGACACGGAGGGCTATCACCGCTACGAGACGGCGCACGACCTGGTCGTGCTGGCCATCGGCATGGAGCCGGAGGCGAACGGCATCCGGCTGCCGGCCGACATCGTGACCGACTCGTCGGGATTCATCGAAGGCGCGACCGACGCCGGCCAGTTCGCGGCGGGCTCGGCGGCGAGCCCGCTCGACGTCAACCGGTCGGTCCAGAGCGCGACGGCGGCGGCGCTGCGCGCGATCCAGGTCGTTCGTTCTTCAGCGGCGGCGGAGGTGCGGCCATGAGCGCCGCCGGGCCGACCCAAGGCGCTCGCCCCCTCCTTCGGGAGGGGGGGCGCGAAGTCCGCGCAGCGGCGAGCGTGGGGGAGGTTACTCAATGAGCGAAGTCAAGACGGCGGCCTATCTCTGCGAGGGCTGCGGCCTCGGCGAGACGCTCGACGTCGGGCAGCTCGAGAAGATCGCGCAGAAGGAGGGCAAGATGCAGGTGGTCAAGCGCCACGCCTTCCTGTGCAGCGCGGAGGGCGTGCAGACGATCCGCGACGACGTCGAGCGCGAGGGCGTCACCCACGTGATGATCGGCGCCTGCTCGCGCCGCGCGAAGACCGACGCGTTCCAGTTTCCCACCGTGGCGATGGCGCGCGCCAACCTGCGCGAGGGCGTGCTCTGGGTCGTCGCGCCGGGCGGCGAGCACGACGAGATCCGCCAGGAGATGGCCGCCGACTACGTGCGGATGGGCTGCGCCGAGCTGAAGAAGATGAAGGTGCCCGCCGGCAATCCGGCTGCCGCTACCCAACGCCGCCTGCTCGTGGTCGGCGGCGGCATGTCCGGCCTCACGGCGGCGCTCGAGGCGGCCGAAACGGGCTACGACGTGGTCGTCGTCGAAAAGGAAGGCGCCCTCGGCGGCTGGGCCGCGCGCCTGTGGAAGCGCACGCCGTTCAAGTCGCCCTACAGCGAGCCGCAGGACACCGGGCTTGCCGCGTTGGTCGCCAAGGTCACGGCGCACCCGCGCATCGCCGTGCATCTCAACGCGACGATCGCCGCGACGTCCGGCGCCCCGGGGCGTTTCGCGGTGAAGATCGCCCAGGAGAGCGGTGCGGTCACCGAGGAGGTCGTCGGCGCGATCGTCCAGGCCACCGGATTCTCGGCGTACGACATCGCGAAGCTGCCGGAGCTGGGCGGCGGTCTGCCGAACGTGATCGATCAGGCCGGGCTCGAAGCGCTCGCGAAGGCGGCCAACGGCGCCGCCCTCCGGCGCGCCGACGGCGGCGAGGTGAAGAGCGTCGTCTTCGTCCAGTGTGCCGGGCAGCGCGACGATTCGGGGACGCACCTGCCGTACTGCTCCGGGCACTGTTGCGCGACCAGCATCAAGCAGGCGATGTACTTCAAGGACGCCAACCCGGACGTGGATGCCGTCGTCGTCTACACCGACCTGCGCGTGCCGGGCATGGGCGAGGACTTCTATCGCAGCGCGCAGAACAAGGGCGTCACCTTCACCAAGGGGCGCGTCACCAAGGTCGAAGCGGCCGGCGGCGGGTGCGCGGTGCGCTTGCGCGACCTGATCCTCGACGAGGACGCCACGATCGACGCCGACCTCGTCGTGCTGGCGACGGGGCAGGTTCCCAACAGCGGCGTCGACGTCGAACTGCCGGACGAGGATCCGGCGAAGGCGCAGCAGGTGTCGATCCTCAACCTCGACTACCGCCAGGGCAAGGATCTGCCGCATCTGAAGCACGGCTTCAGCGACTCGCACTTCATCTGCTTTCCGTACGAGACGCGCCGCACCGGCATCTACGCGGCCGGGCCCGTGCGCCGGCCGATGGACCTCGCGCAGGCGACCGAGGACGCCACGGGTGCCGCACTGAAGGCGATCCAGGCGATCGAGAACGCCGGGCGGGGCCGCGCCGCGCATCCGCGCGCCGGTGATCTTTCCTATCCCATCGTCCGCCTCGAAGGCTGCACCCAGTGCAAGCGCTGCACCGTCGAATGTCCGTTCGGCGCGATCGACGAGGACGAGAGGCGCTTCCCGGTGTTCAACGAGTCGCGCTGCCGCCGCTGCGGCACCTGCATGGGCGCATGCCCGGTGCGCGTCATCTCGTTCGAGAACTACTCGGTCGACACCGTCGGCAGCCAGATCAAGGCCGTCGACATTCCCGACGAGTTCTCGGAAAGGCCGCGCATCCTGCTCCTGGCCTGCGAGAACGACGCCTATCCGGCGCTCGACATGGCCGGCCTCGCGCGCACCGTCTACTCGGCGTTCGTGCGGGCGATCCCGGTGCGCTGCCTGGGCTCGGTGAACACGATCTGGATCACCGACGCGCTCAACTCGGGCTACGACGGCGTGATGATGATGGGGTGCAAGAAGGGTGACGACTACCAGTGCCACTTCGTCAAGGGCTCCGAGCTGGCGCACTACCGGATGAGCAAGATCGACGACACGCTGAAGCAGCTCGGCCTCGAGACCGAGCGCGTCATCACCCACGAGGTCGCGATCACGGACAGCCGGCGCGTCGCGCAGCTCATCAACGACTACGCGGCGAAGATCAACGAGATCGGGATGTCGCCGATGAAGGGTTTCGGCTGAAGAGCATGCGCAGACGTGCCCGCTCCGCGGGCGCGCAGATCACGAAAATGCGAAACCAATCATGAGCGCTACGGAACCGATCGAACGCTACCGCAACAACTTCCTCAAGGAAGTCGAGGAGTGCGTCGAGGAAGGCGCATGGGTCAAGATGTGCATGCAGTGCGGCGTCTGCGCGGGATCGTGCCCGTTCGGGCCGCACTGGGAGCACTCGCCGCAGAAGATCTTCATGATGATCCGTGCCGGCAAGCGCGACGAGGTGCTCACGTCCGACTCGATGTGGATGTGCACGTCCTGCTACAACTGCGTCGTCCGCTGCCCGCGCCAGCTGCCGATCACGCAGATCATGCATGGCCTCGCGACCTACGCGCACCGGCTTGGCGTCGCGCCGAAGATGCAGCCGACCCGCGACTTCTCGCTGCAGTTCTGGGACAACTGCACGAAGACCGGCCGCGTCAACGAGCTCAAGCTGACGATGGGCCTGTACTTCAAGGACGGGCTCGTCGCCGGGATCAAGAAGGGATGGGCGATGCGTGGCGTTGCGATCGGCCTGCTGAAGGCAAAGCGGCTCAATCCATACGAGCTGTTCGGCGGCCACCGCTGCAAGGACCAGAAGGGCGTCGCGGCGATGCTGAAGAAGGCCCGCGAGATCGAAGCGCAGCGCAACCGTGTGCCCGGCTGAGTCCGCTGCAGGGCCGCCCCAAGGCGGACGGGCCCCCTCCGGGGGCGACGCCGAAGGCGTTTCGGGGTGACCAAAGGAGACCGTCATGGCCAGGAAGGAATACGCGTTCTACCCGGGTTGCTCGTCGCAGCTCAAGGCGTCGGCGTCCAACTACCTCACGTCGGTCAACGCGATGTGCAAGACGCTCGACGTCAAGCTGACGCCGATCCCGGACTGGAACTGCTGCGGCGCATCCATCGGCTACGCGGGCGCGGGCGAGCTGCCGCGGCACGTGATGAACGCGCGCAACTTCGCGCTCGCCGAGAAGCACCTTCCCGGACAGGACGTGGTTGCGACTTGCGCCGCGTGCTGGCTCAACGCGCGCGAGTCGAAGGAGAAGCTGACCGGCAGCGCGCAGCTTCTGGCTGACACGAACGAGGCGCTGAAGGAGGCGGGACTCCGGTACGAGGGGAAGGCGGAGGTCCGGCACATGGTCGAGGTGCTGATCGAGGACTTCGGCTACGACGAGCTCGGCAAGCCGGTGGTGAAGCCGCTCGAGGGCGTCAAGTTCGCCGGCTACGTCGGGTGCCAGACCAACCGGCCGTTCGGGATCGCGGGCGAGTCGTTCGAGAACCCGCTGTACCTCGACAAGCTGGTCGAAACCGTCGGCGGCGAAGCGCTGACGAAGTACGACCAGAAGGTCACCTGCTGCGGCGGCGCGCTCGCGTTTTCCGAGCCCGAGAAGAGCCAGAAGCAGATCAGGGACATCGTCGAGGCGGCGTACGATCAGGGCGCCGACATGATCGTCACGCCGTGCCCGCTGTGCCAGGCGAACGTCGAGGTCTACCAGTCGGAGATCAACAAGCGGCACGGCACGAAGCTCGCGATGCCGGTCACGTACTACAGCCAGCTGATGACGGTCGCCTACGGCGGCACGGCGAAGGAGGCCGGGCTCGACGGGCACCTGATCCAGCCGACGAAGCTGCAGCAGATCGCCGCGAAAGCGACGAAGTAGCGCGCGGAGCGCGGTCGGCAGCGTCCGCGCTGCGGCATGCCGCGCGGCGGAACCGGGGACGACGATGGAAAAGACGGTCTACAAGCCTGTGCCGATGGCCAAGATGCGCGATGGCGTCGTCTGTCAGCCGCCGGCGATCGGACCCAAGCCGGTCCGGATGGACACGCCGGCGATCGAGGTGATGACCGACCTGCGCCAGGTCGCCGCGGCGACGATCCGGCGCGACGCCTCGATCGGGCAGGCTGAGCGGGCAATGATCGCGCGTGGCGTGCGGCTGCTGCTGGTGGTCAGCGTCACCGGCGAGGTCGAGGGATTGATCACGGCGCGCGACATCGTCGGGGAAAAGCCGGTCAAGCTCTTGCGCGAGCGCGGCGGCAGGCACGACGACCTGTCGGTGGGCGATCTCATGGTGCCGCGCAGCGGGATCGACGTTCTCGAGATCGAGACGGTGCTGAAGATGGACGTCGGCGACATCGTCGCCACGCTCAAGGACGTGGCGCGCCAGCATGCGCTGGTCGTGGACAACGACCGGCTGACCGGCGAGGCATTCGTGCGCGGCATCTTTTCCGCGACGCAGATCGGACGGCAGCTCGGCGTGCCGATCCTGATCTTCGAGGTCGCGCACACGTTCGCCGAAATCGAGCGCGAGCTCGCGAAGTAGGGGACGGCCGCCGCATCCGGTCGTATTGGCACCGCCCGGGCACCGGAGGATACTGTACGTTCCCCTTCGACGACGTACCCAGGAGGCAACCATGGCGACCCCCGGCGACCTGATTCGTGGACGTGAGAGCACGCCCGACCCGCGATTCCCGCATGCGCCCCCGGAGTGGAGTTCCTACAGCGCTGTGGAAGTGGCGCGACAGGAGAACGTGACGCTCGGCGACGACCACTGGGAGGTCGTGCGTGGACTCCAGGAGTTTTTCGACCGGCACGAAGGTGCTGCGATCAACCTGCGCGAATTGCGCGACGCCCTCGACGAGAAGTTCCACCACAAGGGCGGCATGACGTACCTGTACACGCTGCTGCCCGGCGGGCCGATCGCACAGGGCTGCCGGCTTGCCGGACTGAAGCCACCGGCGGGGGCGGTCGATCGGAGCTTCGGAAGCGTGGCGTAGCAGTGCGCGCGCGCCGTTGCGCGCGCTGACGTCGCAATGCTGCGGCGGTCAGACCGGTTTCCTGATCGTCATCGCACCGCGGATCTGGCCCGGCGCATAGCCGACCGCCTTGTCGTCCGGGTACAGCGTCTTCAGCTTTTCCTTCACCGCGACGCTCATTTGCCCGGGGTCGCCGTGGCAGTTGAGGCAAAGCGGCTGCACCGGCAGCGCGCGCATGTAGCGATACGTCTTGTCGCTGCCGGTGCCGACGATCTCCGCCTTTTCCAGCGTCGCCGGCGATTCGCCCGCGGCGGCGCGGCGATCGAAATCCTCGAGTGCGGCGCGCTCCCACGCGTCCGGAACGGCCTTCGGGTTGCGATTGCGCAGACTGACGCGCCGGACGTTCCAACCGGTCTCGTCGGACGCGGCCTTCGCCAGCAGCGGCGCCTTGTCGCGGCAGACCTCGATCGCGCTTTCGGGACCGCCCTTCGCGATCTCCTCGGTGAGCACCGCGAGGAGCTTCGGTGGCACCGAGCCGGCCACGGTGCGCGCCTCGGCGACCCACGGTTCGTCGGCCGCGGCGGCCGGCAGCGCCGCCGCGAATAGTGCAATCGCCATCATCCGGTACGCCATCGTCGTCTCCATCGTGTCTCGATCATCGTGTCCCTGCACCCGCGTCGAACCGGCGCAGGGCGTCATTCGCCCTCAAACCCACCTTCCTCGTCGCGCGCCATGCGCTCGGCGGCCTCGCGCTCGAGCCGCGCCCGCTGTTCGGAGAGCCGCGCGCGCCTTTGCTCGACATTGCCCTCGTGCAACGGGATCGTCATCTCGCCGTAGAGCACCTGGCGCAGGAAACGGAAACCGAACTGCATCGTTGCGACGTCGTCCTCGAGTATCGTCTTGAGCTCCTCGGCGGGAAGGTCGTAGATCTCGGAAAAACCGTCGCTCGCGACGAAGGCCCGGAAGCGATCGACGTCGTAGCAGGTCATGAAGAAGAGTTGCAGGCTGCGTTTGGACGGCTTGCCGATCGTCGGGCCGGACGACTTCTTCTTCAGGATCAGCTGGCGCCAGCCGCGCGCAAGCTCGTCGTATTCCGGCAACCCCTGCTCGGCCCGGTACTCGTCGATGGTCAGGCGGCGCGGCTCCTGATGACCGAGGCAGTGCGGCTCCTGCACCAGCGCGTAGGAGTCGCGGTCCGTGTATTCGTCCTGCCTGCGCATCGAAAGGAGCGCGACCGGGTAGTAGCGGCACGCGGTGGGGCGGTCCTCGTAGACGCCGCAGCCCTCGGGCTGCATGAAGCGGCAGGCGGTGCCGCCGTCGACGGGCCGCAGCTTGACCCCCGCGATGCCCTCCTTCTCCATCTCGTAAGGCACCGTGTAGCGCTGCAGGAACTCGGTGGACGTGATGCCGAGCCGTCGCTTGAGCCGCAGGATGTCGTAGGGCGTCAGCGAGATGTCGATGTTGCTGCAGCACGCGTTCCAGCACGCGACACCCCGGTGACAGCGGAACTGGATCGTCTTGCCGCCGTCCAGTAGTGCCGGGCGCACCGGGCTTTCCGGGAAGGGCAGGTCCTCGGGGGAGCTTGGCTGGCTCATGGCGGGATGGGCTCGGATTCGGCAGCGGGACGTGGCGACGATGCCGGCCGCGTGCACGGGAAAAAATGCCGGGCGTCCGCGTGGACGCCCGGCCGCAGGGACTCCACCGGCCGCCGCGGGCTACTTGGCGGTGGCCACCTCCGGCGCCTTCACCGGCGCGGGCGCCGACTTGAAGAGCTTGGACTTGTCGACGAGATCGACGTGCTTGCGCTTGAAGCACGTCCACTTCTTGGTGCTCTTGTCGTAGACCGAGTTGACGAAGCAGTGCCAGTTCTTCTCATCGACGAAGTTCTTGTCGGTCCGGTAGTAGAAGCCCGGATAACGCGACTCCTCACGGAACTGGATGTGCTTCATGTGGGCTTCCGCCGTAATGATGCGGTGATAATTTTCCCAGGCCCGCAACAGCTCGTGCAGGTCCTTGGCGCGCATCTTGAGGGCGTCTTCCTTCAGCATCTCCAGCTTTTCCTCGGCGACGGCCAGCATCTTGTCGTTGGTGTTGTAGTAGGTCGCGCACCCCGCCACGTACTCGTCCATGATCTTCTGCAGCCGGAACTGCAGCATCTTCGGCGTGATGTAGTGGGGGTTGATGTCGATGGCCGTCGTGTAGTCCTTGTGCTCGAGGAACGTGCGCACGGGCTTGTAGATCTCTTCGGCCAGCGTTTCGGGCGCGGTGTCGAGCTCGGGCTTCCAGTCCTTGTGGTCGAGCGCGAACTTGACCATTGCCTTCGCCGCGAGGCGCCCTTCGGCATGCGAGCCGGACGAGAACTTGTGGCCCGACGCGCCGACGCCGTCGCCGGCGGTGAACAGGCCCTTGACCGTGGTCATCGACCGATAGCCCCAGTTCCAGCCGCGCGGCAGGTGCGCCGGGACGCCGTCCAACTCGCCCTCGTCGGCGGTCGGCGCGCCCAGGTCTTCCGGGCCGGACACCCAGATGCCGCAGCAGCCCGAGTGCGAGCCCAGCAGGTACGGCTCGGTCGGCATCAGCTCGGAGTTCTTCTTGTCGGGCTCGATGTTTTCGCCGGCCCAGATGCCGCACTGGCCGATGCACATGTCGAGGAAGTCTTCCCACGCCTCGGACTCGAGGTGCTTCACTTCCTTCGGCGTCAGCGTCTCGCGCAGCCTGGCGAGCGCGGCGACGGTGTCCATGTAGATCGGGCCGCGGCCTTCCTTCATCTCCTTCAGCATCAGGTGATTGCGCAGGCACGATGCCGGCACCGCCGCCTGCCCGTACGGAGGATAGTCGTCGAGCAGCGCCTTGTTCTTGACCATGTAGTCTTCGCCGTAGGCGTTGGTCGCCTTGGCCTTGAACAGCAGGAACCATGCGCCCACCGGCCCATAGCCGTCCTTGAAGCGCGCCGGGACGAAGCGGTTTTCCATCATCGTCATCTCGGCGCCGGCCTCGGCGGCCATCGCGTAGGTCGACCCCGCATTCCACACGGGATACCACGCGCGGCCGGTTCCTTCGCCCACCGAGCGGGGACGGAACAGGTTCACGCAGCCGCCGGCGGCAAGCAGGATCGCTTTCGCCTTGTAGACATGGATCGTGTTGTCGCGCACCGAGAAGCCGACCGCGCCGGCGATCCGGCTGGGATCGTTCTTGTCCTTGACCAGCTTGACGATGAACACGCGCTCCTCGATGCGACTGAGTGTCAGCGCCTTCTTGGCGGCCTCGGCGACGATCCACTTGTACGACTCGCCGTTGATCATGATCTGCCACTTGCCCGAGCGCACCGGCTTGCCGCCGTCCTTCAGCGCGGGAAGCCCCTCGCGCTGCGACTCGGCGCCGTCGTGGCGCACGCCGTCGGCGTCCGTCTTCCAGATCGGCAGCCCCCATTCCTCGAACAGGTGCACCGACTCGTCGACATGGCGGCCAACGTCATACGCGAGGTCGTCGCGCGTGATGCCCATCAGGTCATTGCTGACCATCCGGGTATAGTCGGCCGGATCCATGTCCGGGCCGATGTAGGTGTTGATCGCGGACAGACCCTGGGCGACGGCGCCGGAGCGGTCCATCGCCGCCTTGTCCACGAGCTTGATCTTGAGATCGACGCCGGTCTCGGCCTTCGCGGCCTCGGCCCAGCGCATCATTTCGTAGGCGGCGCCGCAGCAGGCCATGCCACCGCCGATCAGCAGGATGTCGAGCTCCTCCTCGACGACCTTGGGATTGCCGAATGTACCTTCAGACATTGCATTCACTCCGATTCGTCAGATGATTCGATGGCCGGCGGCGCTCAATTGCGCCGGATCAGCTCTTCGGGCTTGCCGGCGCGGAAGCCACCACTGGGTGTGAAATAGCCCGGCTTGGCGATGTCGGCGAGTTTGGGCATCGCCTTGCCGCCGTAGGGATCGATCGAGCCTTCCGCCGTCGTCCGCGTCGGAAACTTGAAGCGCTTCAGCGTGCCGTTGCGGAACTTGATCGTCCACATGATCGAATCCGATCCGCGCAGCGGCTGCACCGATCCGCCCAGCGGCACGATGTCGGCGTAGTGCCGGACCTCGATGGCGTTCTGCGGACAGATCTTCACGCAGGAGTAGCACTCCCAGCACTGCTCCGGTTCCTGGTTCCACGCCTTCATCGCGTGGCCGGTCTGGGAACCGTCCTTGTCCAGCATCATCAGGTCGTGCGGGCAGATGTACATGCAGGCGGTCTTGTCCTGACCCTTGCAGCCATCGCACTTGTCGGTTCTAACGAATGTAGGCATCGATTTCCTCCTGGCAGATTGAACGCGAAACACGTCAAAGGCATCACTTCAACATCGAATTCCCATCACCGCGCCGAGTGCCCGGCCAGCTTGACTTCCACCTTCTGCGAAGCGTCGAGAGTGGCGTAGTACTCGCGCAGTATCGCGAGCACCTCGGGCCGGCTGAATTCGGGCGGCACTTCGGCGCCTTCCGACAGCCACTTGCGCAACTTGGTCCCCGACACCAGCAGCCGGTCCGCGTCGTCGTGCGGGCAGGTGCGGCCGGACGCCATGCCGCCGCACCGGTAGCACCAGAACGTCCAGTCGATCTTGAGCGGCTGGGTCTCGAGCGCTCCCTTCGGTATGTGGTCGAAGATGTGGTGGGCGTCGAAAGGCCCGTAGTAGTCGCCCACGCCGGCGTGGTCGCGGCCGACGATCTGGTGCGAGCAGCCGTAGTTCTGCCGGAACAGCGCGTGCAGCAGCGCCTCGCGCGGACCGGCGTAGCGCATGTCGAGCGGATAGCCCGCCTGGACGACGGTCTTCTTCAGGAAGTAGTTGTCGGCCAGCACGGCGATCGCCTTCGTGCGCACCTCGGCCGGAATGTCGCCCGGCTTGAGGGCGCCGAGCAGCGAATGCACGAGCACGCCGTCGCATACCTCGATAGCGACCTTGGCGAGGTACTCGTGCGACCGGTGCATCGGATTGCGGGTCTGGAACGCGGCGATCTTCGACCATCCGAGCGAGGTGAACAGCGCACGCGTCTCCGCCGGCGTCATGAACAACGCGCCGTACTTGTCGGCGAAGTCGCCGGTGGAAAGCACCTTGAGCGGTCCGGCGATGTTGACCTCGCCCTGCGCCATCACCAGCTTGACGCCCGGGTGCTCCAGATCGGTCGTCCGGAACACCGTCGCGCATTCATGCGCTTTGTCGATCGCGTACTTCTCGGTGACGGTCATGGTCGCGAGCACGGCCCCGCCCTCCGGATCGACCAGTGCGAGGTCCTGACCCGTCTCAATCGAGGCGGCCGTGGCGGCGTCGGCGGACAGCGTGATCGGGATCGGCCAGAACAGCCCGCTCGCCGTCTTCATCCCATCGCAGACGCCCTGCCAGTCGGTGTGCGTCATGAAGCCGTCGAGCGGCGTGAAGCCGCCGATGCCGAGCATGATGATGTCGCCCTTTTCGCGCGAGCTGACGGTAAGACGCGGCAGCGTCGCGGCGCGACGCAACTCGGCGGCCCGCTTGGCGCCTTCGACGAGCAGCGGGCGCAAGATCGCCGCCACCGTGGGGATTAACCAGGGCCATGATTGCCGCTACCTCCTCTGCGCGCGGGCGTTCTCGACCGGAGCAAATCCGACGCCCGCATTCGCGATATGACCGCCGATTCTGAACATATAACCATACCCAATCCGCTGCAAAAAGAATTGATCGACAACAATAAAGAGGCAATCGGCCTGGAAGTCAGGCGACCGCAGCGTAGTAGAGGTTCTGCGGGTGGTTTGCCTGAGCGAAGAAGAACCATCGCTCCGCAAGCAGCCCGGCGTACTGGACGGCGAATGCGGTCGCGAGCGCCGCGACCGGCGGCAGCCCCCCCACAGCGTCATCGCCAGCAGGAACGCCGGGATCACGAACGCGCCGGCGAGAAACAGCCACTTGATCGAGCGCAGCAGCGATTGCGCCCGGCCGTGGAAGAATTCCTTCGTATTGAACGATCCGCCCAGGAACCCCATCGACTTCTGGACGATTCGCGGATGCTTGACGCCGATGGCCGTTTGCAGCGTCGACTTGGGCTTCAGTCGGCCGTTGCGGACCAGTGAAGCGGCGCGACTGACGAGGCCCGCCAGTGTGATGATGAGCGCCCATCCGGTGAAGAACCGCGCCAGGTCCGGCGCCACCCAGCTCGCAAACGCCGCCGCCAGCGTAAAGCCCGAAGCGCCGCCCAGAAGGGTGTAGTTGACGACCGTCAGCGGGCTTGCCCACTCGCGCAGGAAAGGGAGGCAGGCATAGATCATCGCGGTGCAGAGGAACAGGGCGAAGGCCAGCACCGTGCCCAGGATGCCCAGCACCACGGTCGTGTCGATGGCAATGCCCGATGGCAACGACGCCAGCACGGGTTTCCAGTTCACGAGATGCGCCGCGCCGTAGAGGAACACGACCCCCATCAGCGCCGGCAGCACGATCACCTCGCGCGACAGCCAGGAGGTGCGCCATTTCGCCGCTGACCGCCAAGCGCGCTCGGGCCGGCCGAGGTGGAAGAACGACGCCACCAGTCCGCCGACCAGGAAGAGAAGGGCGAGCAGGCTTCCGTGGGCATAGAACGTGTCGGCCGTCCTGCTGGGGCAGGAGGTCGAACAGCGCGTACAGCTGTGCCGTGACCAGTGCGAGGAACAGCCCCTGGCCGGCGCCGATCAGCGTCGTCAGGAAGAGCACGGAAAAGTCGGGCCGCATGAGGGTGCGCCAATTACCAGGACATGACGTCGTCGAGCGACGGTTCGGACTTCGCCGGCTTCGGCAGCAGTCCGTCGATCTTCAGCGGGTTGTCGGCGCGCGCGAGCTCGTCCTCGTGGATGTGCATCGGCGTCTTGCGCCGCGGCAGGTAGTGATTCGACGGATGGGTGCCCCACTCCGGCATCAGCGCGTAGCCCGCATTGTCGCGAATCGCCTGCGACACGACGGAGTCCGGGTCGTGGATGTCGCCGAACAGGCGCGCGGAGGTCGGGCAGGCCATCACGCACGCGGGCTTGCGCTCGGAAGGCGGCAGCCCCGTGTCATAGATCCGGTCCACGCACAGCGTGCACTTGGTCATCACCTTGCGCACGGGGTCGACCTCGCGCACGCCGTACGGGCAGGCCCACGAGCAGTACTTGCAGCCGATGCACTTGTCGTAGTCGACGAGCACGATGCCGTCCTCGGCGCGCTTGTAGCTCGCACCGGTGGGGCACACGGGCACGCACGGCGGGTCCTCGCAGTGCAGGCAGGACTTCGGGAAATGCACCGTCTGGGTGTTCGGGTACTCGCCGACCTCGAAGGTCTGCACGCGGTTGAAGAAGGCGCCGGTCGGGTCTTTCCCGTAGGGCTCGAGATCGGCGAGCGGGCCCGCGGAACCCGACGTGTTCCATTGCTTGCAGCTCGTGACGCAGGCATGGCAGCCGACGCACACGTTGAGGTCGATGACCAGGGCGAGCTGGGTCACCGCGAATGTTCCTGCTGGCCGGGCCGCATCACGAGCGGCCTCCGCGCCGGTGGCGTTGGGCGACGCGCGCCCTGTCGGCCGCCTCGATCGCTCGCAGCCGCGCCCTTCGGGCCTGGCCTTCGGCCTGCTCGCTCACTCGCGCCTCCCGCGGCCGGCGAGATACGCGAGCACGCGTGGTATCGACGTCGCCGTTCCCGGCGCGGCCGGGACGGGATCGAAGCGCGGCCAGCTCTCCTTCGGCTCGGCGGCGTCGGCCTTGTAGATGCGCACGCGGACGTCGTACCACGCCGCCTGCCCGGTGATCGGATCCGAGTTCGACACGCTGCCCCCGCTCGCGCCCGGCAGCTCCTCGGAGATCAGGTGGTTGAGCAGGAAGCCCCGCTGCGCTTCGTTCGCGTCGGGTGCCAAGCGCCACGCACCGGGCGCCTTGCCGATCGCATTCCATGTCCAGACGGTCCCCGGCTCGACGGCCTCGGAATAGCTGCACATGCAGCGGATCTTGCCCCACGCCGACTCGACCCACATCCAGCCGCCGTCCTCGATCCCCGCGGCGCGCGCGACGCGCGGATTGACGTAGAGGTGGTTGTGCGTGTGGATCTGGCGCAGCCACGCGTTCTGCGAGTCCCACGAGTGGTACATCGCCATCGGTCGCTGCGTCACGGCATTGAGCGGGTATTTCGCCAGATCGGACTGCTGCGCCTCGAGCGGCTCGTAGTAGAACGGGAGCGGGTCGAAGTACGTCGCGATCCGCTGGCGCAGATGCGCAGGCGGCTTGCGCGACATGCCCTTGCCCTGCGCGGCGAGACGGAATTTCTGCAGCACCTCGGAGTAGAGGTGGATCAGGATCGGCTCGGCATAGCGCTGGATGCGGTTGCGCTGCGACCACTCGAGGTAGCCCTTGTTCCAGTTGCGCATGTACTGGTACGAGGGCGGAAGCCGGTAGTGGTAGACGCAGTTGTTCTGCGCGTACATCTCCCATTGCCGCGGATTGGGCTCGCCGCGCATGAACTTCTCGCCACCCTTGCCGCGCCAGCCGGCGAGAAACCCGATGCCCGAGCCTGGCTCGGTCTCGTAGTTGACGATGAAATCCGGATAGTCGCGGTACTTGCGCGTGCCGTCCGGCCGCACGAAGGCCGGGAGCTTCAGGCGTCCCGCGAGCTCGATCAGCACCTCCTGGAACGGCTTGCACTCGCCCGTGGGCGGCACCACCGGAACGCGGACCGAATCGACGGGGCCGTCGAACTCCGAGATCGGCCGGTCGAGCATCGACATCACGTCGTGCCGCTCGAGGTACGTGGTGTCCGGCAAGACCAGATCGGCGAACGCGGTCATCTCGGACTGGAACGCGTCGCAGACGACGAGGAACGGGATCTTGTACTCGCCGCGCTCCGGCCCGTCGGCGTGTTTGTCGTTGAGCATCCGGCGCACGTCCGACGTGTTCATCGTCGAGTTCCACGCCATGTTCGCCATGAAGATCAGCAGCGTGTCGATCGGGTATGGATCGCCGCGCCAGGCATTGGTGATGACGTTGTGCATCATCCCGTGCACGGCGAGCGGATACTCCCAGGAGAACGCCTTGTCGATGCGCACCGGCCTCCCGTCGTCGTCGACGAAGAGGTCGTCGGGCTCCGCGGGCCAGCCGAGTGCCAGGCCGTCGAGCGGGTGATCGGGTTTGACGGCGAGCGGCGTGTTCGGCGTCTTCGCGCACGGCGGAATCGGACGCGGGAACGGCGCCTTGTGACGGAATCCGCCGGGCCGGTCGATCGTGCCCAGCAGCGTCATCAGGATGGCCAGCGCCCGGATCGTGTGGAAGCCGTTCGAATGCGCGGCGAGCCCGCGCATCGCGTGGAACGCCACCGGGTTGCCCGTCACCGTGGCGTGCTCCTTGTCCCACATGTCGGTCCACGCGATCGGCAGCTCGATCTTCTGGTCGCGGGCGGTGATCCCCATCTCGTGCGCGAGCCGGCGAATCGCCTCGGCCGGGATGCCGGTGATGCCGGCCGCCCACTCCGGCGTGTACTCCTCGACGCGGTCCTTCAGCAGCTGAAACGCCGGCTTGACGGCGGTGCCGTCGGACAGCCGGAACGTGCCGAGGAGGAAGGGGTCGGTGCCTTCGTTGTGCGTGATCACCGGACGGTTCGTCGCGCGGTCCCACCAGAGCTTGTTCTGCGGGTCGAAGCAGCCTTCCTCTTCCGGCACCTCGGTGCGCACGAACATGCCGAACTCGTCGTTCGCCTCGTTCATGTTCACGAGCTGGCCGGCATTCGTGTAGCGGACGAGGAATTCGCGGTCGTAGAGCCCGAGTGCGATGAGCTCGTGGATCAGCGCCAGCAGCAGCGCGCCGTCGGTGCCCGGCTTGATCGGCAGCCATTCGTCCGCGATCGCCGAGTACCCGGTGCGCACCGGATTGATCGAGATGAACCTTCCGCCGTCGCGCTTGAACTTCGAGATCGCGATCTTGAGCGGATTCGAATGGTGGTCCTCGGCGGTGCCGATCATGACGAACAGCCGGGCACGCTCGAGGTCGGGGCCGCCGAATTCCCAGAACGAGCCGCCGATCGTGTAGATCATTCCCGCGGCCATGTTGACCGAGCAGAAGCCGCCGTGCGCGGCATAGTTCGGCGTGCCGAACTGCCGCGCAAAGAGGCCCGTCAGCGCCTGCATCTGGTCGCGCCCGGTGAACAGGGCGAAACGCTTCGGATCGGTCGCGCGGATCTTCGCCAGCCGTTCGGAGAAGAGCGAGAACGCCTCGTCCCAGCTGATCGGGACGAATTCGCCGGCACCGCGATCGGTGCCGGGCTTGCGCAGCAAGGGCCGGGTGAGACGCGCCGGCGAGTACTGCTTCATGATCCCCGACGAGCCCTTGGCGCAGATGACGCCCTGGTTCAGCGGGTGGTCGGGGTTCCCCTCGATGTACCGCACCTCGCCGTTGCGAAGGTGGACGCGAATGCCGCACCGGCACGCGCACATGTAGCACG
This sequence comes from uncultured beta proteobacterium, assembly GCA_963843595.1. Classification (GTDB taxonomy): domain Bacteria; phylum Pseudomonadota; class Gammaproteobacteria; order Burkholderiales; family Casimicrobiaceae; genus CAIWHR01. Next base: position 160,096 of record CAWJLG010000016.1, on the reverse strand, counting down.
TCGTGTTGCGGGTTTCGGTCGTGGCCCCGGGAAGGGGAGAGGCGGCCGGATCGTGAAGGGGTTTCGAAGGCATTGACGCGGTGGCACCGTGAGGAGCGAACACAGGCACGCGGACCGCGGCCACGCTCGCCCCCGCACGCTCGACAAACCTCCATTTACCGCAATGGGGGCAACCCCTGTCTATAGCCACGACGGGGGGGAGAGGATACCCCGGATGGGTGATGCTCGCGCAGCGGCGTCGAGCACCGAACTGCGTGCGTCGTGGCACAACACCGCGCACGGGCAGTGACGGGGCGCGCAATGCGGGCGCGGCCGGCGCTCACGTCTTGACGACGAGCACCGGACACGCGGCATGGCCGATGATCTTCTGTGCCGTGCCGCCCAAGATCAGGCGCTCGAGGGCGCCCGTGTGTCCGTGGCGGCCCACGACGATGAGGTCGGTGCCGCGGGCGGCTGCGATGCGTCCGATTTCCTCGTGCGGCCGACCCTCCGGCGTGCAGCCTTCGGCGGCCACCCCCGTGTTCCTCGCGACCGCCACCGCCTGGGCCGCGACCGCCGCGGCCTTGTCCCGCGCGTCGGCGGGGCTCTTCGATACGACGCAGGTCACGACGAGCGGCAGGGATCCGTGTGCGGCGATGCGTGCGGCGGTCGCGGCCACGTTGACCGTACCGGGCGAATCGTCGACCGCGGCCATCACGCCGCGCGACCAGGGGAGAGCGGCACGCGGCACCAGCAGCACGCTGCACGGCGCCAGCATCGCGACCTTGCCGACCATGTCGCCGACGAGCCGGCCGGCGAGAAAGCCGTGGCGTCCACGGCGCCGTACAACGACGAGGTCGACATGGCGCTCCGTCGCGTCGGCGACGATCTCTCGCCACGCCTCCGCGCCGCGGCGCACGACGAGCTCGAGCCTGATGCCCGCCGCCCGCGCGGCGGCCTGCAGCTGCAGGCTGCGCGTGTGCGCCTCGTCGTCGGCGCGGGCGGCGAGCTCGGGTGCGACCGCTTCGTACTCCGCGTTGGTGACGAGCGGCTGGACGACCAGCAACGGCACGTCCCAGCGCTTGGCGAGCTCGAACGCCACGCGCTCGGCGCCGACGTCGAAGTCGGTGTGCTCGGTCGCAAGCAGAATCCGGGTGTACGGTGCGCTCACGGCCGTCAATGCCCCGCCGTCAGGATGCCGGACGCCGCCAGCAGCAGCACGGCGATCGTAAGCGCGCAGATCGCCGCCAGCGTCCGGTCGCCGCGTCGGGCGTAGATCGGGATGACGGCGAGAAGGCAGACGACGGAGCAGCCCGAGAGCACAGCGATTCCGCCGAGGCTGGCGAACTCGCCCTTGGCGACATGAGCGAGCCAGTACCAGCCGGTGGGCGTCCCGGTCTCGGCGAGGTAAGCGTCGAGCGGCCGGGTCCACAACACCGGCAGCTCCTCGAACGCGACATGCGCCGGCAAGAGCTCGAAGACATACGCGGCGAATGCGGCGACCAGGATGCCGAATCCCGTCTTGGCACCCCAGTCGAGCAGCGTCGCGTAGCGCCTCTGTTCGGCGGAAACGCGTTCCCCGGAATCGCGCGGCGTCATTGCGTCACCCTTAGATCCCGAATCCCTTGAGCAAGGCGCGTGCGCCGGCGAACAACAACAGCGCGAGCACGAGCCGGCGCACGACCGAGGCCTTGAGCACCGACAGCAGTCGGGCTCCGATGCGGGCGCCCAGCATCATCCCGATCACCGACGGTACGGCGATGATCGCGAGCACCGCGCCCTTGTTGAGATACACCCAGGCTGCGGAGGAGTCGACCAGCGAGAGAATGAAGCTCGACGTCCCGGCGGATACCTTGAGCGGCGCACCCATCACCAGGTTCAGCACCGGGACGTTGGCCCATCCGGCGCCCATGCCGAACATCCCGGCGAGCACGCCGATGCCGGTGAACAGCACCAGGCCGAGCGGCGACCGATGCACGTGCCAGCGCTGGTCGGCACCGGCGGCCACGTCGTGGAATACGCCGTTCATCTGCAGCGCTTGCGCCAGCCGGTCCGGCGTCACCGGTTTACCCGAATCGGATCGCGGTGCCGCCGCCATCAGCACGACGATGCCGAGAATCGTGACGCCGAGCGCGATCTGGACGACGGTTGCAGGCAGCGCGAGCCCGACGAGCGCGCCGACGATCGAGCTCGCCGAGGCGAGGAGCGCCAGCGGAAGCGCGAGCCGCAGATCGGCCAGGCCGCCGCGCAGGAGACTGGGGCCCGCCGCGAGCGCACTGGCGAGCGCCACGAGCAGCCCTGCGCCGCGGATGAAATCGAGGTGAAACGGGAAGAAGCCGCCGACGATGGGCACGAACAGCACGCCTCCGCCGACGCCGGCGGGGACCGCGACGATGCCGAGCGCGAAGCAGACGACAAAGAGCGCGAGCGGCCAGACCCACCACGCAAGCTCCGAGGCCGCTGCGGCGTCGACCGCAGCCAGCACGTCGCCACCGACACCGAAAAATCCGAGAGCGACGCCCGGCGCCAGCAGCCACCGGCGTAACACGCCCGTCACGACAGCACCCCCGGATCAGTGTCCCGGCGAATGGCGGACGCGCGTTCCCGCCCGCCCGCGCCAGGGTGCGGCGTGGTCGAACGGCAACCATGGGCTGCGTGCGGCCGCGAATCGACGTGAAGGGACATCGTGGACAAGTCTCCGAACGAGCCATGCGCCGCGGTTGCATCGACGGCCGGCCGAGCGACGAAACACGGATTGGACGCCCTTGGGCAAAGGTGCTTTATCGGGAATCGGGCGCGGAAAGTCCATACCCACGAAGGGGTGGTGGATAGCTCGTTGGGGGGATTCGTCCGGGCCGCGGATTGCGGGTTTCCTTGCCTGCCGCCGGGGTAGCGACGATAATTTGGCTGTCATGGTCGCAGGGGCGCAAGACCCCGCCGACGTGGAATCGCGGTCGCGATTCGGCATGACGTTCTGGAGGGGGCGGTTCGATGGCGTACCAAGGCGGCCGGTCACGTGCGGCCCGCAGTGAACGACGGGAAGGCGTCGCGGCAAAGCGGCGCGAGCGCGTACCCGTGTCCGATGCCGTCGTTGCCGAAACCGCTTCGTCGCCGTCGGATCTGCGCGAAGTGCTCGGACCGATGCTGGACGCGCTGCTTCAGCTTGCCGGGGCGATCGCCGGAACGGTGCGGGTGTGGCGCACCGACGACGCGGGGCTCGAACCCGTGCTGACCATCGGCCAGCCCGCGGGGCCCGGACCACGCGGCGAAGGGACGCTCGCCGCCTGGTGCAATGCATGCGCTGAAGCCGGCCGCCCCGAAAGCGAATGCGTCCGCCAGCAGCTGTGCGGCCGGGAAGACCGCTTTCCCGTGGACCGCCTCGGGCCGGTGTGCCGGCACGTCGTTGCCGTTCCGCTGCATCACAAGGGGCGCCGGGTGGGGACGCTCGACCTCCTGTTCGCCGAGTCGTCGACGCTGCCGGCGGCGATGCCGGGGATGCTGCAGGCGGTCGGGGACATGATCGGCATGACGCTCGAAAACGCGCGCTTGAGCCGCGAAGCGATGCGCGTGACGTTGATGAACGAGCGGCAGATGATGGCCAACGAGGTTCACGACTCGCTGGCCCAGGGGCTCACCTACATGCGGATGCGGATGAGCCTGCTTTCCGACGCGATTCGCCAGCGCGACGAGCTGCGCGCCTTCAAGTACTGGAGCGACGTCGACGATTCGCTTTCCCATGCCCATGCCCGGCTGCGCGAGCTCATCACCTGCTTCCGCAGCCGGATGGACCCGCAGGGGCTCGTCCACGCGCTCACCGACACGGCCGAACATTTCTTCGATCGCACCGGTGTCGCCCTCGACTTCACGAACCGCGTGTCCGATTTTTCGCTGCCGCCCGAGCGCGAGGTCGAGGTCTACCACATCGTCCAGGAGGCCCTCGCCAACATCAGCCGCCATGCGCGTGCGCATCATGCGTGGATGAGTCTTGAACGCACGGCCGCGGGATACGAGATCGCCATCGAGGACGACGGTGTCGGCCTTGCGCCCGCCGCCGGCGCGGGCGGCGAGCCCGGTCACTACGGCATTGCGATCATGCGCGAACGGGCGGCGCGGCTGGGCGGCGAAGTGATCATGGAGCCGGTGGCGGGAGCAGGGACGCGGGTGCGCGTGCGCTTCCCCGAGCGCGACAGGCCTTGCCAGGAGAATCGATGACCCAGCCGATCAGCGTCGTCCTGATCGACGACCATGGCTTGTGCCGGCGCGGGCTGGCCGAGCTGCTCGAGCAGCGCGCGGGCATCAAGGTGAGCGGCACCACCGGCTCCGCCGACGAGGCGGTGCGCCTGCTCACCGAGACGCGGCCCGACCTCGCGATCATGGACCTGCGCATGTCGCCGGTGGACGGCTTCCGGCTGCTCACGCGGCTGCGCGCCGAAGGCGTCATGACGCCGGTCGTCGTGCTGACGATGAGCGACTCGCAGGACGACCTCGCGCGTGCGTTCCGCGCCGGCGTGCGCGGCTACCTGCTGAAGGACATGGACCCCGACGACGTCATCGACGCCATCCGGCGCACCGCGCGCGGCGAGGTGGTCGTCGCGCCGACGATGGCGGTCAAGCTCGTCGACATGCTGTTGCCCGGCGAGCCGAAGAAATCGCGCGAAAGCTACATGAAGCAGCTGACCGAGCGCGAGCGCGAGATCCTGCAGTACCTGTCGAGGGGCAAGAGCAACAAGGCGATCGCCCAGTCGCTGTCGATCAGCCACGACACCGTCAAGCTGCACGTGCGCCACATCCTGTCGAAACTCGGGCTCACCTCGCGCGTCGAGGCGGCGGTGTTCGCGGTCGAGCACCGCGTGGCGACCGCCTCCGACACCGGTCACCAGGCCTCGGGCTAGCATTTAGCCTTCGGGCGCGAACCAGTTCAGCCGGTCGCGCAAACGGACCACGTCGCCGACGATGATGAGCGTCGGGCCGTGCAGCTTCGCGCGCGCCGCGCGGCCGGGCAGGGATGCCAGCGTCCCGGTGACGACACGCTGCGTGCGTGCGGTTCCGTGCTGGACCACGGCGACGGGCGTCGTGCGCTTGAGGCCGTGCTCGACCAGATTGGCGCACAGTTCCGGCAGCGCCGTGAGCCCCATGTAGACGACGATCGTCTGCCGCGGCCGCGCGAGCGCCGTCCAGTCGAGATCCATGCCGCCGTCCTTCGTGTGCCCGGTCACGAACAGGCACGACTGCGCGTAGTCGCGGTGGGTCAGCGGGATGCCGGCGTAGGCCGCAACCCCCAGCGCGGCGGTGATGCCCGGAACGACCTCGAACGGAATCCGCTCTGCCGACAAGGTGTCGATCTCTTCCCCGCCTCGGCCGAAGATGAACGGGTCGCCGCCCTTGAGGCGCAGCACCCGCTTGCCCTGCCGCGCGAGGCGCACGAGCAGTTCGTTGATCTCCTCCTGCCGCATCGTGTGGTTCGCACGCTGCTTGCCGACGTACACGCGCTCGGCCGACTTCGGCAGCAGGTCGAGCACCGCTTTGGAAATCAGGTTGTCATAGAGGGCGACGTCGGCGCGCTGCATCAGCTTCAGCGCGCGCAGCGTGAGCAACTCCGGATCCCCGGGGCCGGCGCCGACCAGATAGACCTCGCCGCGGCTGCCGCGGCGCGGCGGCGTGGCCGCAAGCGTGGCGCGCGCGAAATCCGCGGCGGTCGGCAGGTCCTTGCGCTTCATGGGGTCAGATCCGTAATACGGCCGCCGTTGTCGGAGCAGCGTACATCGTGTGCAGTATTACGGCTCTGACCCCGATCCCGATCCCGATCCCGATCCGCCGATCCCGATCCCGATCCCGATCCCGATCCGCCGGCGCAGCCGCACCCGCCGCTGCCGCAGCCACCGCGCGCGCCCGGCGCCGCGGACGATTGTGCCGGTGTCTCGTTGGGATTGATGAAGATGAATCGGAAATCCCCGGTCTCGTACTCGACGTAGTCGAGCGTCATTCCTTCGAGCAGCGCGCGGTGTTCCTCGGCGACGACGAGGGCGACACCTTCGGAGGGAACGACGACGTCCCCGTCGCGGGCTTCGTCGAAGCCCATCGCGTAGTGAATGGCGCCCGCCGGGTCGCGGCGGGCGGCGATGCGCAGGCCCATCTCGTCCGCGCCGGACTGGCTGGCCGCGACGCGAATCTGCTGCGCGGCACCGGGAGTGACGGTGATCATTTCAATGTTCGCCCTTGGTTCGCAGCAGTCCGGCCAGGCGGTTGCCCTGCTTCTGCGGTCCGCCGCGCGGGAACATGTCGTGCAAATGATGATTCGATCCGCGCTCCGGTCCCCACAGCGCGGTGAAGTGCTTGATCATCACGCGCACCTGCGGCTGCACGCCGTGCTCGAACTCGTAGTCGCGCAGATAGTGGATGACCTGCCAATGCTCCGGCGTGAGTGCGAGCCCCTCCTCTCGCGCCAGCGCGACGGCAAAGGCGGGACTCCACTGCGCGCGGTCGATGAGGTAGCCCTCGCTGTCGGTGGCGATCGGCGTTCCGCCGACGTCGAGCCAGCGCGTCAGGATCGGGGAGGCGAGATTCATCGCCGGATCCTCGATGGCGAACCGGCGGCAACCGGGATTTCGCGGCCGCGCGGTTGCGGCAGATACACGATGTTGCCCTCGCGCCGACGCCGATAGTCGCTCTGCCGTATGAACTCGACGAACCGCGCCGCCCAGTTGCGGTCGCGCGTCGAACGCAGGTGCGCGAACGAGGCGAGCACGTTGCCGACGACCACGCCGTCACGCTCGCCGTCGATGCCGTGCCCGCGCCGGACCGTGTAGGCATAGCGGGTGTCGGCGGGGAGATTGACGAGCGCCGCGTGGTGGAATTCGTGGGCGCGCACGGCGACGCCGCCGGGCGGCTCCACGGGCCAGGGGAATTCGGCGGTCTCCTCGAGATGCACGTAGCCGCGCCCGACCGGCCGCTCGTGCATCACGACGTCGCCGGGGATCGCGCCGACCATGCGGTGCGTGCTCCCGTCGTGGGTCAGTGTGCGCGCCAGGTACATGAGACCGCCGCACTCCGCGTACACCGGGAGCCCGGCGTCGATGGCGGCGCGGATGCGGCCGCGCAGGGCGCTGTTGGCCTCCAGTTCGCGCGCGTACAACTCGGGGAAACCGCCGCCGATGAACAGCGCGTCGACGTTCGGCAGGTGCGTGTCGGTCAGCGTGTCGAAGCGGACGAGCGTAGCGCCGGCGGCAACGAGCGCGTCGAAGTCGTCGTGGTAGTAGAAGCCGAACGCGCGGTCATGCGCGATGCCGATACGGATGTCGGCGTCGGCGGCGGTCCTCGGTGCGGCGAAGGAACCGGACGCGCGGGGAAGCGGCGGTGCTGCGGAGACGGCGCGCAACAGCAGGTCGAGGTCGACCTGACGGGCGACGGCCGCACCGAGCGCGGCGATCCGGCGCGGAGCGTCGTCGGACTCGTTGCTTGGCATGAGACCGAGGTGGCGCTCGACGATCGACAGCGCCGGGTCGTGCTGGATCGCGCCCAGGACCGGCACGTCGGTGTAATGCTCGACGACCATCCGCAGTTTCGCCTCGTGCCGGCTGCCGCCGAGATTGTTCAGGATCACGCCCGCGAAGCGGATGCCGCGGTCGAACGCCTGGTAGCCGAGGATCAGCGGCGCGATGCCGCGCGTCATCCCGCGCGCGTCGACGACGAGCACGACCGGCAGCCCGAGCATCTTGGCGACCGCCGCGTTGCTGTTGCTGCCATCCAGCGCCAGGCCGTCGTAGAGTCCCTTGTTGCCCTCGACCAGCGCCACGTCGGCGCCGGCCGCGTGACGGCGGAAGTCGGCGCGAAGCTCGGCCTCGGTCGGACAGGTACGGGTCGAGATTGCGACAGCGCCGTCCGCTCGCCGCGGTGAGCCACATCGGATCGATGAAATCGGGACCCTTCTTGAACGGCTGGACGGCGAGCCCGCGCGCGGCGAGCGCGGCGACGAGGCCGACGCTGACCGTCGTCTTGCCGGACGACTTGTGCGTCGCGGACACCAGGAACCGGCGCATCGTGCGCGCCATCATTGGGCTCCGGCGGCGGCCGGCGCCGCACGCAGGTCGTCCTGCGGCAGGAAGCGCAACACGCGCACGCCGACGACGGTGATCAGGAAGGCCACCGCCAGGCCGCCGACGCCGAGGAGGAGTTCCGGCACGCTCGGGGCATAGGCCTGGACCTGCCCGTCGCCGAAGGTGCTGCGCGCCGCATAGCCCGGGAAGATGTCGAGCGGATAGGCCTGGCCGCCGATGATGAACACGTAGAGCAGCGCGAAGGCGCCCGCCGCGACGAAGAGCGAGGCGGCGAGGAGGCTGCGCGGGCCCTTGATCCGCGGGTGCCAGACGAGGAGGAGCGGCACGAGGCTGCCCGCGACGACGTAGCCGCCCCAGAACAGCGTCGGGTAGACGCCGCCGTCGACGAGGAGGAAGCGCTCGAACGCGAGATTCTTCGCGAAATAGGCGTTGACCATGTGCAGGGTGCCGACGAGGAAGAGCACGCTGACGACGAACAGCCCGAGCAGGTTCCCCATCCGGCGCTGGATGTCGGGCGGCAGCGTGAGGCGGTTCCACGCATACAGCGTCGCCTGCACGATCAGGAACGCGGCCAGGCCCCACGCGAACGACATCACGATGAACAGCGGGATCAGCAGCGCCGTGCCGTAGGCCTGCCGGGCGACGAGGAAGGCGAAGATCGAGCCCGTGCCCGTCGTGAGGATGATCCGCCAGGCGAAAGCGGCGAATCCGGCCGGCTTCGACCATGCGTTCATCCGGCGCTCCATCAGCGTCCACAGGTAGACGGCGACGATCGCGAACATCCCCGAGTACAGGAACACGTTCCACGCGAACACCGACGTGACGTTGTAGTGCGTCGCGGCCACGACGATCCGCTCCGGACGGCCGAGGTCGAGCATCAGCACGAACAGGCCGCCGGCGAGGAGCGCGATGCACAGCAGACCCGAGAGCGGGGCGCGCGGCTTGTACGCGGCCTGCCCGAACACGGAGCCGATCGACGCGACGTTGAGCACGCCGGAGGCGGCGACGATCATGAAGATCGCGAACACGTGCGGCATGCCCCAGACGATCTGGTTGTTCATGCCGGTGACGATGTGCCCGTGCTCCTCCATGTAGTGTGCGGCGCCGAACCCGGCGAGCGCCACGAGCGCACCGGCGGCGGCGAGGGCCCAGAACCAGCGGGGGGCGGGAAGGATGGAAGCGTCGCGGCTCATGGCGTCACAAGCCCTGGTAGCGCACGCCCGGGTCGAGCCGGAGGTCGGCCCGGACCGCCGTCGTGCGGTACGACGCGACGCGTTGCGCGATCTCGCTCGTCGGGTCGTTGAGATTGCCGAACAGGAGCGCCTTGTGGCCGGTCGCGGCACAGGCTTCCACGCAGGCGGGAATCTGGTCGCGGTCGATCCGGTGGACGCACAGCGTGCACGACTCCACGCAGCCCTTGCCGCGCGGCACTTCGGGGCGCTGATCGGTCACGGGCTCGTGCACGAACGAGCGCGCCTTGTACGGGCAGGCCATCATGCAGTAACGGCAGCCGATGCAGGTGTGGCGGTCGACGAGCACGATGCCGTCGGCGCGCTTGAACGACGCTCCGGTCGGGCAGACGTCCACACAGGGTGGCTCGGCGCAGTGCTGGCACATCATCGGCAGCGACTTCGTCTGGCCGCGCATGTCCTTCAACTCGACCTTGCGGATCCACTGCGCGGACGTCGCGGACTTCGCCCCGGAAAGGCCATTCTCCTTGTCGCAGGCGACCACACACGCGTCGCAGTCCGACGCGCAGCGGTTGACGTCGACCAGCATGCCCCAGCGCACTTTCGGCGACGCCGGCTCGGACGGCGGGCGGCCGTGCGCCAGATCGAACAGCGTCACGCCGGGGGCGAGCGTCACGCCGGCCATGGCTGCGCCCCACGCGAGGATCTGCCGCCGGCCGCGATCGATGCCGCTCATGGCTTTGCCCCGGGCATCCCCGTGTTGACCGCGGCCACGGCGGCCGGGCGGTCGGCGTGGCATTCGAAGCAGTCGAGCTTCACGGCGGCATAGCTGTGGCAGCCCTCGCAGAACGCGTCCTTGCTGCCGGTCACCCGGCCCGTCTTCGGGTCGGCGTGGCACGTCACGCAATTGGCGAGGCTGTGGCGCGTGGTCCGGATGCCTTCGTGAACGGTGCGGTCGCGCTGGTGCAGCAGGAGCGTCATGTGGTTGCGCCGCATGAACGCCGTGTCTTCGACGCATTTTCCGCCGGCAGCGGCGGCGACGCCGGGCTTGGGCACGCGCGAGGCGCCGGCACCGTCCGCAGCGTCGGCGAACGCGGCCCCGGCGAAGGCGACGAGCAGGGCGAGCAGCGCCATGCGCTGCCGCACCCCGGTGCCGGTCACCCCGCCGTAGGCCATCGCGCTACTCGCCGAGCCCCATCTGGATGTACCCGGTCGGGCACACGTCCTTGCAGATGTGGCAGCCGATGCACTTGTCGTAGTCGGTGTAGACGTAGCGTCCCGTCGTCGCCTCCTTCTTGGGCACCCGCGCGACCGCCATCTGCGGGCAGTAGACCACGCAGTTGTCGCACTCGAAGCACTGGCCGCAGCTCATGCAGCGCTTGGCTTCGGCGATCGCCTCGGCCTCCGCCAGCGCCTCGAGCCGTTCCTCGAAATTGCCGAGCGCGCTCTCCTTGGTCAGCGTGATCACCTTGCGCTTGACGCGCGGCGTGAAGCCGAAGTGGCCGAGGAACAGCTCCTCGTGCGGGATCACGTAGCGGTCGGAGCGGTTGTCGTAGTTGTGGATGCCGGCCGTGCTGCTATCGGTGCCGAGGATCGGCTCGTGGACCTCGGTGAACGTGCGGCCCGCCTCGACCATCTTGCGCATCAGGTCGAACGCGTGGACGTCGACCTTCGGCCGCTTCTCCTGGTCCTCGCCGCGCAGGAACCGGTCGATGCCCTCGGCGGCGATCGCGCCGTGGCCGATTGCCGTCGTGAGGAGGTGCGGCCGCAGCACGTCACCGCCGGCGAACGTGCCCGGCTTGCCGGGAAACTGGTAATTCTTGTCGGCGACGACGGTGCCCTTGCCGCTGTCGAACTCCTCGAGCCCGGTGAAATCGACCGCCTGACCGATCGCCGAGACGACGAGATCGGCCGGGATGTCCTCCTCGGTGCCTTCGATCATCTTGATCTCGAGCTTCGGCCCGACGAATTTCGCCTCGCAGCGGGCGACCTTGAGCGCGACGGCGCGTCCGGCCGCGTCCTTGACCACACTCACCGGCGCCAGCCCGCCACGGATCGTGATGCCCTCGGCCTGCGCCTGCTCGATCTCGTGCTTGTTCGCCTGCATCTTGTCGACGCCGAACACCGACGTCAGCACGACCTCCGCGCCGTGCTTCACCGAGACCTCGGCGACGTCGTGCGCCATGTGGCCGGCGATCGCGAGCTCCGGGAAGTCGGTGGGCTTCGCGTGCCCGATGTGCCCGAGCCGACGGGCGACCGTGGCGACGTCGATCGACGTGTCGCCGCCGCCGATGACGACGACGCGCTTGCCGACGTGGCGCAGCCGCCCATCGTTGAACGCCTTGAGGAAAGCCGTCGCGGTGACGACGTTCGGCGCGTCACCGCCCGGCGCCGGCAGCGGCCGCCCCGACTGCGCGCCCATGCCCAGGAACACGGCGTCGTACTCCTTGCGGATCGTCTCCATCGTGACGTCGGTGCCGATCCGGCACTTCATCCGCGTCTCGACGCCCAGGTCGACGATGCGCTGGATCTCGGCGTCGAGCACCTCGCGCGGCGTGCGGAAGCCCGGAATGCCGTAGCGCATCATCCCGCCGAGGTGCTCGTGCTCGTCGAACACGGTGACCGCGTGGCCCATCTTCGCGAGCTGGTACGCGCACGACAATCCCGCCGGGCCGCCGCCGATCACGGCGATCTTCTTGCCCGTCTTCGTTTGCGGCGCCGCGAACTTCAGGTTGTTCTTGATCGCGTACTCGCCGAGGAAGTGCTCGACCGAGTTGATGCCGACGTGATCCTCGACCTCGTTGCGGTTGCAGCCCGTCTCGCACGGCGCCGGGCAGACCCGGCCCATCACCGACGGAAACGGGTTCGCCTCGGTCAGCCGGCGCCACGCGTATTCCTGCCACGTCGTGCCTGCCGGCGGCTTCTCGATGCCGCGGACGATGTTGAGGTAGCCGCGGATGTCCTCGCCGGATGGGCAGCTGCCCTGGCATGGCGGCGTGGACTGGATGTAGGTCGGGCACTTGTGCGTCCAGCTGGCCTGGAAGATCTGGTCGCGCCACGAGTCCCACTTTACGTCGCCGTCCTGGTAGCGGCGGAAGGTGAGCTTTGTCTCCTGCGGACCCGGGTTCGTTGCCATCGGCTTGTCTCCGTCGAATGTTGGACCTGCGTGCCCGTCGTGCGCCGTCAGTGCGACGCGTCGAGGCGGATCGCCGTGCTGACGAGCTGGTGGACGCCGCCGACCATGCCCATCTTGAATCCGTAGTACGGCAACACCTTCGTGAACTGCGCCTTGCAGATCGCGCAGATCGTCGCCATGAAATTCACCCCCTGACCGTCGGCAACCTGACGTAGCGCCTCCATCCGGGGGAGCGCACCCTTCACGCGCAGATCGAGGAGCTCGTCGGTGAGCAGTCCGCCGCCACCGCCGCAGCAGAAGGTCGCGTCGTGCGTCGTTCCCGGCGCCATCTCGACGTACCGGTTGGCGACGGCGCGGATGATCGCGCGCGGGATCTCGAACTGGCCGCCCGGCATGTCGCCCATCCGCGAGGCGCGCGCGACGTTGCACGAATCGTGGAACGTCACGACGCGGTGATCGTTCGCTTCCTTGTCGAGCTTCAGCGCGCCGCGCTGGATCAGGTCCCAGGTCAGCTCGCAGATGTGCATCGGCTGCTTGTAGCGACCGTCGAGCTGGCTCTGCAGCTGGCGCGCGAACGGATCGTCGCCGCCCGCGCCGATGCCGGCGAGCGTGTTCCACATGCTGTACGCGACGCGCCACGCGTGGCCGCACTCGCCGACGACGATCCGCTTGACGCCGAGGTCGAGCGCCGCCTCGCGGATGCGCAGCGCGATCGTCCGCAGCTGGTCGTAGTTGCCGATGAAGAGACCAAAGTTGCCGGCCTCCGAGGCGTGCGACGACAGCGTCCAGCGGATGCCGGCGGCGTGGAAGACCTTCGCGTAGCCGATCAGGCTGTCGACGTGCGGCTCGGCGAAGAAGTCGGCCGACGGCGTGACCAGCAGCACCTCGGCGCCCTTCTCGTCGAGCGGGAAGCGCACGTCGGCGCCGGTCTCTTCCTTGACGTCCTCCTCGAGGCCCTCGAGCGTGTCGGCGAGCGCCGGGCCGGGCAGGCCGAGGTTGTTGCCGATCCGGTGCACCTTGCCGATGATCTCGTTCGAGTACTTCTGGCCGAGGCCGACGGCGTCCATGATCTCCTTGGCGGCCATCGTGATCTCGGCGGTGTCGATCCCGTACGGACAAAACACCGAGCAACGGCGGCATTCGGAGCACTGGTTGTAGTAGCTGTACCACTGGTCGAGCACGTCCTTCGTCAGGTCGCGCGCCCCGACGAGCTTCGGAAAGAGCTTGCCCGCCAGCGTGAAATGACGCCGGTAGACGCTGCGCATCAGGTCCTGCCGGGCCACCGGCATGTTCAGCGGGTCGCCGGTGCCGATGAAGTAGTGGCACTTGTCGGCGCAGGCGCCGCAATGGACGCAGGCGTCGAGGTAGACCTTGAGCGAGCGGTAGTTGCCCAGGAGCTCGCCCATCTTCCCGAGTGCGCGCTGCTGCCAGCCATCGGTGAGTTCGCCCGGAAAGCCGATCGCCTGCTGCATCTTGTCGGTGGCCACGTACGGCTTCGACGCGGCCATCGCGCCCGAAACGAGCGGCTGCGGCGCGCCGGGGAATTCGCGCAGCGGCGGGGCTTTGACGTCGGCGGCCATCGTCAGTGCCCGCCCGGCCGCCCGAAGGGCACTGAGCGCCCCCTTTGGGGGCAGCGAACGCAGTGAGCGTAGGGGCCGTTCGTCTGCCCGCCCGGCCGCCCGAAGGGCACTGACACGCCCCCGCCGGGGGTGCGCGAACGCAGTGAGCCTGGGGGTCGGTTCATCCTAGGGCTTCGGGTCGAGGTGGGCGGCCCAGGGTGCCAAGTGGCGCCGCTCGCGCGGATCATCGACCTGGTTGCGCGTCGGCGAGAAGAACACGCCGGGGGCGTGCAGCAGCTTGCTGAACGGGAAGATCAGCATCAGCACCGCGACGAGCCCCAGATGGCGTAAACCAGGCCGTCCGCCGGCAGCGGCTGCCAGTCGAAGTACATCAGGCCGAGCACGAACGCCTTGACCGCGACGACGTCGGTGTGCGCGACGAATTTCATCGCCAGGCCCGACAGCGCGATCGCCAGCAGCAGCGACGATCATCAGGTGATCGGACGGCGTGGAGATGTAGCGCACGCGCGGGACGAAAATGCGTCGCACCCAGAGGCCCGTTAAGCCCCCGGCCATCGCGAACCCGGCGTAGATGCCGAACGGCTGCACGAACGCAACCCAGCCCCAGACCGGCTCGACGAAATAGCGCAGGTGGCGCAGCAGCACGAGGGCCAGGCCGGCGTGGAAGAGCCAGCCGCAGGCCCAGGTCCACAGGTTGCTGCGGAAGAGGCTCTCGAACAGCGCGACCTCACGCAGCATGCGCAAGACCACACCGCCGCGGGTGGTCGGCGCCGGCGTCGTCGGGATCTTGAGCGGCGCCGGTGTACGCGCGTAGTCCCGGATCCGGACCGCCAGCCCGCCGACGAGCACCGCAGTCGCGGCGTAGAGGAGAACGGCGAAGAAGGCGGTCATCGGCGGCGGCCGGATCGTTGCGGCGGGCGGGCGTTCAAATCGGACGGGGCTGCCCGCGCGCCTCGGCGCGTGGGGTCAGACGCAGCCGGTCGGCTTGGGCAGGCCGGCGATCTTGCACGCCTGCTTGGCGGGGCCGTACGGGAACAGTTCGTACAGGTACTGGCTGTTGCCCTTCTCGGGGCCGAGCTGCTTGCCGATCGCCTTGGTCAGCACGCGCACGGCCGGGGCGATCTGGTACTCGTCGTAGTACTTGCGCAGGAAGTTGACGACTTCCCAGTGGTTCGGCGACATCTCGACGTTCTCGACCTTGGCGATGAAATTCGCGACATCCTCGTTCCATTCGGCCAGGTTGACGAGATAGCCTTCCTCGTCGGTTTCGTACGGCTTGCCGTTGACTTCGATGGTGGGCATGGACTTCTCCTCGGGTGAGCGGGGGTGATGGTTGGGACGGTGGTCAGAGCCAGGACTGGCAGTTCTTGCTCTCGGCGACGAGGTCGACGAACCCTTCGTAGTCGACGGTGGTGACGCCGTCGATCAGACGGTCGCCGATCGCGCGGGCCTCGGCGTCAGGCTTGAGCACGCAGAGCTTGTGGCGCGTCATCGCCTCGACGAGCCGGGCTTCTCCCGCTGCCCCGCGCACGGCGGCGTAGACGCCGTCCTCGATGAGCAGGATGGTGCCGGGCTCGGCGATGCGCAGGCACGCGGCAAGCGCGGGCCGTTCGAGAGGGGACTTGTTGATGATGTGCAGCATCGGTGCTCCGCGTTGCGCGAGACGGTCGGGATCGGTCAGAAGGACAGGACGACGTCCTGCTCCTCCATCAGCTTGCCGAGGTCGGTGCCTGCGAGCACGGTGACGTCGACGATCAGATCGTCCTCGGTCAATCCGCGCGCCGCCAGCGATTCGCGCTCGACGTAGAGCTTCTCGACGTCGTAACCGTCGAGCGCGCGGTAGGTCGGCGAGAAGTTCTTGGTCTCGATCCCCTTCGTCTGCTGGCCCTTTTTCAGCTGCCAGACGCCGTCCTCGACGAACACCAGCGAGACGTCCTGGTCGAACGCCGCCGAGATCAGCACGACCTCGAGCGACTCCAGCGCGTACACGGTGCCGTAGGGCGCGCTGCGGTTGACGAACATGAACTTCTTGGCGATGCCTTCCGACATGACGCGATCCTCACTTGCCATCAGTCGCCGAACACGACCATACGGTCGGACTGGATGCCCGATTCGACCAGCTGGCCCAGGCCCGAGATGCGGAATCCCGGGGCCAGGTTCTCGTCCTTGATGCCGCGGCGCAGCGCCGCGGCGACGCAGACGACGAGGTCGACGCCGTGCTCCTGCGCGAGCTTCGACCAGCGGGCGACGATGTTGCGGTCGTCCTGCGGCGGCTCGGTCAGGCGCGTCGAGTTGTTGACGCCGTCGTGGTAGAAGAACACCCGGTGGATCTCGTGCCCCTTGGCCAGCGCCGCCTTGCAGAACAGGTAGGCGGAATCGCTCGCCTGGTGCTGGTACGGGCCCTCGTTGACCAGGATTCCGAATTTCATCGCTGCAGTCCGCCGGACTTCAGAAACGGATGTGCGTCGACGCGTTGAGGTTCACGCGCGCGCCGCGCCAGTCGTCGATCAGGTACTTCGTGAACGGCAGGTCGGTCCTCTCGAAGAAGCGCGGCCAGCCGATGCGCTCGACCCAGTCGGACAGCCGTTCCCAAGGCCGCGCGTCGGTCTTGTAGACGTGCAGGATCCGCTTGACGACCTCGGCCACTTCCGGCCAGCGCGGCGGGTTGTTGGGCAATCCGGCGGCGACCATCTTCATGAACGTCGGTTTCGCGCGCGCGTTGGAATTCTTGCCGCCGACCCAGATCGCGAGCTTCGAGTGCTCGGGGTCGTTGATCTGCATCGGGGGGCACGGCGGGTAGCACGCGCCGCAGCAGATGCACTTCTTCTCGTCGACCTCGAGCGAGGGCTTGCCGTTGATCAGCGCCGGCCGGATCGCCGCCACCGGGCAGCGCGCGACGACGGCGGGCCGTTCGCAGACGTTGGCGACGAGATCGTGGTTGATCTTCGGCGGCTTGGTGTGCTGGACGATGATCGCGATGTCCGCCTGGCCGCCGCAGTTGATCTCGCAGCACGACGTCGACAGGTGGACGCGGTTGGGCATCTCCTCGCGGCGGAACTCGTCGTAGAGCTCGTCCATCAGCGCCTTGACCACGCCGGAGGCGTCGGTGCCGGGGATGTCGCAGTGCAGCCAGCCCTGCGTGTGCGCGATCATCGACACCGAATTGCCGGTGCCGCCGACCGGGAAGCCGCTCTTCTCCAGCTCGGCGATCAGCGGGCCGACCTTGGCGAAGCTCGACACCATGAACTCGATGTTCGAGCGGATCGTGAACCGGACGTGCCCTTCGGCGTACCGGTCGGCGATGTCGCACAGCAGCCGGATCGTGTGCACGTCCATCTGCCGCTGCGTGCCGGCGCGCACGGTCCACACCTCGTCGCCGCCGTGCGCGACGTGGTGCAGAACGCCCGGACGCGGACGGTCGTGGTACTTCCAGTTGCCGTAGTTCTTCTTCAGCAGCGGGTGCATGAACTGCTGGTTGTCGGGAACGCCGCTTTCGATCGCCCGGCGCATCTGGGGTTGGGCCATGTCTTTCTCCTCAGGCGACTTTCTTGCCGGCCTTCATCTTCGCCACTTCCTCGTCCCAGCCGTCCATCCGGACGTAGGGATTCGTACGCGGCGCGGCCACCATGTTCGCATCGATCGGGATTTCCAGCGCCTCGAGGAAATTGACGATGCCGATGCGCTCGATCATCTCGCCGGTGCGCTCGTGCTCGAGCGCGTTCTCGGCGAAGAAATCGATGATCTTCTGCCCGAGCTCGACCAGCTTTTCGCGGTCCTCATCGGTCTCGACTTTCATGAACGGCACGACGACCGTGCCCATCAGGTCGCCGATCTTCAGCGTCCGCTTGCCGCCGACCAGCACCGTCGCACCCTTGTCCTTGCCGGGGGCGAGTGCGCCGGTCATCACGTTGATGCAGTGCATGCAGCGCACGCAGTCGCGGTTCTCGATCGCGAGGCCGTGCGTGTCGCTGACGGCCACCGTGGAGACCGAGGGCGACGACTTCAGGTCCTTCACTTCCTTGAGCTGGATCGCCTTCGTCGGACAGCGGGCGACGACGTCGTTGACCAGTTCGTTCATCCCGTGCTTCGCGAACCACGTCTTCGCCATCGCCTCGTCGGTGCGGATATTGTCGCGCCAGGTGCCGATGATCGCCATGTCGGCGCGCTGGATCGAGTTCATGCAGTCGTTCGGGCAGCCCGAGAACTTGAACTTGAACTTGTAGGGCAGCGAAGGCCGGTGAATGTCGTCGAGGAAGCTGTTGATCACCGCGCGGTGGGCGCGCCCCTCGTCATAGCACGACTGCTCGCAGCGGGCGGCGCCGACGCAGGACATCGACGTGCGCACCGCGGGCCCCGCGCCGCCCAAGTCGAAGCCGAGTTCGTTGATCGCATCGAACGCTGGCTGGACGTTTTCGCTGGTCGCGCCCTGGAACATGATGTCGCCCGACTGGCCGTGGAAGGCTATCAGGCCCGAGCCGTGCGTTTCCCAGATGTCGGCCATCTTGCGCAGCACGTCCGTGTTGTAGTGCATGCCCGCCGGCGGCATCACGCGCAGCGTATGGAACTCGGCTGCGGCAGGGAACATCGGCTTGCCGGCTTCGTCCTTCGCCTCGGTGAAGCGGGGAATGACGCCGCCGCCGTAGCCGAAGACGCCGACGGTGCCGCCCTTCCAGTAGCCCTTGCGCGTCTCGTACGAATGCTCGAGTTGGCCGAGCAGATCGACGACGTAATCCTTGTCCTTCGCCAGCCGCTTCAATCCGGTGACGAAGCTCGGCCAGGGGCCGCTTTCCAACGCATCGAGCATCGGTGTTTTGTACATGTCCTTCGCCATGACGTCGCCTCCTCGCGTGAAGTGCCGTTTGCGCTTCGCGTGTCCGCCGCTGCGGTTCGCCGGCCGAAACAAGTGGGCAATGCTACGGCGCGCAGCCATCCGCCCGCCATCACTCTGCCCGGCTACTCTGAATAAGCCCTATAGCGTGGTGTGGAAACTACCCAGATGGGGTAGGGGCCCATAGCTCGCTTTGGCTATGGACGCGCGCGTATGGAAACTCGCTCAATAGGGCCCTCGGAACGTCCCTCCGGCGCCCCCGATTTCGGCGCGTTGCCGGCCTGTGGCCGGCGCGTCGCTTGCGGCCCGACGGAGCGTGGCGTCGCCGGCTTCGAGCGAACGGATTGCGCATGCCCACCCTTTCAGGCGTCGACCGGTTTACCGTGCCGCTGGGTGGCCAGGAGATCGAGCTGCAGCATCTCGTGCACGACGGCGGCGGGATGGGATTGCTCCGGATACGGATCCGCGAACGGACGCGGTTCACGATCTTCGACATCGATCCCGCGACGGCGCGGCGCTGGGGCGAGGCGATGCTGCGCTGGAGCGAAACGCAGCCCGGCGGCGCGGCGGATCCCGGCGCGTGAATGTTCGGGCCGTCGCGACGGTCGACGCGCGGCCGGGAAAACCCGCGGTGAACAGGGAGTGAAAAGCGTGCTCGTGCCGGATGAATCGGCGCCGGTGATCGAACTGGTGTTCGCGCTCGAGGGTGCGAGCCTGCCGGCCGACCACGCCGACGCGCTGGCGGACGCGGTGGGCAGGACCCTTCCCTGGTTCGCGAGCGAGGCGCTGGCCGGCATCCTTCCGCTGCGCACGGCGCCGACCACGCACGGTCTGGTGCTGCTGGCACGGCGGGCGAAGCTCGTGCTGCGCATCCCCGCGCACCGGACCGCCGACGGCCTTGCACTCGCGGGCCGCACGCTCGAAGTCGCCGCAGACCGTCTGGTGGTGGGCCCGGGCTCGGCACGTTCGCTGGTGCCCAGCGCCACGCTGTACGCGCACCGGGTGGTGACCGGTGCCCGCGACGAGCGCGCGTTCCACGACGATGTCGTGCGCTGGCGCGTCGAGACGGGCATGGGCGGCGAGTTCATCTCGGGACGGGCGCGGCAGTTTGTCGCAGGCGGCCGCGAGGTGCTGGGATTCGGCCTTGCGCTGCACGGTCTTGGGCCCCGCGATTCGCTGCGCGCGCAGGGTTCGGGGCTCGGCAGCGGCCGCAAGCTGGGCTGCGGGATCTTCGTTCCGCACAAGGCGATTGCGACAGCCGCATAGCGCAGCGCGCCGGGGGACGGACAATTGTTGCCAAGGGAGGCGGTCGATGGGCTATAGCGTGGGCGGTCAGGAACTCGAATGCGATGCGGATGGCTACCTGCTGGAGGCCGATCTTCGTGACGAGGTGGCGGAGGCGATTGCGGCGGCAGACGGCATCGCGCTCACCGACGCGCACTGGGAGGTCATCCGGTTCATGCGCGACGAATTCCAGGCGAATGGACATTCCCCCAACTTTCGCGCCATGCTGAAGGGCTTCCAGGCCATTCGACCGGAAGCGGACAGCAAGTACCTCTACGATCTGTTTCCGATGGGCCCCGCGAAGCAGGGTGCGAAGCTCGCCGGGTTGCCGCAGCCCTACGGCAAGGGCGGTTACTGAGCCCACTTGCCGCGAAGCGGGAGACGACATGAACGCGAAAACCGGTTCCCCCCACGACCTCGCGCCGAACGTGACGCTGGACATGCGTGGCACGAGCTGTCCGGCGCCGCTTCTGGGCGCGAAGAGGCTGGTCGACGATCTCAAGCCCGGCGAGGTCATGGTGCTGCTCTCCGATTGCCCGGGAACGCAGGACGACCTCTTCGCATGGGCGAAGCACACGGACAATCACATCGCGCGCACCGAACGGCGGCCGGACGGCGGCCACGCGTACTACATCCAGCGCGGACGATCGCGCCTGCCCGCGGCCAATGCCGTGCTGGACCTGCGCGGCACCGTGTGTCCGGGACCGATCGTCGAGGCGAAGAAACTGTTGAACGGCATGCGTTCCGGCGAGACGCTCAAGCTCGTCAGCAACTGTCCCGGCGTGTCCGCCGACGTGGCCGACTGGGTGAAGATCACGGGGCTGAAGCTCCTCGGCACCGAGGAAATCGGAGCCGGCGAGTACGAGTTCTACATCGGCAAGCCGTAAATGGGGACCGAGACGATTTCCAGCGGGTCGCCCCGACCTCATCGCCCCTTGGTTGCTGCAGCCAATCGCCTCTGACCCCAATGGCAATACGGATCAAGAGCCACTGGTTCAGGGACGGCGCGGCGAAGAGCGTCGCCGACATCGCGAGCGCGGCCGCGTTCATCGTCTTTCGCGTCGCGCAGAATGCGCTGAAGAACATGCGCAACGCGGGTTACGAGCTGCCGCCGGGAGCGTCGTACTTCGCCTTCCTCGCCGAGTTTCTCGCGTTCCTGACGCTTTGCGCGGACCGGATCGCGCATCGGCGCGGCGACGAGGCCTGGCGGGTGGAATTCACCACCGCCGTGGCGAACAAGGTCGGTGAATTCCTGGCCGACAACGAAGCGGATCTCCTCGGCGCCGACAGCGCGCAGAGCTGCAAGCGGCGGTTCATCGACCTCGTCAACGAACGCGCGGTCGACTATGCGGAATTCCACTGGAGCGACGAGGGGCCGGATTACGGTTTCCTGCGCTGCTTCGGCCATTGCGTTGCCGGTACGATGGCCGCGCACGATCAGTCGTGGGCCGTGTCGCAGGTGATCGAGGCGGAAGCGCCCGAGGCGGTCGAGATGCTGCAGAAGGCGATGGCCGGCCTGCTCGACCCGGCGCCGCGGCGCGCACGGCGCGCGGCAGGGCACGCGGGGGGAGTGAGGCAATGGCTGCGCTGACGACGACGCCCTCACCGGCCGTGACGCCGTCGCCGTTCCGGCAGGGCGACGCGCGCGCCTATCGCGAGTGGCGCGCCCGCAAGCTCGACGCGCTGCCCGCCGGGCTCGCGGACGTTGTCGTCGAGGTCGGCGATCCGCGCGCGCTGACGGTCACGGAACGCGCCGCGCTCGCCGCGCGCTGCCGTGACACGAACATGGTGGTCTACGCGAGCCCGGTCCGCGGTGCCGACAAGGACATCCCGCGTCTCTTGGGCGCGCAATTCGGCCTGTCGCAACTGGACCGCAACTGGCTCGCCGACGACGACGGCATCAGCCGCGTGACGGTCTCCGGCGAGGGCGGTCGCGCGGATTTCATCCCCTACACGAACCGGCCCATCCGCTGGCACACCGACGGCTACTACAATCCGCCCGAACGGCGCATCCGTGCGATGGTGCTGCACTGTGTCGAGAAGGCGGCTTCCGGCGGCGAGAATGCGCTGCTCGATCACGAGCTTGCCTATCTGCACCTGCGCGACGTGGATCCGGCGCTCGTGCGCGCGCTGATGCGGCCCGACGCGATGACGATCCCGGCGCGCAGCGACGACGACGGAGTCGCGCGGCCGGCGCAGAGCGGTCCGGTGTTCTCGGTCGATTCGACGAGCGGCGCGCTGCACATGCGCTACACCGCGCGCACGCGGAGCATCGAGTGGAATGCCGACCCGATGGTGCGTGCGGCAGCGGCGGAACTCGAGCGCCTGCTCGCCGGGCCCTCGCCGTGGATTCTGCGGCTCACGCTCGAACCGGGGATGGGCATCCTGTGCAACAACGTGCTGCACGACCGCTCGGGGTTCACCGACGATCCGGCCCGGCCGCGGCTCATCCTCCGCGCGCGCTACCACGACCGCATCGATACCGGCGATTGACGCGCGGCGGCGACGACTTCTTTAAGGGGAGACACATGAAGCGATGGCTGTTGGTGATGCTGCTGGGGACGTGGTCGCTGGCCGTGCAGGCGTTGAGTCCGTACATCGCCGGCGACAAGGTCGCGGGGAGCGATCTCAATACCGCGATGGCGGATGTCGAGAAGAAGTTGACCGGCGCCGGATTCCGCGTGCTCGGCCGGCACACGCCGACCGGACTGCCGAAGTACGGCGTGGTCGTTGCCGGCGACGCGGCCCTGCAGGAGGCCGTGGACGCCATCGGCGGCAACGCGATCGCGGCATCCGCGCTGCGCGTCGGCGTGCGCGCCGACGGGACGGTGACCTACGCCAACCCCGAATACTGGGCCCGTGCCTACCTGCGCGGCGACTACGCGCGCGCGGAGCCGGCGGTCAAGCAGGTGGCCGGAAAGCTGGCGGGTGCGCTCGGCGGCGGCAGCCCGGTCGGTGGCGACGTCAAGGC
Organism: uncultured beta proteobacterium; assembly: GCA_963843595.1. GTDB lineage: Bacteria > Pseudomonadota > Gammaproteobacteria > Burkholderiales > Casimicrobiaceae > CAIWHR01. Next base: position 137,074 of record CAWJLG010000016.1, on the reverse strand, counting down.
CGAGGAGCTGGCCGGATACCGCTTCATGGTCGGCATGGAGCGATTCGGCGACCGCAGCGACCTCGCCGAGTACGCGAGTTTCGACGAGGCGGTGCAGACGGTGCGCGCGAACCTGGCCAAGGGCGCCGGCGACACCGCGAAGGTCTACGAGATCGTGGTGCCGGAGCGCAAGCTCGCCGTGTTCGGTGTCGCCTTGAACAACCCGGACTACGGCGAGGGCTGGTGGGTGAACAAGATCGGCGCCGACAACATCGCCGCGTTGCCGTGGGAGATCTGGATCGTCGATCGCAAGGCGCACGGCCTCTACGGGCGCTACCGGACGGCACTGGGCTGGCCCGAGCTCGGCATGGGTCAGTTCATGACGATCATGCGCCATCCGGACACCACGATGCAGGCGCTGGAAACCGTTGCGAAGAAGCCCTGACGCGGGACGCCGTGATCACGGCGCAGGGTTCCGTCGAGACCGCGTTCCGGCGGCGATTGCCGGCGCCGGTTCGCACGCGCAAGATGTGCCGATGAGTGCGCCGGAGCGGCGGAGGACGGATGACGCAGTGGCTCACGCTTTCCCGCGCGGCACGCCTGATCGGCGTTCCGCGCGGCGTGCTGCAGCGGCATGTCCGCGAAGGACGCCTGCCGGCGAACGAGGGCATGGTCTCGACGGAGGGGATCGCCGCACTGTACCCGCAGTGGAGCCCCGAGAATTCGGGCGCCTTCGAGCGCGTGGCGAAGCTCAAGGACGAGGCGTTCGGACGTCGCGTGCAGGAGCGCGTGCTGCCGCCGCAGGACGTGCTGGCGCAGCGGTTGTTCGCGCAGAGCCGCGAGCTCGCCGACACGCGCCGTCACCTGTCGCGCTACCACGAGCTCGTCGTCCGGCTGCGCGAGCGGATCGACGCCCTGGCGGGGTCGTCGCCGGCGCCCGCGCTGGCCGAGCTCGCGGCTGAACTCGATGCCGGCCTTGCCCGCGTCCTCGCCACCGAATCCGCCGATGCGCTGACGATCATGGACGACGTGCTCAAGATCGTCTCGGCGCAGGTCACCGTGCGGCCCAGCGGACACGTGTTCTTCGTCGAAGGGCGCGACACGCTGCTGCAGGCGGGCCTGAAGGCCGGCCTCAAGCTCAATTACGGCTGCGGCAACGGCACCTGCGGGTTGTGCAAGGCGCGCGTGATCTCGGGCGAAGTCGTCAAGGCGATGCCGTTCGACTACCCGCTGTCGGAGGCCGAGCGGCTCCAGGGTCACACGCTGCTGTGTGCGCATTCCGCCGGCTCGGGCGAAATCGTCATCGAGACGCTGGAGGCCCACGGACCCGGCGAGATTCCGGAGCAGGAAATCGAGGTGCGCGTACGCGCGGTCCAGCCGCTCGCGCCCGACACGCTGCTCGTGCACCTGCAGACACCGCGGACGCGCCGCCTGCGCTTCCTCGCCGGGCAGAGCGTGACGCTGTACGGGAGCGCCAAGGGAGCGGACGCGCAGGCGACCTGGGCGATCGCGAGCTGTCCGTGCGACGACCGCAACCTCCACTTCCACGTCGCGCGCGATCCGGGCAATGCGCTGTCGGAGATGCTCTTTGCCGGGACCTTCCGTCCGGGCGACGCGCTGACGCTGTGGGGACCCGCCGGGGATTTCGTGCTGGAGGAGGGCGATCGGCCGCTCGCCTTCGTCGCCTGCGACACGGGGTTCGGTCCATTGAAGAGCCTGATCGAGCACGCGATGGCGGTCGATGCAGCGGAGTCGATGTCGCTCGACTGGCTGGCGACCCGACCCGACGGCCATTACCTCGCCAACCAGTGCCGGGCATGGGCGGGGGCCTTCGACGGCTTCCGCTATGCGCCGCACGTCGCCGCCGATCCCGTGACCGGGGCGCAGGCGCTGGTCGCCGCGATGGCGGCGGCGCTGCCGCTGCCGCGCCACGACGTCTACGTCGCCGGGCCGGCCGCGTTCGTCGAGGCCGCGGGTGCGGCGCTCACGGCGGCGGGTGTGCCGCCGGCCCGGCTGCGCGCGACCGTCGCATAGCGGCAATGGCCGAGCGCAGGATCATCCCGATCGCACCGGCGCCGGCCGAGGCCGCGGAGGACTGCAGCGGCGCGGAACCGTTCGTGCTGATGGTGCTGGGCGACAGCATGGCGCCGGAGTTCATGGAGGGCGAAATCATCGTCGTCGAGCCCGAGGGGGTCGCCGGCGACGGTTCCTTCGTCGTCGGTGAGGTCGGTGGCGAATGGACGCTGCGGCAGCTGGCACGGGTCGACGACCGCTGGCAACTGCGGGCGCTGAATCCGGCGTACCCGACCGCCGCGATTGCGGATCTTTCCGCGGTGCGCGGTGTCGTGATCCAGAAGAGCCGGCCCGGTCGCCGCAGTGCGCGCAAGCGCTACGTCGACTAGCCTCAACGAACCGCATCACAGGAGAGCGAGCTTGCCGTACTACCTATACCGGGTATTCACGTTCCCGATCCGGCGTCTGGAGAAGATCGAGGAGGCGCCGTCGTTCGGCGCCGCGTCGGCACGTGCGAAGACGCTGCGCGCGAGCCCCGACCTGCCGGGCGATTGCGCGATCAAGGTGATCTTCGCCGCGACCGAGCTCGAGGCCGAGGACCTGCTGTCGCAGGTTCGCGCGCCCCAGCCGGGCCTCGTCGGCGACGAGTAGCCGCCGCGGCGGCGCGCGCGAACGCACGCGGCATGGACGAAGGGGCGTACCGGACGGCGCGCGGTGCGGCGGTGCCATCGCCGTGCGTGTTTGCGAAGGCGATCGCCGCCGGCTGTGCCGACTGCGCCGCCGCGGTTCGCCATGCGCTCGCGGAGCGCGAGACGATCGGCTGCACCTCGTCGGCGGCGCACGCGAATTGCACGGCGCTCGCGACGCTGCTGCGCGAGCGCGCGGCGTTCGCGCTCCGGCTGCGGACGGATGTGCCGCTGCCGCATGCCGCGGCCATGAAGCTCCAGTGCGGTGGCCTGGCGGGTCTCGCGGTCAGCGTGGGTGCCGCCCCGACCGATGTCCGCCCCCTGGTCGAGGTTGCGCTGGCGCGCGACCGCAGCGCCGCCGGGCTCCCTTGGCCGGACATCGTCGCCGCGGTGGCGAAGTGGCAGGGGCGGCGACGCTACCGGGGGCCGGGATGAATACCGGGATCCTGAACCTGCCCTTCGCCGACCTCGTCGCCGCGGTGCAGGCAAACTGCGACGTCAGCGACGCTCGCCACGCGCGCGAAATGACGCTGTGCACCTACCTGCTGGAAATGCGCGAGCTGTACCGCTGGGAGAAGGGCGTCGCGCAGACCGAAACGCTGCCTCGGGCCGAGGTCGGCGCGTGGCTCGCGCGCAGGGAAGCGCGGTGGGCGTCGCTCGAGGAGGATCGCTATCGGCGCCTCCCGCTTGCCGGCGAGGTCATCGATCCCTGGGACGTCGCGACGGTCAATCGCGCATTGTTGCCGGCGGGGTTCGTCTACGGCGCCGGCATCGGGCGCTTCGGCAAGCCGCAGTTCTTCGTCGGCTCGCTGCTGCGCGAGGAATGGCGCGATGGCCTGCGCGTTCTCGTCGCCGGGCGCGAGCACGCGCGCGACCTGTCGGCGGCGCCGGCGGCGATGCGCGGCGAGACGGTCTTCCTGCGCCTCGAGTCGCTGGCGCGCGTGCTGTGGGAGAAGGCCGAGACGTGGACGCTGAAGCGCCCGGACGATGCGCTCAAGGCGGCGCTCGACGCGCACGGATTCGCGTCGGAGCCCGCCGCGGCGCTCGAGCGGATGGTTGCCGCCGAGGCGGAGACGCTGATCCTGCACGAACTGGGCGAGCGCGAAGCCGGCCGCCTGCTCGGGCCGGAGTGGGAGCGGGCCCTGCACGGATTCGAGCGCCGGCGCGCCGAGGTCTTCATGCGCGCGGCGCGCGACCACCTTGCCGATTGCCTGGTCACGCTGCCCGCGCTGCTGGATCGCGGCGGCGCGGCGGCGGTCCATTTCTGGTTCGCGAGCCTCGACGGCATGCGCCGCGAGCTCTTTCCCCGTGCTTGTGCGGCCTATGCCGAGTGGCGGGACGGTGACCGCGGACGCGCGCTCGAAGCGGTGACCGCCGCCGGCGCCGAACACTGGCGGGGCGTATGCGCGCACGTTCTCGCCGCGTGCCGCGGCGCGGACGACTGCGAGCGTGCGGTCGAGGCGCTTTCGGTCGCGGCCGACGCGCGATTCTGAAGCGGAAAGAAAACGCCCGCCGTGGCTGCGGCGGGCGCGGAACGGATTGGCGGACCCATAGGGCCCGACGACCGGATCAGAACTTGCGGTTGTAGGCGATCGCCGACCAGGTATTCCTTCATCTCGATCGTCTCGCGTCGTCGACGGCAGCGCGGGATCGAACGGCGCGAAGAGGCTCGGGCCGGTCACCGAGTTGTTCGCCGCGTACATGAACGCGCCGGTGATCTCCGACACCTTGTCGAGCCGCCAGGTCGCGCCGACCGAATACTGATCTTGAACGACGCCGGGAGCGATGATGTTGAAAGTCACGTTCGGCGGCGTGATCGGGTTGTCGGTGTGGTTGTAGCCCGCGCGGAACGTCCACTGGTCGTTCATCGCCCACTGCACACCGATCTTCCAGACGTCGACGTTCTGCCAGCCGAAGCCCGCACCGCTGTCGCCGCCGAGGCACTGGTCGCGCGCGCCCTGGCCGCCGAACGCCGGCGGGACGCAGGCGTACATGTTGGCGATCGGGTTGTTGACCGACGGCGCGTCGTCGTAGTAGATGCGCTCGAAGTCGAGCGCGAACAGCCACTGCGACGTCGGCCGGAACGCGAAGCCGACGGTGAAGTTCGACGGGATGTCGAACCGCACCCTGCTGCGCGAACAGGCCCGCATACTTGCCGAAGTCGCCCATGCTGATCTTGCTCTGCCAGGCGGCGCCCACCGCGAACTGCTCGGTGAACTGCCCCATGTAGCCGATCCGAGCGCCGACACCCCACGAATCGTCGTAGCCGTTGTTGGTGACGTTGCCGGGGCTCGTCGAGAACACCGGATTGTCGAACAGCTGAAGGCCCTCGGCCTTGAACCGCTGGTAGGCGATGACCGGCGTGATGCCGACCGAATGGCCCTTGACGAACTGCCACGAGACGTACGGCGCGATCATCAATTGCGATCAGGTCGACGCCGAGGTTGCCCTGGCCGCAGAGCAGGTTGTACGGGCCCACCGGATGGTTCTGCCAGAAGCTCGTGCACGCGCTCGCGTTCGAGATCTGCCCGCCCGAATAGTTCGTGTTCATCCCGCCGTTGCCGTAGACGGTGAGGCCGAACGCGAGGTCGGGGCGGTACTTCCAGTTGACGCCGAACTCGGGGATGAAGAAGTTCTCGCTGCCGCTGTCCACCGACGCGTCCATGTTCCCCATGCCGGAGCCGGTGCGCTCGGCACTGCGGTGCGGGCTGAACCAGGCGACACCGAGCTGCCACTCGTTGCCGAGGAACGACATCGCGCCCGGATTGATCGCGCCGCCGAACGGCTCCTGTGCGACGGCGACCGCGGCGCCGCCCATGCCGTTCGCCTTCATCCCGTAGCCGTTGGCGAAATAGCCGTCGGTGGCCCCGGCCGCGAGCGGCGTGGCCGCAATGAGTGCCGCAATCAACTTGGTTTTCACGTTTTCTCCCTTCTTCAACAAGATGTTTGTTCCGATGCCGGACGTCACGCCTGCGACGGGCGGCGCACTCAAATGAACAAGCTGACGTCGGCGTCCTTCGCCATCGGCAGGAAGGTCGCGGCGCCGCAATATTCCTTGACCTCGGGAATGAACTGCTCGTGCTTGTAGCCGAAGAGGTCGACGGTCATCTGGCATGCGATGAGGTTCACCCCGGCTTCGATGCAGAGGCTACGCAGCTCTCCAATGCTCGCGACGCCGGTGTTCTTCACCGTCTTCTTCATCATCTTGGTCGCGAACGCCTCGTAGCCCGGGATGAACGACTGTACGACGTTCGGAATGTTCCAGTTGATCGCCTTGAACCGCTTGGGGCCCATCGGCATCTTCATCGGCATCGCGGGGTTGCCCAGCGGGCTCACCTTCAGTTTCCGCAAGTCCTTCTTGAGGAGCTCCAGCCCGTAGAACGTGAAGAAAATCGACACGTCCCAGCCGAGCGCCGCCCCGGTCGACGCCAGGATGAAGGGCGGATACGCCCAGTCAAGGGTGCCTTTGGTGGCGATGATCGTCATCGATGGCGTCTTCGCCGCCTTGAGCTCGGCGAGCTTCGCCTCGAGCCTTCGTTCGAACAGGGTGTCGATGCGTTCGTTGATGAGTCGGTCGAGCGCGGCGTCCGTCGCGACAGTGGGCATCTTTTCGGTCAGCGTTTCCATGGGGAATCCTTCGCGTCAGGTGGATTCGGGGCGGGCGTGCAGCCGGACTATTTCTTCTTCAGGAAGAACACGAAGTCCTTGTTTTCCTCGGCCTGCGACAAGAGCGGGTTGCCGGTCTGGTTGGCGAACGCCTGCATGTCCTTGACCGAGCCGGGATCGGTCGCGACGACCTTCAGCACCTGGCCCGAGGTCAGTTCGTTCAGCGCCTTCTTCGTCTTCAGGATCGGCAGCGGGCACGACAGCCCGCGCGCGTCCAGTTCCTTGTCGTAGTTCACGGGGATCTCCTCGATGAGCAAGTTGGGCACTGCTGTTGCCGGGCCTTGTTGGGCTGATGCAAAGATCACATTTTCCTCCGGGCACGGCGGCCGATGTTGCCGGCCGTCAAACTCCCGTGCGGCACAGGCGGTATGTGTCGAACTGACGCACGCAGCAACCCCTGCGACCCAAACGCGCAGCTTGCGCTCATTAGGCGAAGAATGCGCCCTGGGCGTCTATTACCGGTTCGGGTAAGTCCCTACTACCCGGATGGGGGAGTCGGCCCCATGTTACCGCCGTACTTCGACGGTGACATCGAGTCCAATCGGTTTTCGTGTTGCACGGCGGCTGCGGCGCTTGCTGTGCGGACCCTGCCGGTGATTCTCCAAAGTCTGAGCTTAGCTATGGCGTCAACACGGGCCCTGGTTCGCCACCACGCGTCGGGCGGCGGTGGTGACGGCGGTGGAGGTGAGGTTGAAGTGGGTGAAGAGGGCGGGGGCGGGGGCGGACTCGCCGAAGCGGTCGAGGCCGACGACGGCGGCGCGGGGGTCGTCGAGGGCCCCGACGTAGGCGTGCCAGCCGGCGGTGGCCCCGGCCTCGACGGCGACGCGGGGAAGGCCGGGCGGCAGCACCGCCGCCCGCCAGGCGGCGTCCTGCCGCTCGAAGATGCGGGTGCACGGCAGCGACACCACGCGGGCGGCGATGCCCTCGCCGGCGAGCTGGTCGCGCGCCGCCATCGCCAGCGCCACCTCCGAGCCGGTGGCGATGAGCACCACCCGGGGGCCCTCGCCGGTCCAGTCGGCCAGCACGTAGCCGCCGCGGCGGATGGCCGCGACCTGGTCGGGGGTCCGCGCCTGGAACGGCACGTTTTGCCGGGTGCACACCAGCGCACTCGGCCCGTCGCGGCGCTCCAGCGCCGCCGCCCACGCCACCGCCGTCTCCACCGTGTCGCACGGCCGCCACAGGTCGAGGTGGGGGATCAGGCGCAGGCTCGCCGTCTGCTCCACCGCCTGGTGCGTCGGCCCGTCCTCGCCCAGCCCGATCGAATCGTGGGTGTAGACGTAGATCGAGCGCAGCTGCATCAGCGCCGCCATGCGCAGCGCATTGCGCGCATAGTCGGAGAAGGTGAGGAACGTTCCGGTGTAGGGGATCAAGCCGCCGTGCAGCGCGATGCCGTTGGCGATCGCGCTCATGCCGAACTCGCGCACCCCGAAGTGGATGTAGTTGCCCGGGCTGGTCCGGGTCACCGGCACGCTGCCCGACCAGTCGGTGAACACCGAGCCGGTCAGGTCCGCCGAGCCGCCGAGGAGCTCCGGCAGCACCGGGGCGTAGGCCTCGAGCGCCTGCTGCGAGGCCTTGCGCGTGGCCACCGCCTGGCCCTTGGCCGCCTGCGCGGCGATGAACGCGGCGCTGGTCGTGGCCCAGTCGGCCGGCAGGTCGCCGGCCATCCGCCGCTCGAACTCGGCGGCGAGCTCCGGATACGCGCTGCGGTAGGCGGCAAAGCGCTCATTCCAGGCCTGCCGCCGCGCCGCCCCGGCCGCGCGCGCATCCCAGCCGGCATACACCGCCGCCGGAATCACGAACGGCGGCGCGGCTCCAGCCCAGCGCCGCCCGGGTCGCCGCCACTTCCTGCTCGCCCAGGGCGGACCCGTGACAGTCGGCGGTCCCGGCCTTGGTCGGCGCCCCTTTGCCGATCACCGTCTTGCAGCAGATCAGGCTCGGCCGGTCGCTGACCGCCAGCGCCGCGCGGATGGCCGCATCCACCGCCGCCACGTCGTGCCCGTCGACCGCCCGCACGACATTCCAGCCGTAGGCCTCGAAGCGCTTGGGCGTGTCGTCGGTGAACCAGCCCTTGACCTCGCCGTCGATCGAGATCCCGTTGTCGTCGTAGAAGGCGACGAGCTTGCCCAAGCCCCAGGTCCCGGCCAAGGCGCAGGCCTCGTGCGAGATCCCCTCCATCAGGCAGCCGTCACCCAGGAACACCCAGGTCCGGTGATCGACCACGGCATGCCCCGGCCGGTTGAAGTGCGCCGCCAGCAGCCGCTCGGCCAGCGCCATCCCCACCGCGTTGCTGATCCCCTGGCCCAGCGGCCCGGTGGTGGTCTCCACCCCCGGCGTGGCCCCCACCTCCGGATGCCCCGGCGTCTTCGAGTGCAACTGCCGGAAGCGCTTCAATTCCTCCATCGGCAGGTCGTAGCCGGTCAGGTGCAGCAGCGCATACAGCAGCATCGACCCATGACCGTTGCTGACCACGAACCGGTCCCGGTCCGCCCACCCCGGCGCCGCCGGATCGTGCGCCAGGTGCCGCGTCCACAACGCCAGCGCAATCTCCGCCATCCCCATCGGCATCCCCGGATGCCCCGACTTCGCCAACTCCACCGCATCCATCGACAACGCCCGTATCGCATTGGCGAGTTGTGTCACGTCCGCTCCTCCGCTGGTCGTCTGGTCCTTCATGGCCTACCCCGCCCGCCGCTTGCGATCCATGAGCTGCAGGATCATCGGCGTGAGGATGAGCTGCATCGCGAGGCTCATCTTCCCGCCCGGGACGACGATGATGTTCGGCCGCGACATGTACGAGTCGTGCAGCATCGACAACAGGTAGAGGAAGTCGATGCCCTGCGGCTTCGCGAAGCGGATGACCACCATGCTCTCGTCGACCGTCGGAATGTCCTTGGCGATGAACGGATTCGACGTGTCGACCATCGGCACGCGCTGGAAATTGATGTGCGTCTGCGAGAACTGCGGGCAGATGTAGTTCACGTAGTCGGGCATCCGGCGCATGATCGTGTCCACGACCGCCTCCTGCGAGTAGCCGCGCAGGTGCTGGTCGCGGTGCAGCTTCTGGATCCACTCGAGATTGATGATCGGGACGACGCCCACCAGCAGGTCGGCGTGGCGCGCGATGTCGACCTTGTCGGTGACGGCTCCACCGTGCAGCCCTTCGTAGAACAGGAGGTCGGTCCCGGACGGAATGTCCGTCCAGGGCGTGAACGTGCCGGGCTCCTGCTTGAACGGGGCGGCCTCCGCGGCATCGTGCAGGTACTTGCGCGCCTTTCCCGTTCCCGTTTCGCCGTAGGTGCGGAACAGCGCCTCGAGCTCGGCGAGCATGTTCGCGTCGGGGCCGAAGTGGCTGAAGTGGTCGTTGCCGGCGGCGGTGGCCTCGGCCATCTTCGCCTTCATCTCCTTGCGGTCGAAACGATGGAACGAGTCGCCCTCGATGACGGCGGCGCGGATGCCCTCGCGGCGGAAGATGTGTTCGAACGTCCTGGTGACGGTGGTCGTCCCGGCACCGGACGATCCGGTGATGGCGACCACGGGATGCTTCGCGGACATGGCGGAATCTCGCTCGCTGGATTGGAAACTCAGTTGGAAACGGGGGTGACGCCGAACAGCGACCGCTCGTTGAACAACGGCGAGCGGAAGGCGACGTCGCCGCGGTCGAACTCGGCGTGATAGCGCTCGAGCCGCGCGACCTCGTTCTTCGAGCCGAGGATCACCGGGACGCGCTGATGCAGCGCGGACGGCACCACATCGAGGATCCGTCCGCGACCGGTCGACGCCGCGCCGCCTGCCTGCTCGATCAGCATCGCCATCGGGTTCGCCTCGTAGAGCAGACGCAGCCGGCCGGGCTTGCCCGGATCCTTGGTGTCCTTCGGGTACATGAACAGGCCCCCGCGCATCAGGATCCGGTGCACTTCGGCCACCAGCGAGGCGATCCAGCGCATGTTGAAGTCCTTGCCGCGCACCCCCGTCTTTCCGGCGAGGCACTCCTCGACGTAGCGGCGCACCGGCGGCTCCCAGAAGCGCTGGTTCGACGCGTTGACGGCGAACTCCTGCGTGTCCTCGGCGATGGTGAGATTCGGGTGGGTAAGGATGTAGGCGCCGATCTCCGGTTCGAGCGTGAAGCCGTGCACGCCGGTGCCCAGCGTGAGCACGATCATCGCCGCCGGGCCGTAGAGCGCGTATCCGGCGCACACCTGCTTCGTCCCCGGCTGCAGGAAATCCTCGGGCTTCGGGTCGACGACGCCCTCGGGGGCGCGCAGTACCGAGAAAATCGTGCCGACGGTGACGTTGACGTCGAGGTTCGACGAGCCGTCGAGCGGATCGAAGACCAGGAGGTAGCGTCCGCGCGGATATTGCGGCGGAATCGGGTAGGGCGCGTCCATCTCCTCGGACACCATGCCGGCCAGATAGCCGCCCCAGTCGCAGCTCCCCAGCATGATGTCGTTGGCGATCACGTCGAGCGGCTTCTGGTCCTCTCCCTGGACGTTGACGCTGCCGGTCGAGCCCCGCGCGCCGGACAGCGCGCCGCGCGCGACCGCGCTGGCGATGTACTTGCACGCGGTCTGGATGTCGTTGACCAGCGCGATCAGCTCGGCGCCCCCGGCCAGATTGCGCTGCTCCTCGATGATGAATTTCGACAGTGTCGTGCGGCCGTGCAGCATGGCGTTCCCCTGAAGCGATGCTCAAGCGTTGAAGACGCGGCTGGCACGGATGTCGGCCGCGGCGATGTTCGCGAGGTCGTCGCGCCCGACCGTGCGATCCGTGGCGCCGAACAGACGGCTCGCCTGACGCAGTCGCGCGCGATCCAGCGCGTTCCTGATCGAACGTGCATTGGCGAAGTGCGGCTGCGTGATGCGGTGGGCGATGTATTCGCGCATCACGGCTTCCGCATCGGGCGCGAGGCGATAGCCCATCTTCGCCAGCATCAGCTGCCCGATCGCGTAGAGTTCATCGACGCTGTAGTCGGGAAAGTCGATGTGATGGGCGATGCGCGAGGCCATCCCCGGGTTGCTCTGGAAGAACGTGTCCATCCGGTTCTTGTAGCCGGCGAGGATCACGACGAGGTCGTCGCGCTGGTTCTCCATCACCTGCAGCAGGATCTCGATCGCCTCCTGCCCGTAGTCGCGCTCGTTCTCCGGCCGGTAGAGGTAGTAGGCCTCGTCGATGAACAGCACGCCGCCCATCGACTTCTTGAGGATCTCGCGCGTCTTCGGCGCCGTGTGGCCGATGTACTGGCCGACGAGATCGTCGCGGGTGACGGCGACGAGATGCCCTTTGCGCACGTAGCCCAGCCGATGCAGGATCTCCGCCATGCGCAGCGCGACCGTCGTCTTGCCGGTGCCGGGGTTGCCGGTGAAGCACATGTGCAGCGACGGCGGCTCCGTGGGCAGTCCGACGAGGCGCCGGCCGCGATCGACGAGCAGCAGCGCCGCGATGTCGCGGATGCGCGCCTTCACCGGCGCCAGCCCGATGAGATCCCGATCGAGCTCCTCGAGCACCTCGTGGATCTTCGTCTCGCGCGCGAGTGCGGCGAGGTCGATCGTCTCGGGGACCGGAGTCCCGCCGGTGGTGGGCGCGGTCATGGCACGGAGCATCCTGGTGCAGGCGCGGTCGCGCGGTCTGTGACCCTGGTCACCGCTGCGTCAGTACCGGCTGCCCGCGGGCCGGTCGACGGCGTAGCTCTCGATCGTGTAGCGCACGGTGCGCTCCGGCCCTTCCTGCCGCACGACGCGGAATCCGGGCTCGTGCGCCGGCCGGTTGACGATGAACGACAGCCGCGTGGACTCCCAGCCCTGCGTCGAGTCGAACGCGTTGACCTTGACGTACTGGTCGGGGAACGCCTTGCGGCAGGCGTTGACTTCCATCATCGCGCCGGCGGCGTCCTTGAGATCGAACATCGGCATGGCCCACATTTCCCAGTAGACGTTGCGCGGGTGCGGATCGTCGGTGTGCTCGACCGAGATGGCCCAACCCTGCCGGAGCGCGTACTCGATCTGCGCCGAAATCTCGGCGTCGGTGAGGTCGGGGAGAAACGAGAAAGTGCCTTGGGTGATGCGCATGGTGTCCTCGCTGCGTAGTCGCGTCAGGCCGCGGTGGGCGTGGGAACGAAATCGGGCGTGTCGGTCGACGCGTAGTTGAACGAGACGTCCTTCCAGGTGTCGAGCGCCTGCGCGAGCGGCGTGCAGCTCTTCGCCGCGTTCTGCAGGATCTGCGGGCCCTCGTTGACGATGTCGCGGCCTTCGTTGCGCGCCTTGACCATCGCCTCGAGCGCGACGCGGTTGGCCGTAGCGCCAGCGTGGATGCCCTGCGGATGGCCGATCGTGCCGCCGCCGAACTGCAGCACGCAGTCGTCGCCGAACAGATCGATCAGCTGATGCATCTGGCCGGCGTGGATGCCGCCCGAGGCGACCGGCATCACCTTGCGCAGGTTCGCCCACGGCTGCTCGAAGAAGATCCCGCGTTGGAGGTCGACTTCGTTCTTCTCCTCGCGGCAGACGTTGTAGAACCCCTGCACGGTCAGCGGATCGCCCTCCAGCTTGCCGACGGCAGTGCCGGCGTGGATGTGGTCGACACCGGCCATCCGCATCCACTTGGCGATGACGCGGAACGACACGCCGTGGTTCTTCTGCCGGGTGTAGGTGGAGTGGCCGGCGCGATGCAGATGCAGGATCATGTCGTTCTTGCGTGCCCACTTCGCCATCGACTGGATCGCCGTGTAGCCGATGACGAGGTCGATCATCACGATCACCGAGCCCAGCTCCTTCGCGAAGTCGGCGCGCTCGTACATGTCTTCCATCGTCGCGGCGGTGACGTTGAGGTAGGTGCCCTTGACCTCGCCGGTCGCGGCGGACGCCTTGGCGACCGCCTCCATGCAGTAGAGGAAGCGCTCGCGCCAGTGCATGAACGGCTGCGAGTTGATGTTCTCGTCGTCCTTGAGGAAATCGAGACCGCCCTTGAGGCCCTCGTAGACGACGCGCCCGTAGTTCTTGCCGGAGAGCCCGAGCTTGGGCTTGACCGTCGCGCCGAGCAGCGGCCGTCCGAACTTGTCGAGTCGTTCGCGCTCGACGACGATGCCGGTGGGGGGGCCCTGGAACGTCTTGAGATAGGCGACCGGGATCCGCATGTCCTCGAGCCGCAGCGCCTTCAGCGGCTTGAAGCCGAACACGTTGCCGATGATCGACGCGGTGAGGTTGGCGATCGAGCCCTCCTCGAACAGCGCGAGGTCGTAGGCGATGAAGGCGAAGTACTGCTGCTCGGTGGGCGTGCCCGGCCCGGTGTTCGGCACGGGGTCCACGCGATAGGCCTTTGCCCGGTAGTTGTCGCAGGCGGTGAGCCGGTCGGTCCACACGACGGTCCACGTCGCCGTCGACGATTCGCCGGCGACCGCGGCTGCCGCTTCGTCCGGCTCCACACCTTCCTGAGGCGTGATCCGGAACAGCGCGATGAGGTCGGTGTCCGACGGCTCGTAGTCGGGCCGCCAGTACCCCATGTCCTTGTACTTCATCACACCGGCCTTGTAGCGTTCCTTGCCGGACAGCTTCGCTTTGCTCGCAACGTCGTTCATCGGGATTCCCTCGGTGGAAGCGGCGGGTAGTGCCTGGAACAGATGCTAGTCCTGGTGATTGACAAGTAGAAGTTAATTGTTTTAACTTTTTACTTAAGCAATTACTTAAGTAATGCGGCGATTGCGCCCAGTGGGCGACGGCGGGCCGCAGCGGGGGACGGCATGCGTGGCGTCACAATCCGGCAGTTGCAGATCTTCGCGGTGGCGGCCGCGCACCTGAGCTTCGTCCGCACGTCGGAGCAGCTGCATCTGACGCAGGCCGCGGTCTCGCTGCAGATCAAGCAGCTCGAGGAGCTGGTGGGCCTCGAGCTCTTCGAGCGCCGTGGACGCAAGGTCGTCCTCACCGAAGCCGGCGAGCACCTCACGCGGTACGCGCAGCAGATCCTCGATGCGCTGCGCGACGCGGACGCCGCCATTTCGGCGCTCAAGGGACTGCGCGGTGGACGCATCAGCGTCGGTGTGGTGAGTACCGCCAAGTACTTCGCCCCGGCGTTGATCGCCCGTTTCCAGCAACGCTACCCGGGGGTCCGCGTCACGCTGTCGGTCAACAACCGCGAGATCATCGTCCGCGAACTGGAGCGCAACGAGATCGATTTCGCGATCATGGGCACGCCGCCGCAGCGGTTCGAGACAAAGGCAGTGCCGTTCGCCGACCATCCGCTGGTGGTGATCGCGCCGCCCGCGCATCCGCTCGCGCACGCGCGGCGCATTCCGCTGGACACGCTCGCAGTGGAACGCTTCCTCGTCCGCGAGCAGGGCTCGGGGACGCGTTCGTCGATGGAGCGCTTCTTCGCGGAGCGCCGTTTCGTGCCAAAGATCGACAGCGTGATGAACAGCAACGAGACGATCAAGCAGGCAGTGATGGCGGGGATGGGACTCGCGCTGATCTCGCGCCACACCATCGGCCTCGAGCTGCAGACGGGACGGTTGGTCGAGCTCGACGTCGCCGGGCTGCCGCTGATGCGCCGCTGGTACGTCGTCCAGCGTGCGGGGCGGTTCGTCACGCCCGCGACCGCGGCCTTCGTCGAGTTCGTGGTCGAGGCCGCGCCCGGGCTGCTGGCGGAGATGCATCCGCCGTTGCCGAACTCGGCGCCGCCATCGCCGACCTCCAAGCGGCGACTGCCGAAACACGCGCTCGCACCGCGCAAATCCAACCGACGCGCGGACTGACGTCGTTGCGCCCGGAAGGCGCGCGGCACGCTCATGCACGATGCAGGCGCTACTCGAACGAACGCTGGTAGTAGATCCCGAAGCCGCTGACCACGCCGGCCTCGCCGCGCACCGTCCAGTTGCGCGACAGCGAGTACTCGATCTTCAGCGCGTTGTTGGCGACCGTCAGACCCTGCTCGTAGACGAGGTAGAGCTTGTCGGACAGCCGCTTGCCCACGGCGACGACCTGCCCGCCGACGCCGCCGGAAGGGGATGTCGCGCCGCTCGAAGCACCTGTCGTCGCTGCGCTGCGCACCCCAATTTCGTCCAGGCCGATCGATCGTGCGAGCCGCGTGCCGATCGGTGCCTGCCCTTCGCCGAACAGCGTGGCGGCGGCTGCCTGCAACGCGGCGGCGTCGGCGCCGGACGTGCGGTCGAGGCCCTGCCCCAGCACCAGCCACGACAGCTTCTCGCTGTCCGGCACTGGCGGCTCGGACACGAGTCGCACGCGCGGGACCTGCACCGTCCCGGTGACCTCGACACCGGCTTCGACGGCGAGGTTCTTGCGCAAGGCGACGACGTCGAGCGCCGGGTTGTCGATCGGTCCGTCGAAGATCAGGACCCCGCGGTCGATCGCGAGACGCTGGCCGAACGCGTCATAGGTGCCGTTGACTGCGCGGATCGTGCCCTTTGCGGTCAGCGCGCCGCCGGTCGCGGCGCTCAGTCGGACGCGGCCCGCGAGTCCGGTGACGAGGCCCTTGCCGCTCACCCTCAGCGCGTTGCCCAGGTCGAGATCGAGGTCGACGGCGAGCGGCACGCGTCCGAAGCGCTGCGGCTCGGCGACACGCGGACGGCCCTTGACGAACACGTCGTCGGACAGGGTCATGCCGCTGGCTTCGACGAATTCATACTGGCCGGAGTCGACCTTCAGCGACCCGTCGAGCGCGAGCCGTCCCTTCGCGACATTGAGCGTGCCCGCGCCGCTGACGACGAAGCGCATGTCCGGACGGTTGGTGGCGCGGAAGCGGTCGGCGCGCCACGCGATCCGGGTGCCGCTTTCCAGCGCGCGGACGCCGTCGGTCGCGACGCCGCGCAGCGCGGGCAGCGTCCCCGACGCCACGAAGCGACCGTCGCCCGCGGCGAACGAGAACTCGTCGACCGTCACCGCTTCGTCGGCGAAGCGCGCGACGATGCGTCCGTCCGACCAGTACAGCCCGTATTGCGGCGCATCGAGCCGGAGGTGGTCGGCGGCGAGCGTGCCGGTCAGCGGTGCCCGCTCGCGCGTGCCGGCCGCCGCGAGATCCAGCGTCACGTGCCCGTCGACGAGCGCACCGGTACCGAGCAGCGGCTGCAGCGGCGCCAGCGACGCGATCTCGGCTTTCAGCGTCGCCGAGAGCGGTGCGGTGGCGGCGATGCGTCCGGGCTCGGCGCCCGGGTCACGCCCCAACGCGAGCGTCGCGCGCGCGCTGCCGAGCCCGGCCGCGTCGACGGTAAGCCGGGCGTCGACGGCGTCATCGACGAGTGCCGCGGTGAGGTCCGCCGCCGCGAGGCCGAACGCGATCTCGCCGGTCTCCAGCGAGCCCGCGGTGCCGGCGTAAAGATCGCCGCGCTCGCGGTGGACGTCGATGGTGCCGTTGAGTCGGGGCGTTGCGGCAACGTTCCATGCGCCGCCGAGGACGAGCGTCGAGCGTAACGGGAGCGTCGTGCCGGACAGGCGCGCCAGCGCGGCGAGCGGCACGCCGCCGAATCCGCCGCGCGTGGTCAGTTGGCCGTCGTTCCAGTCGAGCGTGTCGATGCGGAACGAGCCGTCGGCGATCGCAATGCGGGCATCGTCGAGGCGGGCGCGGCCGACGGCGAATTGGACACGCGCCGGTGCGCTCAGCGTGAGCGGATAGGCGCCGCGGTTCTCGAGCGCGACCAGCGTGCCGCTCCACACGCTCCCCGCGGCATCGCTGGTCGCGCCGCCGTCGAGTTTCGCTTCGGCGTCGAGACCCTGGCCGGCGAGCTTCAGTGTCGCCGTATGGTGGGCGAACGTCCCGTCGACGCGCACGGCCGCCGTCGCATACGCGCCGGCCGGTGTCGTCAAGTGCGACGCCGTCGCATCCGCGGATATCGACCGGTCGCGTGCGGCGGCGGTCCCGGCCTCGAGCGCGCCGCGAACGTCGAAACGGTCGAGCGCGAGGGAGCCGATCTGCAGCGCTTCGCCGTGTGCCTCGACGCCAAATCCCGGCGCGGCCAGCGTGCCGTCGACATGACCGGTGGCACGCAGACGTCCGGCGAGCCGGCTTGGTGCGCGGGCACCGGCGAGCGGCGCCAAGTCGCCCAGCGCCGGCGCATCGAGTGTGAAGTCGAGCCGGTCGCCGACGCCGCCGAAGCTCCCGTGGGCGGTGAGTCTCGCCGTGGCGAGCGTCACGTCGACGCTGGCGTCGCGGATCGAGCGCGCATCGACCGCGGCGCGCGCCGAGCCCGACAGCGACTTTCCCAACAGCCGCGCCGTCGGCGCGAGCGTGACCGCGACGTTGGCCGCCCACGCCGCCGCCAGCGTGCCGCCGACCGTGATGCTGCCGTCCAGCGAGGCCGAAGGAAACGCGCCGAAGCGCGACGGATCGAGCCGGGTCGCGCTCGCCTGCACGGCGAATGGCTGGCGCTCCGAGCCACGGTACGAGGCGGTGCCGGCGAGTTCCCCGCCTGCCGCGCGGGCCCGGAAATGCCTCACCTCGACCGCATCGCCGACGACCGTCGCCGCGAACGCGAGCGACATCGCGCGCTCGGCGACCTCGCCCTCGTAGCGCTGCTCGCTCCCGGTGACGACGGCGCGGAGCGTGCCCGACAGTTTCGTCGAGGCGAGGGGGGCGTGGAGATGGCGCAGGTCGATGTCACGGAGGTCGAGCCGCCAATCGCTCATCGGTTTCGTCCCCAGCGCGATGCGGCCGCCGCCGGTGGCGCGTCCGCCGGCACCCAAGTCGACGTCGAGCTCGGCGAGCTCGATGGCATCGCCGCCGACGACGATGCGCCCGCTCAGCGCAACGACCGGAAGGCGTGCCACGGCAATCGGGCCCGGCAGGGCATTGGTCGCGGTGATGCGCCCGGCAAGCGGGCCCGCGCCGTCTGTCGCAGCGTCGAGGACGGCGTCGATCGCGGTGCGCGGCCACGCGGCATCGACGGCGGCGAGGTCGACGCCGCGCGCGTTGAAGGTGATCGAGCGCACCGGCGCAGCCCCCAGCGGCGCGATCGTCGCGGCGGCGGCCCCCGTCGCCTCGCCGAAGCGCAGCGCGGCCTTCACGTCGAGCGTGTCGAGGCTCCCCCCGACGGTGACATTGGCGGTCGCGCGCGCGAGCGGTCCGGCACCGGCGAGTGCGAAGCCGCCGCGCGCGCCGAACGGCGGCGTCGCCGCGATGACGACCGAACCGCTGAGCCGGCCGGCGTCGGCGGCGAGCACGATGTCCGACAGCGCGTGCGCGACCGGCCCCCCGGCGTAGGCGAACGCGATCCCGCTGAGCACGCGCGTTGTCCGGCCGTCGTCGATTTCCAGCCGCGCGATCCCGGCGTGCGCGACCGTGATCTCGAGCGGGAGCGCGAGCGACGCCGGCAGGCCGCTGACGGCGCTGGTTGGTGCGAGCTCGATCCGCACGCGCTGCGCCCCGAGGCCGTCGATCGCGATGCGGCTCGACCACAGCGCCGCGGGCGACCACGTGACGGCGACCTCCTCGGCAACGAGCGACACGTTGGCCGTGCGGTAGCTGATCCGCCGCGCGGAAACCGTTGACGTCAGCGTGCCGGATGCACCCTCGATGACGAGTTGCCCGCCGGCGCGGCGCTGCAACTCCGCGACCGCGAATTCGAGGGCCGATCCGCTGCCGAGCCACGCGATGCCGACCGCCGCGAGCAGCGCGACGACGAGCGCGCCAGCGGCCAGAAGCGTGACGAACGCGCGCCACGCGCGACGTCGGCGCAGCGGGCGCTCGGTACGGCCGTCGGTGGGCGGGGCGGGCGAAATTCGCATCGGCTCGTGCCGGAATCAGAAGGACAGGCCCACCGACATGTGCAGGCGCACCTGCGCCGTTTGCTGGCCGTAGGCGATGTCGACGCGCACGGGGCCGATCGGGCTCTTCACGCGGAGCCCGGCGCCGTAGCCGTACGCCGGCCGGAACGAGGCAAGGTCGTCGTTGGCGTTGCCGGCGTCGACGAACGCCGCGAGGCCCCAGACCGGCGTGAAATAGTGGGTCGCCTCGATGCTGGCGAGCGCGTAGTAGCGGCCGCCCACCGTCGCGTCGCCTTGCTGGACGCCCAGACTCTCGAACGCGTAGCCGCGCACCGTCGTGTCGCCGCCGGTGCGGAACAACAGCGCCGACGGAATGCCGTCGCGCGAGTTCGCCAGAACGGCGCCCGCTTCGGCACGGAATTCCAGCGCATCGACGCGGCCCACCGGATGCCAGGCGGCGAACTTGACGACGCCGCGGCCGAACGCCTTCGTCGACGCACCCGGCGGGCCGCCACCCAGCGTCGCGTCGAGCACGAAGCCGCGCGTCGGCGCCAGCAAGTCGTCGACGTCGCGCCACGTGCGCCCGTACTCGAGGAACGTCGCATACGAGTGCTGCCGTGGCGCGCCTTCGGGCTCCTGCAGGTCGTCGTAGTACGTCGCCGCGTACGCGACGACGTCGTGTTCCTCGAGCGAGCGCCGGCGCACACCGAGGGTCGCCGTCTGGGTGACGAGGCCCGAGATGTCGGTGCGTTCGACCTTGGCGCCGTAGCTGTCGAGCCAGCCACGATCGGTCGGCGGCCGGGCGAGGCGCACGCCGAAGCTCTGGATCTTGCTGTCGACGCGGCCATCGACGTAGAGTTGCGACGCGTGGCGGTCGACGTCAACGTCGGTGTAGCGGATGTTGGCGCGGACTTTGGTGTCGGTCGAGAAGAAGAGGCCGCCCTCGAGCCGCTTCGGCGGCGCCTCGATGACGCGGATGTCGATTGCAGCGTCGTCGGCGTGCGCGGGATCGGCGTCGATGCGCGCCTGGACGCTCGAGAAATAGCCGACCCCGTTGAGGCGGCGGATGAACTGCTCGAGCCGCGCCTCGGAATAGCGCTCGCCGACGGTGATCGTGCTGAAGTTGCGCACGAGCGAGACGTCGTAGCGGCGCAGCCCCTGGATATCCAGGTGGCCGACCCGGAACGGCACACCGCTGGCGATCTCGACGTCGAGCTCGGCGCTGTGCGCATCGGGATCGATCCGCGCCTCGCTGCGGACGAGCGTTGCCGCCGCGTACGGGCTCGCGGCAATCGCGGCGATGGCCTTGCGCTTCGCTTCGTCCCACGTCGCCTGTCGGAAAACCTCGCCGACGGGAAGCCGCCACTCGCTCTGCGCCTTCGCGATCGCGGTCGTGCCGTCCGGCACGTCGGTGGCGGCCGCGCCCGTGACGTGGACGCGCACGCTC
Source organism: uncultured beta proteobacterium (assembly GCA_963843595.1). GTDB lineage: Bacteria > Pseudomonadota > Gammaproteobacteria > Burkholderiales > Casimicrobiaceae > CAIWHR01. The sequence goes on along the minus strand of CAWJLG010000016.1, from coordinate 116,585 downwards.
GTCACGCGCGTCGGCTCGCCGGGATGCACGGTGACCGTGAGGGTCCGCGGCGCATCCGGCCCGGCGCCGGGCGCGATCGCGATGTCCACCCCGGCCGAGAAATAACCGTCGGTCGCCGCCGCCTGTTTCACCTGGTCGACGGCTTCGCGCATCAGGCGCTCGAGCACGTCCTCGGTCATGTCGGCGAAGCTCTGCCAGCGGACGAGGTCGAGGCCCTGCTCGAGCGTCGCGCGCAGATCGGCCGGAGCGTCGATCACGACGCGGTACGAGATCCGCGCCGGCACCGTCGCGGGGCTAGCGCCGGGCGCTGCCGTGGTCGCGAGCGCCAGCGCCAGCACGACGGCCACCGCAGAGCAGGCGACGGATCGCTCGGCGGAGTAAGGTCGCGGCCGTCAACACAGGCTCGATTATCGTCGATCGGTGCGGAAGTCCGCCGCGCCGGCAGGTCGGCAGGCGGCGCGCGCGGCGGCGGCAGCTCCGGATACGTCGTGGGCGGCAACTCGGGCACCTCGCGTCGCGGCCAGTCGAGGTTCCAGTTTACCGGGGGATCACCGAAGCCCCACAGTCCGACGCCGACGCGCGTCATCCCGTGGCTGTCATAGCGCGACGCGCAGCCCGCGAGGATTGCGGCCAGCACGGTCGCGACGATCGCCACCGCGCGCCGCGGCCGGTCAGAACCGCCAGGCGAGCGTCGCGCCCAGTCCGGGCGCGATCTTGTAGTCATCGTGGTACCTTCCGCCGCCATTCGCGTAATCGACGGACAGCGAGCCGCCGTCGACGAGTGCGGCCCAGAGATCGAACCGCAGGTCCTTCGAGAACGTGCGCGAGAAACGTGCGAACAGCGGGATGAAGCTGTTCTCGCCGACGCCGCCCGGCGTGGGACCGTCCTCCTTGAGCCGGAAGCGGTAGCTGCGGTAGGCGATCCCCTGGGCGAACTCCCAGCGCTCGCTCGGCGTGTAGACGACCTCCAGCCCGGCGCCGCCGGTGGGGCCGGCGGGGAACGGGTTTGCGATCCGCCAGTTGTCGGCGAACTTCCAGTTGACGATCAGGAACGGCAGTGCCTGCGTCTTGTCGATCCGCCGGAATGCGCTGACGCCGAATCCGAGCACGAGATCCGATGAGAACACCTTCGTGACCGATGCGACAGCGCCGTAGGTCAGCGCATCGCCCGTGTTCGCGCCGCTCTCGTACGCCCACTCGACGGTCGGCCTGACGGTCACGATCAGGTCGGGCCGGTACGCGTAGCGGAAATCGAGCGCAACCAGCGGAGCGTTGAGGTTCGTCCACGGCGCGACCCCGTCGAACCCTGCCGGCGCATTGAAGTTCCACGACTGGTAGTCGTAGCGCAGAACGAGTCCTGCCGCGAGCTCCGGCGTCAGCTGTCGCGCGAGCGTGGCGCTGGCCAGGCCGCCGGCCCAGTTCAACCGGCCGCCGTTGTCGAGATTGGCGTTGAACTGGATGAATCCGGTCAGCGCGGCCGATGCGCTGAGGGTGCCGGGCGCGGCGCCCTGCGCCTGCGCGGCGACGTGCAGGCAGGCGAGAAGGAGAGTGGCGGCGAGCCGGGCGATGCGGACGTGGAGAGGTGGCGACATGCGGCGGTTCGGGAAGGGCGGGAGCGAGAAGGAACGGAGCGAACCCGTGGGCGTTCGGTCGTGCTGGCGCGGGGTGGCCGCGCGATTCTACCCGAACGCCCGCGCGCCTTTTCCTGCGCATTCGTTCGCGCACCGCTTCGTCCATGCCACCGCCTGACGCAGGCAAGCACCGCGGATCTTGCCGCGACGGCGCCATTCCGTTGGCATGAACCTTGGGCGTATTGCCCGACGGCCGCCCGCGCGGGCCCGACGCGACTCCTCCGCCACAAATCTGCGGAACCGGACGCGACATCGGCGGGGTGATGCTGCAGCGCACAAGCGCCCGGAATTACGCCGGTTCGATATCGGATCGAACGATCGTTCATCTGGTCGGCGATGAATCGTTCATTCCTCTGGTATTACTTTCGATTTTGACGCTAAGTATTTGTTTATTTTGTAAGAAGAATTTTATGCAACACATTGGCTAAGTCATTGTTCGGAAAACGAAAAGAGATTGACCGCCGCAGATTTGATCCCTTATAGTGGCGTCGCGTGGGAAAAAGTGGGTCGAAGTGGGGTTCGTGAACCGGCCGGATGGGCCCGGTTATTGAGCACTCACCTTCGGCCAGGCGGGGAGGAGCGACGCGGTGGGCGAGGGAGCGGTCGGGTCAGAGGGGAAGCGGACGGGCGGCGTGTTCCGCGGCGTCACGCATCTCGCGCTCGATGCCAAGGGGCGGCTTGCGATTCCGGCCAAGCACCGCGAGGCGCTCGCGAGCACGCAGTCCGCCGGGCAAGGTGGGCTGATCCTCACCGCCGATCCCAGCCGGTGTCTGCTTCTGTATCCGCGCGCGGCGTGGGAGCCGATCGAGTCGCGGCTCATGGCGCTGTCCGCGTTCAATGCCGAAATTCGCGGCCTGCAGCGCCTCATCGTCGGGCACGCCGACGACGTCGACATGGACGGCGCCGGTCGCATTCTCGTCCCGCCGTCGCTGCGCCAGTACGCGGGGCTCGATCATCGCGTCGTACTCGTCGGGCAGGGCAACAAGTTCGAGGTCTGGGACGAGACGAAGTGGCTGGCCGAAACGGCCCGCGTGATCACGTTCCCGGCGGGCGGTCTGCCGCCCGAGCTCGACGGCTTCTCGCTCTGATGACCGATGCCGGTCACGTCCCCGTCCTGCTCGCAGAAACCGTCGCCGCGCTGGCCATTCGATCGGGGGGATTCTACGTCGATGCCACGTTCGGTCGCGGCGGGCACAGCCGCGCGATCCTTGCGCAGCTCGGCGCATCCGGCCGTCTCGTCGCCCTCGATCGGGATCCTGCGGCAGAAGCGTGCGGCGGGCGAGATCCGCGATCCGCGCTTCGCGTTCCGGCGCGCATGGTTCTCCGACCTTCCGCTGGAGCTCGCGGCACTGGACGTGGCGCACGTCGACGGCGTGCTGCTCGACCTCGGCATCTCGTCTCCGCAGATCGACGACCCGGCGCGCGGTTTCTCGTTTCGAGCCGACGGTCCCCTCGACATGCGGATGGACCCCACGCGCGGCGAATCCGCGGCCGCGTTCCTTGCGCGTGCCGACGCACGCGAATTGACGGAGGTGATACGCGACTATGGTGAAGAACGGTTTGCTCAATCGATTGCAAGAGCAATTGTTGCGGCTCGCTCGGTCGCACCCGTCGTCCGGACGCGGCAACTGGCCGCGATCGTGGCCCAAGCCGTCGGCACGCGCCCGAGGGGTGATTGGGGTCAGGATCCGGCCACGCGCACGTTCCAGGCTCTTAGGATTTTCGTCAATCGGGAACTCGCGGAGCTCGCGTTGACGCTGCCGCGCCTGCCGCTGCTCCTGGCGCCCGGTGGACGACTCGCGGTCATCAGCTTCCATTCGCTCGAAGACCGGATCGTGAAGCGATTCTTCGCCTTCGCCTCGCAGCCGTTCGGCGGCGATCCACGGCTCGCGCGGCTGCCATTGCCCACGGCCGCGCTGCCGGGCGCACCGCTCGCGCGGGTCGGGCGGGCGATCAGGCCTTCTCCACGCGAGATCGCCGCCAACCCGCGCGCGCGGAGCGCGACGCTGCGCATCGCCGAGCGCACCGCGCATCCGGTGCCGGCGGGCTTCGCCGAAACCTTCGCCGGAGCGTGAATCCGGAATGCTGCGCGTGAACCTTCTGCTGCTCGCGTTGCTGGTCGCCTGCGCGCTCTCGCTCGTCACCTCGCGGCACCAGGCGCGCAAGCTCTTTGTCGACCTCGAGCGCGAGCAGGCGAGGGCGCGTGCCTACGAGACCGAATTCGGCCAGCTGCAACTCGAGCAGTCGACGTGGGCGGCGCCGGCCCGCGTGGAGAAGATCGCGCGCGAGCAGCTGCGGATGCTGCTGCCGCCGCCGGGTCGCGTCGAGATGGTCCCGATCGGAGGTGCGAAGTGAGAACCGCGGCAACGGCGACGGCAGGGGGGCTGCGCCGCGGTGCGCCGGCTCCGCTCGTCCTGCCGCGGTTTCGCGCGCCGCTGCTCTTCGGCTTCTTCGCGCTGCTGTTCGGCGCGCTCGGCGGACGTGCGGTCTACCTGCAGTGGATCGACAACGCGTTCCTGCAGGAGCAGGGAAGCTCGCGCTACAGCCGCGAGATCGAGGTCCCCGCCCATCGCGGCCGCATCGTCGACCGTTCGGGCGAGCCGCTGGCCATCTCGACGCCGGTCAAGTCGATCTGGGCGTTTCCCGCCAAGGTGGAGGCCTCGCCGGCCGAGCTCGCGCAGCTCGCCCGCATCCTGGAGACCACGCCGCAGGCCATCGCCAGGAAGCTCGCCGACGGCGACTTCGTCTATCTCGCGAAGCAGGTTCCGCCGGAGGTCGCCGATCGGGTCGCGGCGCTCAGGATCAAGGGACTCAACGACCAGAACGAGTATCGCCGCTTCTACCCGGGGGGCGAGACGCTCTCGCACATCCTCGGCTTCACCGGCGACCACGACGTCGGGCAGGAAGGGATCGAGCTCGCGCAGCAGGAATGGCTTGGCGGGCGACCGGGCAGCCGGCGCGTCATCATCAACCGGCGCGGCGATGCCGTCGAGGACCTGGAGGCGATCCGCGCACCGCAGGCCGGCCGCGATCTCGCGCTGTCGATCGACACCCGGCTCCAGTATCTCGCCTACCGCGAGCTCAGGGCCGCGATCGACGTCAACAAGGCGAAGGCCGGCGGGCTGGTGATCCTCGATGCGGCGACCGGCGAAATCCTCGCACTCGCCAACTGGCCCACGTACAACCCCAATGCACGCAACCGCGCCGCGCGCGAGAGCATGCGCAATCGCGCGCTGACCGACGTGTTCGAGCCCGGCTCGACATTGAAGCCGTTCACCATCGCGGCGGCGCTGCAGGCGGGCAAGGTCCGGCCCGACACGACGATCCAGACCGCGCCGGGGTCGCTCACGATCGGCCCCAACACGATCCACGACGCGCATCCGAACGGTGTGCTGACGGTCGAGCAGGTGATCCAGAAGTCCTCGAACGTCGGTGCGGCGAAGATCGCGCTCTCGCTGCCGCCGGAGATCATGTGGACGATGTTCTCCGGTGTCGGCTTCGGCGCCGCGCCGAAGACCGGTTTCCCGGGCGAAGTCGCGGGACGCCTGCGGCCGGCGAAGAGCTGGAAGCCGATCGAGCAGGCGACGATGGCGTACGGTCACGGGATCTCGGTCAACCTGGTCCAGCTCGCCCGTGCCTACACGGTGTTCGCGACTGCGGGCGAACTGAAGCCGGCGACACTGCTCAAGGTCAACGGACCGGTCGCGGGGAAGCCGGTGATTAAACCGGAGACCGCGCTCGCCGTGCGACGGATGCTCGAAATGGCCGTGCAGCCGGGCGGAACCGCGCCGAAGGCGCAGGTTCCCGGCTACCGGGTCGCCGGAAAGACCGGCACCGCGCACAAGCTCGACGGGCGCGCGTACACGAACAAGTACGTGTCGTCGTTCGTCGGCTTCGCTCCCGCGTCGAACCCGAGGCTCATCGTCGCCGTGATGATCGACGAGCCCAGCGCCGGGCGTCACTACGGCGGCGACGTCGCGGCACCGGTGTTCTCGAGCGTGACCGGCGCCGCGCTGCGGATGCTCGGGGTGCCGACCGATGCGCCGGTCGACAACGTGATCCTGCCGCCCGCGGGCAGCGAGATCGGCGAGGACACCTGATGCCGACAGCTCTCGCGCCCGAGCTCGACGTGACCGCGCTCCTGGGACGGCTCGGCACGGCGCCGCGCCGCATCACCGCGGACAGCCGACAAGTCCGTGTCGGCGACGCGTTTGCCGCCTATCCGGGCGAGAAGGCCGACGGCCGGCATTTCATCGCCGATGCCGTCGCGCGCGGGGCGGGTGCGGTGCTGTGGGAGGCGCTCGGGTTCCACTGGTCGCCGGAGTTGAAGCTCCCCAATCAAGCGGTCGAGAACCTGAAGGCGAAGCTCGGCGCGATCGCGGATTACATCTTCGCCAGCCCCTCGAAGGCGCTGTGGATGGTGGGCGTCACCGGCACCAACGGCAAGACATCGTGCTCGCAGTGGATCGCCCGCTGCCTGGATGCCTGCGGGCGCCGCGCCGCGGTGGTGGGCACGCTGGGCAACGGGTTCGTCGGCGCGCTCGAGCCGGCGCAGAACACGACGCCGGACGCGGCGATCGTCCACGAGATGCTGGCGCGACTGAAGGCGGCGGGTGCGCAGGCCGTCGCGATGGAGGTGTCGTCGCACGGCCTCGACCAGGGTCGCGTCAATGCGGTGGCATTCGACGTGGCGCTGTTCACCAACCTCACGCGCGATCACCTCGACTATCACGGCACGATGGCCGCCTACGGCGCGGCAAAGGCGAAGCTGTTCCAGTGGCCCGGGCTATCGGCCTGCGTGATCAATGTCGATGATCCGTTCGGGGAGCGTCTCGTCGAGAACGCGCGCGGACGTGGTCAAAGGGTGCTCTCGTACGGATTCGCGAATGCCGACATCGTTGCGACGCGACTCGTGCACGGAGCGTCGGGCATCGCGCTGTCGGTCGCCACGCCGTGGGGTCACGGCGAGCTCGAGACCTCGCTGGTCGGCGACTTCAATGCGGCAAACCTTCTCGGCGTCCTCGGCGTGCTTCTCGCGAGCGACGTCCCGCTGGATGCCGCGCTCGCCGCCTTGTCAACGGTCGAGCCGCCGCCGGGACGCATGCAGCGCCTGGGTGGCGGCGCGGCGCCGCTGGTCGTCGTCGATTACGCCCATTCGCCCGATGCCCTCGACAAGGTGCTGACCGCGCTCAGGCCCGCGGTGGCCGGGGGCGGCAGGCTCGTGTGCGTGTTCGGCTGCGGTGGCGACCGCGATGCGGGCAAGCGGCCGGAAATGGGCCGGGTCGCGGCGCGGCTTGCCGCGCGCGTGGTGGTGACGAGCGACAACCCGCGCAGCGAAGATCCGGCGGCAATCGCGAGCGCCATCGTGCACGGCATCCGCGACACCGGGAACCGGCACTGGACCGTCGACCTCGACCGCGCAGCGGCGATCGCCGCTGCGATCCGCGATGCCGTGCCCGGCGACGTCGTGCTGATCGCCGGCAAGGGTCACGAGGCCTACCAGGAACGCAATGGTGTGCGCGAACCGTTCTCCGACGTCGCGGTGGCGGCCGCGGCGATTGCCGGGCGGGGTGCCGCATGATGGACATGGCCACCGCCGCGCTGGCCGTTGGCGGCCGCATCGTCGGCGACAACGTGCGTTTCGAGCGGGTCACGACGGACAGCCGCACGCTTCGGCCGGGCGATCTGTTCGTCGCCCTCCCGGGAGAACGTTTCGACGGCCACGATTTCGTGGCCAAGGCGTTCGAGCGTGGCGCCGCCGGCGCGCTCGTCGGCAGGAACCGCGCGCAGGAGCTCTCCGGCAATCTCATCGTCGTCGAGAACACGCCCGCGAGCCTTGGGGCGCTCGCCGGCTTCTGGCGCGACCGGTTTTCGATTCCGCTGATCGTCGTCGTCGGCAGCAACGGCAAGACCACGGTCAAGGAGATGCTCGCGACGATCCTGCGGGCGCATTTCGGCGCCGCGCGGGTGCTGGCGACGCGGGGCAACCTCAACAACGCGATCGGCCTGCCGCTGACGCTGCTGGAGCTTTCCGACGACCATTGCGCCGCGGTAGTCGAGCTGGGCATGAATCATCGCGGCGAGACTGCGGAACTCGCCGCGATCGCGCGGCCGACGGTCGCCGTCGTGAACAACGCGCAGCGGGAGCATCAGGAATTCATGCGCTCGATCGCGGATGTCGCGGCCGAACATGCGGATCTGATTCACACGCTCCCCGCGGACGGCGTCGCGGTGCTCAATGCCGACGACGCGTTCGTCGATGTCTGGCGCGAGGCCGCGCATCGCAAGGGCGTGGTCATTGTCGAATTCGCCCTCGATCACCCGGCCGCGATCCGCGGCCGCTATGCGCCGATGCCGGCCGGCGGTGCGCTCGATCTCGCGACACCGGCCGGCGACGTGACGGTCCGGCTCGCCACCTTCGGACGCCACAACGCCGCCAATGCGCTGGCGGCGGCGACCGGAGCGCTGGCGGTGGGCGTGCCGCTTGCCGCGGTCGTGCGCGGACTCGAGTCCTTCCGGCCCGTCGCCGGCCGCCTCGTGCGCAGCGTGACGGCCGACGGTGCCACGATCATCGACGACACCTACAACGCGAATCCGGATTCGGTCCGTGCCGCGATCGACGTGCTGGCTGCCGCGCCGCCGCCACGCTGGCTGGTGCTGGGCGACATGGGCGAAGTCGGCGCCCAGGGCCCCGCCTGGCACCGCGAGATCGGGGAACATGCGCGGCGTGCCGGGATCGAACGGCTGCTGGCCGCGGGCACCCAGTCGGTCGAGGCGGCCGCCGCGTTCGGTCCCGGTGCGGAGCACTTCGCGTCGGTGGAGGAGCTGGCCGCGCGCGTCACGGCGCAAATCGCGGCGGGAATCACCGTTCTGGTCAAGGGTTCGCGCTTCATGCGGATGGAACGTGTCGTCGCGGCGCTCGCCGGCCCGACCGTCGTCGAGGGAGCGCACTGATGCTGCTCTGGCTCACCGAGTTCCTGGCCAGGGACATCCGCGCGTTCAATGTGTTCAGCTACCTCACGCTGCGCGCGGTGCTGGCCTGCATGACCGCGCTGTTCATCTCGTTCGTTGTCGGACCGCGGGTGATCGCGTGGCTGACGCGGATGAAGATCGGCCAGGCGGTGCGCGACGACGGCCCGCAGTCGCACCTCGCGAAGGCGGGCACGCCGACGATGGGCGGCGCGCTGATCCTGGTGTCGATCGCCGTGACCACGCTGCTCTGGGGCGATCTGGAAAATCGCTTCGTATGGGTCGTCCTGCTGGTGACGCTCGGCTTCGGCGCGATCGGCTGGGTCGACGACTACCGGAAGGTCGTCTACCGCAATCCGAAAGGGCTCTCCGCACGGATGAAGTTCTTCTGGCAGTCGATGATCGGGCTCGTCGCCGCGGTGTATCTCGCGTTCTCGGTGTCGGCCCCGGACAACGCGCGGTTCGTGCAGATGTTCTTCGCGTGGATCCAGAGCGGCTTCAACATGAACCTGCCGCCGAAGGCCGACCTGATCGTCCCGTTCTTCAAGTCCGTGTCCTACCCGCTCGGCGTCTGGGGCTTCATCGCGCTCACGTTCTGCGTCATCGTCGGCACCAGCAATGCCGTGAACCTGACCGACGGCCTCGACGGCCTCGCGATCATGCCGACGGTGATGATCGGTGCGGCGCTGGGCGTGTTCGCCTACGTCACGGGCAACGTCATCTTCGCCAAGTACCTGCAGTTTCCCCACATTCCCGGCTCCGGCGAGCTGGCCGTGATCTGCGGCGCGCTCGCCGGCGCGGGGCTCGGCTTCCTGTGGTTCAACGCGTATCCGGCGGAAGTGTTCATGGGCGACGTCGGCGCGCTTGCGCTCGGCGCGGCGCTCGGGACGATGGCGGTCATCGTCCGCCAGGAGATCGTGCTCTTCATCATGGGCGGCGTGTTCGTCGTCGAGACGCTGTCGGTGATCGTGCAGGTGGCGTCGTTCAAGCTCACCGGCAAGCGCGTGTTCCGGATGGCGCCGATCCACCACCACTACGAGCTCAAGGGCTGGAAAGAGAACCAGGTGGTCGTCCGCTTCTGGATCGTCACGATGCTGCTGGTGCTGTTCGGTCTTTCGTCACTGAAGCTGCGGTGAAGATGCGATACGAGGGACGCAAAGCGGTCGTGCTGGGGCTCGGGCTCACCGGGTTCTCGCTCGCACGCCACCTGGCGGCGCACGGCGCGCGCGTGCGCGTCGCCGACACGCGCCCCGCGCCCCCGTTCGCCGACCGGCTCGCCGCCGCGCTTCCGGACGTGCCGGTGGCGACGGGCCCGCTCGACCCGGCAATTTTCGTGGGCGCGGATCTCGTCGCCATCAGTCCGGGCGTGGCGAAGGACCAGCCGGCCATTGCAGCGGCCGTGGCGCGCGGCGCGGAGCTCGTGGGCGACATCGAGCTGTTCGCGCGTGCGCTGCCGTCCGGGCAGAAGGTGCTGGCGATCACCGGCTCCAACGGCAAGACCACGGTGACGGCGCTCACCGGCGCCCTTTGCCGTGCGGCGGGGCTTGCGGCCGGCGTCGCCGGCAACATCGGCGACGCCGTGCTCGACGCGATTCCCGCCGGCGGCCGCTGGCCGGACGTCTTCGTGCTGGAACTGTCCAGCTTTCAGCTCGAAACGACGGCGAGCCTCGTCCCCGTCGCCGCCACCGTGCTCAACGTGACCGAGAACCATCTGGATCGCTATGCCGGGATGGACGACTACGCGGCGGCAAAGGCGCGCATCTTCCGCAATGGCGGGATGCAGGTGCTGAACCGCGACGATCCGCGGTCGCTCGCGATGCGCGTTCCCGGCAGCGTCGTGCAGACCTTCGGCGCGGGCGTTCCGGAGACCGAGGAATCGTGGGGACTCGTCGCCCGCGGCGGCCAGCGCGACGACCTGTGGCTTGCGCGCGGCGGCGCGCTGCTCGCCCCGGTTGCGGATCTTGCTTTGGTCGGACGGCACAACGCGCTCAACGCGCTCGCCGCCTTGGCGCTGACGTCGGCAGTCGCGAAAATCGACCGCGCGGTCCTCTCGGCGCTGCTGCGCTTCGAGGGCCTGCCGCACCGTATGCAGCGGATCGCAGAGGCCGGCGGCGTCGTGTACGTCGACGACTCGAAGGGCACGACCGTGGTCGCGACGCGCGTCGCGCTCGACGGCCTCGCGCGACCGGTGGTGCTCATCGCCGGCGGCGAGGGCAAGGGCCAGGACTTCGCCGCGCTGAAGCCGTCCATCGACGCGCGCTGCCGCGCCGTGCTGCTGATCGGCCGCGACGCACCACGCATCGAACGCGCGCTCGCCGGGACACCCGCCGTGGTGGAGCGCTGCGGGACGCTTGCGACGGCTGTCGCGCGTGCCGTCGCGCTGGCACGGCCGGGCGACGCGGTGCTCCTCTCGCCCGCCTGCGCGAGCCTCGACCAGTTCGCGAGTTACGTCGAGCGGGGCGAGGCGTTCGCGCGCGCGGTCCGCGCCCGTATCGAGGCTGCCGCCCATGCGTAAGGCCATTGCCGACACCGCCACGCTGAAGCCTGCGGGCGCGCTCGGGATGCCGGGCTCGATCGGCGCGCTGCCGCGCAACCCGCGCACGATGCTGGCCTACGATGCGTCGCTCATGTGGGCGGCGCTGCTGCTGTTCGCGATCGGACTCGTGATGGTCTACTCGGCGTCGATCGCGATGGCGGAGGCGTCGGCGCACACGGGCCACCGTGCCTGGTACTTCCTGATCCGCCACGTGCTGTTCCTCGGCGCCGGGCTCGTTGCCGCCTTCATCTGCTTCCAGGTCCCGTTGAAGGCGTGGCAGCAGTTGGCGCCGTGGGTGTTCGCCACCGGCGCCGTGCTGCTTGTCGCAGTGCTGATCCCCGGCGTCGGAAAGTCGGTGAACGGTGCCCGGCGCTGGCTCCCGCTGGCCGTGGTGAATCTGCAGCCGTCGGAATTCATGAAGCTCGCCGTCGTGCTCTACGCGGCGAGCTATGCGGTGCGCAAGGCCGCCTTCCTGCACGCACAGCAGCCGCTGCGGCAGACGTTGCTGCGCGGGTTCCTGCCGCTTGCCGCCGTGATGCTCGGCATCGGCGGCCTGCTGCTGCTGGAGCCGGATTTCGGCGCCTTCGTCGTCATTGTCGGCATCGCCTTCGGCATCCTGTTCCTGGGCGGGCTCGACTGGCGGCTGTTTCTCGGCCTGCTCCTGCTGTTGCCGGCCGGTCTGTCGGCGATCCTGGTCGCCGCGCCGTACCGGCTGCAGCGGCTGGCGGCGTTCCTCGACCCGTGGTCCGACCCGTTCGGCAAGGGCTACCAGCTCTCGCATTCGCTGATCGCCTTCGGACGGGGCGAATGGTTCGGCGTCGGCCTCGGTGCGAGCGTCGAGAAGCTGATGTTCCTCCCGGAGGCGCACACCGATTTCCTGCTCGCCGTGATCGCCGAGGAGCTCGGTTTCGCCGGCGTGCTGGCGGTGCTGGGCCTGTTCGTGTGGCTGCTGTTCCGCGCCTATGCGATCGGACGCCAGGCGGCCCGGCTCGAGCGCCCCTTCGCGGCCCTGGTCGCGCAGGGCATCGGCGTGTGGATCGGCGTGCAGGCGTTCATCAACATCGGCGTCAACATGGGCGTGCTCCCGACCAAGGGCCTGACGCTACCGCTCCTGTCCTTCGGCGGCAGCGGGATCGTCGCCAACTGTGCGGCGCTCGCGATCCTGCTGCGGGTGGACTACGAAAACCGCAGGCTGCTTCGGGGATTCGCCGTATGAGCACGCGGAGCGACGCTTTCCTTCGGGCAGTCCTCGCGGCGTGTGCCGCGCGCGCGAGCGACGCGCCAGGGCGTGGCGCCGGCCCGCTGTGTCGCCCGTCGTGCGGCGCTCGCGTATGACCGGAACCGCGATGATCACGACAGGCGGCACCGGCGGTCACATCTTCCCCGGCCTCGCGGTCGCGGCGGAACTCATCGCGCGCGGCTGGCGCGTGTCGTGGCTGGGTACCCGCGACGGCATGGAGGCACGGCTCGTGCCCGGACAGGGCGTGGAGTTCGACGGTCTCGACTTCGGCAGCGTGCGCGGCAAGGGGCTGGCGCGTCTGTTGCTGGGGCCGTTCGCGATCCTGTCGGCATGCCTTCAGGCGCGCCGGGTGCTGAAGCGCCGGCACCCCCAGGTGGTCATCGGGTTCGGTGGATTCGCGTCGTTTCCGGGCGCGCTGATGGCGGTCGCGCGCAACATCCCGCTCGTCATCCACAATCTCGACGCCCGCCCGGGCCTTGCCAATCGAGTGCTGCGTTTCGGCGCCGATCGCGTGCTGACCGGGTTCCCCGGCACGTTCGGCGCGACCGAAGGCGGTCGCCCGGAATGGGTCGGCAATCCGCTTCGCGCCGACATCGAGCGTGTGGCGCCGCCCGCGGTGCGTTTCGCCGGCCGCAGCGGTCCGCTGAAGCTGCTCGTCGTCGGCGGTAGCCTCGGGGCGATGGCGTTGAACGAACGGGTGCCGCAGGCGCTGGCGCTGATTCCGGAAGCGCAGCGGCCGGCGGTCGTGCACCAGTCCGGCGAGAAACATATCGAGCAACTGCGCGCCGCGTACGCGAGCGCCGCCGTCGCCGGGGAATGCCTGCCGTTCATCGACGACATGGCGCGCCGCTACGCGGAGGCCGACGTCGTGATCTGCCGCGCCGGTGCGACGACCGTGGCCGAGCTCGCCGCCGTCGGCGTGGCGAGCCTGCTGGTGCCATTCCCGCACGCGGCCGACGACCATCAGATCGACAACGCGCGCGTCCTCGCCGACGCAGGGGCGGCCGAACTCATCCTGCAGCCGGAGTTGACGGCGGAGCATCTTGCCGACTGGATCCGGGCCGCGACACGCGAGCGCCTGCTCGCGATGGCACAGGCGGCGCGCGGTCTGCGCCGGGTCGGTGCGACCGCGCGCGTCGCCGACGTCTGCATCGAGCTCGGGAGCGCGCGTCGATGAAGCACAAGGTCAAGCACGTGCACTTCGTCGGCATCGGCGGCGCCGGGATGAGCGGAATCGCCGAGGTTCTCGCGACGCAGGGCTACACGGTGTCCGGCTCCGATCTCGCCGCGAGCGCGGCGACCCGGCGCCTCGCCGGCCTGGGCGTCGCCGTCGCGATCGGCCATGCCGCGGCCAACGTGGCCGGTGCCGATGCGGTCGTCGTGTCGACCGCCGTGGCCACCGACAATCCGGAGGTCGTCGCCGCACGGGAGAAGGGCGTTCCCGTGGTGCCGCGCGCGCTGATGCTGGCCGAGCTGATGCGGCTGAAACAGGGCATCGCGGTCGCCGGGACCCACGGCAAGACGACGACGACGAGCCTGATCGCCTCCGTGCTCGCCGAGGGCGGGCTCGACCCGACGTTCGTCATCGGCGGCAGGCTCCTGTCGGCGGGCGCCAACGCCCGACTGGGCAACGGCGACTTCCTCGTCGCCGAGGCCGACGAAAGCGATGCGTCGTTCCTGTACCTGCAACCGGCGCTCGCGGTGATCACCAACATCGACGCCGACCACATGGAGACGTACGACCACGACTTCGGCAAGTTGAAGCGCGCGTTCGTCGATTTCGCACAGCGTCTCCCGTTCTACGGCGTTGCGGTGCTGTGCATCGACGATGCGAGCGTGCGCGAGATCGCACCGTTGATCGCGAAGCCGATCGTCACCTATGGCATGTCGCCCGACGCGCAGCTGCGCGCGACCGAGATCGCGAACGTCGCCGGCCGGATGCGCTTCGTCGCCGGCGCGTCCGGTGTCGAGGATCTTGCCGTCGAGCTCAATCTGCCGGGGCTCCACAACGTGCAGAACGCGCTGGCGGCGATCGCGATCGGGCGCGAGGTCGGCGTCGCCGACGCGGCGATCGCGAAGGCACTTGCCGAATTCCACGGCGTCGGCCGGCGCTTCCAGCGCTACGGCGACGTGCGGCTCGACGGCGGCGCCGCGGTCACGCTGATCGACGACTACGGCCATCATCCCGCGGAAATGGCGGCGACGATCGCCGCGGCGCGGGGGAGCTTCCCGGGACGGCGGCTCGTGCTCGCCTTCCAGCCGCATCGCTACACCCGCACGCGCGACCTGTTCGAGGATTTCGTCAGGGTGCTCTCGACGGTCGATGCACTCGTGCTCACCGAGGTCTACCCGGCCGGCGAGCCGCCGATCGTTGCGGCCGACGGGCGCGCGCTGGCGCGCGCCGTTCGCGTCGCCGGCAAGGTCGAGCCCGTGTTCGTCGACGCCGTTGCCGACGTTCCGGCGGCGATCCGCGCGCTCGCGCAGGATGGCGACGTCGTCGTGACGATGGGCGCCGGCTCGATCGGCCAGGTGCCGTCCCTGCTCGCCGGTGCCGCATGATGATGACCGAGCCCCTCACGTTCGCGGCGCTGCGCGGCACGCTGAAGCGCGACGAGTCGCTCGCACGCCATACGAGCTGGCGTTGCGGCGGTCGTGCCGACCGTCTTTACGTGCCCGCCGATCGCGCCGATCTCGCGGCCTTCGTCGGACAGCTGCCTGCGGGCGAGCCGCTCACGGTGATCGGCCTCGGCAGCAATCTGCTGGTCCGCGACGGCGGCGTGCGCGGCACCGTCCTCGTCATCCACGCCGCGCTGAACGTGCTGGAGATGCGTGACGGCCTCCTGTACGCGGAGGCAGGCGTGGCGAGCCCGAAGGTCGCCAGGTTCGCGGCGCTCCACGGCCGCGCCGAGGCGGAGTTCCTGGCCGGGATTCCGGGCACCGTCGGCGGCGCGCTCGCGATGAACGCCGGCTGCTATGGCGGCGAGACCTGGCGCTACGTCGAGCGCGTCGAGGTGCTCGGGCGTCAGGGCCGGCTCGAGGAGCGCCCGGCCGCCGCCTATGCGGTCGGCTACCGCACGGTGCGGCGCAGCGACGGCGCGTCGCCGGACGGCGTGTTCACTGCGGCCTGGTTCGCGTTTCCGCCGGGCGACGGCGCCGCTGCACGCGAGCGCATCCGGGAGTTACTGAAACGCCGGATCGCCACGCAGCCGCTCGATCTGCCGAACGCCGGCAGCGTCTTCCGCAATCCGCAGGGCGACCATGCGGCGCGGCTCATCGAAAGCTGCGGGCTCAAGGGGTACGCGGTCGGCGGCGCGTGTGTCTCCGAGAAGCACGCGAACTTCATCGTCAACCCCGAAGGCCGGGCACGTGCCGCCGACATCGAAGCGATCATCGCCCACGTGCGGCACACGGTGAAGGACAGAACCGGCGTCGAGCTGGAAACGGAAGTGCGCGTGATCGGCGAGGCGGCGTCATGAACGAATTCGGCAAGGTGGCGGTACTGATGGGCGGTCCCAGCTCGGAGCGGGCGATCTCGTTCCTGTCCGGAAACGCGGTGCTCGGGGCACTGCGCGAGAAGGGTGTCGATGCGCACGCGTTCGATCCGGCCGAGCGCGATCTCTGGGAGCTGAAGCGCGACGGCTATGCGCGCGTCTTC
The DNA here is from genome assembly GCA_963843595.1 of uncultured beta proteobacterium. Lineage (GTDB taxonomy): Bacteria > Pseudomonadota > Gammaproteobacteria > Burkholderiales > Casimicrobiaceae > CAIWHR01. The sequence continues at coordinate 100,554 of CAWJLG010000016.1, read as the reverse complement.
ATCGCGCTGCACGGCCGCTTCGGCGAAGACGGCACGGTGCAGGGTGCGCTCGAAACGCTGAAGGTTCCTTACACGGGCAGCGGCGTCATGGCCTCCGCACTCGCGATGGACAAGTGGCGGACCAAGCTCGTCTGGCTCGCGAGCGGCATCCCCACGCCGCGCTACCGGATGGTCGACGCGCAGACCGACTGGATGGGGGTGGTGGCCGAGCTCGGTTTGCCGCTGATCGTCAAGCCCGCGCGCGAGGGCTCCACAATCGGCCTCACCAAGGTCACGGCGGTCGATCACGGCGAGCTTGCGAGCGCCTGTGCCGAGGCGGCGAAGCACGACGATCTCGTTCTCGTCGAGGAATTCGTCGCCGGCGTCGAGCTGACAGCCTCGATCGTCGGCGAGCGCGCGTTGCCGCTGATCCGGATCGAGGCCCCGCAGGGCAACTACGACTACCACAACAAGTACTTCTCCGACGAGACGAAGTACTTCTGTCCGTGCGGCCTGCCGGAGGCGAAGGAGCGCGAGATCCAGGCCGCCTCGCTCGCGGCGTTCCGCGTGGTCGGCTGTGCGGGCTGGGGCCGGCTCGATCTGATCCTGAAGGCGGACGGGACGTTCCAGTTCCTGGAAGTCAACACGTCTCCCGGGATGACCGGGCATTCGCTGGTGCCGATGGCGGCGCGACAGGCGGGGATGTCGTTCGCCGACCTTTGCGTTTCGATCCTGCGAGGCGCGCATGTGGGATGACCCGAGACAGCTCAATGCCACCGCGCTGGCCTTCGCGGTCGTCGCCGCCGGCCTTCTGGCGTGGGGCGCCGTCGCGTGGATCGCGCGCCAGCCGGCGTTCGGCTTCCGCGAAGTGGTGATGATCTCTCCGCCGGTGCGCGCCAACGCCGCGCAGCTCGAGGGCGTCATCCGCGAGGAGCTCGCCGGCACCTTCTTCACGATGAACCTCGATCGTGCCCGGGCTGCGCTCGCGCGCGTGCCGTGGGTGCGCAACGTGTCCTTGCGGCGCCAGTGGCCGCGGCGGCTCGAGGTGACGATCGAGGAGCACGAGCCGCTCGCGCGCTGGAACGAGGGCGCGCTGGTCAACGCACAGGGCGAGGTCTTCACCGCCGATCTCCAAGGCGATCTGCCGACATTCAGTGGTCCGGAGGGCACGGCCGTCGACGTGACCCGCCGATTCCGCGAGTGGAGCGGCGTCCTGGCGCCGCTGACGCTGGTCGTGCGCGAACTGCGGTTGACGGCCCGCGGCAGCTGGCACGTCAAGGCGGCAGGCGATGCGGGCGTTCTCGACATCGAGCTCGGGCGCGACGAACCCGCTGACCGGCTCGATCGCTTCGTGGCGGCGTTCGCGCGCACGGTCGGTGCGCTGGAGAAGACCGGAACGTGGATCGGCTATGTCGATCTGCGTTACCGCAACGGATTCGCCGCACGCGTGCCCGCGTTCAAGGAGCGCCCGCCGAAGCGGGTCGCGAGCGACGCGCGGGAGCAGGAGAGCGGCGTGCGGGTGGCGCGCCAAGAGGCGAACGACACGGCGCGCGCGCGCTGGACGGCGCGAACGCCCGGCACGGAGCGCGGCCTGACGTCGAGCGCGGCCACGAAGCGGTCCGTGCCGGCCGGAGCGCATCGGAGCCCCGATGTCCAGGCCTAGCGCACCGCGTGGAACGAAGGAATCTTGCGAATGGTGAAGGACAACAAGAACCTGATCGTCGGCCTGGACATCGGCACGTCGAAGATCGTCGCGATCGTCGCCGAGATCAAGGATGACGGCGGCCTCAACATCATCGGCCTGGGCACCCAGCCGTCGCGCGGGCTGAAGAAGGGCGTCGTCGTGAACATCGAGGCGACGATGGCCTCGATTCAGCGTGTGCTCGAGGAAGCCGAGCTGATGGCCGACTGCCGCATCACCGAGGTCTACACCGGCATCGCGGGCAGCCACATCCGCAGCCTCAATTCCAGCGGCATGGTCGCGATCAAGGAGAAGGAGGTCACGCAGGCCGACATCGACCGCGTGGTCGAGACCGCGAAGGCGATCGCGATCCCCAACGACCAGCAGATCCTCCACATCCTGCCGCAGGAATTCATCATCGACGGTCAGGAGGACGTGCGCGAGCCGCTCGGCATGAGCGGCGTCCGGCTCGAGGTCAAGGTGCACATCGTGACCGGCGCGGTGTCCGCCGTCGAGAACATCGTCAAGTGCGTGCGCCGCTGCGGGCTGGAAGTGAAGGACGTGATCCTCCAGCCGCTGGCCTCTTCGATCGCCGTGCTCAACGACGACGAGAAGGATCTGGGCGTGTGCCTGATGGACATCGGCGGGGGCACCACGGATCTCGCGGTGTTCGCGGGCGGTGCGATCCGGCACACGGCGGTGATCCCGATCGCCGGCGACCAGGTAACCAACGACATCGCGATGACGTTGCGCACGCCGACCAAGGAAGCGGAGGAGCTGAAGCTGCGCTACGGCTGCGCATTGCGCCAGCTTGCCGGGGCGAACGAAGTGATCGAGGTCCCGGGCGTGGGCGACCGCGCGCCGCGGAAGCTTTCCCGCCAGACGCTGGCGGAGGTCATCGAGCCGCGGATCGAAGAGCTCTATTCGCTCGTGCAGGCCGAACTGCGGCGCTCGGGTTTCGAGGAGCTGCTGTCGTCCGGCATCGTGCTGACCGGCGGCTCGGCGCTGCTCGCCGGGATGACGGAGCTCGGCGAGGAAGTCTTTCACCTGCCCGTCCGCGTCGGCATACCGGCGTACGTCGGCGGCCTCGCCGACGTCGTGCGCAGTCCGCGCTACGCGACGGCGGTCGGACTGCTGCTCGAAGGACGCGAACAGTATCTGCGGGGACAGGCGGCGCGCGCGCAGACGGCCGGGCTGTCCGGCGTCGCGGAACGGATGAAACAGTGGTTCAAGGCGAATTTCTGATCGGGAAACGGGAAACACGGAACGGAACATGAGAGAGGGACAAAGACAGAGGACGAAGGCAACGGCGAATCACGAGCATGAACATCGGCAGCAACGAACGACCATCGACATCACGCAATCAACAGGGTCGCGGCGGGCAACGAATCGGTTGCCTGACCTCTGACCTCGGAACCTTGACAGGAAAGGAGCGCACCATGTTCGAAATCATCGACCAGGACCCGCAGGAAGGGGCGATCATCAAGGTCATCGGCGTCGGCGGCTGCGGCGGCAACGCAGTCGATCACATGATTACCCGGGGGCTTGCCGGCGTGGAATTCATCTGTGCCAACACCGATTCGCAGGCGCTGAAGCGCTCCAACGCACGCATGCAGCTGCAGCTGGGCAGCAACCTGACGCGGGGACTGGGCGCCGGGGCGAGGCCGGAGATCGGCCGCGATGCGGCGAACGAGGATCGCGACCGCATCGCCGAGCTCATCGACGGCGCCGACATGCTGTTCATCACGGCGGGCATGGGCGGGGGCACGGGGACCGGCGCGGCACCCGTGATCGCGGACATCGCCAAGAGCATGGACATCCTGACGGTCGCGGTCGTGACCCGTCCGTTCGCGTTCGAAGGCAAGCGGCAAAAGGTGGCACAGACGGGGATCGAGGAGCTCGGCAAGAAGGTCGACTCGCTCATCATCATTCCCAACGACAAGCTGATGGAAGTGCTGGGCGAGGATGTCTCGGTGCTCGACGCCTACGCATCCGCGAACGACGTGCTGCACGGCGCGGTGTCCGGCATTGCCGAGGTGATCAACAACCCGGGCCTCGTCAACGTCGACTTCGCCGACGTCCGTACGGTCATGGGCGAGGTCGGGATGGCGATGATGGGTTCGGCCACGGCATTCGGTGGCGACCGCGCGCGCTCGGCGGCGCAGCAGGCCGTCAAGAGCCCGCTGCTCGAGGACGTGAACCTGCTCGGCGCGCGCGGCGTGCTGGTCAACATCACGGCATCGGCCGGCCTCAAGATGAAGGAGTATCACGAGGTCATGAACACCATCAAGGAATTCACCGCCGAGGACGCGATGGTGATCGTCGGCACGGTGATCGACGATGCCATGGAGGACCGGCTGCGCGTCACGATGGTGGCCACGGGCTTGGGCAGCGGCGTCGCACAGTCGAAGCGGCCACCGAAACTCGAGGTGCTCGAGACCGTCACCGTGACCCAGCGCACCGGCACCGACGGCATCGGCGTGACGGTCGAGCGGATCGACTACGACAATTTGGAGCAACCCGCCGTGATTCGCCGTCCTCCGCGCGGCGGGTCGATGCTCGCACCGTCCGGGATCGACGCCTCGGAGATCCCGGCCTTCCTGCGCAAGCAGGCCGACTGAGGGTGTGAACGCGTGAAGCGCCGAGGCGGCGAAAGTGAGGTTCCCCCGCGGTGGGCGACGCGCCGCCGCCGCGGTTTCCGCCGCCACGCCTAAACGTGCTATCATTCAACGCTAACTCTTTGAACGGGCATGGAATTTGGGGCCCGTTGCCGCCATGCTGAAGCAGCGCACGCTGAAATCGACGGTCAAGACCACGGGGGTCGGGCTCCACACCGGCGCGCGGGTCGATCTCGTCCTGCGCCCGGCAGCGCCGGACACGGGCATCGTGTTCCATCGCAGCGACCTCGAGCAGTCCGTCGCAATCCCCGCCGATGCCGTTCACGTCGGCGATACGCGCCTGTCGTCGACGCTCAAGCACGGCGGCGCGAGCGTGTCTACGGTCGAGCACATCATGTCGGCGGCGGCCGGACTGGGCATCGACAATCTGTACATCGACGTTGCAGGTCCCGAGATTCCGATCATGGACGGCAGCGCCGGTCCATTCGTTTTCCTTCTGCAGTCCGCCGGGATCACCGAACAGGACGCGCCGAAGCGCTACCTCAAGATCGTCGAAACGGTCGAGGTGCGCGACGGCGACAAGTGGGCGCGCTTCGATCCGTACAACGGGTTCAAGCTCGATTTCACGATCGACTTTCCGCATCCGGTGTTCGGCTCCGAGAACCGCCACGTGACGATCGACTTCGCCGAGCATTCGTACGTGAAGGAAGTTGCGCGCGCGCGGACGTTCGGCTTCATGCAGGACGTCGAGGCGATGCGCGCGGCGGGTCTGGGTCTGGGCGGCAGCCTGCAGAACGCGATTGTTCTCGACGAGTACCGGGTACTGAACGCCGAAGGCCTGCGCTACGACAACGAGTTCGTGCGGCACAAGGTACTCGACGCCATCGGCGACCTGTATCTGCTCGGGCATCCGCTGATCGGCCAGTACACCGCCTACAAGTCGGGCCACGGACTCAACAACCTGCTTGCGCGCACTCTTCTGGCGCGCCGCGACGCCTGGACGCTGGTCACGTTCGAGCGACCGGCGGAGGTTCCGTCCGCTTTCCACGACTGGGAGCCGGCGCCCGCGTGAGGCGCCGCCCAACCGGGAAAGGGTGAACCAGAACGTCACCCTTCCACCGCGCAAACCGTGGTTCTCGTACGCCTGTTCCTGTTTCTCGCGCTGGCCGCGGTCGCCGTGTCCGGCGTCCTCTATCTCTTCAAGAAGGACCGGCGCTACCTCCGGTTCATCGGGCAGGTCGTCAAGTACACGATTTTCCTCCTCGTCGGCGTGCTTCTCTTTTTCGCCTTCGAGCGGCTGGTGATCCTGCTCTAGTCCGCGGCTAGACCTCAGCCTGCCCGGCGCAGGAAGCGGGTCAGCGCAACCTTGAGGGGGCCCGGCGGCAGGTCGCGGGCAAGCCCGGCCAAAGGGCGCAGGGCTGCTCTATCTATAGGATTTGAAACAGCTTTCGTTACCGGGCGGGGCTCGTTGCGAACTTGCACCCGGACCCGTATTCCAGTAAATTCCAAGCCGTCCCGCCGCAGATCGGCGAGGAGAGCAGGAGTGCGTTGCCGTACGACGGCAGCGATCGCACCGGCATCGGCGGCAAGCTCGAGCTCCGCTCCGCGCGCATCGGCGACCCGGAGCCGGCCGGCGAGTGCCCGCGGCAGATGGCGGCGCACGGTCGCTGCCACCGCTTCTTCGTGGCGGCGGCGGGCGTCCCATGCCGCGAGCGTGGCGTCGGCGGCGAGAATGCGTTGCAGGGGTTGCGGAAAGCGCGCCATCGCCAAGTATCGGATCGCAGACCCGCAGTGCGTGCCCGATGGCCAGCGCTGCGGCGAAAGCAGTGGGGAGGAACCCAATTGAACATCATTCTGGTCTCCAGTGCCACGGCTCGCGCCAGAACCTTGACGCTCGACTGGCGGCACTGGGCGGCGGGCAGCTTCGTCCTCACGGCCATCTTCATCGTCTTTACGCTGGCATTCAATTTCGTCACGCTCAAGTACGCGGCGGCCACCCAGCACCCCTGGCTGCAGGCGATCGTTCTCGCCGACCAGCGCCAGGAAGCGCTGAAGACCCAGGAACTCGTCAACGGCCACCTCAATGCGATGGCGATGCGGTTGGGCGAGCTGCAGGCGCAGATGATGCGGCTGGACGGCCTGGGCGAACGGCTCGCGAAAGTCGCCGGTCTCAAGCCTCAGGAGCTGCCGTCGCTGCAGTCCGGTGCGATTCCCGGGCGCGGCGGCGCCGAGTCGTCGCTCCCGTCGCGGCAGCTTTCGGTGCTGGAGTTCGCGGACATGATGGCGAAGCTGTCGCGGCAGGTCGAGCAGCGTTCCGATCAATTGGGTGTCCTCGAAGCGCTCCTCGTTCAGGACTCGGCGAATCGCAAGTTTCTGCCGACGTACGCACCCGTCGTCGATGGCTGGTACTCGTCGAACTTCGGCTACCGGATCGACCCCTTCACGGGCCAGCAGTCGTTCCACGAGGGCATCGACTTTCCCGCCGAGACCGGTACGCCGATCGTCGCCGCCGCGAGCGGGAAGGTCGTGGCGGCGGGGGTCCATGCCCAGTATGGTAAAATGATCGAGATCGACCATGGCAACGGGCTCGTAAGTCGCTATGCCCATACGTCGCGGCTTCTGGTCAAGGAAGGCGATCTCGTAGTGCGGGGACAGCAGGTCGCAACGGTCGGATCCACCGGGCGATCGACCGGCCCGCATCTGCATTTCGAGGTCCGGCTGAACGGCGTACCCCAGAATCCCGCGCGTTTCCTGCAATCCTCGAGCTGATCACCGGCGGCAGCGCGTCGACCCGACGAGACGCGGCCACCGCGGGCGCAATCAGGGGTGAGGCGGTCCTCACCCCTTGTTTTTTGCGCCGCCAGCTTCAAGTCAAATGGATATGATCACCAACATCCTCACCCGCATCTTCGGCAGCCGAAACGAGCGCCTGCTCAAGCAATTCGGCGTCGCCGTCAAGCAGATCAATGCCCTCGAGCCCGCGATCTCCGCGCTGTCCGACGAGGCGCTCCGGGCGAAGTCGGCGGAGTTCAAGGAGAGGGTGAGCAAGGGCGAAACGCTGGATGCACTGCTGCCGGAAGCCTTTGCCGTCGTGCGCGAGGCGGGCAAGCGGGTGCTGCAGATGCGGCACTTCGACGTCCAGCTCATCGGCGGCATGGCGCTGCACAACGGCAAGATCGCCGAAATGCGCACCGGCGAAGGCAAGACGCTCGTCGCGACGCTGCCGGCGTATCTCAATGCGATGGCCGGCAAGGGCGTGCACATCGTCACGGTCAACGACTACCTTGCGCAGCGCGACGCGGACTGGATGGGGCGCATCTACCGCTTCCTCGGGCTGACGGTCGGCGTCAATCTTTCGCAGATGGACCACGCGGCCAAGCAGGTGGCGTATGCGGCCGACATCACCTACGGCACCAACAACGAGTTCGGGTTCGACTATCTGCGCGACAACATGGTGTTCGACGTGGCGCAGCGGGTTCAGCGCGGCCTCAGCTACGCCATCGTCGACGAGGTCGACTCGATCCTGATCGACGAGGCGCGCACGCCGCTGATCATTTCCGGCCAGGCGGACGACAACGTCGAGCTCTACCACCGACTGAACGACCTCGTGCCCAAGCTCGTTCGCCAGCCCGATGAAAAGGGGCCCGGCGACTACTGGGTCGACGAGAAGGCCCACCAGGTGCTGCTGTCCGAACAGGGGCACGAGCACGCCGAGGGGATCCTTGGCGCGGCAGGGTTGCTCGCTTCGGGCTCGAGTCTCTACGACGCCCACAACATCGGGCTGATGCACCATCTGTACGCGGCGCTACGCGCGCATGCGCTGTTCCACCGCGACCAGCAGTACGTGGTCCAGAACGGCGAGGTCATCATCGTCGATGAGTTCACCGGCCGGCTGATGTCCGGCCGCCGCTGGTCGGACGGCCTGCACCAGGCGGTCGAGGCCAAGGAAGGCGTGCCGATCCAGCGCGAAAACCAGACGCTTGCCTCGATCACGTTCCAGAACTATTTCCGCATGTACGGCAAGCTCGCCGGAATGACCGGCACGGCCGACACCGAGGCATTCGAGTTCCAGCAGATCTACCACCTCGAAACGGTCGTCATCCCGACGCACATGCCGATGGTCCGCAATGACGAGAACGACCAGGTCTTCCGCACGTTCCAGGAAAAGGTCGAAGCGATCGTCGCCGACGTCAAGGAATGCTATCAGCGCGGCCAGCCGGTGTTGGTCGGCACGACCTCGATCGAGAACTCCGAGCTCCTGTCCACCTTCTTCGAGAAGGAGAAGCTGCCGCACGAGGTGCTCAACGCGAAGCAGCACGCGCGCGAGGCCGAGATCGTCGCCCAGGCGGGCCGCCCGAAGGCGATCACGATCGCGACCAACATGGCTGGCCGCGGCACCGACATCGTGCTGGGCGGCGTGCTCGAGCCGCTGATCCTGAAAATCCGCGACGACGACACGCGGGCGCCGGACGACAAGGCGCGCGAGATCGAGCAGCTGCGCGCCGAATGGAAGGTGCGCCACGAGGCGGTGGTCGCGGCCGGCGGCCTGCACATCGTCGGCACCGAGCGTCATGAATCGCGCCGCATCGACAACCAGCTGCGCGGCCGCTCGGGCCGGCAGGGCGACCCGGGGAGCTCGCGCTTCTATCTGTCGCTCGAGGATCCGTTGCTGCGGATCTTCGGCGGCGAGCGGCTCGGTACGATCATGCAGAAGCTCAAGATGCCGGAGGGCGAGCCGATCGAGCACCCGATCGTCAACCGCTCGATCGCGAAGGCGCAGAACCGCGTCGAATCGCGCAACTTCGACATCCGCAAGCAGCTGCTCGAATACGACGACGTCGCCAACGACCAGCGGCGCGTCATCTACCAGCAGCGCAACGAGCTTCTCGAAAGCACCGACATCGCGGACACGATCCGGTCGATGATCGCCGGCCTCATCGACGAGACCGTGCGGCGGTACGTGCCGCCCGATTCCGTCGAGGAGCAATGGGACGTTCCCGGGCTCGAGACGGCGCTGGCGGCCGAATTCCACCTGCAGGCGCCGGTCGGCGAATGGATGCACGCCGATGCCGACCTCACCGATGACTCGCTGCGCGAGCGCCTCACGCAAGCCGCGCTCACGCAGTATGCGGGCAAGGAAGGCGAAGTCGGTTCGGATCTCATGCGGCAATTCGAGCGCAGCCTGATGCTGCAGACGCTCGACCAGCAGTGGCGTGACCACCTCGCCAATCTCGACCACCTCCGGCAGGGAATCCACCTGCGCGGCTACGCGCAGAAGAACCCGAAGCAGGAATACAAGCGCGAGTCATTCGAGCTGTTCTCCGACATGCTCGACCGCATCAAGCAGGAAGTCGTGCGCATCGTCCTGACGGTCCAGGTCCGGTCGCAGGAAGACGTGCAAGCCGTCGAGGAGGCGCCGGCCGTCTCCAATGTCGAGTACCGGCACGCCGAATACGACAACGCGCTCGCGGATGCGGGCGACGCCCCGGTGGCCGTGGCGGCGCCGGTCGCGGCCGCCCCGTTCGTACGCGCCGGCGGAAAAATCGGCCGCAACGACCCATGTCCGTGCGGGTCGGGCAAGAAATACAAGCAGTGCCACGGCCGCCTCGCGTGAAGTCGGTCCTCGGCGCCCCGGATCACGGGAAAACGCCCGACCTCCGGGGCGCACGAAAACGCCGGGCGCGGGCGGGCGCTGTGGCGAGGAATCGCAGCGCCGCAGCGCTGCGATAGAATCCTCGCGCGTCATCCTTACCCCTGCCGCCATGCCCGTCCGCTATACGCCGCCCGCGCCCGGCGACCTCCTGCCGGTCCCCGGCGTCGCGCTCGGCACCGCCGCGGCAAAGATCAAGAACTGGCAGCGTGACGACGTGCTGCTCGCGGTGTTCGATCCGGGTACCGTCGCCGCCGGCGTGTTCACGCAGAACCGGTTCTGCGCGGCCCCGGTCACCGTCTGCCGCCGCCACCTCGCCACTTCCAATCGCGTGCGCGCCCTGATCGTCAACGCGGGCAACGCCAACGCGGGCACCGGCGTGAACGGCATTGCCGACGCCGAGACCACCTGCGCCGCGCTCGCGTCGATGCTCGGCTGCACGATGCGGGAGGTGCTGCCGTTTTCCACGGGCGTGATCATGGAGCCGCTGCCGACGGCGAAGATCGTTGCCGCGCTGCCTGCGGCAAAGGCGGCGCTCGCGCCCGATCACTGGTTTGCGGCGGTGTCGGCGATCATGACGACCGACACCGTGCCCAAGGGAGCCTCGCGCCGGATCGTCGTGGACGGCTTGCCGGTCACCATCACGGGGATCGCGAAGGGCGCCGGGATGATTCATCCCGACATGGCGACGATGCTCGCGTTCATGGCCACCGACGCGCCCATCGCCGCGCCGGTGTTGACGCCGCTAGCCCGCGAAATCGCGGACCGGTCGTTCAATTGCGCGACGGTCGACGGTGACACGTCGACCAACGACAGTTTCGTGATCGCGGCAACCGCCCGTGCAGCACTGCGGCCGATCGAGCGTGCCGACGACCCGCGTCTTGCCCCCGTCCGCGCCGCGCTAACGGAGGTCGCCGTCGAACTCGCGCAGGCGATCGTCCGCGACGGCGAAGGCGCAACGAAGTTCATCACGATTCGGGTCGAGGGCGGTCGCGAGATCGCCGAGTGCCGCCGGATTGCGCTCGCCATTGCGCATTCGCCGCTGGTCAAGACGGCCTTTTTCGCGTCGGACCCGAATCTGGGCCGCATCGTCTGCGCGATCGGCAATGCCGCCGCACCGGACCTCGATCCGGCACAGGTCTCGTTCTGGCTCGACGACGTGCTCGTCGTGGAGAACGGCGGACGTGCCGCGTCCTACCGCGAGGAGGACGGTCAGCGCGTGATGAAGCAGGCGGAAATCACCGTCAGGGTCACCATCGGGCGCGCCGCCGCGTCCGCGACCGTCTGGACCTGCGATTTCTCGCACGAGTACGTCAGCATCAACGCCGACTACCGCAGCTGACATGATTTCGCCCGCCGACTTCGACCGGCTGCTCGCGCGTGCCGAAGGCGTGCTCGAACGCCTTGAGGCCGTGCTCCCGCCGGCGCCGCCTGAGCCCGACTGGCGTGCAACGGCGTTCCGCTGGCGCAAGCGCGCCGGGCGCGGCCATCTTCAGGCGGTGCGGCACCCGCACGCGATCCGGCTCGGCGATCTCGTCTCCATCGACGAGCAGAAGCACGTCATCGACCTCAACACGCGCCAGTTCATCGCCGGGCTGCCGGCCAACAACGTTCTGCTCACGGGTTCGCGCGGCACCGGCAAGTCGTCGCTCGTCAAGGCCATGCTGGCGAAGTACGCGGCGAAAGGGTTGCGGCTGATCGAAGTGGACAAGGGCGACCTCGTCGATCTTCCGGACATTGCCGAGCAGGTCGGGGCACGGCGCGAACGCTTCATCGTCTTCTGCGACGATCTCACGTTCGACGCCGGCGAGCCCGGCTACAAGGCGCTCAAGGTGATGCTCGACGGCACGGTGGCGGCCGCGGGATCGAATGTGCTGATCTACGCGACGTCGAACCGGCGCCACCTTCTGCCCGAGTACATGAGCGAGAACCTCGAAACCAAGCACCTGGGCGACGAGGTGCACCCGGGCGAGTCGGTCGAGGAAAAGATCTCGCTGTCGGAGCGTTTCGGGCTGTGGATTTCGTTCTACCCGTTCAGCCAGGACGACTATCTCGCCGCCGTGGCCGGCTGGCTGGAGTCCTTCGGCGTCGGCCGGCCGAAGAGTGCTCGCGAGGCCGAGGCGTACAAGCGCGATGCGCTGCAGTTCGCGCTGCAGCGCGGCTCGCGCAGCGGACGCGTCGCCTGGCAGTTCGCGAAAAGCCATGCCGGCGCCGCGGCGCTGAAGAAGAAGTCGGCGGGGTGAGCGACGGCCTGGTACGCGTCGCCGCGGCCGTCGTGACGCGCGCCGACGGACAGGTCCTGCTCGCGCAGCGTCCTGCGGGCAAGGCCTACGCGGGTTACTGGGAGTTCCCCGGAGGCAAGCTCGAGCCCGGGGAAACGCCGCGCGACGCGCTCGACCGCGAGTTGCGGGAGGAACTCGGGCTTGCGGTCCGGCAGGCATCGCCGTGGCTGGTGCAGCGCTTCGTCTATCCGCACGCGCATGTCGAGCTCCATTTCTTCCGCGTCTTCGCGTGGGCCGGTGAGCCGGTCGGCCATGACGGACAGGCATTCGCCTGGCAGCGTCCGGGCGCGTTCGACGTGGCGCCACTGCTGCCTGCGAACACGCTCGTCCTGCGTGCACTCGAGCTACCCGCAATTTACGGAATCACGATGGCCGCCGACGTTGGCGAAGCCGCGTTCATCGCCGCAGTGGAGCGCGCGCTGCAACGCGGTCTGCGGCTCATCCAGTTGCGCGAGAAGGACTGGCCCGCCGCGCGGCAGAGGGCGCTGGCCGATGCGCTGCTCGCGCGCGCGGCGCCGGTCGGCGCGCGTGTCTTGCTGAACGGCACCGTGGAGAACGCGCGGGCCTGGGGCTGTCACGGCGTGCATCTCACCGCGGCAGCGCTCGCCGCGACGAGTGTGCGACCGGACGCGCTGCTCTGCGGCGCGTCGTGTCACACGGCCGATGACCTCGCGCGCGTCGGGACGTTGCAACTCGATTTCGCGGTGCTCGGGCCGGTGCTGGCGACACCGACGCATCCGCAGGCGCAACCGCTCGGCTGGGAGCGTTTTGCGACCATCGCCTCCGAAACCACGGTCCCGGTGTTCGCGCTCGGTGGTTTGCGAATCGACGATCTCGATTCGGCGATCGCGCACGGCGCACACGGCGTTGCCCTGCGCCGCGGGGCGTGGCTGACCTAGCTCGGTTTGCCCGTTCCGGCCGGTGTCGTATCGTCCGCGACACCCGGATCCGGCGGTTCGGCGAGCGGGACGCGGTAGGACTCGGCTGCCCATGCGCCGAGGTCAATGAGTTTGCACCGTTCGGAACAGAAGGGACGGAATCGCGCGGCCGGCGTCCATTCCACCGGCGCGCCGCAGGTCGGGCAGGCGACGGTTCGCGGGATGGCCATGCGTGTTCCGGTGCGGCTGGCGGGGACGACGCGCTGCGTCGCGTCACGCCTTTGTCGTTCGTTCGGTTGCGCGCCGCCATGACCATCTCGACCAGGCGACCGCGAACGACCTTGCCACCCTCGTTGCGCGGGAGGGCGCCGACCTTGACGATGTGCCGGGGCGCCCTTTCGTGCAGCCGCTCGCGACACCGGGCGGAAAGCACCGCGCCGTCCACCGGCCCTTCGGCGACGATCGCGGCCCAGATCTGCATCAGGCCCGAGCCATCGGGTACGCCGAAGGCGGCGGCGTCGACGACCGGGTCGAGCGAAAGCAGGACCTCCTCGATGACCTGGGGGCTGACCTTGGTCCCGCCCGCGTTGATGAATTCGCTCGTGCGTCCCGTGATCGAGAGCAGGCCATCCGCGGATACGCTGCCCACGTCGCCCGGGTAGAACCACCCGTTCCTGAACACCTCCGCCGAGTCGGCAGGGTTGCCCAGATACGCATGCACGCAGGTCTCGCCGCGAATGCGCAGGACACCTTCGCTTCCTGCGGGCAGCGGCCGGTCGTTGTCGTCGACGGCTTCGACTTCCACACCAGGCGCCAGGAAACCGACGGCCGCGGTCCGGCCCTCGAGCGTCTCCATCGGGGCCGACGCGAGGCTCCCGGTTTCGGTTGCGCCGTAGGACGAGACGATGTGGGCGCACACATGGCGCCGCGCCGCGCGGTAGAGGCGCGGGGGGAGCAGGCAGCCGCCAACCTCGATGCTCCGGAGCGAAGGGAACGGAGCGTGACCTTTCGGCAGGGCTTCGACGATCACCTTCAGCGCGCCGGGGGAGGCGACCATGTGGTTCACGCCGTACCGCGCGATGCTCTCGACGACGGACTTCGGTGTTGTGGTCAGCACGACCAGGCCGCCGGCCCAGAGCACCCGCAGTGTTTCGCGGAAGCCGTAGCCTCCTCCCGGCCCGAGCACGCTGATGTGGCGCGGCGCGTCGGGCAGCGGTGCGAGCTGGCGCTTGACGAGAATGCGCTGATGCAGCATCTCGTGACTGAGTGCGACGTACTTAGGGGTTCCGGTGGTACCCGACGAACCGATGACGATGCAGGTCGCCGTCCCGCCAGGATGGCAGGGAACGGGCGGCACGACGACGTTGGCCGGTGGCGTCTCCAGCCAGCCCGGATCGATGGCAAGCACCCGTCCGTGATCCGCCACGGGCGCGCCCGCGTAGGCGATCTGCACGTCGACGAGCGCGTCCGGCATTCCGGGCGGGCCGCTGGCAATGCCCGCGCGCGCCAATGCGAGCGAGACCAGCAGCAGGGGATACTCATTGGGAATGAGCAGCGATGCGACGTTCCCGGGTTCGAGTCGACATTCCAGGAAACGCGCCGCCAGCGCGTCGATTGTTCGATCGAGGTCGCCATAGGAGACAGCGTCGCCGGTGGGACGGATGACGGCCGGCGTGTGCGGCCGGAGATCGGCGTGGCGCCGAAGCGGTTCGGTGATGTTCATGTCGTGGAGGGCTCGGACGTCAGGTCGCCCCGCTGCCACCCGCGCGCCGATCGGGCACGCGGTGCAGCCGACGACCGCAAGACCATGCGCTCGGTAGTGTAGACTAACTCCGGATGCGGCTTGGCCGCCGAACAGCGGCGTGGGGGTGCGGCTTTCCGCCGTTCGCGCTCGTCGCCGGCGGATCGTCGGCTCCCGTTGCAGCCCTGCGCGAACCTGCTCCGTGCCGCGCTGCCCTGTGTGTCCTCCTCCGGTCTCCGTCAACATGCCTGCACGACACGCTGATCCTTCTGACCGCGACCGGGACTCGGCCTCGGTCGCACGCGAGGTGCCGCCGCCGCGCGCCCCATTGCTCTACCGGTCGATTGCGGCCGTCGGCCTGCTTGCGGCCGTCTCGTTCTGGGGTACCGCCCAATGCCAGACCTTCCCGACGCGACCGATTCGCATGGTCGTCGGTGCGCCGGTCGGCTCGGGTCTGGACTTCACCTTGCGCACGATGGCCGAGAAGATGCGCGACGACCTCGGGCAGCCCGTCATCGTCGACAACCGCCCGGGTGCGGACGGGATCATTGCCGCACAGCTCGTCGCCGGCGCGGCTCCCGACGGGTACACGCTGCTGCCGGCATCGCCGGCGCAGATGACGATCAACCCGGTGATCCACGACAAGCTCAACTACGATCCCGCGCGGGATTTCGAGCCCATCTCGATGGTCTCGCGGGTGCCCCTCGTGCTGGTCGTCGGAGGGTCGGTGCCGGCGAACTCCGTTCGCGAGCTGCTTGCCCTGGCCAAGGCGCGCCCGGACGAACTCAACTACGGCTCGGGTTCGAGCACGTTCATGTTCGCCACCGAAGTGTTCAAGCAGCTTTCCGGGGCCGAGTTGCGCCACGTTCCCTACAACGGGATTCCACCGGTCGTGACCGCGCTTCTGGCCGGCGATGTTCAGGTGGCGCTCGTCAACATCCCGCCGTCGATCTCGCATATCAAGAGCGGCAAGCTCAAGGCGCTTGCGGTGACGAGCACGACCCGCGAGCCGCTGCTGCCGGACGTCCCCACGCTGGCCGAGGCAGGCGTGTCCGGATACGATCTGGTGGTCTGGGTCGGCATGTTCGCACCCGCCGGAACGCCGAAGGACGTCGTGGCGCGGCTTCAGTCGGCGATCGCCCGCAGCCTCGAGTCTGCCGAGGTTCGCGACAAGCTCGTCGCATCCGGAATCGTGCCCGCGGCCAGTACGCCGCAGGTGCTGAGCGACACGATCCGTCGCGATTTGGCGCTGTTCGGCAAGGTGGCCAAGATCGCGCGCATCGACACGAAATGAATTCCCCCGGGTCGCTCGAGGCGTCGCCGGCTCCGGCGCGTGCTCGATTGCGGAACTGCGCAGCCATCAACCAAGTCGAATACTGCGTTCGATCAGGCGCCATCGTGCCATGTCCAGATCCTGCCCCCGCTGCGGCGCGAGCTTGACCCGCGTCCATCGTCGTCCCATCGATCGCCTCATTTCGCTGTTCAAGCCGGTGCGGCGCTATTCCTGCACGCGGCTCGAATGCGAGTGGACGGGCAATCTGCCCCGCACACCGACATCGGTTCGGCCGGCGATGAGCCCGATGACGACGCCCACCATCACCCGTTGACGGCCGGTTGACGCGGTCGGCGACCGAATCGATCGAGGTCGAAAGGGCGCGCCCGCGAGCGACTCAGAGATTACAGAACATCAGCTCGAACTCGACGTCATGGTCGAACACCGTCCCTCGGTCCATGCCGGTCACGCCGATGAAGCGGATGTTGAGCGCGTACTTGTTCGCGCTGATTTCGGGCACGCACGGCCGGTCGCGACCGACGGTGAGGCGCAAGAGCTGCGCGACCTTCGACGACGTCAGCATCAGCTGGAACACGCCGCGATAGGCAACCTGGCGGCTGGCGCGCCCGTTGTCGCGCAGCAGGCGCAGGATGATCGCGAGGCCGTCGTAAATCGGCAGAAACGGTTCTATCCACGCGCGCAGGTCGTTCTGTCGTGCCGCGGCATCGGCATTGAGCCAGTAGTGATAGGCGGGAAGGTCGAACTCGCAGACACCCCCCGGAATCGCGGTGCGCTGCTTGATCGTCATCAGCCAATCGTTGTCCCGCAGGTGCTGGCCGACCTTGCCCGATTGCGCCAGCAACGATGCGCTGGCGTGGTCGATCTCGGCGAGCAGCGGCTCGAGCACGCGGGTGTCGATCGCGGGATTGCCGCGCAACGGTGAAAGCAGCTGTTTTTGCCGTTCGAGCTCCTGCAGGATGTCGGCCTTGAGGTCGGCGCGCGCCGCCACGTCGGTGATCTCGAACAGCGCAAGCAGCGCCGCGTGGTGGTCGGGCGCTGCGGGCTGGGCGGCGAAGAATCGGGCGCGATGATACAGATCCTCGAGGCGCATCAACGTGCGGATGCGTTCGTTCAGCGGATGCTCGTAGCGAATCACGGGGTGCCGGCGGCGGGGTAGACCTGCATCAGCATGACATTCTGCCCCAAGTGGGGGCGCAGTTTAAGCGCCGCGCGCGGGATCGCGCACGAGATCGGCGGCGAGCGCCCGGTATTTGCGGTCCAGTTCCGCCACCTGCGGCGCGATCGCAGACGCGGGGCCGGAATTGTCGAGCACGTCGTCGGCGCGGGCCACCCTTGCCGAGCGCGAGAGCTGCGCGGCCATGATCGCCCGCACCTCGTCGGCGGCGAGCCCGCTGCGCTTCATCACGCGGGTGACCTGTTCATCTTCCGGGCAGTCGACGACGAGCGTGCGTTCGACGACATCGGCCAGGCCGCCGCGCTCGAACAGCAATGGCACCACCAGCAGGCCGTACGGCCCGGTCCAGTTCGCGCATTCGCGGCGAGCGGCGGCGCGAATCAGCGGATGCAGCAGGTCCTCCAGTCTGGCGCGAGCTTCGGGATCGGCGAACACGATCCGCCGCAGTGCGCCGCGGTCGAGCGTGCCGTCGGCGGCAACGACACCGCGTCCGAAGACGGCAACGACCGCCGCGAATCCCGGCGCTCCGGCGGCGGTAAGCGTGTGCGCCAGACGATCCGTGTCGGTGATTTCGACGCCGCGGGCGGCGAAGGCGTCGGCGACCGCCGATTTTCCGCTGCCGATCCCGCCCGTCAGACCGACGACGAGCGTCACGGCAGGTACAACTCGACAAGCGGGCGTCCCCAGAACAACGCAATCACGCCGGCAATTGCGAGGTACGGGCCGAACGCCAGCGGCACGTTGTGATCACGCCCCTTGAAGGCCATCAGCGCGAGGCCGATCACGGCGCCAACGACTGACGACAGCAGAACGATCAACGGCAGCATCTGCCAACCCAGCCACGCACCCAGCGCCGCCAGGAGCTTGAAGTCGCCGTAGCCCATTCCCTCCTTGCCACGAATGAGCTTGAACAGCCAGTAGATCGTCCACAGCGTGAGGTAACCGGCGACCGCGCCGATCACGGCGGTGGCCAATGGCACGAACGTGCCCCACAGATTGACGATGAGTCCGGCCCAGATCAGGGGCAGCGTGAGGTCGTCGGGCAGCAGCTGGGTATCGAAGTCGATGAAGGTCAGGGCAAGCAGGGTCCAGAGCAGCACGCATGCCGAGGCGCCCTTGGCGGTCGGTCCGAAGCGCCAGATGGCGTAGGCGGCCAGCACGCCGCCGAGAACCTCCACGATCGGGTAGCGAATCGAAATCGGGGCCTTGCACGACGAGCACTTGCCGCGCAAGGCGAGCCAGGAAACGACAGGCACATTCTCCAGGGCGGTGATCCGGTGGCCGCACGCCGGACAGGCCGAGCGCGGAACCACGAGATTGTAGGCGGGCGCCGGCGCGGGCTCTTCCCCGTGCAACTCGGCGCACTGCGTCTGCCAGCCGCGCTCGAGCATCTTCGGAAGGCGGTGAATCACGACGTTGAGGAAGCTGCCGACGCAGAGACCGACCGCGAGTGCCGCGCCGGTGGCGAACACGGGATCGAGCGTGGCTAGCATGGGACCCGTGAAAGATCCGCAGCGCTGCGGACGGCGGCCATGGCCGGCGGCCGGCGCCGGGACGCACCCGACGCGCTAGGCGCCGGGAATCCGCGTCGCCGCTGCACCGGCGCGACCGTCAGACCACCGAGCCGAGCTTGAAGATCGGCAGGTACATCGCGACGACGAGGCCGCCGATGATGACGCCGAGAAAAACGATGATCATCGGCTCGAGCAGGCTCGACAGCGCGGCGACCGCATCGTCGACCTCGGCCTCGAAGAAGTCCGCGATCTTCGAGAGCATTCCGTCCAGCGAACCCGACTCTTCGCCGATCTGTGTCATCTGCAGCACCATCGTGGGGAAGAGACCCGTGTTGCTCATCGCATTGGTGAGGCTGGTGCCGGTGCTGACCTCGGTCTGGATCCGTTTGGTGCCGGCTGCGTAGAGGGCGTTGCCGGAGGCTCCGGCGACGGAGTCGAGCGATTCCACGAGCGGGACGCCCGCGGCGAACATCGTCGCCAGCGTGCGCGTCCAGCGTGCGATGGTCGCTTTCTCGAGAATGCCGCCGATGACCGGGATCTTGAGCGAGAGGCGATCGATCGCGTAGCGGAACGAGGTGGAGCGTCGCAGCAGCGTGAAGAAGGCGGCCAGCGCGCCGATGACGACGAGCACCATCAGCCACCACCAGGTGACGAAGAAGTCGGAGATCGCCATCACCATCAGCGTCGGGGCGGGCAGGTCGGCACCGAAGTTCGTGAACACTTCCTTGAAGGCCGGGATCACCCAGATCATGATCACCCATACGACCACGATCGCGACGATGATGACGGAAACGGGGTAGAACAACGCGGATTTGATCTTCCCCTTGATCGCGAGGATCTTTTCCTTGTAGGTCGCGAGCCGTTCGAGGATCGCGTCGAGCATGCCGGCGGTCTCGCCGGCGGCGACAAGATTGCAGTAAAGGGCGTCGAACTGCTTCGGGTGCTGCCGGAAGGCCTGCGACATGCTGGAGCCCGCCTCGATGCGGCTCTTGATGTCCAGCATCAACCGCGAGAACCGCGCGTTGCTGTGACCGCGGGCGACGATTTCGAAGGACTGCAGCAGCGGCACGCCGGCACGCAGCATCGTCGCCAGCTGCCGGGTGAAGAACGTGATGTCGCGCTCGCTGACCGAGCGTCCTCCGCGGAACGACTGGCGCTTGATCTTGGTGACGCGTATGCCTTGCCGGCGCAGGTTCGTCCGGACGACGGTCTCGGACGCCGCCTTTGACTCGCCGCGCACCTGCCGGCTGTTGCGATCCACGCCCTCCCAGAGGTACGTGAATTCCTTGACGTCCTTGCGCTGCGCAGTGGTGGCAGTGGCCATGGCTTGTTCCCGTGGGCGATCACTCGTTGGTGACGGCTTCGATTTCTTCGAGCGAGGTGATCCCCGCCTTGACCTTGAGCAGGCCCGATTGGCGCAGATCGCGCACGCCTTCCTTCTGCGCCAGATCGGCGATGTCGAGAGCGTTGCCGCTGCGCATGATCAGTTGCCGCATTTCATCGCTGATCGGCATCACCTGGTAGATACCGACCCGGCCCTTGTAGCCGGTGCCTTTGCAGTGATCGCAGCCAACGGGTCCGTAGGGTTGCCAGGTTCCGTCGAGGTCCTCCTCGGCGAAACCCGCGCGTATCAGCGCCTCAGGCGGAATTTCCTCGGGTTTCTTGCATTGCAGGCACAGCTTGCGTCCCAGCCGCTGCGCGGTGATCAGGAGCACCGACGACGCGACGTTGAACGGCGCGACGCCCATGTTGAGCAGCCGCGTCAGCGTGGACGGCGCATCGTTGGTGTGCAGCGTCGACAGCACGAGGTGGCCGGTCTGCGCGGCCTTGATCGCGATTTCGGCGGTCTCGAGGTCGCGGATTTCGCCGACCATGATGATGTCCGGATCCTGGCGCAGGAAAGAGCGCAGGGCCAGCGCGAACGTGAGTCCGGCCTTCTCGTTGACGTTGACCTGGTTGACGCCAGGCAGCTGGATTTCCGCCGGGTCTTCCGCGGTCGAGATGTTGATCCCGGGCTGGTTGAGGATGTTGAGGCACGTGTACAGGGACACCGTCTTGCCGGAACCCGTGGGACCCGTGACGAGGATCATCCCGTACGGCCGCCCGATCGCGTGCAGTAGCATCTGCTGCTGGTCGGGCTCGTAGCCCAGGGCCTCGATCCCCAGCTTGACGCCGGTGGAATCGAGAATACGCATCACGATCTTCTCGCCGAACAGCGTAGGCAGCGTGCTGACCCGGAAGTCGATCGCCTTGGTCTTCGAGAGCACGAGCTTCATCCGGCCGTCCTGCGGCACGCGCTTCTCGGAGATGTCGAGCTTCGAGATGACCTTGATCCGCGAGGCGACCTTGTCCTTGATCGCGAGCGGCGGCTGCGCCACTTCCATCAGGATGCCGTCGAGCCGGTAGCGGATCCGGAAGAACTTCTCGTAGGGCTCGAAGTGGATGTCGGATACCCCGGCGCTGATCGCGTCGAGGAGGATCTTCTGGATGTACTTGACGACCGGAGCGTCCTCGACCTCTGCGCTCTCCTCCTCCGAAGCAGCCGGGCCGCCCTCCTGCAGGTCGACCTCGAGGTCCTCCATGTTCGCGACGTCGCGCAGGGTCGCGCCGGACGCCTCCACCAGCTTGTTGATCGCCTGCCCGAGCTTGTCGTCCTCGACGACGACGGGCTCCACGACGAGGTTGGCCTTGAAGCGGACTTCCTCGAGCGCATGCAGGTTGGCAGGGTCGGAAACCGCGACATAGAGGCGATTGCCCCGCTTGTGCAGCGGGAGCACGCGCCGGGTCTGGGCAATCTTGATGTCGACGAGATCCTTTTGAATCTGGTCGAGATCGAACGCGTTGAGGTCGAGCAGGGGGACGCCGAAGGCGCGCGACGCGAACGTCGCGAGCTGGGTGGCCGAGATCCGCTTGGCGGAGAGGACCTGCTCGACGAAGGTGATGCCGCCCTGCTGCGCCTGGCTCTGCAGCGCTTCCGCGTCGTACTCGGACATCAGTCCGTGCTGGGCCATCGCGCGCGCGAGTCCGCTGATGTTGCGTGTCGTGGCAGCGTGCGTGGCCATGGGCGTGGTCGGGGTCCGAAAGGGTCAGTTTCTTGCAGGAAAAGCGCGCTTCGGGAAGAACAAGCAATTTATATGCCGTTTTTCACCCGCGGCGGCGTAACCTCCTGTTATTCCAAGCGCATAAAACTTATCCGGGCGATGATGCCTGTCCGTCGGGGCTTTGTAAAGGCGCCGCAGGGCGGCCGACGGGCGGCAAAAGGCGCACGACCTTGACCGCACGATCCTGCGTCTGCAGCACTTCGACCTCCTGGGCGCCGAGGGGGATCCGCGTCCCCGCCTCCGGGATTTCCCCCAGCGTCTCGACGATGAGTCCGTTGAGGGTCTTCGGTCCGTCGAGCGAGAACTGGGTCCCCAGCTTGCGGTTCAGCGTCCGCAGCAACGCCATTCCGTCGGCGACGACGCTGCCATCCGCCTCGCGTGTGAACGACGTCGTTCCGTCCGGGGCATTCGACGTGAAATCGCCGATGATTTCCTCGATGATGTCCTCGATTGTGACCAGGCCCTGCAGCTCGCCGTATTCGTCGACGACCAGGCCGAGTCGGCGGCGATCGGTCTGGAACTGCTGGAGCTGGGTGAGCAGCGGCGTGCCGGCCGGGACGAAGTAGGGCGTGCGCAGGATGGCCCGCAGGTGCTCGGCGTCGACGGCGCCCTCCTGCTGCAGGTGCACGACCTGCTTCAGCGGCAGCACGCCGACGATGTTGTCGAGCTCGTCCTCGTACGCCGGCAATCGCGTGTGGTACGCCGTGGCAATCTGCTGGGCGAGCAGCGCGGGCTTGGTGTTGAGGTCGATGGCGTGGATCTGGTTGCGGGGCGTCATCACGTCGTCGACCGTGAACGACTCGAGGTCGAGCAGGTTGGCGAGCATGGACCGGTGCTTGCCGCGAAAGTACTGCCCCTCGAGCACGAGCGAGCGCAGTTCCTCCTGGGTCAGCGTGGCCCCGCTCTCGCTCGCGGGCTTGATGTGCAGCGCCTTGAGCAGTCCCTGGACGAACAGGTTGACGAACCAGACGACCGGCGCCGCGGCCTTGAGCATCGGCGTCAGCAGATAGCTGACGTAGGGCACGATGCGGTCGGCGTGCGCCGCGCCGACGACCTTCGGCGTGATCTCCGAGAACACCAGTATCAGGAAAGTCACGGCGACGGTACCGAGCGCGAGTGCGAGTTCGCCGGTGCCGAGGAGCCGGGTGGTGATCACGGCAGTCAGCGTCGCCGCGCCGGCGTTGATCAGATTGTTGCCGAGCAGGATGACGCCGAGCAGCTTGTCGGTCTGGCCGAGCAGTGCGACGGCGAGCCGGGCCCCGCGCTCGCCGCGATGCGCGCGATGCTTCAGACGGTAGCGGTTCACCGCCATCATCGCGGTTTCCGCAATCGAGAAGAAGGCCGAGCTGACGAGCAGAACGGCCAGCGCGATGACGAGCGTCGTGAGCGAAATGTATTCCACTGCGCGGTCGGGAGTCGGAGGTCAGCCGACAGTTGGTGGTTGGCGGTGGGCGGATGCGTTGTTCATGGGCCGAGCGTCGGGAATTGCGCCCGGCTGCCCACCATCAAACGTGAACTGATGACCGGACGCTAGCGTCCCAGCAGGACTTCGAGGACGAACTTGCTGCCGAGGTAGGCGAGGAACACGAACACGGTACCGGCGAGGATCCAGCGCAACGCGACCCGGCCCCGCCAGCCGTAGCGGTGCCGGCCCCACAGGAGCGCGCCGAACGTGAGCCATCCCAGCACCGAAAACACGCTCTTGTGCGTGAACACCAGCGGGCGGCCGAAGAGCTGCTCGGAGAAGAGCATGCCGCTCGCGAGCGTCAGCGTGAGCAGCACGAAGCCGGTTCCGACCAGCCGGAACAGAAAACGCTCCAGCGTGAGCAGCGGCGGCAGCGCGGCCGCGCCGGGGTCCGGCAGCCGCCGGTGAAGGCGCTTCTCGAGCCCCATCAGCACCAGGGCCTGTATCGCGGCGACCAGGAACAGCGCGTAGGCGACGAGCGCCACGGCGACGTGCGCGGCGGCCCACGGCTCGCCGGCGATCGAAAAGCGGTGCGGATTCTCGAAGAACGCCGGCAGGATCGCGGCCAGCGCGCTGACGGGAAGCACGACCGTCCCGACGACAGGCAGCGTGCGCAGCAGGCCCGAGGCCCACGCCACCGCCGCCACCAATCCGGCGACCGCGGACAGTGCGTTGACCATCGAAAGGTCGAGGCCTCCGGGCGTGACGATATCGTGCCAGGCGACCCATGCATGAAGCGCGACGGCGGCAGGCACGAGCCATGCGGCGAGCGGACTTGCCGGACCGGGCGCGGTCCCGGGCTGCGCCGGCGGGGGCGGCCAGAGCACCCATGCGGCCACACCGTAGAGGGAGGCGACGGCCAGGTGAAGTAAAATCATGGCTTCGAAATCGCCCCCGCGGACGGCATCGCCGACAGGCGCGTCGTCCGCAGTTTACATCAGCACCGGCCTGCCCCTGCCGGCTACTCCCGACGAGCGCCCGATGTTCGACAACCTCACCCAGCGGCTTTCCCGCGTCGTCAAGCAGCTCCGCGGCGAAGCGCGCCTCACCGACGCCAACATCCAGGACGCGCTGCGCGAAGTGCGCCTTGCGCTGCTCGAGGCCGACGTGGCGCTGCCTGTGGTCAAGGAGTTCATCGGTCACGTCAAGGACAAGGCGCTCGGCGAGGAGGTCGTCGGCTCGCTCACGCCGGGTCAGGCGCTGGTCGGCGTGGTTCACCGCGAGCTTGCCGCGCTGATGGGCGGCGCTGCTGCCCCGCTCGATTTTGCGACGCAGCCGCCGGCGGTGATCCTGCTCGCCGGTCTGCAGGGGGCCGGCAAGACGACTACCGTCGGCAAGCTCGCGCGGCTGCTGCGCGGGGAGAAGAAGAAGGTGCTCGTCGTGTCCACCGACGTCTACCGCCCCGCCGCCATCGACCAGCTGCAGACGCTGGCGGCACAGGTGGGCGTCGACTTCTTCCCGTCGGCGCCCGACCAGCAGCCGGTGGCGATCGCCGAAGCGGCGCTCGACTGGGCGCGCAGGCACTATCACGACGTGCTGATCGTCGATACCGCCGGGCGGCTTGCGATCGACGAGGCGATGATGAAGGAGATCGCCGCGCTGCATGCGGCGACGAAGCCGATCGAAACCCTGTTCATCGTCGATGCGATGCAGGGTCAGGATGCGGTCAACACGGCACGGGCGTTTCGCGAGGCGCTGCCGCTCACCGGCGTGATCCTGACCAAGCTCGACGGCGACGCGCGCGGCGGTGCGGCGCTGTCGGTGCGCCATGTCACCGGTGCGCCGATCAAGTTCGTCGGCGTGGCGGAAAAGCTCGACGGACTCGAGGTGTTCCACCCCGAGCGAATGGCGTCGCGGATCCTCGGCATGGGCGACGTGCTGTCGCTGATCGAGGAAGCGCACAAGTCCGTCGATCTCGAGGAGGCCCAGAAACTCGCGAAGAAGGTCAAGTCGGGCAAGGGCTTCGACCTCGAGGACTTCAAGGCCCAGATCGGCCAGATGCGCAAGATGGGCGGACTCGCCGGGATGATGGAGAAGCTGCCGGCCGAGCTCGCCCGTGCCGCCCAGGGCGCGAATGTCAACGAACGGAAGATGGCGCGGATCGAGGGGATCATCAATTCGATGACGCCGCTCGAACGGACCCGACCCGAGCTGCTCAAGGCGTCGCGCAAGCGCCGGATCGCGGCCGGCGCCGGGGTGTCGGTCCAGGAGGTCAACCAGCTTCTCAACCAGTTCGAGCAGACGCAAAAGATGATGAAGATGGTCGCCAAGGGAGGCGTCCAGAAGATGATGCGGGGCATGAAAGGGATGCTGCCGGGATTGCGCTGACCGGCGTCCAGCCGGGGCCACGACCGGCGGCCAGCCGCGATCCGGAGCGTGGAGCGGGGAGGCCGGCGGTCGTTGCGGAATCGCGGTTTTTCGGAGTAAAATGAAAGACTTTTCTCCGCCCCTCGAACCCGGATACCAGCCATGGTCGTGATCAGACTTGCCCGCGGCGGCGCCAAGAAGCGCCCCTTTTTCAACGTCGTTGTCGCCGATTCGCGCAATCGCCGCGACGGCCGCTTCATCGAGCGCGTCGGTTTCTACAACCCGATTGCCGGTGCGAACGAGGAAGGTCTGCGCCTGGCGCACGACCGCATCCAGTTCTGGCAGGAACGGGGCGCGAAGCTGTCCGAAACGGTCGCCGGCCTCGTGAAGAAGTCGGCGAAGTCCGTCGCAGCCGCGCCGGCGGTTGCAGCGCAGTAACGTCGTTGCCGCGGCGGCGTCGACGGTGCCCGCCGCGGTTGGCCTCGTCGTGATGGGACAGGTGCTGGCGCCGTACGGAGTGGCGGGCTGGATCAAGGTGCGGCCCTACACCGAGGCGCCGGGCGCGTTGCTGAACTACGCGTCGTGGTGGATCCGACCGGCCGACGGTAAAGGGGAGTGGCGGTCCGTCGCCCGGCTCGGCGGCCGCCTGCATTCGAACACGATATTGGCGCGGCTTTCCGGGATCGATACCCGGGAGGCGGCGCTGGCGCTGAAGGGTTGCGACATCGCCGTCAGGCGGGCGGACATGCCCGCGGCGGGAAGAGACGAGATCTACTGGGCCGATCTGATCGGCCTGGAGGTGGTGAACCGGGAGGGCGTTGCGTTGGGTCGGGTTGCCGGCGTCACCGAGCACGGCGCGCATCCGTTGCTGCGGGTCGAGCGCGGAAACCGGGGGGTTGGCGAATGCCTGATCCCTTACGTGCCGGCGCACGTCGATCGCGTCGATCTGGCCGCGCGAAGGATCACCGTCGACTGGGGCATCGATTACTGACACTGACGGGCCCGCGCGGATTCGCCCGTGGCGCCGATCGGAGAAGTGCGATGAGGGTCGACGTCGTCACGCTGTTCCCGGAGATGGTCGCGCACGCGGCGTCCTTTGGCGTGACGGGGCGGGCACTGGAGCGGGGGCTGTGGCGGCTTGCAGCATGGAATCCGCGGGAGTTCGCGACCGACAGCTACCGGACGGTGGACGACCGTCCGTACGGCGGCGGTCCCGGCATGGTGATGCTTGCGGAGCCGCTTGCGCGGGCGCTTGCCGCCGCGCGGGCGGCGCAGCGCGAAGCGGGTTATGGGGCGACGCGGACGATTCACCTGTCGCCGGCAGGGGCCCCGCTGACGCATCGTCGCGTCAGCGAGCTTGCGGCCGAGGCCGACCGCACCGCGTATGTGTTGCTGGCAGGGCGGTATGAGGGCATCGACGAGCGGCTGATCCAGCGCGACGTCGACGAGGAGATTGCGGTCGGGGATTTCGTGGTGTCGGGTGGCGAGTTGCCGGCGCTGATGTTGATCGACGCCGTCGTCCGTCAGCGGCCGGGCGTGCTGAACGACGCGGACTCCGCGGCGCAGGACTCCTTCGTCGACGGTCTGCTCGATTGCCCGCACTACACGCGACCGGAGCAGGACGGACGCGGGAGGGTGCCCGACGTGCTGCTGTCGGGCAACCACGCGGTGATCCGTCGCTGGCGCCACAAGCAGGCGCTGGGCCGGACGTGGGAACGGCGCCCGGAACTGATGCAAGGGCGGGCGCTGACCAAAGAGGAACAGATGCTGCTCGCGGAGTTTCGGCGCGAGCGGCAGCAGCAGCAGGAGCAGTGAGGAAGCGAGAGTGTGAAGGCGTGAACGAGCGGCGGCCCGTGTCGGCCTCCGCCACAACAATCCACGCGCATCAGGGGGCGCCCTGCGCTGCGCGTCAGCCCGTCGGGCATCGAACTGGAATGGAGATTACGCGATGAACCTCATCGAGAAGCTGGAGCAGGAAGAAATTGCCCGCCTGGGCAAGACAATCCCGGATTTCGCGCCGGGGGACACGGTCATCGTCAACGTGAACGTGGTCGAAGGCGAACGCAAGCGCGTGCAGGCGTACGAAGGTGTCGTGATCGCCAAGCGCAACCGCGGCCTCAATTCATCGTTCGTCGTGCGCAAGATCTCGAGCGGCGAGGGCGTCGAGCGGACTTTCCAGACGTATTCGCCGCTGCTCGCGAGCATCGAGGTCAAGCGCAAGGGTGACGTTCGACGCGCGAAGCTCTATTACCTGCGCGACCGGTCCGGCAAGTCGGCCCGCATTCGCGAAAAGCTTGCGCACACCCGCCGCGAGAAGCAGGAGAGTTGACTGTCCTCGCGCGCGGCGATCTGCGAAAAAAGGGCGGCCCGCGGGCCGCCCTTTTTGTCATTTGGACATCCCGCACCGTGGCCTCTCGCTCACGGGGCGATCGCGTGCCCCCGGCGGCGGCATGGATGCGCGCCGACTTTCGGCCCGGAAATTGCTTCCACGCTATTGCTTCGGAGCCGCTTTTCCTCGAAGATTCCGGCTTCCGAATGCGCGTTTTTGCGACGGATTAGATGAGGGCCACGCTGTACGAAGCGCTGGGCATTCCGCAGGCCGCCTCGGACGAGGAGGTCCGTGCCGCGCTGCGTCGGCTGATCCGAAAATATTACGCGAAGACCCGTGACGGGCATGGCAACGTCGAAGAGGCGCTGCGATTCATCAATCATGCCAGCCGCATATTGAGCGATTCGGACCGGCGCGCACGCTACGATCAGGAACTCGCGATTTCCGAGGGCACCACCGAGCAGCGGATCGCGCACGTCGTGACCAATGCGGTGGCCGGGACCGGCAAGGGCGAAGGTACCGACGTCCGGGCGCCGGCGGAACCGTCCCCCGACGAAGCGCTCGAGACCGGCCTCGACGCCCCAGCGCCCGAGCCCGAGCGGGTCTTCCATCACCCCGGCCTGACCGAGCGGGTGGCTTCGTTCGGTCGTTCGACGATCGTCACGGTCGCGCTGTGCGTCCTGTTCGGCGCGTTCATTGCCGCGGCCATCGTCTTCGTCACGCCCTCCGACACCGTGCTCGTCGCCAAGCAGGTGCTCGTATGGGTCACGTTGTCGCTGCTGGGCCTGACGCTCGTCTACGGGGTCGTCCATGGCCTTGCCTGGTCGCGGCGACAGCGACGGGCGCCCGCAGCGCCGCTCGTCCCGCAGACCGATCTCGCGATCCTCAACTGGCGACGCGAGAAGAGCGTCTTCCTCGGCACGAATCAGCCGCAGGAGGACGCGAGCTGGATCTTCCAGCTGCGAATGGCGGAGCTCGAACGCGCCA
Organism: uncultured beta proteobacterium; assembly: GCA_963843595.1. Taxonomy (GTDB): domain Bacteria; phylum Pseudomonadota; class Gammaproteobacteria; order Burkholderiales; family Casimicrobiaceae; genus CAIWHR01. Next base: position 71,554 of record CAWJLG010000016.1, on the reverse strand, counting down.
AGTCGGGTCGTACCAGCGAACCGCGTCCCTGGAATCGCCTTGGCGCCCGGCTGTTCGACTATGCAATCTGGGGCCTGGTGCTGGCGCTGCTGATGTCGGAGTTGAATGGCGCCGGCATCCTTCCGGACCGCCTCGCGTTCTGGCTGGGACATCCGCTCCTGGCGCCTGTGCTCATCACGGGATCCTGGGTGCCGATCGAGACCCTGCTGATCGCGTCGTTGCAGACGACACCCGGCAAGTGGCTTTTCGGCTGCTTCATCCAGTTCTCGATTTCGGACGCCTACGCATCGCGCGACATGCGCGCGCAGATCGAGCGCGGTTTCCGGCGCGCATTCCGCGTCTGGTGGGAAGGCGTCGGCTGCGGATTCCCGTTGCTCGCTCCGATCCTGATCGCGGTTGCTTACGAGAAAATCGCGCAGAACCAGGAAACGGATTGGGATTTCGCCCAGGACTGCCTCGTGACCCACGGTCCGCCCGGCGTCCTCAACATGGTGACCGGCGTCGTCGGCCTTGCCGCGATGCTGTGGCTGTACGGCGTCGCTTGGCACCAGCCGATGGCACAGGCGATCGCCTGGGCGCGCACGTCGTTCTCCGACGCGTTGCCGTCCGCGGCGTCGCTGTTGCCCGGGGCAGCCCCCGGTCCGACGCCAGGGGAAAGGACCGGGGCGGGAAGCGCGTCGCCGCCCTCGATCGCGACGGGCGGGGCGATCACCGTGCCGCGGACGTCACCCAGAGTCGGCACGCCACCCGCGAGCAACGGCCCGATCGATCCGGTCTTCGATGCCCAGTTCGCGGAGCGCCGGGCGCGGGTGGCGGCGCTCAAGGACGAGGGAACGCGGATGCTGCAAGCAGGCAACTGGCGGCGTGCCGGCGAGCTCTGTCGCGCCTGGACGGATATCGATCTCGGAAACGCCGACGCTTGGCGGTGCCTGGGCCAGGCGATGCAGGCCCAGGGCTTTCATCAGGAAGCGATCAACGCCTTCCGCAAGGCGAAGCAGTACGATCCCGCCGATCGCACGCTCGACGCGGCGATCGATCGGTCGCAACAGGGAATCGTGGCGGACTTCCTCGGTCGGTATCGGCGCTGACGCCACCGCCGGTGCGTTCAGGCCACCAGCGAAATCCAGAGCGGCAGCGTCACGCTCGCCAGCAGGGTCCCCGAGGAAATGAGCAGCGCGACCGGCGCGCCGACGCCGTTCATCTGCATGGCGAGGATATAGGCCGAGGTCGCCGTCGGCACCGCGGCCATCATGACGGCGACCTGACGTTCCGGCACCGACAGGCCGAGTGCGTGCGAGAGCGCCAGGGCGATCGCCGGGAGCGCCACCAGCTTGACGGCGTTCCACCAGGCAAGCGCCGGGAGCGGCAGCGTCGCGCGCGCGAGCCTCAGCCCGGCGCCGACGGCGAGCAGGCCCAACGGCAGCGCGGCGCTGGCGAGATGTTGGAGCACTCGCCCTGCCACCTCCGGCAGCGTCCAACCGGCAAGCTTCCACGCGATGCCGGCGACGCACGCCAGGACCAGCGGATTGCGTGCGAGTTCGACGACGATCCGGCCCTGCCGACCGCGGGCGAGCATGCCCACTGCCCCGACGTTCACGACCGGCACCAGGACTCCGACCAGCACGCTCATGGCGGCGAGACCGGCTTCGCCCCCGACGCGGCTCGCCGCCGCGAACGCGACGTACGTATTGAAGCGGAAGCCGCACTGGAAACAGGCGGCGAACGTCGCCGAAGGCAGGCGGAACAGCGGCTGCGCCAGCGCCGAGAGCAGCATGCCACCGAAAGTAAAGCCGAGGCCGACGGCAACGAGTCGGGCGGCGTCGGCAGCGGCGAGGGGGGAGGTCGCGAGCGAGCGAAACAGCAGCGCGGGGAACAGCAGGAAATAGACGAGACGCTCGACGCCGCTCCAGAATCCCGTGTCGAAGCCGCGGACACGCTTCAGCAGCGCGCCGCCGACGATCAGCAGAAAATCGGGAAGGAGAAGGAGCGCTACGCCCACGAGTTCAGCGGCAGGCGTCGTCGCGCGGGAGGCGGCGCGGCGACCGGTGGGTCAGCTGGCCGCGCCGGCCTGCGCGTCGCGCGAACTTTGTGCCTCGATCTCGCGCCGCACGTCGTCCATGTCGAGGGCCTTCGCCGCCGCGATCACCTGCTCGAGGCCGGACGCGGGAAGAGCCCCGGCTTCCGCATAGACGATGATGTCGTCGCGAAAGATCATCAGCGTCGGAATCGAGCGGATGCCGAAGTGGGCCGCCAGCCCCTGCTCGTCCTCGGTGTTGACCTTGGCGAACAGGATGTCCGGATGGCGTGCCGCGGCGGCGGCGAAAGTCGGTGCGAAGGCGCGGCACGGGGCGCACCAGGGCGCCCAGAAATCGATGATGGCCAGCGGGTGGCCGGCGATCCGGGCGTTGAACTGCGCAGCGTCGAGTTCGACGACGTTGCCGGCGGCGGAGGTGTCGGTCATGAGATCGGTCATGGGATGTGGCGCGGAGTCGCCGACGACGGACATTCCGGGGCGCGCGAACCGGTGCGTTGCCCTTCCCGCGCGAGCGCCGTGCCGCTCGCCTCGTCGTCGGCCGTTCGTCGCGCCGCGGGCCGACGGCACGGGGAATCCGTGGCATTCGGCGGGCTCGATTGTAGCAAACGCAGCGCGGACGCCCGCGGTCGGCTCGCTAGCCGCGAATCCGGCGCACGAGGGCGGTCGTCGAGCGTTCGAACGCGAACGGGATCGCGACGAAGCGCCCCCCGGCTGCGATCACCTCGGCGGCGCCGGCCGTCGTTTCCGCGGTGTAGTCGCCACCCTTGACCAGAACGTCCGGCATGGCGGCAATGACGAGGTCGCGCGGGGTGTCGCCGTCGAACGGCACCACGAGGCTCACCGATTCGAGCGCGGCGAGCACCGCCATCCGGTCGTCCAGTCCGTTCAGGGGACGGTCGTCGCCCTTGCCCAGACGCCGCACCGAGGCGTCCGAGTTCACCGCGACCACGAGCGATGCGCCGAGTCCGCGTGCCTGGTCCAGGTAGGTGACGTGGCCGCGATGCAGGACGTCGAAGACGCCGTTGGTGAACACGAGCGGACGCGGCAGCGCGGCGATGCGCGCTGGCGCGTCGGCGGCGGTGGCGATCTTGCGCCCATAGCGCGGTTCGGGTAGCGCGCCAGCGTCCGTCATCGCGGTGGCGCGCGTCAGTTCGTGTACTCGAACACCTTGACGACGCGCGTCACGCCCGAGGTCGTCGCCGCGATCCGGGCCGCATCCTCGCCTTCCTGGCGCGAGACGATGCCCATCAGATAGACGACGCCGCGCTCGGTGACGACCTTGACGACGTTCGCGGGAAACTTGTCCATCTCGACGAAGCGCGACTTGACCTTCGATGTGATCACGGTGTCGTTCGAGCGTGCGCCCAGGTCGGAAACCGGGCCGATGACCATCTCGTTCTGCACGCTGCGCACGCGGTCGGTCTTCTTCGCGATCTGCGTGATGTCGTCGGCGACATTGATCGTCGGCGCCTCGCCGGTGAGCAGCACCAGCGCGTTGTAGCTGGTCGCGTTCAGATGGATGGTTTCGCCATAGCGGGAGCCGGCGGCCGAGGTGACCTTGAGTTCAATGGTCTCGTCGTCGACCTGCGCGCCGGTCGAGCGGCGATCGACTGCGACCAGCACACCGGCGCCGACGCCCACGGCGACGACCGCCGGCACGCAGCCGATGACCAGTGGAGCCGCCGCGGCCGCGAGCGCGAGCGCAAATGCGGGGGTCCAGCGTGTGAGCGCGGGACGGGCGTTCATGCGTCCTCTCCCAGCAAGGTGTTGTCGATCGCGTCGCACAGGCAATGAATGGTAAGCAAATGGACCTCCTGGATGCGTGCCGTCTTCTCGTGCGGCACGCAAAGATGAACGTCACCGGCGCCGAGCATTGCGCCTATCCGACCGCCGCCCTTGCCGGTCAGCCCCACGACCAGCATCTCGCGGTCGCGGGCCGCCTCGATCGCCGCGATGACATTCGGCGAATTGCCGGACGTCGAGATCGCCAGCAGGACGTCCCCTTTCGCACCCAGTGCGCGAACCTGCTTCGCGAACACCTGCTCGAACGAATAGTCGTTGGCCACCGCCGTGAGGATCGATGTGTCTGTGGCAAGGGAGATCGCGGGAAGTTCCGGCCGCTCGCGCTCGAAGCGCCCCACCATCTCGGCGGCGAAGTGCTGTGCGTCCGCCGCGGAGCCGCCGTTGCCGCAGGCGAGAATCTTGCCGTCGGCGAGCAGGCACGTCGTCAGCACGTCGGCGGCGCGCGCGATCTCCGGGGCAAGCGCGTCGACGGCCGCGAGCTTCAGCTCCGCGCTGTCGGTGAAATGCGCTCGGATGCGCGGCAGATGATCCATCGTGGTCGTGGCATACCGGTGCGGTAGCGGGCGATTGTAGCAAGTTTGACCTTCGGGCCCCGGTTCGATCATGTCTCGATGACGTTGCGCAGCCACTCGATGCGCGACGGGTCGAGCGCGTCGAGCAGGACGGCGTCGAACCGGCACGGGGGCGTGCGGTCGAGGCGTGCGAGATAGAGTCCCGCGGCGGCGATCAGGCGCGACCGCTTCGCCGCAGTGATGCTCGCCGCCGCACCGCCGAAATCGCCGCGCCGGCGCAGGCGTACCTCGACGAACACAAGCTCCCCGCCGTCGCTGGCGACGAGATCGAGCTCGCCGCAGCGGCGACGCCAGTTGCGCTCGACGATGGTGAGCCCGCGCGCCTCGAGAAACGCGGCAGCGAGCGACTCTGCCTGCGCGCCCGCGGCGGCGCGCGGGGTCGGCATGATCAGGGAACGCTCGCCGGAACGATCTGCCCGGCCTCGAAGCGCATCAAGCGTCCCTCGCGCGAGAATTGCCGCGACGCGTCGAGCGACAGATGTCCGGTGGCGCCGTCGAACTCGAGTCTTTCGGGCGCGCCGTTCCGGAAGGCCTGCGCCACGCGGAACGCGTCGATGCCGAGTGCGTAAAGCCGCTCCAGCGAGGTGTTCCGATAGTCCGGGCGCGGCAGCCGCGCGAACCCCGCAGCGTCCGGGTCGGCGAGCCACGGAATCTCGACGAACGTGACACCGTCCAAGTCGCGCAGGATCTCGGGGGGCTGCCGGTCGTTGACCTGGCTGCTCGCGAAGGCCGGTATCTGTCCGACATAGGGCTTTAGCAGCGCGGCGTCGGCGGCATCGACCGCGAGCAGCACCGCGTCGAGCGGCGTGCGGGAGAGCTCGCGCTTGAGCAACACGAGCATGTCCTGCGAACGCTCGAAGTGCAGCTGCAGCGGCGGGCCGCCGCCCAGCAGAATCCACTCGGCGACGAAGGCGTTGGCGAGGCGTCGCTGCAGCGCCGCGTTGCTCGCGACGACGCCGACGACCTGCGCGCCCGTGGCGTGCGCGGCACGGGCGAGCTGCCGCGCGTCGCCGTCGATCGCCAGCGTCAGTGCATACATTCGCTCGGGCGGGCTGCCTTCCTCGAGCTGATTGAGCGCGATCGTCCATGGGCGCTCGCCGGTCATGGCGACGACCGCCTTGAGGTCGTCGCGCACCAGCGGCCCGACGACGACGCCGGCGCCGCTGTCCTTCGCTTTCTGAAACGCCTCGACGACGCCGCCGTCGTCATGACCGATGACCAGCGGTTTCGTATTGGCGATCTCGGCGGCGGCGAGGAACCCCGCTTTCACCGCTTCGGCGGCGCGTCCGTAGGCGGCCGACTGCAGCGGCAGCACGAGCGCCATCGCCGGCGCTGCAATGGGGTTCGGAACGATCAGCGGCGACGCAGCGGGTGCAGCGGGTTCAGGGGGCGCGGCGATTTCGGCCGGACGCGGCGCGAGCAACGACGGCGGCGGCAGCGTGGGCGTGGGTACGACGTTCGCCGGGGGCCGCGCGAGCAACGACGGCGGCGGCAGTGTGGGCGCCGGTATGACGTGGGCGGGCGGCGGCGCGGTCTCCCTTGCTGCGGGGGTTTGCGCGGCGGAGAATGCGGGCAGCCCGAGTGCCGCGGCCAATGCGAAGGCGGCACCGCATCTGCGCGCGCGCGCGTGCGCCCGGCGTCCGGTGCGGAGAAGGGCGATCATGAAACGGAGCCGGAGTGGGCGTGGACGGATGCGAAGAGGAGAGCGGCAAAACCGCCGACGACGAGCCGGCCGGATTGCGCGCCCAGCCGGGATCATTATATGTGGTCGCCACGCCGGTCGGTAACCTCGCCGACGTGACCCTGCGCGCGCTCGCCGTGCTGGGCAGCGCGGACGTGGTCGCGGCCGAGGACACGCGCGTGACCTCGGTGCTCCTTCGGCATCACGGGATCGTGACCCGGCCGGTCTCGTTGCACGAGCACAACGAGGCGCGGCGTGCGGTGCAGATCGTCGACTGGCTGCGCGCCGGCAAGAGCGTTGCGCTCGTCAGCGATGCGGGAACGCCGGCGGTGAGCGATCCGGGTGCACGCCTGATCGCTGCGGTCCACGCCGCGGGACTGCCGGTCATTCCGGTCCCGGGAGCGAACGCCGCCATTGCCGCGCTCAGCGCGGCCGGCCTCGAAGCTGCGCACTTCGCGTTTCTCGGCTTCCTGCCGACGCAACGCAAGGCCCGGCGCGATCTCCTTGCGCGGATGGCGGCGTTGCCGCTCGCGCTCGTCGTCTACGAGGCGCCGCATCGCGTTCGCGCCACCGTGCAGGACCTCGCGGAAGCCCTGGGCGGGAATCGGCACCTGGTTGTCGCCCGCGAACTCACCAAGAAATTCGAAACCATTTCGCGGATGCCGCTTGCGTCGGCGAGCGAGTGGTTCGCCGCCGATGCCCATCGCGAGCGAGGCGAGTTCGTCCTTCTCGTCGATGTACCGCGCGACGCGTCGGGCGACGAACCTGCCGGACTCGATGTGCGTCGCCTTCTCGTCGCGTTGATCGAGGAACTGCCGCCGGCGCGCGCCGCGCGCGTCGCGGCGGCTGCGACCGGTTTGCCACGCGATGCGCTGTATGCGCAGGCGCTGACGCTCAAGCGCGAGCGATCCTGACCCGCGGACCGGCGACATCGGCGCCATCGCGGGCAGCGGATAACGTCGCGCGCAATCGCGATCCGGCGCAGCACCCAAACGGGTGCACGACCTGAATTCGCGCACCGGTTTGGTGAGCGATCGCGGGTTGCGCCTCGATCGTCGGCATGCTCGTTCGCGCGCTCTAACGTCCATTTCGTTTGATGGAACAGAGCGTTGCGTGGTTCTTCCTGCACATGGCATGGATTGTGCGATGCAGTATGCCAGGGTTGGGCGAGACGTCGTCGTTCGATCCGCCGTCACTCACGGGCTGGCATCGACAATCAATCGACAGGGGAACTCCATGCAACGCAGAATCTTCATCAAGCGACTCGCGCTCTCGGCCGCGCTCGCGGCCGCGGGACTGACCGCGACGGTTCCAGTGCTCGCCGCCGACACCATCAAGGTCGGCATCCTGCATTCGCTGTCCGGCACGATGGCGATCAGCGAAACGGTGTTGAAGGACACGGCGCTGATGGCGATCGAAGAGATCAACGCCAAGGGCGGCGTGCTGGGCAAGAAGCTCGAGCCGATCGTCGTCGACCCGGCCTCCAACTGGCCGTTGTTCGCCGAAAAGGCACGTCAGCTGATCACGCAGGACAAGGTGGCCGTCGTCTTCGGCTGCTGGACGAGCGTGTCGCGCAAGTCGGTGCTGCCGGTTTTCGAAGAGCTGAACGGCATGCTGTTCTACCCGGTGCAATACGAAGGCGAGGAGCTGTCGAAGAACGTCTTCTACACCGGGGCGGCGCCGAACCAGCAGGCGATTCCAGCGGTCGAGTACCTGATGAGCAAGGAAGGCGGCGGCGCGAAACGCTTCGTGCTGCTCGGCACCGACTACGTCTATCCGCGCACGACGAACAAGATCCTGCGCGCATTCCTGAAGTCGAAGGGCGTCAAGGACACCGACATCGACGAGAAGTACACGCCCTTCGGTCACAGCGACTACCAGACGATCGTGGCCGACATCAAGAAATTCTCGGCCGGCGGCAAGACCGCGGTGATCTCGACGATCAACGGCGACTCCAACGTGCCGTTCTACAAGGAACTGGGCAACCAGGGCCTGAAGGCGACCGACGTGCCGGTCGTCGCGTTCTCCGTCGGCGAGGAAGAGCTGCGCGGCGTGGACACCAAGCCGCTGGTCGGCCATCTCGCGGCGTGGAACTATTTCATGTCGCTCAAGAATCCCGCCAACGACTCGTTCAAGAAGCAGTGGGCCGACTACGCCAAGGCGAAGAAGCTTCCCGGTGCCGACAAGCCGCTGACCAATGATCCGATGGAAGCCACCTACATCGGCATCATGATGTGGAAGCAGGCGGTCGAGAAAGCGAAGTCGACCGACACCGACAAGGTGGTCGCCGCGATGGCCGGCCAGACGTTCAAGGCGCCGTCGGGATTCACCGCCAAGATGGACGAGAAGAATCACCACCTGTGGAAGCCGGTGTTCATCGGCGAGGTGCAGGCGAACGGCCAGTTCAACGTGGTCTGGAAAACGTCCGGGCCCGGTCCGCGCGCAGCCGTGGAGCCAGTACATCGAGGGCAACGACAAGAAGAAGGACGAGCCCGAAAAGAAGTAACGCGGTAGCGGTAAAACGGATCGGCGGAGACGGACCGTGATCACCCGTCCTCGCCGGTCCGCCTCCTCAGGTTCCCCTTCCAGACGGGCCATGCTCATGCGCGCTTCATCGTTGCGTCGGGTCGTTGCGGCCGCGCTGCTCGCAATCCTCGCGCTGGCGCCGTCGTTCGCGGCGCGCGCGATCGCGCCGGAAGCGGTCCGCGAGCTCGCGTTCGGCGACAATGACGCGAAGATCAAGACGCTCGGCGACCTGGTGGCGGCCGACGATGCCGCGCCCCTGCCGTTCCTGCAGGCGCTCGTCGATGGCGAGGTGCAGACGGCGGGCGAGTCCCAAGTGCTGATCGTCAAGGGCGACGCGGCGATCGATGTCCTGACCGGCGCCGCGGTGACGCCGCTGCCCGAAGCGCGCGACGATGTCGTCATCAACAACCGGGTCCGACGCGAGATCGCCGGTGCGATCGCGACGTTGCGGCTCGCCTCGTCCGATCGTGCGATCCGCCTGACCGCCGTGAAGGCGCTGCAGGGCGGCGCCGACGAAGACATGCTGCCGGCGGTGAAAAAGGCGCTGGCGAAGGAGGCCGATCCGGAAATCCGCGGCCTGCTGGAACTGACGCAGGCGACGATCCAGCTGTCGAGCCCGGACCGGGCAACGCGGGTCGACGCGATCCGCGCGCTCGCGGAGAGCAACGACCCGAGCACCAAGACGCTGCTGCTCGGGCTTCTCGAGAAGAAGGGCGACGCCTGGGTCGAGGCGGACGGCGACATCCGCGCCGAAGCCGAGAAGTCGCTGCGGTCCGTTCAAGGGCGTCTATCCACCGGCGAGATGGTCGGTCGCATTTTCAGCGGGTTGTCGCTGGGCAGCATTCTGCTTCTCGCGGCGCTCGGGCTCGCGATCACCTACGGCCTGATGGGCGTCATCAACATGGCGCATGGCGAGCTCATCATGGTCGGGGCCTACGCCACCTACGTCGTCCAGAACCTGTTCCGCAGCCATTTTCCCGGCGCGTTCGACTGGTACCTGCTCGCGGCGCTGCCGATGGCGTTCGCCGCCGCCGCCGTGACCGGGATGCTGATGGAACGCACCGTCATCCGGTTCCTCTACGGGCGCCCGCTCGAAACGCTGCTCGCGACGTGGGGGCTGTCGCTGATCCTGATCCAGGCGACGAGAACGTTCTTCGGCGCGCAGAACGTGCAGGTCGAGAACCCGGTGTGGATGTCGGGCGGGATTTCGGTATTCGCCAACGCGGTGCTCCCTTACAGTCGCATCGTCATCATCGGCTTCGCCGCCGCCGTGCTGGTGCTGGTCTGGCTGCTGCTGACGCGCACCCGGCTGGGACTCTTCGTTCGCGGCGTGACGCAGAACCGCCCGATGGCGAGCGCGCTGGGGGTGCCGACCGGACGCGTGGACACGCTTGCCTTCGGATTGGGCTCCGGCATCGCGGGGCTCGCCGGCTGCGCACTTTCGCAGATCGGCAACGTCGGTCCCGACCTCGGCCAGAGCTACATCGTCGATTCGTTCATGGTCGTCGTGCTGGGCGGCGTGGGCCAGCTGGCAGGCACGATCTACGCCGCGCTGGGGCTCGGCATCGCCAACAAGTTCCTGGAAGCGTGGTCCGGTGCGGTGCTCGCGAAGATCGCGGTGCTCGTGTTCATCATCGTCTTCATCCAGAAGCGCCCGCAGGGGCTGTTCGCCCTGAAGGGCCGGATGGCCGAAGGCTGACGCGGCCGGCTCCGGTGCCACGATGAACGCGCCGCTTCCCATCGCCGCTGCAAACGATGCTGCGCGCCCCGGTCCATCCGCTGCTGACCAAACGGGGCTGGATCGCCTTCATCGTCGTCGCCTACGTGCTGTTCGTGCTCGTGCCGTCGGCGCACCTGCTGCTGCCCGCCGCCCACCCGCTGCACCTGTCGGATTACTTCGTCACGCTGACCGGCAAGATCATGTGCTACGCGATCGTTGCCCTCGCGATGGACCTGATCTGGGGCTACGCCGGCATCCTGTCGCTGGGACACGGACTCTTCTTCGCGCTGGGCGGCTACGCGATGGGGATGTACCTGATGCGCTCGATCGGGCGCGACGGCGTCTATCACAGCGACCTGCCGGACTTCATGGTCTTCCTCGATTGGAAGGCCTATCCGTGGTACTGGACCTTCACCGACCACTTCGCGTGGGCGGCCGCGCTTGTCGTACTGGTCCCGGGCGTCCTGGCGTTCGTCTTCGGCTACTTCGCGTTCCGGTCGCGGATCAAGGGCGTCTACTTCTCGATCATCACGCAGGCGCTCACCTACGCGTTCATGCTGCTGTTCTTCCGCAACGACACGGGGTTCGGCGGCAACAACGGGTTCACCGACTTCAAGCGCATTCTCGGCTACCCGATCACGGCGCCGAGCACGCGCGTCGCGCTGTTCGCGGCGACCGGCGTCGCGCTGCTGGGTGCGCTGCTGCTGTGCCGCTGGATCGTCACCTCGAAGGTCGGCCGTGTGCTGACGGCGATCCGCGACGCGGAGAACCGCGTGATGTTCATCGGCTACAACCCGCTCTGGTACAAGCTCGCCGTGTGGACGCTCTCGGCGGTGCTGTGCGGCATCGCCGGCGCGCTGTACGTGCCGCAGGTCGGGATCATCAACCCCGGCGAGATGTCGCCGGCGAATTCGATCGAGATCGCGATCTGGGTCGCGGTGGGCGGACGCGGCTCGCTCGTCGGCGCGATCCTGGGCGCGTTCCTCGTCAACGGCGCCAAGAGCTGGTTCACGCAGGCGTTTCCGGAATACTGGCTGTTCTTCCTCGGCCTCATCTTCATCGTCGTGACGCTGTTCCTCCCGCGCGGGGTCGTCGGCCTTCTCTCCGGGAAGCGATCGTGACCGAGCTCGTCCATCCATCGACCGATGTCGGATTCGCCAGTTCGGCGCAGGTCGGCATGCGCATCGCCGGCGCCGGTGTCGACACGACGCACGGCCCGATCCTCTACCTCGAAGGCATCACCGTCAGCTTCGACGGCTTCCGGGCGCTCAACGATCTGTCGCTGACGATCGACGACGGCGAGCTGCGCTGCATCATCGGCCCCAACGGTGCGGGCAAGACGACGATGATGGACGTGATCACCGGCAAGACGCGGCCCGACGCGGGAACGGTGTTCTTCGGCCAGACGATCGACCTCACGACGATGACCGAGGCGGAAATTGCCCACTCGGGTATCGGCCGCAAGTTCCAGAAGCCGACCGTGTTCGAGCGGCACTCGGTGTTCGAGAACCTCGAGCTCGCGATGAAGACCGACAAGCGCGTGCGCGGCACGCTGCGCGCGAAGCTCGCAAGCGCGGACCTCGACCGGATCGCCGAAACGCTCGCGCTGATCCATCTCGGCGATGCCGCGGACCGCGAGGCCGGGCTCCTGTCGCACGGCCAGAAGCAGTGGCTCGAGATCGGCATGCTGCTGATGCAGGAGCCGCGCCTGTTGCTGCTCGACGAGCCGGTGGCGGGAATGACCGACGACGAGACGATGCGCACCGCGGAACTCTGCCAGACGCTGGCCGGCCGGCATTCGGTCGTCGTCGTCGAGCACGACATGGACTTCATCGCGAAGATCGCGCGCAAGGTCACCGTGCTGCACGAAGGCAGCGTGCTGGCCGAGGGCCCGATGGACGTCGTCCAGGCCGATCCGCGCGTGATCGAGGTCTACCTGGGGCGGTAGCATCATGCTGAGCGTCAGCGCACTCAATCAGTACTACGGCGGCAGCCACACGCTGCGCGACGTCGCCTTCGAAGCGCCGTCCGGGTCGGTGACGACGGTGCTCGGCCGCAACGGCGTCGGCAAGACGACGCTGTTGAAGTGTCTCGCCGGGTTGCTGCCGGTGAAGGGCGGCACGATCACGTTCGACGGCAAGGACATCACGCGGCTCCCGGCACACGAGCGCGCGCGGCTCGGGCTCGCCTACGTGCCGCAGGGTCGCGAGATCTTTCCGCGCCTCACGGTCGAGGAGAATCTGCGCCTTGGACTGGCGACGCGGCCGCGCGGCACGCCGATTCCGGCGCGCATCTTCGAGATGTTCCCGGTGCTGAAGGACATGATGCACCGGCGCGGCGGCGACCTCTCCGGCGGCCAGCAGCAGCAGCTCGCCATCGGCCGTGCGCTGGCGATGGCGCCGAAGCTCCTCGTGCTCGACGAGCCGACCGAGGGCATCCAGCCGTCGATCATCAAGGACATCGAGCGCGCGATCCGCCGGCTTGTCGCCGAAGGCGAAATGGCGATCCTGCTGGTCGAGCAGTATTACGACTTCGCGCGATCGCTCGCCGATCGTTACGTCGTCCTGTCGCGCGGCGAGGTGATCAAGGCGGGGAAGGGGGCGGACATGGACGCCGACGGCGTGCGCGCCTGCCTCACGGTCTGATTCAGGCTTCGCGCGAGCCGCGGCGGTCTCGACTCGGTTAGACTTCGGCGCAGCCTACGCGCGGCGCCGATGAGCATCTCCACTTTCGCAACTGATTCCGACGCACGGGTACTGGCTGACCTTCGCCGGCGCGCTGCTCGAAGGCGAGACGGTGCTGGCGCTGGCCGGGCTGGCGGCGCATCGCGGATACCTCGCGCTGCCGCTGGTGATCGCGATCGGTGCCGTCGGCGGCTTTCTCGGCGACGTCATCGGATTCATCGTCGGCCGGCGGCTGGGCGGCGGTCTGCTCGAGCGTTTTCCGCGCCTCGAGCCGGCCGTCACGCGGGTGAGCACCCTCGTCGAGCGCCACCCCAAGTTCTCGGTCATCGCGGTTCGCTTCCTGTACGGGCTGCGGATCGTCGGTCCGGTGGTCATCGGCGCCTCGCGGCTCCCTTGGGCGACGTTCGTGCTGCTGAACGCGATCGGCGCGACGCTTTGGAGCGCGTGCTGGGTGGGCGCCGGCTTCGCTGCCGGGACGGCGGTCGAGGCGGCGTTGGGTGAGTTGAAGCACGTGGAGCATGTGCTCTTCGCGACCGCGCTGGGCGTAGCCGTGGTTGCGACCCTATGGCTGCGCCTGCGGCGGCGCCATGTCTACGCCCCGAAATCCCCGTTGCCGAGGCGGTAGGCGGGCACGTTCGAGCGCCGCCGCCGAGACGGTAGGCCGGCACGCCCGCACGGACCGAAGCGTTGACTTCGGTCAAGGTCGCCTGTAACGGGGCCTGTGACAATCCGCCTCATTCGCGGGAGTACGTCCGCTTATCGGGAGCTGCCATGGCCACCGCCGCCGCTGCCGACCTCGTCCTCGACACCGCCCTGGTGAAGAAATACGACGGGTTCGGTCCTCGCTACACCTCGTATCCGACTGCAGATCGTTTCCACGCCGGCGTCACGGCCGAACAGTACGTCAACGCGCTCACCGCGCGCAACCACGAGCGGCCGAAGGCCCCGCTGTCGCTGTACGTGCACATCCCGTTCTGCAACACGATCTGCTACTACTGCGCCTGCAACAAGGTCATCACCAAGGACCACGGGCGCTCGGCCAAGTACATCCGCTACGTCGGCCGCGAGATCGACATCGTCGGCGGCCTGATCGAGGGCGGCCCGAAGGTCGAGCAGCTGCACTGGGGCGGCGGCACGCCGACGTTCCTCGCCCGCGACGAGATGACGATGCTGATGGGCATGCTGCGTCGCGGCTTCGACTTCGCGCCCGACGCCGAGATCTCGATCGAGGTCGACCCGCGCAAGGTCGGTGCCGACACGATCGCCTTCCTGGGCGAGCAGGGCTTCAACCGGATCTCGGTCGGCATCCAGGACTTCGACCCGGCCGTGCAGCAGGCGGTCAACCGGATCCAGACCGAGGCCGAGACGATGACGGTGATCGAGGCCGCGCGCGCGAACGGCTTCGTGTCGGTGAACGCGGACCTGATCTACGGCCTGCCGCGGCAGTCGGTGGCCGGCTTCTCGGCCACGCTCGACAAGGTGATCGCCGTGGCGCCGGACCGCATCGCGCTCTACAGCTATGCGCACGTGCCGCACCTGTTCAAGCCGCAGCGGCGCATCGACGTCGACATGCTCCCGGCGCCGGAGACCAAGCTCGCGATCCTGGCGCTGGCGATCGAGAAGCTCGGCGCCGCCGGCTACGTCTACATCGGCATGGACCACTTCGCCAAGCCCACCGACGAGCTCGCCGTCGCCCAGGCGCAGAGGAAGCTCCACCGCAACTTCCAGGGCTACTCGACGAAGCCCGATTGCGACATGCTCGCGTTCGGCATCTCGGCGATCGGCAAGATCGGCCCGCTGTACGTCGCCAACGTCAAGACGCTCGACGAGTACTACGAGCGGCTCGACGCGGGCGCGCTGCCGGTGATGCGCGGCGTCGAGCTCAACGCCGACGATCTCATCCGCCGCGACGTGATCCAGAAGCTGATGTGCAACTTCGAGCTGGATTTCGCGACGCTGGGCGCGCAGTACGGCATCCCGTTCGCCGAGTATTTCGCGCCGGATCTCGCGTCGCTCGCACCGCTGGCGGCGGACGGACTGGTCGAGCTCACCGACCGCGACCTCAAGGTGACGATGCGCGGACGGCTGCTCGTGCGCACCGTGGCCATGCATTTCGACCGCTATCTGCGCGAGGCGCAGCAAAAGGCGCAGTATTCGCGGGTCATCTGATTGACGGCACCGCCGCTGCAGCGGCGCCGCCGTGACGGCGCGTGATCGGACACCGCGCGCGCTGTCTGCGCAGCACGTTGGGGTCATCGCCAGCGTGCCGGCCCTGGCAGGCTTCCTCTCCATTTCCGTTTCGCCCTTCTTGGCGGCACGCTCGAACAATGGCGAGGAGAAAACGGCGGTAAACCCGGCGATCTGGGCAACCGTGTCGCCCGGGTCGATCTGCGGCTAGTTGGGCGTCCCTTCGTCGACCCGCGGGATGACCTTGCGGACTACAGCATAGCGCCCGCCTGACCTGTTCACGCCGACAAAGTTGACGCGTTCAGTGGGAGGCTCGCGCCGCGTGATGCGCGACCCGTTCGGGCGTTGAAGTCAACAGTGCGAGGTCGAAGTTCGGAAGATCGCCGAGCCCGCATCAAGTTTCATGACAAATGGATTTTTCCGGCGCTGGAATCGGCGCATTTCGCTGCGCCGTGCGACATATTTCTTTCGGCGTACGTTTCCGTTGACGACCCCCTCCTCGAGACGTAGTGTTCGCGCTTGGTCGCAAGCATGAGTGCGAACTGTTCGCCTTACGGTTCGCACCTGTTTCCGTCGACGGTCCTTGGGGGGTGTTACATGATCAACGTGCGCAAACTGTTTGGCTTCTTCGTGGCGTTACTGCTCGCGGCGTTCGCATTGCCTGCTAACGCCAGTAGTGATGACGACAACAAGACGTACACGCTCGTCATGGCGGTAACCGCTCCGGGAACATCCCCAGCACAGGTGACGGCCAAATTCACGAACAAAGTCAACTCGTCGTTTAACTCGCTCACCCTCTCGCTCCCCAGCTTTCCCGCCGGAAGTGGATATACGATCACCGCGGTCAGTTCAACCCGCGGGACGGCCTCCCCCATTGCCGGTGGAATCAAGGTCAGCAATATCAACCTCCCTACGGGAGTCGGGCAATCGGTTACCGTGACGATGACGATTGCCACCACTGGCAACACTTGCACGCCATTGACCGGTAGTTGGACTGCGCAGCCCTGGACTGGCAGTTCGCCAGGCTCCGGCAGCAAATTCAAGCTGGTCGCTCCCTCCGTAGTCACGACGACCATCAATGCCGTATGCAACTACAGCCTCGACGTGACCCCACCGTCCCCCGGGATACCCATGGGACCGTCGCTCGGCTCGGTGACAGCCAAGTTTACGAACTTGGGCACGGTGCCGATTCAATCGCTCAAGCTCGCAGCTCCGACGGGTTTTGTGATCGAAAGTCTCACGGGTGCGCCCGCCGGGACCACCAATGACGGATCGTTAGTCTCGATCCCGAACTATTCGCTGAGCCCTGGCGACACGCTGTCGCTGAACCTGACGGTCAGCACCAATTGCGCGACGTCGTCGCCCGGGACTTGGACTTCGAATGCCTATAGCGGCGTGACCTATGGCCTCCCCGCGTTTGTCGGGACCCCCTCTACCGGGCAAACGAGCGTCCAGGGCGCGGGCTCGTGTCAGTTGCAATTTACGAAGCAACCGAACGATGCTTTGAAGGATGCGGTCATCACGACCACCAAATTCAACAACCCTGTTGGCGATCCCGTCCAAGTGCAGCTCTGGGTGTCGGGTTCGCTGGCCACGTGGTTCACCGGCAACGTGACGCTCACACCCGGATATGCCGTCAATGCAGTTGGTGGCGTGGCGAATTTCCCGACGCTGATGCTCAGCACTGCGGGCGCCAATATCAAGCTCACGGCCAGCTCGACTGCGGGGGGTGTGGCTTCGAGCGACTCGTCGCCGTTCAAGATTCTTGACAGCATCGGCAACCTCACCTGCTTACCGCCTGGCGGAGACCCGGCCATTCCGGGCAGTTACGCGTTCGGCGACGCCGCGGCCGGGGGATATCGGGGGGCATTCAACAAGAACGCAGACCCGTGTGTTCCGGTTGTTTACAATTTCACGAACAACATCGTGGGAAACAACACGGCCAGCCTCAAGTGGGACACGGTTGCTCAGCCGTACGCGGCAGCGTCGTGGCACGTGCTGTTCCAGCCCGAGGCCGTTGTGCCGGGGACTGGGTTGCCGGATCCCGCTCGTCGTACGAAGGTAGGCTTCCAACCGGACGGACTAGGCGGATACATTTACCAGTATGGCGTCGCCTGCGTAAGTTCGAATCTCCCGGCGCCTTATGGGACATTGGCGGGGGATATCGACGACACGACGACGTCCATTCCGGTCACCACGACTGCGACGCTGCCAACGCCGCCGTTCCCGATCACAATCGGGACCGAGCGCATGACGGTGAACTCCGTCGGCGCCTCGTGGGGCGTAACCCGCGGCGAGGGAGGCACGACTGCGGCGAGCCATTCGTCTGGTGCCTCCGTAATGAGCACCCCGCTGCCCATCGATCCGAACCAGTTCCTTCCGGACGGCAGCACCGCCAACACTTACTGGAATAAGCAGGTGCCGATGTGCATCTGGGACGAGGGTTGGAGCTCGGTAGGCGTCGGGAAAGTCCAGTTCCAGACGTCGGTGTTCGACATCGGCGACGGCGGCGTCGGTCGCGGTTTCTGATCGACGACTACGCCTCGATCGGTGTTGCAGGAGCGGCCCCTCGGGGCCGCTTCTTGTTTCAGGGTCTAACGCGGGACGATCGGAGCGGCCGGGACGGCGCGGACCTTCAGGCCGGAGAGGAGGGTGCGACTCTCGGTCACGAATGTCCGCTGCGGACTCGATGCCCTCCAGCCGGTCGAGCTCGATCATCGCGAGCAGCGTGAGCGCCACCTCGAAGCGGTCGCGCCGCGTCCGGCCAGCGGCGAGGCTTGCTTCCAACGCCTTTCGGGCGCCGACAAGGTCCCCCTTCTGGATGAGCGCGTAACCGCGCACGCGTTCCAGCAGCGGCACCACCTTCGCCACCCCCTGCGATGAGCCCGCCCGGGCGAGCGCGGCCCCCGCGAGCTCGAGGGCAGCGCCGGAATCGCCCATGCAGACGCGGCACTCGGCGACGCGGGCGTCGACCTCCAGGACGTCCTCTCGCGCGCCGACGTGCTCGAAGTTGGCCCTGGCCTCCTGGAAACGGGCGAGCGCATCGTCGAAGCGACCGGCGCGGATCGCCACTCGCCCGAGCAACCAGAGGTTGAAGCCCTCCCAATAGCGATACTTCGACGCCCGCCACAGCGGTCAGCGATTCGAGCAGGAGCACCTCGGCCTCGGCGAGTTCGCCGCGGTCGCCCAGGATCTCGGCGATGTTCATGCTTGCCGTGGCCGCGCCGACCGGATCGCCGATCTTCAGGCACTCGTCGCGGCTCTGCTCGTAGTAGGCGCATCGCCTCGTCCCATTGGCCTTCCCCTTGGTACAGGACGCCGACGTTGGAGAGGATGATGGCCCGCTTCGCCCGGTCGCCCGAGCGCTCGTAGGCGTCCAGCGAACGCTGCACAAGCGGTTCCCAGCCTCCCTTGCCGAGCGCGGCGTAGGCCCATCCCGTCACGTAGCATGCGGCTCCCAATGAAAGAGGATCATCGGCGGCCTCGGCCTCGACGACGGCCCGTTGCGCCCAGCGGATCGCGTCGGTGTTGCGGCCCTCCGCCTGCAGCATCGTGGCGTACCAGGAGTCCGCCCGCGCGGCCTGCCGGGCGGCTTCGGTGCCTTGAAGGCCCTCGACCGTCTTGCGCGCCCGCGCGGCCCAGCGCAGCGCCTGCGGATACTTGCCGAGCTTCTCCTCCAGCCGCGAGCGCTTGACCAGCAGCCCGGCCTCGGTGATCCGATCGCTACCGACGAGCCGACGGGCCGCGGTGTAAGCGTCCGACGCCTTTTCAAACTCACCCGCACGGTCCCAGCAGTCGCCGAGCGCCTCGTGGACGACCGCGAGCTGCTGCGTCGCCGACGTCCTCGACGCGACGCCCCGCCTCCACGGCACGCGCGTAAAGCCGCGCGGCTTCGACATAGGCGTAGACCTCCACCGCGCGCCTGGCGGCGACCGAGGCGTAGCGCCAGGCGGACGGGTACTCACCGGCGACGAAGTAATGCAGCGAGAGGATGCCTGCGGCCTCCTCGGGGTCGTCCATCTCCTGCTCGAGCTGCGCACCGACCGCCTGGTGAAGCCGGCGCCGAAGCTTGTACGGCAGTCCCTCGTAGGCCGTGTCGCGCAGCAGCGATCGGCGGAACCGCAGATAGCCGTCACCCTCCTCCTCGAAGAACTCCTGCAACCTCGCCCACGTGCCTGCGCCGGGTACCGGACCGTCGTCGACATCTCCGAACCACGAAAGCATCCGCGGGTGGAAGGTCAGCCCGAACACGGCGGCTCGGCGGACCAGCGCACGGTCCTCCGGAGGAAGAGCGTCGATCCGCGCCATCGCGGCCGCTTCGGCCGAGTCGGGCAGTCCCCCGAGGCCGCCGGAGCTGATCGCCGAGCGCAAGAGGTCGCGCAGGAACTGTGGATTCCCGCCTGACCGCTCGGCGACGACCTCCAGGACGTGCTTCGGCAGCGGATGTTGCTCGCTCGCCAACTGCGCCATTCGCATCGCGTCCTGCGGAGCGAGCGGCCCGAGTTCGATCCGTGTCACCGCGGGCACCTCGGGCGCTTCGAATCCGGTGGCGGAAGCGCGGCGCGCAACGCCGAACAGCCAAGGACGCGCGCTTAATGTGCCCGAGATGAATGCGAGAAGTTCGGCCGAGGCCTCGTCCATGTGCTGCGCGTTCTCGATCTCGATCAGTTGTGGATCGGGCATCATGACCTCGAGGAACCGGCCGAAAACTTCGTGCAGCTTCGTACGGCGATTCTTCTCGGCGAGCATCTCGACCTCGGGCGTCGGCGCCACGTCGAGGTCGAATGCGATGGCGATCAGCGGCAGCCACGGAATCAGGTCCGGCGCACGTGTCGCGACCTCGTTGCGCAGGCGCTCCTCGATGATGGCGTCGGGATCGTCGCGGCCGAACTCCATGAACTCCCGCAGGAGCTCGCGCCAGACCGCGTACGGCGTGGACGCGGTGTAGGCCTCGCACACGGCGTGCTGCGGTCGCAACCCCGTCGCCTCGTCAGCCAGCGCGTCCAGCAGGCGGGACTTGCCGACGCCGGCCTCGCCCACGATCTCGATCAGGTGCCCGGTTCCCGAGCGCGCGGCGGCGAGCGCCCCGCGAAGCACGGCGAGCTCGGCCTCGCGCCCGATCAGCGGCAGCTGCTGCAGCGATTCCTGTCGTGTACGCGAGCCCTTGGCACGGCCGACCGACCACGCCTGGATGGGCTGCGCCTTGCCCTTGACCGCGAACGGTTCCAGCTCGTCAGTCTCGAACAGCGTGTTCGAACGGTCGAGCACGTCGGCCGTCGCGTAGATCGTGCCGGGCGCGGCCTTGGCCATCAGCCGCGCGGAGAGGTTCACCGCATCGCCCATCACCGTGTACGTGCGACGGTAGGCGGGCCCGATGTCGCCGGCGAACACCGAGCCCCGATTGACGCCGACGCGGAGTCGAATCGGCAGGTCGGTGTCGACGATCTTGCGCAGCGCGAGCAGCATGCGCTCCTCGTCGTCGCCGGTGACCGTCGGTGCGCCGGCCGTCAGGATCAGCTTGCCGCCGTCGGCATCGACGTCGGAGGCGAGGAACGCCACGCCCTGCTCTTCGGTGGCCGCCTCGACGGCGCTCACCAGCCGATGCAGCGCCTCCGCGGCCGCGACCGGGCCGCTGCGCTCGATCAACGCGTCGGTGCCCTCGAAGCGAATGAAGGCGATGGTGACGGGCCGGTGCTCGGAGACCACGCCACCGCGCAATAACGTGCGCGCGGACGGCGGGCGACAGGCAATGCGCGAGCGTTTCGGGCGACATCTTCGGCCGCGGGATCAGCGGCAGCTTGCCCGTGTGGCCGGACGGCTCTCGCCGCAGAAGCACGCCGGGATCCTTGGCATCGCCCAGAGAGCGGCTCGGCAGCAGCGCGGCGGTCTCGGTGCTGACCACGATCTGTCCCGCGTCGGCGGCGTGCTCCATCGCGACCAGCCGGCTCCACGCGGGCCCGGCCGGCAGGAATTCCAGATGAGACGTGCCCACCGCGAAGAAATGGAAGTGTCCCGAGTGCACGCCCTGCGACATCCGCAGCGTGACCTTCGCGCCGGGCACCTCGATCCGGCCGACGTCGCGCAGGACCCGGCGCATCAGCACCGTGGCGCGGCACGCCCGCGTCGCATGTCCGTCGCCCTCGAACCACAGGAGCAGCGCGTCGCCGCCGAACTTGAGCAGGCTGCCGCCGTTCCCGTAGGCAACCTCCAGGATCGACTCGAAGCTGCCTCCGATCGCCTCGGTGATCTGTTCTGCCCCCTCGCGGCCCTTGCGCGCGAGCCGTTCGGACAACTTGGTGAAGCCGGAAATGTCGACGAACGCCGCGGTGCCCTCGGCGGTCCAGGTCTGACTGGCCGCATCGTCGACGAGGTGCTGCTGCAGGATCCGGGCGATGTACCGATTCGCGCGGTCGGCGGCCGGGGGTTCAGTGGCCGGCACCGCCGATGCGCGCGGTTCGGTAGCGCGGGCGAGCTCCTGGTCGGCAGGGGGAGACATTGGATTGCTGGTCATCAAGTCGGTCGGGTTCGGGCGTTCACGCGGGGACGGACGATCGCGCGGCGAACAGAGGGACGGCATTCGCCTGCGACCGCACATGATAAGGGGCGATTCGAGGTGCGCATGTTACCGCGGGGCATACGGCAGGATCGCTCATTGCTTGAATTGCAGATTGCGTTTTCGACGTTGGCTGAACGAGCGCCGCCATCGCCGGCGTCAGTCGCCGCCAGTCATCGTAGGTTGGCGTCAGTCACCGCCGTCGCTGTCAGTCGCCGTCGCCGCAGCCGCGATCAGTCGCGGTCGCCACCGTCAGTCGTCGGTGCCGCGCAGCGTCGCGTTCGCAAGACGCAGCAGGCTCGACAAGTGCCGCGCGAGGTTGAACAGGACCTGGCCGGCGAGCACCGGATCGTCGCGTCGGATCTCCTCGAGACTCGCGCGCGTCAGCACGTGCACCACCGAGGGCTCGTCGGCCACCGCGCGCGCGGTGCGGCCTCCGCCGTCGAGCATCGCGGTCTCGCCGAAGATGACGCCGGGAGCGAAGCTGACGAGTCGGCGCATCGGGCCGCCACTGCCGGCAAGTCCCGTCTGGATGCTGATCGAGCCCTTGGCCAGAAGGTACATGCAGTCGCCGGGCGCGCCCTCCTCGAACAGCACCTCACCGGCCGCCAGCTCCCGACGCTCCAGCCATCGCGTCAGGGCTTCCCTCTGCTCGGCGGTAAGGCCGTCCAGCAGCGACAGCCGATCGACCGGCAGCTCGACGGAGGGCGGCGCAACGCCCTCGGCGTCGAGCAGCTGGCGCTCGGCGTACTCGAGCGCGTGATCGGCGTCGACGAACCACTGGTCGCGGACGTCGCGCATGACGGTGCCGAACGCACGCAGCGCCTTCGCGCGCCGGTCCCCGGGGACGATGCTCGCGAGGATCAGCTTCACGCCGGCCTCGGCGAGGTGTTCGGCGAGGCGCTCGAGCATCACGGCACCCGAAGCGTCGATCGTGGTGACGCGGCGCAGGTCGAGGATCACGAACCGCGCGCCGGGCGCGATCCGCTCGACCTGGCGACGCAGCGTCTCGGCGGTGCCGAAGAAGATCGCGCCTTCGAGGCCGAGCACCTTGACGACGTCGCCGCGCTCGCGGAGCAGCTGCGCCTGCTCGGTGGAGTAGACCCGCCGCGACGCGCGTGTCGCGCCCGTCGCCACGCTGCGCACCAGCGACCGGTTCATCGAAACGACGAGCAGCACCATCGACAGCAAGATGCCCGCCGCGACCGAGACGACGAAGCCGAAGGCGACGGTGATCACGCACACCGCGGCGACGACGGCGAGGCTCCAGACGGCATCGCTGTCCCGGCTTCCCGCCTTGAGCTGGCGAAAGACGCCGCGGCTCCAGCGATCGAACAGGCCGGTGGCGACGACGAACATGATCGCGGCGCTGACGGTGAGGGGCAGCAGCGCCAGGACCGCGTGCCCCAGCATGAGCACGGCGAGCAGCACGACGATGGCGACGAGGCCGGCTTCGCGGCAGTCGGCCGCCGGCGCGATGGATCGCCGCCGGGACCGCGAAGCTGTACGTGGCGGGCAGACCGCCGAACGCGGCCGACGCGAGGTTGGCCGCACCCTGCCCGATGAGCAGTCGGTTCGGATTGTGCCGCTTGCGGAACGCGTTGTCGGTTGCCACGCCGGCGAGCAGCGCGTCCAGCGAGCCGATGAGGGCGAGGACGAACGATGTCGCCACCAGCCGCGGCAGGCTCGCGCGCATGGGCTCGCGTGAGGTCCGCCGTGACGAGGGGGACGAGGGCGTCCGGCGGCGGCAACGTTCCTGGAAAGGGGCCGAGCAGCGGTCCGATCGTGGCATCGGGGAACAACTGCCGCACCGCTGCGTGAAGGGCGCTGCCTCGCGACGAGGGCGATCAGCAGCACCGGCGATCGCGGCCAGCGTCGCCCGATCCACAATCCCAGGGCGACCGTCGTCGCGCCGACGGCGAGGGTCCACGGCTGGACCTGCCGCAACGTTTCGAGCGGGGCGGCCATCCAGTGGCTTCCGTGGAGGCCGAGCAGGGGCGGGACCTGCGCGACGACGATCAGGATCGCCACGCCGTTCATGAAGCCGCCCACGACCGGCAATGGAACGAACTTGGCCGCCGAGCCGAGCTTGAGCAGCCCGAAGAGGACCTGCATGGCACCGGCGAGCGCCACGCACAGCGCGCCGAGCGTCAGGATCACCCCGGTTCCGCCCTGCGCGTCGCGCAGACTCGGATCGGCGGCGAGCCCAGCGACGAACGCGGCGAAGATCAGCGTCGTCGAGGTTCGCGGCAACGTGCCCGGGATCGGAACCCCGCCGACGACCAGCGCGGCGAGTTCGCCGACGATGGCCGCCACGAATGCCGCGCGTACGCCTTGTGCGGCGCCGTCGGGGCCCAGCGAGGCGAACGCGAGGAGGCCGAGCGGCAGCAGGATGCCGAGCGCGGCCACCGCGCCGGAGAGCCCGCCGATGGCATCGCCCGCGAGCGAAGCCCTGCTCGAGGAAGTCTGCGTCGCGCCGCGGCGCTCGTTCGTGCGTGCGCCGCGCGCGCTGCGGGACACGGGCTCGACGCCGCTGTTCAAGCCGCGCGGACGTCAGGCAAGCTGCCGTCCCGGTGTCGCGGGATCGATGCCGCGCCTTGCCGCCATCTCGGCACCGATCGCCTTCAGCGTTGCCTGATCGAATGTCCGGGCGGCCAGCGGGATCAGTTCCGCTTCCTCCCTGGCGATGTGCGCATCGTAGAGCGCGCGGACGTCGGCGACCTGCTTGGGTGACAGATTGGCGCGCTGCCCCGCCGCGATCGAGGCGAGCAGGGGCCGCAGCTTGCGCCAGTGGGTCGCCAGCGTCGCGTGTTGCTCCGCGAGCTCGGCCACGAGGCTCGCCGCGAGGTCCGGTTGCGCCGCCGCGAGACGCGGGAACACGCTCGCCTCCTCGTCCGCGTGATGGTTGGGCGCTGCACCGTCGAAGTACTTGAGAATCGCGCGCGCCGCGACGCGCGCGTCGACGTCGCAGCCGTGCACGGGAAGATGACGCTGCAGGCGTTCGAGCGTCGCGAGCTGGCGCTCGATGCGGCCGTGGCAGGCGGAGAGCATGCCGAGCGGGTCGTCGAAGCTGGGCGCCGCGTGGTCGGAGAGGAGGTTGGCGGCCATGGTCGTGGCGCGAAATCCGGAGGCGAAGCGATTATAGCGGCGCGAGCGGCCCCCATGGCGACTTGGTCAACGCCACGGACACGATGTAGCCGTAGGTCGCGACCGCAAACCACAGTGCGCCGATGCGCACGGGACGCGTCCGGCCGCGCTTGAGCGCGACGGTGTCGACGCTGCAGCCCTTCAGCGTCCCGCGGGGCCGTGCGTCGCGGCGGCGAGGTCGAGGATCGTGCGGAACAGCCCGTCGAGGTGTTGCCGGTCCGTCAGGCCGGCGAGCGGATTGTCGTTCGCGCGGAACGCGGCGCCGATCCTCTCCCAGTCGCCGGGGTGGAGATGTCGCAGCGCGAGCGGCAGCAGTACCTCCTCCTCGCGCGTCATGTGGCGCCAGTGGAACGCCGCGTAGGCATCGACGGCCTCGGCGAATTCGTCGAACGCCGACCCTGCGCCGCGACAGCGCGCGAGCTTCTCGCGCAGGTCGCGGATCAACGCGTCGCCGCGCGCATGCTCGTCGGCGAGCACGTCGATCAGCGGTTTCGCCTCCGCACAGCGCTGCGCGAGCGCCGCGAACAGGAACGCGTCTTCCTTGGGGTGATGCAGGCGCTCGGGAAACGCCTCGATGTAGTCGAGGATCGCGCCGAGCAGACGAAAATCCGGCGCCACGCCGTGATCGCGGACCTGCCGCACGGCGTGGCGCAGGCTGTAGAGCACCGACGCAATCGCGAGGTGCTCGTCCCGGAGGATGCGGATCGCTGCCGGCAGCACGGGGATGTCGGCGACGGGCGCGGGCAGCAGCGGTTCAGTACGTCTCGACGTGATAGCGCCCCTCGCGACGCAGCGTCTCGACGAGCGCGCCCCAGTCCTTGCCGTGCTGGCGGCAGGCGTCGCGGAATGCGTCGTCGACCCCCTTCTCCATGCCCTTCAGTCCGCAGATGTAGACGAAGCAGTTGGCGTCCTCGAGCAGCCGCGCGACGTCGGCGCTGCGCTCGCGGATGCGGTCCTGCACGTATTGCTTCGGCTGGCCGGCCACGCGCGAGAACGCGAAGTTGATGTCGATGAAGTCCTTCGGCAGCTTCATCAGCGGGCCGAAGTAGGGCAGCTCACCGGCCGAGCGCGCGCCGAAGAACAGCATCAGCGAGCCGCCTTCCTTGAGCGCGATTCGCCGCCGCCGGCGCTCGGTCATCGCGCGCATGGGCGCCGACCCGGTGCCCGTGCACACCATCAGCAGGCTCGCGCCCGGATGATTCGGCATCAGGAACGTCGTGCCGTACGGGCCGACGACCTTCACCTCGTCGCCCTTCCTGAGATCGCACAGGTAGTTCGACGCCACACCGGTGACCGGCGTGCCGTCGTGGTCCTCGGTGACGCGCTTCACCGTGAGCGACAGATTGTTGTAGCGCGGCCGCTCGCCTTCGCGCGGACTCGCCACCGAGTAGAGTCGCACGTGATGCGGCTTGCCGTTCGCGTCCAGCCCCGGAGGCAGGATGCCGATGGTCTGGCCTTCGAGCACCGGAAACGCGAGCGAACCGAAGTCGAGGACCAAGTGCCGGATGTCGGCGCTCGCGCCATCATCGGTGAGCCGGAAGTTGCCGCTGACCGTGGCGATCGCAGGGCTGCCGATCGAGTAGAGGTTGACGTACGGATGCGCGGCCGACCACGGCGGCGGCACGGTGCCGCCCTGTCCGGCGGAGGCCGTCGCGGTGATGGCCATGACGTCGGCGGGCAGTTCGAGGTCCTCGTCGGTCGCGATTTCCTCCTGCGCCGGAAGGCTGTCCCAGCCCAGCTGCTCGGCGAGCGTGTACGCCTTCGCCTTGTCGACCTGGCGCCAGCTGTCGATGGCGCCGGTCGGGCAGGGCGAGATGCAGTCGTTGCAGCCCTTGCATATCGCCGGGTCGACGACGTAGTTGCGCGAGTCGTGCGAGATCGCCTTGACCGGGCAGGTCTCCTCGCAGGTGTTGCACCGGATGCAGATCTCCGGGTCGATCAGGTGCTGTCGCAGCACCTCGAGCGCGGGGTCAGACACGACTTTCGTCCTCGATCAGGTTCGGCAAAGCAGAGCCCGGTGTTACGTATCTGACCCCGATCTCGCTAGTTGAACCGGACGTAGGCGAAATCGACCGGCTGGTTGTTGATGCCGCGCGCCGGCGGGGCGATCCAGTTCGCGAACCTGCCGGGCTCGGCGACGCGGCCCATCAGCGACGCCACGTAGGCGCGGTCGCCGGCGCTGGGCAGCCACCGGTCGACGTTGGCGGCCCACTCGGCGGCCGACACGACATTGCCCTGCGGATCGATCTTCGCCGCGGCGAGCGGGCCGATCTGCCGGTGGAACGCCTTGTGCGGGGCCTTCAGCCGGACCGCGATGCCGTGCTTCTCGATGATCTTGTTCCAGCGCTCGATGCCGGCGCACGCGTCCTTCACGTAGTCGTCGCGCAGCTTTTCGTTGAGCGCGTTGAGCGCGGGCGCCTCGGTGACGACGAGACGGCCGTTCTGGATGTCGAGCACCGGGTAGGCCGCCCCCGCGAGCTGGTGGTCGTCGTCGATCTTCGTCTCCTCGAAGCGGCCCTTGAGCCCGGTCGAGTAGAACGTCGCTGCGTTCGACGACACGTCGGCGCCGAAGAGGTCCATCGTGACGCTGAAGTGGAAGTTGAGGTAGCGCTGGATCGTCGGCAGGTCGATGACGCCGAGCTTGCGCAGCATCGCGGGGTCGTCGGTCTTGTGCTGCACCATCGCCTCGCAGGTGCGCTGGACCACGCGGCCCACGCCGGTCTCGCCGACGAACATGTGGTGCGCCTCCTCGGTCAGCATGAAGCGGCAGGTGCGCGCCAGCGGATCGAAGCCCGATTCGGCGAGCGAGCAGAGCTGGTACTTGCCGTCGCGGTCGGTGAAGAACGTGAACATGAAGAACGCCAGCCAGTCCGGCGTCTTCTCGTTGAACGCGCCGAGGATGCGCGGGTTGTCCGCATCGCCCGAGCGCCGCTCGAGCAGCGCCTCGGCCTCCTCGCGGCCGTCGCGGCCGAAATAGGCGTGGAGCAGGTAGACCATCGCCCACAGGTGGCGGCCTTCCTCGACGTTGACCTGGAACAGGTTGCGCAGGTCGTACAGCGACGGGCAGGTGAGGCCGAGGTGGCGCTGCTGCTCGACGGAGGCGGGCTCGGTGTCGCCCTGCGTGACGATCAGCCGGCGCAGATTGGACCGGTACTCGCCCGGGACTTCCTGCCACGCGGGCTCGCCCTTGTGCGCGCCGAAGTTCACCTTGCGCTCGGTCTCGCGCGGGGTGAGGAAGATGCCCCAGCGGTAGTCGGGCATCTTCACGTAGTCGAAGTGCGCCCAGCCCTTCGGATCGACACTGATCGCCGTGCGCAGGTAGACGTCGAAATTCTGCGACCCGTCCGGGCCCATGTCGCGCCACCAGTCGAGATACTCGGGCTGCCAGTGCTCGAGCGCGCGCTGCAGCGTCTTGTTGCTGGCGAGATCCACGTTGTTCGGAATCTTCTCGGTGTAGTCGATGCTCATCGGTTCCTCGGAGGCGAATGGGTGATGGGGATGCCGGGGCAGGGCCGGGTTCAGACCCGGTTCCAGTCGAAGCGTGCCTTGCTGCCGGTGCCGAAGACCTTCAGCGCGCCGGTCTCGCCGGTGGCGTTCGGGCGGATGAAGATCCAGTTCTGCCAGGCGGAGAGGCGAGCGAATACCCGTGTCTCCATCGTCTCGCCGGGGCCGAAGCGCAGGTTCGCCTCCATGCCGGTCAGGGCGTCCGGCGACAGGCTCGCGCGCTCCTCCAGCGCGATGCGGATCTCGTCGGCCCAGTCGAGATCATCGGGCGTCGCGGTGACGAGCCCCAGCGCGTTCGCCGCGTCGGCATCGAGCGCGCGACCCACCGCTTCGCGCGCTTGCGCGATCGGATCGGCTTCGCCGTAGAAGCGGGCATCGATCCGGGCGCGGCCGGCCACCGTGGGATAGGCGCCGAAGTTCATCGCCGAGAGGGTGATGCGCGGAACCTCGGCGCCGCCGTCGGGCAGCGCGAGCATGTAGCTGCGGTCGGCGGCCAGCGCGAGCTCGAACAGCGTTCCGGCGAAGCACGAGCCCGACTCGATCAGCGCATAGAGCGTGCGCGACGTGACGTCGAGGCGCGCCAATGTCCGCCGCAGCATGCCGACCGTCTCGCGGACGAACCAGTGGTTCGCGTGGCGTTCCAGCGCGGCGTCGGCGGCGAGCACGTGCGCGGCGTCGCCGGCCGTCTTGAGCAGCCAGGTGCCGATGTCCAGCTCATTCGTGCGCAACAGCAGGATCGCGTCGTCGAGCTCGCGGGCCATCGCCAGCGGCCACCAGGCGGCACCCTGCGCCTCGATCGCGGCGATGTCGCCGGCGGGGGCTGTCTTCGGCGCCGAGACGGTGATCGTCGCGTGGCGGGCGCTGCGGTCGATGCGCACGTCCACGTGCTCGTAGTGGAGCCCGGTCTCGTCGATCGTGCGCGCGAGCGGCGTGAGCGCGACGCCCTTCGCCGACGCGGGCCGGTCGGACAGCGCGGCGAGTGCCTCGGCGCGATCGCGCACCTTCGCCGCGAACTGCTGCGGCTTGGCGTGATCGTCGATCAGCCGCCATTCCTTCGCGCGCGCGGCGCGCACGCCCTCGACCAGCGTGCAGAAGATGTCGGCGTGGTCGCGGCGCACGCGGCGCTTGTCGGTGACGCGGGTCAGGCCGCCGGTGCCCGGCAGCACGCCGAGCAGCGGTACCTCGGGCAGGCTCACCGCCGACGAGCGGTCGTCGACGAGCAGGATCTCGTCGCAGGCGAGCGCCAGCTCGTAGCCGCCGCCGGCGGTCGTGCCGTTGCAGGCGGCGACGAACTTGAGGCCCGAGTGGCGGCTCGCATCCTCGATGCCGTTCCTCGTCTCGTTGGTGAACTTGCAGAAGTTGACCTTCCACGCGTGCGAGGACAGCCCCAGCATGAAGATGTTCGCGCCGGAGCAGAAGATGCGCTCGCGGCCGCTGGTCACGATCACGCTCCTGACTTCCGGGTGTTCGAAGCGGAGCCGCTGCAGCGCGTCGTGGAGCTCCATGTCCACACCCAGGTCGTACGAATTGAGCTTGAGCTTGTAGCCGGGGACGAGCCCGCGGTCTTCGTCGATGTCGAGCGTCAGCGTGGCGATCGCACCGTCGAACGCGAGCTTCCAGTGCGCGTAGCGGTCCGGATGCGTGTCGTAGGTGTAGTACGGCTTCGCCCGCGTCGGGGCGTCGCGTTCCAGCACGGCGGCCGGTTCTGCCATGGCATTCCTCCTGGGGCGTCAGGCCAGCACGGCCTGGCGCAGCTTGACGAGACTTTGTTCGGGACGCTCGCCGGTGGTGTCCAGCGTGACGTCGGCCTTGCGGTAGAGCGGCTCGCGCGCGGCGAGGATGCGCGTCAGGTCTTCCATCGCCTCGACGTTGCCCTGCATCGGACGCAGATCGCCCTGCGCGACGACGCGCGCCATGTGCTCGTCCGGCGCGGCCTTGACCCACACCGTGAAACACGACAGCAGCAGCAGGTTGAAGGTCTCCGGTTCCGAAACGATGCCCCCGCCGACGGTCATCACCATCGTGTCGTGGGACTGGATCATCCGCTCGAGGCACCGGCGCTCGATGCGCCGGTAGCCGAGCTGGCCGTAGAGCAGGAACACTTCGGACAGGCTGATGCCCGCGTCCCGCTCGATCTCGCGGTCGAGCTCGACGAACGGAAAACCGAGATCTTTCGCGAGCGCGCTGCCCAGCGTGGTCTTGCCCGCGCCGCGCAGGCCGACGAGCGCGATGCGCCGTTTCCGCGCGGCTTCTTCCTGGCCGAAGTCGCGCATCAGGCGGAACACGACATCCTCGAGCCGATGTGCCGGCAACCGCTCGAGGAAGCGGCGGATGAGGCGATGCTCGACCGGGTTTTCGCGCTGGTCGAGGAGCTCGGTCATCGGCATCCCGAGCGCGCGCGCGACGTTGCGCAGCAGGAGCACCGACGCGTTGCCTTCTCCGGCCTCGAGTTGGGCGAGGTAGCGCTCCGACACACCCGCGTTCTGCGAGAGTATCTTGCGTGCCATGCCGCGTCGTTCACGCGCCGCGCGCACCTGCTTGCCCATCGCGGCAAGGAATTCGGCATCCTCGCCTGCGTGGCTGTCGGCGGCGCTTACGGGGGAATCGCGCTGGTCGGGCATGGCGGCGAAGTTGGTTCAGTGCAGTTTGCTGCGGTGCGATGAAATATATTGCATGTCTGCGCATACCGTCAAGCACTTTATGTCTTAGGCTCGGCGATCACTCAGGAGGGCGACTGCGGCCCCTCGCTTCGCTTTGCTGTCGAAGCGGGCGACGATATTCGGAGCGCCTTCGGTATGCTCTATTGTGCTTGACACGGGTAGGAGCATGATCCAAAGTACCTGCCGCCGATGGATGCCGAACGGCAGCCAGGGGCCCCCGACACGCGCCGAGGGGCGCGCGGACGGCGGCGACGCCGCTGCGGCGGCCGAACTCCGGGGTGACCGATGACGCAGGACGAATTCACCGATCTCATGGCGTCGATCACGGCCCGGATCGACGGGCGCGTGCTCGACGCGGCGCTCGATGCCGACCTCAACCGGATGTTCCCCGCCGGCGGCGACGTATTCGGCCGCGTCGTCGAGGCCTGCCGCGCCGGGATTGCCGGCGGGTGGATGTGCAACCGTGAGCACGCCGGAATCAAGTACGGTCGGGTGGTGAAGCCGGGTGCGGCGACACACGGCTACTCGGTCGACGTGGTCGAGATGAGCGACGTCGCGGGCGGCCATCATCGCCATCCAACCGGCGAAATCGACCTCGTCATGCCGGTCGACGCGGAAGCGAAGTTCGACGGCCGCGGCGCGGGCTGGCTGGTCTACGGACCCGGCAGCGCGCATCGGCCGACGGTCACCGGCGGCAAGGCGCGGGTCCTGTATCTGCTGCCGCAGGGGGCGATCGAGTTCACGAAGGAATGACGGGCCGTCCGCGCCCTCACACCAGAACAAGCATCGGGAGGAGGAAGCATGCCGGGACTGAGCACGGCGGACCATCGCACGATCCCGCCGCGGGTCGAGATTCCGCGCGACTACAACGCGGCGCACGACCTGATCGAGCGCAACCTCCAGGCCGGGCGCGCCGCCAAGGTCGCATTCATCGACGACACCGGGTCGCACACGTACGGCCAGCTCGCCGAACGCGTGAACCGATTCGCCCATGCGCTC
The DNA here is from genome assembly GCA_963843595.1 of uncultured beta proteobacterium. GTDB lineage: Bacteria > Pseudomonadota > Gammaproteobacteria > Burkholderiales > Casimicrobiaceae > CAIWHR01. The sequence goes on along the minus strand of CAWJLG010000016.1, from coordinate 39,483 downwards.
ACCGGACTCGGCGTCGAACGCGAGCAGCGCGTGCTGCTGTGCCTGCTCGACACGATCGACTTCCCGACGGCGTTCCTCGGGGCGATCAAGGCCGGCATCGTTCCCGTCGCGGCGAACACCCTGCTGATGACGAAGGACTACGACTACATGCTGCGCGACAGCCGGGCTCGCGTGCTCGTCGTGTCGATCCAGCTGCTGCCGACGCTGGCACCGCTCCTCGGCAAGCTTACCGACCTCAGGCACGTGATCGTGTCCGGCACGACCGACCCGGCCGCGATCGGCAAGCATCTGTCGTTCGTGAAGCTCCTCGCCAAGGGGGCCACCACGTTCGAGCCGGCGGCGACCACGCGCGACGATCCGTGCTTCTGGCTCTATTCGTCCGGCTCGACCGGTGCGCCGAAGGGCACCGTCCACGTCCAGTCGAGCCTCATCAACACGTACGAACTCTACGCCCGGCCGATTCTCGGGATCCGCGAGGACGACGTCGTGTTCTCCGCGGCCAAGCTCTTCTTCGCGTATGGTCTGGGCAACGGCCTCACGTTCCCGATGGGCGCCGGCGCGACCGCGATCCTGATGGCGGAGCGCCCCACACCCGCCGCCGTGTTCGCCTGTTTGCGCCGGCACCAGCCGACGATCTTCTACGGCGTGCCGACGCTCTATGCGGCGCTGCTCGCCGCCCCCGACCTGCCGGCACGTGGCGAGCTGAAGATGCGCCGCTGCACGTCGGCAGGCGAAGCGCTCCCGGCGGAGATCGGCAAGCGCTGGAGCGAGCACTTCGGTGTCGAGATTCTCGATGGTCTCGGCTCGACCGAAATGCTGCACATCTTCCTCTCCAATCGCCCGGGCGAGGTGCGCTACGGCACCAGCGGCGTGCCCGTTCCCGGCTACGACCTCAAGATCGTCGGCGACGACGGCCAGCCGGTGGCCGAGGGGCAGGTGGGCGAGCTCCAGATCAACGGCCCGACCAGCGCGATGGGCTACTGGAACAACCTCGAGAAGAGCCGCGCGACATTCCAGGGGCCGTGGACGAGGAGCGGCGACAAGTATTCGGTGAACCCCGACGGCTATTTCGTGTACTCGGGTCGCAGCGACGACATGCTGAAGGTCGGCGGCATCTACGTGTCGCCGATCGAGGTCGAATCGGCGCTGGTGACGCATCCGGCGGTCCTCGAGGCCGCCGTGATCGGCAAGGCCGATGAAGCCGAGCTCGTCAAGCCGATTGCCTACGTCGTCCTCAAGACCGGCCACACGCCGTCGGAATCACTTGCCGAGGAACTTAGGCAGCACGTAAAGTCGCGGCTGGCGCCATACAAGTATCCGCGCTGGATCGAGTTCATCGACGAGCTGCCCAAGACGGCCACGGGCAAGATCCAGCGCTTCAAGCTCCGCGCGAGCGCGCGTTAGCGACACATCCCGGAGCGCGACGCGATCAAGTCGCGCCCGGAACCGCAGGACCACCGCCACAGGAGGAGATCGAAATGAACCCGTTCCGCAACTTCGCGCGACTGACGGCGCTCGCCGCCGTCGCCGCGCTCTTCGCCGGCCCCGCGGCCGCGCAAGGCAAGCTCAAGGTCGGCCTGATGCTGCCCTACACCGGCACCTACGCGGCGCTGGGCAACGCGATCACCAACGGCTTCAAGCTCGCGGTGGAGGAGAACGGCGGCAAGCTCGGCGGCCGCGAGATCGAGTACTTCACCGTCGACGACGAGTCGGATCCGGCGAAGGCCCCCGAGAACGCGAACAAGCTGATCAAGCGCGACAACGTCGACGTGCTGGTCGGGACCGTCCACTCCGGCGTGGCGCTCGCGATGTCGAAGGTCGCGCGCGACAACAACACGCTGCTGATCATTCCGAACGCGGGCGCCGACGAGATCACCGGCCCGCTGTGCGCGGCCAACGTCTTCCGCACGTCGTTCTCGAACTCGCAGCCCGGTCACGCGATGGGCAAGGTGATGGCCGAGCAGAAGAAGAAGACCGCCGTCACGATCACGTGGAAGTACGCGGCGGGCGAGGAATCGGTCAATGGTTTCAAGGAGGACTTCGAAGCCGGCGGCGGCAAGGTGACGAAGCAGCTGTATCTGCCGTTCCCGCAGGTCGAGTTCCAGCCGCTCCTGACCGAAATCGCGGCGTTGAAGCCTGACGTCGTCTATGCATTCTTCGCCGGCGGCGGCGCCGTCAAGTTCGTCAAGGACTACGCGGCGGCCGGCCTCAACAAGTCGATCCCGCTGGTCGGCCCCGGCTTCCTCACCGACGGCACGCTCGAGGCGCAGGGCGAGGCGGCGCAGGGGATGCTGACGACGCTGCACTACGGCGACGGCTTGAACAATCCGAAGAACAACGCGTTCCGTGCGGCCTACCAGAAAGCCTTCAAGGCGGAGCCCGACGTCTACGCGATGCAGGGCTACGACGCGGCGCAGCTGCTCGCCGTGGGCATGAACGCCGTCAAGGGCGACACGACCAAGCGCGCCGAGCTGGTCAAGGCGATGGAAGCGGCCAAGATCGACAGCCCGCGCGGCACCCTGGCGTTCAGCAAGGGCCACAATCCGATCCACGACATCTATCTGCGCAAGGTCGAAGGCAAGGAGAACAAGGTCATCGGCGTCGCGGTGAAGAACTTCACCGATCCGCCGAACGGCTGCAAGCTCTGATCCGCGCCTGACTGTCCACCGCGATCCGCGAGGACGGCGGTGGCCGTGCCCCGCCGTCCGCGGAACCCCACTCGGACCGCAGGCCACGGCCACCGCCGTCAGCGCCGCACCGGATCTGCAGCGCGACGTCGCCGGATCGGTCGCACCCCCCGCCGGCCTCGATACCCCACTCGGCCTTCGGGGGTGCGACCGATCCGGCTCGAGCTAACGAATAAGCGATCGAGGTCGATGTGACCGAGCCCCGGTCGGGCCCGGCGATCCGCCCGCATTTCGGCATGCGCGGAGTGTAGTATCGTGGCCGCCGGGGAGAGCCGCCCCACGCGAATCCTCGCCACGAGCACCGATGGACATCTACTCGTTCCTGATCCAGCTGCTGAACGGCGTGCAGTACGGCCTGCTGCTGTTCCTCGTCGCCAGCGGGCTGACGCTGATCTTCGGCATCATGGGCATCATCAACCTCGCCCATGGCAGCTTCTACATGATCGGCGCGTACATGGCCTTCACGCTCTCCTCGCTGACCGGGAGCCTGTTCGTCGCGATCGTCCTCGGGATCGTGCTGTCGGTGGTCCTCGGCATATTCCTCGAGTGGGCGCTGTTCAGCCACCTCTATCACCGCGATCACCTGGAGCAGGTGCTGCTGACCTACGGGCTGATCCTCGTGTTCGAGGAGTTGCGCAGCCTCATCGTCGGCAACGACGTCCACGGCGTCAACGTGCCGGCGATCCTCAACTGGTCGCTGCCGCTGACCGACACGCTGTCGTACCCCGTGTACCGGCTGTTCATCTCGGCGGTGTGCATCGTGCTGGCGGTGCTGCTCTACCTCCTGATCAAGCGCACGCGGCTGGGGATGATGATCCGCGCCGGGGCGTCGAACCGCGAGATGGTGCAGGCGCTCGGACTCAACATCAATCTCGTCTACCGGCTCGTGTTCGCGCTGGGCGTCGCGCTCGCGGCGTTCGCGGGCATGATCGCCGCTCCCGTGTCGTCCGTGTATCCGGGCATGGGCACCGGGGTGCTCATCATCTGCTTTGTCGTCGTCGTCATCGGCGGCATCGGCTCGATCTGGGGCGCGCTGGTCGCGGCGCTGCTGATCGGACTTGCCGACACGTTCGGCAAGGTGCTGCTGCCCGAGGCCGCGGGCGTTGTCGTCTACCTCCTGATGGCGGCAATCCTGCTCTGGCGGCCGGAAGGGCTGTTCCGCCGTGTGTAGCGCGTTCCTGCCGGACGGCGAAGCGCATCGTCTCGCGGTCGGGGAAACCACGTGACCCGCAACCGCACCGCGCTCGCGGTCGTCCTCGCGGTCCTGGTGCTGTTCCCGTTCGCCGGCGCGACGTTCTACACCGAGCTCGTCACCAAGGTGATGATCCTCGCGATCTTCGCGCTGTCGCTCGACCTGCTGGTCGGCTACACGGGGCTCGTGTCGTTCGGGCATGCCGCGTACTTCGGGATCGGCGCATACGTGCTCGGGCTGATGTCGCCGAAATACGAGGCGGCGAGCCTGTGGCTGACGCTGCCGCTCGCGGTAGTCGCCGCCGGCGTCGCGGCGCTCGCCGTCGGCGTGTTCGTCGTCCGCGCGAAGGGCATCTACTTCATCATGGTGACGCTCGCCTTCGCCCAGATGTTCTACTTCGTGTTCCACGACACGGCGTTCGGCCGCGGTTCGGACGGCGTCAGCATGAACTTCAAGCCGGCGGCGGAGATCGCGGGGACGGCGCTGCTCGATTTCGCGAACGCGACGCACACCTACTATTTCGTGCTCGTGCTGCTCGTCCTCGTCTTCATCTTCCTGCGCCTGCTGTTGCGCTCGGCGTTCGGCCGCGCGCTGCAGGGGATCCGCAGCAACGAGCACCGGATGCGCTCGCTGGGCTTTCCGGTGTACTTCTACAAGCTCGCGAGCTTCACGCTGGCCGGCGCGCTCGCCGGTCTCGCCGGCTACCTGTCCGCGATGCAGTTCGGCTACGTGAATCCCGAGCTCCTGTCGTGGCACCAGTCGGGCAACGTGCTGCTGATGCTGATCCTCGGCGGGCTGGGCAGTCTCTACGGCGCCGTCGTCGGCGCGTTCGCGTTCGTGGCCCTGCAGGAGCTCTTCCAGTCGGCGACCAGGCATTGGCAGCTGCTGCTCGGCGGCACGATCGTGCTGCTCGTCATCTTCTTGCCCGGCGGGCTGTCGAGCGTCGCCGGGCGCTTCCGCAAGAGCGTGGTCGGGGAGCCGGAGGACAACCGGGGATGACCGAGGCGATCCTCGCCACGCGCGACCTGTCGCGCCGCTTCGGCGGCCTGATGGCGAACACCAACGTCGCGATCGAGCTGCATCGCGGCCAGGTGCACGCGGTGCTCGGCCCCAATGGCGCCGGCAAGACGACGCTCATCAACCTGCTGTCGGGCGACCTGCGCGCGTCGTCGGGGACGATCCGCTACAAGGGTCGCGACATCACGCGCTATTCGCCGGACCGGCGCTCGCGCATCGGCATCGGCCGCAGCTACCAGAAGACCAACATCTTTTCCGGCTTCACCGCGTTCGAGAACTGTCGTCTCGCCGCGCAGTCGCGCGTGCCGCGCGTTTTCGCCATCGTCAGCGACGCCTTGGGCTACGAGCCGGTGTGCGCGGCGGCACGCCGCGCGCTCGGCTCCGCCGGGCTCGCGGCGCGTGCCGACCAGACCGCCGCCGCGCTGTCCCACGGCGAGCAGCGCCAGCTCGAGATCGCGATGGTGCTCGCGACCCGGCCCGAGGTGCTGCTGCTCGATGAGCCACTGGCGGGCATGGGCGCCGAGGAGGCCGCGCGGATGGTCGAGCTCCTCAAGAAGCTCGCCCCGGAGCACGCGATCCTGCTCGTCGAGCACGACATGGACGCGGTGTTCGCCGTGGCCGACGTGATCACCGTGATGGTGAACGGGCAGGTGCTCGAAAGCGGGCCGCCCGCGCAGATCCGCGGCAGCGCCGCGGTGCGTGCGGCCTACCTCGGTGACGACGAGGACGGCGCATGAGCGCGACGGGCAGCGAGGCACTGCTCGAGGCGCGCGAGCTGCACACCTACTACGGCGCGAGCCACATCCTCCACGGCGTCGACTTCCGGATCGGTCGCGGCGAGACCGTCGGGCTGATGGGTCGCAACGGGATGGGAAAGAGCACGCTGATCCGCAGCATGCTGGGGATCGTCAAGCCGAGGAGCGGCGAGGTGCTGGTCTGCGGCACGCCGATGACCGGCGCTGCGCCTTATCTCGTCGCTCGCGCCGGCGTCGCCTACGTGCCGGAGGGCCGCGGCATCTTTCCGAACCTCACGGTGCGCGAGAACCTGGTGATGGCGGCACGCGCGGGTCCGAGTGGACGCCGCGAGTGGACCTACGAGCGCGTGCTGCAGACGTTTCCGCGCCTTGCCGAGCGGATCGACAACGGCGGCTTCGCCCTGTCCGGCGGCGAGCAGCAGATGCTGACGATCGGCCGCGCGCTGATGACCAATCCGGACCTGCTGATCCTCGACGAGGCGACCGAGGGTCTCGCACCGCAGATCGCGAAGGAGATCTGGCGCATCATCGGCGAAATTCGCAGCCACGGCATCGCCACGGTCATCGTCGACAAGAACTATCAGGCCGTGACCGCCATCGCGGACCGCAACGTGATCCTGGTGAAGGGCCGTGTCGTGTTCGAGGGCGACAGCCCGGCACTGCTCGCCGACCGCGAGCTTCTGCACCGGCATCTCGGCGTCTGAAGTGCCCGGCCCGACGAGGCGCCCGTCCGATGCCGTTCACCACCGCCGCCGGCCACCGCATCGAGTACGAGCACGTCGAAGTCGCCGGCCGGCGCCGGCCCACGCTCGTGTTTCTCCACGAAGGGCTGGGCTCGGTCGCGATGTGGCGCGATTTCCCCGGTCGGCTCGCGCATGCGACGAACTGCGATGCACTCGTCTACTCGCGTCACGGCTATGGCCAATCCGAGCCGCTCGTCGCGCCGCGCGCGGTTCGCTACATGCACGACGAGGCGCTCGTCGCGCTGCCCGAGTTCCTCGACGGCTTGCGCGTCGAGCGGCCGATCCTCGTCGGGCACAGCGACGGCGCCTCCATCGCGTTGATCCATGCCGGCGGTTCCAGCCGAGCGGTCACGGGCCTGGTGCTGATGGCGCCACACGTGCTGGTCGAGGACATCTCCATCGCCAGCATCGCGGCGGCCAAGATCGCGTACGAGACGACGGACTTGCGGACCCGGCTCGCACGCTATCATGCCGACGTGGACTCGGCGTTCCGTGGCTGGAACGACATCTGGCTCGACCCCGACTTCCGCGCCTGGAACATCGAAGAGTATCTCCCGCGCGTCACCTGCCCGGTGCTCGCGATCCAGGGCGCCGACGACGAGTACGGTACGATGGATCAGCTAGCGCGGATCGAGCGCGGCATCGCCGACGCCGAACTGGTCGAGCTGTCCGACTGCCGCCACTCGCCGCACCGTGACCAGCCCGAGGCGGTGATCGAGGTGGTCAGGCGCTTCGTCGATCGCATCACCGCCTAACGCGGGCGCGCCTGCCCGCAGCCTCGTCTCCGGAGTCATCGATGACCGCTCCCGTCGCCCCGTTCGTCCGCGAGAAGCTGATCCGTTTCCACCACTGCGATCCCGCGGGCATCGTGTTCTATCCGCAGTACTTCATCCTGTTCAACGAGCTGGTCGAGGACTGGTTCAACGCGGGACTGGAGATGGACTTCGCAAGCTTCCACACCGAACAGAGGCTCGGCGTGCCGATGGCGCACGTCGAATGCGATTTCCTTGCCCCGTCGAAGATCGGCGAGCGGCTGCGGCTCGCGCTGTCGGTCACGAAGATCGGCACCACGTCATTGACGCTGGCCGTCGACGGCAGCGCCGACGGCCAACCGCGCGTGCGGGCGAAGTTGGTCGTCGTGCTGGCGTCGCTGGAACAGCATCGCCCGGTGCCGTTCCCGGCCGAGATGCGGCAGAGGTTGTCTCGCTTCCAGGTCTAGCGCATCCACCTGCGGGCGTCAGTGCTGTGGCGCCGCCGGGGGCGCTGCCGGGACCAGCCCGAAGCGCTGCATCGTCGCCAGGAGCCGGGCCCGGTCGGGAGGTCCACCCGCATTGATGATCGACGCCACTTCGCGAAAGTAGTCGGGACCGATGTCCGGCGTGTTGATCACCAGCGCCCGCGCCGTGGCGGCGTGCGGGTTGCTGAAGGCGTGGAACACGCCGCGTGGCGTGGCCATGGAGTCGCCGGGCCGCAGGTCGCGCGTATCGCTGCCCACGGTGTAGCGCAGCGTTCCTTCGAGCACGTACACCAGTTCCTCGTTGGCGGAATGGCTGTGCGGCGGCGGCACATTGGAGCCCGGCGGCACGCGCAGCTCGAAGCAGCCCATCTGGCAGTCATTGCCGGCTTCCTGCAGGTACCTGATTTCCAGTTGCCCGACGCGGATGACCTCCCGCGCAGGGTGCAAATGAGCTTCGTTCATGGCAAACTCCTTTTCTGTAAAAACTTTGTACGAAAAAAATGTACAGAATCTTTACATAGATGTCAAGAGCCATGTCCGGCACTCCCAGGAAGAGGCCCGCGCGGCAAGCGGTCACGCCGATGATCGGCTCGCTGCTGCGCCTGCCGCACGAGGCCGTCGTGGCCCGCATGCTCGCGGCGCTCAACAACGGCGGCTTCGACGTCACCCTCACCGAGTTGGGCGTGTTTCTGTTTCCCGGCCCGGACGGGCGCCGCCCGATCGATCTGGCCAGGCAGTGCAACATGACCCGTCAGGCGATGAATTACGTGCTGGCGGGCTTAGAGCGCCGCGGCTACATCGAGCGCCGTGCCGGGCCCGGTTCGGCCGCACGGGCGGTGCGCATGACCGCCCGGGGCCGGGAAATGATCGCGCAGATCCGCAGCTCCGTGGCCGGGATCGAGCAGGAGTGGATTGCGCATCTGGGCGCGCGGCGGTTCGCAGAGCTGCGCGAAACGCTGCACGACCTGGCACGGTGGCTCGGCAAGCTCGATTGAGGGAGCCCAGCGATCGCGCGCGGCGCGACGACGGCTCCGCGAGCCGGACGGAAGAGCAGCAGCGTTTGCTACGCGCGCGGTTCGCGCGGCGCGCTGTCGTGCTGCAGATACTGATGCACGAAGGCGATCGCCATGCTCCCCTCGCCGACCGCCGAGGCGACGCGCTTGACCGGACTGAATCGTACGTCTCCGCAGGCGAAGATCCCGGGGACGCTCGTTTCCAGAAGGTAGGGGTCGCGCTCCCGTGACCAGCGCCCCGACTTCACGACGTCTGCGCCGGTCAGCACGTATCCCCGCGCGTCGCGCGAGATCTCGGGGGGCAGCCACTCGGTCTCGGCATCCGCACCGATGAACACGAACAAACCGCCGCAGTCCTCTCGGCGCACGGCCCCCGTGGCGCGACTCACGACGTCGATCGCCGTCAGGTGCGTGTCACCATGGACCGCCTGCACCTCGGACTGCAATTCGACCACGATGTTCGACTTGCCGCCGATCTGCTCGATCAGATAGCGCGACATGCTCTTTTCCAGCGCATCGCCCCGGACCACAAGGGTTACCGTTCGCGCGTGGTTGGCGAAGAACAGCGCGGCCTGTCCCGCCGAGTTTCCGGCGCCGATCAGATGCACGTCGAGATCCTGCGTGTTGCTGGCCTCGCTGCGTGCCGCACCGTAGCAAACACCCTTGCCGACGAGCCGGTCGAGCCCGTCGATCGCCAGCCGGCGCCAGCTGACGCCGGTGGCAAAGATGACGGTACGCGCGCGAAGAACGTCGTCGCCGTCGAGGTACACGGCGCGGGTCGCGGGATCGACCCGCACGATGTTGCGAGTGACCAGGATTTCCGCCCCGAGCCGACGTGCCTGCTGCAGCGCGCGGCTGCCGAGCTCGTCGCCGGAGATGCCGTTCGGAAAGCCAAGGTAGTTTTCGATCCTCGAGGACGTTCCGGCCTGGCCGCCGGGAGCTTCACGTTCGACCACCAGCGTCCTCAGTCCCTCGGACGCGCCGTACACGGCGGCAGCGAGGCCCGCCGGTCCGCCGCCGATGATCAGCGTGTCGTAGTCCTTGAAGCGCGCCACCGTCTGCAGCCCGAGACGATGCGCGAGGTCGCGAGGATTCGGTCGGACGAGCGTCGCGCCGTCGGCGAGCCGCAGCGCCGGCCAATCCTCCTCTGCCGGACGAGGCCCAGGCCACCGCGCCGCGAATTGCGGATGGTCCGGCGTCAACCAGTCGAACGTCACCTGGTTGCGCGCCAGAAAGCGGCGCAACTCGTAGCAGGCGTTGTCCCACCGGTGCCCGACGATGGTCACCTGCGCCTTGGGTGCCTCGGCCGCGATCCCCTGGAGCCCGCCGATGCGCTCGCGCGCGAGCGCGCCGATCGCCTCCGGAATTTCCGGCGACGCGGCGGCAATCGCGTAATACTGCTGGGCCTCGACACGTACCACACGCGAGGGTTCCACCGCGCGATAGCTGCCCATGAAGGGTCCGCCGAGGGCGAGCGGTACTTCGCCGAAGATCTTGCCCGGGGTCCGCCAGCCGATCGTGCGCTCGATGCCGTCCAAACGCTTCGTGACCTCGATCTTGCCGGCGAGCACCGCGAAGAGTGCGCGCTCCTCGCCTTCGTGCACCGCGTAGTCACCCGCGGCGAGATGGATGTCCGCGGCTTTCTTCGCGAGCTGCTCGAGTTCGACGACCGGCAGTTTGGACAAGAGCGGAATGCTCGCAAGTTGCTCGACCGTCAGCATGGCTCGGGGCTCACGAAGAGGGGGGTGATCGGCGCGGAAACCGCGATCGCTCCAGAAGGCGGCAAGGGTACGCCGTTGCGGTCAGACAGGATAGGCGGCCCGCCACGGACCTTGTGCGGCATAGAACGAGCGTCGACGCCGAGCAATGCGCGCGAGAGCTGGCTACCGAATCGTCATGCCTCCGTCGGCGGCCAGGACCTGTCCGGTGACGAAGCTCGCCGCGTCGGACGCGAGGAAGACGAACACCGGCGCGATTTCCCCGGGCTCCGCCCAGCGGCCCATCGGAATCCGCTCGAGGTACTTGTCCTTGAAGCGCTCGTCGGTGCGGATCGTCTCGGTCATCGGCGTGGCGGCGCCGGGCGCGATCGCGTTGACGGTGATGCCGTGCTTGGCGAGCTCCTTCGCCGCCGACATCGTCAGGCCGAGGATGCCCGCCTTCGCGGCGCTGTAGTTGATCTGGCCGATCGTGCCCAGCACGCCGGCGGCGGACGTGACGTTGACGATGCGCCCGTAGCGGCGCTCCATCATTCCGGGTGCGACCGCCTGCAGGCAGTGGAAGCTTCCGGACAGATGCACGGCGAGCACGTCGTCCCACTGCGCCGTCGTCATCTTGTGCAGCATCGCGGGGCGGGTGATCCCGGCGTTGTTGACGAGAATGTCGACGCGACCCCAGCGTGCGGTCACCGCGGCGACCATCGCGTCGACCTCGTCGCGCCGCGCCACGTTGCAGCCGAAGCCGATTGCGCTTCCGCCGGTCGCCACGAGCGCGTCGGCCACGGCCTGCGCGCGGTCGGCGGCGACGTCGACCACCGCGACGCGCGCGCCTTCGCGCACGAACGCCTGCGCGACCGCCGCCCCGATGCCCTGCGCCGCACCGGTGACGATGGCGATCCTGCCGTCGAGCTGCATGGCTCCTCCCGCGAATGTCCGTGCCGTCCCGCCCGGAAGGGGAAACTTTCGAGGCAATTCAGGCAACGAAATACCGAATTCGGCCACTCTGCTGCAGCGCTCGCAGCGGACATTTGATCTGGCTCAAGGAAGGGCGGGGCCTCGACCGCCCGGAATTGCCGAGCCGCGAGCGCTCGTCGCAGGCGAGCCGAAGGCGGGCGATCGAGTGGTCGCTCGGGCATCCGCGCCGGACAAGTGTGCTACCTCGTTGCGCCACGCTGCGGCGCGGACTTGCGGCGCAGCGCCTCGCCCGGCGCGGCGGCCGCTTCCTCGCGCTGCTGCCGCTCGATCAGGCGCAGCATCGTCGCCAGCGTGATCGAGCTGAACGTGGCCTTGGCGATCTCGTCGATTTCGAAGAGCACGGCACCGAGCGCGCGGCCGACGGGTGTTCGTTCGCCGGGCTCGCGCCGGTCGCCCTCGGGCGCGGCGAGCTCCTCGAACATCTGGATCACGTCCATCAGCGTCAGCCGGCGGGCATTGCCGGCGAACCGGTAGCCGCCGCCCACTCCGCGCACCGACTCGACGATGCCGGCGCGGGCGAGCTCGGAGAGCACCTTGGCGAGATGGTGAGGCGAGACGTCGAATTTCTCCGCGATTTCGGCGGCGGAGATGTGCCGCGTCGGGTCGATCGCGAATTCGAGGACGCTGTAGAGCGCAAGCCGCGTGTTCTTCTGCAGCTTCATCAGTGCTCGAGGTCCATTTCCAGCGGAATGAACGGCCCCGCCATCATCCCCTGGCTGCGGAAGAACGAGAGGATCAGGTGGTTGTCGCGCGAGAGCATCGTGCGGACCTTGCGCACGCCGGCGCGCCGGAAGCCGGCACAGATCGCGTCGAGGAGCCGCGTGCCGATGCCCTCGAGCCGGGCGTCCGGCCGCACGTCGATCGCGAACACCCAGCCGCACGGCGGCGAGCCGAATTCCCAGTCGCGGACCTCGCCGATCACGAAGCCGACGACGGCGCCGCCGGCGTCGGCGACGAGGAACTGGCGTTCGGCCTTGTCGTCGGTGCCGTAGCGGCGATAGACCGAATGCCAGTAGTTCCGCTTCTCGATCCCGGTCACCGTCGCGTCGATGGCCACGATCGGGTCGAGGTCGCCGCGACGCACCGGCCGGATCGCGAGCGCGTCGGCGGCCGCGCCGCGCCTTGCCGCCGGCGCGCGGTCTCGGGGTCGTCTTCACGGGGTTCCTAGCCAAACCATGATCCGCATCAAACCAATAATCGCATCCAAATGCGAGATTAGCCCCTTATCGGCGAAGCCTCAACCTTCGCCGGGCGCGGGAAGGCCGCCGGCAGAGGGTCACCGGGCGCGATGGCCGCCCGCGGGCGGGCAGGCGGCAGCTGCGGTCTGCTGCGGCAGCGATGGAGGAGGAAGACATGACGACGACCAGACAACGGCTCGGCGCGAAGGCAGCCAGACCCGGGCGGTCCTGATCATGCCCGAAGGCGATACGCGCATCGTTCCGACGTACTGCTATCAGTGCGTCGCCGGCCCGGACCTCCTGACGGTGAAGGTCGTCGACGGCATCGCGACCGAGGTCGAGCCGAATTTCTGCGCCTCGACAGTCCACCCCGGCGGCGGCAAGGTCTGCGTCAAGGCCTACGGCCTCGTGCAAAAAACGTACAACCCGAACCGGGTGCTGACGCCGATGCGGCGCACGAATCCGAAGAAGGGCCGCGACGAGGACCCCCGCTTCGTGCCGATCTCGTGGGACGAGGCCTTCACGCTGATCGGCGACCGGCTCAACGCCGTGCGCGCCGCCGGCGTCATCGACGAATCCGGCTATCCACGCGTCGCCGCGAGCTTCGGCGGCGCCGGCACGCCGCAGTCGTACATGGGAACGTTCCCGGCGTTCCTGTCGGCGTGGGGACCGGTCGACATGGGCTTCGGCTCCGGGCAGGGGGTGAAGTGCTACCACTCGGAGCATCTGTACGGTGAGTTCTGGCATCGCGCGTTCACGGTGTCGCCCGACACGCCGCTTTGCGACTACCTCATCTCCTGCGGCGCGAATGTCGAGGCTTCAGGTGGCGTCGTCGGCGTCTGGCGCCACGCGAACGCCCGCATCCGCGGCATGAAGCGCGTACAGGTCGAGCCGCATCTGTCGGTGACCGGCGCCTGCTCCGCGGAGTGGGTGCCGATCAAGCCGAAGACCGACGCGGCGTTTCTCTACGCGCTGGTCCACGTCCTGCTGCACGATATTCCACGCGCGCGGCTCGACCTGCCGTTCCTGTGCCGGCGTTCGGCGTCGCCCTATCTCGTCGGACCGAACGGCTTCTACCTGCGCGATCGTGTTTCGCGCAAGCCGCTGGTCTGGGACGCGACGCGCAGCGGCGCCGTGCCATTCGACACGACGGGCATCGCCGAGGCGCTCGAAGGCCGGTTCGAGGCCGATGCCGTCGAGATCGGTCCCGACGACGAAGTGCTGGCCGAGGGCCGGCTCGCCGGCGAAACGGCGTTCTCGAAGCTCGTCGCCCACATGGCGGCGTACACACCGGAGTGGGCGCAGGCGATCTGCGACGTATCGGCCGCGACGATGCGTCGGATCGCGCACGAGTTCATCGATCATGCGCGCGTCGGCGAGACGATCGACATCGACGGCGTGACGCTTCCGTATCGGCCGGTCGCGGTCAGCCTCGGCAAGACGGTCAACAACGGCTGGGGCGGCTTCGAGTGCGTGTGGGCGCGGACGATGCTGGCGGCGCTCGTCGGCGGCCTGGAGGTGCCGGGCGGCACGCTCGGCACGACCGTACGTCTCAACCGCCCGGTGACGGCGCGGATCGACAGCGTGAGCGTCGGCCCCGACGGCTTCATGGCGTACCCGCTCAACCCGACCGACAAGGCGCACTGGTCGCCGCAGCCCAACATCCGCAACGCCTACCGGACGATGGTGCCGCTCGCGGCGAACGGGCCGTGGAGCCAGGCGCTCGGACCGACGCACTTCTCGTGGATGTTTCTCGAACAGACGCCGAAAGGATTGCCGCGGGTGACGCTGCCCGACGTCTGGTTCGTCTACCGGACCAATCCGGCGATCTCGTTCTGGGACACGGCGGCGCTGGCGAAGACGATGGCGCGCTTCCCGTTCACCGTCGCCTTCGCGTACACGCGCGACGAGACCAACCATTTCGCCGACATCCTGCTGCCCGAGGCGACCGATCTGGAAAGCCTGCAGCTCATTCGCATCGGCGGGTCGAAATTCGTCGAGCAGTTCTGGGACGTGCAGGGCTACGCGCTGCGGCAGCCCGCGGTCCCGACGCAGGGCGAGGCGCGCGACTTCACCGCGATCGCCACCGAGTTCGCCGTACGCACGGGGCTGCTCGAAAAGTACAACGCGGCGATCAACAAGGGCGCGGCCGGCGTGCCGCTGAAGGGCGCGCACTGGGACGTCGCGCTCGCGCCGGAGAAGCGCCATGCGCCGGAAGCGATCTGGGACGCCGTGTGCCGCGCGGCGAGCGCGGACGTGACCGACGGCCGCGAACAGCACGACCTCGACTGGTGGCGCGAGCACGGCCTCGCGACGAAGCCGTTCCCGCGCGTGAACTGGTACCTCTACCCGGCGCTGGTCAAGCAGGGACTGCGCTTCGAGCTGCCGTACCAGGAACGCCTGTGGCGCGTCGGCATCGAGCTCGGGCGGCGACTCCACGAGCACGACATGCACTGGTGGGACACGCAGCTGCACGAGTATCAGGCGCTGCCGGTGTGGAAGGACTTCGGCGCGCCGTGGATCGCGGCCCTCGCGAAGGCGGGCGGGCAGCCCGAGGAATTCCCGTTCTGGCTGCTTACCGCGCGCAGCATGCAGTATGCGTGGGGTGCCAACGTCGGCATGCAGCTCATCAAGGAAGTCGCCGACAACGTTGCCGGGCATCGCGGCGTGATCATCAACGCCGGGGTCGCGGCGAAGCTCGGGATCGAGGACGGCAACCAGGTCGAGATCGCGACGCCGCAACGCAGCGTGCGCGGCCGCGCCGTGCTGCGCCAGGGCATCCGCCCGGACACGCTGCTGCTGCTCGGACAGTTCGATCACTGGGAGACGCCGTTCACGAAGGACTTCGGCGTGCCGAGCCTCAACACGCTCGCGACGATGTCGCTCGATCTCACCGACGCGACCGGTTCGGGGGCAGACATCGTGCGGGTGAGGATCGCGCCGGCGCCGTCGGACGCGCACACGGCGAGGGAGCGGCAGCGATGACGCGCTGGGCGATGGTTGCGGATCTGCGTCGCTGCGTCGGTTGCCAGACGTGCACGGCGTCGTGCCGGCACGCCAACGCAACGCCGCCCGGCGTCCAGTGGCGGCGCGTGCTCGACATCGAGGACGGCGAATACCCCGACGTGACGCGCGCGTTCGTTCCGGTCGGCTGCCAGCACTGCGACGAACCCGCCGTGCATGGACGTCTGTCCGACGACGGCGACGAGAAAGCGCGCCGACGGCATCGTCACCATCGACTACGACCTGTGCATCGGCTGCGCGTATTGCGCGGTCGCCTGCCCGTACCAGGCGCGCTACAAGACGCTGCGCCCCGCATTTGCGTACGACACCGAGATGGCCAACGAGAAGAAGGGGCGCGACGACCAGCGACTGGCCGTCGCGACCAAGTGCACGTTCTGTGTCGACCGCATCGATGCCGGGATCGCCGGTGGCAAGAAGCCCGGCGTGGACCCCGAAGCCACGCCCGCCTGCGTCAATGCGTGCATCACGCAGACGTTGCAGTTCGGCGATCTCGACGATCCGCAGAGCAACGTGTCGCAGCTCCTTGCACAGAACGCCCACTTCCGGATGCACGAAGAGCTCGGCACCGGCCCGGGTTTCTACTACCTGTGGGACCGTAAAGACCAGGTGATGCCGTGAGCTATCCGGACAAGGGTTACGGCACGTACGGGCCCCTGCCCTGGCAGCAGACGAGCTGGGACTGGCGCGCCGCCGGCAACTTCATCGGCGGCGGCACCGGCAGCGGGCTGATCGTGTTCACGGCGGTATCCGGCGTGGGCGGGATCGCGCGCAGTGCGCTGCTGCTCGCGGGACTCGCATTCGTCGGGCTGGGCCTCGTCTGCGTGGCGCTGGAGCTCGGCCGGCCGCTGCGCGCGCTCAGAGTGTTCCGCAACCCGCGGACGTCATGGATGGCGCGCGAGGCGTGGACGTCGGCGCTGCTCTTTCCCGTCGGCCTCGCAGTGGCCGCCGGCATTCCCGGGTTCGTCTGGTTCGCCGCCGCGCTCGCCTTGGTTTTCCTCTATTGCCAGGCGCGCCTGCTGCAGGCGGCGAAGGGCATCCCCGCATGGCGGGAGCCGCTTTTGCGGCCGTTGCTCGTGATGACCGGCCTCACCGAAGGCGCCGGTGTGTTCCTGTTCGTCGCGCCGTTTCATGGCATCGTTGCGTTCCCGGTGCTCCTAGCCTTCGGCGTGCTGCTGCTCGCGCGCTTCGTGGTCTGGCTCGCCTATCGCCGGCGCCTGGACGGCGTGGCTGCGCCCGGGGCCTTGGCGGCGCTCGATGCCGCGGGGCGCCTGCTCGTGTTCGCGGGCACCGCGGTGCCACTGGTACTGGTCGGCGGGCGCCGCATTCGGCGGCGCGCTTGCGATCATGCTGGTCGCGGTGGCAGGTCTGCTCGCCGCGCTCGCCGGTGCATACTTCAAACTGGTCCTGGTCACGCGGGCGGGATTCAACCAGGGATTCGCGCTCGCGCACGCGCCGGTTCGGGGCGTGCGGCGCTAGCGGCGGCCGCACGACGATGGCGATGATGCGGCGGGCGCAGCGCAATTCGGCTCGGCCGAGTGCACGGCGACCGAACATCCACCGAGGTTTGCGCGAGGAATTGCGGGAATGGCCAAGCGCCTGCTTGCACTGACGGTCAACGGTCGCGCGCGCGAAGACGCGGTCGCCGACGCCACGCTGCTGCTCGACTACCTGCGCGAGCAACTCGGGCTCACCGGTACCAAGCGCGGCTGCGACGGCGGCGAGTGCGGCGCGTGCACGGTGCTTGTCGACGGCGAGCCGCAGCTCGCGTGCCTGACGCTGGCCGCGCGTTGCGAAGGCCGGCACGTCGAGACGATCGAGGCGCTGGCCGAGGGCGGCCACGGTGGCGGCCGGATGAGCCGGCTGCAGGCGGCGTTCCACGAAAAGCTCGGGACGCAGTGCGGCTATTGCACGCCGGGCATGATCATGGCTGCGGAGGCGCTGCTGCGGCGCAATCCGGCGCCGTCCGAGCAGGAGATTCGTGAGGCCCTCTCCGGCAACCTCTGTCGCTGCACCGGCTACGTGAAGATCATCGAATCGGTGCAGGCGGCTGCCGGGACTGCGGGGAGCGGCGAATGAGCGCACCGATCAACGCCGTGACGGCACGCCCGAAGCCCGCGGTCGGCGTGCGGCAACCGCTCGTCGACGGCATCGAGAAGGTGACCGGCCGTGCCCGTTTCACCGCGGACCTGCCGACGGCAGGCGCCCTGGTCGGCGCGATCCTGCGCAGCCCCGTCGCGCACGGCGTCATCCGCCGCATCGACACCGCGCGTGCACGGGCGCTGCCCGGCGTGCGCGCGGTGGTCACCGGTGAGGACTGCGACATGGCGTACGGGGTGATCCCGGTTGCGCAGAACGAGTTCCCGCTGGCACGCGAGCGCGTTCGGTACTGCGGCGAACCCGTGGCCGCCGTCGCCGCCGACGATGCCGCCACGGCGCGCGCGGCACTCGACGCGATCGAGCTCGAGATCGAGCCGCTGCCTGCGTATTTCAACGCCGCCGACGCGCGGGCGGAAGGTGCCGTGCTGCTGCACGCAAACAAGGCCGGAAACGTCGAGCGCGAGGTCGACCACACGTTCGGCGAGGTCGACGCGGGGTTTGCCGCCGCCGATCTCATCCGCGAAGAGCGCTTCCACTACGCGGAAGTCACGCACGCGATGATGGAGCCCAACGCGGCGCTCGCCGAGTGGGATGCCGAGCGCGGCCGGCTGACGCTGCATTCGGTGACACAGGTGCCGTACTACGTGCACCTTGCGCTCGCGCGCTGCCTGAAGATGGACGAGGCGCAGATCCGCGTGATCAAGCCGTTCGTCGGCGGCGGCTTCGGCCATCGCACCGAGACGCTCAACTTCGAGGTGATCGCGGCGCTGCTCGCCCGCGCGGCGCGCGGCACCGTCTAAGCTCGAGCTCTCGCGCGAGGAGTGCTTCCTCACCCATCGCGGGCGCCCGGAAACCGACGTGCGAGCTGAAGATCGGCCTGAAGCGCAGCGGCGAGATCACCGCCGTCGACTGCGAGGTCGTTCAGCGCGGCGGCGGCTACGCGGGCTACGGCCTGGTGACGATCCTCTACGCCGGCGCGCTGCTGCATGCGCTGTACCGATTGCCGGCGTGCAAGTACCACGGGCTGCGCGTGTACAGCAACACGCCGCCGAACGGCGCGATGCGCGGACACGGTTCCGTCGATGTCCGCCATGCGTTCGAGTCGCTGCTCGACCGGATGGCGGCGGAGCTCGGCCTCGATCCGTTCGCGTGCGCCGCGCGAACCTGCTGCCCGTCCCGCACCGGACGATCAACGACCTGCAGGTCAACTCGTACGGGTTGCCCGAATGCCTCGACATCGTCGAGAAGGCGTCGGGCTGGCGTGAGCGGCACGGCAAGCTGCCGCGCGGCCACGGGCTGGGCCTCGCCTGCTCGCATTACGTGAGCGGCTCGGCGAAGCCCGTGCACTGGACCGGCGAGCCGCATGCGGTGGTCAACCTGAAGCTCGACTTCGACGGGGGCATCACGGTCCTCACCGGCGCGGCCGACATCGGGCAGGGCAGCTCGACGCTGCTGGCGCAGGCGGTGGCGGAAGTGCTGGGCCTCGGCCTCGAACGGCTGCGCGTGTTCGCCAACGACAGCGTCCTCACGCCCAAGGACAACGGCTCGTATTCGTCGCGGGTGTCGTTCATGGTCGGCAACGCGGCGATCGGCGCTGCGCAGGCATTGAAGAAAGTGCTGGTCGATGCCGCCGCGCGCAAGCTCGAAGTCGCGGCCGACGACGTCGAATGTCTCGGCGAGAGCTATCGCGTCGCCGGTACCGATCGCGCGCTCGCGTACAAGGACGTCGTGACCGCAGCGCTGGAAGACGGCGGCACGTTGACGGTCAAGGGGGCGTGGTCCACACCCCCGGAGACGCAGGGCGGGAGGTTCAAGGGGGCCGCCGTCGGCTCGAGCGCGGGCTTCTCCTACGCGGCGCAGGTCGTCGAAGTCGCCGTCGACGAGGAGACCGGGATGGTCGACGTCGTTCGGGTGTGGGTGGCGCACGACTGCGGCCGCGCGATCAACCCGCTCGCCGTCGAGGGGCAGATACAGGGATCGGTGTGGATGGGAATGGGGCAGGCGCTGTCGGAGGAGACGCAGTACCACGGCGGATTGCACATGCGCGCGAATCTGCTCGATTACCGCGTGCCGACGATCGTCGAGTCGCCACCGATCGAAACGTACATCGTCGAGGCACGCGATCCCAACGGGCCGTTCGGCGCGAAGGAGGCGGGCGAGGGCTCGCTGTCCGGCTTCCTGCCCGCGCTGACGAATGCGATCGCGGACGCGACGGGCCTGCGGCTGACCGAGTTGCCGGCCTCGCCCGATCGCCTGCTCGACGCGATCCAGGCCCGAAGGCGTGCCGAGCGGCTCAAGGCCGCGAAAGCGGCGAAGCCGGCGACGATGGGGCGCTGAGATGGAACGCCTGAGGTCGTTTGCACTGCATCGCCCGCGCACGCTTGGCGAGGCGGTCTCGCTGCTGGCCTGGGTGCCCGCCGCGCGGCCGATCGCCGGCGGGACCGATCTCATCCCCAATCTGCGCGACGGGCTGGGCGAGCCGCCGGCGTTGGTCGACCTGTGCGCGATCGACGGCTTCGACCGCATCGAGTTCACAGGCGGTGGCGCGGTCATCGGCGCCGGTGCGACGCTCGCGCGGCTCGCGTCGGACGCGGGCATCCGGAATGCGTTTCCCGCGCTCGCCGACGCCGCGGCCACGATCGCCGGCCCGGCGCACCGCACCACCGCCACGATCGGCGGCAACCTCTGCCTCGACACCCGCTGCGTGTTCTACAACCAGAGCGCGTGGTGGCGGCGCGCGAACGCCTTCTGCCTGAAGCACGGTGGCGACACCTGTCACGTTGCCCCTCAGGGCGAACGCTGCCACGCGGCGTTCTCCGGCGATCTCGCGCCGGTGCTGCTCGCGCTCGCCGCGGAAGTCGAGATCGCCGGTCCGGCCCCGTCGCGTCGGATCGCGCTTGCCGATCTCTATGTCGACGACGGTGCCGCGCATCTGGCGCTCGCCCGCGGCGAGCTGCTCGTCGCCGTTCACGTTCCTGCGCAGCCGCCGCATTCACGCTGCGGCTATCGCAAGGCACGCGCGCGCGGCGCCATCGACTTCCCGCTCGCCGGCGTCGCGGCGCGCGTCGCCATCGAAGGTGGGGCGATCGCCGAACTGCGCGTCGCGCTGACCGGCACCAATTCGCGGCCGTTCCTGCTCGACGGCGTCGACGCGTTCGCGGGCCACCCGGTCGACGAGACGCTGCTCGCGCAGCTCGGCAAACTCGTGCAGAAGCAGGTGAGTCCCATGCGCACGACGGTGACCGGCTCGAACTATCGGCGGCAGGTGGCCGCGGTCCTCGCGCAGCGCCTGGTGCGCGCACTTGCCGGTGGCGACGGCGGGGGCGACCGGTGAGCGGTGACCGGCGCGGCGCGACGGATGCGCCTGCCGCCGGGAAGAGGCGGCGGATGGCGGCGGCTTGATCTGGGTCAGGGATTGCCCCGCCGGATTCCGTTAATTTCGGTATTCAAATACCATAATTCATCGCCATGGACTTCGCCCGCCAGACCAACCGGATCCTCCACGAGGAGCACCTCGCCACGATTGCGCTCCTCGGCCGGGTCGAGCAGACCCTCGGCCGCGGCCGCGTCGACGATCCCGGCATGCCGACGCTCGCCCGGACTTTCGCCGACGCGCTCGAGCGTGAGCTGACGCGTCACTTCGCATTCGAGGAGAACGAGCTCTTCCCGCGGCTCACCGCGGCGGGCGAGGGCGACATCGCCGGCCTGCTCTTCGAGGAGCACGAGACCATCCGCTCGGTCGTCGCCGAGCTCCTGCCGTTGCTCAAGGTCGCTGCACAGGGCAACCTCGTCGCCGGGAACCGTGATGCGCTGCGGCAGGTTATCCTGGAAATCGTCGAGCGCCTGACGGCGCACATCCAGAAGGAAACGATGGCGCTCCTGCCCGTGCTCGACGACCTGCTGGACGAGGACACCGACCGCGAGCTCGCGTTCGCATATGCCTCGACCTGAGGGCCGGACCCTGGGGAGACGTCGATGGAAGCCACCGCCGAGAACATCGCCATTCGCGCCCTGACGCGGGACGACCTCGCCGCCGTCGTCGCCATCGACGCCGCGATCGAGAGTCGCCCGCGGCGCGCCTACATCGAACGCCGTCTCGCGGCCGCGATGCGCGAGCCGAAGCTCCACGCCCAGCTCGGGGCGACCGACGCGAACGGCCTCGCCGCGTACATCCTCGGGCGCGTGCTCGAGGGCGAGTTCGGCCGTGTCGACCCGGCGCTGCGCCTGGAACTCATCGGCGTGCGCGCCGACGTTCTCGGCCATGGCGTCGGCAAGCGGCTGTTCGAGGCGATCGTCGCGTGGGCGGGACGGCACGGGATTCGTGAGTTGCGCACGGCCGCGGCGTGGAACGACCATCGGATGGTGGGCTGGCTCGACGCGATGGGCTTCGCGCTCGCGGCGGAACGTGTCGTCGACTGCGCGGTCGGCGGCGGCGCCTACCTGCCCGAGCGCGACGATGCGATCTCGCTGCCCGAGGGCAACGGGCCCGGGCACGAGATCGATTTCGGCGCGCCGCAGGGCAACGACTTCGAGCGTCTCGCGCGCGACACCGCCGACGTGCGCTCGATGACCGCGGCCGATCTCGCGGAAATCGTCCGCATCGACCGCGGCATCACCGGCCGCGATCGCAGTGCGTACATCGGGCACAAGCTGGCCGAAGCCATGGACGACTCCGGCATCCGCGTGTCGCTCTGCGCGCGCCGCGACGGCGCGATCGTCGGCTACCTGATGGCGCGCGCCGACCTCGGCGACTTCGGACGCACGGAGCCGGTGGCCGTGATCGACACGATCGGCGTCGATCCCGAGTACGAGCACCACGGCGTGGGTCACGCGCTGATGTCGCAACTCTTCGTCAACCTCGGTGCATTGCGGATCGAGCGCGTCGAGACGGTCGTCGCGCCGCGCGACCTGGCGCTGCTCGGTTTCCTCTACGACATCGGCTTCGCGCCGGCGCAACGACTCGCCTTCGTGCGCCGGCCCTGAGGCCGTTCGTCGCGATTCCAGGACCGCAAGTCGGTCGTCCCGGCGGGCATTCGCCGCAGGCGCTCGCCGTGTCCGCCGCGCACGATAGAATGCGCGGCGACCGCCATTTCCCCACCCGACTTCTGGAGACGCAATGAAGCGCTTTTCCGTCACCGTCCTGCCCGTTACCCGATTCGTGCTGCTGCTCGGGACCGGGCTCGCCTTCGTCGCTGCTCCGGTCGCCGGCCAGACCGGCTACCGGGTCGACCCGCAGGGCAAGGACGAATTGTGGGACGTCACGACGAAGATGGAGATGGCGGGGATGCCGATGGCGATGCCGGCGCAATCCAGTCGCGTGTGCGTCGAGAAGGGCAACGACGAAGCCGTCGTCCCCAGGAACGAGGAGTGCCGGATGACCGAGTCGTCGCGCAGCGGCAACCGATTCTCGTTCAAGATGGCCTGCAAGAACAGGAACAGCGACTACACGGGCACCGGCGAGATCACCTATACCGCCAACGGCTACGACGGCAAGATGCGGATGGCGGGGAAGATGGAAGGAGAGCCGATGGAAATGACGATGACCTACGCCGGCACGCGCGCGGGGCGTTGCGTGTCGACGGCGAAGCAGGACGTCGCGGCGGCCAAGACACAGAGCGACAAGCTGGTCGCCGACAGCTGCCGCGACGCGCTGGACAAGCTCCAGTGGCAACTCTGGTTGAACGAGCCCAAGGCGACGTGTGCCGGCGGGAAGGCCGAATTCTGCGGTGCCGTGGGGCGCGCGGCGCAGTCGATGCAGGATCCGGCGCAGTACAACTCGATCTTCGGCAAGAATCCCGATGTCAGGACGAGCTTCGAGAAATGCGGCCAGGATTTCGCCGCGACGACGAAGGCGGCGTGTGCGCGCGGCGTCGAAGCGCGCAACTGGTCGTTCGTCGCCTCCGGGCGTTGCGACGACGAGGTCAAGACAACGGGCGACGCCAACTGCAAGGGCCGTTCGTTCACCGCGATTCCGCGCGACATCGCCCCGTTGTGCTCGCGCTATGCGTCGGTTGCCCGTGCAGGCATGGCCGGAGGTTCGACCGACGCCGCCCAGCGCACCGCGTCGCCCGCGCAATCGCCTGCACCCGCGCCGAAGCAGCCGTCGGCGACCGACACCGTGCAGGAAGGCGTCAACACGCTGCGCAAGCTGCTTCCGTTCTGACGCGTTCGCCCGGGGCCCCGCGTCCGATGCGCCGCGGTCTCGCGTTGTTCGCCTGGGCCGGCGCGCTCGCGAGCTGGATCGGCCTTGCGTCCGCCACTGCCGCGGAGGCCGAGCGCGCGGTCGCGTCCGACCCCTTTCCCGGCGTGGCCGCCGCCTACGAAGTTCGCATCGACGGTCGCACGCAGTGGAGCGTGAACGCCGACCGGCCGCTGCCGCCTGCGAGCCTGACCAAGGTGATGACGGCGTTGCTGGCGCTCGAGACGGGCCGGCCGGACGACGCCGTGGTCGTGAGCGTTCGTGCCGCGGCGGAGACCGGCGCGCGGTTGGGCCTCGCTGCCGGCGATCGCATGCGGGCATCGGCGCTGCTCGCCGCGATGTTGATCCGTTCGGCCAACGACGCGTGCGTCGCCATCGCGGAGTGGGTCGCCGGCAGTGAGCCCGCGTTCGTGGCCCGGATGAACGCCCGCGCCGCAGCGCTCGGCCTCACGGGCACGCATTTCACGAACGCGTGCGGCCACGATGGTGAGAACCATGTCGCCACGGCCGCCGATCTTGCGCGGCTTGCGTCGATCGCACTCGAACAACCCGAATTCGCGCGGCTCGTCGCGATGGAGTCGGCGCTTCTGCGCACCGAGGGCGGCCGCCGTTGGCGGATCGCCAACACCAACGCCCTGCTCGGCCGCGTCCCGGGCGTGCGCGGCGTCAAGTCGGGTTACACGAAGCGCGCCGGCACGTGCCTCATCGTCGACGCCGAGCGCGACGGCCATCGCGTGCTGATCGTCCTGCTCGGCGCCGCCGATCGCTGGTGGGATGGCGCGGCGATCGTCGAGCGGACGTTCGACGTGGCGCGCGCGGCTCCGCGTCGCGGGTGAGTGAGGTGCGGATGCCGTCGCGCGGCGTCGTGACCGGGCGTCGCGCGATGCTGCTGGTGACGCTGGCTGCGCTTGCCGCGTACGCGAACGCGTTCGGCGGCGCGTTCCAGTTCGACGACTTCTCGGTCATCGTCGACAACCCGGCCGTGCATTCGTGGTCTGCGTTCGCGGCCTCGATGCCGGGCATCCGGCCGCTGCTCAAGGCGAGCTACGCGCTGTCCTGGACGATCGCACCGGGCGCCGTCGCGTTCCACGTGCTCAATGTCGGCGCTCATGTGGCGAGCGCGCTCGTCGTGCTTTGGCTCGCGCGCCAGTGGCTCGCGGCGCTCGCACCGGAGGTCGCCGCGTCCGGCGTCGCGGCGCTCGCCGCCGCACTGGTGTTCGCGCTGCACCCGGCGCAGACCGAGGCGGTAACGTACGTGTCCGGCCGGTCGGTGGGCCTCATGGCGTTGTTCTACCTCGGATCGCTCGCCGCATGGGAACGCGCACGCAGTGGCGACTTCGCGGCCGCGGCGACGTCGCTCGTGCTGTTCGCGGCCGCGCTCGCCGTGCGCGAGACGGCATGGACGCTGCCGTTGGCGATCGTGCTGGTCGAAGCCGCGCGCGGGCGATCGCTCGCGCAGGCGATGATCGCAACGCGGTGGCACGCCGCTGTGCTGACGCTTGCCCTCGCGGCGATCCTGGCGCTGCCGGCCTACCGCGAGCTCGTCGCGGTGAGCCTCTCGGTCCGCTCGCCGCTCGTCAATCTCGCGGCGCAGGTCGACGGCGTGTCCTACCTCATTGCCGGGCCGCTGCTCACGCTGCGCGTGGTGATCGATCCGGACCTCGGTGTTCCCGCGTTCGACGCGGCGTGGGCCGCAAGGGCCGCGATCCTCGCGGCGCTCGTGCTCGCCGGATTTGGGCTGCTGCGCAAGCGGCCGCTTGCCGGGTTCGCGATCCTCTGGTTCTTCCTTCATCTCGCGCCGACGAACTCGCTGCTCGCGCGGCACGATCTCGCCAACGACCGGCATCTGTACCTGGCGCTGCTGGGTCCGGCGCTTCTTGCCGGCGCGGCCTTGGCGAGGTTGCCGCGCGGCCGGCTCGCGGCCGTTGGCGTGCTGGCTGTCGTCCTCGCCGCGGCGACCGTACTGCGCAATCGCGACTATCGCTCCGAAGTCGCGCTGTGGGAGGCGACGCTGCGCGCGGCGCCCGGCAAGGCGCGGGTCTGGAACAATCTCGGTTACGCGTACCAGATCGCCGGCGACCGCGAGCGTGCGCGCGCCGCCTACGCGCGCTCGATCGCGCTCGATCCCGCGCACTACAAGGCGCGCATCAATCTCGAGTCCCTCGACGACGGACGGCAGCCGGCGATCGGCGAGTGACGAGGGCGAGCGGCGCGATTCGACCGCGGGGTGACGGTGTGAAGTCTGCGCGCATTTGCGTCGCGATGCAGTGCGAGAAACGCTCGCGCCGGAAAGCGCCGATACGCGATCGCGCGCGCCGTCCGGGTTTCGCCGGCTCGATCGTCAGTCGATCTTCGCGCCCGCCTGCTGGATGACCTTCGCCCACTTCTCGGTTTCGGACGCGATGTGGCGTGCGAACTCTTCCGGTGTCCCGGGGACGGTCTCGGCGCCGCGTTCGAGGAGCGCCTGCTTCACCTGCGGATCGTCCAGCGCGTGGCGGATCGCGTCGTTCAGTCGGTCGATCACCGGCCGCGGCGTCCCCGCCGGCGCGAGGATGCCGTCCCATGCGCTCATCTCGAAGCCGGGCACGCCCGATTCGGCGATCGTCGGAATGTCGGGGGCGCTCGGGAAGCGCCGTGCGGTCGTGACGGCGAGTGCGCGCACCTTGCCGGCGCGGGCCTGCGGCCAGGCGTTGGGCATCACGTCGATCATCATCGTGACCTGCCCGCCGATGAGGTCCGTCATCGCCGCGCCGCCGCCCCGATACGGGACGTGCAGCAGGTCGATGCCGGCCAGCGATTTGAACAGCTCGCCGGCCAGATGCGACGTCGTCCCGTTGCCGGCAGAGGCGAACGAGAGCTTGCCGGGATTGGCCTTGGCGTACTGGATGAACTCGCCGACCGACTTCGCGGGCACCGCAGGATAGCACGACCATCATCGCGGCGATCCGCGTCATCCGCGACACCGGCGCGAAATCGCGCTGCGGATCGAACGGCAGCTTGCCGTAGAGCGTCTGGTTGATCGCGTGCGTGCCGTTGGTGCCGTAGAGCAGCGTGTAGCCGTCTGCCGGCGAGCGCGCGACGAGTTCGCTGCCGATGTTCCCGCCGGCGCCGGGCCGATTGTCGATGACGATCGGCTGGCCCAGAATTTCGCCGACCCGGGGCATGATCGTGCGTGCCAGGGCGTCGGCGCCGCCGCCGGCCGGGAACGGGACGACGAGACGGACCGGATGGTCGGGGTACTCGGCGGCGAATGCGGTGGCGCACGCGCAGAGCGTTGCGAGCGCGAGAATCCGGCGAATCGATCGCCACGGGCGATGCGCAAAGGACATGATGTCGGTTCCTGCAGCGGAGGCCGGATCGGGCGGGTCTCTCGCCCCGATGCGGCCGGATTACGGGCGGGACGATCCCCGCAGCAGGCGCAATTCTACTCGCGCGGCGCCGAACCGTCGGCGTCGCCCAGCTCGTTGCTCGCAGCGCCGAACCGGGGCAATCCGGCGGCGCAATCCGTCATGTCGCGCGGCGGTCGATCTACCCGTGCAGCGACTCGTACTTCGCCATCAGCTGTTCGGGCGTTTCCTGGAAGTCCGGATTGGGGACGATGCAGTCGGCGGGGCAGACGAGCTTGCACTGCGGCTCATCCTCGGCGCCGACGCATTCGGTGCATTTCATCGGGTCGATCACGTAGACCGGATCGCCGACGCTGATCGCTTCGTTGGGGCACACCGGCTTGCAGGCGTCGCAGGCGGTGCAGTTGTCGTCGATGAGCAGTGCCATGGGGGTCTCCTGATGGGGTCAGAGTCCGATTTTCCCGATGCCGGTTGCCGCGTCGGTTGCGGCGCCGACGGAAATCGGGGTCTGACCCTAAGCGGCGGCGCGTTCCTGGAGTTCGCGCAGTTTGCCGTGCCGGAACGCGCCCCACAAGGCCGCGCCGATCGCGCCGGCGTAGATCGAATCGGGATGGCTGACGGCGGTCACGTTGACCTTCTCGTTGACCATCTCTTCCTGGATGGCGGCGAGCAGTCCGGTGTCCAGCGCAAGGCCGCCGGTGAGCAGCGCAGTGCCCTCCTTGATGCCGGTGACCTTCAGCAGCTTCACGATCCGCGAGGCCATCGACAGGTGGATGCCCTTCAGGACGTCGGGGGTCGCGATGCCGCGCGACACCATGTTGATCACGTCGGTCTCGGCCAGCACCGCGCAGATCGAGCTGCACTTCTCGGGGTTCTTCGAGCTCTGCGACAACGCGCCGATCTCCTCGATTGCGACACCGAGATAGCGCGCGATGTTCTCGAGGAACTGACCGGACCCGGACGCGCATTGACTGGTCATCTTGTACGACAGCACCTTGCCGCGCTCGTCGACGTAGATGGCGCGGCCGTTCAGCGCGCCGATGTCGACGACGGCGTTCACTCCAGGATGAAGGAACACGCCGCCGCGCGCGTGCGTGGTCATCGAGTAGAAGTGGCCGGTGGCGAACTTGACGTTCTCGCCCTCGCCGGTGGTCGCGATGTAGTCGACGTCGCCGGGTTTCATGCCGGCGTCCTCGAGCACGCCGTCGTGGCCTTCCTGCGCCAGCGTCATCGGGTCGCGCCGCCGGATGCGTTCGCAGCGCTTGGCGAGCCACTCCTGCTTGCCGCTCTCGACCCTGAACAGCGTGGATTTGACGGCGCCCGAGCCGATGTCGATGCCGATCGTGATGGTCATACTCGTGCCTCCACGGTCTTTCCTTCCTCGACCACGGCGCGGTAGGCGAATGTTGCGCCGCCAAGCGCGCCCGTGAAGATCGAGTCGGGATTGATGTTGAGCGTCAGCTCGCCGTAGTTCTCCGTGACGAGATCCTTCAGCGCCTTGACCGCCGCCTCGTTCTTGGCGACGCCACCGGTGAACGTGAACTCGTTGCGGATGCCGCCAGACCGGGCGAGGATCGACATCGCGCGCAGGATGATCGCGCGGTGCAGCCCGGCCATGATGTCCTCGCGCTTGTCGCCGAGCGACAGCCGGTCGCGCAACTCGGCGCCGGCGAACACGGTGCAGGTCGAGTTGATGCGGATCTTCTTGGTGGACTTCATCGCCATCGGCCCCAGCTCGTGCAGGCCCATGTTCATCTCGTCGGCGATGTAGCCCAGATAGCGTCCGCAGCCGGCCGCGCAGCGGTCGTTCATCTGGAAGCTCTCGACGATGCCGTTCGGATCCACCTGGATCGCCTTCGTGTCCTGACCGCCGATGTCGAGCACCGTCGCGGTGCCGGGGTACATCATGTGTGCGCCGAGGCCGTGGCAAAGAATCTCCGAGCGGACGTGTTCCTTCGAGAACGGCAGCCGCGCGCGGCCGTAGCCGGTGCCGATGATGTACGTCTCCTCCATGGGCATGTCCAGGATCCCCTTGATCGGCGCCTCGACCTGCGCCCTGCGAGCCGCGGTTTCGGGCAGCATCACGAAGGTGCGTTCGAGCGCGGCGAGCAGGTGGCGCCTGATCGAGTCGCCATAGACGCGATTCTCGACCTCGATGATCGAGCGGTCGAAGACGTTGAGCAGGAAGTCGTAGCGGATGCCGGATTCCTTGGCGACCGCCTCGCCCGTCGCGAGGTACTGGCTGCCGGCGATGTCGCGGAAGAAGTCCGACTTGCGCTTGGCGCCCGGCGCGAACAGCGACGGCGCCTCGGCGGACAGCCGGCGGAACACCTCGGTCAGCGCTTCGCCGACCGCCTTCGTGCTGTCGCCGAACTTGGCGGTGGCGAGGCTGCGCTGACAGGTCTGCTCGAGGTCGCCGAGCTGCTCGAGGTACTGTTCGGAGCGGAAGTCGCGTTCGAGCTGGCCGAGGAAGCCGTCGAGCTCGCCGTTGAGCGCGTTGGTGCTGCCGAGCGCCTCGCGGAAGAGGTGGAAGCGGCTGTTGACGAGCGCCTCCTGCTTGGCGATCGCCGCGGCCGTGTCGTAGTTCGACCGCGAGTTCGTGATTCCGCGGCCGAGGATGTTCTGGTGCTCGTCGATGACGACCGCCTTGGTCGTCGTCGAGCCCAGGTCGATGCCGATGAAGCAGCGCATGGCGTCCTCTCTCAGTGCGTGCCCGATGCGGCCAACTGCGCGGTGCGCTTCTGCTTGACCATCTGGAAGTAGCTCTCCAGCCGGTTCTTCACGTTGGCCGCCGAGAAGTAGCGCGGGTCGACGAGATCGGTCTCGATGAACGCCGCCGGCTTGCCGGTGCGCTTCTCGACCTCGCGCAGGATCAGCAGCTGACCGGCGGAGAAGCTGTTGCAGCTCTTGATCGAGTTGATCAGGAGACCGTCCGCCTGGTACTCGTCGATGTACTTGCAGATCATGTCGATCCGCGACGGCAGGTTGAGATTCGTGTAGCAGCCGAGGCAGTACTCGGCGAGCGATTCCAGCGGGCGGTCGGGATCGTGGCGGAAGCCGAAGTCGTAGAGTCCGCCGACCTTCGCGTACGTCGACGACACCACGACGGCGCCCTCGTCGTAGAACATCTTCCAGAAGTCGCGGAAGCTGGTCCAGTTCGGCGGTCCCTCGACGACGAGCCGGTACTTCTCCTCGCCCATCTCGCCCTCGGGCGTGACGGGGCCCTTGCCCTCGCGCACGCGCTGCTCGATCTCCTGCCGCAGCACGCTGTAGTACTGGGTCGCCTCGGGCGTCCCGCGGAACGCGGTGAAGATCGGGCCGATGTAGTAGACGGCGCCGAAATAGCCGTCGATGGGGGAGGGTCGGTTCTTCGCCGACTGCAGCACCGCGACCAGATCCTCCTCGGCCTTCTGCGACTCCTTCATGTACTGGCGCAGCCGGTCGATGTCGAACTTGACGCCCGAGATCCGTTCCAGCGTCGGGATCACCGTGTCCTTCAACTGCTTGACCACGTACTCGCGCATGTTCGGCGCGATCTTGCCCTCGCCCTGGTAGGGCACGTGCAGCATCACGGTCTCGCAGCCGTACTTGTGGCGGATCAGCTCGAACCACTTCATGAACGTGAAGCAGCCGGTGTAGGAAAGCAGCAGGACGTCAGGCCGGGGCAGCGGGTCGCCGGTGGGGCCGATTTCGCCGCCCAGCATCATGCCGAGGTCGGCCTTCACGTACGTGCAGACGTCCTCCGACTGGCCGTCGCGCTCGGCGTCCATGATGAACTTGCCGGACTTCTTGCGCATCCCGTTCTGCAGCGCGTTGGTCTCGGGGAGGCTCCGCGCGAAGTCGAAGCACATCAGGAGTTCGTTGAGGTTGCCCGGCACGAACGTGGCCGAGACCTTGCGGTTCTGCGCGTGCGCAGTGGCGAGCTCCATGTAGTTCCGGTTGATCATCTCCTTCTGCATCCACATCGCGTCCTCCTTCTGGACGTTCTGCGGCTTCTTCGCGCTAGCGGGCATCGCGGCGGTGGTGGTCATGCGGCACTCCATAACTTGATCGAATCGGCAAACGTCCCCGCCTGCTCGCGGATCGGCGCCATCTGGCCCGTGTTCTCGGCGTACTTGAACGCGGTGTAGGGCACCGTGTGCTTCGCCAGCACGTCCTGCAGCATCGGCCGCTCGAGCAGCGCCGGGTCGCAGAACGACGGCGCGGCGAAGATGACGCCTTCCGCACCGCGGGTCTTGACCTGCTTCAGCAGGAACACGCCCTTCTCCTCGCGCGTCGTCTCGTACTTGGCCGCCGTCGTCGCCGAGCGGTGCAGGAACGCCTTCGACAGCTCCTGCAGCGGGTTGCCGTCGGTCGGCAGCGCGTCGAGCAGCCAGCGCGTCACCAGCATGAAGTCGTCGTCGACGATGTAGCAGCCGGACATCTCGATGGACTTGATGAGGCCGAGCGGCGGCTGTTCGCAGAACGCGCCCGTCAGCACGATGCGGGCGTTGTCGCGCTTGGGCCGCGGCAGCGCATCGGCGGCGGCGATGTACTCGCGGACGAGCGCCGTGTGCTCCTCGGGCGGCAGCACCATGCCGGCGCGCAGCAGCAGGTAGACCTCGGAGGTCGGCGCCTGCCACGGCTTCGCGGCACGGTACGCGTACAGATCGGCGATCGCCGCGCGGTTTTCGTTGTACACGGCGATCGACGCATTGAGCTCCGCGTCGGTGATCGGCGCGCCGCGCAGCCGGCCCAGGTCCTCGCGCAGGATCTCGAGCTCGCTGATGTAGAACGTACCGCCGATCGCATCCTCGTAGTTCTGCGGGACGTCGAAGTACTTGACGTACTTGTCCTTGAACAGGATCTGCCACATCCCGGACAGGTTGCGGATCACGTCGCAGATCGACGGGAACAGCATGCCGTCGAGGCAGTCGAGGCGGCCGGTGAGGCCGAGCTCGATGGTCGAGCGCGGAATCCGGCAGATGTAGCTCTGGTAGTACGCGTCGCCCTGGATCACCTCGAGCTGGTCGCCGCCGCCGAGGATGCCGACGGGCAGCATCCCGGCCGCGTGCACGAGCTCGCGCGGCACGTACACCGGCATGTAGCCGATCGCCTTGCGGCCGGGCACCGCGGCCTTCCACTGCTTGACGGCATTGAAGTCGAGGTCGTCGAACAGCGTCTGGCAGCGCTCGACGATCTTGATGACTGCGGGAATGTCGGCCATCAGCGGTGCTCCCATTTCGGTTTGCGCTTGGCGAGGAAGGCGACGAGGCCCTCGTTCGCGTCACGGGTCTGCATCAGGCGGTCGAGATACAGCCGCTCGACTTCGGCCAGGCGGTGGCGCACGTCGCGGAGCATGCCGCCGCGTGCGGCGGCGACGGCGCAGGCGAGCGCGGCGGCGCTCTTGCCGGCGAGGTGCTGATCGAAATACGTCAACGCGGCGGCTTCCGGATCGTCGGCGACGAACTGCACGAGGCCGATCGACTTCGCTTCCTCGGCCCCGATCGAGCGGCCGGAGAACAGGAGGTCCTCGGCCGCCGGCTGGTTGACCCGGTACGGCAGCAGACAGGACGCGGCCGGCGCGAACACGCCGAGCTTCATCTCCGGCTGGCCGAACTGCGCGTCGGGTGCGGCGAAGATCGGGCCGCCGGCGAGCGCGACTTCCAGCCCGCCGCCCAGGCATTGGCCGCGGACCGCGACCAGGATCGGCACCGGGAATTCGATCATCGCGAGGACGAGTGCATGCAGCGCCGCGAGCATCGCCGCGCAGCGGTCGGGCAGGTGCTCCTCGACGCTCGCCCCGAAGCTGAAGTGCGGTCCCTCGGCGTCGAGCAGCACGCCGCGCAGGCCGCTCATCTCGGGGCCGCCGCGATAGGCGACGAGCGCACCGTGCAGCGCGGCGATCATCGCCGCGTCGACGAGATTCGCCTTCGGCCGCGCGAGCGTCAGGCGCAGCAGCGCGCCGTCGCGGTCGAGGGTGTCCTTGAGCGGGGAATCCGCGATCACGGCAGTCAGCCCTGGCGCTTCATCTTCGGCTGAATCGAATCGTGCAGCGGCCCGACCCAGCTCTCGCCCGCCGCGAGCTTCTGCCGCAGCAGGACGAAATCGACCTCGCGGTCGTCCTTGGTGCCTTCGTTGAACGCGGTGAATCCGGCGCGCGCCTCGGTCATCATGTTGAGCGCGAGCCAGGCGCGGGAGTCTTCCTTGTTGCGGTTCCACGACTCGAGCTTCGGCTTGCGCAGCTCCTCGAGCGTCTTGGTCGTGCAGTCGGGGAACGTGAGCAGCATCTTCGCGCACAGTTCCTCGACCTTGGCGTCGAGGAGCGAGAGATCGACGGTGCCGCGCGCCAGCAGCGCCTTGCCTTCCTTCAGCGCGTCGCCGGTCTTCGGCTCGCCGAACACGAAGCGCCCGTAGGCGTCGACCATCTTCTGCGTCTCGACCAGGGGATTGGCGACGAACTGCCCGTCGACTTTCAGCGCCGGCACAATGTCGGTCAGCACGCCCATCCAGTACGCCTTGTGTGCGGAGAAGGGCTCGCACAGCACGCACGCGACCATCGCGCGCTCGCTGCCGGACATCAGCGGCAGGAAGTCGGTGGCGCCGCCGATCGGCGCCGAGCCGTGCTTCGGGCCGGCCTGGCCGAAGCGCGCCAGGTCCTGGGCGACGGAGAA
The DNA here is from genome assembly GCA_963843595.1 of uncultured beta proteobacterium. Lineage (GTDB taxonomy): Bacteria > Pseudomonadota > Gammaproteobacteria > Burkholderiales > Casimicrobiaceae > CAIWHR01. The sequence goes on along the minus strand of CAWJLG010000016.1, from coordinate 5,651 downwards.
ATCGCACGCCATGCCGATCTCCTGCCCCCCGCCGATGCGCATGCCGTTGACGCGGCAGATCACCGGTTTGTCGCAGGCGAGGATCGCGCTGACCATGTCGTTGAACAGCCGCATGTACTGCCGGTATTCCTGCGGCTGTCCCGCGTAGTATTCGGCGTACTCCTTGGTGTTGCCGCCGGTGCAGAACGCCTTGTCGCCGGCGCCGGTGAACACCACGCAGTTGACGTCGCGGGCATTGGTGGCGGCGCGGAACGCGAGGATCGTGCCCTTCACCATGTCGGTGGTGTAGGAGTTGAACTGCGCCGGGTTGTCGAGCGTGATCCACGCGTTGAAGAGACCGGGGACGACGCTGCCGTCCGGCTTCCTGGCGGGGCGCTTTTCGTAACGCACACCCGGCTTCGCGAAATCCTCGACCAGATCGTGGTTCTTGAACTGACGTGTTGCAGCATTCATTGCGGGCGACTCCCGGGTCAGGCTGGAACGAGCACCGCGCGCTTCTTGATCTCGCGGTGGTGGACCGCGGCGAACACGCGGTTGATGTCGTCGAGCGGATGCGGCTCGACGAAGGGCTTGATCGCGACCTTGCCGTCGAGCACGAGGTCGAGCGCAGCCGGGTAGTACTCGGGCGGGCAGCCCCAGTTGCCGATCGCGCGCGCGTCGAAGGCCATCAGGTTCGACAAGCGTACCTCGACCTTGTCCATCGTGAAGCCGACGACCGACAACGTCGCGCCATGGACGAGCAGGCCGTAAGCGGTGAGCTGCCCGGGCGCCGTGCCGGAGCATTCGAAGATGAACCATTCGGTGCTGCGGAGGCCGTTCGCCTTCGCGAAGTCGCCGATCGCCGCCTTCGATCGCCTTGCCGTCGAACGTGCGCGCGTCGATGGTAAGCGCAGCGCCGTGGTGCGAAATCGTTTCGAGCTTTTCCTCGTCGACGTCGATCGCGACGACCTTGGCGCCGAACGCGTGGGCGATCTGGACGCAGTAGCCACCCACGCCGCCGGCACCGACGACGATGGCGAGGCTGCCGGGCGCCACGCCGGCGCGGCGGACCGCCTGGTACGGGGTGGTGAGCGCGTCGGCGACGATCGACACGTCGGCGAGCGTCAACCCGGCCCTTCCGAGCCGCGCCTCGTCGACCGCGCACAGCCCGCGTCCGGGCACGACGATGTGCGAGGCGAAGCCGCCCTGGATGTCGTTGCCCGGCATCTTCTGCTTGCGACAGATCGTGGAGAAACCGCGCTTGCACAGATCGCATTCGCCGCACGGCAGCACCGCCGGCACGATCACCGCCTTGCCGAGCCAGCCTTCCGCGCCGGCGCCGGCGGTGGTGACCCGGCCGCTGACCTCGTGGCCGAGCGCCAGCGGCAGCGGATGGTTGGTGCGCACGCCGTCGTAGTAGTAGCCTAGATCGGTGTGGCAGACGCCGCAGCCGGCGACGGCGACCGCCACCTCGCCCGGGCCCGGGGTGGCGTCGAAGGCCTCGCGGACGAGCGGCGCGTTCGGCGCCGTCATCATCCAGCGGTGCGCGGCAATACCCATGATCGCTCCTCCTCCTTCGATTCCGGCGCCGCCGCGGGGTCCGGCACCTGCGGCATCTGCCACTTGACCGGAGGCCTCCGCGCGCCTATTCTGGTATTACAGTACCACAATACCGGAATATGACGAAAATGATGCGGCGCCCGGACTCGCGGCGCCTTGATCTGCGTCAAACGCCTCCGGTCCGCGACAAGCTTAACTCGCGCGGATCGGCGGTCAAGGAGGATCGACATGCAAGCGAAGGCGCGTGAGGGCAAAGTGCCGGCAGGTGCGGCTGCCAGCATTTCCATCGCGCTTGCCGGCAGCGGCGGCAGCGGCGTGATGACCGCCGGCACGCTGCTGCTGGCCGCGGCGGCGAAGGCGGGATGCTACGGACTGATGGTGCGCACCAGCGGGCCGCAGATCCGCGGCGGCGAGGCGGCGGCGCTGGTGCGCCTCGCACGCACGCCGATCGACTCGCTGGACGATCACTTCGATCTGCTGCTCGCGATCGACTGGCAGAACGTCAACCGCTTCGCCGACGAGATTCCGCTGACGGCGGCGAGTGTGCTCGTCGGCGACCCGGACGAGGGCGAAGCGCCGGAAGCGTTCCGCAACACCGGTGCGCGCTACTTTCCGGCAGCGTTCAAGAAGACAGCCAAGGGCATCACCGGCAGCTGGACCAACATGGTCGCACTGGGGCTTGCCGGCGCGCTCGCCGGCCTGTCCCGCGACGCGCTGCACGACGCGGTGCGCGAATCGTGGAAACGCGGCGCCGACGCGCTCGCCGCCAACCTCGCCGCTGTCGATGCGGGCATCGCCGCCGCTGACGGAATCGATGGCATGCCGGCCCTGCCTGCAACCGCGGCGCCCGCGTCGGGCAGGCGCTGGCTCATCAGCGGCAACGAGGCCGCGGGCTTCGGTGCGATCCGGGGCGGCGTGCGCTTCGTCGCCGCGTACCCGATCACGCCGGCCACCGAGCTCCTCGAATGGATGGCGCCGGCCCTGACCAAGGTCGGCGGCTCGCTGCTGCAGGCCGAGGACGAACTGGCCTCCGTCAACATGATCATCGGTGCGTCGTACGGCGGCGTGCCTTCGCTCACCGCGACCGCGGGCCCAGGACTCGCGCTGATGACCGAGGGGATCGGCCTCGCCGTTGCCGCCGAGGTGCCGATCGTCGTCGTCGACGTGATGCGTGGCGGCCCCTCGACCGGCATACCCGCGAAGAGCGAGCAGAGCGACCTTTCGTTCGCGGTCGCCGGATTGCACGGCGACGCGCCGCGGCTCGTGCTGGCGCCGACGTCGATCGCCGATTGCCTGGCGACGACGCAATGGGCGGTCGAGCTCGCCGAGGCGCTGCAGGCGCCGGCGATCGTGCTTTCCGACCAGTTCATGGGCCAGTCGCGCGCGATCGTCGACCGGCCGGCCGACGCCGGTTTCGTCGGGCGGCGCCTGACCGCGGCGGCGAACACGCCGGAGTACAAGCGCTACCGCAACACCGAGTCGGGCGTATCGCCGATGGCGATTCCCGGCACGCCTGGCGTGGTCTACACGGCTGACGGCCTCGAACATTCCGAGGGCGGCATCCCCAGCAGCCAGTCGCGCGACCACCGTCTGCAGCTCGACAAGCGCGAGCGCAAGCTCGTTCAGCACGACTACGGCACATTCTGGGCGGACGTCGAGGGCGACGGCGACGCCGCGGTCATCACGTTCGGCTCGACGACGGCCGCAGTACGCGAAGCCGTCGCCCGGGCGCGGGCGAAGGGGGTGCACACGCGCCTCGTTGCACTGCGCCTGCTCGCCCCGGCGCAACCGGAGAAATTCGCGGCGGCGCTCAAGGGCATCTCGCGCGTGATGGTCGTCGAGCAGAACCACGGCGGCCAGCTGCTGCGGTACGTGCGCTCGGTGTACGACCTGCCCGGCAGACCGGCGTCGTTCCGGCGTCCGGGTCCGCTGCCGCTGCGGCCGAACGAGCTCGCGCAGGCGATCGTCGACTGGGCGGGCGCGCCCGCCCTTGCGGAGGAATCGGCATGAACGATCTCGCCACTCCGGCCGTGCTGACCGCGGCCAGCTACAAGTCGCCGTACAAGCCGATCTGGTGTCCCGGCTGCGGCGACTATTCGGTGCTCTCCAGCGTCACCAAGGCGCTCGCGAAGGTGCAGGTTCCGCCGCACGAGGTGGCGGTCGTGTCCGGCATCGGCTGCTCCTCGCGGATTCCGGCGTACACCACGTGCTACGGCTTCCACGGCGTGCACGGCCGCGCGCTCGCGGCGGCGACCGGCCTCAAGTGCGCGCGTCCCGAACTCACGGTGATCGTCACCGGCGGCGATGGCGACGGCTACTCGATCGGCGGCAACCATTTCCTGCACGCCTGCCGGCGCAACGTCGACATGACCTACATCGTGATGGACAACCACGTGTACGGGATGACCAAGGGCCAGGCCTCGCCGACGACGGAACCGGACTGGGACAACAAGCTCTCGCCCGGCGGTACCGGCATTCGCGCGTTCAACCCGCTGGTGATCGCGCTCGCGTCGGGTGCGAATTTCGTCGCGCGCGCCTTCGCCGGCGATCCCAACGGCACCGCCGAGGTCATCGCGCAGGGCATCCGGCATCCGGGCTTCTCGTTCATCGAAGTGCTGAGCCCGTGCATCACGTTCCGGCCCGAGCAGCGCGAGTGGAAGCAGCACGTGCACCCGGCGCCGGTCACGCCTACCGACGATCCGGCGCGCGCGGCGCGGCGGATCATGACCGACGACGGTTTCAACATCGGGGTGCTTTATGCCGGCGACCGGAAACCCTATCCGGCGAACCCCGGCAAGGCCCGGCAAAGCGTTTCCGACCTCGAAGCGGAGTTCGAGCTATGAGTCCGACGAAGAAGCGCGCGGCGAAGCAAGCCCGCGCCCAGGAAGACGGTGAAGAGGAAGCCGGCCACGAAGTCGGCGATTGCGCAGCGTCGCGGCGCGAAGATGGCCGCGTCGGCGAAGCCGGCGGGGAAAAGGCAGGCGGCGAAGAAACCCGCGGCGAAGCGTCCAGGCGCGAAGAAGCTCGCGTCGGCAAAGCCAACCGTGAGGAAACCCGCGGCGAAGAAACCGGCCGGGAAGCCACCGGTGACGAAGAAGAAGGCAGCGGTCCGGAAGGCGGCGGCGCAGAAGCCGACAGCGAAGCAACGCACGTCCGGACAAACAGCGACCTCGCGCAAGTCCGTGGCCACCCGGCGGGGCGCTACTGCCAAGGCGCCGCGCACGCTGGCGGAGTTCATGGCGCAGGCGTGGGCGATGGAAATCGAGGCTGCGCAACGCTACGCCGACTTCGCCGACGCGATGGAGACGCACAACAATCTCGAGGTCGCCGCGATGTTCCGGACGATGGCGGGCTACGAAGGCAAGCACGCCGAGCAGATCCTGATCGAGATGGGCTGGACGAGCGCGCCGGAGCCGCCGGCCGGCGGCTACCGGTGGCAGGGCTTCGAGGCGCCCGAAACCGTCCCCATCGACGAGGTGCATTACCTGATGCAGCCGTGGCACGCGCTGCAACTGGCGCTCGCCTGCGAGGAACAGGCGGCGCGCTTCTTCGCCGCGCTCGCCGAGGCCGCGAGCGAAGACTCGGTGCGCAATGCCGCGCGCGAGCTCGAAGCCGAGGAGCGCGAGCATGTCGAACTGGTGAAGGCGTGGCTCGCGAAGGTGCCCAAGCCGGACAGCGACTGGGCGAACGATCCCGATCCTCCGCGCTACACGGATTGACCATGACGCACGAAGTCCTGCTCCCCGACGGCTGGGCACCGCCGATCGGCTACGCCAATGGAATCGCCGCGAGCGCGGGGCGGCTCGTCTTCATCGCCGGACAGGTGGGATGGGACAGCCAGCAGCGCTTCCACTCGGCGGACATCGCGCCGCAATTCGATCAGGCGCTCGCCAACGTCCTCGCGGTGCTGGCGAAGGCCGGTGGTGAGGCACGCCACATCTGCCGGATGACCGCCTACTGCTGCGACAAGCCGGCCTACCTCGCGGTGCGCCGCGAACTCGGCGCGATCTGGCGCCGGCACATGGGCAACCACTATCCGGCGATGAGCATGATCTTCGTGTCGGATCTGCTCGACAGCCCGGGCAGGATCGAGCTGGAAGCGACGGCCGTCG